>NZ_JAATEN010000003.1 GCF_012034935.1 Streptomyces zingiberis
CCGGGAACGGCGTAGGGACTCCGGACGGCATAGGGGCTGCGGACGGCGTACGGACTGCGGACGGCGTACGGGCCGGGCCCGCCCTCCGCGCCCGGCGCGGCCCCCGGGCCCGGGTTCGGTGCGGCCCCCGGGCCCGGGTTCGGTGCGGCGTGCGGGTCCGGGTTCGGTGCGGCGTGCGGGTCCGGGTTCGGTGTGGCGTGCGGGTCCGGGTTCGGTGTGGCGTGCGGGTCCGGGTTCGGTGTGGCGTGCGGGTCCGGCGCGCGGGACGGGCGCGGCGGGGCGGCGGGGCCGGCCACCATGTCCCGGGGCTCGGTCCGCGCACTGGAGGGGTCGTACGGGGGATGCGTGTACGGGCCGTGCTGCTCGGGCAGGGTGTCCCCCTCCCGCGGTGGGAGGACGGGGGCGGGCCCGTAGGGACGAGGCGGCCCGGCGGGGGGCCCGGGACGCGGGGCCGCGGGCGCCGGCCCGGGAGGCTCCGGGGGCCGGAAGCCGTACGGCGGGGGGCCATCGGCCGCGAGGTACGGCGGAGGGTACGGGAGCGGCTGCCCGGACGGCGGAGGCGGCGCGGGCGGCGCGGGCGGCGGGGCCGGCACGGCCGGCGTGCTCGGCCTGCTCGGTGCGGCCGGTGGGCGGGCCGGGAGCGCCGCGGAGACCGGAGACCGCGGGGGCGCGGCCGGGGGCGGCGGGGCGGGTGGCGCGCCGTTCCACGGAGGTGCCGGGGCGGCCGCTGGTTCACCCGGCGGCCGGGTCGGTCGTTGGTAGGTGCTCACGGCGCTCCACTGTCCGGCGTTCGGAGGCGGACTGTAGCGGAGATGTCACCACTCAGCACAGTTGTACGACTACCCGGTGTGAGGATCATGAGGCCGCGAACGGGCGCGGAACCGGCCCCGTCCGGCCTCAGGAGCCCCAGACGTCCGGGCCCCACCTGTCCGGGCCCCCCGTGCGTCCGGTCACCCGCGCGTCCGGCCCCCGCGCTTCGTTCCCCGCGCGTCCGGTCAGCCGGCGCCGAAGGCCCGGTCGGTGTTGGCGGCCACGGCCTCCGCCATCGTGTCCTCCGGAACGCCCTTGACCTGCGCCATCGCCCGCAGCGTCAGCGGGATGAGATACGGCCCGCCCGGGCGCCCCCGGTACGGCACCGGCGTCAGGAACGGCGCGTCCGTCTCGACCAGCAGCAGATCCAGGGGCGCGACGGCGAGTGCGTCGCGCAGGGGCTGCGCGTTCTTGAACGTGACGTTGCCGGCGAAGGAGAGGAAATAGCCGTTCTCCGCGCAGGTCCTGGCCATGGCCGCGTCCCCGGAGAAGCAGTGGAAGACGACCCGTTCGGGCGCCCCCTCGTCGGCCAGCACCCGCAGCACGTCCTCGTGGGCGTCGCGGTCGTGGATGACGAGCGTCTTGCCGTGCCGCTTGGCGATGGCGATGTGGCGGCGGAAGGACCGCTCCTGGGCCGCCCTGCCCTCGGGGCCGGTGCGGAAGTGGTCGAGGCCGGTCTCGCCCACGCCCCGCACCTGGGGGAGGGCGGCGAGCGCGTCGATCTCGTCCAGCGCGGCGTCGAGAGCGGCGTCGCCGCCGGGCACGCGGGCCCCCTGCCGGGACCAGCCGTCGGGGTCGCCGAGGACGATCCGCGGCGCCTCGTTGGGGTGGAGCGCCACCGTCGCCCAGACGCTCTCGTGCGCGGCCGCCGTCTCGGCCGCCCAGCGTGAACCGGCGAGGTCGCAGCCGACCTGCACGACCCGGGTGACGCCCACGGCGGCGGCCGCGGCCAGGGCCGCCTCGACCGTGCCGGACTGCATGTCGAGGTGGGTGTGCGAGTCGGTGACCGGCACGCGCAGCGGTTCGGGCGGCGGGGGCGGGGAGTCCTTGCCGGCTTCACGGGCAGCCTTGCCGGTCCCGCCGGCTTCACCGGCTTTCCCGGCCCCGGCGGGCTTCCCGGCCTTCGCGGCCTTCGCGGGTTTCCCGGCCCCGGCGCCTCCAGGGGCCGGACCGGGCCGCCCGGCATCGCCGGACCCGCCCCGCCCGGTGGGCCCGCCCCCCGCACCGCTCCCCGGGGACGCGCCGACGGCACCGGACGCCCCGGCGCTCGCCACTCCCGCGCTCACCACTCCCCCGGGCTCGCCCGGCGCCACGGGCCGGCCGGCGCTCCGGGTTCCGGTCCCGCTCCCGGTCCCGCGACCGCCCTCGCCGTCGTCCCCCGGGGTCCCGTTCGCTGTCGTCGCTGCCGCCATGGCGGCGAGTCTACGATCCGCGCTCCGCGCCGGGGCGGCCCGGCCGGGAGCCGGCTACCGCCCGGGCTCCGGCTCCGTACCCCCGGCCGTCGTCTCCCCCGAGCCGGCGGCCGTCTTGGCGGCCACCACCGCGTCGAACACCTCGCGCTTGGGCACCCCGGCCTCGGTGGCGACCGCCGCGATCGCCTCCTTGCGCCGTTCGCCGGCCTCCTCCCGGACCCGCACCCGGCGGGCCAGCTCGCCCGCGTCCAGCTCCGCCGGGCCGCGTTCGGGGGCGCCCGCCACGACGACGGTGATCTCGCCGCGCACCCCTTCGGCCGCCCAGGACGCCAGTTCGGCGAGCGGGCCGCGCCGTACCTCCTCGTAGGTCTTGGTCAGCTCCCGGCAGACGGCGGCGCGCCGGTCGGCGCCGAAGACCTCGGCCATCGCGGCGAGCGTCCCGGCCAGCCGGTGCGGGGACTCGAAGTAGACGAGGGTGCGCCGCTCCCCGGCGGCCTCCCGCAGCCGGCCCAGGCGTTCGCCCGCCTTGCGGGGCGGGAACCCCTCGAAGCAGAAACGGTCCACCGGCAGCCCGGAGAGCGCCAGCGCCGTGAGGACGGCGGACGGCCCGGGCACGGCGGTGACCCGGATGCCCTGCTCCACGGCCGCCGCCACCAGCCGGTAGCCGGGGTCGGACACCGAGGGCATCCCGGCGTCGGTGACGAGCAGCACCCGTGCGCCGCCCACCAGCTCCGCCACCAGTTCCGGGGTACGGGCCGCCTCGTTGCCCTCGAAGTACGACACGATGCGCCCGCGGGTCCGCACCTGGAGCGCCTGGGTGAGCCGCCGCAGCCGGCGGGTGTCCTCGGCCGCGACCACGTCGGCCGCCTCCAGCTCCTCCGCCAGCCGCGGCGGGGCGTCCGCCACCGCGCCGATGGGTGTCCCTGCCAGTACGAGCGTTCCAGTCACCGGGCCATCCTCGCAGCTCCCGCGCGCCGTCCCGGCCGCCCCTGGGCCCGGGCGGCCGCCCCGCGCCCCGCCGCGGCGGACGGGCGGCGGGTGGGGGCCCTCCGCCCGTCCGGCGCCGGACCTCCGCCGCCGTTCCCTACGATGGCGCGGTGACCAGTGACACCGCCACCGGCTCCCGCGACGAGCCCGCGCTCGGCGAGCGGCCCTCCGCGGCGCCGCCCGACGGTGCGGCCGGGCCCGCCGGATCCACCGGGACCGCCGCCTGCACGCCCTGGCAGCTCCGGCTGCGCCGCTACGGCTACCGCGGGCCGGCGGAGCACCTCCGCGTCCCGCTGCGCGAGCGGCTGGTCCCGCCGTTCCGCTCCGCGGGCACCCGGGTGTGGACCGTCCTCGGCGTGGATCCGTACACCGCCGAGAAACTGGTGCGCTGGTCCGCGTGGGGCGCGCCGCTGCTCGTCGCCCTCTTCGCGGGGCTGCTCCGCTTCTGGCAGCTCGGCAGCCCGGAGGCGGTGATATTCGACGAGACGTACTACGCGAAGGACGCCTGGTCGCTGCTGCGGTACGGCTACGAGGGCACCTGGGCGGAGAAGGCCAACGCCGCGATCCTGGCCGACCCGCAGCGCGTCCCCCTCAGCCCCGACGCCAGCTACGTCGTCCACCCGCCGGTCGGGAAGTGGACGATCGCCTGGGGCGAGGCGGTCTTCGGCCTCACCCCGCTGGGCTGGCGGTTCGCGACGGCGGTGCTCGGCACCCTGTCCGTGCTGATGCTCTGCCGCATCGGCCGCCGCCTGTTCCGCTCCACCGCGCTGGGCTGCCTGGCGGGGCTGCTGCTCGCCGTGGACGGGCTGCACTTCGTGATGAGCCGGACGGCGCTGCTCGACCTGGTGGTGATGTTCTGGGTGCTGGCCGCCTTCGGCGCGCTGCTGATCGACCGGGACTCCGCGCGCGCCCGGTTCGCCGACGCGCTCGACGCCCGCGCGGCCACCGGCGAGGGCGCGGGCAGGTCCGGGGACGCCGGCACCGGCGCCGCCACGGCCGCCGGCCCGGCCGGCGGCACGGCCAGGGCACCCCTCTCCCGCACGGAGCCCGCGGACGCCGGGACGGCGGCGGACGGCCGGTCCGGCGGCCCCGGCCCGGCACACCCGGATCCCGCCCGGCCCGACCCCGCCGTCGGGGACCGGCTGCGGCTCGGCGCCCGCCCCTGGCGGCTCGCCGCGGGTCTCTTCCTCGGGCTGGCCTGCGCCACCAAGTGGAACGGGCTGTACGTGCTGGCGGCGTTCGGCGTGCTGACCGTCCTGTGGTACGCCGGGGCGCGCCGCACCGCGGGAGCGCGGCGCCCGTACCGGTCGATGCTGCGGCGGGACGCGGGCCCGGCGTTCCTCTCCCTCGTCCCCGTCGCCGTGGTCACCTACATCGCCTCCTGGGCGGGCTGGTTCGCCACGAGCGGCGGCTACTTCCGCGACTGGGCGGAGGGCCGCCGGGGCCTCTCGCCGGATGCCGTGTCCCTGGCCGGGGTGCGGATCCCGCTGCCCCAGGTGGACCTGACGTGGGTGCCGGAGGCGCTGCGCAGCCTGTGGCACTACCACGCGGAGGCGTACCGCTTCCACGTCAACCTGGTCGATCCACACCCCTACCAGTCGAATCCGTGGTCCTGGCTGGTGCTGGGGCGCCCGGTGTCGTACTTCTACGAGTCGCCGAAGCCGGGCGAGGACGGCTGCCCGGCGGACACCGTGGACAAGTGCGCCCGGGAGGTGCTCGCCCTGGGCACGCCGATGCTGTGGTGGGCGGCGTGCTTCGCGGTGCTGTACCTGCTCTACCGGTGGTTCTTCCGCCGCGACTGGCGCGCGGGCGCCGTGCTGTGCGGGGTGGCCGCCGGCTGGCTGCCCTGGTTCCTCTACCAGGAGCGGACCATCTTCCTCTTCTACGCCGTGGTGTTCGCCCCGTTCCTCTGTCTCGCGGTGGCGATGATGATCGGCGCGCTGCTCGGGCCGCCGGGCGCCCCGGAACGGCGCCGGGTGTTCGGGGCGGTGGGCGCCGGGGTGCTCGTCCTGCTGATCATCTGGAACTTCGTGTACTTCTTCCCCCTCTTCACCGGGCAGGCGATTCCGCTGGAGTCCTGGCAGGACCGCATGTGGCTGGACACCTGGGTGTGAGGCCGCGGCCATGCCGTAGAGTGCGCCGCACTGCGCTTGACACCGGGGGTCGAGCTTCCAAGTACCCGAGATCTGTGGGGGTTTCTCCGATGCGTAGTGGCGCGAAAGCCGCCGTGGCCGGTGGCGTGTTCGCGGCGGTGGTGGGGGCGGGTTTCGGCGTCCACGCCCTGACGTCGGACGACGGGCCGGCCGGGAACGGCGGCACGGCGCGGACCGCACCCGAGAGCCCGGAGGTGCGGACGGGCCCGCCGGACGCCGAGGAGATCCAGGAGACCTCCGAGGGATTCCTCACCGCCTGGGCCGCCGGCGAGCCGGGGAAGGCCGCGGCGCTCACCGACGACCCGAAGGCCGCCCGCGCCGCCCTCACCGGCTACCGCGACGAGGCCCACGTGACCAAGGTCACCCTGGAGCCGGCCGCCGCCTCCGGCGCGAAGATCCCGTTCACCGCCACCGCGGAGATCACTTACGAGAAGCAGCGGACCTCACTCGCGTACGAGTCCTCCCTGACGGTCGTCCGGGACGAGAAGACCGGCAAGGCCGTCGTCCGCTGGAAGCCCTCCGTCCTCCACCCGGAGCTGGGGAAGGGCGACACCCTCGTCACCGGCGACTCCGAGGCGCCCCCGATCAAGGCCCTGGACCGGGACGGCGCGGAGCTGACCAAGGAGGCGCACCCCACGCTCGCCGAGGTCCTGGACAGCCTGCGCGAGCGGTACGGCGACAAGGCCGGCGGCAAGCCCGCCGTGGAGGTGGCCGTCCGCCGCGACAAGGGCGACGAGCAGCCGGACAAGACGCTCAAGGTGCTCAGCGAGGGCGAGCCGGGCGAGCTGAAGACCACGATCGACGCCGGTCTGCAGGCCGCCGCCGAGCAGGCCGTCGCCAAGCGCGACCGGTCGGCCGCGGTGGCGGTGCGGCCCAGCACCGGTGAGATCCTCGCCGTAGCCAACAACCCGGCCGACGGCTTCAACGTGGCGCTGCGCGGCTCGCTGGCGCCGGGCTCCACGATGAAGGTCGTCACCTCGGCGATGCTGCTGGACAAGGGGCTGGCGTCGCCGCAGAAGGCGCACCCGTGCCCCAAGTACTCCTCCTACGGCGGCTGGAAGTTCCAGAACCTCGACAAGTTCGAGATCGCCGGCGGGACGTTCGCGCAGTCCTTCGCCGCCTCCTGCAACACCGCCTTCATCTCGCAGGCGAAGGAGCTGTCCGGCAGTGACCTGGGCAAGGTCTCCCGCGACTTCTTCGGCCTGGGCCTCGACTGGAAGACGGGCGTGGCCACCTTCGACGGCGCCGTGCCCACCCAGCGGGACGCGCCCATGGCCGCCTCGCTCATCGGGCAGGGCGGGGTGCGGATGAACCCGCTGACGATGGCCTCGGTCTCGGCCACGGTGAAGGCGGGCGTGTTCCGCCAGCCCGTGCTCGTACCGGTGTCCGTGGACGACCGGGCGATCGCCAAGGCGCCGTCCTCGCTGCCGCCCGCGGTGGCCGACGAGCTCCGCGGGCTGATGAAGCTCACCGCGACCTCCGGCACGGCCGCCGAGGCCATGGCGGGGCTCTCCGGGGACATCGGCGGCAAGACCGGCTCGGCCGAGGTGGACTCGCAGAAGAAGCCCAACGGCTGGTTCACCGCCTACCGGGGCGACCTGGCCGCGGCGGCCGTCGCCCAGGCCGCGGGGCACGGCGGCAAGACGGCCGGTCCGATCGTCGCCGACATCCTGCGCGCCGGGGGCTGACGGGCGCGGAGCGCCGTTCGTTCACCGCGGGCGGTCCGGGTGCGGCACTTTCGTGCCACCTCCCGGACCGCCCGCGGCGTTTCCCGGCGCGTGACGCGCCCGGCGGCCGGCGCGGCGAGGGCCGGGCCGGACCGCCGGCGCGTGCGACGAGAGCGGCAGCGCCCACTCCGGCGGCTCCCGATACGTGACGGGCGGTCACGTATCCACCGGAAGCCGTACCCCCTGCGACTCGGCCCGTGGCACGGCACACCGTGTTGCCGGAGAGCATCACCGGGCGTCCGTGGTCCCGGAGTTCGGTGTCCCGGGGTTCAGCCTCCCGGCCGCAACCGTGTCGGCACCGGAGTCGCCCCGGGCCGGTCCTCTCCTCCGCGTTCCGTCGACGGCCCCGCCGCGCACTGTCCCGCCGTCCGGACGTCCGCCGGATCGGCCGTTGGCCGCACCGGCGGCACGTCCCGACGGGCCGGTGGGGCCGGTCAGCCGCCCGCCGGTCAGTTGCCGGCCGGTCAGTTGCCGGCCGGTCAGTCCCCGGCCGGGCAGGAGCGCAGGGCGCGGACGAGGGCCTGGGCGCGGGGGTCGGCGGTCACGTTGCGCTGCATGCCGCAGGTGACGTAGCCGAAGCCGATGCCCGCCTCCGGGTCGGCGAAGGCCAGCGAGCCGCCGCGCCCCGGGTGGCCGAAGGAGCCGCGGGAGAGCAGCGGGCAGGACGGCCCGTGCAGCATGTGGCCCGGCCCGAAGCGGGTGTTGACGACGAGGACGCGGTCCGGCCCGGCCGACTCCTCCGTCCGCGCCTGGGTGAGGGTGGCCGGCGCGAACAGCCGCCGGCCGCCCGCGACGGGGCCGATCAGCGCCGCGTAGAAGCGGGACAGCGCCCGGGCGGTGGCGATCCCGCCGGAGGCGGGGACCTCGGCCGCCTGGTAGTCCGGGGCGTTCTCCGCCGGCGGCGGGGCGACGGCGGCGAACGCGCGCCGGGTGAGCGAACCCGGATCCTCCCAGGCGGCGGTGACGGACGGTTTGGCGCGGACCCGCAGCCCCGCCGCGGCCGGCGGGGGCGGGGCGGTGACGGGGCCGATCCGGCCGACCCGGTGCCGCTCCGCCGCCGGCAGCCCCAACCACAGTTCGAGCCCGAGTGGGCCGGCGATCTCCTCGGCGATCCAGCGGCCGACGGTGCGGCCGGTGGCGCGCAGCACGAGTTCGGCCAGGAGCCAGCCGTAGGTCATGGCGTGGTAGCCGTGGGCCGTCCCCGGCTCCCAGGCCGGCGTCTGGGCGGCCAGCGCGCGTGGCGCGGAGACCCCGTCCAGCGCCTCGGCGGGGGTCAGCGGGGTGTCCAGCGCGGGCAGCCCGGCCCGGTGGCTGAGCACCTGCCGCACCAGCAGGCGCTCCTTGCCGGCGGCCTTGGCCTCGGGCCAGTAGGTGGAGAGCGGCGCGTCGAGGTCGAGCTGGCCGCGCTGCTGGAGCAGGAGCGGCACGGCCGCCACGATCCCCTTGGTGACGGAGCGGACCAGTTGGGCGGTGCCCTCGGTCCACGGCTCGTCGGTGTCCGGGCCGGAGGTGCCGGCCCAGAGGTCGACCACCTTCTCGCCGTCGCGGTGCACGGCGACGGCCGCGCCGCGCTCCCCGCGCTCCTGGAAGTTGCGGACGAAGGCCTCCCGGACCGGCTCGAAGCCGTCCGCCACCGTGCCGTGGACGTCCACCACTGTGCTGCGCTCCCGTTGCCCGTTTACGTCACCGCGCATCCATAGTGCCTGGTATGCCGCCCCGCCCGGGCGGCGGGTCCCGCCCGGGGCGCCCACACCGGGCGCGGTGCGCGGCGGCACCGCCCGTGGCCGGGCGCGAGGAGATCGGCCGGGCTCGCCGCTCAGGGCCACCCCGCCGGCTCGCGGCTTCCCCCGGTGAGCCGGGGCGGGGAACGGTCCGCGCGCCCCCGGCCCGGTCCCCGTGAGCCGCCGGGCCGCGGTGGGGGGACGCCGTGGGCGGGCGTGCCGGGAATCCTCAGACCTGTTCGAAGGGGAACGCCTTGATGAAGCAGTCGCGGGGCCGGCCGACCGCGAAGAGGACGCACTCCACGGGTGACTGCGCGGTGAGGGCGTCCCCGGCCCTGCGGGGTGTGGTGTCCCACTGCTCGGAGAGCGGGTCAGGGTTGTCGAAGTCGGGCGGGTCGAGGGAGATCACCCGGACTCCCCGGGGCCGCAGGCCGGGCCGGCCGCCGGGAAGGGCCGGGGTGAGTCCGTCCGGGCGCGGGATGCCGGTGAACGCCCCTGCTCGCCGGCGACGGGCGGCGGTCACGTCCGCGCCGGTGGGACTAGGCTGCCGGAGCCGGCACACGAACGAAGGACGCCCATGGCCCGTCCCCCTGCCTCCGGACCGGAGCAGCCCGTCCTCGCCGTCGGTGACGGCAACGGCCGGCGGGTCTCCGTGCGCGACCCGCAGGGGGCCTGCGTGGCGTTCCCGGCGTTCCCGGCGCGCTTCCGGTATCGACCAGGTCCGGCCGGGGCCGTTCCGAAGAGGCCGTGAGCCCATGAGAGACATCGTGTTCACCCGCGGCAGCGGCTGGATCCCGGTCGTGATCCGCGAGGACGGCGAGCTGAGACTGATGCTCGGCGCCGGGGCCGACGCCAACCACGACCCCCGCACGTTCACCTTCCCCGTCGGGGAGGCCCACCTCGCGGTGGTCCGGGAGGACCTGCCCAGGCACCTGCTGCTGTGGAGCGCGGTCCTTCCGCTCTGTGCCGCCGCCGGAACCCGGGGCCCGCTCGACGAGGATGCCGCCACCGCGCTCCTGGACCCGGTCCTGCTCGCCTCGCCGGCGGACGTCGACGCGCTCTTCCGGCGCATCCCGTGGGACAGGAGCCGGCTCATCGCCCACGGCGCCGACATCGATCTGCTCGAGCGCGGAGAGGTCTGCGCGGCGATGCGATCGGCGACCGGGACACCGGACGAGAAGCGTGCCCGGGAACATCACGCCCGCAGGCGCCGGGCCGAACGCGGGGTGGTCCTCGGCCCGCTGGACGCCGCGATCCTGCGGTACACGGGCCAGTACGCGCACGGCGGGACGGTTCCCCGGCGACTGCCCGGCGCCGTCGACGCCACGCTGCTGCCGGAGGTGATGCGCGTGATCGCCACCGCGGAGCGGGCCTGCGCCGGGATGCGGATCGGCCTCGATCCGCGACGCGGAAACCGCGCCACGGACAAGCACGACTGGAAACGGGTGGCGGCGACGGTCGACGCGGCCGTCCGCCACGCGCACCCCGCACTCGCCGACGACACGGTGCGTTCGGTGAGCTTCCTGATGTGCTCGGAGACCGCGGACCGCTCCAGGAACACACCGGCGGAAGAAGACGACGCGGAGGCCGCCGCCGACCGCGCCGGCCGCGGTGGGAGCGAGGGAAAGACCGCCCTGTTGTTCACCGACGACAAGGACGCCCGGAGGACGTGGCTGCGGGACGGCCCGCGCAGCGCCTCCGCGGAGTTCTGGCAGTTCGTCGGCGAGCGCTCCGCCGCGGACAACGAGGTGTTCACCATCGAGGACGAGGAGAGGGGCGAGGGGATCCAGCTCCACTTCTACGCGGACTCCGCCGCCCGGATCACGACGGTAGGCGAGGGCGAGGGCGGATCGGATCCGGCGTACCGGGTCGAGTACAGCCTGGTCGACGGGCTCGGCGGATACCGGAAGCTGGTGAGCGCCTTCGCCCGCGGCGGCTGCGCCGCACTCGAACCGTACGGTCCCTGGATACCGGATGCCGCCGAGTTCGAACGCGCGCGCCGAAGGCGGCGCGAGGCGCGCCGAGGTCCGTCGCGGAAGTGAATCTCGTTCATCGGGGATCATCGTCCTGCGGGGCGTGGGGACCTGACGCGTCACCGGTGAGCCCTGTCCCCCGGGCCGCCCCTCTCCTCCCGGCCTTCGGTGACCGAGGGAACGGTGGAACACAAGGCACGCGAGGACGCCGGGGGTTCGGCCCCGTTCATCCCCTTCCGGACGGGCCGGCGTCGTCATGGCCGCCACCGTCCTCGATGGCTACGGCGGCGGTGGCGGCAGCGGATGCGGCGCCGGCAGGTGAAGGCAGGCGCCGTCCGCGGGAGTCCGCGACGCGCAGGACGTCGGCCAGGCACTCGGTGAGGCGGATGGCGGCGTACCGCACCTCGGCCTGCGGCGACATCGGGTCCTCCAGCACCCGCCGGGCGCGGAGGAGGACGTCCAGGCCGTCCGCGAGCTGCCGGGCCTCCACCTCGTCGGCGCGCCGCGAGACGTACCCTCCGCCGTCCGCCGCGGCGAGGAAGCAGGGCTTGCCGTCCGGCGAGGACCAGGGCAGCAGCCGGAGCGAGCGTGCCGACTCCATCACGCGGCCACCTTCCCCGCGCCGGTGAGGTGCCGGCCGAGGCCGGAACCCGGATCGGCGGCGAGGACGAACGTGACCCGGCAACGGCCCCGGCGCGCCCGTTCCTGCCTGCGCCGCACCTGTTCCTGTTCGTGGGCGACGCGATAGGGGCGGACGAGCCGGGAGCCGGCACCGTCGAGGGGACGGTACCGGCCGTACGGGGAGCGGGGCAGCGGAAGGCGGACGGCATCGGCGGCCCGGGCCGGGACGTGGGCGGGACGCGCGTGGCGAGGGCCACCCGCCCGGTGGGTTCCCGTACCGGGACCGAGGAGGGCGCCCAGCCGGTGGGCGAGGCGGCGGACGAGGTCGGGCATGTCGGCGCTCCTGTGCAGCGTTGGCCGTGCCCCGGGAGGCCCCTGCTCACCTCGCCGGGTCTTCGTGTTCACGAACGTACGCCCGTCTACAGACCTCTGTATACAAGTACAGAGGGAACCACTCGTTCGTGTAGCTCAGGGCATGCATACCGTGGACATATGAGCGATGGAGCGGAGTCGAAACCCACCCTGGACGCGATGAGCGCACGACCGCTCTACGTTCAGCTGGCCGACGTGATCGGGAAGAAGATCGAGTCGGGTGAGCTGGCACCCGACAGGCCGATCCCCTCCGAGAACCATCTCGCCGACGAATACGGCGTGGCTCGGCTCACCGCACGGCGGGCGGCGCAGGAACTCCGGGAACGCGGGCTCATCGTGACCGTGCGCGGCAAGGGGTCCTTCGTCGTCGAACAGCCGCCCACCGCGTCCACGGAAGAGGGCGGGACCGCCGGCTGACGGTCCCGCCCCTCCGTTCTGCATCTGCCGCGGGGAGCCTTCGCGCGTCCGGGCCGGGCGGACCGCCGTGCACCGGCGGTCCGCCCGGCCCGTGGCGTCAGCGGACCCGGTCCGCCCCGGAGACCGGCTCGCCGGTTCGGGGGCCGGTGGGCGCGTCTCCCGCGATCCCACCCGCCGTGGTCCCGCCGGCGGGGCCGTCGCCGTCCGCCGTGCCGGTCCCGTTGGCCGTGCCGGCGGAGCCGCCGTTCTCACCGGCTCCGTCCGTTCCGCTTCCGGCCAGCGCGCGGTGGAGTTTCTCGCCCTCCACGTCGACGTCCGGGAGGATCCGGTCCAGGCCGCGCGGCAGCCACCAGGCCGCCTTGGAGAGCAGCCCGAGCACGGCCGGGACGAGGGTCATCCGCACCACGAAGGCGTCGAACAGCACGGCGATCGCGAGGCCGAAGCCGATCATCTTGACCATGGAGTCGGAGGAGCCGATGAAGCCCGCGAAGACGCTGATCATGATGATCGCGGCGGCCGTGACCACCCGCGCGCCGTGCCGGAAGCCGGTGACGACGGCCTCCCGCGGGCTCTCCCCGTGGACGTACGCCTCGCGCATCCGCGTGACCAGGAAGACCTCGTAGTCCATGGCCAGCCCGAACACGACCCCCACCAGGAAGATCGGCATCATGCTCATCACGGGGCCGGTCTCCTCGACCCCGAACAGACCGCCCAGCCAGCCCCACTGGAAGACCGCCACCACGGCGCCGAGCGCCGCGACCACGGAGAGCAGGAAGCCGAGCGCCGCCTTGAGCGGGACGAGCAGCGAGCGGAACACCACCGTCAGCAGCACGAACGCGAGGCCGACGACGAGGGCCAGATAGGGCAGCAGGGCGTCGTCGAGCTTCTGCGAGACGTCGATGTTCATGGCGGTGGAGCCGGTGACGAGGGTCTGGGCGCCGGTGGCGTCCGCGAGGTCCGTGGCCTCGGCGCGGATGTCGGCGACCAGGTCCTCGGTCTCGGCGCTCGTCGGCGCCGTTGCCGGGATCACGGTGAACAGGGCCGTGTCGCCCGCCTTGTTGAACTGTGCCGGGGTGACGGTGGCGACCCCGTCCAGTTCGGCGACCCGGTCGGTGACGCGCTTGGCGGCGGCCTGCGGGTCGTCGCTGCCCTCCGCGTCCACGACGCCGACCAGCGGTCCGTTGAACCCGGGGCCGAAGGAGTCGGCGAGCAGGTCGTACGCCTTGCGCTGGGTGGTGCTGGTGGGCTGGCTGCCGTCGTCCGGCAGGCCGAGGCTCAGGTCCGCGGCCGGGAGGGCGAGGACGCCGAGACCGAGGACACCGGCGAGGAGCGCCACGACCGGCCGGCGCAGGACGGCGCGGGCCCAGCGGGTGCCCAGGTTCGGCTTGTCCCGCTCCGGGGCGTGCCCGGCGGCCGCCCCGGCGGGCTCCCCGGACGTGACGGCCGCGGCCCCGGCGCCCTCGGCCGCACCCTTGCCGGCCTTGCCGCCCTTGCGCGCCTTGCGCCCCAGCACCCGCCGCCCGGCGAAGCCCAGCAGCGCGGGGATGAGGGTGAGCGCCACGAGGACGGCGACGACGACCGTGCCGGCCGCGGCGAGCCCCATCGTGGTCAGCATCGGGATGTTGACGACGGAGAGGCCGGCCAGGGCGATGACCACGGTGAGCCCGGCGAAGACCACGGCGGATCCGGCCGTGCCCACGGCCCGCCCCGCCGCGTCCTCGGGTTCGCGGCCCTCGGCGAGTTCGGCGCGGTGGCGGGAGACGATGAAGAGGGCGTAGTCGATGCCGACCGCCAGGCCGATCATCGTGGCGAGGATCGAGGTGGTGGAGGAGAGGTCCAGCACGCTGCCGAGGGCGGTGATGGTCCCCACCCCGACGCCGACCCCGATCAACGCGGTGACCAGCGGCATCCCCGCCGCGATCAGCGAGCCGAAGGTGATCAGCAGCACGATCGCGGATACGGCGACGCCGACGACCTCGCCCGTGCCGGTCGAGGGGATGGCCTGGAGGGCGTCACCCCCGGTCTCGACGGTCAGTCCGCTGTCACGGCCCGCCTCGGCGGCGTCCAGCAGTTCTTGGCGGGACTCCTCGGTCAGCTCGAAGCCGGTCACGTCGTAACCGACCTGGCTGTAGGCGGTGGTGCCGTCCCTGCTGACGGCCTTGGTCTTGAAGGGGTCGGGGGCGTCGGCGACCTGTTCGCCGGAGCGCAGCTCGGTGACGACCGCGCGGACCGCGTCCCGGTTCGCCGGGTCGGTGATCTTCTCACCGTCCGGCGCGCGGAAGACGACGCGGGCCGTGGCGCCGTCCGCGGCGCTTCCGGGGAAACGTTCCTCCATGACGTCGAAGGCGCGCTGCGCCTCCGTGCCGGGGATCGAGAAGGAGTTGCCGGCGGGGGCGGGCGCGGACGCCGCGGCGAAGCCCACGCCGGCCAGCAGCACCGCCCATATCAGGGCGGTCAGCCCGCGCCGCCGGAAGGCGAATCGGCCGATGCGGTAGAGGAAGGTGGCCACTGGAAGGATGCTCCCGTTTCGGGTGTCGGGTCTCGGATCTCGGTGCGTGCCACGACCGGGTGAGGTCGCGGACAGCACTTCGGTGACCTGCCCGGATGGCGTCCGGGGGCCGGCGCCCGGGGCGGACGGGCACAGGTGGGGACGGGAGGGACGAATAGGGGTGGGTTTCGAACGGCGACGGACGGCGGGTGACGGCGGCCGGATCAGGCCGGGCGCACGCCGGTGGCGCATCGCCGCACACGCGGCACGCCGGACGGCGACGGCGGCGACGACGACGGCGACGGCGACTTTCGGAGGCGGGAAGGCACGGGCATCCCTCAGACGCCCAGGACCGGCAGAACCACGGAGTCCAGATAGTCGGTCAGGGAACGGGAGTCGGCATACACGCCGTCGATCAGGAAGGTCGTGACGACGGCGCCGATCAGCAGGTGCGGCACATACCGCCGGGCGGGGGCGTCCGCGTCCAGTTCCCCCCGGTCCACGGCACGCTGGAGCACCTGGTCGATGGCGCGCATCTCAGGCTCGATCAGCAGTTCACGCAGCGCCTGGTGGAGATCGGCGTTCCGGTGGATGGCGTGACCGAGGGCGGCCAGCAGCTCGGCCTCGTGGCACAGCTTGACGTCGTCGAAGCGCCGGGTGATCTCCCGCATGTCGCCGCGGAGCGTGCCGGTGTCCACGTCGGCCAGCTCGGGCGGCACCCCGTGGCGCAGCGCGGAGACGACCAGCTCCGGTTTGCCCTTCCACTGGCGGTAGAGCGTGGCCTTGCTGGACCGGGTGCGCTGGGCCACCGCGTCCATGGTCAGCGCCTCGTAACCGACCTCGCGCAGCAGGCCGAGGACGGCCTCGTACAGCTCCGCCGCCCGCTCGGGGGTGAGCCGGCTGCGGCGGGCCGCCCCCGGGGCACAGTCCAGCAGACTGCGGCACGCGGACGACGCGGCCTTCTCCACCATGACGACTCCTCCCTGCCTGCCGGGTCTCCGTTCCTCCGCGCGCCCACCCCGCCGTCACGGCGCGGCACGCGTACGAAACGGTTTCGTACCGCAGACTCTAACTCCGGCCCGCAGCGAAACGTTCCCGTTTCGCTGTCCGGCGGGTGTGCGCCCCGTCACAGCCCGACGCGAACCCGGTGCGCGGCACGCGCGCGAGTGTCACCGGCCGTCCCGTGGCCCGGTCCCGGGCACGTCCCCGAACCGCTTTCCCCGAGCCGCCGCCCCGACGCGGCCCCGGGCCGTGACAGCCCACACGTCAGCCCACCGGCCTGCCCGCGCGCCTTCCCCGGCGTCCAGCCCCCACCAACGGCGTGCGCCCGCGGCTCCGGACGTGCCCATGCCGCCGCGCGGCTCCGCGACGCGCGGAGGCGCACCGCCGGATCCGGCGGTGCGCCTCTCACCGAGGAGGCCGGAAGCCCGGCGGCCCCTCCGTCCGTGCGCGCCGTCCCTCCACGCGCGCCGTCCTCACGCGTCACCGCGTGACCTCATGTCAGCACGCGCTCAGCACGCGGTCATCCCGTGCGCCCCGGGCCCCGGGCCCCGAAGGGTCACCCCGTGCTCTCCCGCCGGGCCGCCTCGTCCGCCGCGCCGCCCGCGCCGACGAGCCCCCGGGGCGGGCCCGACGCCGCCAGCCGGGGCTCTGCGCGCCGCATCTCGCGCTGCCCGGCGAGCCCGATCACGCTCGGCAGGACGCCGCGCACCGCCTGCATACCGCGCAGCCACCACTGGCCGTACACGTGGGAGGAGCGGCGCTCGACGCCGTCCACCAGCCGTTCGACGGCGGGGGCGAGCGGGTAGGTGCGGTTCGCCGGCCAGGGCAGCCCGGCCCGCAGGTCCCGCATGACCTCGTTCTCGTCGGCGCCGCGCACCATGTCGGTGTCGGTCCAGCTCAGATAGGCGACGCCGACCCCGACGCCCTTGTACCCCACCTCGGCGCGCAGGCAGTGGGCGAACGCCTCCACCCCGGACTTCGACGCGCAGTACGCCGACATCATCGGGGACGGGGTGATCGCGGCGAGCGAGGCGACCTGGAGCAGATAGCCGCGGCTGTCCAGCAGCGCGGGCAGGAAGGCCCGCGCGGTGGTCGCGCTGCCCATCAGGTTCACCTGGAGGACGCGGTTCCAGGCGGCGGTGTCGGAGTCGGTGAACGGCCCGCCCGTCGCCACACCCGCGTTGGCGACGACGATGTCCACCTGGCCGAACCGGTCCCGCACCTCCCCGGCCACCCGCTCCATCGCCTCGGCGTCGGTGACGTCCACCGTCCAGTGGGCGGTGTCGCCGCCGATGTCGGCCGCGACCTCCCGGAGCCGGTCCGGCTCCAGGCCGAGCAGCGCGACCCGCGCGCCGCGGGCCGCCAGCCGCCGCGCCATCAGCTCCCCGACGCCGCGCGCCGCGCCGGTGACGACGGCGACCCGCCCCGCGACCCTGCTCTGCCGGCCTCCGTCCGTCCGGACGCTCATGCGGACTCCTCCCTGATCACTCGCTCCCCGGCCGGTGCCGGTACGTTTCGTTCCGCCGTCGCGCCACCGGCCGGCGCGCGGCCGCCGGCCGCCCGTTCCCCCGCGAGGTGGTCCCGGACCAGGCCGCGCACGGCCCCGCTCACCTTCTCCGGCGCCTCGACGGGCGCCATGTGGCCCACACCGTCGAGGGTGACCAGGCCCGTGGAGTGCGGCAGGGCGGCCACGACGCGGTGGGAGAGGGCGGGCGGCGTGAGCCGGTCGGCGCTCCCGGTGAGGACGGCCGTGGGGACCGTCAGCCCGGCGAGGCCGGCGTCCAGGTCGAGCACGGCGAGCACGTCGGCCGCCCAGCGGGAGCGGACCCGGCGCGGGCAGGCGTGGACGATGCCCGCGCAGACGTCGATCTGCTCGCGGGTGGCGCCGGGCCCCATGGTCACGTGACGGAGGAGCCTGCGGGAGATCCGGTTGACGGGGCCGAGCGGGGCGGCGGAGCCCAGCAGGGCCCGCTGGATCGCGGTGCGGACCCGGCCGGCCCGCAGCGGCAGCACGGTGGACTCCGCGAGCAGCCGGGAACTGCCGGTGTTGCAGAGCAGCGCGGCGGCGGCGCGCTCGGCGAGAACGGGGCGGCCGGCCGCGGCCATCACCGTCATCCCGCCCATGGAGTGCCCCGCGAGGACGGCGCGTTCACCGGGCGCGAGGGTGGCGCCGAGCACCGCTTCGAGATCCTCGGCGAGGGCGGTGGTCGAGCAGCCGCCGGGGCCGGGGGCGGGACTGCGGCCGTGGCCGCGCTGGTCGTAGGCGATCACCCGGTGGTCGGCGGCGAGGTCACGGGCGACGGCGGCCCAGAAGGCGATCGAGCAGGTCCAGCCATGGACGAGGACGACGGCCGGCGCGTCCGCCGGGCCGTACACCTCGGTGTGGAGGCGGGAGCCGTCGGCGGAGGTCACGGTCAGTTCGCGGACGGGGGCGAGCGGCGCGTACCGCCCGCCGGGCGCCGGTGGGACGCGGCTCATGCGGAGGACTCCCCGGTGGGTCGGGGGGCGGAGGGCGCGGGCCCGCCCGCCCGGGCGGCGGCGTTCGCGGGCACGGGGCCGGTAGTGGCGGGTGCGCGGACGACGGTGTACTCGGCGGGGTCGAGCCGCCGGGTGGCCCGGCGGAACTCGCCGGTGGTGCCGGGCCAGACGGTGGTGTTGCGGCCCGCGGCGTCGAGGTACCAGCTCGTGCAGCCGCCGGTGTTCCACACGGTGCGGAGCATCCGCTCCTGCACCCGGTCGTTCCAGGCGCCGGTGGCGTCCTCACGGGCGTCCAGGGCCACGGTGCCGGGGCCGCCGAGCCGGTCGAGCCGGCGCAGGTGGTCGATGGCGTAGTTGAGCTGGGACTCGATCATGAGGATCATCGAGCTGTTCCCCAGCCCGGTGTTGGGCCCGATGACCATGAGGAAGTTGGGGAAGCCGGGCACGGCGGCGCCGCGCAGCGCCCGCATCCCGCTCTCCCGCCACGTCTCCGCGAGCGTGCGGCCGTCCGCGCCGGTGACGCGCTCCGCGATGGGCATGTCGGTGACGTGGAAACCGGTGCCGAAGACGACGGCGTCCGCCTCGGTCCGGGTGCCGTCGGCGGCGACGAGCGTGGAGCCGCGCACCTCGGCCAGGCCCGAGGCCACCACGTCCACGTTGGGCCGGGCGAGCGCCGGGTAGTAGGTGTTGGACAGCAGGATCCGCTTGCAGCCGATCCGGTAGTCCGGGGTGAGCTTCGCCCGCAGCCCGGAATCCGCGACGGCCTTGCGCAGGTGGCGCGCGGCCAGCTTCTCCACCGCGCCCAGCATCTGGGGCCGCTTGGTGAACGCCTGCACCTGCAATTCCCGGACGCCCCACAGCAGCAGCCGGCGCAGACCCGCCGTGACCGGCAGCGCGCCGTGCAGCCGTCGTTCGAGGGCGCCGATCGGCCGGTCCACCCGCGGCATCACCCACGGCGGCGTGCGCTGGAAGAGGGTGAGCCGCTCCACCTCGGGCTGGAGTTCGGGGACGATCTGGATCGCGGAGGCGCCGGTGCCGACCACCGCGACGCGCTTGCCGCGCAGGTCGTAGGAGTGGTCCCAGCGCGCGGAGTGGAAGACCTTGCCGGGGAAGGTGCCGAGTCCGGGAACGTCCGGGATCCGGGGCTCGGAGAGCGGCCCGGTCGCGGAGATCACCACATCGGCGGTGAGCGGGCCGCTCGCCGTCTCCAGCTCCCAGTGGAGCCGCTCGGTGTTCCAGCGGGCGCCGCGCACCTCGCTGTCGAAGCGGAGGTGCGGACGCAGGCCGAAGGTGTCGGTGACCCGCTCCAGATACGCGCGGATGTACGGCTGGCCGGAGAAGGCGCGCGGCCAGTCGGCGTTGGGCGCGAAGGAGAAGGAGTACAGGTGGGACGGGACGTCGCAGGCACAGCCGGGGTAGTCGTTGTCGCGCCAGGTGCCGCCGATCGCGTCGGCCCGCTCCAGCACGGCGAAGTCCGTGATCCCCGCGCGGCGCAGCCGGACGGCGGCGCCCAGGCCACCGAACCCGGAGCCGATCACCGCCACCCTCACGTGCCTGTGCCGCCGCCGGTGCCCCTGTTCCCGCTCGGCCATCTCCCGCCTCCCGAACCGCCGTTCAGCCGTACGGCTCCGCGACACCGGCACCCGCCGTACGGCCACGGGTCCTTCACGGAACCATTGCGCCAGCGATTACTGGCATGGTTGGGAGAGTAGAGCAGGAACGTACCGGTGGGTAGGGGGTCGGCCCAAAGAAGTTACCGCCGGTTGCACCTCCTCTCCGGGCCGACGGGCGCCCGGTCGGCAGTCCCCGGCGGTCCCGGACATGGGCACGGGACCGGGACCGGCCGGGCACGGGGCCGGGCAGACCTGCCGGGGCCCCCGGGGCCGGCGCGGGGTGTCCCCGGACTGAGCGGCACCACAAGCGCCGTGATGGCCCGGTCCGCGCCGTGCCGTGCCGGTCCGTGCCGGAGGCCGGGGGAGTTCCGCGCCGGGTGCCGCGACCCGCTGAACCTTCCCGGTCACAGCACTAGGCTGCCGGTGTGGCGAACGACGAACGGGAGAACCCCGCACCAGCCCGGACGACCGGCGCCGCACGCGCGGCGGTACGCGGCGACGCGCCCCGCACGGCCGCGCACCCCGCGAGCGGGTCGGGCGCGGCCACCCCGGCCGAGTCGCCCCACGTGACGCCCGCGACGGATACGGCAGGCGCGGCAGATGTGACGGACGTGCCGGAGACGGGCAGCGGTGACGCCACCGGCCGGGCGGCCGACGGGCCGGCCGATGAGAGGGGCGCCACCCCGATCGGCGGGCCGGCCGGTGAACCGGGCGGCTCCGCGCCGGACGGCGAGGCGGCGGGCCGACCCGCCGGTGAACCCGGCGGACCGCCGAGCGCCGGCGCCGGGGCCTCCGCTCTCCGCGAGTACCGCGTGGAGGACCTGGCCGCGGAGGCCGGTCTCCCCGTCCGCACCCTGCGCTTCTACCGCGAGCGCAAGCTCCTGCCGCCGCCGCGCCGCGAGGGGCGGATCGCCTGGTACAACGAGCACCACCTGGCCCGGCTGCGCACCATCGCCGCCCTCCTCGACCGCGGCCACACCCTCCACGGCATCGCCGATCTGATCGGCGCCTTCGAGAGCGGGCGCGGCGTCGGCGAACTGCTCGGCCTGCCGGGCTCCTCGGAGGTCCGCTGGTCCGAGGAGACCCCGGTACGGCTCTCCCCCGAGGAACTGGCCGACCACTTCGAGGGCCAGGTCACCACCGAGAACCTCCAGGCCAGCCTGGACCTCGGCTATGTCGCCCTGGACGGGGACGCCGTGGTGCACGTCAGCCGCAGGCTGCTGGAGGCGTCGGGCGCCCTCGTGGACGAGGGGGTGCCGCTGGCCGCCGTCCTCGCCGCCGCCCGCCGGGTGCGGGTGCACGCCGACGCCCTCGCCGAGGTCATCACCGGTCTTCTCCGCACCCACGTCCTCGGCGGCCTCCTCGACCACCGGGACGGCGAGCAACCGCTGAGCCCCGCCGAACTCGGCCGGATACGCGAGGCGGTGGAGCGGCTGCGACCCATCGCCGAGGTCGTCATGGACGCGGAACTCGCCATGGCGATGGAACGCCGTATCTCCGCGGCGCTGGACGGCCGGCGCGGCGAGCACGGCGGCGGGACACGCGAGCCACCGCCGGCCGAAGGCGTCAGCCCGCCGCCAGGTCGTAGCTGACCGTCACGGGCGCATGGTCCGACCAGCGCAGTTCATGGCTCGGCGCCCGCTCGACCTCGGCCTTGACGGCCCGCCCGGCCAGTCCGCGTGAGGCCACGTGCAGGTCGATGCGCCAGCCGCTGTCGTTGTCGAACGCCCGTCCCCGGTAGGACCACCACGAGTAGGGGCCGTCCTGCTCCGGGTGGAGTTCGCGCACCACATCCGCGTAGCCCGCCTCGGCGTAGACCCGGCCGAGCCAGTCCCGCTCCTCCGGGAGGAAGCCCGCCTTCTTGCGGTTCGCGCGCCAGTTCTTCAGATCGGCCTCGCGGTGCGCGATGTTCCAGTCGCCGCAGACGAGCACCTCCCGGCCGCCGGCGGCGGCGCGCTCGCGCAGCCCGGTGAGATAGGGCAGGAACGCCGCCATGAACCGCTCCTTCTCGGCCTGCCGCTCGGTGCCCACCTCGCCGGAGGGCAGGTAGAGGCTGGCCACGGTGAGGCCCGGCAGGTCGATCTCCGCGTACCGGCCGCTGTCCTCGAACTCCGCGCACCCGAAGCCGATCCGGACGGCGTCCGGCACCCGGCGGGACAGCACGGAGACCCCGGCCCGGCCCTTGGCGGCGGCGGGCGCGTGGACGGCGTGCCACCCCTCGGGGGCGCGGACGGCCTCCGGGAGCTGCCCCGGCTCGGCCCGCACCTCCTGGAGGCAGACCACATCGGCGGCGGTCCCGGCGAGCCACTCCACGTAGCCCTTCTTGGCGGCGGCGCGGAGACCGTTGACATTCACGGAGGTCACAGTGAGCACCGGCGCACCCTACCCGGCCCCCGGACGGCCGCCCCCGCCCGCCCCCACCGGCGCCCCGGGCCGCCCCGGCGCCTCCGCCGGCAGGTGGCAATCCGTACGATTACGCCTATGCAGCTGCGTACCGTCCGCCACGACCACCCCGACGCCCGGAAGCTGAACGACCGGGTGCAGCTCGAGTACACCGAGCGTTACGGCCAGCCGGACCTCACCGAGATGGACCCGGCCCAGTTCGACCCGCCGAACGGCCTCTACCTGCTGGTCCACGACGAGGACGGCACCCCGGTGGCCACCGGCGCCTGGCGCGCGCAGGACCGGAACGACGAGGGGTACGCGGACGGCGACGCCGAGATCAAGCGGATGTACGTGGTCCCCGAGGCGCGCGGCCGGGGCATCGCCCGGCTCGTGCTCGCCGCGCTGGAGGACAGCGCCCGGGCGGCGGGACGGGTCCGCATGGTGCTGGAGACCGGCACCAAGCAGCCGGAGGCGATCGGCCTCTACCTCTCCTGCGGCTACGAACCGGCAGCCAAGTTCGGCCTCTACCGCTTCGAGACGGAGAGCCGCTGCTTCGCCAAGCCCCTCGCTCCGGCCCCGGCAGGCCCGGAAGCGGCTGTCCCGGAGACGGCAGTCCTGGAGCCGGCGGGCCCGGCCCGGGAGCCGGGAGCGGCGCCGTCGCCCCACTCCGCGCCGGGACCGGCCGACGCGGACCCCGCCGGCACCGCGCGGACGGCCCAGCCCTCCGCGTAGCCGAGCGCCCGGCCGGTGTCACCGAGACCATGGCCAGGGGGCCAGGGGGCCAGGAGAGCCGGGCGGGGCGGGAGCGGGACCGGGCAGGCGCGCCGGGAAACCCCCGGCGCCCGCGGTGCCCCGCCCGCCGGGCCCGCGCGATGTACTCCCAGCCACGGGGCGGACACCCGGGCGGACCTACCCGGATGCCCCGGCAGCGGCTGGGGCACCCCCGGGCGGGAGCCGGCGAAGCGCCCGGCCGGACACCGCGCTCCGGCGCACGCCCCTCCCCTGCCCGGGCCGGGGGGACCCGTGCGGCCCGGGCCGCTACCGCCCGCGCCGGTACTCCTCCAGCAGCCGCAGCCAGACCTCGCTCATCGCCGGGAAGACGGGGACCGCGTGCCACAGCCGGTCCAGCGGGACCTCCCCGGCCACCGCGACCGTCGCCGCGTGCAGCAGTTCGGCCACGTCGGGACCGACGAAGGTGGCGCCGAGCAGCACCTTCCGGTCGAGGTCGGCCACGATCCGGGCATGGCCCCGGAAGTGGTCGGCGTGGAGGGCCGCGCCCGCGACGGCGCCGAGGTCGTGGTCGACGGCGCGCACCCGGTGACCGCGCCGCTCCGCCTCCGCGAGGGTCAGCCCCACCGAGGCCACCTCCGGCTCGCCGAACACCACCTGGGGCACGGCCGCCGCGTCCGCCGTGGCGGTGTGCGCTCCCCAGGGCGCGGTGTCGAGCGGTTCGTGGCGCGCCCGGGCGGCGATGGCCGCGCCCGCGATGCGCGCCTGGTACTTGCCCTGGTGGGTGAGGAGCGCCCGCCCGGTGGTGTCGCCCACCGCGTACAGCCAGTCGCCGTCCACCCCGGTGACCAGCCCGGAGCCGTCGGTCTCCAGCCAGCCCCCGGGCTCCAGGCCGACCGTCTCCAGGCCGAGGTCGCCGGTGCGTGGGCGGCGCCCCGTGGCGAACAGGACCTCGTCGGCCTCGCTCTCCCCCAGGCCGGCCAGGACCAGCGTCACGGTGGCGCCGGGCGAGGGGCGCCGCACCTCGCTGACCTGGACACCCGTACGAATCTCGACCCCGGCCGCCGCCAGCCCCTCGGCCACGAGTTCCCCCGCGAAGGGCTCCATGGAGCCGAGCAGCCGCTCGCCGCGGACGAACATCGTCACCGCCGATCCGAGCGCCTGCCAGGCGCGGGCCATCTCCACGGCGACCGCGCCGCCGCCGACCACCGCCAGCCGCTCCGGGATCTCCTTCGAGGCGGTGGCCTCCCGGTTGGTCCACGGCCGGGCGGTGGCCAGCCCCGGCACATCGGGCAGCCGGGGCGCGCTGCCCACGGCCACCACCACGGCCCGGCGCGCGGTGAGCTCCCGCACCGGGCCCTCCGGCGGGTGGACGACGACGCGGCGCGGTCCGTCGAGCCGCCCGTGCCCGCGGATCAGGTCGGCGCCCACGCCCAGCACCCAGTCCACCTGCGGGCCGTCCTGCCAGTGCGAGGCGAAGGCGTCCCGGCGCTCGAGCACGGCCTCCGCCGCGAGCGGGCCGCTCACCGCCTCCCGCGCACCGGCGACATCCTCCGCCGCGGCCAGGGCCAGCACCGGGCGCAGCAGCGCCTTGCTGGGCATACAGGCCCAGTAGGAGCAGGAGCCGCCGACCAGGTCGCCCTCGACGACCGCCACGGACAGCCCGGCGGCCCGGGCGCTGCCGGCGGCGTTCTCCCCCACGGGCCCGGCGCCGACCACGATCACGTCGTACTCCGCCGCCGCGGGCCGGTGCACCCCTCGCCGCCACGGCGCCTCGTCCGTTCCCCCGTCTCCGTCCGCGTCCGGCGTCCGGTCCGTCATCGCTGTTCCGCCTCTCCGTATCCGGGTACCCGTGGAGGGCCGGGTGCCCGTCAGGGCCGTCTCACACCGCCCGATGGGGAGATCGCCGGGAGAGGGAGACATGAACCGGCGGGCACCGGACAGGCTTCCCAGGATCGCGGGACGGCCGCGATCCCGGCGGCCCGCCGGACCGGGGCGGCGACGGCCCGGGCACGGGGCCGGGCGGGGTACCGGACCGCGGCGGTACGACGGGCGCCCGGCCCGCCCGGGCGGGAGCCCGTACACCGGAGGACACCGGAACCGGGCCGGAGTCCAGGACCCCGGTCCCGCGCTCCGCCGAAGCCCACCCCGACACCCCGACACCCGCGACATCCGGAACACCGTCACACCGCCGGCCACCGACAACCGACAGCACACATCTCGGGAAGCAGGTAGAACGCATGAGCACGGTCGAGCTGACCAAGGAGAACTTCGACGAGGTCGTCTCCGGGAACGGCTTCGTACTGATCGATTTCTGGGCCTCCTGGTGCGGCCCGTGCCGCACCTTCGCACCGGTGTACGAGCGGGCGTCGGAGCGCCACACGGATCTGCTCTTCGGCAAGGTGGACACGGAGGCCCAGCCGGAGCTGGCGGCGGCCTTCGACATCAGCTCCATCCCGACGCTGATGGTCGTCCGGGAGAACGTCGCCGTCTACGCCCAGCCCGGCGCGCTGCCCGAGCCCGCCCTGGAAGATGTGATCAACCAGGCCCGGGACCTGGACATGGCGCAGGTCCACGAGTCCGTGGCCCAGCAGAAGGCCGCCGCCGAACACCAGGCCGGCGGCACCCAGCCCCCCGGCCCCTCCGACCCGGCGGTCTGAAACCCGGGCCCGGGCCCCGTTCCCCGCCTCCGGGAAGGCGGACGCGGCGGCCCGGGCACCCGCCTTCGCCGGCGGCAGTCCCACCGGCTGGTCACCCTGAGGTCATGAGCCGGTCGAGCCAGTGATCGAGATGCGGGCACACGGCACGCAAGGCGTCGAGGCCGAGAAGTTCGATCGCGTCCGGCCCGTCCACGACCTTGCGGTAGCCGGGGTACGCCGTCAGCAGCCGTTTCGAGGGCGCCGTGTCAGGACCGTCGTTGACGAGTTCGGGTCCCCCAGCGGCACGTACCTGTGACTCCAGTTCGATTCCCAGCTTGGGGGCGTCCAGCAGTTCCGCGAGTTCCCGCGCGGCGGCCAGTACCCAGGCCTCCGTCTCGTGCAGGACGATGAAGGGCAGAAAGCGGGCGTCATCGACGACTTCTGCGACCGCTTTCTCCACGTGGGAGACGCGCGCGTACGCGTCTCCGGACGGAACCCCGCGGCGGCCCGGGGTGTCGGAGGGAAGTCCGTAGAAGTCGAGCAAGGTGGTCACCCTGTCCACGGCCGAGTTCCGCAGGAGCGCCCGGATCTCCGCTTCGATCCTCGACCACTTGCTGACCCCTCCACGGTGATGCGGCTGCCCTGCGGCCTTGCGCGTCTTGAGGGCGACGGGCGTGAGCCACACACCACGGCCGCTCAGCCAGGGCTGGAGAACCTGCGCGACGACGCGTTCTTCGGTCGAGCCTTCCACCAGTACATGGATCTGCCGCATGGCTCAGCTGTGCCTTTCCCGCTCGGGGCGGGGGCGGCCCCCCAGAAGGTTCTTGAGCCAGAGATCGCCGAGCGAGTAGTCGTCGAGCCAGGCCACCAGGGCTTCCCGGTCGGGCCGCCGGAGCTCGGTCCGGCCGTCGACCCGCTCGACGACCACAAGTTCGCCGAGGTCGAACTCGTCCAGCAGCGTCACGGACTGGGTGGCCACCAAGATCTGGCTGCGATCGGTGGCCGAGCGCAGCAGCTCCGCGAGCACACTGATCGCGAACGGGTGCAGCCCGAGTTCCGGTTCGTCGAGGGCGAGGAGTTCAGGTGGCTTCGGCTGGAGGAGGAGGGTGCTCAGACAGATGAAACGCAAGGTGCCGTCGGACAGCGCGTCGGCGGGGAAGACGGTGTCCGAGCCGAACTGCTTCCAGCGCAGGCGCACCCGCCCGCCGGAGTCCTGGCCGAGCACGAAATCCCGGAAGAACGGCGCGACGGATCGCACGGTCCGCACGATGTGCCGATACTCCGGCGCGCCTTCGTCCCGGAGCCGGAGCAGAAAGGCCGCCAGGTTTCCTGCGTCCGGGTGCAAGGACTCCGCGTCGGAGACGTAAGCGGCCTGCTTCACCGGCGCGCCCGGAGTGGTGTCGTGAAAGTGGTGGACACGGCAGCCCTGCAGTATGGCCAGCGTGTGGCGGGCGGCTCCGCCCACGCCTGGCGGCCCCTCCTCGGCCGCCTCGGCGAGACGTGTTTCCCGGTTGCCGCGGCCGATGATCTCGTTCCGCAACGGTTCCCCGTGACGAGCGGTGTCGTGGAACTCCACCACCTCCCGCTCGAAGATCAGCTCTCCTTGCGCGGCGGGGACGAGAACCGCCTCGTAGGCGTTGTCCAGCGCGCCATCCCCCGCCTCGACCCGCAGCCTGATCCGCGCGCGCCCCTTCGCCCCGTCCCGGAGCACGGCCTCGGCACCACCGAGGAGGCCGACGCGCATCCGCAGGTCCCCGTCCGCGATGCGGCCGAGCAACTCGACAGCCTCGATGACGTTGCTCTTACCCGCGCCGTTGGGGCCGACGAGGGCGGTGAGCGGCCCGAGAGGAAGCTCGGCCTCCTCGATCGACTTGTAGCCGCCGACGGTGATGCGCTTGACCCTGCGTGACATGCGCCCCAATCTACCGACGCAACGGCGTCCTTCCGGGCACGGGCGACGGCGACGCGGCCGGTGGCCCCGGTGGGTCCCGGGCCACCGGCCGGTGATCGTGCCGCCGCCGGCGGACGGTCATGCGCGGCGGCGCGGCCGCACCCCCGCCGTCAGTTCCACGTCATGTTGATCTCGTGCTCGAAGGTGACGTACCCGGCGCGCCGGAAGGCGTGCGCCATCGGGGTGTTGCCCAGGTCGGTGGCGGCGCGGATCCGGGGCACCGAGCGGGCGGCGAGGAGGCGGGTGCCCTCGGCGAGGACGGCGTCGATGTAGCCGTTGCCGCGGTGCGCGGGCAGGACGCCGATGTAGGCGATGACCGGGTTGTAGCCGTTGTGCGCCGGGAGCACGAACCCGACCGGCTCCCCCGACGGCAGCGTCGCGACGCGCCACCGGTCGCGTGGGCTCGGGTAGCGGAGGAGTTCCTCCTCGTACTGCTTGGCCGCCGCTTCCCGGGGGGACATGCGCGTCAGCTCGTCACGGCTGTGCGCGTCCAGCGTCCCGTCCAGGACCGCGGTCATCAGGGCGACGAGTTCCCCGTCCTCGCGGACCGGCCGGAAGACGAGCCGGCCGTCCGGTTCCGGGACGGGGGTGCCCGGCCGCCACTCCAGCCGGAGCCGTTCGACGAACAGCCGCGCGCCCGTGCGCTCCAGGACCGCCATGCGGTCCCGGACGGCCCGGGGCGGGCCCTCCTGCCCGCCGGGGGTGGCGAAGCGGGTGGTGTGCTCCGGCGGGCGGGAGCCCCGCGGGAGGGTCGCCGCCATCGCCGCGCGCACCAGGCGCTCGCCGGCGTCCAGGCGTTCGGGGACCGGCAGGGCTCCGTCCAGATCGAGGATGTCCAGCAGGAACGGGAGCTCGTCGCCGGGACGGCTCCACCAGGCGAGCCGGGCGAGCGGCCGGCCGTCCCGCAGGGCGACCCACATCCACTCCGGCCGCCGGCGGCCGTGGCCGAGGTCGTCCGCCAGCTCCTCGTTGAGGACGTAGGGGAATCGGTTGAACAGGCTGAGTTCTTCGCGCCCGGTGATCGGACGCAGGATCATATCGGTGGTGTTCACGGTTGAGGCACGCTCCGGTGAAGGCGCCCGCCCGCTCCGGGGGTTCAGCTGTCCTGGGCACCCCGGGAAGAGACAAGCGCGGTGGTCGTACGGGACATCGGCTCACCCCTCCTCTCGCTGTCGTGGCCCCCGGCCCACTGCCGGGGTCCGCCGTTCGTCACCGGATTCCTACCGGCGAGGGTCCCCCGTCCGCAACGTTTTTTCCGCGTCCCGCGCCGGGCGGCGGCCGGGCGGGGCCGTTCCGCACCGCCCATCGGCCGGTGCCGCCGGCCCGTGCCTCCGTCCGGCTCGTACCTCCGTCCGGCCGGCCCGTGCCGCCGTCAGGTGCCTACCGGCTCCACGGTGATCCCGCCCTGGCGGCCGGACGCCACGCGTCCGCCCTGCCCCTGCCCTGCTCCTGCCGAGGGCCGGCAGACCGTACCCGGCCCGGCACCGTCGGCAGCGGCAGGGGCAGCGGCCAAGAGGCAGAGGCAGCAGGCGGGGACGCTGCCGGAGGCGCGACGTCAGAGCGGGTTGAGACGTGCCCTGAGCAGGCAGAACTCGTTGCCCTCGGGGTCGGCGAGGACGTGCCAGGACTCGTCACCGGTCTGGCCGACGTCGGCGGGGCGGGCCCCGAGCTTCAGGAGGCGCTCCAGCTCGGCGTCCTGGTCGCGGTCGGTCGCGTTGACGTCGATGTGGAGCCGCGGCTTCGCCCGTTCCGGCTCGTCCCTGGGGCTGAGGATGATCGTCGGCTGGGGGCCGCCGAACCCTTCGCGCGGCCCGATCTCCAGGCTGCCGTCCCCTACGCGGTCCAGCACCACGAAGTCCAGGACCTCACACCAGAAGCGCGCCAGGGCCTCGGGGTCCCGGCATTCGAGCACGAGTTCACTGATGCGGCATGCCATGGAACGGAACCTGCTTTCCACTCGGGAACGTCGGGGACGACCGCGCGGAACCCCGGAGGACCCCGCGCGAAAACGTCCGCGACCGTACCGCGCGAGGCGAGCGGGGGCGAAGGGTTTTCCGGCCCTCCCCGCCCGGTTCGGCGCGCCGGCGGTTGCCCCGGGCACGAACCGCCTCACCCCCGGGGTGCCGTACTCGAACGTACCGTCAGGCGCGGCGGGAGCAGGGTGACGTCCGGCGCCGCGAGTCCCGGCGCCGGGCCGGTCTCCGCGCCGAGTTTTCCGATCAGCAACTCCACCGCCCGCGCGCCCAGTTCCGCGGCCGGGACGGAGACCGAGGTCAGCGGGGTCGCCGCCCGCTCGGCGAGGTCGTCGGGGCAGAGTGCCACCACCGACAGGTCCTCCGGCACCCGCACGCCCTCCGCCCGGAGCGCGTCGGCCAGCGGGCCGAGCAGCGCCTCATTGTGGACCACCAGCCCGGTCGGCGCGGGGTCCGCCCCGAGCAGCCGCCGGACCAGGGCGGGGGCGGCGCCCGGGTCGGACGCGCAGGGGTGGACCGACGCGGTGAGCCCGTTACGCCCGGCGGCGGCGGTGACCCCGTCCGCGACGCGCCGCGCGTAACCGGTCCCCCGCGCGTAGACCTCCGGCGGCGAGCCGAGCAGCGCCACCCGGCGGTGACCGAGCAGCGCCAGATGCTCGACGCACGCCTCGCCGGCCGCCCGGAAGTCGAGGTCGACGCAGGTCAGCCCGGCCGGGTCGGCGGGGAGGCCGATCAGTACCGACGGGCGGCGCAGCGCCCGCAGCAGCGGCAGCCGGCGGTCGTCGAGCTGGACGTCCATGACCACGAAGCCGTCGGCCCGCGCGCTGTCCGCGACCCGGCGCAGACCGTCCTCGCCCTCCTCCCCCGTGAGCAGCAGGACGTCGTGGCCGTGGCGGCGGGCCGTGGTGACCACCGACATGGCGAACCGTGTGACCACCGGCAGGTCCACCCCCCTCCGCAACGGCATGACGAGGGCCAGCACATGGGAGCGGGCACCGGCCAGGGCGCGCGCCCCGGCGTGCGGGTGGTAGCCCAGCTCCCGGATGCTGGCCTCGATCCGGCGCCGGGTGGCCTCCGATATCGGCCGCTTGCCGTTCAGGGCGTAGCTGACCGTGCTGGGGGAGACCCCGGCATGGCGCGCCACATCAGTGATCTTGACCACGGGGGACATCCTCCCCGAAGACCCTGGAGACCCCGCAGACCCCGCAGACCCCGCAGACCCCGCAGCCCCCGAAGCTCCCGGAGATCCCGGAAGCTCCGGAGCCCCCTAAGCTCCCTGAGATCCCGCGGATCCCTGAGCCCGTGGCGCTCCCGGAGATCCCGGGCCGGGCGGAACCCGCCCGGTTCCCGGAGTCCCCGGAACGCCCGCCGGCCGTCACGGCGCACCGTCCCCGTCCCCCCGGGAGGGGATCCCCGGCCACCCGGGACCGCCGGATCCGCCGGATCCGCCGGATCCGCCGGAGCCCTCGGGGTCCCGGGAGCCGCCGGGTCCCGCCGGACCGGAGGAGGACCCGCCGGAGCCCGCGCCACCGCGCATGTCCGCGATCCCCTCCGGCAGCCCGCTCCCCTGCTCGGCCAGGTGCCACGGCCGTCCCTCCGCGCCGTGCGCGGTGACCCGCACCTCGCCGCCCTCCCGCCGCACGGTGTACTCGGCGCCCGGCGGCACCCGCACCGTCACCTCGGCGCCGTCCGCGAGCTCGTAGGGGAGCAGGGTGACGCCGTCCGCCCAGTCGTAGTCCGGCCGGCCGTCCACCGCGCCGAACGGGAGGACGGCGCCGGGGCGCACCAGCACCGGCGCGCTGAGGAAGCCGTGGGTCTCGCGCACCCACCGGGGCCCGGTGACCGGCTCGCCGGTCAGGAGCCGGGTCCACGTCCCCTCCGGCACGTAGTAGGAGACCTCGCCCTCGTCCGAGAAGACCGGCGCGACCAGCAGATCCGGGCCGAGCATGTACTGGCGTTCCAGGTGCGCGCAGGCCGGGTCGTCCGGGAACTCCAGTGCCATGGCCCGCATCATCGGCACGCCCTCGGTGTGGGCCTGCCGGGCCACCTCGCCCAGATAGGGCATCAGCCGCAGCTTGAGCCGGGTGAAGAACCGCAGCACGTCCACGGCCTCCTCGTCGAACCGCCACGGCACGCGGTAGGAGGACGAGCCGTGCAGCCGGCTGTGCGAGGACAGCAGCCCGAAGGCGATCCACCGCTTGAACAGCGCGGGGTCCGGGGTGCCCTCGAAGCCGCCGATGTCGTGCGACCAGTAGCCGAACCCGGAGAGTCCCAGCGACAGCCCGCCGCGCAGCGATTCGGCCATCGAGGCGTAGGTGGACTCGCAGTCGCCGCCCCAGTGCACGGGGAAGCGCTGGCCGCCGACGGTGGCCGAGCGGGCGAAGAGGACGGCGTCACCCTCGCCGCGTTCACGGCGCAGGAGTTCGAAGACGGTCTCGTTGTAGAGCTGGGTGTAGTAGTTGTGCATCCGCTCGGGGTCGGAGCCGTCGGCGTACACCACGTCGGTGGGGACCCGCTCGCCGAAGTCGGTCTTGAAGCAGTCCACACCCATGTCGAGCAGCCGCTTCAGCTTGCCGGCGTACCAGGCGCGGGCCTCGGGATCGGTGAAGTCCACCAGGGCCATGCCGGGCTGCCACAGGTCCCACTGCCACACGCTGCCGTCCGCCCGCCGCAGCAGATAGCCGCGGTCGCGGCCCTCCGCGAAGAGCGGGGAGCGCTGGGCGATGTACGGGTTGATCCACACGGAGATGCGCAGACCACGCTCCTTCAGCCGCCGCAGCATGCCCTCCGGGTCGGGGAAGACCCGGCTGTCCCACGCGAAGTCGCACCAGTGGTGCTCCCGCATCCAGAAGCAGTCGAAGTGGAAGACGGAGAGCGGCAGTTCGCGCTCGGCCATGCCCTCGATGAAGGAGGTGACGGTCTCCTCGTCGTAGTCGGTGGTGAACGAGGTGGACAGCCAGAGCCCGAAGGACCAGTCGGGCGGCAGGGCGGGACGCCCGGTGAGGGCGGTGTACTTGCGGAGGATCTCCTTCGGGGTGGGCCCGTAGATCACGTAGTAGCCCAGCTCCTGGCCCTCGACGCTGAACTGCACCCGGGAGACGGCCTCGGAACCGACCTCGAAGGAGACCTTGCCCGGGTGGTCGACGAAGACCCCGTAGCCGGCGTCGGTGAGGTAGAACGGCACGTTCTTGTAGGCCTGTTCGCTGGAGGTGCCGCCGTCGGCGTTCCAGACCTCCACGGCCTGGCCGTTCTTCACCAGCGGCCCGAAGCGCTCGCCGAGCCCGTAGACGCTGGTGCCGACCCGCAGGTCGAGCTGTTCGCGCAGGTAGTGGCCGCCGTCGGCGGTCTCCATGATGCCCATGCCCTTGACGCCACTGGCGGTGAGCGTCCGCCCGCCCGCCTGGAAGGCGAGTTCCCAGGGGCCCTTGCGGCCGGTCGTCAGCGACAGACGGCCGGAGGTGAGGACCGCCTCCTCGCCGTCATAGGCCACCTCGGGCGTGAAGTCCCCCTCGGTGGTGAGCGGGAAGTGCGGCCCCCGGCCGGCGTCACCGGCGAAGTGGGTGAGGCGGACGCCGATCACGTCCGGCATCGGCGCGGTGCAGGTCAGGGTGAGGACGGGGCCCTTGAGGAGGTCGCCGCGGTGGAGCACGGGCCGGGTGGGCGCGTGGATCTCCAGGGTGCCCGGCCCCGTGGTGACGTCGAGGACTTCGGCCGGGTAGGACGGGGTCACTCCTTCGCGCATCAGCCAGTAGCCGTCGGTGAACTTCATCGCTCAGCCCTTTCGCTTCACGGGTGGCCGGCCGGGGCCGGGGTACCTGGCCGGTTGACGGGTCGGGTGGCGGGTCACGTGCACGGTCATTTGACGGCGCCCACGGCGATGCCGCGGGTCAGGGTCCGCTGGAAGATCAGGAAGAAGACGATCGCCGGGAGGACGCCCAGCAGCGCCGCGGCGTTGGTCATGGTGGCGTCCATCAGCCGCTGCCCCTGGAGCACGCCGAGCGCCACCGAGACCGTCTGGTTGTCGTTGGAGACCAGCATGACCAGCGGCAGCAGGAACTCGTTCCAGGTCCAGATGAAGAAGAAGACCAGCAGCACACCGATGGTGGGGCGGCTGACGGGGACGACGATCCGCCACAGCACCTGCCATTTTCCGGCCCCGTCGATCCGCGCCGCCTCGATGACCTCCCGCGGGAAGTGGCCCAGCACGGAGGCGAGCAGATACGTGCCGAAGGCGGCCTGGATCACCGTGAAGACGATGATCACGCTCAGCCGGGTGTCGTAGAGCCCCGCCTGCTTGGAGAGGTAGTACACCGGGTAGACCAGCGCCTCCTGCGGCACCATGTTGGCCAGCACGAAAAAGGCCAGCACATAGGGGCGGCCCTTGATCCGCCCGATGCCGATCGCATACGCGTTCAGCACGGACAGCACGACCGCGCCGGCCGCCACCGAGCCGCTGATCAGCACCGAGTTGAAGAGTTTCTGCCCGAAGTCGACGCGCTGCCAGAAGTCCCGCAGCCCGTCGAGGTAGATCCCCTCGGGCAGCGAGAGCGGCCCGCCCGCGCTGTACTCGGCGGGGGACTTGACGGCGTTGAGCGCCACGACGGCGAACGGCAGCACCATGAACACGGCGCCGACGCAGAGCGCCACCAGTACCGGGTACCGCCGGGCGGCGCCGGCCAGGCCCGGGGGCCGGGACGCGGGCCGGCGGGACGCGGGGGCGCGCGTGGCGGCGGGGGCTGTGACGGTCATCGTTCCTCGTCCTCCGCCCGGGTTTGCAGGCGCAGCCCGACGAGGGCCAGCACCAGGATGAGCGCGGTGAGCACGGTGGACACCGCCGAGCCGTAGCCCACCTGCGTCTTCTCGAAGAAGTTCTGGAAGGAGAAGTAGGACGGGACGTTGGTCGCGCCGCCCGGGCCGCCCTTGGTGAGCACGTAGACGGCGCCGAAGACCTTCAGCGCGGCGATGGTGCACCACACCATCACGACGTAGATCTCGGGACGGATCTGGGGCAGCGTCACATGCCGGAACCGGCGCCACCAGCCCGCGCCGTCCAGCTCGGCCGCCTCGTACAGCCCCGGGTCGACGCGCTGGAGCCCCGCCATGAAGACAACCAGCGGGAAGCCGAGCTGGACCCAGACCATCACCGCCATCACGCCGTACAGCGCGAGGTCGGGGTCGCCCAGCCAGTCCTGCTGGAGCGAGCCCAGGCCCACGGCGGCGAGCAGTTCGTTGAGCGAGCCGTTCTCCGGGGCGAGGATCCAGGACCAGACGATGCCCGCCACGGCGATCGGCAGCACCTGCGGCAGGTAGTAGCAGGCCCGCAGCACCGCCGCCCAGCGCGGCCCGAAGTGCTTGCCGACGAAGTCGAACAGGGCCGCCGCCAGCACCAGCCCCGCGGCCGTCGGCAGCAGCGCCATCGCCACCACCATGGCGACGCTGTGCCGGAAGGACTCCCAGAAGGCGGAGTCCCCGGCGAGCTGCCGGTAGTTGTCCAGCCCGATCCACCGGGCGTCGCCCACGCCCCGCCAGTCGGTGAAGCTCAGGCCCGTGTTCATGGCGAACGGGAGGAGGACGACGAGAAGGAACGCGAGGGCGCCGGGGAGGAGGAAGAGGGCGTAGGAGTCGCGGCGGGCGGGCCGGGGCCGTGGACCGCCGCCGCGGGCCCGCCGGGACGCCCCTCCCCGGCGGGCCGCGGACCGCTCGGTGACGGTGCTCACGACTGCGGCGCACCCGCGTCGTACGCCTTCTGGAGGGCGTCCAGGTACTGCTCCGGGGAGGCGCTGCCGGTCATCAGCTTCTGCGTCTCGGAGACCAGGACGTCGTAGAAGCCGGGGACCGGCCAGTCCGGGTAGAAGGCGAGACCGTCCCGGTCGGCGACCTGGGTGAAGTTGTCGATGAGCGTCTTGGACTGCTTGTCGGTGATCGCGTCGGGATCGGCGGCGACCGGGACGCCGCCGTTGTTGCCCAGGATGTTCTGGATGCCCTTCTCCATCGTGATGTCGATGAAGTCGTAGGCGAGTTCCTTGTTGCGGGCGCCCTCGGGCACCACCCACAGGTTGCCGCCGGAGCCCAGGGTCAGGTCGGAATCGGGCCACAGGGTGGTGTCCCAGTCGAACTTCTCGATCTCGCTCCGGAAGCGGCCGAACCACCAGCTGCCGGAGAACAGGATCGGGTACTCGCCGGAGATGAACGCGACACCCGCCTGCTCGGCCTTGGCGCCGCTGGTGCTCTTCGCGATGTAACCCTTCTCCACCCAGTCGGCGAAGGTCTCGGCGGCGTAGGTCCAGGCCTCGTCGCGGAAGTCCGGCTTGCCCTGGTAGAGCTGGTACGCGTCGACGAAGGAACGGTCCGCCTTGGAGAGGGCGAGCTGGTAGACGTACTGGTGGGCCGGGTACTCGGCGCCGGCGTTGGCGAGCGGGGTGACGCCCTTCGCCTTGAACGCGGCGAGCGCGTCGGTGAGTTCGGAGAAACTGGTGGGGATCTCCACATCGTGCTTCTCGAACAGGTCCTTGTTGTAGTACATCATCGTGTACTCGGCGTAGTTGGGCACGCCGAACCATTTGCCGGAGCCCATCACACCGTTCTCGTCGTACCGGCTGGTGGTCTCGACCCCCGCGCCCAGCTTCTTGTCCCAGCCGCGCTCGGCGGCCTCGGCGCTGAGGTCGGTCAGCAGCCCCTGCCGGGAGAGCAGACCGGTGGTGGCGTTGCCCTTGTTGTACTCCAGGAGGTCGGGGGCGTCATCGGAGTTGAGGACCATCGGGGCGGTCTTCTGGATCTGCTCGAACCCCTTCTCCTCGAACTCGACCTTCACCCCCGGGTGGGTCTTCTCGAACTCCTTGATCGCCTCGGCCCAGGCGCGGCCCATCGCGCCGTTCGGGCTTTCGTAGTGCCAGAGCCTGAGCGTCTTCCCGTCGCCCGCGGACCCGCCGTCCGAGCCGCCGCAGCCGCTCAGTGCCAGGGTCAGGGCTCCCGCGAGCGCCGCAGCCAGCAGGCTCGCCCCGCGCTTCCGTGCCGTCGACATCCGCTACCTCCGGGAGAGTGGGATCGGAGAAGGAGGAGATGGCGCGGAGTTCCCCGCCCCCGCGTCGAAGCGTTTCGAAGAAAGAATCGAAGCGCTTCGACGGGGAACGTAAGGGCAGGTCCTGGGTATGTCAATGGCGTTGACAAAAACGCCCTCCGCCCTGCGCCGGCGGCCCGCCCCGAGGCCCTCACGGCCCCGGCCCGCGCGGCGGCCCCGCAGGCCCCGCAGGCCCCGGCCCGGCGAGACCACCCCGGACCGGTGCCGCGCACGCCGGCGGACCGGCGGGACCGGGCCCCGGGGGCACCACGGCATGACGGCGCACCTGGAGCACACCGCCGAGGTCTACTCCGGCCCCGAACCGCCGGCCGCACTCACCCGGGACCACGGCGAGGACTACGGCCCGGTTCCGGACCCGCGGGACGTCGCGTGACCGCGGGTCGCGGCGACCGCGCCCCACCCCCGGCACCGGGAAGCCACGGGGAAGCCACTGGGAGGTCCGCTTTGCGGACGCCGCCTCGGCCACGACGGAACCACGTCCTGCGAGCCGGAGACGACGAAGGCCCCGACGATCGGGATGATCGTCGGGGCCTTCGCCGTGGTGTTGTTGTGGACCTGTGGGGATTTGAACCCCAGACCCCCTCGATGCGAACGAGGTGCGCTACCAGACTGCGCCACAGGCCCTTGCAACGAGTGAAACCTTAGCACTCCGGCCGGGCCATCCGGTAATCCGATGCCGGTCGGGCCACGGCCCGGCGGACCTCCGGGTTCACTCGTTGGCGGCGCGGGGGCGGTCCTCGTCGGCGTACTGGTCGAAGAGCGGTGTCCGGTCCCGGTCACGGCCCCGGCGCGGGCGGTCCCGGCGTCGCTCCGGGGCCGCCGGGGGCGCCTCCTCCTCGCCGTCCGCGGGGCGGCTCGCGGGGACCTCACCCTGCGGGGTGCTGCCGGCGGGGGCGGAGCGGGCGGAGCTCCAGGCGCCGGGGGCGTCCAGGTCCAGACCGGTGGCGGCGCGGGGGGCGACCGGTGCCGTGACGTAGGTGGGCAGCGGTACGGGCACCGGCTCCCAGCTCTCACCCTCCGAACGGCCCCGCTCCCGCTGCTGGTCGACCCACTCGGCGTGGTCGGTCTGCTCGACGAGGGCACGCCGGCCCGCCGTGTGCGGCGAGGCGGGCGCGGGTTCGGGCGTGGCCACCGGGCCGGGCTCGTCGTCCCCGGCGCCCTCGTCCGCGGCGGCGGGCCGGGCCGGTCGGCGGCCACCGCGCGGGCCGCGTTCGCGTACCTGCTGGGCGGCGGCCTCGGCACGCCGCTGGTCCATGGTGAAGGCGAAGCGGCGGCGCTCCTGGGCGCGGAGGTGGACGATGTACGAGCTGAGCAGCACGGCGGGGACGGCGGGGGCCCAGAGGAAAGCCAGGCCGCCGACGGCCGCGACGACGGCGCCCAGCGCGAAGGCGAGGAACAGCACCATGGTGGTGCGGCGGCGGCGGGCGAGCACCTTGGAACGGCGGGCCCGTTCGGCCACGGAGGCCGCGCGCCGGCCGGCACGCCCGTCGATTCCGCCGCCTTCGCCGCCGCCGCCCTCACCGGCTCCGCCGCCCCCGTCGGCCACGGCCGGGCGGGCGGGGCCGGGGTGCCCGCCGTCCCCGCGCAGCGGGCCGGGCACGGGCATGGCCGCGGACAGCGCGAAGTCCCGGACGTCGACCGTGCCGGTCGGCGCGTCCGGGTCACCGGCGCCCGTTCCCGGGGTGGCGGATCCGGCGCCGAGGCCGGCGCCGCCGTCCGCCTCCCCTGCGTGGCGCCCGGCGAGGTCCTTGGCGTAACGCCGCTCCATCGCCGCCCGGCCGGACAACAGCCGTATGGCGGTGGAGAAGCGTTCCGTTGGACGAGCCTCGTTGAGTTCGTCCTGCCTACGGAGCCACATCGGCACCAGATAGGCGGCCCAGGCCCCGACGATGACTGCGTAGATGAGGCCGCTGCTGCTCACGCCTCACACGGTAGAGGGGTTGCCGCAAGGCCATCCGCCAATTGCCGCGGTGTGTCGCACAATCCGGACGACTTTTCGAACGTTTATTCTTATTTTCGGGCCGGAAAGGTGGGGAAAGCCGCCATCGGGCCCGCAATTATCGAACATACATTTTATTTGTGGGCTGTTCCCGGGCGGGCCCGGTGCCAGCGGGCCATCAGACCGCCGGGCACCTCCTCCGCGGTCAGCGCGAAGACGAGGTGGTCACGCCAGGCGCCGTCGATGTGGAGATAGCGCGGGCGCAGCCCTTCCTCCCGGAATCCGAGTTTCTCCACCACGCGCCGGCTCGGCCCGTTCTCCGGCCGGATGCACACCTCGACGCGGTGCAGCCCCACCGTGTGGAAACTGTGGTCCACCGCGAGCGCGACGGCCGTCGGCGTGACCCCGCGCCCCGCCACGTCCTGGTCCACCCAGTAACCGATGTGCCCCGAGCACATCGAGCCCCAGGTCATTCCCGCGACCGTCAACTGCCCGGCCAGACGGCCCCGGTACTCGATGACGAAGGGGAGCATCCGGCCCGCGTTCGCCTCGGATCGCAGATGGCGCACCATCTGCCGGTAGGTGGGCCGCTGGGCCGCGGGGCCGCCCGCGACGGGCGGCGGGATCGTCGCCTCCCACGGGCGCAGCCAGTCGCGGTTGCGGCGGTTGACCTCGCGCCAGTCCCGCTGGTCCCGCATCCGGATCGGCCGCAGGGTGACGTCCCCCTCCCCGAGCGCCACCGGCCAGACGTGGGTCATGGGCGGGCCGCGCGCGGATCGTCGCCCTGCGCGGCAGGACGGGGACGGCCTTCCCGGCCCTCCCGGTTCTCCTGCTCCTCCCGGTTCTCCTGCTCCTCCTGGTCCTCCCGGTCCGCCTGGTCCGCCGCCGGGGCGCCGTCGCCGTGTTCCGCCGCCGGGCCGGGGTGGTCACCGCCACGGAGCTGGTCGACGGCGTGGACGAGGAGACGGCCGAGGACGGCGAGCCCGTCGCGGACCCCGCCGGTGGAGCCGGGGAGATTGACGATCAGCGTCCGCCCGGCCACCCCGGCGAGACCGCGGGAGAGGGCGGCGGTCGGCACCGAGGGCAGCCCCTCGGCGCGGATCGCCTCGGCGATACCGGGGATCTCGCTGTCCAGCACGGACCGGGTCATCTCCGGGGTGCGGTCGGTCGGCGAGATGCCCGTGCCGCCGGTGGTGACCACCACGTCGTAGCCGGCGGCGACGGCCTCCCGCAGGACGGCCGCCACGGGCTCGCCGTCCGGGACGACCCGCGGGCCGTCGGTGGCGAACCCCATCGCGGTCAGCCCCTCGGCCAGGAGCGGCCCGCCCTTGTCGGCGTAGACGCCGGCGGCGGCCCGGTTGGAGGCGGTCACGGCCAGCGCCCGGTAGCCGCTCATGCGCGCCCGCCTCGGTCCGTGGCGGTGGGGTCCGCGGGGGTGGGCCCGCCCGGGGCCGGGCCGCTCGGGGCCGGAGTCCCGGGTTCCCGGGTCCAGGTGCCGGACGCGCCTCCGGTCTTCTCCTCGACCCGGACGTCGGTGATCACGGCCCCCTTGTCCACGGCCTTGACCATGTCCACGACGGTGAGGGCGGCGACGGTGACCGCGGTCAGCGCCTCCATCTCGACGCCGGTGCGGTCGGTGGTGCGTACCGTGGCCGTGATCTCCACGGCGTCGTCCGCGACCGTGAGGTCGACGGTCACCCCGGAGACGGCCAGCGGGTGGCAGAGCGGGACGAGTTCGGGCGTGCGTTTGACGCCCATGATGCCCGCGATGCGCGCGGTGGCGAGGGCGTCCCCCTTGGGGACCCCCTCGCCGCGCAGCAGCTCGACGACGCGGGGCGAGACGAGCACCCGTCCGCTCGCGCGCGCCGTGCGGGTGGTGACGTCCTTGTCCGAGACGTCGACCATCCGCGCGGCGCCGCGGTCGTCGAGGTGCGTGAGGTGGTGCTGGGCGCTGCTCATCGTTCTCCCGGTCCGGTCATTTCTGGGCAGCAACCGTACCGGGACGACGGGGGTTCAGCGCAGCAGGATCACGTCGACCTCCCCGCCGGGCGGTACGGAGGTGGCCTCCTCGGGGACGACGATCAGCGCGTCGGCGTCGGCGAGGGCCTTCATCAGATGGGAGCCGGGGCCCCCGAGCGGGGTGACCCGCCCGTCGGCGAACCGGCCCCGCAGATACTGGCGTTTCCCCGCGGGCGAGGAGGTGACGCCCTCGGGGCAGACCGCGCGGACCGTCCCGCGCCCCTGGGGCGGGAGGCCCATGAGGGCACGGATCGCCGGACGGACGAAGAGCTCGAAGGAGACGAAGGCGCTGACCGGATTGCCGGGAAGGGCCAGCAGCGGGGTGCCGTCCGGACCGACGCGGCCGAACCCCTGGGGTTTGCCGGGTTGCATGGCGAGCCGGCGGAAGTCGACACGGTCGGCGGGCGGCGGGGGCGGCGCGGCGGACGCGGGACTTCCGCTCCCGCCGGCGGCGGATCGTCCGGCGGTCCCGGCGCCGCCCGGCCGCGTGTGCGAGGGCTCGGCGCCCGGATCCGTCTCCTCCACTCCGGTGGCGGCCCCGTCGCCCCGGCCGTCACCCCGGCCGCCACCGGGGTCTCCGGCGGCGACGGGCTCCTCGCCGGAGGGTGCGCCTCCCTCCGGCCCCTCCCCGGAGAAGGCACCCCTCCCTGGCCCCGAGAAGGCCTCCTTCACCACGTCATAGGCGCCGACGCTCACACCCCCGCTGGTGACCACGAGATCGGCGCGGATGAGCTGTTCCTCGACGGCGGCGCGGAGCGAGGCGGCGTCGTCGGCGACGGCGGTGACGCGGTAGGCGAGAGCGCCGGCGTCCCGGGCGGCGGCGGTCAGCGCGAAGCTGTTGGAGTCGTGGATCCGGCCGGGGGGCAGCTCGGTGCCGGGCGGGACGAGTTCGCTGCCGGTGGACATCACGACCACCCGCGGGCGCGGCCGGACCCGGACGGAGCCCCGGCCGATGGCGGCCGCCAGCCCGAGCTGCGCGGGGCCCAGCAGGGTGCCCGAGCGGAGGACGGTGTCCCCGTCGGCGACATCACAGCCACGGCGGCGGACATGGCTCCCGGCGGGCGCGGGGCGGTGCACCCGCACCTCGCCGGTGGCGCCCTCCGGGGCGGTGCTGTGCGCCCTCATCGCCGTGGCCGGGCCACCGCCGGTGCCGCCGTCCGTCCACTCGACCGGTACGACGGCGTCCGCCCCGGGGGGAAGCGGCGCGCCGGTCATGATGCGGGCCGCCGTGCCGGGCCCGACGGTGGGGAGCCCGCCGCTGCCCGCCGCGATGTCCCCGATGACGGTGAGCGTCCGCGGGGACTCCGCGGAGGCGCCCTCGACGTCCTCGGCCCGGACCGCGTAGCCGTCCATGGAGCTGTTGTCGAACGGCGGCAGGGCCACGGCGGCGGTGACGTCCTCGGTGAGGACGCAGCCCTGGGCGTCGAGCAGCTGGAGCTCCAGCGGTTCGAGCGGGCTGACCTGGCGGAGGATGTCCGCCAGATGCTCGTCGACACTCCACACCCGCGACTCCTCCCCAGGCTCCTGGGGCCCCCGCGACTCCTGCGGCGCCTCGGGCGTTGCCGGTGCCACGGGTTGCTCCGGTCCCTCCGGCTCCCCGGGCCGGGCGGGGGGCGGGGCGGGGCTCCCGGCGGCCGGGGCGCCGGCGGGAGCGGGGCCCTCGCCCGGCGGGCGGTCCCCCTCCGGGGACGGGGTGCCGGGGACCTCGGCCGCCCGGTCCGCGGCCTGTTCAGCGGTGCTCAAGGTCTACATCTCCTCCGTGACGTACCTCCGAAGCCAGGTCCGGAACTCCGGTCCCAGGTCCTCACGTTCGCATGCGAGCCGGACAATGGCGCGGAGGTAGTCGGACCGGTCGCCGGTGTCGTAGCGGCGGCCCTTGAAGAGGACACCGTGCACCGGGCCGCCGAGGTCCGGGTTCTGCGCCAGCGTCTGCAGGGCGTCGGTGAGCTGGATCTCGCCGCCCCGGCCGGGCTCGGTCTCCCGCAGCACGTCGAACACGGCGGCGTCGAGGACGTAGCGGCCGATGATGGCGTAGTTGCTGGGCGCCTCGTCGGGGCTGGGCTTCTCGACGAGCCCGGTGACCCGGTGGATGTCGTCCTCGCCGGTGGACTCGATCACGGCGCAGCCGTAGAGGTGCACCTGGTCGGGGTCGACCTCCAGCAGGGCGACGACGCTGCCGCCGTGCCGCTCCTGGACCTCGATCATGCGGGTGAGGAGGGGGTCACGGGGGTCGATCAGGTCGTCGCCGAGGAGGACGGCGAAGGGCTCCCGGCCGACGTGGGGCGCGGCGCAGAGGACGGCGTGGCCCAGGCCGCGGGGGTCGCCCTGGCGGACGTAGTGCATGGTCGCCAGGTCGCTGGACTCCTGCACCCGGGAGAGGCGGTGCCCGTCTCCCTTGTGCCGGAGCATCTCCTCCAGCTCGTAGTTGCGGTCGAAGTGGTCTTCCAGGGGGCGCTTGTTACGCCCGGTGACCATGAGGACGTCCGAGAGTCCTGCCGTGACGGCCTCCTCGACCACATACTGGATCGCGGGCTTGTCGACGACCGGCAGCATCTCCTTGGGGGTGGCCTTGGTGGCGGGGAGGAAGCGGGTCCCGAGGCCTGCCGCGGGAATGACAGCCTTGTTCATCCGGGTACGCGATTCAGTCATGCGGAGAACCATAACCGGTGCGTATAGGCGGAACGTGACGATCCGGTAAGTGTGGCCGGATACGAGAGGATTCCCGGAACGGATGTCCACCCAGAAGACTCGCAAGGCGGAGTTGCGGCACACCCTCGGCCGGATGAGGTCCCGGTTGACGGAGGATGACATCACGGTGGCGGGGGCCGCGCTGGCGCGCCACGCGCTGCGTCTCCCCGAACTGGCGTCCGCACGGACGGTCTGCGCCTATGTCTCGGTGGGTCGTGAGCCGGGCACCGGGCCCCTGCTGGACGCGCTGCGCGCGCGGGGCGTGCGGGTGCTGCTGCCCGTCCTCCGGGACGACGACGACCTCGACTGGGGTCCGTACACCGGGCCGGAGCGGCTGGTGGCCGCCGGGCGGCCGGGCCGGCTGATGCTGCGCGAGCCGGCGGACGAGCCGCTGGGCCGCCGCGCCGTGCTGGCGGCGGACGCCCTGCTGCTGCCGGGGCTCGCCGTGGACGGGCGCGGGCTGCGGCTCGGACGCGGCGGCGGCAGCTACGACCGGGTGCTGGAGCGGCTGGCGGAGGCCGGCGCACACCCTGCGCTGATCGTTCTGCTGTACGACGGCGAGGTCGTGGACGCGGTGCCGGCCGAGCCGCACGACCGGCCGGTGCGGGCCGCGGTGACCCCTTCCGGGGTACACCGCTTCCCCGCGGACGGGCCCCGCTGATCCGCGCGGGGCGGCGGGGACCGGCACGGAGGGCGGCACAGGCGTCGGTCCGGTACGTCCCCACGGCCGGCCGCCCGGCGCCGGGGACGCGTACCCGTGCGGCGGGGGCGCCGCCCCGGCCGTGGGGCACCGGCGAGGCCGTGGGCCGGGAGGGCCGGGCCGCGACGCGGCCCCCATGAGACGCGCCCCCGCGCCTGCCCGGCACGGGCCGCCGCGATCAGGCGGCGAGCCCGGAGGGCACGGGGGCGCGGGGGCGCGGGATGACCCCCGGGCCCGGGGGTCCCCCGAAGGGTCAGGGCATGGCGCCGGGGATCACGGGATGAGCGCCAGCGAGTCCTCGGCGGACTTCGCGACCGCGTCCCGGCTGAACGCCCAGGGCAGCAGCTCGCCCGTCGCCCACTTGGTGGTCTGGTCGCTGTAGTTCGGGTGATAGGCGTGGCCGGACGCCCCGGAGAGGTTGATCCACTTCGACTTGTCGAAGTCCTCCAGGTTGACGACCATCCGCATCGACGGCACCCAGACCACCCCGTAGCCGCCGGCCGCGTTCCAGCCGGTGGCGTTGACCGCGGCCTCGCCGCCGCCGAGGTTCCACGGGCCGCGGTTGAGGGCCCAGCGGAGCACGGCGGGGCCCTTGAGCCCCAGGGTCTGGTTGCGGAGGGTCAGCTGGTGCAGCCGGCCCCAGCTCCAGCTGTCGATGTCCTTGCCCAGCTTCGCGGTCAGCTCCCAGCGGGCGTCCTTCATGGCCCGCGCCAGCAGCCGGTCCCGGTCGCCCTTGGCGGGGTCGCCGGCGTCCGTCCGCCACCAGTCGTTGTCCTGGTCGGTCAGGATGGAGCGGACCACCTCGAACCAGCGGTCGCCGCCGTCGGGCTGGGCGGCGTCCGGGGCGCGCTCGCCGCACTCGCGCACCAGGGAGTCGCCGTCGAGGTCCTCCAGCGGGCCGGAGTCGTTGGCCGGGGCGACGCGCACGCATTCGCCGGTGACCCGCAGCTCCTTGGGGAGCTTGTTGCCGAAGGCCAGTTTGAGGGTGTGGCGCCAGACGCCGTTGAAGTAGGCGGCGGCCGCCGAGTCGGAGTCCTGGGTGTAGTCCCAGCCCTCCAGCAGCTTCTGCGCCTCGCGGATGTAGGGGTCCGCGACGTCGATCTTGAGCAGATAGGGCGTCAGCAGCTTGGCGATCTCACTGCTGTCGTCCATCTGCATGGTCTGCATGTCCTTGGTGGAGATCTTGCCGCCGTCGCGGATCTTCGACTGGATCAGGTTGTCGAGCCGCTGGCTGCGGGCGCCGTAGCCCCAGTCCTCGGTGAGGGCGTAGGGGTACTTCTCCGGGTCCACGACGGCCTGGTTGGCCGTGACGATGTACCCCCGGGCCGGGTCCTTCTCCCAGGGCAGCGCGGACTGGGGGACGTAACCGGTCCAGCGGTACTCCGGGTCCCAGCCGGGGGCCGGGTAGCGGCCGTCCCCCTTGCCGCGGACGGGTATGCGTCCCGGCGCCTGGTAGCCGATGTGGCCCTCGGTGTCGGCGTAGAGGAGGTTCTGCGCGGGGACGTCGAAGAAGCGGGCAGCCTTGCGGAACTCGGTGAAGTCCCCCGCCTGGTTGAGGGCGAAGACCGCGTCCATCGCGCGGCCCGGGGTGAGCGCCGTCCAGCGGAGGGAGACGGCGTAACCGCTGGCGCGGTCCGGCGAGCCGTCGGCGACGGGCGCCGACCGCCCCACGTCGTTGAGTTCGTCGCTGCGGTCGGAGACGACGGGGCCGTTCCCGGTGGACCGGACGGTGATCTTGCGTGCGGGGCCGCCGGCGACCTTGATGGTCTCCCTGCGGGTGGTGAAGGGCTTCTGCTCGCCGTCGTAGAGGTAGCCCTCGGCGGTGATCTTCTCCAGGTAGAGGTCGGTCACGTCGGCGCCGAGGTTGGTGAAGCCCCAGGAGATCTGCTGGTTGTGGCCGATGACGACGCCCGGCATGCCGGAGAAGGTGAAGCCCGCGACGTCGAAGCCGCACTCCTCGCTCACCGCGCGGCAGTGCAGCCCCATCTGGTACCAGAGGGACGGCATCTGCGGGGCGAGGTGCGGGTCGTTGGCGAGCAGGGGCTTGCCGGTGGTGGTGTGCTTTCCGGAGACGACCCAGGAGTTGGAGCCGATGCCGTTGCCCGCCGGGCCGAGCAGCGCGGGGATCTGCTCCAGCGTGCGGGAGAGGGAGCCGAGCTGGGACTGGAGGCCGCCCGCCTCGCCGGTGCCCGTGCCCGCCTCCCCGGTGCCGGCCTCCGCGCCGGTCCCGGTGCCGTCGCCCACGCCGGTGCCCGTGCCGGTGCCGTTCCCCGCGGTGTTCTCCGTGGCCGTGGCCTCGGGGTCGAACTCGTCCGTCAGCTCGCCCACCGCGCCGTCCCGCACGATGGGCTTGTTCCGGTCCGCCGGGTACGCCGGGTAGAGCTGGTCGATCTGCTTCTCGGTGAACCGGCTCGTCATCAGGGCCCGGTCTATCTCCTCCTGCATGTTGCCGCGCAGGTCCCAGGCCATGGCCTTGAGCCAGGCCACGGAGTCGACCGGCTCCCACCGCTCCGGGCGGTAGTCGTTGGTGAAGCCCAGCGCCGCGTACTCGACGGAGAGCTGGGCGCCGTCCCGCCCGGACAGGTAGGAGTTGACGCCGTCCGCGTAGGCCTGCAGGAACTTCTTCGTCCGGGACGAGAGCTTGTTCTCGTACTCCTGCTCGGCGACCCGGTGCCAGCCGAGGGTGCGGAGGAAGGCGTCGGTCTCGACCTGGCTCTCGCCGAACATCTCGGAGAGCCGGCCCGCGGTGAGGTGGCGCCGGACGTCCATCTCCCAGAAGCGGTCCTGCGCGTGGACATAGCCCTGGGCGCGGAAGAGGTCCTCGTCCGTCGAGGCGTAGATCTGCGGGATGCCCTGGGCGTCCCGCTTGACCTCCACCGGCTTGGCCAGGCCCTTGAGGCGGAGGGTGCCCGTGGTCTCCGGGAAGGACGCCCGGACGGTGTCCACGCTCCAGAACGCGCCGTAGCCGAGGCCCGCCAGGAGGGCCAGCACGGTCACGATCACGAGGAGGCGCGCGCGGCTCTTCCTCTTCTTGCCGGAAGGGCCGTTGGTGTTGGCGGGCATCGCTGTCCTTCGCGGGGCAGGGGGGACCTGGAGTGCTGGGCCAACTCTAGGCGCAGGCACCGGCGGCCCCCACACGGAGTCAGGTCCCGCGGTACGGTCTCCGGCGGCGTCAAGAACCCGTAAAATATTAGGTAAGGCAATGAAGTTCTGTGGCGGCCGGGGGGACATGTCGGCCGATACCTCATGAAAGGGTTCAGGCCCCTGACTATCCATCAGCTGAACGAGCTCATGCTGCTCGGTTCCGTCGTGCTGCTCGTCGCCGTCGCCGCGGTCCGGATCTCCTCGCGCTCCGGCCTCCCCAGCCTCCTCGTCTACCTGGGCATCGGCGTCGCGATGGGCTCCGACGGCCTCGGGATCGACTTCAGCGACCCCGAACTCACCCAGGTCCTGGGGTACGCGGCGCTGGTCGTGATCCTCGCCGAGGGCGGCCTCGGCACCCCCTGGAAAGACATCAAGCCGGTGCTGCGGGTGGGCGCCGCGCTCTCCACCGTCGGCGTCGCGGTCAGCGTCGGCATCACCGCCGCCGGGGCGCACTACCTGGTCGGCCTGGACTGGCGGCAATCACTGATCATCGGCGCGGTGGTCTCCTCCACGGACGCGGCCGCCGTCTTCTCCGTACTGCGCCGGGTGCCGCTGCCGTCCCGGCTGACCGGCGCGCTGGAGGCGGAGTCCGGCTTCAACGACGCTCCGGTCGTCATCCTGGTCGTCGCCTTCGCCACGGCCGGGCCGATCGACGCCTGGTACCTCCTGGTCGGGAAGATCGCGCTGGAGCTGGCCATCGGCGCGGCCATCGGGCTCGCGGTGGGCTGGCTCGGCGCGCAGGCGCTGCGCCGCGTGGCCCTGCCGGCCTCCGGCCTCTACCCCATCGCCGTCCTGGCCATCGCCGTCAGCGCCTACGCCGCGGGGGCGCTCGCGCACGGCAGCGGCTTCCTCGCCGTGTACCTCGCCTCGCTGGTGCTGGGCAACGCGCGGCTGCCGCACTCCCCCGCGACCCGGGGGTTCGCCGACGGCCTGGGCTGGCTGGCGCAGATCGGCATGTTCATCCTGCTCGGCCTGCTGGTCACCCCGCACGAACTGCTGGCCGACCTGTGGCCCGCGGTGGTCGTGGGGCTGGTGCTCACCCTGGTGGCGCGGCCGGTGTCGGTGCTGGTGACCTGCCTGCCGTTCCGGATGCCGTGGCGGGACCAGGCGCTGCTCTCCTGGGCGGGGCTGCGCGGGGCGGTGCCGATCGTGTTCGCCACCATCCCCATGGTGGCCGGCGTCCCGGGCAGCCAGCGGCTGTTCAACATCGTCTTCCTGCTGGTCATCGTCTACACGCTGGTCCAGGGGCCGACGCTGCCCTGGGTCGCCCGGATGCTGCGGATCAGGGACACCGAGGCGGCGGCGGACCTCGGGATCGAGTCGGCTCCCCTCGAACGGCTCCGCGGCCATCTGCTGTCGACCACCGTGGCCGAGAACTCCCGGCTGCACGGTGTGGAGGTCGCCGAACTGCGGCTGCCGCAGGGCGCGGCGGTCACTCTGGTGGTCCGGGACGGCGCGAGCTTCGTCCCGACCCCGGCGACGATGCTGCGCCGCGGGGACGAACTGCTGGTCATCGCCACCGACCCGGTACGGGACACGGCGGAGAAGCGGCTTCGCGCCGTCGCCCGGGGCGGCAAGCTGGCCGGGTGGCTGGGGACGGGATGAGCGGCTGAGCGGCTGAGCGGCTGAGCGGGGTGCCACCGGGAGCGGGCGGGGTGCGCGGGCGGGGGGTGCGTGACGGGCGCGGGGCGCCGGGCGGTGGGAGCTCGCCCGGTGGGTGGCGGCGGGCGCCGCCGCACGCTCCAAGGGCGCCCCCGCCCGGGCGGGGGCGCCGCCTGCCGGCGCACGCCGTGGGCCCGTCCCCTTCCGGCATCCGTCCCGGTCACCCCGCGCCCGCCCCGTACCCGCCGCGCGGGCACGGGATGGCCGGGGCCGCGCAGTCGGGCACGGGACGGCCGGGGCCTAGTAGGATGACCCGGCAATCGAAACCCACCCTGCCTGACGCAAGGCTGGCGCGACCGCTCGGCGGCCGCGGTCCCCCGGTGTCCCGGTCCTCGGGGTGGGGACCCGGTATCTACCCCGGTCCAGCGCGAGAGGACAGCCTTCGGCGCGGCCGCACGGCGACCGGCACGACCGGCACGACCCAGCCGTGACGCGCTACCAGGCGGCAGAAAGGCACGGCCGTGGCGACCACGGTCTCCCCGCCGCCGGACACCGGGCGATCCCGGTACGGCCGGCTGCTCCGCACCCCCGGGGCGTGGACGTTCCTGGTACCCGGCTTCGCGGCGCGGCTTCCCTTCGCGATGCTGACGCTCGCCATCGTGCTCCTGGTGCGGGACACCACCGGCTCCTACGGCAGCGCGGGCGCGGTGGCGGCGGCCACGGGCATCTCCATGGCGCTGTTCGCGCCGTTGGGCGGCCGGCTCGCGGACCGCTTCGGGCAGTCCGCGGTGCTGGTCCCGGGCGTCCTGCTGCACGCCACCGCCATCGCCCTGCTGACCTCGCTGGCGCTGCTGGGCGCGCCGCTGTGGGCGCTGTTCGCGGCCGCCGTCCCGGCCGGTGCCTCGGTACCCCAGGTCTCGCCGATGGTCCGCTCCCGCTGGGCCGCGGTGCTGGGCACCGGCACGGTGGAGGACGGCGCAGGGGCGCGAGAGGACGGCGCGGGCGCGCGGGCCGGGCACCCGGAGCGCTCGCCGCTGCTCGCGACGGCCGCCGCGTTCGAGTCGGTGACCGACGAGTTCACCTTCGTGGTCGGGCCGGTCCTGGCGACGGCCCTGTGCACCGGGATCCATCCCGCCGCCGGACTGCTGGCCGAGGGCGCGCTGACCCTGGTGGGCGGCCTGCTGTTCGCCGCGCAGCGGGGCACCCAGCCGCCGGTGGCGCGCGCGGCGGAGGGCGCACGCGCCGGGGCGCACCCGAACGGCACCGGGCGGGACGCCTCCGGCCGGGACGGCGTCCCGCGGGACGAGCTCCCGCGGGGCGAGCTCACGCGGGACGACGGCGGCGCGCAGGCCGGCCCCGCGGCGGGCGCCGGGTCCGGGGCCACCGGGCGCCCGTCCCCGGAGAGTCGCGCGCGGGAAAAGCGGGCGTCCGCGCTGTCGGCGCCCGGCGTGCGGGTTCTCGCCGTGCTCTTCCTCGGCATCGGGTCCGTCTTCGGCGGGATGCAGGTCTCACTGACGGCCTTCACCCAGGAGATCGGCCGGCCGGAGCTGAACGGCGCGCTCTACGGCGTCTTCGCGGGCGGCAACATGCTCGCGGCCGCCGTGTTCGGGGCCGTCGCCTGGCGCCGCCCGGCGCAGTGGCGGCTGCTCGTGGCGTACGGGGTGCTCGCGCTGGCGGCGTCTCCGTTGTGGGCCGCGGATTCACCGGGGACGCTGGGGGCGCTCGGCCTGATCGTCGGGTTGTGTGTCGCCCCGGCCATGATCACGGGCTTCACCCTGGTGGAGTCGCTGGCCCCCGCCCGGGCCCGTACGGAGGCGTTCACCTGGCTGGCCGGGGCGATAGCACTGGGGCAGGCGCTCGCGGTGACGGCGTCCGGGCAGCTCGCCGACGGCTTCGGCGCGAGCGCCGGTTTCACGGTGCCGCTGGCCGGTACCGGGCTCGCCCTGCTGATCGCGCTGGCGCTGCGGAAACGGCTCGTGCCGGGCCGCGCCGCGCGGCCGGCGACGGGTGGGGTGGATCACCGTCGGACCGCCGCAGTGGACTGAGAGCCCCGGAATGCTGCACTATGGAGCGTCGTTAGCACTCAACGAGTGAGAGTGCCAGGAGGAGTACGTGCCGACCTACCAGTACCAGTGCACCGATTGCGGCGAGGGCCTCGAAGCGGTGCAGAAGTTCACCGACGAGGCGCTCACCGAGTGCCCCGCTTGCAAGGGGCGCCTGCGCAAGGTGTTCTCCGCGGTCGGTGTCGTCTTCAAGGGCTCCGGGTTCTACCGGACCGACAGCCGCAGCTCGTCCTCCGGAGGCTCGTCCGCCTCCTCGGGGGCATCGGGCGCGTCCAAGGCGAAGAGCGACAACTCGGGGAGTTCCGGCGGGTCCTCCGGCTCGGACTCCGGCTCCGCGGGGTCGTCCGGCTCGACCGGCTCCTCCGCCTCGTCGTCCTCCTCGTCCTCGTCCTCGTCGTCCAGCACCTCGTCCGGCTCGTCGGCGGCCTGACCTGCCGCGCGAACGCACGCCGGACGGCCGCTCGGATGCGGTCCGGAACACCTGAACATCGACCGCGGCCCCCGCTCCGGCGGGGGCCGCGGTGGTTGGGGCCGTTTGGTGGTGAGTCCGGGCGCGGACGGCCCCGTCGAGCGCGGGGCGCGCACCGCCTCGCGCCCGGCAGGAACGCGATCCGGCCCGCGGCCCCTCAGGCCGCTGCGGCCGGACGGTCCCACCCACAGCGCCCTCCACGGCGCTGGTGCCCTGCGGCCGGAGGGTCCTCGCAGCTGATCACCGCGCCCCTGTCCCGGGGCCTCCGGGAGCCCGGGTGACGCGCACCGTCCGCCGCACCGCACCGGGCGCGCGAGCTTCCCGGCAGACCCGCCCGGCCTCCCCCGGCGACCGCATTAGGGTGAGCGGCATGGCCGAGAGCAGCAGCATTTCCTCGAACGGAACCGGTTCCCCGGCGGACACAGCCGAGGTGGCGGACGCCGCCCACGCGGCGGGAACGGGCACCCTCGCCGACCCCCTGGCCGACATCGGTGTCATAGGCGGGTCCGGTTTCTACTCCTTCCTCGACGACGTGACCGAGGTCACCGTCGAGACGCCCTACGGAAGTCCCAGCGACTCCCTGTTCGTCGGCGAGATCGCCGGCCGGAAGGTCGCCTTCCTTCCCCGGCACGGCCGGGGGCACCACCTTCCGCCGGCCCGGATCAACTACCGGGCGAATCTCTGGGCCCTGCGCTCGGTGGGCGTGCGCCAGGTTCTGGCACCCTGCGCGGTCGGCGGGCTGCGCGAGGAGTACGGACCGGGCACCCTCCTCGTCCCGGACCAGCTCGTGGACCGGACCAAGTCCCGCGTACAGACGTACTACGACGGCGAGGCGCTGGCCGACGGCTCGGTGCCCCAGGTCGTCCACATGTCCTTCGCCGACCCCTACTGCCCGGCTGGCCGGCGGACGGCCGTGACGGCGGCGCGGGGGCAGAACTGGGAGCCCGTCGACGGCGGCACGCTCGTGGTGATCGAGGGTCCGCGCTTCTCGACCCGCGCGGAGTCCCGCTGGCATGCCGCGCAAGGGTGGTCGATCGTCGGCATGACGGGGCACCCGGAGGCGGTGCTCGCCCGTGAACTGGCGCTCTGCTACACGTCGATCGCCCTGGTGACGGACCTGGACGCGGGGGCCGAGACGGGCGAGGGAGTCTCCCACGAGGAGGTGCTGCGGGTCTTCGCGGAGAACATCGGGCGACTGCGGCCGGTGTTGTTCGACGCGGTCGCCGCCCTGCCGGAGACGGGGAAGCGGGACTGCCTGTGCGCCTCGGCGCTGGACGGGATGGACACCGGGATCACGCTGCCCTGACAGGGGGCGTGGGCACGGGCCCGGGTGGTCACCGGATCGGGTGGGCACAGGCCCGGGTGGTCACCGGACCAGGTGGTCACGGGCCCGGGGCTCCGCCGGCCGACGGCTCCTGGGCTGCCAGGGCTCCCGGGTTTCGGGTCTCCGCGTCTCCGGCAGCGCGAGGGGCCGGGGTCCGGGCCGGCGCGCTCATGGGTCCGGGGTTCCTCCGGTTGACCTGCCAAGGGGATCCGCGCTCCCGGGCACCCGGGGTTCCGGCGTCTCGGAACAGCGGGGTCCCGGGCCGACGCCCATGGGTCCGGGGCCCTGGTTCCAGCGTTCCTGGGGCTACTTGGTGCCCGGGGCTTGGTGCCAGGCTCCTGGTCCATGGCCCGGAGTCCCGGGGCCCCGGGGCCGGCCGAGCAGCGTCCACGTCACTGTGGACAACTCCTGTGGGTGGCGGAGTTGTCCACAACCCGCGGGTTGTCCACAGGCGCGGACGGCGCGACGGAAATCCCGGCATCGTGAGGGCCGCATCGCGACCAGCCCTCTTCGAGCAGGTGATGACCCATGTCCACGCACCCCTCCACTCCGCCCACACCAGCGGTGCCGCCCATGCGGCCCACACCGCCCAGGCAGCCGGGGTGGGCCTGGCAACCGGCGCCGGACAGGCCCGGACTCCCGGGAACGTCCGCGCCGGGTGTGCCTGCCGCGCTCACGGAGCGCGGCGCCCCTTCCGGTCCCGTCACCTTTCCCGGGGCCTTCTCCGCGTCGGTTCGCGTCACGCCACCGGCCACCGGTTCACCCGACCCGGCGTACGGGGCACCGCCGTCGCCGGGGGCCGCCCGTCCGCCCGGGACCGCGGCGCCGCCCGGTGGCGCGGGTCCGCGCGGCGCGGGAGCCGCGCACGCCGTCCCGGCTCCGTCCGGACCACCCGCCGCTTCCGGGTACGGCGCCGGCGACGTACCCGGAAGCGAGGCCGGGGCCGGGTGCGGCGGTGGGATCGGGTACGGCGGTGGGATCGGGTACGGCGGTGGGATCGGGTACGGCGGTGGGTTCGGGTACGGCGGTGGGTTCGGGTACGGCGATGAGGCCAGGCACGGCGGAGGGGCCGGCCCCTCCGCGGCCCCCGGAGGTATCGGCACCAACGGGCATCCGCAGCCGGGCCGCTCCGCGTTCGCGGGTCCGCCGCCGGGCCCGGCGGCGCGCGGCGGCCCCCGCCCGCCCGGCACGGGGTGCGCGGCGCCGGCGCAGCCGCCCGAGCCCCACCCGCCCACGCTCCGCCCACCCGCTTCCCGGCAGTCGACTTCCCCGCACCCCCGGCAGTCCCCGCCCCGGGGCTCCACCTCCCGTCCCTACGGTGCCGACGGCATCCCCGTGGGGCCCCCGCGTCCGGTGCTCCCGGCCCGGGAGGTGCCGCAGTTCGCTCCGTTGAGACCGGGCGGCGGCCCGCGGCGGCTGCGGGATACGGTTCGGCGCGGGCGGTCGGCCGCCCTGACGCTGGCGGCGGCCGTCGCGGTGTCGGTGTCCGTTCTCGACGCGCTGGCGGGGCGATGAGCCGCGCGCCGGGCATCTCACGGGCGCCGGGCCCCGGGTTGCCACCGCCCGTACCGGGAACGCAGAGTTCCGACGCAACGATGGGAGAGGGGCTCCGTGAGCGCGGACCAGCAGGAGCAGAAGGAGAGCGTATGGGAGGGCTTCAAAGCCTTCCTCATGCGGGGGAACGTCATCGACCTGGCGGTCGCGGTGGTCATCGGCACCGCGTTCACCAACGTGGTCAACTCGGTGGTGAAGGGGCTCATCAACCCGGTGGTGGGCGCGTTCGGGACCAAGGATCTCGACCACTACCGGTCCTGCCTGAACGGTCCCTGCGAGACCAATCAGGCGGGCGAGGTGGTCAAGGGAATCCCGATCATGTGGGGATCGGTGCTGAGCGCCACCCTCAGCTTCCTGATCACGGCGGCGGTCGTCTACTTCCTCATGGTGCTGCCGATGGCGCGCTTCCTCGCCCGCAAGGCGGCCCGGCAGAAGCTGGCGGAGGAGAAGCAGGTCGAGGTCGAGGCGGCGGAGATCGTGCTGCTGCGGGAGATCCGGGACGAGCTGATCGCTCAGCGGGGCGGCGCGAACCCGCCACCCCCGGCAGCACGCTCCTGATCGTCCGGGTCCACGCAGCCGCCGGCCTGCTGTTCCGGCATGCGGTGGCCCGCCGGTCGCGGTGGACGGCGCATGGGCTCGCCCTCACCGTGGTCCGTGCGGCGTGCGGGCTCACCGCCGCCGTGGCCAGGCCGGGGCACGGGCCCGGCGGGGAGGGGCCGCCGCGGCCCTCAGAGGTGGTGCGGCGGCTTCTCGTCGAGGAACCGTGCGAGGTCCGCGGCGCCGTCACCGCCGCGCGCCCGTTCGCCCCAGCCGGTGTCGCCGTCGTCGGCGGAGCGCTCGGCGAGCGGGTCGTCGAAGGTCAGGCGGGCGGCCGGGTCGCGGGGCGCGGGGCCCGGGGCGGGGGTGCTCATCCGTCCAGGGTACGGCCGCCCGGGCCGGTGCGGGCCCGGCCCGGGCACGGCCTGCCGGCGCCCTCCGCCGCGCCCCGCTCCTCGCGACGGGGCGCCTCCCCGGCCACCACCGGCTCAGCCGGCGGTGGCTCCGGCGGGTTCCCGTTCCGAAGCCGTGGTGTCTCCGGCGGCCTCGGGCCGCGGACCGGCCTCGGCCGCCCGGTTACGGATCTCCTTGAGGAGCACGACCAGGCCGGCGGTCACGGCCGTTCCGGCGGCGATCGCCACCAGGTACAGCAGCGGGCCGCTGATCAGCGGGACCACGAACACCCCGCCGTGCGGGGCCCGCAGGGTCGAGCCGAAGGCCATCGACAGGGCGCCGGTGACCGCGCCGCCCGCCATGGCGGAGGGGATCACCCGCAGCGGGTCGGCGGCGGCGAAGGGAATCGCGCCCTCGGTGATGAACGAGGCGCCCAGCACCCAGGCTGCCTTGCCGTTCTCCCGTTCGGCGGCGGTGAACAGCCGGGCCCGGACGGCGGTGGCCAGCGCCATGGCCAGCGGGGGCACCATGCCGGCGGCCATCACGGCGGCCATGACCTTCAGCGATCCGCTGGTGGGATCGGCCAGCCCGCCGACCGCGAAGGTGTAGGCGACCTTGTTGAGCGGTCCGCCGAGGTCGAAGCACATCATCAGACCGAGCACGGCACCGAGGATGAGGGCGTTGGAGCCGGAGAGGCCGCTGAGCCAGCTGGTCAGCCCGCGCTGGATCGCCGCAACGGGCTCGCCGACCACGACGTACATGAGGAAGCCGACGACCACCGAGCCGACCAGGGGGATCACCAGCACCGGCATGATGCCGCGCAGGGTCGTGGGCACCTTGACCCGCTGGATCGCCCGCACCACCGCTCCGGCGATGAGACCGGCCACCAGGCCGCCCAGGAATCCGGCCTCGATGGTCACGGCCACGGAACCGCCGACGAACCCCGGCACCAACCCGGGCCTGTCGGCCATGCCATAGGCGATGTATCCCGCCAGCACGGGGATGAGGAAGGCGAAGGCGGCCCCTCCGACCTGGTTGAACAGCGCTGCCCAGCTCGCCACCTCGGTCCAGGCGAAGTGCTCGGCGACGGGCTTCGCCTCGGTGATCTCGTAGCCGCCGAGCGCGAAGGAGAGCGCGATGAGCAGCCCGCCCGCGGCGACGAACGGCACCATGTAGCTCACACCGCTCATCAGGTACCGGCGCAGCCGGGAGCCGAAGCCCTCCTCCTGGTTTCCCGCGGGGCTTTCGGACGGGTCCGTACCGGGGCGGGCGGCGGCGGTGGTCTCCCCGCGTTCGGCCTTGGCGCGTACCTCGGCGATCAGCGCGGCGGGCCGGTTGATCGCGGCCTTCACCCCGGTGTCGACGGTCGGCTTACCCGCGAAGCGCTCCTTCTCCCGCACCTCCACATCGTGCGCGAGGATCACCGCGTCGGCCGCGGCGATCACTTCCGGGTCGAGCCGGGTGAAGCCGCCGGAGCCCTGGGTCTCCGCCACGAGTTCGGCGCCGGCCTCGCGCGCCGCCTGCTCCAGGGCCTCGGCCGCCATGTAGGTGTGGGCGATCCCCGTGGGACAGGAGGTGACCGCGACGATACGGAAGGGGGCGCCGGAGGCGCCCTCCCCGGAAATACCGGCGGCGGCCTCCGCCGGGGCGGGGTTCAGCGGGAGTTCCTCCGCGGGAGCGTCCGGCGCGGCGCCGCCCGCTTCTTCCGGTCGGCCGCCCTGGGCCTGGGCAGCCGTGGCGGACCCGGCCGTCCCGGTCACGCCGGCCGCCGGCCCGGTGCCGCCCGCGGCGGTGGCCTGCCCCGTCTCCGCCGGTGCCGGCGGTTCGCCGGCGATCAGCGCGGCGGCCTCGGCGGGGTCCGTGCTCTCCCGGAGGGCCCGGGTGAAGGACTCGTCCATCAGGCGCCGGGCCAGGGCGGAGAGGACCGCGAGGTGATCGGTGTCGCCTCCGGCCGGCGCGGCGATGAGGAAGACCAGGTCGGCGGGTCCGTCGGCCGCGCCGAAGTCGATGCCGCGTTCGGCACGGCCGAACGCGAGTGTCGGCGCGGTGACATGGGCGGACCGGCAGTGCGGTATGCCGATGCCGCCCTCCAGACCGGTCGGCATCTGCGCCTCGCGCGCGGCCACGTCGGCGAGGAAGCCGTCGAGGTCGGTGACGCGGCCCGCGGCGGCCATCCGTTCGGCCAGCGACCGGGCGGCCTCGTCCTTCGTGTCGGCGGACAGGCCGAGATCGACCAGATCCGCGGTGATCAGCTCGCTCATCTCGTGCTCCGTTGCTCGTGCACCGCCGCTGGGGCGGCCGGGGGTGCGGGGACAGATCAGGGGGTCGCGGGTTCGGTCAGGAGCCGGTCCAGGGGTGGATCGGCCGTGACCGTGACGGCCGACGGTTCGAGGTCGGCCGGGGTCGGCATGGCGCTGCCCGGCAGCTGGACCGCCGCCGCGCCGTGGGCGAGGGCGGCGGCGAGCGCGGCGGACCCGTGGCCTCCGGCGCCGAGGAAGCCGGCGAGGGAGGCGTCGCCCGCGCCCACGTTGGAGCGGACGGCGGTGACCTGGGCGGTGCCGTGGCGGACGCCACCGTCGTCGACGAGCACCTGTCCGTCGGCGCCGAGGCTGGCGAGCACGGCGTGCGCGCCGCTGTCCCGCAGTTCGCAGGCCGCCTTCACCACGTCGCCGAGGGTCAGCAGCCGGCGGCCGACGGCCTCCGCCAGCTCGGCCGCGTTCGGCTTGACGACGTCGGGCCGGGCGGGCAGGGCCGCGGTGAGGGCCGGTCCGGAGGTGTCGAGAGCGATCCGGGCGCCGGCCCGGTGGGCCCGCTCGACGAGTTCGGCGTACCAGCGCAGGGGCAGGCCGCGCGGGAGACTGCCGCAGCAGGCGACCCACGAGGCGTCGGCGGCGTGGCCGCGGGCCGTCTCCAGCAGGGCCTCGGCCTCGTCCCCGGAGAGTTCCGGGCCCGCCGCGTTGATCTTCGTCAGGGTCCCGTCCGGCTCGACGACCGAGATGTTGGAGCGGGTGTGGCCGAGGACGGGGACACCGGCCACGGGGATCCCCTCGCCGCCGAGGAGGTCGGCGATCACGGCGCCGGCGGGACCGCCGAGTGGCATGACGGCGACGGTCCGGTGCCCCGCCGCGGCGACGGCGCGGGACACGTTGACGCCCTTGCCACCGGGGTCCATCCGGTCACCGGTGGCGCGCAGCACGGCTCCGCGGTCGAGTGCGGGCACCTCGTACGTACGGTCGAGGCTGGGGTTGGGGGTGACGGTGAGGATCACGGACGACCCGCCTCCTCCGAGGTCCGGGCGGTCATCCCGGCCCGGGCGGCCGAACGGGGAGCGGCAGGAACCGGAGAGGGAGCCGGCCCGCGCGAGCCCTCCGCGGCGGGCCTCCCCCGCAGCCCGCGCGTGGTCGCCACGGGAACGCGGGCGCGGCGGACGCGGAGACCGGAACACGCCGCCGCGGAGCGCGCCCGGGGCCGGGAGGGGGAGACGGGACGGGAATCGCGGTTCATACGCGGAGCACCTCCGTGCCGTCGCGCTCGATGGCGGCGGCGGTGGCCGGATCGAGTCCGGTGTCCGTGATCAGCAGGTCGGCGTCGGCGAGATCACCGAAGCGGGCGAAGTGCTCCTGTCCCGCCTTGGCGGAGTCGGCGAGCAGCACCACGCGCCGGGCGGCCTTGACCGCCGCGCGTTTGACCGCGGCCTCGGCGAGATCGGGCGTGGTGAGACCACCGGCGGCGGAGAAGCCGTTGGTGGCCAGGAAAAGGACGTCGGCCCGCAGTTCGCCGTACCCGCGCAGCGCCCAGGCGTCGACAGCGGCGCGAGTGCGGTGCCGTACCCGCCCGCCGACCAGGTGGAGGGCGATCCCGGGGTGGTCCGCCAGGCGGGCGGCGATCGGCAGCGCGTGAGTGACCACGGTGAGGGTGGACTCCGCGGGGATGGCGGCGGCGAGACGGTCGGCGGTGGTCCCGGCGTCGATGATCACGCTGCCCCCGCCGGGCAGTTCGGTGAGGGCGGCGCGTGCGATGCGCTCCTTCTCGTCGGCGGCGACGGTGTCGCGCTCGGCGAGTCCGGGTTCGAAGTCCAGCCGGCCCGCCGGGATCGCTCCGCCGTGCACCCGGCGGAGGAGGCCGGCCCGGTCCAGAGCCTTGAGGTCCCGCCGTACGGTCTCGGCGGTCACCTGGAACTCCTCGGCCAGGGAGACGACCTCCACCCGCCCGCTCTCGCGGGCGAGACGCAGGATCTCCTGCTGACGCTCCGGTGCGTACATGGGGGTTTACATCCGTTCGATGTCCGATCGTGTGGCCTTACCCGCAGAGTACGACCACGCGAGGGGGAAGTAAACACGTTCGGGCAGAAACGGGCACAGACGGGCCTTGGGGGGCTTCGAGACCCCGGATCCGGGGTCCGCATCCCCGGCGGACGCGGACCGGAGATGCCCGACGGGCCGGGCGCACCTTTCGCGCGGGCGCGGACCCGGTTCCTTTCCTCCCCCTCGGCAGCACCCGGCGGCGGATGGGCACCGCTCCGCGCGGCCCCACCGGCGACCACACCCCAGGGCCGTCCCACCCCGCATCCGGGGACGCGACCCGCCGGCACACCCGGCCCACCTGGCACACACGGCACAGTCGGCACACCCGATCCGCGAGGGTCCGCACCAGGGCCCTGGCCCCACCCCTTCACGGGGCGCCGGAGGGAACCGGCGCCGGCTACCCGGCCGCCTGCCGGAGCACGGGGCCCGGAACCCCGGCCGCCCGCCGGAGAGCGCGACGGCCCCGGGTACGGGCACAGGCCCCGAACCGAACGCCCACCGCGCACCGAGCCCCGGTCGCCGGTGAGGCGCCGGGGCTCGGTGCGCGGTACGGAACGGGCGGCGGCAGCGGTCTCGCGAACCGCCGGGGCCGGCGCGGGGTCACGCGGCCGCGTCGAAGCCGGTGTCCCGGGCCATCTTCTTCAGTTCCAGCAGGGCGTGCTTCTCGATCTGCCGGATCCGCTCCCGGGTCAGGCCGTGCTGCCGGCCGACCTCGGTGAGCGTGCGCTCCTTGCCGTCCTCGATGCCGTACCGCATCTTGATGATCGAGGCGGTGCGGTCGTCGAGCTTGCCGATCAGGTCGTCCAGCCCTTCGCGGCGCAGCATGATCATCACGGACTGTTCGGGGGACGCCGAGGACGTGTCCTCCAGCAGGTCGCCGAACTGGGTCTCGCCCTCGTCGTCGACCGACATGTTGAGGCTCACCGGGTCGCGCGCCCAGTCCAGCACATCGGTCACGCGCTCCGGCTTGCTGCCCAGCTCCGCCGCGATCTCGGCGTGCTCCGGGTCGCGGCCGTGTTCGCGGTTGAACTCGCGCTGCACCCGCCGTATCCGGCCCAGCTCCTCGACCAGGTGGACGGGGAGCCGTATGGTCCGGGACTGGTCCGCGATGGAACGGGTGATGGCCTGCCGGATCCACCAGGTGGCATAGGTGGAGAACTTGAAGCCCTTGGTGTAGTCGAACTTCTCCACGGCGCGCACCAGGCCGGCGTTCCCCTCCTGGATCAGGTCGAGGAGAGGGAGCCCGCTCCGCGGATAGCGGCGTGCCACGGCCACGACGAGACGGAGGTTGGAGCGGATGAAGACATCCTTGGCGCGCTCCCCGTCAGCGGCGAGCGTCTCCAGTTCCTCACGGGTCGCCCCGGCGGCGTTGACCTCGGTCGCGGCGTCGCCCCCCACCACACCGGCGTCGGCGTCGGCGTCGAGGATCTGCCGGGCGTAGACGCCGGCCTCGATGGCCTGGGACAGCTCGACCTCCTTGGCGGCGTCGAGCAGGGGTGTGCGAGCGATCTCGTCGAGGTACATGCCGACCAGGTCGCGATCGGCGATCTCGCCCGCGGCGCGAACACTGTTGACCCGGTCATCGGCGCCGGAGGCGGCGGGCTGACGACGGGCGACGGCACGGGTTGCCATGCATGCTCCCTTACGTTGAGTAGGTCGCGATCTTCGGCGGACGTACACCCATGCGGGTGCCCGTTCCGATGGGAACAACGACTGGAAACCGGACAGAATTCCCATGCCGACCGGCGGATCAACCGATCTTGCAGTACCCTGGCCCGCCACACGCCCTGGGGGCATCGGTGAATCGGCACACAGAGATACAGGTCAGAGCAGGTGGCGAGGCGGACCTCCCGGCGCTCACGGAGCTCTACAACCACTACGTCCGTGAGACCCCCATCACGTTCGACACGGCCCCCTTCGTCCCCGAGGAGCGCCGCCCCTGGCTGCTCTCCCACCCGGAGGACGGCCCGCATCCCCTTCTGGTTGCCATCGGCCGCGAACCCGGCGGCGTCTGCGGTCCGGGCGGTCCCGGCGGCCCCCGCTCCCCCGGCTCCCCGGAAGGCCGGCTGCTGGGCTACGCCACCGGCAGCCCGTTCCGCCCGAAACCGGCGTACGCGACCTCGGTCGAGGTGACGGTCTACTGCGCTCCCGAGGCCATGGGGCTCGGAGTGGGAACGCGTCTCTACACCGCGTTGTTCCGCGTCCTGGAACGGCACGACCTCCGCCGGGCCTACGCGGGGATCGTGGTGCCGAACGCGGCCTCCGTGGCGTTGCACGAGCGCTTCGGCTTCCGGCGGATCGGCGTGTTCCACGAGGCGGGGCGGAAGTTCGGGCGCTACTGGGACGTCGCCTGGTACGAGAAGCGGCTCGGCGCCGGCACGGCCCCCGTGGGCCCGCCGCCCGCCCCCGGCGAGGCCCCGCCCGGGGAAGGGCAGTGAGGCGGATCACCTCGGAGGGTCGTGTCGGGTCGTGGATCACGTCGGCGGGTCGGGATGGCGGCCGCCGCCCGGGCCGCCGCCCGTCACCCGCGGCCGCCCCACCCGCGCGCCGCACCCGCAGCCGGGCTGCCGCGCGCCGGCCCGGAACGGCCTCCGGCGACAGGGGGCCGGGCCGGGCTCCCCCCCTCTGCCGCGCACACGGCAGGGGCCCCGCTCCCCCCGAAGCGAGGCCCCTGCCTCCGCCGGCCCTCCGTCCGCCGCGCACGGGCAGGGACGGTCAGAGGGCCGGGCACCGGCTCACCGTCCGGTCGTCGGGACGGCTCGCCGGACGGCGGTCAGGCCGCTCGGTGGACGGCCGTCAGGACCGCTCAGTGGGCGAGGACGGGGACGGGCGCGGCCTGGCCCTCGTCGCCCTCCGGCCCTCCCCGGCCCGTCGAGCCGTCCTGGGCCCTCGCACCGTCCTGCCCGGTCGTCGTTCCCCGGCCGTCCGCACCGTCATGGCCAGCCGCACCGTCACGGTCGTCACCGGTGGTGCCACCGGAGCCGCCCCTGCCGGTGCCCGCCACCACCGTCGCCCCCTGGCGCCGCGCGTTGACCAGCACGGCGGCCACCGCGGCGGCCAGCAGCAGGATGGTGAACGCCCACCAGATCGCCGTCGTGAAGCCGTGCACCATCGCCTGGAGGCGCAGCGTCTCCGCCGCCGCCCGGGCGGCACCCGTACCGCCGGTGGCCGCGCCGGCCGCGTGCGCGGTGACGTAGGCCGTGGTGGCGCCCGCCGCGACGGTGTTCAGCAGTGCGGTGCCGATCGCCCCGCCGACCTGCTGCGAGGTGTTGACCATCGCGGAGGCCACTCCGGCGTCGCGCGGCTCCACCCCGTAGGTGGCCAGGCTCATACCGGGCATGAAGGCGCTGCCCATGCCGAGGCCCATCAGCACCAGTCCGGGAAGGATCACCGTGGTGTACGGCGTGTCCACGTCGATACGGGTCAGGATCAGCAGACCCAGCGCGGCGACCAGGAAACCCGGGGCCATCAGCAGCCGCGGCCGGACGCGGGTCATCAGCCGCGCGCCGATCTGCGTGGAACCGGTGATCATGCCGGCCACCATCGGCAGGAATGCCAGTCCGGTCATGACGGGGCTGTAGTCCTTCACGACCTGGAGGTAGTAGGTCAGGAAGAGGAACAGCCCGAACATCCCGATCACGGCGAGACCGAGCGAGAGATAGACCCCGCCCCGGTTGCGGTCCAGCACCACCCGCAGCGGCAGCAGCGGATGCCGCACCCCGGCCTCGACGGCGACGAAGGCGACGAGGAGCAGGCCGGCCGCGGCGAACAGGCCGACGGTGAATCCGTCGCTCCAGCCGTGGGACTCGGCGCGGGAGAAGGCGTAGACGAGGGAGACCAGCCCGGTCGTCGCCAGCAGCACCCCGGGGACGTCGAGCCGGGAACGATTGCGCGCCCCCGCGGGCTCCCGGATCACCAGCAGCGCGCCGGCGGCGGCCACCACGGCGAAGGGGATGTTGACGTAGAACGTCCAGCGCCAGTTCAGGTACTCGGTGAGCAGCCCGCCGAGGATCAGCCCGATGGCACCGCCGCCCCCCGCGATGGCGCCGAACACACCGAACGCCTTCGCCCGCTCCCGCGCGTCCGTGAACATCACCGCCAGCAGGGAGAGCGCCGCCGGGGCGAGCAGTGCCCCGAACACCCCTTGCAGCGCGCGGGCTCCGAGCAGCACGGCGGTCGACGAGGCTGCTCCGCCGAGCGCGGAGGCGAGGGCGAAACCGCCGAGGCCGGTGAGGAAGGCGCGCCGCCGCCCCCAGAGGTCCGCGATCCGGCCGCCGGCGAGCAGGAGCCCACCGAAGGCCAGGGCGTAGGCGGTGATGACCCACTGCCGGTTGCCGTCGGTGATGCCGAGGTCGGTCTGGGCGGAGGGGAGGGCGATGTTCACGATGGTCGCGTCGAGCACCACCATCAACTGGGCGAGGGCGATGAAGGCCAGCGCTTTCCAGCGCTGGGGATCGGGCCGGGTCTCGATGGTCGGCATGACGGTTTCCCCCTGTGGGATCGGTGGTTCGGTACGGCCGGCCGTTACGGCGGTCGGCGGCAGGAAAGAAGACGGGGAGGCGCAGGGACGAAGAGGCGGGAGAACGGGAGGGCGGACGGGCGGAGGGCCACAGCGACGGGCGGCCGGGACGTGCAGCCGGGTATCGCCGGCGCCCTGGTTGGTCCCGGTGGGAACGGGTCCGACCGCGGCCTCGTGCCGTTACCGGCCGGGCCGGGCCGGTGGGAACGTCACGGCATCGGGTACGGCGCGTTGTTGACGTGGTCCAGCGAACGGCGGGGCAGCCGGCCCGTCCGGGCGGGGCGTCCCGCCGGCCGGTCGTACGCCGGTGCGGGCCGGGCCCGGGGTGAAGTCGGGCGGCGCAGTCAGGTTCGTTGGCGCAGGTCCTCCCAGGTGGCCGCGGAGCCGGGGAGCTCGGAGCGGGCGGGGGCCTGGAGGCCGTCCAGGAAGAGCCGCAGGTGCCGGTGGACGAACCGGTCGAACTCGGCGCACCCGGTACTGGGCAGCGGACGGGTGAGCTGTGTGACGGCCACCAGCAGGTCGCCTGTTTCGACGTCGTCCCGGAGGCGCCCGGAGGCGCGCGCACGCTCCATCAGCGCCTCGACCGCCCGCCCGAGCCGCTCGCGCGCCACGGTGTTCTCGTCGCTCCCGTCGTTCCGGGCGTCGTTCTGGGTGTCGTTCCGGGTGTCGTTTTGGCCGTCCTTCGCGCCGTTGCTCTCGGCGTGGTTCCGGCCCGCGCCGGCGAGCAGCGGGCACAGCGCGCCGATCCGCTCGGCGACGGCCGCGTGGACGAAGCGGCACAGCGCCTCGAAACCGTCCGGTTCCTCCGCGAGCGCCGTCTCGGCGGCGGTGATGATCCGCTCCGTGACATGGAGGGTGACCCGGCGGATGAGGTCGTCGCGGTCGGAGAAGTGCCGGTAGAGCGTCGCGTTGCCGACTCCCGCCCGGCGTGCGACCTCGTCCAGCGGGATCTCGGCTCCGTGCTCCACGAACAGTTCCCGGGCGGCCGCCACGATCCGCTCGCGGTTGCGCAGGGCGTCGGCCCGCAGGCGGGGCTCCTCCTTGCGCGTCGGCGCGGTGGCGGGGGTCCGCACGGTTCTCTCCTCTCAGCAGGTCCCACAGCTCTGTAGCTCCCACAGCTCGGCAGGTCCACAGCTCGGCAGGTTCACGGGGACCGGGCCGGGCCACTGTCACGTAACCCGGGGGCCAACCGGGGAACATCTCCCCGGTTCGTGTCCCACACAGTCGAACAGGAGCCCGCCCCGGACCATTTCCCGTCGCGACGTGACGCCCGCCACATCGCGGTGTGTGTGCGCGGGAGGAGCGCAGCGACCGGCGGCCCGCGGAAACCCCGGCCGACCCCGGCCACCCCCGATCGGAGCACCGTTTCCCCACGATCGGCCGCCTACCGCGCGCGCCTCTTCGGTCACTCGGCGCACAGTGGTCACACCCAGGAACGGACGGGACGACGTCCGGGGCCGTCCGTACACCCGTACGCCCACGGCCCCCAGGGCCGCTGCCCCCGAGGGCACCCGGTCCCGTTCGTCCCGGCCCCGCCCGAACCGCCTCGACCGGCGGCGCACCGACCACGAAGGCGACCGCATGCGGCAGCACGTCACCCGCCCGGACCTCACCGGCCGGCACCGCACCGGCGGGCACCCCGGCTCCCGGCGCACCAGGCAGGCGCGGAGCGCCCGCACGCGCACCCCACCCCGGCCGTCCCCGGGCCCGCTCCGGTCCCGGTCCCCCCGGCTGCCCCGCCTCTCGGCTGCCGTCCTCGCGCTGACGTCCATATCCATATCCCTGGCCGGGGCGCCGGCCGCCGTCCCCGTGGCCCTCCCCGGCCCGGGTGCCGCGTCGCTCGCCCGTCCCGGCGCCACCTGCGGTCCCGGATACTCGGGAGGCGTCCAGCTGTCGGAGGGCGTCCCCACCCCGCCGGGCCACGCACCGAGCACCGGCACGCTCCATGCCCTCACCCTCATGATCGACTTCCCCGACGTACGCGGCGAGGGCAGCGCGCGGGAACGTTTCGCCGAGTTCTTCCCGGCCACCGCCGACTGGTACGCCACCAGCTCCTACGGGGCTCTCGACTACCGCGCCGAGACCCCGGTCAAGGGCTGGCTGCGGATGCCCCGCCCGTTCGCCGAGTACGGCATCACCCGCGGCTCGGGGTACGAATCCGGCTACCGCCGGCTGGTGCGGGACCTCGTACGGGCCGCCGACGCCCGGGTGGACTTCGGCCGGTACGACCTGGTCAACGTGTTGGTGACCCCCAATGCCGGGCCCCCCGCGGCGGACTCCGTCCTGTCGGTGAGCTTCACCGGCATGGAAGGCGTGCAGGACTCCCCGCGCGCCGACGGCATACCCCTGAGCGCCGTCTCGTTCATCTACAGCCGCCAGGACGACGGTTCGCCCGGGGCGGCGGCCAACGCCTACCGCGTACTCCCCCACGAGAACGCCCACGCCCTGGGGCTGCCCGACCTCTACACCGCCGACGGTGGCCACCGGGTCGGCCACTGGGATCTGATGTCGGAGGACTGGGGGCCGGGCAACGACTTCCTCGGCTGGCACAAGCGCAAACTCGGCTGGCTCGACGACGAACGGCACGTGGCGTGCGCGACCGGCAGCGGAAGCAGCGACCACACCCTCCGCCCGCTCGGCGAGCCCCTCCCCGCGGACGGCGGCCGTTCCGGCCCCTGGGACGCCGGCCGGGCCGGGGGCCGCGGGCAGGACGGCAGCACGGAGCGCGTCTCGACCCCGGACGGAACCGGCACGGGCACGGGCACAGGCACGGGCACGGGCACAGGCACAGCCACAGGCACAGGCACAGGCACAGGCACAGGCACAGGCACAGGCACAGGCACGGGCACGGGCACCGAAACAGGCCCCGGTGCCGGCGGCGACACCGGCACCCCGACCGCCCCCACCACCGCCGCCCCCACCGCCGCCGCCGCCGGGGAGATCAGGGACATGGGCGGCCTCCCGGACACCGCCCCCCGGGCCGTCCGAGGCCCCGCTCCCGTCCGCGCTCCCACCCACGCGCCCACCCGCGCGGACGGGGTCACCGGACACCGCCGCCCCGGCCACGACACCTCCGCCGGACCGGACACCCGGCTCGTCTACATACCCGTCACCGACACGGCCGGTTACGCCGCCGAGGTCCGTACCCGCACGGGCAACGACGAAGAAGTCTGCAAACCCGGTGTCCTCGTCTACTGGGTGGACACGCGGGTGTCCACCGGCGACGGCCCGGTCGAGGTCCGGGACAGCACCCCCGGCAGCGGCGGCTGCTCCCGGTCCCCGAACCTCACCGCGGAGCTGACGGACGCGCCCTTCGGCGTGGGCGAGAGCTACCGGGACCCGCGCACGGGCGTCACCGTCCGGGTCACGGGACGGGAGCCGGACGGTACCCACCGGATCCGCGTCACGCGGCCGTGACCGGCGGCGGACGACGCGCCGCCGCTCCCGCCGGCCCGATCATGCGGCGAAGGCGCCCGGTCACCGGCCGGAGCCCTGTCCGCATCCCCTTTCCGCCGTCCCGACCTGCTGCCGTCCCGACCTGCTGCCGTCCCGACCTGCCGCCTCCCGGCCGCCCCGCCGTCCGGCGAGGCCCGTGCCGTCCGGCCTCGGCGCGATCGCGCGCCGGGGCGCGCGGCCGGCGGGTCGTCCACGCGAGCCCGGTCAGGCGGCCGCCCCGCCGGCGTCGTCCTGCCCGTTCGGGGGCGCGGGCTTTCCCCCGGAAGGCGTCCGCCCCCGGGTGCCGCCGCCCTCCACGGGTACGCCCAGCGGCTCGGCCAGCCCGATGACGATCTCGTCCAGCCGCTGGATGTGCCGGGCCACCCGGGCGCCGACCGGGGATCGCGCCGGGTGTTCGATCACCGCGAGCGTGAGGGTGTCGGAGGCCGGCAGCAGCACACCGCCCTCGGCGGGCCGCTCCCCGGGTTCCGCCAGGCTGTCGGTGAGCGTCCGCAGGTTGCGGGAGAGACGTCCGGCGGCGGAGGCCACCCGGGGGTCGGGGCTGATCCGGCTGCCTCCGGTCACCTGTTCGGCGACGGCAGCGAGGCTGCGCACGTGGTAGGCGCCGCCGTCCAGCAGCGCGAGGATGTAACGGGCGGTCTGGCTCCGGGTCCGCAGTGGGCTGATGGGGTGCGTGAGCGGTTTGACGGCGGCGCGCAGGCCGTCCAGCGCGTCGTCCAGTTCCCGGGCGGCCTCCAGCAGATCGGCGCCGGCGACCGGTGCCGAGCCGCCCCGCTCACCGCTGAGGCGGCGTACCGCCTCCTCCGTGACGTCCCGCATCCGTTCCAGGACCGTGCGCAGCAACCCGTCGGTGTGTTCGGAGGTGCGGATCGGCAGCACCAGCAGCGCGGCGATCAGCCCGCAGGCGACGCCGATCAGCGTCTCCTCGACGCGCAGCAGCAGCACGGCGCTGCTGTAGGTGTCGAGGAGGGTGAAGAGCAGGCCGAGCATCGACGTCATGAAGAACGACGTCAGGGTGTGCGAGACGGGCGCCACGTAGAACGCGGCGAAGACGCAGATCAGGATGATGCCGAACGCGAGCCCGGGGCGCCCGCCCGCGAGACCGGCCAGACCGGCGCCGGCGAACACCCCGATGGCCGTGCCCGTGAGCCGCCGGTAGCCCTTGACCAGGATCTCGCCGGTGGAGGCGGTGCCGAGGAAGACCACCCAGCAGGTGAGGACGGCCCAGTACCACCGCTGCGGCGACAGCAGTTCACCGCCGGCGATGGCCAGCGCGGAGCCGACGGTGACCTGGAATGCGGTGCGGGTGCTGGGACGGCGCAGACCGCGGGGTTCGCCGTCGGACGGTTCCTCCGCGTCGGTGCCGGGCGTCGCGCCGTCCTTCCGCGCCGTTTCACCCGCCCGTTCCCTCTCGCCCTTCCGCTTCTCCTTGCCTTTCGGGTCCTTCGGCTCGTCGTTGTTCTTGTTCTTGTTCTTGTCCTTCGGCTTCCGGCCGAAGGACCACGCCTTGCCGGCCCCGAGCGCCCGCCCTCCTCCGTCGCTGCTCCCGTCCGTACCGGGCCGTCCGCGTTCGCCGTCCGTACCGGGCGCCCCGGCATCGGCGCGCGCACCGTCCCGCGCGCCCTCACCCGAGAGGGGGACGGCACGGCCACCGCCCTCGGGCCGTTCACGCTCCGCGCGCCGGGACAGCTCCTCCGTTTCCAGTTCCTCGCGGTACCGGCTGGTCCGGGGGCGGTCGTCCGCGTCACCGTCACCCCGGCCCAGGGCGATCTCCAGTCCCAGAGCGCTGTAGACCAACTCGCCGATGGCGCGCAGCACCTCCTGGTCGGACGCCGGTTCGCGGGCCAGCCGCTCGGTTTCGCAGTAGCCCAGCAGCCGCTCCCGTACGTAGCCGAGCCCGACGGGAGTGCGCTGGAGCAGCCAGTCCCGGCTCACCGCCTGGTACAGCTCACGCAGGCGCGCGGTGACGGACGGGGTGTGCGGCGGACGGTCGTGGTCGAGGAGGACGGCGGCCAGCCGCTCGGCGGAGACCTCCATTCCGGCGACGCGGCGTTCGACGGAGGCGGCCGTCTGCTCGTCCGGGTCGCTGTCCTCCAGCCGGTCCTGGATCATCAGGGCCGCCTCGTGCAGCCGGACGATCCGGCGCCGCAGCCGCCGCTCGGCCCGGTCATCCCGCTCGTCCGGCTCGCCCGGCCCGGAAGCGGAACCGTCCGCACCGGAGCCTGCCGCCGATTCCCCGGCCGGGGGTGGACCGTTCCGCTCCGTGGCGGCCTCCGCACCGCCTCCCGCCACTCCGCCCGAGTCCTGTCCGGGCGCCCCGGCGCGTACCGAGGGGCCGCCCGCCCCCGCCTCGGCCAGTTCGACCATCGCGGAAACGGCCTGCTGGAGCCGGGTGCGGAAGGAGCCGATCAGCAGGTCGAGGGTCCGCTCGGGCGTCACCCGCACCACCCCGAACCGCACGACCGCAGCACAGCCGAAGGCCACCAGCAAGGCCAGCCCCACCTGCGGCAGTTGGGCGAGGTTCACCTGCGCGAACTGCGCGATGAAGAACATCTGGAAGGCGATCATCCCGAGCGCCTTGCCACGCAGCCCGAAGCGCCGGATGTAGACCGCGGCGAAGATCACCGCGATGAACACGGCGTCCGCGAGGACGCGATACGGCGCCAGCGCGGTGCCCGCCGCGACCGACGCCGCCGCCACCGGCAGCCCCAGCGCGAGCGTCACCGCCTGCTCGCGCGGGCGGCGCTCGCCGATCGCGATGGTCGTGACCAGCGCTCCCATCGCGCCCGCGACCTGGACCCGCAGGGGGAGGCCCACGAACGCCAGCGCCCCCAGGGTCAGTCCGACCGACAGGACGGTCCGCAGCCCGGCCATGAGCCGCAACAGCCCCGGGTCCGAGGCCGGAAGCCGCACCGCCCACCGTCGCCCGGCCCCGGCCCCGGCTCCGGCCCGCGGCACGGCGGGACGGCGGGACGGCTCACGCCGCGCGCCCTCTCCGCGCCCGCCGCCGTCAGCGGATGATGCGCTCATGGTGGCGCTTCCCTCCCCGGATCCGCTCTTCCCCACGTTCCACGTCTCACTCCCGCGCCAGTCTCGACCTGCGAAGACCTCGTCACCGTAGCGGGCCCGGCCCGCGCCCCCACCATGGCCGAACCGTGGAACGGGGGTGGGAGGGGAACCTGCGGAACCAAAAGCTCCGCCAACTCGCCCGTGAGAACGGTGAGAAGGGCGAACACCGGCCCGGGGCGAGGAGACGGGGAGCTGCCGCCACATCCCTGTCATCCCGAGCCCCTCTCGCGCCCACCCCTCACACCCGGCCGGGCGCGCCCCGCGATACCTCCCAGCCCGCCCCACCCGGCCCACCACCGGATCGCGTTCAGGCCGCCACCGCCGTCGCAGGCGAGGGACGGACCCGATCAGGACGGTGACACCGGCCGAAGAAATCGCACTGCTCCCCCCTGGACGTACCGACCGCCCGAGGCCGGCCCCGTGACCTGCCCGACCCCGCCCACCGGGGCTCCGGCCGACCCGAGGGCTCCCACCGAACACCGGGGTGTCGGTCGACACCGCGGGCTCCCACCGAACACCGGGGGTTCCGACCGGCACCCCCGACCGCGAACCCCCTTCCGCGCCATCTCCCGGCCGCTCCAGGCCCCTCCTCATCCGCCATTGATCAAGGTGCCCCACCCGCTACACTGACCGGGGGCCGCGACTACGGCCGCACCCCAAGCCCACCAGGATCAGCAGGAACCCCACCGGTCCCCGTTGACCCAATCGCCTCCGTGGGCCTTGCGGATAATTACGAAACCGCAGGCCAGGGGCCCGTCGCAGCGAGGCCTCGAAACGCCCCTGCTTCGAATCGGGAAAGCGTAGGGCCTCCCCGCACGTCAGCTGTGTAGCGCCGCGTGACTGACGCCGACGCCGTAGCCTCGTTGAGGGCCTCCGAACTGAGGGCACTGCAAGTGTGGCCGGACCGCACACCCGGCACCGAGGCTGCGCCGTTCACCCAGGGGTCGCAGCTGACCGGATCGAGGGATGTGGCACAGCTGCTGAATACCGGCCGACCCGTCCCTGTGGGATGGAACGGCCATCGAGCCCCCGCCCATTCGAATGCGGGCGCGCACGCGGCCAGACACCGTCTGCCTCGCACTCACCGCCCTGACCTGAACCATCTACGGAACACAAGCCGATACCCCCCGGCACAGGCGTTCCAGACTGAAAGGCGCACGAAAGCTGGCCCGGCCCATGCGATGCACAGGGGCAGGGCCAGAGAGAGCCCGCGCGCTGGATGCCGTGGACTGGGTGGCTAACCAGAGATGAAGGCGATGGCATCGTGGCTGTGGATGCTCTCCAGGTTGCGGATACTTACCGCGTGCCGAAGGCCCCGATCCCGGCAGGAGGCACTGACCGTGCGGGCCATGTCCTCAACGAACACTGGACTGTCGTACGCCTGCATGGTCAGGACACGCTCGTCGGCGCGCTTGACCAAGGGCACCACTGGCGCCGAGGCAGAGGACGACAGCAACCGCACGGCGCCGTGAACCGGCAGGGGGTAGGGGGTGTCGCCCTGGCCGGTCACGGTGAGCGTGACCTGGCTGCGTTGATTGTGTGCGCCGTAGTCGGAGATGGCTTTGGAACACGGGCAGAGGCTGGTCACCTCCGCGGTCACGGCCGTCTGGACCGTCACGTTGCCGTTGTCCCAGTGCCCTTCGATGCGAATGTCGTGCACCTGCTTTGACTCACGGCCGCTTGCCGGGGCGACCACGGTCGTGCTGACGGGCATGGCCATCGCCACGGTGATGGCGGGCGCATCCAGCAGATCCGCACCGGTCTTGAGGACGGTGGGCAACCGCCGCGGGTCGAATCTCTGCAAGTGCTCGTGCACGAGGGCAACCATGCGGCTCATGTGCGTACCGCGCCGGTCGTGCTGGAGGCGGACCGTCACCTCGAAGTCCGCGATGCCCTCCTGACCGAGGTGGCCGTCCTCGAAGGACACGGGGTAGCGGACGCCGTCGATACCGACCCGGTCGAGTTCAATACCCCGGGAGTCGGTCTCGTTTTGGATGTCGTGCATGCTCACTCGCCCCGGTACGTACAGCCCGAGGTGCACGTCTCGCGGACCGTAAGAGCCGAGAGCCCCGACAAGTTGGGCTGGAGACGTTCCCAGATCCAGCGGGCCAGGACCTCGCTGGTCGGGTTCTCCAGGCCCTCGATGTCGTTCAGGTAATAGTGGTCGAGTTGCGACTCGATCGGCTTGAACGTCCGCTTGAGGTCACCGAAGTCCAATACCCAGCCCGCCTCGGGGTCGACCGGCGCCTCGACGTGCACGATCACCTTGTAGGAGTGACCGTGCAGTCGGGAGCACTTGTGGCCCTCGGGGACGTTGGGCAGCCGGTGCGCCGCCTCGAAGTTGAACTCGCGAAAGATTTCCATTTACTGAATTCCCAGATACTTGTGCGTCTGGAGAGAGAGAATCCAGCGCGGGTTTTTCATGCAGTAGTCGACCACTGCACGGGTGTTGGCCTCCACGTCGGGGCCGTCCATCGGTTGAAGGCGGAAGTAACTGAAGTCCAACGCCTCGAACTGGGCCGGGTCCCCACCCAGTTGGGGATAGACCAGCTTCAACTCGTCGCCCTTATCGACCACGAGTTCGGAGCCGATCTTGGGGCTCACGCACAGCCAGTCAATGCCCGCCGGCGGCACGCGCGTGCCGTTGGTCTCCACTGCGACCTCGAAGCCCCTGGCATGCAGGGCCTCGACGGCTGCTTCGTCGAGTTGCAGCAGCGGCTCGCCGCCCGTACACACGACGAAGCGGTGCTCGGCGGATTCAGACGGCCAGGTGTTCTCCACGGCCTCGGCGAGGCCCTCGGGCGTGGCGAACCGGCCGCCGCCTTCGCCGTCGGTGCCCACGAAGTCGGTGTCGCAGAATTTGCAGATGGCGCGATGGCGGTCCTTCTCCAGGCCCGTCCACAGGTTGCAGCGTGAGAAGCGGCAGAAGACCGCCGGGCGGCCTGCATGGCTGCCCTCGCCCTGGAGGGTGTAGAAGATCTCTTTGATCAGATAGGTCATTCTCAGGCGTCCTGGTACCGCACGGGGTCGGTGGAACCGGCCTCGGCGAAGCCCTTCAGGCGCAGCAGGCAGGTCTCGCAGCGGCCGCAGGCACGTCCCTGTTCGTCGGGGTCGTAGCAACTGGAGGTGATGGAGTAGTCCACACCCAGACGCAGGCCTTCACGCACGATGTCGGCCTTCGACATCTCCATGAGCGGCGAGTGGATCTTGAGTTGCTGGGTGCCCTCGACGCCGGCCCGGGTCGCCAGGTTGGCCATCTTTGCGTACGCGTCGATGTACTCGGGACGACAGTCCGGGTAGCCGCTGTAGTCGACGGCAGTGACACCGGTGAAGATGTCACTCGCGTTGACAGTTTCGGCGTATGCCAGTGCGAACGACAGGAAGATCGTGTTGCGTGCAGGCACATAAGTGATCGGCACGCCGCCCTCCCCGGTGTGGTCAAGAGAGTCGTGCTTGGGCACCTCAATGTCAGAGGTCAGCGCGGAGCCGCCGAAAACTCGCAGGTCAATGTCAGCAATGACGTGCCGGGCCGCGCCCTGGGCCTCGACCACGCGCTTCGCGGCCTCGAGCTCCACGCTGTGACGCTGGCCGTAGCGGAAGCTGAGGGCGTACGGCGTGTAGCCCTGGTCCTTCGCGATGGCCAGGACCGTGGTCGAGTCCAGACCACCGCTCAGCAGAACGATCGCAGGACGTGCCATGCCTTACTCCCTAGTTAGACCGTTGTGTACGCCTGAAGCCTAGCGTGGAAACTGACAGGTAGAGTAACCACCAGGAAGTACGAGTTATGAGCGTCGGGAGTCGAACCGCGTGGGGCAACTATCGCTGGTGGTTACGTGCACTGACCGCAAGGTCGAGAGGCCGGACGCGGCCCTGTGCGCCAGGAACCTGCCGGAGGGCAGCGTGAAGCAGCGCTCCGGCAACTGGCAGGAGCGCCTACGGAGCGCGACCGCCCGCGGAGGACCTTCTCTGCACTCCCTCAAGAATCTCTACCGCGGTGACCACTGGGCCCGATCGCGCCGGCTGGTGACGGCGGCCTCGGCCACGGGGTACCAGGCGGAACTGTGGGTGGCCTCGGCCGGGCTGGGCCTGCAGCCTGTGGAGCCCGAGGTTCAGAAGACACCCGTTTATGCGGCAACCTTCAGCACGCGGCACGCCGATGCCGTCGCCACGTCATCGGAGGAGAACGCCCGGTGGTGGGGCCACCTTCAGGCGGGAACCGGTCGGGCCACGCTGCAGGATCTCGGCCGCCGGGGGCCGGTCCTGATGGTGCTGTCCGAGGTCTACGCGGGCGCCATGGAAGAGGAACTGATCGCCCTGGGGGAGCAAGACGGCGAGGCACTGCTCATCGGGGGCGTGCGCGAGGTCCCCGGAGTGCACCGGGTCCGATCCGACGCCGGCCTGAGCCACGCGCTGGGCGGTACGTTGACGAGCCTGAACGCGCGCATGGCCGCAGCGTGGCTCGAGCACTCCCAGGGCCATGCGCTCACCTCGCCGGAGGCGCAGAAGGCGTGGACCGCGTGGTCGACCGCCACCACGAAGCCGGTGCAGTACAACCGGAAACCCATGTCGGATGATGACGTGATCGCTTTTATCGGGCGGGAGGTGGCGAAGGTGCCGGACATCTCCCGTACCCGGCTGCTGCGGGCGCTGCGCGACAGCGGTCGAGCGTGTGAGCAGAGCAGGTTTGCCAGTCTGTACAAGAGGACCATGGGGGAGCGGTGACAGAAGACGTCATCAGGCGCAGGGCACTGCGGGTCGAGCAGAATCCGGGCATCCCGCTGTACGTGTTCGCGCTCGAGGCGGGAGAGATTGACCGGGTGGCCGATGTCTCGCGGATCTCCCGGGACGAAGCGGGCAAACTGTTCGGGTACCAGAGGCCCGAGAAGAAGCAGCACGTGAAGCAGATCCTGGAGTACCTCGACAGCGAGGACGTGCTCTTCCCCAACGGCCTCATCCTTGCCCTTCCGGCCTCGGTGCGGTTCCGAGGCAGCCGCGGGCCGAACAGCACGGACGGTCTTTCCACCATCGGGACGCTGGAGATCTTCCTGCCCGAGTCGCCCAGTGCACCCCGGCCTGCCTTCATCGTGGACGGCCAGCAGCGGAGCCTAGCGCTCGCGCGCACTCGCAGATCCAAGCTGCCCGTCATGGTGGCCGGCTTTGTCGCCGAGGACGTCGAGGTGCAGCGGGATCAGTTCCTGCGCGTCAACACGGTGTCGCCACTGCCCGGTAACCTTGTGACGGAACTTCTCCCCGAGGTGCACACCAAACTCCCGACGAAACTGTCCGCGAAGAAACTCCCCTCTGTCCTGGTGAATGCTCTGAACCAGGACGCCGATTCCCCCTTCAAAGGACTGATCAAACAGGCGTCGACCATCACGGACAAGCGAACCAGCGCCGTGGTGAAGGACAACAGTCTGATCTCCGCCATCGAGGAATCCCTGAAGCCGTCGGGCGCCCTTTTCCCGTACAAGAACCTCTCGAACGGGACGGTCGACACCGCCACGATCCGCAGCATCCTCATCACCTACTGGAGCGCGGTGCGGGACACCTTCCCCGAGGCCTGGGGCATGTCACCGACCAAGAGCCGCCTCATGCACGGTGTTGGCATCCGCTCGATGGGGCGACTCATGGACCGAGTCATGGACCGGGTCCTCGCTGTCGCCGAACCGGGTTCACCCGAGGCCTACGAGCGAGCCAAGGCCGAGTTGGCGCTCATCGCTCCCCACTGCCATTGGACCAAGGGGCGCTGGCCGGAACTCAACACCCCGTGGGACGAACTCCAGAACACACCACGGCATATCAGTACCCTTTCGAACCTTTTGATTCGTATCTACTTCCAGTCGAGGACCAGCGCGTCGTGAAGTTCTATTTTCCGGACAGTCAGGACCAAGTCAGCCCGAGTTACAACTTCCTTACCGATGAATACTCCGACTTTCGTGTCCGGCAACGCGATGACCGCTATGCGCACCAGGTAGTCACTCCCGCCCCTTACAAAGGCATACTGGTCAGCAAGGCCATCGTTGACGGCTCTGTCAAGGGTGCCGGAAAGTACACTGCTCCCCAACGACAGCGGCTCTACCGCCTCGGCGTTCGAGACTTCTTCCGACTCCCCGAAGGAATGGAAAGTCTCGGAGACTGCGGCGCATTCAACTACGTCGACGAGAAGATCCCTCCGTACTCAGTTGAAGAAGTTCTCGATTTCTATGAAGGATGCCAGTTCGACGAGGGTGTCAGCATCGACCACGTGATCTTCGGCTACCGGCCGGAGGCCACCGAAGCCGAGGTCGACCCAGCGTGGGCCGAGCGTCGGCGCATCTCGCTGAGGCTCGCCGAGGAATTCCTTGCTGGCATCGAGGCCCGCAAGAGCAAGGTCATCCCCTTCGGGGCCGCCCAGGGATGGAGCCCAGCCAGCTATGCCGACAGCGTGACCCAACTCCAGAACATGGGATACAAGCGCATCGCTCTGGGAGGCATGGTCCCCCTCAAGACCCACGAGATCATGGCCTGCCTCGACAAGATCGAAGAGATCCGCGACAAGGACAACACCAAACTGCACCTGCTGGGCATCACGCGCATCGGCAGCATGGAAGAATTCTCCAAGCGCGGCGTGGCCAGCTTCGACAGTACGTCTGCCTTCCGGCAGGCCTTCATGGACGAGCGCAACAACTTCCACACCGCCGAGGACACCTACACGGCCGTCAGGGTCCCCCAGGTCGACGGGAACCCCACGCTCAAGAGGCAGATTCTGGCGGGAGTGGTCTCCCAGTCAGCCGCCATCAAGGCTGAGCGCGAATGCCTCCACGCCTTGCGTGCGTACGGCAGCGAGCAACTGGACTTGCCCAAGGCCATGGCGGCCCTGGAGACCTATTTGACTCTCGTTGACGAGAAAAAATGGGCCAAGTACCACGGAAAATACAAGAAAACCCTGGCCGACCGGCCCTGGGAGCACTGCTCCTGCCTTCTCTGCAAGGACCTGGGCGTCGAGATCGTCATCTTCCGCGGCACCGAACGGAACAAGCGTCGCGGATTTCATAACATGACCGTCCTCCAGGCGAAGATGAGCAAGCTCAACTTCACGTGAACACCTGAACCGCCCGATGTCTACGAACTGCCCACCTAGGAGAAGATGTGGCCGACCGATACGCGTTGCGACTCCCCGCCCTGCAAGTGAATCAAGGCGACAAGCAAATCTACTGCTTCGCGGTCGATGGCAAGAAGCTGCACGACTTCACCGCCGTCTCGCGCATCCGCCGCGATGACGAGAAGCAACTGCAGGGGTATCAGCGCCCCGAGGCCCTCAGCCACATCCGGGCTATCCGCCGCTACCTCGAGTCCGACGGGGCGATGCTGCCCAACGCCCTGGTCCTTGCGTTCGACGACCGCGTGGAGTTCGTTGCCGGCCGGCCCACCAAGGGCATCGACTACGCCGTCCCGGGCGAGTTGGTCATCCCCGTCGACGAGTCGCTCGCCGAGCACGAAAAGCCGGCCTGGCTCGTAGACGGCCAGCAGCGCAGCGCCGCGATCCGGGACGCCGACCTGGCGGAGTTCCCCGTCGCGGCAGTGGGATTCATTGCCTCCCAGGAAGAGCAGCGGTCGCAGTTCATCCTGGTCAACTCGACCAAGCCGCTACCCAAGGGCCTCGTGTACGAACTGCTGCCCGAGACCACTGGCCAACTGCCGCGCTCGTACGCGCGCCGCCAACTCGCGGCGAAGATCATGGTCCTGCTGAACATGGGGGATGGCCCCTTCAGTGGAAGGATCAGTAGCCCCACGTCGCCCGGCGGCAACATCAAGGACAACAGCGTTCTGAAGATGCTGGAACACAGCATCTACGAAGGCGCCCTGTACCAGTACCGCAACGCCGAGGACGGTACCGGCGACGAAGAGGCAATGCTGGCGCATCTGCTGTCCTTCTGGAAGCCCGTGGCGAGCATGTTCAAGGACGCGTGGGGCAAGCCTCCCAAGGAGTCGAGGCTGACCCATGGTGTGGGCATCCAGGCCATGGGCTTCGTCATGGACCGGCTCACCGCGGACGTCCACTACAGCAAGGTCAACTGGGACAAGGTCCGCAGCACCCTGCGCGGGCTGGAAGGCCATGTGGCCTGGACATCGGGCAAATGGATGTTCTCGGACGGCCAGGAACGCAACTGGAACAGCCTCCAGAACACGGCCGGCGACGTGCGGCTGCTCAGCAGCCACCTGCAGGCCCGGGTCAGCAAGTAGTCACACCTTTGTGGTTTCCACCGGTGGCCTCATCCACGAAAGTGGGGAGGGGGAGGCCACCGGTGCGTCAGCGGCTTCCTGCAGCAGAGCGCAGGCCGGTGACCGCCGCCCGCAGCATGGATGCCGAGCCGCTGCCGTCCGCATAGAAGATGTGCTGGGTACGGGCGTGCTGCGTGATGAAGCCGGTTGCCGCGTGCTTCGCACAGCGCGTCGCGATGACGACCAGATCAGCGGAGCGAGCCTTCTGCCGGAGTTGCGCGCTGCCGACATGATCGCTGGATCGAGCGGCGTCCACCGCGGGGGCCAGTTGCTTGATCTCTTCGGCGCAGCGTGTGAGCACGGCTTCGTCCAGGGAATATAGCAGCACCTTCATGGGCGCAATATCGGAGAGCGGCGACTCCTGGTCGCCGTCGGAGGCAGCCCGCTCCTGCCAGGAGAACGGGACGTCCATTTCTTCGGACAGACGCTTGGCGAACGCCAGGTCTGCTTCGTTGAGCCGTCCCTGGTGGCGCCACAGCGGCTCCAGCAGGTCGTAGGCGAGCGTGCTGCGGGCCTGCTGGTCCGGGCAGGCGGCCAGGAACAGCCGATCGACGAAGTCCAGCGCAATCGCGGCCCGTTCGGGGGAAACCCAGCGGCTGCGATAGGCGCCGATCTCATCAAGTAGTTCGGCATAAGTCTGTGCGGAGGGGGCAGCACGCAGTGCAATCTCCACCAGTGCCTGAAGCGCGGCGAGGTCGCCGGGGCCGAACCGGTCAAAGGCGACCGCGTTCCGCACGAACGCATGCGCTGTCAGGCCCGCGGGGGCCGCATATCCGACGGCTTCGATGAACGCCCCGACCGCCCCCCAGGCCTCCTCGGCAGCCTGGTTCTCCAATCCGTCCAGCAACTCGGCCAGCACTGCGTCGTGGTCTGCCGGCGGGGGCCATGCGCTCCAGCTGCGTTCCTCGATGGCCTTGGCGCCCTGGCTGCTCCCCGCGGCTACGGCAGCGAGAAAGGCCGGCCAGGAGCCGACACTCTGCTCGGCCGGCGGCGTGTCGTCTGCGGCAATCTGCGGCCCGGGGTCCGCATCGGCGGCAGGCTCTGCGGCTGCATCGCCTTCAGCCAGGACGCGCTGAGCGTCTTGCCAGAGCAGCGGGGACAATGCGCCGACGCGGTCCTGACCGTGTACAGCTTCCGCGAGACGACGCAGGACAGGGAGGTCATCGACGATGGTGGCCGCCAGCAAAAGCACGGAGAGGGCCGGGGCGCCGAGGTTGCCTCCAGCGGTGTCCAGCAAGGCAGAGACGATCCGTCCCTGCTCCTCCAGCCGTGCCCGCGCGGCCGGCAGATCACCCTCCACCAGGGGCCGTTCCAGTGCCGCGTACACGGCGTTCAAAATGGCTTCCCTGACCGGGAGGGGAAGGTCTTGTTGGACGACGTCGGCCAGTCGGGGCAGTTGGAGGAGTTCCTCGCTGCGGCCGAGCCGGTCAAGCCGCTTGATCCTCAAGTTGGCGAGGTTGGCCGCAGTGACGCCCGCCGCTTCCAAGTGGTCGAGGACCACGCTCGAGGCTGCCTCGGCTCCCGCGGAGAGGGAAGCGTCGAACTCTGCCAGGAGCCGGCCGATCGGCTTTGCCACCCGCCACATCCTGGGGGGACGGCGCGCCTGGGTCCTTTGCATCAACTCCAGGGCCCCGGCAAGATTCCGGCGGTGCTCGAGGGTGCGCCCCGTCTCCAGACGGAACGTGGCCCGCTCGCCGGCGTAGTCGCGGATGGCCTGCTCGACGGGGTCGGCAGGGTCCAGCCATACGGGCTGGATGCCGACCTGCTCGTCATACGCGATGTAAGTGGGGCCGGCGAAGGCCCGGATCAACTCGGCTGTCTTGGCCCGTTCCCCGGGTTCCCGCGCGATGACATAGACAACGAAGCGGTCGCGGTCCGTATAGGCGCGCGGGAGCACGGCCGGGGCGTCGTCGCCGCGGCGAAGGGCCTCGACGAAGGGAAGAGTGCGGTCCTTGAAGCGGTAATCGGGATCGAGGACCGGCCAGACGCCGTTTCCCGTGCCGAAGAAGCGTTGCAGGAAAGTTTCGAGGGCCTCTCGCTGCTCATGCTGTATCTGCGTCACGAAACACTCCCCCACCGTTGTGCCAGGTCCAGCCGTGCCTGGCCGGCGTCCGGCCCGCCCACCTTGTAGGTGACTAGTTCGTCGTTCTTGGCCATGCCGCGCACCGTGTAGTTCATTGACCCGGTGAGGATCCACTCCTGCCCGCACAGGGTCTTCTCGTGGACATCGGGGTCACGCTCGATGTGCACTCGCTCCACGCCGGGCGCACTCATCCGCCGTAGGAAGGCATCATTGTGCGAGTCCGGGCGCGTGATCACGTGCACGTGGGCGCCGGCGCCCGCGATGCGCAGGAGCGTGTCAGACAGCCGCCATCCGCTGGGCGGGACGTCGCCGAAGAAGGCGTCGTAGGTGCCGTGGCTGTTGTCGATCACCTGAATGTCGGTGATCCACGGCGAGACCAGCCACAGGTCGGTGCTCGGGTCGAGTATCTCGGCCATCAGCGCCGCGGACAGCGTCGAGTCTATGCGCAGCCCTGTACGGGCGCTGGTGCGCACGGTTCTGGTCAGATCCTTCACTGGGTTGCCTCCCGCAACTCCACCCGTACACGGAGTTCGTCTCGATGCCTGGCGTAGCCGCGAACCTCGCCGTAGACGACCATGACGTCCCGGTGCACCGGGAGGGCCGGTACGCGGACCAGAGACTTGGCCAGGGCGCGCGAGGCGTCTGCGGGACAGATGAGGTCGGCGGCGCCGCTGTCGGACATCGCCTTTTGATAGGCCAGGTCCCAGTCGCTGGCGGTGACGTCGACCTCGGGCAGCCGCTCGTTGTGAGCCTCGCGCACCAGGAGGCGATCTAGTACCGGCGCGTCCGCGTAAGGCTGGTAGTGCTGGAGATCCTGTGTGCGGGCCTGTCGCCCGCGGGGCCAGAGCATGCTGAAGGCCTGGTCGGCCGTCAACTGCCTTGTTCCGCCGGCGAGCAGTTGCTTGTCGCCGACGGCGAAGGCAATGACGTTCGCATCAACTTCCACACCGAGCCTCTGCTCCAATGTGCTCCACGCGTCGACCATAGCCAGGGCCTGCGTATCAGTGTCGGGGCCGGTTCCGGGCCGGAGAAGGCGGGTGGACAGTGCTGATACCGCCGTGCGCCGAGGGCGGCCGTCCAACTGCTCCCATGCGGCCAGTAGAACGTCCAGGGCCTCCTGGGCCGACTCGGCACCGTCGGCTGCGCGCAGGGCGCGCATGGCCTGTGCGGCATCTCCCTGAGGGGCGTCGGCCAGGTGACGCAGCAACCGGGTAAGGGTGGCATCTACGTACTCGTAGTCGCTGGGTGCGAACGCGCTGGTGACAAGCGCCCAGAAGCGCCGGGGGTCTCCTGCGTAGAAGCGTGCCAGGCTCTCGACAACGCCCAGGCCCCCCATGGAGGTCTCGCTGAGCCACACGACAGCCGGTTCACCGGGGCCAGCCCCCGGCATCACGTCGACAATCAGGTCCCCGTCCTGCGCGTCGGGGCAGGCACGCTGCGCGGCGGCGAGGATCGCCGCGGCCACGGTGTCGCGATAGGCGCGCTGTGCCAGGTCCACCGTGCGCTCGGCGATGTCCGGGGCGACGAGGTGTTCGGCCGCATGGTCCACGGCGGCGACAACCTGCGGGTCGCGCAGCAACTCCGTGAGCCCGCCGACCAGCCGCGCATTCTCGATAGCGTGGTCAGGGTCGTTGGTGTCGCGATAGAGGACGTTGAGGATGCGGGGCAGTTCCCCGGTCCATGCTCCGCCAGCGAGCGAGGCTCGAATCTCGGGGGCGGTCCGGGCTTGCTTGAGGCCTTCGAGCGCGAAGGCGGTGAGGTAGACCTGGCCCAGCCACGCGCGCTGGAATTTGTTCGCGACGTCATCGAGGGCAGGGTCCTCGGCAAAGGTTTGCGAGAACGCCAGGGACCGCCATTGCGGTGACGACAGGTACTGCCTGACGGCGGGGTCTGCAGTATTCAGGGGCCGGAGCAGGATCTGCACGGCGTCGACCCCCAGCCGGAAGCCGAGCGCAGCCGGTTTGCCGTGCAACTCGTAGTGGACCTTGCGGGTTTCGACTTCGCCACGCTCGAGCGCCACCTGGCAGTCGGCGCCGAAGGTCATGCGTCGCATCTCGATGGGATTGCCGACGGCGTGCGTGCCGAAGCGGACGGCCTGCACGCGCTCGTGCCACAGCGAGGGGCTGGGAATGTCTGCCGGGGTCGGAGGCGCCTCCTGGGAGACGACGATCTGTGTGCCCCAGAGCGGGATCCCCTGCGACCGGTCGGAAATTTCCGGGCCCGGCTGCTCCAGGTTCAACTGGGTGGGCCGAAAGACCTGGAGTCCCTCCGATGCGTGCCCCTCAGGATGCCAGGTGCCCTCGGGATCGGCATGCTGAACGATCTGGGGCAGTGGCAACGTGTCGCCGGCGGGCGGTACCGGCAGCCATGTGCGGTGTTCGTCTCTGCGGTGTCCGAATCGTCGGCTGACGCGCCCTGGTACGGCCTCGCGCAGCGCTCGGGCGATGGGCAACTGCTCCAGCGTGTCGTGCGTGGTGAATGGCAGAAGCAGTTCGACCTCGGGCAAGTTCAGCGGCTCGAAGAGCGAGCGCGTGATGAACTCGGGAAGCAGCGTGCCTTCCTTGGCGCCCGGTTCAATGCGCTGGAACGACCAGTCACTGTGCAGCCGGCGCAACGCGGTGGGAACGACCGACAGCAGCAGTGAGCGAGGCTGCTCCCACAACAAAGCCTGCACCTCGTCTGCGCTGATCTGCAGCGCTCTTCCCAGGTGCTGGGCTAGTTCGTCCTGCAGGTCAGGCTTGTCGAGGATGGCCTGCAGGAGGGAGGTCAGCATGTTGTGGCCCGGCCGGTCCTCGTCGCGCACGGTATGGCTGGCGGGGGCTCTGAGTATTTTGCGGGGGTCGGCCCATAGTTTCTTCGAACGGAGTTTGCGGCCGGCCCAGTCCAGCAGGGACTGCGTGGCTTGGATCTTGAGGACGAAGCGGTTGCCGATGGGCAGGCTCCGGGCCGGCACCTGCGGCGCGAACAGGGTTTCGTATGCCTGGTAGGCGAGCCGGTCGCGGCCGTAGTCCGAGAGGGTGACCACCGTCATTGGCCGGGTGCCGCGCTCTCGGCCGGCGCGGCCGCGCCGCTGGATGAACGAGGCTGCATCGCGGGGCGCTTTGTGCTGGAGGACCAGGCCTACGCGCGGATCGTTGAAGCCGACTTCTAGGGACGCCGTCGCTACGGTCAGGTTCGCGTTGTGATCGACTCCAACGTCCTGGGAGGAGGTCCGGCCAACATGCAAGTGGTGGAGTTGCAAGGTGGGGTCGAGGTCATGACCGATCTTTTCGACGATGTCCCAGGACTGACCATCGAGGTAGCGCGCAGCGTGCTCGTTGCGTTCAGAGGAGCGCAGGCCCGCAAGGACGGGCTTCCGGCCGTTGCGCCGGCCGGCCCGGTTCTGGCCGCCTTCCGCGTCGCGCAGGTCGTTGTAGAAGCGGTTGGTGACGTCCAGGTCGTCGGTGAACAGGAAGCCGGTGGAGCCGTACAGGTATTGCCTCGTGTCCAGGTCGAGCATGCGGCCGTGGAGCATGGCCGTCTGGATCGAAGTGGACAGCAGGCTTGTTCCGGATACCGGGTCGCCGCGCAGTGCAAGGGCGTATTCGCGGCCTTCGGACTGCATGGCCTCTTCGGCCGGTTCAATCGGGTCGACGTCGCCCGGCCGCAGACCGACCAGTTGCGCAAAGAATTTGTCCGCGTCGCGCAGGGTTGCGGACAGGCCGACGAACGTCATGGGGCGTCGGGCGGCCTCACGCCAGCGGCGCAGCAGCAGGGCCACCTGCGCACCGTGCAGGCCGCTGTAGGTGTGCACCTCATCCAGCAGCACAAGAGAGGGGGCCGAGGGGGCGCCGCGCCAGCCGAGCAGCCACTCCAGATAGCTGTCGCCGCTGGAACGGTTCAGCATCTCCGTCGTGGTGAACAGCAGATCCGGCGGGTTCTTTTTGAGGGATTCCCGAGTGAGCGCAAGACGCCCGTCCTGCAGGGTGTATCCGCACCGGGTGCAGGTCAGTTGTTCACGGTCGCGCCTGCGGTCCTCGTCGGTCCACAAGAGTTCCCCCGTGCCGCAGGTTGGGGTGGTGCAGGGGAGGAACGGGCACACCACGCCGTGGGAAGTGCGCTTCCAGGCGTTGGAGACGCCGGAGTTCGGTTCGAGTCTGCGGTCCCTGGCATTCCACGGGGTGTCTCCGTAGAGCGCGCCGACTCGGATGGGACGCCGCCTGCTTTGACGCAGTGCCTGCTCGACATCGTCCACCGAGCGGATCGATTCTCGAAGCTGGTCGCGCAAGAGTTCTTTGCGCGGATAGAGCGCCAGGGTGTGCACGCGCTTTGCCGTCCCGGGGTGCGCGTGCTGGGCCATTGCAGCAAAGGAAGGCAGGTAGAACGCGAGTGTCTTACCGCTACCTGTACCGGCACCGACGATGATCCCCTTGGATCGCTCGGAGTTGAGGGACATGAACACCGACCGGGTGGCCTCCAGTTGGAAGCGCGCCAGTTTGCGGCCCTGCATCTGGGCGGTTGCGACGTGGCTTTGCACCTCCCCCCAGTGGGGCAGGTGGGCCAGTTCGCGCAGGGCATCGGATGCCCGGATATCCCGGTGCGGGTAGCGTCGAGGGGCTACGTGTAGCCGGTAGTCGGCGACCAGGCGGCGCTGGTGCTGCCACCAGCCCGGCTGTTCCTCCTTCGCCCAGCCGCCTCGGTCGAAGAGCTGCCGAAGACCGGTGGTGAGTCTGAGCGTCTCCGCCAGGCGGGTGCGATACCGCGGCGGCGATGTCACGGGAACCGGCACCTCGAACAGCAGGGCACGAAGCAGGAACTCCTCCAGCACGGCGTCGGCGGACATGCCCGTCGGGGCGGCCTCGTGTCTGTGCAGGAGATCGTCAATGGTCTCGATCACCTCGGCTCTGGAAAGGGCAGTCTCCGTGACCCCCCAGTTCAACAAGGGGAGTTCGTGATTTTCGAGGCGATTGAGAAGTTCGTTCGCGAAGCGAATATCGAGTTGCTCGGTCACGCTCCGCTCCTCTGCAGAGTGATGTGGATGTCCATCTCGAACTGGCGCAGCAGCGCGATATCGCTGTCGGTGATGTCGCGGAGCGTGGGGCTGGGGCGCTTTTCCAGCACGTCCAGGAGAGCCAGCAGTTCGCCGGGAGGATCGCTCTTGTCGAGCAGGGACTCCGCGAGGAGGGCGTACGTGCCGGTGAAGAGGGTGAGATCTGTCTTGGACAGGTTCTTGGGGGCGACGGCCTGGCGAAGGTCCTTCTCCCTGGTACGTGCGGCTTCGCGTTCCCCGTGCGACAGGATAGGGATGCGGGCCAGCGGAAGAGCAGCGACCTGAGCGGTGGCCCAGGTGGCCCATGCCGCGGTGCTCTCTGCCTTGAGCCTGCTTGCGGTTTCCTGCACTTTCTTCCTGGCCGTGTTGAAGACCGCGTCACTGGGCAGCCCATTGAGGGCCTTGCGCTCGAAGGCGGAGCGCGCGGCGTCAATGCCGGACAGGTCAGGTTGATGTGCCGCGCCCAGGGCGGCCAGTGCGTGGCTCAACTCCACCTGCGTTCTGAGTTCGGCCAGGCCCGCCCGCAGTTCTCTCGAGCGGCTCAGCGCGCGGGCCGCCTCCTTTTCCCCGACGGCGCCCGCCGCGATCTGGCGGGCGCGGTTTTGCAGCTGCACGGCCTTGTCATACACGGACACGTTGGTCACCGCTCCTCACCGTCGTTTGTGGCGGACGGGACAGTGGTGAATGCCTGCCACTCGGCACAGATTTGCCCCACGTCTTCTGCCGCACTGTCGCCTGCGGATCCGCTGGATCGTGACTGCGCGCTGGCCAGTGCCGCATCCAGCCAGTCGTCGCTGGCCACGAGGAGTTGTTGAATCAGGATGAGCGAGTCGCCGCGGTCCTTGACCGCTGCAACCACGCCGGCTTTGTGCACCGTTGTGAGGCCGGACGTGGTGTCGCCGGTCTTGGCCAGATCGTCTTCGAGCGCCGAGACAGCCTTCCAGTTCGCGTTCTTGGCGTCCTGCAGGAGCGCGTCGAATCGGCGTGTCTGCTCGGCCGTCAGCGGCAGCCCGACCTCGCGGGCCGCAGCAAGAGCGTCTCGGAGCGCTGCCATGGTCTGGACGCCAGTGGTACCTCGCGGATGACGGCTGCGGACAGAGCTGAGCACCTCTGTGTGGCGGTGCAGTTGGTCCTGGACGAGGGTCGTCCAGGACGCGAACCCGGTGACCGCCGGCCGCACCCACTTGGGAACATCCAGCGCCTGGACATCCCAGTCCCACACGGAAGCGGCCTTCTCGAGCAAAGGCAGGACACGAGCGGCGTCGACCATGTTCACGCCGCCGATACCCTGGGCGATGCCGACGGCATGACGCAGTTGCCGCACGAGATCGGGCCGCGCCTGGAGGTGTCCCTGGAGCAGGTCCATCCACTTTGGCGCACGGAACCGCCCGTCCTCGCGCCGCCACTCTTGTCCTTCGTCGAGCGCTGCGGTCAGGAGTTGAGAAGGGGCCATTCCGGGCCAGGCCATGCCCGCCAGCGCCGCCCCGAGCAGCGATGCGCGCAAAGCTGCGACGAGGTGGTCGTCGGTGATGTCCATGTGGCGCTGCAGCCGTGCGGTGAGATCGCGGCCGTGCTGTTCTGCCAGGAACGCCAGCCTGCGGATGTCCTCGGCGCGCGCCGGATACCCCCGTTCAGCTCTGAGGAGGCTGTCGAAGAACCAGCTGTCCTTGGGGCGACGCGAGAAGGTGATGGGGGCGTCCTCGACGCCGGCGAGATTTTCCTTGGCTCCCTCGATGGATACAACGGTCGCCTTCGTCGGCCACACGGATCGGCGCAGTTCGGTGCTGCCTACCTCGCGCATCAGTGGTGCGTTCCATTGATAGCGCTGCAATACGGCGGTGGAGACGACGGTGCGGATTCGGTTCGCGGTGGAGGTATCCAGGCCGCCTTCGAGGGTTACCCAGTCATCCACGGTCTCCAGCATGCGCTGCAGTTCGCCGGGAAGCGCGTCGCGTCGGTTGCTGGCGCCCGTATCGGGCCTTGGCGCGCTGTCGTCGGCCGGCTTTGAACTGGGAGCAGTTGAGGGACGGCGTTGTCCTGTCTCACCGCCCAGCGGCTCCAGAGAGAAGGCCTCCAGGATGGTGGGGTGGAGGTCGGTGGCCCGCTCAGGGGCATCTCCCCAGAACTCGAGCACGAGGTTGCGTCGCTCCGCAGAGGCGGGGTCGTGCTCGGCTACGTAGCCGAGCACGTCACGGCTGACGGGCCGGTCGAGTTTCGTGGGCCGGAAGCGTTGCCGGAAGGCGGGATCGGGGAACTCGCCCTGCTTGAGGGCCATGGCGTGTTCGACCAGGACCGGTCGCACGACGCTTCCCAGCACGGCACGTGGGTTGAAGGACCAGGGTTTGTGCTGGTCTGCCGTCGAGTGGACCGCCCTGACGAGAGAGGTCTCGTTGAACGGGTACAACCCGAAGCCCTCATCGGTTGCCCCGAATGCCGCGTGGCATCCTGTGCGAAACGAACAGCTCAGGCATTTGTTGGGGACCTCGCCGTTGTGCGCGCGCTCGAGTTCGTGGCGGCCCACCCGCCCGGCGTTCAGATATCGGCCGACGAATGAGGCGATCTCGGAGCGTCCCGTTTCCTCGGGGCTGAAGGGCACGTCCAGGTGGTAGACGTAGCCCGTGCCAGCTTGGATACGGGTCAGGGCGGTCTCGTCCAGGGACTGGAAGTAGCCGGTCGTCACGGCCATGAGGGTGCGGATAGGCGCGAGAGTCGTTTTGCCCTCGCGGTGGGCTGCCTCTACGACGGCATCCAGGAGGTCTCGCTGGACCCCTTGGATGAGGGCGAAGTCCTCGATGAGTAGGACGATCTCCTTGCCCTGGCGGTGATATTCCTCGCGCACCTGTGTCATCGCGTCGAGGAGACGGCCCGCTCCGAGATTCGCGGCGCTCTTGATGGCTGATTCGAGGTGCTTGTTGAGCAGGTCGACAGCGACGCCTTGCAGGTCGCCGCGTGTGCTGATGGTGCCGAGCAGACGTTGGGCCATGCCCGAGGCGGATTGGATGTCGCGGATGTCGAGCGGAAGGTCGCTGACACTGAAGCCCTCGGGGCGGTCCGCTTGCCCGTCCCTGCGGTTATGGATGAGTTGGTGGGCCAGTTCGGGTACGAAGTTGCCCGGTGCGAGCAGTTCGGCCCGGACATGAGGGTCGAGGAGTACCGCTGCCAACTTGCCCGGGCCGACGAGCATGCGGGCCAGGGGGCGTGATTCCGAGTGGGGAGGGGTGGCTTCCAGCGCCTCGCTCAGCTCATTGAGGATGCGCCGTGCCAGGGACTCTTCGTCGATGCCCTCAGTGAATCTGTTGATGTCGTCCTTCAGCTGTGCCAGCTCGCTGCTGTCAGCCTTGGCAATGAGCGTACTGACGACAGCCTTTAGACTGGTCTTGGACTTCTCGAGGTAGATGACCTCGCGCTGGTTTGCGCCCTCCTCCATCACGGCCAACTCTTCGCGCACCCATCGCACAAGATGCGACTTGCCCGAGCCGGAGTCGCCAACGACGGGCATGAGCAGGGCGCCGCTGTCTGCACGGAGCGCCATGAACTCCGTGAGGACGGCCCGCTCCCCGATCGAGTCGCCCTCGATGGCGATCTCTTTCCCGTCCATAATCCGGGCGCGCTTGATCCGCAGCGGTGCGTGCGTGGCAAGGAAGACGGCCCTGGAAGGGCTGACCGCCTCGGTGTTGATGGTGGAGGCTGCCACTGCCGGGTCCCAGCAGAGCGTTCCGCGGAAGTCAGCCATCGGTGGGCTCCAGGATCGTGATGTCGCTGATGGGCCGGGGGCTTCCGGGCCGTTCGGGATCGTGCAGCAGGAGGATCCTCCGGGCGTCGTCGTCCTGCTCGAGTCGCAGCCACTTCTCGTCGTGACCGCGCAGCAAGGCAAAGGAGAGCGCAGTGCCGGCCACGCTGTCACCCGGGTTGGGGAGCCCTACGGCCAGCGAGTGTGCGCCGCCGGGCAGGACGGGCAGGTGTTCTCGCAGCATCTGCAGGGCCTCGACGGCATTCACACGTTGGCCCGGCTGCCACAGTTCGAGCACGGATTGCCTGACGGCCAGCGTGCAGTCCGGCATGAGCGGGCCGCGGCCGTCAGTGCGAAAGACAGGTGCGGCAGCCAGCCCAAGAGCGGTGGCCCAGTATCCGAACCGGGGCCAGCGGGTGTCGTTGGGGAAGAGGGGAAGCACCTCCTCCTTCAGCAGTTTGCGGTCCTTGCCGTCCTCCTGATCCAGGAGTTGCTGTGCGGCGACCCAGTCGATCGGTCGCTCCATGGGATCGTGCATGAGCAACCAGGCCAGCGCACGGGTCAGGTCTTTGGGCCCTGTCGCGTCGTTGTCGACGCCCAGGTCCTTGTTGTAATCCGCCTTGAGGACGGCACGACGCAGGATGCGGGTGTAGGTCTCCAGGTCATCGCTGCTGGACAGATCTCTGGTCGGTCCGGTTAGTGAGAGCTCTTGCTGACCGGTATCGACCCGAGCCAACTCCAGGGCCTGGAGGGATGCCACGGCACAGTCGAAGGGAGGCCTGGTCGAGGTGTCCTCTGTCCGCAGGGACAGGGGACTGACCAGCGCCCGTGCCTCCTCCATCGCGATGCTCTTACCCCAATAGGTCAGCAGGCGCACGAGTGCCCATGTCTGGGAGGGGATGGCTGCGTCGACGTTCAAGAGAGTCATCAGAGTTCCTCCAGGGCACGGCGGATCGACAGGTTCGCCGGGTGGACATCGACGAGAAGAGTGTCTCGCCGTTCTGGATGCTGCATGACCCGGGGGTGGATCAGGTAGGTCGGTGCATCCCAGGCGAAGCGTTGAGTGATCTGCGGCCCCGGATGATCTGTGAACGGATCGGCCATCCAGATGACGGGGCCGGCCCAGTCCGAGAGAAGAGCGCCGTCGTCGTCGAAGATCACCGTGCGCGTGCGTGCTGTCGCCTGGAGTTGGCTTCTGAGGCGGCCGTCCAGGCCCGGCCCTCCGACGACGCTGATCCTGCGGCGGACCAGGCTATCCACCAGGCGTGCCGCCAGTACCTGGTCGCCGGCGTCTTCCCACCACAGGCTCAGGCAATGCCGTTCCCCGAAGTACGGCGTCAAGGGCAAACGCCCGGGCGCCCCCGGGGTCGGCAGCAGCGGGCGCGGTTCCCCAGCGAGCCGGTAGAATCCTGCGGGAAGGAGTTCGGCGGTGGCCCGACAGTGCGGGCAGCCCCGGCAGGTGACCCCGGTGCGGCGGTAACCCTCGCCGTGTGCGATTCGGTAATACGCCCCCAGTACATCGCCGATGCACTGATCACGTCGCAGGGTAGCCTTCAGTTCGCGAAGGGCCGACTTCCGCCCATCCAGCAGCTTTTGACGCTCAGCCATGAACCGCTCGGCAAATTGCTCGGGGTTCCTCGCGTCGGAATCGAGGAGTTGCACGTCGGCGTAGCCGTCGGCGCTGGCATAGAACAAATCAAGGCGCGCCCTCCAGGACGTATGTGATTCGCCCTCATGGATGGCGGGCTCTTGTGGAGGATGGACGGTCAGGATCCCCGATCGCATCATGAGGTTCAGGATCCGGATGTTCCATTGCCGGTTGCGTTCAAAGCCCTCGTTCATGTCGGGGGGGTAGGAATCGAGACTCACCCGGTGACGCTCCTGGATGGTCTCTCGGTTGTGGAACATTGCCTCCCATCGCTGCCACGCGCGCGGGGCGCCGATGACCACCTCATCGCTCATCCGGTCGGCGATGGCCTCGTCCTTACGCGTGGTGGCCAGGTAGGCGAGGGAAGGGCTTCCATTGCGTCCGGCCCGGCCCACTTCCTGGTAGTAGCGGTCCACTGTTTCCGGCAGACAGGCGTGCACCACCGTCTTGACGTCGTCGAGATCCACCCCCAGGCCGAAGGCTGAGGTGCCCACCACGATGTCGTATCGCGTCGGTGCATCGCCCTCCGTGGTCCTGCCGGTCCATCCCACCAGGGCATCGCGCCGCTGCAGTTCGCTGGACTCACCCGTGACGCTGGCTACGCGGCCAAGACCGTGGCTGCGGAGTCGGCCTGCCCACTCCTGCGCGTCGATGACTTTGGTCGTGTAGACAATCATCGGCTTTGGCAGGTATGAGACGGCCTCCAGCACGGCGGTCTGGCGGTCTTCCTCGTTCGGGAAGATGTCGAGGTAGTAGCTCGGCTCGTGACGGAGTTGGGAGGCCCACACGATCTCCGCCTGCTGCGGCGAAGCGAACAGGGTGTCGAGTGTCTGCACCTGCTGGCCCGTGAGTGTCGCGCTCATCGCCACGGTCGCCGGCTGCCGGCCTTCTGGCGCCTTGCTGAGCCACATTCGGTGGTGTGTGGACATCGTCTGGAACTCGGTCCGGAAACTGTTGCCCCACTGCTCGACCAGATGGGCTTCGTCGATCACGAAGTAGTTGAACAACCCCGCCTCGGCCGCGTCCTCCAGGGGCCCTTTCAGGCTTTTCACCAGAGCCTCGGGTGAGGTGAACACCAGCCGCTGGCGGCCTGCGGAGATGTCCTCCCGCATAAGCCGTCGGTCTTCTTTGGACAGTCCGCTGGTGTAGGCGTACCGGCGGGTGGGGCTGTGTGGCCCGTGCTCGTCGAGGATCTCGAAGGCGCGCCGCTCCAGGTCGGCCGCGAGAACACTTGTGGGTACCACGACAACTGATACGCCCCTGCTCTTGCTGGCCAGGAGCACGGGAGCCATTGCTACGGCGGTCTTTCCGTGCCCTGTGGGGAGGCAGATGATCGTGGTGCTTCCCGGCTCGGCGAGCGCGACAGCCCTGGCGGCCTGTCGCTGGCCGGCCGAGACATAGTGGCTGTGGTCGTCACCGAGGGCGGTGGTGAAAAACGGGTCGGCCGGGTAGGAGTCCAGCTTGCGGCGGTGCGGTGAGTCCTCACCGAGATAGATCTGCCGAAGGTCTTCTTGCGCCGCCTGGCGGGAAACAGCGTCCGGCACGGGCGGGTGCCACGGCAGCGCGCTCACCCACACGTTGGTGCCGCCATCGCGTATCGCCGTCTGACAGCGCATCTCCTCCCATTGTTCTCGCGTGGGTAGCCACGGGAGCAGCGGAATCGTGAAGCCGGAGGTGTTCTCTCGCGCTTGAGCCTCGAGCAAGATCTGCCGGGTGAGCGAGGCCAGGTCCCGCCACCTGCCGGGTTCGCCGGTCAGAGCGTCACGGAGCCTGCGCAACGTCCCTTTCGCCCCGGGAACGTCCGGGAGTTGCTGAAGGCCTCGGTACTCGGAGAGGTGGTCGAAGAGCGTCTTGGCACCGGTCCAGTTGTCAGTCACTGCGAGGGATCCTCCTGAGCCCCTGCTTCACCAGGCATGTCGCCGCCACGAGGCGGACCGTCGGGTTGCTCAGTCCCTGCACCAGCGCGTCGGTGATGGCGACATCCAACAGGTAATTCTCCTTCTCGCCCAGCAGCCGGCCTGCTGCCTGGCGGGCTTCGGCCTGGGACCTTGCCACGGACAGGCGCTGGCGTCCCTGCTCCTGGGCCCCGGCGCACCTGTCGGCCAAGTTTGTTACCCGCTTGAGTTCTGCGCGAGCCACTGCCTCGGCACCCCGCGCGGATGCGGCGTAGCGCGCTTGCCCGTCGAACAGATCCATCAACTCGTGGATGTTCTTGGAGTTGTAGTTGTGATCCGTGGCGCGGTAGGGATCCTGCAGCCACCTTCGGATGTCCCCGTCCACCAGGGCTTCGGATGCTCCGGCCGGTACCCACACCTTCAGTGTGAAGGGCGGGAGGAGCCGTTCGGCTTGGCGCCGCAACGCAGTTTCCGCATCGCGGGGCTGCTGTACGAGCGGCAGCGTCAGTGCGAGCGCCGAAGAGATGTCGGCTTCGACCACATAGTCAAAGCCGAAGTAGGGCTGCGGCTCCCCACGGTGTGCCGCCTCCGCGCGCCAAAAGGCCGTGGCTTGACCGCGGTCGTCGCACCAGACAACGCTGGCGAGCGTGTCGACCAGCCGGTTTCCGATGCGGAACAGCCGGGTGCCGGGAGCCTTGAGGGCCTGCGAGCGACTGCACGTGCCCTTGGCCATCTCCTCCGTGAGGTTCGCTCGGTCATAGAGGTGGGGGGAGATGAGGGGGCGTGACTTCAGGTCGAATACCTCACACATCACGTTATTGATCTTGCGCTCGGTGTGACGGAGCTTGATCCCGTCCGAACCGTCCCGTCCGGTGTAGCCGAGCAGGTCGTCGCGGGTGGCGGCCCAGTCGGCGTCAAAAGTGGCCAGCCGTTCGGCGAAGTCGATGTCGTGCGGCGATGTGTCGAAGATCGACTCAAGGGTGTCCATGCTGTCGATCTCACGGCGGGCTCGAGCGAGTTGCTCCTGAACCGCCTCGGCGAAGTCCGGCAGGCCTTCCGGACCGTGCTCGAGGGCCTGAGCCCAGACAGCGGGGAGGCCCTCGGCGATGGCGTCCTGAAGCGTGGACACCGATCCGTCGAAGATGCGGTACCCGTCGGTGAGCAGCGAAAGCCATTCGTCGCTGTGGGCTTCAGCGTCCGTGAGAACGTACTGGCGGGGTGCCTGGCGCTGCTCGTTGGATTCGACATATCGGTCGGTGCGGCCCAGGCGCTGCTCCAATTGATTGGGCGACCACGGCAGACGCACGTGGACCACGGACCGGGCTGCCTGGAGGTTCAGGCCGTCCTCCGCAGAGTCGTCGGCGATGAGAACGGCAGCGCTTACGACGGGCTTTCGCCATGAGGAAGTCGCCATTTCAGACGCGTCGGGGCCTGCGCTGCGGGTGTGCTCGAAGAAGCTCACCTTGGGAAAGCGAGTTCGCAGACGTTCGGTGAGCGTCGAGGCGAGGGATCCGGGGCCGCAGAAGACAGCGATGCGGCCCCCTTTACGCAGGGCGGGAAGAAGGGCGTCGATGAGCTCGTCGACTTCCCGGGCTTCCTCTCCCGCGCTTTCTGACTCGAGGTTCTCCAGAGTCTCCGCCTCATGCGGCGCCACCGGCACGCTGGAGAGGTACTTCCGCTCCCTGGCACTCAGCCCGGCACGCTCAGCAGCGCCTTCGTCACGACGCACCTTCCAGCGCAGGGTGTCCAGATAGTCGGCAGATGAGCCGCCCAGACGGGAAGCGAGCACGGCCAGGGCCAGCGCGTAGTCGGTGCGCCGGTTCTCCAGACCCTCGTCGAGGAGATAGCCCCATAGCTGGGTCTGCCACGCCAGGAGGCTGTCGGCGGCCGGGGAGTAGGACTGGGCCATCAGCTTCTCCGGCTCGGCACGGCCGCGGACCTCGTAGGCGACGGCTGCCGAGTCGTCATTCTGGCGCAGGACGTTCGACCTGCGGTTTCTGATCACTCGGCGGTGCAGCCGGTAGGTCTCGCTGATGTGCGCCCGAAGAGCGGTCACCCGCGACTCCAGATCCGGCATCCTCACCTCGTCGCGGAGGCCCTCGTACTCGTCCAGCAACTCGAGCACGTCAGCAGCAAGGTGCGTGAAGCGGGAGTCCTCCGGGGGCAGCAACTCCTTGATCATTTCGATCGTAGACGGCAGCAGAGGGTGGAATTCCGCGTCGAGGCTAAGAACGTGGTTCGCCAATTCGGCCCGGTGTTGGTAGCGCCGTGCGAACTCCTCTCGCTCGCTCCACTTGTAGACGTCCGGATCGAGCAGGTGCAGTAGCCCCAGGTGCGTGGTGTGGCTAGAGGTGACGGGTGTGGCAGAGAGCAGGAGGAGCCTTGACGCGGAGTGCGCGAGATCCCGCAGTGCGCGATAGATGGGGTCAGTGTCATCGCGGTCCTGGACCAGTTGGTGGGCCTCGTCTACCACGACGAGATCACTGCCGTGATACTGCTCCCACAGGTCGGGAGAGTCGTGGGAGATGATCCTTACGCGCCTGGGGAAGTCATCGGTGAAGAACTTCGTACGCAGTTCGGTCATCCACTGCCGGCGGAGGGCATCGGGGACGAGGAACGTGACGCGCGCCTGCGGATTGTCAATCAGGGTCTGCAGCGCCACGTACGAGGCTTCGATCGTCTTGCCGAGTCCGACTTCGTCGGCGAGGAGATAGCGCTGGACGGGGTCGGAGAGCACGGTCAGCGCGGCGCGGACCTGGTGCGGGTAGATCTCGGCGGCGGCCGCCAGGAGAGCGGGGGTGCTGGCGCTGGCCGCGCGCTGAGCGACCAGGTTGTGCAACATGGGAAGGCGGGCGTTGTACAGGTGGCCGGATTCGTTGCCGCCGGACACGAGGACCTCAAGTGGATTGCGCACCGGCTTGTTCCAGCGGACCCGGAGTTCGGTTTCGGGGACCGGCATGTCGTAGTCGGCGTTGGGGAACCGGACGAAGTATCCGTTGGGGGCCGTGTCCAGAATGCGGCCCGCCATCCACTCGCCGGTGCTCGGATTGTGCCGGAATGCCCGTGTCTGGGCCGCCAGTCGTACCCGTCTACAGGCCGGCGCGGGGACGATCTGGGACTCGATTGTGGGCTCGGCCGTGGACTCGAAAAAGTCCACGCGCAATGAGCCGTCTGTGATAGCTCCCACCCGTCCGATTCCAGGGCCTCCCCGGAACTCGACGAGGTGTCCGACTGCGAAGCCCGAAGACATCTACTGGTCACCCCCCACCTGCTCGTATGACAGTGCTGATGAGCCTAAACGGAGGCACTGACAACAGCGTCGAAGATGGCGAATACGAATCCGCATAGGCATTCGAGAGTGGCCGGGAGCTGTCGGTGATCCTCCGCTCACCGCACGACATACCGATCTAAGAGCGCTCAAAGTGGGTGAGGTAGGGGTGTAGGTGCGCATCATTCTGCATATGACGATGGCTCATTCTCGACCCGCGTGCGTGGCTGGTCCGCACGAGCACAGCCGGGCCCAAGACGCCCAGTCGACCCCTCCGCAAGGTACCGATCGAGACGATTCCGTCCGCCCGTCCCGTTGAGGCCGGAACAAGAAGCAGTTGAACTGCAGTTATTCCAACCGCCCTGCCCGCGTCAGTGGCATGAGCTGTACTGTCTGGACGCCGTCCGCCTCGTTCCGCTCAGCGCAGGTGGGCAGGGCTCCTGTCACACCAAGAAAGAAAATGATTGTGAACGTCCCCGCTCCTGCCGGAATCGCGACGCTCGTCGCCTACATCGCCACCATCCTGGCCGCCAACCTGGCCGTCACTCACATCGGCGCCCTGCCCGTCGGCTTCGGCTACGAAGCCCCGGCCGGCGTCTACATGGTGGGCCTGGCCCTGGTGCTGCGCGACCTCGCCCGTGAGGCCGCAGGCCGCCGTGCGATCCTCGCAGCGATCGCCATCGGCACTGTCGTCTCTTACTTCCTGGCCGACCCGGCCCTGGCCTTCGCGTCGGCCGCCGCGTTCGCCGTCGCGGAGACGATGGACTTCGCCGTCTACGAGCCGCTCCGCACACGAGGGCTCCTTGTCGCCATGCTCGCCTCGAACGCGGTGGGACTAGTCGCCGACAGTCTGATCTTCCTCAGGATGGCATTCGGCTCCTTCGACTTCCTGCAAGGGCAGATCCTCGGAAAGGCGTGGATGACGCTCGGGGCCGTAGCGGTCCTCGCCTTCCTACGCCGCCGAAAGCTCACCGCCGCAGAAGCCCTGCCCCCCGCATAAGGCTGCAAAATCGGCAGCTCCAGACGGTTCGCTATCCTTTAACTAAAGGATCATGGGGCTGCCGTGGGCGCGCTGCAGAACAAGAGGCTGATCGTCAGCGTCGGTGCGGTGCGCGCCCACGCGCTGGCCTCGGGTGGCTGGTGGATGGTGTCCCAGGGAACGACTCCCGTGCAGGGTCGCCCGCAGCAACCGTCCGGGCCGCTGTTTGGGGTAGTCGCGGTGCCATAGCACCGGGTGGTCGGCGGACTGCTGCGCCGCTGCCCCGGCCGACCAGATCAGTTCCGCACCAGCGGCCGAGCCCGAGCAGGTCCAAGCATCGGCAGGCAGCTGCTGCGGCTCATGACCGTGCTTCAAATCTGACCTGCGCAGGGCTGCGACCGGACGTGGCGATCGATCGCGGCCCTGCACTGCGCCAGCCGCAGTGTCGGCAACGGCGCAATCGTGGACCGGAGGCAACGGATGAAAAGTGGACCCGTTGTCAATTGATGTTGGTCATTCCCTGGTGTTGGCGGCGGGGACCCGTCCGAGGTCTCGGCCGCGCATGCGGTAGCTGTCTCCCTTGAGGGAGATCACTTCGGCGTGGTGGACGAGGCGGTCGATCATGGCGGCGGCGACGGTGTCGTCGCCGAAAACCTCGCCCCAGCGGCCGAAGGGTTTGTTGCTGGTCACGATCACCGAGGCCCGCTCGTAGCGGCCCGAGATGAACTGGAAGAACAGGTTCGCGGCCTCGGACTCGAAGGGGATGTAGCCGACCTCGTCGACGATGATCAGCGGGATCCGGCCGAGCCGGACCAGCTCGTCGTCCAGGTGGCCGGTCTCATGGGCCTTCGCGAGGCGGGCGACCCACTCCGCAGCGGTCGCGAACGCGGCCCGGTGACCGGCCTGGCAGGCCCGGATGCCCAGGCCGGTGGCCAGGTGCGTCTTCCCCGTGCCGGGCGGGCCGAGGAAGATCACGTTCTCCTTCCCGGCGACGAAGTCGAGGGTCCCCAGGTGGGTGATCGTCTCCCGTTTCACCGACCGCTGGTGGTCGAAGTCGAAGTCCTCCAGCGACTTGCGTGACGGGAAGCGGGCCGCGCGGATGCGGCTCTCCGCGCCGTGGGCGTCGCGGGCGGCGACCTCCCGCTGCAGGCAGGCGGCCAGATACTCCTCGAAGCCCCAATCCTCGGCCTTCGCCCGCTCGGCCAGCCGCGACGCCGCCTCCCGCAGGGCCGGCGCTTTCAGGACCCGGGTCAGATAGGCCAGCTCGGAGGTGACGTCCCGGCCCGGGGAGGTGGTCGTGGTGGTGGTCATGCGATCTCCTCCTCCTTGCCGAGGCCTCCCTCGATGACGCCGAAGATGCGGTCGTAGGTGTCCAGCGACCGCTGTTCGACCTCGACCTCGTCCTCGTCAGTGGGGTTCTTGCAGGCGGTCAGGCGGGCGGCGCCGGCCGCGGCGGAGTGGGCCGGGTCTGTGATGGTCTGGTGGCGGGCCCAGCAGCGGACGTGCCGGGCGACCTCGGTGCCCTCGCAGAACACCAGCACCTCGTCCAGCCCGGCCCTGACCTCGATCCGGCGGCCGATGGCGAGAGGGTGGACCGAGTAGTCGCAGGTGTCGACACGGACGTAGTGGTCGCGTGGCAGCCGCAGCGACGTGCGCCACCAGATCGGCGGGTCGACCGGCGGCAGCGGCAGCATCCCCGCCCGGTCCGCGTCGACCCGGTCGGCGGGACGTGCCTGCAACGTGCGGTGGACCCGGCGGTTCGCCCGCCGCAGCCAGTCCTCCAGCTGAACGTTGAAGTCGGTCGGTGACGCGAAGACCCGGCCCGGCAGGAACGAGGTCTCCAGATAGCCGTTGGCCCGCTCGACCAGGCCTTTCGCCTCCGGATCGCCCGGACGGCACTGGATGATCCGGATCCCCAGCAGTCCCGCGAACGCGGCGAAGTCCTCCGTCAGCCGCGGCCGGCCGCCCCGCCAGGAACCGACCGCCCCCTCGTTGTCCCAGACCAGAGCCCTGGGGACCGCACCCAGCCCGGTCAGCAGCCGCCCGTGCCCCGCGATCAGATCCGCTGCCGACCGGGTCGGCAGCATCCTCGCCATGATCCACCGCGAATAACCACTGACCATCACCAGCACCGGCGCACTGCCGGTCTGCCCGAACCCCAGCGGGACCTCGGCCGGCGGAAACCACAGATCGCACTGGATGAGCTCACCCGGCTCATAAGCCGTCCTGGACACCGGGTCCGCCGGCACGTAGTCCCGGCGCACATCCCGCAGCCGGTCCCGCAGCACCGTCATCCCCCGCTGCCAGCCGATCCGCTCGGCCACCACCGTCGCCGGCATGTCCGGCCAAATCTCGAGCAGTTCCCGGATCCTCGGCTCGACCTCATCCACGATCGACCCCTTCGGCGCCCGCTCGTACTTCGGCGGCCGGTCACTGGACACCGCCCGCCGCACCGTGGTTCGTGAGATCCCGAGCTTCCGCGCGATCGCTCTGATCGGCATGCCCTCGGACCGATGCAACCGGCGCATCTCCGCCCAGTCCTCCACGCTGATCACCCTTCCTCCCTGCCTGACTCAACGAGCCAGACGGTTCAGACGGGCCACTTTTCATCCGTTGGAGGCGGCAACGTTTTGAGGCGTTGCCGACACCGCAGCCGCGCTAGTCGAGGCTGATCCAGCCGTCCGGGATCCAGCCCTCCACGTACCCCTCCAGGAAGAGACCCAGGTCCGCGATACCCATGTCAGCGGCGTATCCGGCAGCTTGAGCGTAGGAAACCCAGACCACTCGCCCATCGCCGCCCCACACACCGCCCGCGAAGGACACATGCGCGGTGACCAGACGGCACCGGACAGGCCCCCCGGACGCAACTCCCGGCGCGGCACTGCGGATCCGGGCGGCGACCCGCCCCATCCGAACTCTCCCCCCTGGGGCCAGCTCACGGACCAGACGCCGGGCGGCCCTGCCATGGGGCTCGCTCCCTTGGCGCTGCACAGCGGGCAGCCTCAAGTGATGACCGGCAGCGGATGACTCGGGCCTCATCAGGGCCACCCGATGCTCCGGATCGAAGCAGGCGAGTAAGACATCACCATCCATACCTGGTGCATACATGCCCATAGTGGGAACGTAGCCGGGGTCGGCGCGCCGCGCACGCCCGGACGGGCGACGGGGCGATACGGCACACCGGGACGCAACCCCTACCGCGGCGAGCCCGCCGGGGGCAGGGCTCCGGGACCGGGCCAGATCTGGAAGCCGAAAACGGCCTCCAGGCGAGCGATGGTGCCAAGATCGGGCAGCACCCTGCCATGCAGGACCCGGCTGATGGTGGAGTGCGTAATCCCGGTGGCCTCGGCAAGAGTGCGCAGGCTGTACCCACTTACAGCGAGGGCGTTCTGCAGGTTGCGGGCCAGCGCCTGACCGTAATGGGCACTCACGGGAGCGTCCGCCGGGAGAGCGGCATACGGCCAGGTGTCATCGGCGACATAGTCGCGCGGCACCTTGTCGTTACTACTCCGGGGCATGCCCGGATCATCCCATGCACCCGTCACCCGCCGACCTCCTGATCGCCCAGCGGTCGACACCTCACCAACCAACGGTGCATACATACACCATTTGAACGTGCTGTCTCGATACCCTTCGACGTGTCGGCTCAACCGCATCCCGCCGACCGGGCGCCATCAGCGCATGCCCGGCACGGCAGGACCGGGTACGTCACGTTCACCCCGCAGCCGCGCGTTGGGGCCATGCCCCGCAGCCGGCCACCGCCACCGAGCGCGCCACCCCGGCTCCGGGCGGGCGTCCACGCGCTCACGCAAGCCTCCAATTCACTTCCGTGCGCCCCTGCTTTTCATCGTGCACCACACTGACGCTGAGTAACTGAGGTCGACGCGAGAAATGCCAGGCCAACACGTCTACGACCCGAGAAGCGTATTTCTGCATCGACGGACTTCCCGTTGCTTTTCGGATCGCGTTCGAGGCCACCGGGATTGGGTGACTGCGGCTTTGCGGGCGCATTTCGGGAGAGGATCCACCCCACTGAGACGCGCCGGGTGAAATCCATCGGCGATGGTCGAGACGGAAATGTTCGAGGGTGGTCTTTCATGCAGTTGCAACCGGCCCTGGCTGTCCTCGATGAACTGCGGTCTTTGGCTGCGGAGGACGACAGCCGGCTCTGCGCGGCGAAGGACCGCCTGGCTGCGGCGGAGGCCGAGGTGAGTGCCGCCCGCTCGGCGTTCGAGTCGGCGAGCACGCGCGCCGAGGTCTCCGAACGCGTGATGCGCGGCGCCGAGGAACTACTCGCCCCGGATATGGCGCCCCACACCAGCGCACCGACCTCACCGCACCCCGGGCCCGCGGTACAGCGGGAGCCGCGGACGACCGCCCAGGAAATAATGACCTTCGTCCGGCCCCGCGGACGCGCCACCCGGAGCGAAGTCGTTGAGCACCTGCGCCTCACACGCCCGGACCTCAAGCCGAGCAGCATCCGGCGTCGAATGAGCAAACTGTTCGCCGACAAAAAGCTGGTGCGCGTGGAGCGCGGGACGTACGCGCCGTCTCCGGCCGCCGCAGAGGGTGATGCGTAGCGGCCGCTCTTTCGACACCCGAATTACCCGCACACGCGTACGTGCCGCCGAGTGCAAGTCGGCGGCACGAGGACACGCGTTTTTCTGGGCTCACGTATCGGTCTCGATAGTAGGCGCTTTTCGCGCCGACGCGGGAGCCCTGCATGAATTCGGCCTTCAATAGGCCGGGAAATTGGCTCACTATGTCTTCTTCTGACTCTGCACGCGCAGATTCCGGAACCGGCCGCAACACGGTCCGCTCCGGTACTGCACGGCACCGCGACCGACGGCGCGGCACCGCCGCCTCGCGGCGCCGCACGCTGCCCAGTTACCGTGCGGCCCCGGCCAAGCAGATCAACATCCTTGTGGCACTCGACGACCTCGCGGTCGATGGCGACCCGGTGCAGCGGGCGATGCTGGCCCAGCACGTCGGCCTCGGCGCGGCCACCGTCGGGGACTGCATGGCCTTTTTGGCCGATGTGGGGCTGCTCGAGGCCGGCCGCGGCCAGTACACGATCACCGAGCACGGACGGGAGTTCGCCGAGGCATGGCGGAGCAACCGCACGCAGGCACGACTCCTGCTGCGCCCGCTGCTGACCGCGCACTGGTCCGCCGCCGCGGCCATCGACCTGCTGGCCGACGGGCCCCTGCCGCAGGAGGAGCTGGCCCGCCTGCTGCGCGCCGGCCTGCCCGGGGTGCCCATGCGCGGCCAGTACATGGTCGAGTGGCTGGACATCGCGCTGATCGTTCAGCGTGACGCCGAGCTCCTACAGGTCCGCCTGCCCCCAGCCGACACCCCTGCACCCCCGAAGCCCCCGGGCACGCAGGGGCAGGAGAAGCGGGACCCTGGACAAGCAGAGGGACCACAGAACCCGTCACCGGACCGGGATGCCGCCCCTCAGGCCAGGCGCACGGACGCTCAGCGCACCGAGCACGCCGCGCCGCTGCTCGGTATGTCCCGCCCGGAAATCCAGGACCTGCCCGATGCCCGCTACTCGGTCTTCCTCGAAAGCATCCTGCAGACCCTGCAGGCCCTGACCCCCGACACCTGAGCACCCGGATACCCGCAGAGCCGGGGCGCCGGACCGCACGGGCCGGCGCCCCGAGGGTGGCGGCTGGTGTCCGCGCGAGGCTCTGGAACCTTGGGCGCGGAGGGTTCGATCCCCTCGCCATCCACCCACCGGCAGCATGACAGCCAGTCACCTAAGGGAGCCAGCCTCCATGCTCAGCCGCCCAGTCTGCCCAGCTTTCTGATCACACAACAGCACCCGTGCCGAACGGGTGCGCCTGTCACCGGTACGGCTCGCTCCTGTTGCCGGAGCTCTCCGACCTCTCCACCGTGGTGCATGTTCGCACCATTTGTATGGAGGTCGCACCATGCCCGACGTCACGTGTTCGCTCACCGCGCCCCGGTGGCACGCCGGCCGCGCGGCGGTATCGGCGGCGACGGATGGCCGCTGAGATCGCGCTCAGCGCTGCCATCACCCGTGTGTTGGCCGCCTGGCGGGAGCTGGTGGCGCGTGGGGAGATGTCCGAACAGACGCTGAGCCGGTTCGGTCAGCTACTGCACCGCTTCGCGGCCTTCGCCGCCGTGCGTGGTGCACGGATGCTCACCGAGGTCGACACCGTCGTGGCCGCACAGTTCATCGATGCGCACGGCCGCACCCGCCACGGACGCGTCGCCCCGGCTTCGCTGTCCACCCGGCACCTGCGCCGCAGCGTGCTGCGGATGTGTTTCGCCACCGCCCGCCGTCTGGCCCTCACCAACGCCGATCCCACCCGCGACATCGAGCTGCCCCCACGCGTATGCGGCGCCACCCGTCCGCTGGAGGAGGCCGAGGCCATCGAGCCGCGCCGCGCCGCCCAGTTCGCCGTCCGCCCGACCCGCCATGCCGCTGCCGCCGCGCTCGCCCTGGCGGGCGCCTTCAGCGGCGAGATCGGCCATATCGGCGTGCACGATCTGGACCTGCCCGCCGCCCGGGTCTGGGTGCACGGCTCGGCCAAGACACAGCCGCGCTGGTGTTCCCTGGACGCCTACGGCGCCCGGGTGCTGGCCGCCCGCGCCCACCACCTGCGCACCACAGCGCAGCCCGAGCACCGGCTGCGGCTGGCCGTCTCCGCCCGGGGCGGAACCGACGAGCAGGTCCAGGCCCGCGCCTGCGTCGCCCTGCGCGACCTGCTCAAACGCATCGGCCTGGGAGCGGACCCGGCGGTCAGACCGGCCTCCATCACCGCGTACGCCGGCTGGGCCACCTACGTGCGCACCGGCCGCATCGAAGCCGCGGCCCTCCACCTCGGCATGACCTCTCTGGACAGCACAGCCGCGCTCATCGGCCACCAGTGGCTCGCCGAAACGACACCCGCCACCGCACCGAACGGGGACGCCCCACATGCCCGATGACCTCTTCGGCGACCGCCTGCCACGCACGGTCCGCAAGAAGACGGCCCGCCGCGCCGGCGAACTGGACCTGCGCACCGTCACCCAGCGAACCAGGGACGTGGCCCGCTTCGAGGCCGTGTACCAACTCGCCGAGCTCCTTCACAGGGACCCCGGCTCCCGCCGTGGACGCCCGCCCCACTACCCGCCCTACATCTACCTCCTGTTCTGCGCCCTGCGCGGCATCCACGGCTCCGCCCGCTACTGCGCCGGCGACCTGCAGGACCCCACCGTGTGGGACACGATCCGCGACGGCGTCGCCCACCACCTGGGCCACGACGAAGCCGCACGCCTGCCGGAGACCGGACCCTCACGCCATCAGTGGCAGCACGCCCAGCGCACCCTTCTCATTCCCCGCCGCGAAGAACTCGGCGAAGCCTTCGCCGCCCTCGCCCTGGCCCAGGCCCAGCGCCAAGGCCTGCTGCCCGCCGACGCACGACGCTCATGGAGCAACCCCCACCGCCACCAGCTCATCGCCGGCGACGGCACCGTCGCCAAGTCCCCCACCCTGTCCACCACTCCCTTCAGCGTCGACCCCGTCACCGGAGAAATCCGCAGCCACCGCGTCGACCCCGCCTCCTCCTGGCAGAAGGAAGGCAGCACCGACCGCGCCGACAACAACCCGCCCGCCGTTGCGACACCGGAAGTCGCTGCGGGCGAAGTGAAGAGCAGAGACACAGACAACGACAAGAGCAAGGAGAAGGGGGCGATGGTTCTCGGCTCCAAGTTCGTGGTCTTCTCCACCCGCCACCGCGGCTACTTCCGCCGCGTCTTCCTGCGCTACGCCCACGTCCCCCACGACCAGCCCGGCGGCGAGGCCGCCGTCGCCCTCGACCTCGCCTGCGCCATCCTCGACGCCGCAGAAGGCTGCATGGGGGTCCTCTATGACGGCGCTCTGCGCGGCATGCACCGCGACGTCATCGCCCGCCGCGGCCGCCTACTGATCAACAAGCAGCACAAGGGCGCCAAGCCCCTCTACATCCGCACCCTGAACTTCGGCCGGTGCCGCCACGAGCTGTGGTCCAACGGCGGCCGTGTCCACGAACGCGCCTTCCTCGACGACGGCACCAGCACGCTCGTCCCGCTGCCTGTCGGCAAACTCGAGCGCCGCGCCAGCACTCACACCCACCGCTGGTACCACCTGCTCACAGTCCCCTGCCCCCGCGGCCCCCACGAACACCGCGAAGCCGTCGGAGTCACCACCACCAGCGGAGAACGCGAGAAGGGCCGCAGCGACACCGAGACCGGCTTCCACCGCGCCGAACACCTCCTCCAGATCCCCGACGACACCGCCGTCCACCAGAACCTGTACGGCAGCCGCGAGGACACCGAAGCCGGCTTCTCAGTGGGCGGTTCGTGAGTCTTTGAGTGGATCCGCTGTCGCCTGATCGTGTGGCGGCGGGGCGGAATCTGCCGGTCCGCGGTTGATGATCTGGTGATGTGGCCGGGTGAGTGAACGTAAGCCGTACCCGAGTGACTTATCGGACGAGCAGTGGTCGTTGATCGAGCCGGTGATCACCGCGTGGAAGGACCGGCACCGCTCGGTCAGCGGCCACCAGGGCGCCTACGACATGCGTGAGATCGTCAACGCGATCCTCTACCAGGGGCGGACCGGCTGCCAGTGGGCCTATCTCCCGCACGACCTGCCGCCCAAGAGCGCCACCTACTACTACTTCGCCGCGTGGCGGGACGACGGAACCGACCAAGTCATCCATGAACTGCTGCGCTGCCAGGTCCGGGAGCGGGCCCGACGATTAGAGGACCCGACCCTGGTGGTCCTGGACACCCAGAGTGTCCACGTGACCGCCGGGGTCCCCGCCTCCACGACCGGCCACGATCCGGCCAAGCGGGTGCCGGGCCGCAAGCGGGGCCTGGCCGTGGACGTCCTCGGCCTGGTCATCGCGGTCACCGTCCTCGCGGCGAACACGCACGACAACGCCGCGGGCATCATCCTGCTGGACCAGATCGCCGAGCACGCCGCCGGAACCGTCCGCAAAGCCCTGGTCGACCAGGGCTTCAAGAATCAGGTCGTCATGCACGGCGCCGGCCTGGGCGTTGACGTTGACGTTGAGATCGTCGCACGCAACCCACAGGTCAAGGGGTTCGTGCCGCAGCCGAAGCGGTGGAGGGTCGAGCAGACCTACGGGATCCTGATACTGCACCGGCGCCTGGTCCGCGACTACGAGCACCGCCCCTCCTCCTCCGCCTCCCGCGTCTACTGGGCGATGACCCACGTCATGACCCGGCGCCTCACCGGCGCGAACACACCCACCTGGCGCGAGCCGCAGGCGGTGGCAGCGTGAACATCCAGCCCCTGCTCGACGCCCTGGACCTCCAGGAAGACGCCGCCCGGGTCCTGGCCGACGACCTCCGCGCACAGATCGACGGCCTGCAGACCAGGTTGCGGGAGGCCGAGACGCACCTGGAGCACCTCGCGATCACCCGCAAGACCGTCACCGGCCTCGCCGACCGGCTCCCGGCTGTCGCGCAGGAGCTGCCCGAGCACCCGGACTACCCCCGCATCCTCGCCGTCTTCAACCACGCGACCGGGCCGCTACGGGCCAAGGACGTCTGCGAAGCCCTCGGCCACGAACTGCTGCCGAAGAACGTCGAAGGCACCCGCGCCAAGCTGAAACGCCTGGTCAAACTCGGGATCATCGCCGAGGCAGACACCGGCAACTTCACCAGGAAGCAATAGCCGACGGAACCTTCGCCACCGGCCTCGCCCCAACCTCAGCCGGAAACGGGCATCACCTTACGAACCGCCCACTCACAGTTCGACCGCTCCCTGTGGAACCGCCGCATGATCGCTTTCGGCGCCGAAGCGCAGAGCCTCGTCATGCTCGGCTTCCTCCTGGCCCAGAACGCCACCTCGGCCGCCCGTTACCAAGAGGACCCCACCTACTCCGACAGCCCCACAGCTGCAGCGGAGCCCATCAGTACGGACCGACAGCGCCTCCCGCGATCATGATCTGAGCTGAGGCACCGACCCACACCCACCACCCCACCTGTATCCGCTACCCTGTCTGGGACCGTCCTCGTGGCGGTCCCAGGCCCTTGCCTGGAGCGGATGAACATCGCGCACAGTATTCATCCACGTTTCACGCAAGGCCCCGCCTCCGTAGCTCAGGGGATAGAGCACCGCTCTCCTAAAGCGGGTGTCGCAGGTTCGAATCCTGCCGGGGGCACGACGCATTACGCGCCTGACCTGGGGTTTCTCCCCCAGGGAGGCTCCTACTCGGCCCGGGACTCCTCGTCCGGGGCCGTTTGCGTGAGCGGTGCGTGAGCGGACGGGGTGCCAGGCCCCGATATTTCTCCGGACGGAGCAGCAACGTCCGGCACGTTCGCCTCCGCCGCCTCGGCCACGGCCTGGGCTTCGGGAGCGTCGTTCCTGGAGGCGGCACGGGCGCGCGGTACGAGCCGCGCGGCGGCCCTTGCGATCACCAGGTCCGCCTCCGGAAGCAGGCTCGTGTAAGTGTCGGCCATGATGGTGATCGAGGAGTGGCCGGGCATCTCCTGGATGTCCTTCAGGTCGGCCCCCGCCGCGTGGGCGAGGGTCGCGGCACCGTGGCGGAGGTCGTGGAGCCGGATCGGCGGGAGATCAATCTCCTCGTACAGCTCGATGAAGCGGCGCGTGACGTTGGCGGGGTGGAGCATCTCGCCGCTCTCCTTGGTGAAGACCCGGCCGGTCTCCACCCAAGCGCTCTCCCACTCCTTGCGGTCCTTGTCCTGCTGGACGCGGTGCCGCTTGAGGCCTGGACCGTATCGGAGTCGAGCGCGATGGTGCGTGCGCCGGCATCGGTCTTGGGGTCGTCCTCGTACACCTCCCAGCCGTCGACCACGAGTTGCTTGGCGACGGTGATGAGCCCGGCGTCCAAGTGCGTGTCCGTCCACTTCTGGCCGCATGCCTCACCGCGTCGCAGCCCTCGGAAGGCGATCAGGTGGAACAGCGCGTACAGGCGGTCCTCCGCGACGTGGTCGAGGAAGAGGCCGGCGTGCTCCGGCGTCCAGACCATCACCGGCGAGGGCTTCTCGCCGGTGCGCTTCCAGTGGAGGATGCGCTCCTCCGTCCGCACCAGCGCCGTGGGCCGCTTGCCCGCCTCCAGCTCGACGTGGGCCGCCGGGTTGAAGGTGATGAGCTGCTGGGCGATCGCGGCGTTCAGTGCGGCCCGCAGAGTGGAGCGAACTCACCGGCGCGTGGCCGGACCGACGATGCGCCGGTAGGGCTCCATGTCTGCGATGGCCACCTTCGTCGCCTTGCGGCGGGCACGGTGCTCGCGCCCCTTCCAGGGGATCTGGGCGAGGCCCTCGACCGCCTTGCGGCGGGCTGCGTTGCCTTCCGCGATCTCGGCGTTGCCTCGGCGATGGCCTCGAACATCTCCGGCAGGTGGAGAACCCGGAGCCGGTCGAGCCGTAGGTGCCCGATCCGTGGCTTGAGGGGCACCCTGATGTTGCTCTCATCGCGGCTGATGGCGCTCTGCCGCCCCTTCTTGCCCGCCACCCACATGTCCAGCCAGTCGCCGGCCGTGAGGCGGCTCGTCAGGTCCGGACCGTGACTGAGGCGCCTGCGGGTCGCCTCGATGTCCGGCAGCGGCGCCTTCTCTCCGGCCACCCTCTCCAGCAGATCCGCGATCTGAGCCAGTCCGGACGCTGGATGTCGGACAGGACTGCGGCGTCAGGGAAACTCACCGTCCCGGCCGGTGGAGGGGAACATGCCCTCCTCGGAGAGGCCGGCGGACCTGGGCGAGCGGGACGGACTGATCGACGGGGACGGGGCGAGCTGGGCTCAAAGCGTTGTTCCGGTGAGTGCCACGTCCCCGCCGCAGCTCAGTCCGCCACCGATTCGTACACGGGCTCCGGCCGCGCACGGCCGACTTCGGTGACGCTCACCACGTTGATGAGCTTGCCGAGTTGCTTGGTCACCTGCTCCAGCGGTGAGTCGCCCGCGTCGAACACGAGGGTGACCTTGGAGAAGCCGCCCCCCTCCGCCGGGTCGACGGCGAGGGAGTCGATGTTGAAGCCGCGCCGGCTGAAGAGGGCGGTGATCCGGGTGAGCGCGCTGGGCTTGTCCTCGACGAGGACCGACAACGTATGTTTGCTCATGAGTCGTCGCTCTCCCACCTCGGAGCCATGCCTCGGGCGATCTTGATGTCGTCGTTGCTGGTCCCGGCGGCGACCATGGGCCAGACCATGGCGTCCTCGTGGACCACGAAGTCGACGATCACCGGCACGTCGTTGATCTCCATTGCCTTGGCGATCGTGCCGTCCACGTCCTCGGGCCGTGTGCACCGCAGACCGACGCAGCCGTAGGCTTCCGCCAGCTTCACGAAGTCGGGGACGTGCTGGGCCGTCTGCAGATCGGTGTTGGAGTACCGCTGGTCGTAGAAGAGCGTCTGCCACTGGCGGACCATGCCGAGGTTGCCGTTGTTGATGACCGCGATCTTGATCGGCACGCCTTCGATCGTGCAGGTGGCCAGCTCCTGATTGGTCATCTGGAAGCAGCCGTCTCCGTCGATCGCCCAAACCGTCGTGTCCGGCCGCCCCATCTTGGCGCCCATCGCGGCGGGCACGGCGAAACCCATCGTGCCCAGGCCGCCTGAGGTGATGAAGGCGCCGGGCTTCTCGAAGCCGATGAACTGGGACGCCCACATCTGGTGCTGGCCGACGCCGGCCACGTAGAGGGCGTCCGGCCCGACGACGGAGCTGAGCCTTTCCAGGACGTATTGCGGAGCCAGCGAGCCGTCCGCGAAGTCCTCGTACCCCAGCGGGTACGTCTCCTTCAGCCTGTCGAGCAGCGCGCGCCACTTGACATGGTCACCGGGGCGATCGATCGCGTGGACGAGGGCACCAATGACCTCGCTGCAGTCACCCACGATCGGTACGTCGGCCACCCGGTTCTTGGAAATCTCCGCCGGGTCGATGTCCGCGTGGATGACCTTGGCCCGCGGTGCGAACGACGACAGCTGCCCGGTGACCCGGTCGTCGAACCGCACGCCCAGAGCGATGAGCAGGTCTGCCTTCTGCAGTGCGCCCACCGCTGAGACGCTGCCGTGCATGCCGGGCATCCCCATATGGAGCGGGTGGCTGTCGGGGAAGGTGCCCCTGGCCATCAGCGTGGTGACGACCGGAATACCGGTCAGCTCTGCCAGGCGGAGTAGTTCCGCCGAGGCACCGGCCTTGTGCACGCCGCCGCCGACGTACAGGACCGGGCACTCGGCCTCGGAGATCAGCTTGGCTGCTTCCTGGATCTGCTTGGCGTGCGGCCGGGTGACCGGCCGGTAGCCAGGCAGGTGTGTCGTCGGTTCCCAGTGGAATTCGGTGCGGGCCTGCAACGCGTCCTTGGAGATGTCGACCAGTACCGGACCTGGACGGCCGCTGGACGCGATGTGGAAGGCTTCCGCGATGGTGCGCGGGATGTCGCCGGGGTCGGTCACCAGGAAGTTGTGCTTGGTGATCGGAAGGGTGATGCCGCAGATGTCGGCTTCCTGGAAGGCGTCCGTGCCGATCACGCCGCTCGGCACTTGACCGGTGATGGCGACCATCGGGACAGAGTCCATGTGCGCGTCGGCGATCGGGGTGACCAGATTGGTGGCGCCCGGGCCGGAGGTGGCCATGCAGACGCCCACCTTGCCGGTGGCCTGGGCGTAGCCTTCCGCAGCGTGTCCGGCGCCCTGTTCGTGCCGGACCAGTACGTGGCGGACCTTGGTCGAGTCGAAGAGCGGATCGTAGGCGGGTAGGATCTGGCCGCCTGGAATTCCGAACACGGTGTCGACTCCGACGTGCTCTAAAGCCCTGACCAGAGCTTGAGCACCTGTCATCTGTTCGGTCATCTGCTCGTTCCTGTTGGCTTGGCTCGAATACTGGGCGTGCCTGCTGACACGAGTTGAATGAGAGGAAAGACGCCCGTTCGCAACACTAATTCGAAGGGCAGCGCGCAGAACTCGGCAGTTCACGGACGGTAAGTCCGGGACGTACTACGAGGTGGCGCGCTCAGAGCGATGTCGGGTGACGACAACGCGCTCGGCGGCTCCGAGGGACCAGAACCCTCGTCGGAGCAAGGCGAGTCCGTTCGTGACGGCTCAAGCAAGTTCCCGCAGCAAATCACGAGAACGCACGGCCCCAGTTTATCTTCCCGCTGTGTGGCGATGCCAGTCCCCCGTGCTCCGGCCAGTCGCTCCGCCCCGTGATCGCGTGGAGGGGCTGGACTTTGCCCAACTCCCGCACCAAGGTGGCCCGATGGAACCGACAGGCGCCCCTCTCGTGTACACCTACGTTCTCGACCCCGCAACGGAGACCTACCGGGACGGAGACATGTTCACCGGCGTCCTCAAGGCAGCGGCCCCCTTCCCGGGTGGAGATCGACCTCGGCCAGGTCTGACCCACGGGCTGATCAGCAGCCGGCAGTGCGTGAGCGATGCGTGAGCGGACGGCCCGACACAGGGCGGCATGAGCTGGATCAAGTGGCTCGCCGTGCGGTCCTGACCAGGGGAAACAGCGCCGCGCGGCAGCGCCGGGCATCCCCCGGCAGGATTCGATCCCACTCCTGGAGCGGGGGTCACAGGTTCGCATCCCGCCGGGGGCACCGGCCGGAACGCCCCGGACCGATCATGGTCCGGGGCGTTTGACATCCGCTTCCCACATCAACGGGCGTGATCAGCCGAAGCGGCGCGACCGCCGGGGCAGATCGGGGTTGGCCGGGAACGAGGTGCGTGTCCGGGCGTGCCTGGAGAGGGCCGTCGGCCCTGCGGTCATCTCCCGGAGGTCAGTTGCTCACCGGCCGATGGGTGGTGACGCGGGCTCCCGGGAATCCGTTGAGGACGGTGTCCTTGACGGACTGGTCACCGAGCATGTGGAACCGGAAGAACGAGACGATGTACCGGCTCGCCGCGTCCTGCACCCGGGCCGGGTCCCAGGTGTCCTGCGGGGCGCAGCTGGTGTCGTTGTCGTAGGCCCACTCGGAGTTGAAGAAGTTGTGGTTCGCGCCGGCGAGGTCAACCTCGTAGAAGGGGGCCTCGTTGCGCCCGGCCGCGTTCTTCGCGTAAGAGCGGCGGTTCATGACCGCGCCCCCGTCGCAGTCCCCGGCCAGCACGGCGAACGGGATTTTCGTGATGCGGTAGTTGAGGTGCTCGGGTGAGTCCGGATCGGAAACGTGGTAGTCGGCGGGAGCGAGGGGGACCACAGCCCGCAGGCGGACTCCGCGGGGGAGATCAGAGGCGTGGATATCGGCTGCTTGCCAGACCGCGCCCCTGCCGCCGCGGGAATGTCCCATCAGCCCGACGTTGGTCAGGTCGAGCTTGCCGCGCAGTGCCCGCAGTTGCCCGGCCAGAGGCCCTTTGCCGTCGTTGGCGTCACGGAGCATCTCCAGGTGCTTATTCACCAGTGCGGCGCGCGCCATGTCGGCGGGGGTTCCCAACTCACCCGCGTTGATGCCGTTCGCGCCTACCGAAACGACGACGAATCCCTGTTCCGCGAGATCTTTCGCAAGGTAGTCATAGCCTGCGTAGCTCCGGACCGGCGGTACTCCCGCCGGGCAGGGCCAGCCCAGCGATGCGTCATCGCCGCATGTGGTCCAGAGACCGTGCGCGAGCATCACCACCGGGCGGGGGCCCTGCGAGGACTGCGGAGCGTGGACGACAGCGGTCAACTCGATCTTGGCCTCCTTCTCCCTTTCCTCGTCGAGGAATCCCGGCACGGAGAAGGCCGTGTCTCCCAGCGTGTACTCGATCCGCGAGGTGCCGTTGTGCGCGGGGCCCGCTGTCGCCGGCGCCGGGGCCGTGATCAGGGCGGTCAGGATCGCCGCGGCAACCCCCGAGGTTTTCAGTCTGCCGAATCGCATGTGGATATTTCTCCTCGTAGGTGTGCGGGTCACTGGTCCACTGACGGACACGAGAACCCGTTGCGCGGCACGGTCAGCTTCAGCAGGTAGTTGTCGCCGACCTGCCGGGTGCAGTCGCTGCGCTCGTACGCGCCGTGCCCGGCCCCCTCATAGGTCGCGAGCACAGCCGCCTTGCCCTGCCGGCGCTGTACCGCGGTCGCGCTTTCGTGCGGGGTTGCGGGGTCGTACCTGGTGTTGAGAAGCAGGGTGGGCACGTGCGTCCGCATGGTGCCCGGCCGTTGCGGGTTGCGGGCTTCGGGGTCGCCGAGGCAGTTGGTCAGCGCCGCGTTGCCGCGGGTCGACCCGAGGGTGCGCGGGGAGATCTTCTTCTCCACCCGCGTCAGCGCGTCGAATTCGGCGAAGGTGCGTACGCGGAAGCTGAGATCGGCACAGGAGATGGCGGTGAACGCGGTGGCGTACGGCGGAGTGTCCTCCGGGTCATCCACACGTGCGGCCCGCGAGGCCGTGGCATCGCCCTCGTGGAGTGACAGGACCCACGAGCTGAGGTCCGCCCAGTCCGGACCGTAGCCCGCTGCGATCAGGGACCCGCTCAGGTCGTACGTGGTGATCCGGCTGTCCGGAGCGTCCGGATCGGCGAGCTCGCCCCGGGCCGCCTTGGCCATCAGGCCGTCCCACAGGGCTTCGACGTTCTGCCCGTGCAGCGGTGAGGCAGGGGTGCGGGTGTTCCACCGCGTCCACTCCTCGAACACGTCCCGGGCAGCCCGGGCGTGTACCGCCACGGAGTCGTGAGCGTTCAGGCCCCGGTCGATCACCGAATCCAGCAAGTTCGCGCGCAGGTTGTCGCCGTGGCGTTCGGCGTAGCGCTGGCCGATGACCGTGCCGTAGGACAGCCCGTAGTAGCTGATCTTCCGTTCTCCCAGCGCCTGGCGCAGGGCGTCGACGTCGCGCACGACGTCGTCGGTGGAGACGTGGTCCACGATCGGCCCGGAGCGCCGGGCACAGTCCTCGCGCACCTGCTTGTTGTGCTCGCGCAGCTTCTCGAATCCGGCCTGGTCGGTGGGGTGTGTCGTGGGTCCGCCGAAGTACAGCTCGGAGGAGCAGCGCACCGGTTGGCTGAGTCCGACGCCCCGCGGGTCGAAACCGACGATGTCGAAACGCGCCAGCACCTCCGGACTGAAATGGAATGGCGCGCTGAACGTGAAGTTGACGCCGGAGGTTCCCGGGCCGCCCGGGTTGACCACCAGCACGCCGATGCGACGGTCCGGCTCGGTCGCGCGGTGGCGGGCCAAAGCCATGGGGAAAGTGCCGCCATCGGGGCGGTCGGGGTCGATCGGCCTGGTCAGAGTGGCGCACTCGAATGCGGGGCGATCAGCGCACGGTGCCCATGCCAGGGGATCGGACGACGCGACGGCCGGCTCGGTGGTACCGGCCACGAGAAGCACACCCGCCGCGACCGCCAGCAGCCGGCGCAACGGTGCCCGGCCGTGCTGCCGAGCGGCGCGCGGGTGAGGCACCAGGCGGTCTTCCCGAGTCTGCCGACGCTGCTGCACCCGGGGACTCACCGCCGGCGTGGTGGCATGGCGTCGTCGAGGTCTCAACGTTCGATCTCCTTGGGGGCGGACAGAAACGCGGTCAGGGAATACTCCTGAGACGCCGGAGGCGGCCCGCAGGTTAGGTGATCCCCGTCACACGGGAGAGGCTTGTGGTTTTCCCGGAGGGCGCGCTTCGCCGCCGGCGGGGAGGCGGCGGGCCGCCTTCGCTCCGCGCGGGCGGCGGGGAGTACTCCGGCTGCCCTCTCGGCCGTCCTCGGGCAGGGCGGCAGTGCGCCGCAGCCGGTGCCTGTCCCGGGGCCTGTTCCGGGGGCCGGTCCGGTGACGTCTCCGGGACCGCGGGCGCCGAATTGCCTCCGGCTCGGATCACGCACCGATGAGTTTCCCGCCCCGCGCGGGTCTCTACACCGGACACCCACGGACGGAAGGCCGGACCCTTGCGGAAACTGATCTACGGCATGAACCTGACCCTGGACGGCTACATCGCCGCGGCCGGCGACGACATCGGCTGGAGCGGACCGCCGAGTCACGAGCTGTTCCAGCGGTGGCTCGACCACGAGCAGGCGAGTGGTGTGTCGCTGTACGGGCGCAAGCTGTGGGAGACGATGAGCTCCTACTGGCCGACCGGCGACCAGCAGCCCGGCGCCACCCCGGCGGAGATCGAGTTCGCCCGGGTCTGGCGCGAGACACCGAAGGTGGTGTTCTCCTCGACGATCGACAAGGTCGACTGGAACACCCGCCTGGTCACCGGCGACGCCATCGCTGAGATCACCCGGCTCAAGGCCGAAGACGGCGGCCCCCTCAGCATCGGCGGCGCGACGCTCGCCGGGGCGGCCATGCGCGCCGGGCTGATCGACGAGTACGTGATCGCCACCCATCCGGTCCTGGTGGGCGGCGGCACACCGTTCTTCACCACGCTGGACAGCTGGGTGAACCTGAAGTTGGTGGAGACGCGGACGTTCCCCGGCGACGTGGTCCTGACCAGGTACGAGACGAGGCGCTGAGCAGCAGCGCCCACACACCGCTCCGCCATCCACCGTCGGCAGGCCCGGCCTGCCTCGGCCGCGTGGCCGGGCGAGCCGTCACCGGCCCGGGACCCTCGGCGGACGATGACCAGCGCGGCCGTCCCGGGCTCGGCTCATCGCCGGCCGGGGCCGGCGGCGGGTACGAGCACTCCGAAGAGTGCCCCGTACCCGCCCCCGGGCTCGGTGACGTTCTCTCACCGCCCAACACCCACCGCCCGCCACGGAACGGACCGCGGCTACGTACCGTCCCGGCCCGGTCCGAGATGCTCGCCGAGGAAACGCTCCACGGCGCCGTACAGCGCGATCACGTTCTCCGGGTTCTCGACGGAGTGCCCCTCGTCCGCCATGAGTATGTACTCCACGGGGATCCCCCGCTCCTGGAGGGCCCGGACCATGTTGTCGGATTCCGCCTGCGCCACCCGCGCGTCGTTGGCGCCCTGGGCGATGAGCAGCGGGGTGCGGACCTGGTCCACGCGGCTGATCGGCGAGCGTGCCAGCATGTCGGCCTCCTGCTGCGGATCCGCGGGGTCGCCGACCCAGCGGTACCAGTTGGCCGCGAGAGCGGGCCGGACGAATTCCGGCTGGCTGCGCATGAAGGCGGAGAGGTCGGAGACCCCGAAGATGTCCACCGCGGCGGCGAAGACATCGGGGGTGAAGGTGACGCCGACCAGTGCCGCGTACCCCCCGTACGAGGCGCCCAGGATCGCCACCCGGTCCGGGTCCGCGTATCCCTGCTCGACGGCCCAGTTCACACCGTCGATCAGGTCGTCGTGCATCGTGCCGGCCAGTTCCCCGATGCCGGCCTTCATGAACGACTTGCCGTACCCGGTGGAGCCGCGGAAGTTCACCTGAAGCACCGCGTAGCCCCGGTTGGCGAGCAGCTGGACGGCGGGGTTGAAGCCCCAGCTGTCCCGGTCCCACGGTCCGCCGTGCACGAGCAGGGCCAGCGGCAGCCGGTGTGGTTCGATCCCGATCGGCAGGGTCAGGTGGGAGGGGAGCGCGAGACCGTCCCGGGCGGTGATCGTCACCGGTGTCATCGGCGCCATCTGCCCGGGGTCCAGGTGGCCACGGGGCCGGAACAGCAGGCGGCTCTCGCCCGAGGCGTGGTCGTAGAAGTACGTGGCCCCGGGGTCGCGGTCGTGGGTGAAGCTGACGACCCAGCGCTGTTCGCTCTCGTCGGACGAGATGCGGGCCAGGTCACCGTCGGACAGTTGGCCCAGGTTCTCCAGGACCTCGGCGAAGTGCGGGTCCAGCGCGTGGATGACCGACCGTTCCCCGAGGTAGCGCACTCCGATGAGCTCGCCCGTGCGCCGGCTGAAGATGAGGGGCGAGGGCAGTGCCGGGAAGACAAGGGACCGGGTGTCCAGGTCGTACCGCGGGTGGGAGTCGACCTCCGTCTCCTCACCGGTCGCCGGGTCCAGCCTGGCCAGGCGGAGCCTGTCCGAGCCCTGGTACGAACCGAAGAGCACGCCGTCGCCGTCGGCGGTGACCTCCAGCGGATGGACGCCCAGCGGATGGTCCGCGCCGTCGAACCGGGCGACGGGGCGTGACGTCCGCGTCGTCTCGTTCCAGCGCGAGAGCTGGAGGTCGCCCTCATCGGTGAAGTGGAGGGTGAACGGGTCTCCGCTGCCGCTGTACAGAAAGGTGGTGGCCCCGCCTTGGGTGTTCTCCGCGAGGGTCCGCAGCTCACCGGTGGCGATGTCCAGCTCGAAGAGGTCGAAGACGGCGGGGTTCCGGCTGTTCGCGGAGAACACCGCCGTGCCCGGCCGTGCGGCGGGCAGCCGCAGATCCGTCACGCGCGCGCCGGGGAAGGGCGTCAGGTCGACGGCCGCCGCGTCCGGGGCTTCGAGGTCGACGCGGTACAGGTGCTGGTTCTCGTCACCTCCCTGGTCCCGGGTGTAGAGCAGCCACCTCGGGTCGTGGGTCCAGTGGTAGCTCAGCAGGTTGCGGTCCTCGGAGGTGACGCGCCGCGCGTCCCCGGGCGTGTCGACGCTCTCGATCCACAGGTTCAGATGGTTCTCCCAGGGAGCCAGGTACGCGATCTTCGTACCGTCCGGCGAAAGGGAGGCCCTCGAACGCACGGGAGGGGCGAAGAACTCCTCGACGCTGATGGTCTTCGGCAATGTCATGTCGGTCCTTCCTGTGGCTGTCCCCGACAGCGAGTGGCGCGTCCCCGCGGCTGAGCGCGGAGGCCTGCGGTGGATCCGCGGCCTGGAACCGGCCGGCGAGCAGTGATCAGGGCCGCCAGGAGCACCATGCTGTCACTTAGCGACAATGTCATTAAGTGACAGGGAAGGCAAGTGCGCCCCGCCCGACGAGGGGGACCGGGTCGCCCACGGCGCCCCCGGTGGCGGTGCGGACGGCGTCCGCGATCAAGGCGGCGCTCCCCTCGCCGGCCCTCCCGGGATCGGCAGACTCCACCAGGCCGGCCCCCGCGGCCTCGTTGAGGACGCGCAGGGCGGCCGCGACGGCTGCGGCGTGCAGACGCACCTCGAGGTCGTCCGGGCCGGTCCCGAGGCGAGTCGCGATGATCCCGGCCAGGTCGCGTTCCACCTGCCCGCAGACCATCAGCCAGGTGGTGCGCAGGGCCGGTTCGGTCTCCGCCAATCGCATCATCCTGACGCCCAGCCCGGCGTCGGCCCGCTCCAGCGGACCCATCTCGCCGCCCGGCCGCCCGGCCTCCGCGGCGAAGTGCTCCTCCAGGGAGCGGTGCGGCGGCCACCTGCGCAGAGCGGCCAGTTCCCGCTCCACACCCCGTGCCACGATCGGCTCCGCACAGCTCTCCTTGTTGCGGAAATGGCGCCAGATGGTGCGGGTCGACACCCCCACCGCCGCCGCGATCTGGTCGCCACTCGTGCCCTCGACACCCTGCGCCCAGAACAGGCGTGCCGCCTCCCGCGAGATCTCCAGACGCAGACGGCGCCGCCGCCGCTCACTCATCCCGCCACGTCTGTGCCCTGTCGTCGATGCCACGCCCTCGGCCATCTCCGCGCCACCCCTCCACCACATCTTCACTCAACGCCATATTGGCAGTAAGTGACGCAACCGGCTACCGGGCGACCCCCTCCCGAACCACCCGGGGCCGGCCGCGACGGCAGGAGGCACCGCGACCCCACGGCCGCCCGTGGCGTGTCGCGATCACTCAGGTGGTGACGGGGTCCCCCACGGCTCCGCCGGTGGCCCTGCGTACCGCCTGCGCGATCCGGGCGGCGCCGTCGGCGAAGTCCCCGGGATCGACCCCCTCCAGAAGGGCGGCGCCGATGTGCTCGTTGAGGACCCGCAGGGCGGCCGAGGCCGCGGCGGCGTGCAGGCGTACGTCGAGGTTCCCGGCGGAGAGTCCGAGCCGCTGCGCGATGATCTCGGCCATCTCGCGCTCCACCTGGTCACACGCCATCAGCCAGGCCGTACGGATGGCCGGCTCCGTGTCGGCCAGCCGGATCATCTTCATCGCGAGCACGGTGTCCGTCCGCTCCACGTCGCTCGCCTCACTGCCGAACCTGTTGCTCTCCGCGGCGAAGTGCACCTCCAGGGAGCGCTGTGGGGGCCAGCTGCGCAGGGTGGCCATCTCCCACTCCACGCCCCGCATCACGATGGGCTCGGCACAGCTCTCCTTGCTGCGGAAGTGGCGCCAGATGGTGCGCGTCGACAGGCCCACGGCTTCGGCGATCTGGTCCCCGCTGGTCGCGTCGACGCCCTGTTCCCAGAAGAGCCGGGCCGCTTCCCGTGAGACGTCCAGGCGCAGCCGGTGACGTCGCTGGTCACTCATGCCTCCCCGGCCCCGCCCCTTGGTCGCTGCCGCACCGGCCATCTCGCTGCTCCCTACTCCCGACTGTTTGCGCCAGAATGGCATTGAGTGACGACAATGACCAGTCGGCCCCTCCGCCGGGCCGGTGGTCCCACGACGGGCCGCGTTCGAGGCTCCGGCGGCCGTGGTGGGGGCGGGGCTCATGCCGCGGGGGCCTCCGGGCCACGGCCCGGCCCGCCGTCCCGGGGCGGACTGCGCGCCGGGACGGCACGATCACCGCCAGGGAACGTACGCCACCGCAGCGGACGCGGAGCGGACGCGGAGCGGACGCGGTCACGGTCCGGGTCCGTCCGTGGCCGCCGGCCGGACGCCGGCGCCGGGCGGCCCGTGAAGGCCGTCCGGCACGGACGGGATGCGGAGAGGACGCCGGTCAGCCATGCCTGGCCGGCACCAGCCCCGCGGCCTTCAGCCGCTTGTCGGAGGCCCGGGCGGCCCAGGCGACGGCCAGCAGGCCGACGGCGAGGAGCGGGTAGCCCATGACGATCCTGGCGACGCCCAGCGAGCCGACCTCATCGGCCTGGTACAGGTACTGCTGGACGGCGAACCGGGCGGCGAAGATGGCGGCCAGCACCAGGGTGGCGAGGTCGTAGTAGATCCGCGAGCGCTTGTCCGCCCGCCAGACGGTGCCCTTGCCGGTCGCCGAGTTCCAGATCAGGCCGGCCAGGGGCCAGCGCAGCGCCACGGAGAGGACGAAGGCGACGGCGCCGGCCAGGTTCAGCCAGATGCCCATGAGGAAGAAGTCCTTGGCGGATCCCGTGTACCAGGCGATGCCGGCGGCGATCGCCACGCCGAACACGCCGCCGAGCGCGGGCTGGAGTGATTCCTTGCGCGTCAGCCGCTCCACCGCGATGCCCGCGGCGACGAGCAGGGCGGCGAGGATGCCCACCCCGAGCCCGCCGAGGCCGTTGGCGACCACGAACACCAGGGCGGGGAGCGCCGAGAAGATGATCCCCTTGGCGCCACCGGCCTGCTCCAGCGCCGACTTCTGCTTGCGCTCGTCTGTCGTCTGCATGTCGGTCGCCGCCTCCTGGGGCCTGGTGGTCTGCATGGTGATCAGCTCTTCCGGGGGTTCGTCGGGGCGCTCTCTGTCTCTAAATGACAGCTTGGCATTAAGTGACACAGAAAGCAAGCCACCTGGGATGGCGCTGCGTGGGTCACATCCGGGTGAGGCCGGCGGCGGCGCTGCCGAGCGGGGCACGATCCGCGGGGGTGGCGAGCGGGCTGTCCGGCGAGTCGCCTGACGTCAGGTACGTCGAGCGGCACCGGCTGCCGGCCCGTGGCTTCGGTGGCAGCGGCTCCGGCCGGGCCGGCGGCCGTCCGTCACACCGGCCCGGCGGTCTCCTCGTCGAGGGCCCGCCGGTGGCGGCGCCACACGTACCGGTGGTTGAGCAACAGGCACACCCACACCAGGACTTGGGCGGCGGCCAAGATGACCCTTCCCGCACCCGCGCCCTCGGCCACCCGCAGGATCAGCAGGCCGGCGGTCACCACCAGCATCGGCCAGAAGAGCCACGGGCCCCACCGCACGAGCCGCACCATGACCGGTGACAGGACGGGTGAAGTCCCGTACCACCATTGCGAGTTCATCGCCCTCCCCCTCCGCGGCGGCACCATGGGCTGCTTCTGCCCACGGGAGCGCGGGAGATGACGGCCGGGGATCCCCGGTCCGGTGCGCGGCGGCCCCTACCGATCGGCCGAGGCCCGCGCCGCGGCACCCACGGCCATCACCGTCCACACCCCCGTGCCCCACAAGGACAGGGCAGCGGCGACCCCCACCACCAGCCGCACGCTCTCGGCGGATCCGCCGCCCAGCCACACGGCCAGGCCGGCGCCGCCGGCCGCGATCAGCAGGGCGGCCGGGACGCGCAGAGCCGGCCGGCCGAAGACACCGGCGAGGGGCAGGAAGTGCACGCCGACGACGAACGCGACGAGCGGAGGAATGAACTCCGGCGCCCCGAGCCGGACGCACCCCAGGACGACGGTGAGGATGAGGACCCACTGCACGACGTTGACCTGGAGGAACCGCCGCCGCCCACGCTCCGTGAACGGGGGACCCCCCGTTCCGGCGGGTGTACGCCGCCATGCGAGGAACAGCAGTCCCGCCGTGGCGACGGCACCGGCCACGACGGCGACGATGCTCGCCGCCCCCGATATCGCGCCGGCTCCGCTCAGCCACCAGCCCAGCCCGAACAACGCGTAGAAACCTGCCCCCGTGGCGAACATGCCCCGCCCCTCCCCCGATCACCTTCCCCGCACGGTACCCCCCGGCATGCCCCGGAGGAAGGATCATGCGGAGCGGACCGCGGAGGGGCCTGCCCCACGGTGGCACCACCCTCACCCGGGGCGGGAGTCCCGGCGCCCGCCTCCGTCGCGGCCGGTTCCGTGCCCCCTCCGCTCCCCCGGTGGTCTCCTCACCCTTCGCCCCCGCCCGTCATTCCTCCACCCCTCACCCCTCGTCATCCGGCTCTCCGCGCGCGCGGAGGATGGATTCGATGACCTCGATCGGGTCCGGTTCCGGCGGGTACGCGGCGGCGTGGCGCGGGCAGGCGTAGACGGTCGAGCCGGGCCCGCCGGCGCCGTGCCGGGTCCGGACAGGGCGGAGGTCCTGGCGCTCGTCACAGGTCACGCAGTAAGGGGTCACCGCCCGACCCTCCCGTCCGCCGTCAGGGCCGCCGCGTACGCGCCCCACAGCGCGTCCGCGTCGGAGAGCGTCCCACCGCCGTCCGGCGGGACGATCCACGAGCGGCGGCAGAGCGTGTGCGGGGCCGTGACCCGCGGCGGCGGGGCCTCGACGGTCCCCGGCCGGCGGAGGATCCGCGCCCCCGGGAGGTGCCAGCCGCGAGCCGAACCCGGCGGGACGAGCACCGACACGCCCTGCGGGGTGAGCAGGACCGGCCCGGCCTCACCGAGGTCCTGGAGGATCTGGACGGCGCGCCAGCCCTCCCGCACGGGCAGCACGACGAGGTCCCAGGCGACGCCGACCGGCAGCTCCACCAGTTCGTCCGCCGCCCAGGCCCGCGCCGCGTCATCGGGGCTCACACCGGTGCGGCGGACCCATTCGAGCGCCCATGCGGGCGCGACCTTCCCCTCGGCCGTCATCATTGACTCCAGGTGACGCTTCGTGTTCATGGCGTCATCACTGTGTCGCCGGTCGAGGCGCCGGTTGTTCATGTCTCGTGAACAACCGGGTATCGAACCGAGGTTCTACAGGCCCACCCAGGCCGCCAAGGACGACAGGCTTTCCGTGGCCCGCCGTCGGCGGCGCACCAGCGCGCCGATGGTCTCCCGTACGAGAGGGTGGTAACGCGCCTGTTGCGGGGCGATGGTCCGGGCCAGGTGCAGCGACCGCTGTGCTGCCTCGGCCTTCCCCATCTCCGTGTAGGCCCGCGCCATCTCGATGTGGTAGCGGCCGACCCGCATCCTCGGATGCCCGGCGGGGAAACGCAGGTCCTTCGCGCTCTGGACGGCCTCACCGAGCCTCCCCAGCTCGACCCGGGTGGCCACGTCGAAGTGGTGGACGTTCGTGCCGCCGAACCCGGCCCAGTAGACCTCGGGCACGTCCTGGCCGATGCCGTCGGCGCTTCGGCGTGCCAGTTCCATCCGTCCGGTGACCGTGTCGGCGTCCTTCGCCTGTGCGGCGGCGATGGCCGCCGCCAGGTGCAAGCTTCCCGCCACGGCCAGAGCGGGCACGGAGCCCGGCTCCTCATGCTGACCCACCAGGTGGTGGGCGCGGTCGAGGATCCTCAGCGCCATCCGGTTGTCGCCCCGGCGCAGGAGCATGCTGCTGCGCCGGCCCAGCCGGACGGCCAGGAGCAGCGGGTCCTGGGCCTGCTCGGCGGTCCAGCCCATCCGCTCCAGCGCGATGGACGCGAGCAGGTGGTACCCGAGGCGGTACGCGAACTCATACGCCGTCCAGTAGCACCAGGCGAGCAACGCGGCCGCCTTCCGCCGCTCCTCGCCCGCGGGGAGGAGGCTCAGCGCGGTGGTGAGTTCACCCAGCAGGCCGGGGAGTCTCTCACCGACGCCGCTGTACTCGGTGGCGCAGGTGTTCTCACAGAGCCGCCGGACCTCGGGTTCGATCCACGCGAGGGGACGCGGGGTGATGTCCGGGTCGGGCCCCAGGTCGTAAAGGTCCAGCGCGTCGGAGAGCGGGGCGATCAGCCGGTCGAGGTGGTCCTGCCGCAACTGTGAGGTGTACGGCTGGCCGTTGAGCACCGCGACGTCCACCTGGAGGACCCGGGCGACGGCCGCGACCACCGCCGGGGTCGCGGGCGCGAGCCCCTTCTCCACCTTCGCGATGCAGCTCCGGGAGAGAAACGCCCGCTGCGCCAGGGCCTCCTGGGTGAGGTGGCGCAGCTTGCGGTAATCCGCGATACGGGCACCGGTGTGCTCGTCGATGGGGTGTTGCATCAGGTCTCCCCCTCTGGCCCTGCGGGACCCGGCGTTCGGGACGCTACTCCTCGCGGGTTGGTCCTGGGGCGCAAACCGGTTGTCCGGTGGCGTCCGGCCGAGCAGCATGCCGGGATGAGCCTCTACTCCGGGCCGCCCGCCCGTGACGTGTCCGTGCCGCCCAGGATCGCCGCGCTCGCCCGGGGGCGTGCGCTGCTGCCCGTGTGGGTCAACGAGGCGGGCGGGCTGACCTTCCAGATCGGTGAGGGGGAGAGCCGGCTGTTCGCCAAGTGGGCGCCCCGGGGCTCCGGCCTGGACCTGCCCGGTGAGGCGGCACGGCTGCGGTGGGCCGTCCGGTACACCCCCGTCCCCGAGGTCCTGGACCAGGGGACGGACGAAGGGACGGACGAAGGGACGGGCGGCGCAACGGAGAACGAGGCGGGCGCGGCCGGGGACTGGCTCCTCACGCGCGGCCTGCCCGGGGACAGCGCCGTCAGCCCGCGGTGGAAGGCGCGTCCGGAGGCCGCCGTGCGCGCCATCGGCGCGGGGCTGCGGGTGTTCCACGAACGGCTGCCGGTCGACTCGTGCCCGTTCAGCTGGTCGGTGACGGACCGGCTGGAGCAGGCCCGGCGGCGGGGCGTCGCGGTCCCCGCCGACCTGCCGCCCGCCCCGCCGGTGGACCGGCTCGTCGTCTGCCATGGCGACGCCTGCTCGCCCAACACCCTGCTGCACGAGGACGGTTCCTGGGCGGGCCATGTCGACCTGGACGCCCTCGGCGTGGCGGACCGGTGGGCCGACCTGGCCATCGCCACCTACGCCACGCAGTGGAACTACGGTCCCGGGTGGGAGGACACCCTCCTCGACGCCTACGGGATCGCACCCGATCCGGAGCGGATCCGCTTCTACCGGGCTCTCTGGGACGCCACCTGAGGGGCCGGACCCCCGGATTCCCGCGTCTCCTCCCGGCGTGCGGGCGAACGGACCCGCAGGCGAACGGCCGAACGAACGCGGGCACGCCGGTGCCTCTCGGCCAACGGAGGGCACGACCGGGCACAGCAGGGCACTTCTGCGCAGGTCGGGGCAGGTCGGCGCAGGTCAGCGCCCGGCGGCGTGGCCGTCGAGGAGCGGGGCCAGTTCGCGGGCGACGGTGGTGAGCGCCCGTGGGCTCTGCTCGGCGCGCGCGATGAGGATCGCGCCCTCCAGAGAGCTGATCATGAGGGTGGCCAGGGGTTCGGCGCGCTCCGCCGGTACGCCCAGCTCCGTCAGGGCCGCTGCCACGGGACGCGTCCAGTGCGCGAACGCGGCCGCGGCGCGTTCGCGGGTGGGCTCGGCGGTGTCCGCGCAGTCCACGGTCGCGGCGGCCACCGGGCACCCCGCGAGGCGTCCGGCCGTCTCGAACTCGTCCGTCCACTGGCGCACCATCGCCGCGAACAGCCCGCCCGGTGTGGGTTCGGGCAGCGCGGCGAGGAAGCGGGCGACGCGCCGGGCGGCGTAGTCGCCCGCCCAGTCCACGGCCTCGCCGACGAGCTGTGTCTTGCCGCCCGGGAAGTAGTGCTGGAGCGATCCGCGCGGGGCCTCCGCGTACGCGACGACGTCCCGCAGCCCCGTCGCGGCCACTCCGCGGCGGCGGATGAGCTGGGCGGCGGCGAACACCATCCGCTCGCGTGGGCCTCGTTCAGCTCCGGTGGTCACCGTGGTCACCGTCCCTCCGCGGAGTGGGGCCGTGGCGGCGCCATCCCGCTCGGTGGAGGGAGGACGGCGGGCCGGGCTTCGTGGTGGCGGCGCCCGGAGCCCTCGCCTGCCGGGCCGGCCGGTGCCGGGGCCTGTCCCCGCCGTACGCCGGCGTTCACGATAGTCCGCCGTGAGCCGCCAGGCGGCGGCCGGGCCGGACCCGGGGCCGGCCGCCCCTGACCCGGCCCCGGGTCCCGGTTCGGCCGCGCCACCCCGTCACCCCGTCACCCCGCCGCCTCGGCGGCGAAGGCCAGGACGACCAGGGTTCCGTTGCTCACGGCGTGGGCCAGGATCGGTACCCAGAGGTTCCGGTGGCGGTGCAGGAGCCAGGCGAAGAGCAGACCGGCGAAGAGCGCGCTGATGGTGTTGAAGACGCGCGGCAGGTGCACCAGCGCGAAGACGCCCGCCGACAGGACGACGGCGGTGACGGCGGGAAGCCGTGCGGCCAGCCCCTGGTAGAAGACGCCCCGGTAGAGGACTTCCTCGTAGAAGGGGGAGGCGAGGGCACCGAAGGCGAACGCGAAGGCGAACTGCGCCGGAAGGCTCCCGGCGGGGTGGCCGCCTTCGCCGCCTCCCCCTTCGGTGAGCGCGGCGGGCAGCGCCAGCACCAGACCGAGGGTCAGGGCGGCCTTGGCCAGGCCCCAGCCGATCGCGGCGCCGACCTGGCCCCGCGCGGGGCGGATCAGCAGGAGGGGGCGCCTGATCGCGCCGAAGCGGTGCCGTACGACCAGCAGTCCGACGGTCACCTGGACGCCGTTGATCAGGAACCAGGCGATGCTCGCCGCGGCCGTCCCGGACAGCCCCAGGTGGGCCGGCCCGCGCGCCAGGAAGTCCGCCACCGCGGAGTTGGCGAGGCCGACGCCGACGAGGAGCACCAGCGCCATGTCGGCGTAGGTGAAGCGAGGGGCGTGATCGTTCGGGTGCGTGCCACCCGGCGGGGACGTGCTCATGCAGGGAGATTAGGCGGCTGACCTATATCGGTCAAACGACCGATCATCTAGGATCGGCTCTGTGCCGAAGGTTGTGGATCACGAGGAGCGGCGGCGGCAGCTCGGCGCCGCGGCCTGCACGGTGCTGGGGCGTTCCGGTTCCGCCGGGATGACGGTGCGGGCCGTCGCCGGCGAGGCGGGGATGGCCCTGGCCACCGCCCAGCACTACCTCCCGACCCGGGAACGCATGGTGCGCGCCGCCCTGGAGCACCTGGCGGCCCGGGTGGTGCGGCGGGCGCGCAGGATTCCCGGTGACACGATCACGCCGGAGGTCATCCGGCGGGCGGTGTGGGAACTCGTCCCGCTCGACGCGGAACGGGTCTTCGAAGCACGCGTCTGGCTCGTCCTGACCTCGGAGGCGCTGGCCGACGACCGGCTGGCGGCGGTTCTCGCCGAGAACGAGGCGGAGCTGCGGGCCAACCTCGAACGGCTGCTCACCCTCGGCCAGGCCGGTGGCGGGGTCGCCGCCCACATCGACGCCCGCGCCGAGGCCGCCGCGCTCACGACCCTGATGGACGGCGTCACCGTGCGCGTCCTGACGACGGGCCTGAGCCCCGACGCGGCACGCCAGGAGATCGACCGCCACCTCACGCGCCTCGCGGCGGCGCCCGGCTGAGGCCCGTCCCGCCGCGTCACGCCCTCGGTTGAGGCGAGGTCCACCGCGTCACACCCCGGCCGGCGCCGGGCCCGCCGCCTCTCGCGCGCCCGGCCGGGACCGGGCCGCCGCCTCGCGCGCCCGGCCGGGCTCCGTCTTCCTCCCGCGGCGCCGCTCAGGCTCCCGCCGGAGCCCTCTCCACCACCGGGGTCTGGAGTTCCGTCACCCAGTCGTCGCGGTTCTCCGGGCACTCCAGCGTGATCTCGCGGGGGTAGCCGGCCGACCGGTGGCCGTTGCCCTCGATCCAGCGGTCCAGGGCCTGGGCCGTGGGCAGCACCCCGTCCATGGAGCCGCGGTGGACGATGGTCGCGGCCCGCTCGAAAGCGGGCAGGTCATGGACCCGGAGCCCGTCCCCGCCACCCGCCCCGCCTGCCGCGCCGGGAGCGGACGCCTGCTCGGTGGCGGACACCTGTACGCACGCGTGGACGGTGACGGCGCCCCCGCCCTCCGGCGCGTCCTCGTAGTACGCCAGGGTCGGGCCGGCGGGGGCGATCCCCGCCGTCTCCAGCCGGCGGAACAGCTCGTCGTAGAGCGGGCTGATGACGGGGGTGATGTCCTGGGGGTCGTAGCTCGCGGCGACGGCGGTCAGCTCCGCCACCCGCACGGCCGGGACGCTCTTGACGACGACGTCGTTGCTGGGCATGTGCCCCTCGCTCTCGATCGACCGGAGCCTCGCCTCGACCTGGGCCAGCCGTGCCGCCGCCGCGGTCATCGCCGCCTCCAGCTCGGCCCGCCGCAGCCGCAGCATCCCGCGCAGCTCCTCGGCGGTCACCTTCTCGTCGACGATGTCCCGCACCTGCTGGAGCGTGAAGCCCAGCTCCTTGAGGGCGATGATCCGGTTGAGCCGGGTGAGCTGGGCGGCCGTGTAGTGGCGGTAGCCGGTGGCGGGATCGACGTGGGCAGGGCGCAGCAGGCCGGTGGCGTCGTAGTGGCGCAGCATCCGGACCGAGACGCGGCCGTGGCGGGCGAAGTCTCCGATGGTGAACATGGCGGCTCCGAGTTCAGCACCTGACACGGTGTGAGGGTCAAGCGGAATCCGGCCGGGCCGGGCGGGAGTTCGAGCGGGGCGCGGTGGTGGTGCCGTGCCGACGGGTTGCCGTGCCGGCGGGTTGCCGCCGAGTTGTCGCGCTGACCCTGAGCCGCCGAGTCGTCGCGGCCGTCAGGTCATCGCCCGCGCCCGTTGTCGCGCCTTCGTGCCACCGCGCCCGCCACGTCGATGTCCGGCCCCGGTCAGCGCGGTGCGGTCAGCGCGGTGCGGTCAGCGCGGCGCTGTGAGGAGGCGCCGGTAGCGCGTGCCGGGGCGGCCGGCGAGGACGATGTCCCCGACGGGGGCGAACCCGGTCCGGGTGAGGACGGCCCGGGAGGCCGGGTTGTCCAGGGTCGCCTCGGCGGTGAGGGCGGTCAGGCCGTACTCCTCGGCGGCCGGCCGGCACACCTCCGTGACGGCCGCCGTGGCGACTCCGCGCCCCGCGGCCCGCTCGCCGACGCGGTAGCCGAGTTCCGCCTCCGCCCCGTCCCGCCCGTCCGTGTCCCGCCGCACATCGACCAGGTTGACGCGGCCGACCAGTTCCCCGCGCTCGTCCAGGACGACGTGGAAGTGACAGGCGCCCGCCGCCTGCTCGGCGAGGAGGGCGCGGTGGCGGGCGGGGAAACCGTCGAAGTACGCGTCGCCCCGGTCCGGTACCGAGCGGGCGAAGTACTCCCGGTTCTCCCGCTCGAAGGCCAGCAGCGCCTCCGCGTGATCGGCCCGGAGCCGCTCCAGCTTCACCATGGCCGTCAGCATACGGAGGGAGGCCCGGACGGACGGCGGAGCCCGGGACGGCGAGACGACCGGCACCGTGACGGCGGACGGCGAGACGGCGGACGGCGCACCGACGAGCGGCACGGGAACGGGCCACGGCACGGACCACGGGGCGCCCGGCACCCCGTCCGCACACAGTTGCGGCTGCCCCGGCCGCCGCGCTCGATTCCCCACCGGGAACGTCCACTCCGCCGGGTGGTCCCCGCGTCCCGACCCGCCGGACGGCGACTCCACGCGTGGCGGCCGGGGAGCCGGGGCCCGCCCCGCGCCCGGATGGCGAGGATCATCCCGAACTGCGGCCCGGCGGCCCGGATCGGATGACCGAACAGCCACGCCATGGCGTCTGTCCGGCCCCGTCGTCGCCGCGGACCGGGCGCCGCCCCCTGCGGCCGACGCCGTATCGTGTCGGGCCAACGGCGGTGAGCCGGCGGGCCGGTGACGGCGGACCGGCCGGCTCGGCGGGGCGTCCCGGCAGGGTCGCCCCTCGTCGGCGCGGCGGAATCCCGCCGCCGTGGCGAACTCCCGGAGCGCTCGGCGACGCGGTCCGCCCCCGCGGGGTAGCCGCAACGCACGAACGATCCGGGACGAGCGCGAGGGGGCTGCGGTGTCGTACGGCGCTGAGGCGGACGAGGGACGGGTGATCCGCGGGCGGTACCGCCTGCTGGACCGGGTCGGCAGCGGCGGCATGGGCACCGTCTGGCGGGCGTGGGACGAGGAGCTGGGCCGTCATGTCGCCCTGAAGCGCCTCCACATGACCCCGCACCTCTCCGAGGACGAGCGCGCCGTGCTGTACGAACGCACCCGGCGGGAGGCGCGTGCCGCCGCCGGTATCGCCCATCCCCATGTCGTCGTGGTGCACGACGTGGTGGAGGACGCGGGGCTGCCGTGCATCGTGATGGAGTACATCCCCTCGCGCACGCTCGCCGAGGAGCTGAAGCGGAACGGTCCCGTCCCGCACGGGGAGGCGGCCCGGATCGGCCTCGGCATGGTCGCGGCGCTGCGGGCGGCGCACGCCGCGGGCGTCCTCCACCGGGACGTCAAGCCGGGGAACGTGCTGCTCGGCGAGGACGGCCGGGTGGTGCTCACGGACTTCGGGATCGCCGTGGCAGCCGGCGCGTCCACCCTGACGAAGACGGGGGAGCTGGTCGGCTCGCTGGACTACCTCGCCCCCGAGCGCCTCGCCGGCGGCACACCCGGCCCCGCCTCGGACCTGTGGGCGCTCGGCGCGACGCTGTACCAGGCGGTGGAGGGCGTGCCCCCGTTCCGCCGGGACGCGCCGCTCAACACCGCCTACGCCATCACCACGGACCCCCCGCCCCCACCGCACCGGCCGGGGCCGCTGACGGCGCTGATCGAGGACCTGCTGGCCAAGGCCCCCGAGGCGCGTCCCACGACCACGGAGACCGAACGGCGCCTGGGCGAGGCGGCCCCGGCCGGAACGGGCGCGCCGTCGTCCCCCGAGCCGACGGCGTCCCCGGGGGCACCAGGTGCGGCGCCCCTCGCCACCGACGACGGCACACTTCCCGGCCGGCCCCTCCGCACGGCCACCGATTCCGGAGACGAGCCCGACGCCGAGCCCGGCCACGAGCCCGGCCACGAGCCCGGCCCGGCAGCCTCCCCCGGCCACGAGCCGGGCCCGCGAGCGGACCCCGGCCGGGGCGCGGGCGCCGGCCGCTCCCCCGGGCCCGGCCCGTCCCCCATGGCCACGGCCGGGGCCGGCGCCTCCACCGCCCAGGCGCCCCCCGGGACCACCGGGACCACCGGGACGCCCGGCGAACCCGCCCCCGGCTCCACCCGCCCCGACCTCGCCCCCCACGGCGCGCCCCCGGCGGCCCTCCACGACGGCACCGCCCCCCGCGACCCCGCGCGTCCGCGCCGCCGCCGGGCCGCCGTATGGGGGGCCGTCCTGGCCCTGGTGATCGCCGCGGCGGGCGGGACCGCCGCGGGGGTGTATCTGTGGCAGGAAAGGGCCGGTTCGGAGGGGACCGGTTCCGCCTCCGGCGGGCGGACGAGTTCCTCCCCCTCGGCGAGCCCTTCCGGCGCGTCCCCCTCCCCGCTCCCGTCCGGCTACCACTACGCCGAGGAAAAGGAGTTCGGCGTCTCCGTGCCCGTCCCCGACGGCTGGACGCGCGAGAAGGCGGGGAGCGGCGACGAGATCGTCTACGTCGACCCGACCGGCCTGGCCGGCCTGCGGGTCAACGTCCAGGACTTCGCGAGCGACGACCCCCTCCAGGACTGGAAGGACGACGAGGCCCGCTCCCGCGAGGAGGGAAAGCTCCCCGGCTACCGCCAGCTGCGCATGAACCGCACCGAGTACCGGGAGAGGCCGGCCGCGGTCTGGGAGTTCACCTGGGAGGGCCGGAAGCGGGACTACCGCGCGATCAACCTCGGCTTCGGCCGCCCCGGCGGCAAGAAGTACGTCCTCTACCTCTCGGCCCCCGCGAAGGACTGGGACCGCTACCGCCCCGTCTTCGACCGCGTCGGCGACAGCTTCCGCATCACCTCCGGCTGATCCCGGGCGCCACGCGCCGGCGCCCCGGCCGGGGGGCGGGCGCCCCGCCGCCGTGCCCCCAGCGGTCAGCCGGCGTCCGGTGCCTCGTGTATGAACAGGCAGAACGGGTGGCCCACCGGGTCGAGCAGGACCCGGACACCGTCCTGGGGCTGGAAGTCCGCGAGGACGGCGCCGAGCGAGGTGGCGTGCGCGACGGCCGAGGGCAGGTCGTCCACCTCGATGTCCAGGTGCGCCATCATCTGCGGCTCGCCGGGCGCGGTGGGCCACACCGGCCGGACGAACTCCGGCTCCGTCTGGAACGACACCCCGGCGCCACCGCCCGGCGAGGTGAGCAGCACCCAGTCCGCGACATCCTCCTTCACCTGCCAGCCGAGCAGGGCCCGGTAGAACCCGGCCAGTTCGCGCGCGTCGGGGGCGTCCAGCGTGGTCGAGGCCAGGGTGAATCGCGGTGAGGTCTCCATGCCACCGACGCTAACCCCCACCACCGACATCGCCGCCGGCCCCGCGGGCCCCGGCCGCCGCGCCCCCGCCCCGGGGCTGCGGTTCCGGTCGCACGGTGGTCGGGCCCGCAGCCGGGGCCCTGCGGTCCCGGAAGCGGCATCGCCCCGAATCGGCACCACGCGGGAACCGGCTCCGCCGCGACGGCGTCCCGCATCGCAGCGATGCCGGAGGCCAGCCGGCTTGGGCGGGGCCCACCGGCCGAACGGTGCCGCCGGCCGCGCCGCCCCGCCGGACCACCCGGGCCGTCCACCCGGCCCGTCCACCCGGCCGGACCACCGAACCGAAGCGCCACCGCACCGAAGCGCCGCCGAACCGACGACGGGACCCGACCTGCCGTGACCGCCACCCGCACCCTCTACCTCGCCCGCCACGGTGAGGCCACCCCGGACGAGACCACGCTGACGGAGGCCGGCGACCGCCAAGCCGCCGCCCTCGGCAGGCGACTGCGGGAAGCCCGCCTGTCGGTGGTCCACCACGGACCGCTGCCCCGGGCGGAGCGGACGGCCCGGCTCGTCGCCGGACACCTCGACGGCACGCCCCTGCACCGCTCCGAGGCCGCCGGTGACTACCTGCCCCACCTGCCGCGCCGCGAGGAGCTGCCGCCGGCTTTCGCCGACTCCGCGCTGCGCCGTCTCGACGCGTACCCCGCCGAGGACCGGCGCCGGGGGCCCGCTCTCGCCCGCGAGGCGCTCGCCCGCTTCACCGGCCCCGTCGACGCGGCCGAACCGCGCCGCGAACTGGTGGTCACCCACGCCTTCCTGATCGGCTGGCTCGTCCGGGCCGCGCTCGACGCACCCCCGTGGCGGTGGATGGGGCTCCATCCCGCCCACGCCGCCCTGACCGTGATCCGCTACGCCCCCGGCCGCCCCGCGTCCGTCCTGGCCCTCAACGACATGGCTCATCTGTCCCCGGAGCTGCGCTGGACCGGCTTCCCCGACGAACTCCGGTACTGAGCCGGTTCCGGTACGGTCGGGCCGTGCGGCGCCGGCCATGACCCGGGCCGGGGGCGGGCCGCGCCCGTGGGCCCCGGCTCCCGGTGAGCACATCCCCGCGGAGCGGACGTATCCCTGGTCATGTTCTTCGTCATGCTGCTGGCCCTGTTCCTGGTCGCCCTCCTGGCCCTGCCCTCCCCCGGCGCCACCCGGCCGCACGGCGAGCCGGGCCGGGCGCCCGACGGACCGCTCCGGCCGTGACCGGGCCTCCTCCCTCCGCCGCCGAACCCGGTGCCGCCGCGGGGGAGGTCCCCCGCGACCGTCCCGTCCCCCGGGCCCGCTCCGATGCCGGGGCCCCCGCCGGGACGGCGGACCCGGCGGCCGGGGAGGCGGCCGGTGGAGCGGCCGCGGTGGCGACCGGCGCGGCCCGGACGCGCCGCGCGCTCGCCGTCCTCCGCCGTCACCGCCGCCCGCTGTACCTCCTCGCCGTCGTCGCGCTGCTGACGCAGATGGCCGTCGCCATGGTCACCACGGCCGTGCGGCAGACGCCCACCATCGACGAACCGGTGTACGTGGCCGCTGCCGAGGTCTACCGGCAGGAACACAGCCTGCGCTTCAACCCCGAACACCCGCCGCTGGGCAAACTGCTCGTGGCCGCGGGCACCGCGTTCGCCGGCCCCCGTCTCGAACCGGGTTCCCTGACCGACCAGACGCGGCTCGGCCGCCGCCTCCTCTACGAGTCCGGCAACGACCCCTGGCGGCTGATGCTCGCGGCCCGCCTGCCGGTGATCGCGTTCACCCTCCTCCTCGGCCTCGTCGTTCTCGCCTTCGCGCGGGATCTCACCGGTGACGCGGGCGGCCTGGCGGCGCTCACGCTCTACGCGTTCTCGCCCGATGTCATCGCCCACGGTTCGCTGGCCACCCTCGACGTCCCGGCCGCCGGATTCCTCCTGACCTCGGTGTGGCAGGTGTGGCAGGTGTGGCTGGCCCGGCTCGCGGGCCCCGGGATCCGTCCGTTCCTCCGTCTCGGTCTCGTGGGCGGAGCGCTCGGGGCCGCCGTGGCCGTGAAGATGAGCATGCTGGCGGCGGTGCCCGTGCTGCTCGCCCTGACCGCGGTCTCGGTGTGGCACGCCACCGGCCCGCGTCGGACCACCGGGCCAGGGCAAACCACCGGGCCGGGGCGGGCCACCGACGGGCGCGGACGGCCCGCGGCGGGCGCGCACGAACGGCCGGGCGCCGCCCCCTCCCGGCCCCCGGCCCGCTCCCGGCTCCGGGCACCGTCCCGGCGGTCCGGCCGCGCGGCGCTCGTGCTCCTCTCCGTTCTCGGCGTGGCGGCGGTCTCCGTCGCCGTCGTCTGGGCCGCGTATCTCGCCGTCGACCCTCGGTTGCGCTGGTCGGCGCCGCAGAACCTGCCCGCCGTCGGCGGCCTGCGCGGGCACGTCATCGATCTGCTGCCGTTCCCCGAACCGTTCCGGGACGGCATGCGGATCCAGTTCGGCTTCGAGGCGAGGACCTGGGAGGGCTTCCTCTTCGGCCGGCTCTACTCCGGTTCGCTCTGGTACTACCTGCCGGCCGCGCTGCTGGTGAAGACCCCGCTCGGCGCGCTCGCCCTCTGGGCGGCCGGTGTCCTCGCCCTTCTCACCTCACCCCGGCTGCGGCCGGCCGCTCCGTACGTCCTCGCCCCGGCCGCCGTGCTGCTGGCCGCCGCGATGACCGGTGAGCGTGATCTCGGCGTCCGCTACGCCGTCTTCCTGCCGATGCTGCTGGCGGTCGCGGCGGCCGGTGCGGTCGCCCGGCGGCCACGGGGGCGGCGGGGACGGCGGGTGCACGCGGTGACGGCCTCGCTGCTGCTCCTCTCCGTCGCCGTCAGTTCGCTGCGGACGTTCCCCTACTACCTGCCGTACGCCAACGAGGCGTTCGGCGGCCCGGCCGCGACCCACCGCCATCTGCACGACTCCAACGTCGACTGGGGCCAGGACCTGGGCCGGCTCGCCGGCCACCTGCGCGAGCACCACCCCGGCGAGCGGATCTGGCTCGTCTACAAGGGCAGCGGCGTCCCCGCCCACTACGGCATCCGCGCCGCCGACCCGCGCGAGGTCCCGCCCGGCGAGGTGCGCGGGGTCCTCGCGGTCTCCAACTCCTCCGTCGCCAAGGCGAAGGGCCGCCTGCGGGTGCTGCTGGAGAGGAGCACACCGGTCGAGCGGATCGGCCACTCGATCACCCTCTTCCGGGTGGACGCGGCGGAGGGCCCACGGTGAGCCGGCGCCCGGCGGGGATGGCGTCGGCCGGGTCCTCCACGCCCGGTGCGGTGCCGCGCGGTCCTGTGATCGACTCCTGTCATGGAAGCCCTCTGGACGAGTGTCGTGGCCGTCGTCGGAACGTTGCTGGGTTCACTGATCACACACGTCTTCCAGCGCCTCGCGTCCCGGCGCAGTGAGCAGTTCACGCGCTCGGAGTCGCTGCGGCAGGAACGCATAGCCGCGTACAGCACGTTCGCGGCCGCCATGGAGGACTACCGCCGGGGCCAGGCGGACCGCTGGTTCCGGTGGGCGGAGGACCCGGAGGGGGAGGCGTTCCTCACCGCCCGGGACGAGGCCCACCACCTGCGGACCATGGCCCGGCAGACGCTGTACCGCGTCAAGCTGCTCACCGACGCGGAGGACCAGGACGTCATCCGCGCCGCCGAGCGCGCCTACGACCACACCCGGGACATCTCCCTCGCGGTGGAACGGGCCGAGCGGGACACCCGCGACCTCGCGTCGAAGCGGGCCATCGAGGCCTTCGTGGCGCGCGCCTCGCCCCTGGTCCGCTGAGCGCCACGGGGACGGCGCAGGCGGGTTTCGCCAAGGACATCCTCGGCTGGTGGTCCGCTGAGCGCCACGGGGACGGCGGGCAACGGGCGGCGCCCATCGAGCCGTTGGCGGCGGACGGCGGATGGCGGGCGGCGGGCGCATGCCTCGGACGAACACCCGTCCGTCTCTCCGGGGCGCCCGGAGACCGCGTGGGAGGTGGAGAGGGCCGAAGGCGGAGGGGGCCGGACGTGGAGAGGGCCCGTGGTGGAGGGGGCCGGTGGCGGAGGGGGCCGGTGGCGGAGGGGGCCGGTGGCGCGGGCCGTGGTGATCAGTCGAGCGGCTTGCGCATGACGAGATCCCGCGTCACCCCGTCCGCCAGGAGGTCTCCCGGCTCGTCGGTGCGGGCGAAACCATGCCGCCGGTAGAGGGCGATGGCCGGCTCGTTGTCCGGCATCACGGTGAGCCGCAGGGCCGTGGCGCCCGCCTGCCGGGCCCAGGTCCCGACCGCCGTCAGCAGACGGTCCGCGACCCCTTTCCCCCGCGCCTCCGGGCTCACCCAGACCGACCGCAGCGCGTACACCCCGCCCGGCCCGGCGGGCACGCCACTCGCCACCCCGGCGATCCGCCCGTCGCCCAGGAGTGCGACGAGGTTGTACGTCCCCGGGGCCGTCAGCCTGGCGCGCCAGCGTTCCTCGTCGCCGCTGTGCCAGTCGGCCAGCCGGGACTTGAAGGCGTGGGGCGCCTCGGCCAGCGCCGCGAGGCGGGCGTCCCGCCACAGCGGCCAGTCGTCCTCGGTCGAGAGGGATCGCAGGTCAACCACGGGCCGAGCCTCCCGCACCACCAACCCGCGTGGCCAGCGGATTTCCCCGACCGGCTGCCGGGCCCCGGTCTCACCGGTCCCCCGGCCCCACCCGTCCCCCGGCCTCACCGGTCCCCGGGGAGCGCGAGCTCCGCCCAGACCGTCTTACGCGGCGGCGGACCCGTGACCACGCCCCAGCGGTCGGCCAGCGCAGCGACGATGAGGAGGCCACGGCCCGATTCGGCGTCCGGCGCCCCTTCCGCCCGGGGGTCCACGCCCTCGGTCCGCGGGTGGGGCCCCGGGACGGTTGCTGGCGGCAAGCGGTCGCCCCGGGCGTCGGCGATTTCGATACGGAGCGTGTTCACCTCCGGTAGGCACAGCGTCAGCCGGAAGTCACGGCCGGGTACATGCCCGTGCAGCACGGCGTTGGCGGCCAGCTCCGCGACGATCTGTTCCACCGTCTCGTACGGCAGCCCCCACGTGCACAGTTGCGCGACGGCCAGCCGCCGGGCACGCCGGGCACCGCGACGGGTGGCGGAGAGCCGCACGCTGAACTGGCGTGCCTGAGCGGAATTCTCGGTTCGGGTGATTTCTTGCGTCACATCACTCAGCGTGGCCTCCGCCGTCTACGGTGACCAGTAACCACGTCGGCACGGGGCGTAGTTGTCCGGCCGTGAGCGTCGACCCGTACCGCTTGTCGGTCGTGACGCGGCGCGGGCGGCGGTTGTTGGCCAGAGAGAGCACCGGAGACCAAGGACACCAAGCGGAGCGGATGCACGCGCACAGGAGGGGCGGACCGGTGACGCACGAAAATCACGACGAGACCGCGCACAACGGCCGCGACGAGGAGCGACGGTGGGCGGAGTACACGACGGACGGGGCTGACGAAACCCGCTGGGACTCGCTTCTGGGGGAGGACGGAGCAGTCCTCAGGGCCATCGGGCGACAGATCAAACTCTGGCGGGAAGGCGCGGGCCTCAAGCAGGCAGAACTCGGCAAAGCCATCGGTTACGGGGAAGACCTGGTGTCCTCCGTGGAGCGCGCCAGGCGCATCCCGCGGCCGGAGTTCCTGAAGAACGCGGACCGGGTACTGGCCGCCGACGGCAAGATCGCGGCGATGGCGAAGGACGTCGCCGAGGCCCGTTACCCGAAGAAGGTCCGCGACCTGGCCAGAATCGAGGACGAAGCGGTCGAACTGGGTTCCTACAGCAACCACAACGTGCACGGCCTGCTGCAGACGGAGGAGTACGCCAGAGCCCTGTTCGGGATGCGGCGCCCGGTATACGACGAGGAAGAGATCGAACAGCAGGTCACCGCTCGCCTCGCCCGGCAGCAGATCTTCCACCGGCGCCCCGCTCCACATCTCACCTTCGTTCAAGAAGAGGTGACCCTGCGGCGCCCTATCGGGGGCAGAATGGTGCTACGCCGTCAACTCGAACATCTATGGGAAGTCGCTCAACTGCGGAACGTCGCGATCCAGATCATGCCGACGGACCGCGAAGAACACGCCGGCATGGCGGGTGAACTGCGCGTACTGAAACTTAGGGACGGAACGACGGTGGGCTACTGGGAAGCTCAGCTCACCACCCATCTGGTGTCCGAACCCAAAGAGGTCCAGATCCTCGAGATGCGCTACGGGATGCTACGGGCCCAGGCACTCCCGCCCCGGGAGTCGCTGGCCTTCATCGAGACAGTACTGGGAGAGACATGACCCTCATACTCTCGACGGGGTTGCACGGCTCACTTCGGTGGACAAAGAGCAGCCACAGCAGCAATGACGGTCCCGACTGCGTGGAAACCGCCGCCATACCCGGCGCGATCCTCGTCCGGGACTCCAAATGTCCTGGCGGACCACGCCTCACGGTAACTTCCGACGCCTGGACCGACTTCACCACTCACGTCACCGCGCGGTCGACCTGATCCAGCACAGCTTCCGGCCCATCCGGTAAGCCGCTCGGTCTCTGCTGATCAACAGCCCTTGGAGTGAGATGAGCCCTGAAGTGTCGGCCGACCTGCCGCACGCCCCGGTGCTGGACCAAGAGCAGCCACAGCACCAATGACGGACCGGAGTGTGTAGAAGCCGCCATCGCCCTCGGCGCGGTGTTCGTCAGAGATTCCAAGCTCCCGCACGGGCCCCGACTCGCCGTCACGCCTGTCGCCTGGGAGCGTTTCACCGCATACGCAGCAGAGGGCTGAGGGGCGGGGCTTCGCTCCGGCGGCACGGAGTACCTTCGGCATCCGGTCGCCCCGCGATCCGGCTCTCCGGACCAGCACACCTCCGGGGACTGGGCGGCGGCTGCGGGGCCGGCCGACGGGAATCACAGGGTGGCGGTCCGGCCGGACGTCGACCCCTTCCTCGGCCCGCACCCGTTGGCCCCGCCCCCGTATCCCACCTGTGGACAGAGAAACGCCCCGGCCGAATGGGGGCCGGGGCATTTCCTGACGTATATTGGTGGTTTCCGTGTCTCGAACAAGGCAGTTCACGACGGCAGCGCGAGCGGCACGGAGAAAGTCTGATGACGCCATCTTATCGGGGCGGGAGCCGAATTGTCAAATGTGGAAGTGAAACGCGAGCAGGAATTCATGGACGTGCTGTACGCACGGCTGGAGGAGCTGCGCGAGCAGGCGGAGGGCGAGCTGCGGGCCGCGCTCACCCCGTCCGGGGAGGGCCCGGGCGGCACCTACCAGGCGCGGCTGGAGCGGGACGTGCTGGTCGCGGAGCGTTCCGGGCTGCTGGCCGCGTTCAACTCCGGGGAGCGCGGGTTGTGCTTCGGCCGGCTCGTCTTCCAGGACGGCCGGGACCACCACATCGGCCGTATCGGTATGCGCCGTGACGACCCGGACCGCACGCCCCTGGTGATCGACTGGCGGGCCGAACTCGCCCGTCCGTTCTACCTGGCCACCGGTCACACGCCGATGGGATTGCGCCGTCGCCGGCACATCACCTCCGAGGGGCGGACGGTGACCGCCCTGCACGACGAGATCCTGGACCTCACCGACCGGGAGCGCACGGGCCACGAGGGCACCGACGCGGACGCCGTCCTGCTCTCCTCCCTGGGCGCGGCCCGCACCGGGCGGATGCACGACATCGTCCAGACCATCCAGGCCGAGCAGGACCGCATCATCCGCGCGCCGCACCAAGGCGTGATGGTGGTCGAGGGCGGGCCCGGCACCGGCAAGACCGTCGTGGCGCTGCACCGCGCCGCCTATCTGCTCTACGCGCAGCGGGAGTTGCTGGCCCGCCGGGCGGTGCTGATCGTCGGCCCCAACCCGGCGTTCCTCGGCTACATCGGCGAGGTGCTGCCGTCGCTGGGTGAGACGGGCGTGCTGATGGCCACGCCGGGCGAGTTGTTCCCCGGCGTGCGGGCCACCGGCACCGACACCCCGGAGGCCGCCGAGGTGAAGGGCCGTACCGAGATGGCCGGCGCCCTCGCGGCCTGCGTACGGGACCGGCAGACGCTGCCCGAGCCGGCCACCGTCGTCGCCACGGAGGACGGGGACCTGCTCCTCGACGCCGACCTGGTCGCCCTCGCCCGGCAGGAGGCGCGCGAGACCAGGCTTCCGCACAACCTCGCGCGCCCCACCTTCGCCTTCCGCGTCATCGACGAACTGACCGCGCAGCTCGCCGACCGCATCGGCGCCGACCCTTACGGCGGCCCCAACCTCCTCGGCGCGGACGACATCGCCCAGCTCGGCGTCTCCGTCGCCGCCGCGCCGGAGGTACGGGCGGCCATCGACGCCCTGTGGCCGCAGCTCACCCCGGAACGGCTGGTCGCGGACTTCCTCGCCGATCCCGTCCACCTGTCCGAGGCCGACGCGGCGGCGATCCGCCGCGAGGGCGGTCCGTGGACCCCGGCGGACGTCCCCCTGCTGGACGAGGCGGCCGAACTGCTGGGCGAGGACGACTCGGCGGCGCGCGCCCGCGAGGAGGCCGAGCGGCAGCAGCGCGTCGAGTACGCGCAGGGCGTGCTCGACCTCTCCTACGGCTCACGGACCCAGGAGTTCGAGGACCGCGACGACGAGGACTCCGAGGTGCTCGGCGCCCACGACCTCATCGACGCCGAACGGCTCGCCGACCGCTCCGAGGAGGCCGACCACCGCAGCGCCGCCGAGCGCGCGGCGGCCGACCGCACCTGGGCCTTCGGCCACATCATCGTGGACGAGGCCCAGGAGCTGTCACCGATGGCCTGGCGGCTGCTGATGCGGCGCTCCCCGACCCGCTCCATGACGCTCGTCGGCGACCCCGCCCAGACCGCCGAGCCGGGCGGCACCGGCTCCTGGGAGCGGATCCTCGCGCCGTACGTCGGCGACCGCTGGGAGCACATCCGGCTGGGCGTCAACTACCGCACGCCGAGCCAGATCATGGACGTGGCGGCGGGGGTCCTGCGCGCCGTCGACCCCGCGTTCCGGCCGCCGCGTTCGATCCGGACGACGGAGAACCGGCCGTGGGTGCACACGGTGGACGGCGGCATCGGCGCCGGTTCCGCCACCGGCACCACCACCGGCACCGACGGGGCGGGGTCCGTCACGGGGGCCGGGGCCGGGGTCGGGACCGGGCCGGGCACGGGTACGGGTACGGGTACGGGTACGGAAGCCGCCCGGGACACCGCGGCCGCCCTCGCGGCCGGGGTGGCGGAGACCGTGGCCCGGGAGGCCGCCCTGCTCGGCGACGCGGCCGGGGAGGGACGGCTGGCGGTGATCACGCCCCGCGAGCGGGTGGCCGCGCTGGCCGCCACCCTGCCGGAGGCGTCCGCCGGGCCCCGTCCCGATCTCACCCGGCCCGTCGTGGTGCTCGACCCCCGGCAGGCCAAGGGGCTGGAGTTCGACACGGTGATCGTGGCGGAACCGGCCGAGTTCGGGGTGAGCGACCTGTACGTGGCGCTCACCCGGGCGACGCAGCGGCTGGGCATCGTCCACGCCGCGCCACTGCCGACAGGGCTGGGACCGGGGCTCACGTCATGGACAGACCCCGGGACCGGGGACGGGAGCGGAAGCGGAAGCGGGGCCCGGAACGGGCACGGAGCGGGGGTCGGGAGCGGGGCCGGGGGTTGAGGTCGAGGGCCGAAGGCTGAGGGTGGGGTCGTGGGTTGACGCCGGACCTCCGAGGCGCGGGGCCGAGGCCAGGGCGAGCGCGTGGCGCCACCGGAACCGGCCGGTCCGGCCCGGCCTGGCCCGGCCTGGCCGTGTCGGATCCTGCCCGGAGGCTTGGACGGAACCGGCGACGGCACGGGCTACGGGGCCGTCCCACCGAAACGCGTGACACCGCCGGAGCCGGTCCGGACCGGACCGGCCGTGTCCGGCCCTGACCGGAGGTCCGGGCGGAACCGGCGACGGCACGGGGCTACGGGTCACCGGTCCACCGGAGCACGGGAGCACCGCCTCGCCGGAGAACGGCCCAGCGGAGCGCGAGCGCGCCGGGGAACGGGCACCCCGGGGCGCGGGCACCCCGGAGTGCGGGGGCACCCGAGCGCGGGCAACGTCCGGGTGCCGGCACACCCGGACCCGGCGGCGCGGGCGCGGCGAGACCGACGCCGGGCCAGGCCGGGAGGACCGGGCCAGGAGAAACGGGCCGGGAGGACCGAGCCGGGCCGGGAGGACCGGGCGAGCCCGGCCAGGGAGCCCGGCCCGCACGGTGAAGTGAAACGCGGGGGATTATCAAGGCTTTTCCCCCGAAGGGGTGTTCATCCCGCTCCGTCTGGCGTGTTGGCCTGGGCCACCGGGACGATGAGAGGCGCCGGTCGCGGCCCGTGGCTGCTGCCGGTTCGTGGTGAGCCGTGCGGGAACGGGAGCGGGCACGGCCGGTGTTCCCGCGCCATGGGGACGCCGTGCGGGCCCGTACCCGGCTCCGGGAGCCCGCCCGGCTCACCCGTCCCCTCCTCCGCCGCCCGGCGGCTCCCGAACCCGGAGCCGGCGGGGGCACCGGTCCCCGGCCGTCCGGTGTGGCCGGGTGGGCACCGCCCGGCCACCCCGGGCCGGTCCCCGGCCACCCCAGGCCGGTCCCCGGGCTCCACCGCGCCCGGACCGCGCCTCTCCGCCGCCTGCTCCGCCGCCTGCTCCGCCGCCCAGCGTTCCGGCCGGCGCTCCGCCCGGTATCCGCCTCCGCGCTCCCGCCGCCGTCCCGCTCGTGTCCCTGCCCCGCGAAAGGACTCACGTGACCACAACGACCGTGCTGGAGGATCCGCCGGAGAACGCGCCCGCCGGGGTCGCCTTCTACACGCCTCCCGAACTCCCGTCCGAGGGCGAACGTGGCTCACCGGTCTATCAGCGGCGGCTGGACAACCCGGTCGCGCAGCTGAAGGAGGGCGACAACTGGCTGGTCCTGTACCGCTCACAGGACGCGCACGGCGGTCCGGTCGCCACCTCGGGCATCCTCGCCCTGCCCCGCACACCGCCCCCGGCCGCGGGGTTTCCCGTGATCAGCTGGGCCCACGGCACGGTCGGGGTGTCCGACCTGTGCGCGCCCTCGCGCGACGACGTGCACTCCCCCGCGCACGCGGTGAACACCTATCCGCAGACCCTGCTCAACACCTTCCTCCGCCGCGGCTGGGCCGTGGCGATGACGGACTACGAGCACCTCGGCACCACCGGCGGACGCCACCCCTACATGCTCGGCGCCTCGCACGCCGCCGCCGTCCTCGACATCGTCCGCGCCGCCCGCCGGCTCTTCCCCGGGCGGCTCGCCCGCCGCTTCGCGATCGTCGGCCACTCCCAGGGCGGGCAGGCCGCCCTGTTCGCCGCCCACCACTCCCCCTCCCACCCCGATCTCGACCTGGCGGGGGTCGCGGCGATCGCCCCGGCCAACCACCTCCTCGGCATCGTGCGCGCCGGCTCCGTCGTCCCCTCCCACGCGGAGGACGGCGGCTACGCCTTCACCCCGCTGCTGCTCAGCGGCGCCCTGGGGGGTGATCCGGCCATCCGCCCCGAACAGGTGCTCTCCCGGGCGGCCCACGCCCTGTGGCCACACGTCGACGAGCGCTGCCGGGCCGGACTGAGCCACCCCGACTCCTGGGGCGGGCTGCGCGGCACCGAGCAGTTCCGCGGGGCCTATCCCGCGCTGCCCAACCCCGACCAGCAGCGGTTCGACGCCCAGCTGGCCGCCATGAACCCGGACCTCACGCTGCCCGTCCCGGCCCGGATCAGCCAGGCGGCGGACGATCCGCGGGTCCGCGCCGACCCGGCCCCGCTCCAGGGCACGGACGACCTGGTGGCGGAGTTGCGTGAACTCAACGCCACCGGCGGCCGCCCCCTGCTCTACCAGCGCTACCCGGCGGGCGAGGTCCCGGGGGACGAGCCCCTGGGCGTCCATTTCGCCACCATCAACCACGACCTGCCCCACCTCGTCGCCTGGCTCACGCCCTTGCTGAACGGGGCCGGTTACGGCGACGGGAGCTGAACGGGACCCCGGGCCGGACGGGCCGGACGGGGCCGGACGACCGGGAAACCCGGCGGACCGCACGGCCCGGACGGCTCCGGCGTCCGGCTCGACGGACTTGCCCGCACCGAACCGGCGATCCGGGCAGGCCCGCCGAGCCGGCCGGACGCCCTCCGGCCGGCCCTCGCGCCGGCACCCCCCGCGCGGAACGGCGGGCCCGCCACACCCCGCCCCGGCCGGGGCTGAGAGTGCGGCGGACCCGCCGGAGGTGGATCGTTCCGCGGAGGCCGTCGCCCCGTCAGAGGATCCGGAACAGCTTGGCGCCGAAGCCCGGCTCCTCCTTGGGCTCCTCCAGTGCCAGCCCCACCTTCACCTGACCGGGCCCGCTGCCCACCGTCAGCAGCCCCACCTTCGTGCCGGCCGCCGCCTCGTGCGGGATCGTCCTCCCGCCCTCGGTGAGCGCGAGGTCCACCGTCAGGCCCGGCCAGCCGACCGCCGTCACGTCCTCCGTGACGACGACGGGCGTCCTCCCGCCCAGGCCGTCGTCGACATGGCCGACGACCTCGCCCTTCTTCACCACCTTGGCGTCGACGAGAGCGGCCTGCGCGCTCTCGATCAGCTGCTTGCTGACCGCCGTCACGCTGTCGATGGCGGGCACCTTGTACTGGGCCAGCGCCGCGCCGATGATCAGCTGCGTCGTCCCGGCGATCCGCTGCTCCGCCGCGAAGAGCAGGTTCCCGCCCGCCGCGGTGGTGGTGCCGGTCTTGATGCCGATGCCGGTGTAGGGGACGAGACGGTTGTAGTTGAGGTGCCGCTCGCCCTGGCTGTCGACGTACTCCGTCTTCGCGGAGATCTCCTTGAAGACCGGGATCGCCATGGCCGCCTTCCCCAGTTTCACGAGGTCCTTGGCGGTGGAGACGGTGTCCTTCTCCAGCCCGCTGGGGTCGGTGAAGGTGGTGTTCTCCATCCCGAGGTCCTCGGCGGCGGCGTTCATCTTGTCGACGAAGTCCTCGGAGTGCTTCTGCTCGTACCAGCGGGCCATCAGCCGGGCCACGTTGTTGGCCGAGGGCAGCATCAGGGCCTCCAGCGCCTCGTACTCCGAGAGCATCTGGCCTTCCTTCAGCGGCACCACCGACTCCTGGTCGGCCTTGCCCTTCTCGTACTCCTCCACCGCCCGCGCGTCGACCTTCATCTTCACGCCCTCGCCCCCCTTCTTGACCGGGTGGTCCTTCAGGAAGACATAGGCCGTCATGACCTTGGCGACGCTGCCGATCGGCACCGGCTTCTCCTTGCCGGAGGAGCCGAGCGAGCCGAGGCCGGAGATCTCCACATGCGCCTGCCCCTCCTCCGGCCAGGGCAGCGACGGCTTCTGGCCGTCGAACGCGAACTGCGACTCGGCGGTCAGCGTCAGCGTCGGCTCCGGCAGCGGACGGACGGCCTGCGCGACCGCAAAGACGATCGCCAGCAGGAGCACCAGCGGCGTCCAGATCTTGACCCGGCGGACCATCGTCCGCAGCGGGGTCTCCGGGGGCGGCGGGGTGTTGGTGAGCTGCGCCAGCAGGTCGAGCGGGGGCAGCGGCTGCTGCTTGGTCCGCTCCGACTCCACCTCCGCCTCGGCCTCCGGCGAGGCCGCCCCGGGTTCCGTCCCGGTCGCGGTCCCGGCGCTCGCGGTCCCGGCGGGAGACGCCGTGGTGCCCGCGCCGGCGGAGGCCGTGTCCGTGCCCGGGGCGGACGTGGCACCCGCCGCGGACGCACCGTTCCCGCCCCCCGCGGCGCCGGTGCCGGGAGCGGTACCGGCCGCCGTCCCCCCGGCCGTGGACGCCCGCGCCGCCCAGGCGGGCGCGGAACCCCCGGCCTTACGGGGCGTACGGGGCGCCTCCTCCGCGCTCTGGAGGGGGACGAACGTGCTGGTCCGCTCGGCGGCGGACTCCTCGGTACGGGGGGTACCGGCGCGCGCGCCGCCGGATGTGGGGGAACTAGCGGTGGCGGGGGCGCTGCCGGTACCGGTGCCGGTGCCGCCCGATCCGGTACCGGTGCGTGCGCCTGAGCCGGTCCCGCCGTCGGCGCCGGCATCGGGGGTGCCGCCGGTGCCGGTGCCGGCTCCCCGGCCGGGACGGGCACCGGTGCCCGTCCCGGTCTCCGTGCCCGTACGGGCATCCGGCGTGGAGGACCCGCCGTCCGCGCCCGGCCCGTCGCCGTCCCGCTCGCGGGAGTCCCGCTCGGCGTCACCGGACGTGCCGGTGCGGGGCCTGCGCACCCGGATCGCCGTCGTCGGCTGGTCGACCGCACCGGCCGCCGGGGCGGTACGGCCCGCCCCGCCGGGGCCACTCCCCTTCTCGCCGGGGGCCTTCTCGCCGGTGGCCTTCCCGTCGGGGGTCTGCTTCTCCGGCGCCTTCTCCTCAGGCGCCTGCCGGTCCGGCGCCTCCGGCCCTCCCGGCACGTCGGACTCGCCGGAACCGGTGCTCTTCGAGGTCACGCCGGGCCCCTCGACCCGAGGATCACGCGGCACGGACCCGCCGGCCACCGCCGGGCTCCCGGGCCCGGTGGACCGTGCGGGCTCCCCGGCCCCGGCGGAACCCGCCCGCTCTCCGGATGTCCCGGAAGCCGCCGGCTTCTCCCGCCCGGCGGACCCGCCGTCCCCGGCCGGGGCCCCCTTCGCGGGCCTGTCGGTGGACGCCCTCTCGGAACGCTTCCCGGAGCCCTCGGCGGCCGGCCCGTCGGACGACTCTGCGGGCACGCGCGTGGCCGGCTCCGCGCCACGGCCGGCCGCGCTCTCCGTGTCACGGTCCGCGCCGTCATCACTGTGCGCGGCGTCCTCACGGTGCGCGGCGTCCGAAGACGCGACCACGGAATCCCCCGGAGTGTTCACTTCAGCAACGCCCTCGGACGCCGACCGCACCTCGCCGTCCGTCGCCGGGGAGGACCCGGTCCCGGCGGACCGGACCTTCGCCGCCCCGCCTCCCACGGTCCCGGTCTCCGCGGGCTCCCCGTCCACGGTCCCGGTCTCCGCGGGCTCCGTCCTCGCGGACGCCGTCGTCGCAGGCTCCGCCGTCGCGGGCTCAGGCCTCGCGGCGGGCGCGCCGTCCGTGCCCGCGGACGGCTCGCCGCCCGCACGCGGGTCCGGCCGGCCGTCCGAGCGCCCGTCCACCGCAGCGGAATCGCCGCTCGCCGTGTCTTCCCCGGTCACGCCCGTGCCGTCCGCGCCCTGCCCGTCCGTGCGCCCCCCACGGCGCTCCCTCGCCGGGCTCCCGCCCGGAGTGGTACCGCCGGTGTCCTCGCCGGGTGAGGGCTCGGGCTCGCCGGCGTCCGCCGGGGAAGCGTCCTCCGCCGAACCGTCTCCGCCGGCTCCCGCGGCGCCGCCCCCGCTCCCGCGTGCCGCGTCCGACCGGCCGCCGCCGGCCCGGGGGCCGCCGTCACGGGCTCCGTCGCCGGCTCCCTCACCGGCCACCTCGCCCGCCTCATCCGGCCGGCCCGCGCCGTTCGCACGGCCCGTCGCGCCGCCGCTCTCCGTACCGTCTCCGCCGGTGTGCTCACCGCCGGACGAGGTTCCGAAAACGGCGAGCCGCGGATCGCGGCCGCCTTCCGCTTCCGCCCTCACCCCCGGCGACCTCCGCTGCTCCGAACTGCCGGGGGACTCGCCCGCCACCGATGCCTCCTCCATACGCTCACCTACACATACCGGCCATATGCCGGAAACCGGATGCCGGCAACCGGCGCATACAACCTCGCCGGACCCGCACGCACCGGCCGCCCCGCCGTCCGCCCCTCCGGGCGCCGCCCCCCGCCGGCCCGTCGGCGCGGCGCGGCCCGCCGGTCCACCGCCTCAGTGTCCCGCCCGGAGGCCTCCGCTCCCGCCACCGGACCCGCCAGGCCCGTCTTCCGTGCCCGCACGATGCCCGTTCACCGGCTAGACGAGGACGACATACCTAACGGTTCCCTCACAAACTCCCCACGCGCACTCGACAGACCATTGTGAGAGGGGTCACCCTGTCTGACATCCACGCGGGGAGGCATGGATGGGCAGGAGCCGCAGAACAATTCCGGAGGAGCTTCTGCTGCTGGCCTTGGACCCGGCCACGGGCACCACGGCACAGCCGCAGTCGCTCGACCTCGGTCTTGCCGGGGCACAGCTAGTGGAGCTGGCGCTGGCAGGACGGATAGCCCCTGACGGGGATCGTATCGCCGTGGTGCTGCCACGGCCGACAGGAGATCCGACTCTGGACTCCGCACTGGAGTTGCTGCGCCGTCGCGGCAGCCCGGTACGGGCGGTCCACTGGATCGGCGGGCCCCGGCTGGGGCTGCGCCAGACGTACCTCACCCATCTGGAACGCTGCGGCATGGTGCATGCCGTGGAGGGCCAGATGTGCGGAGTGCTGCCGACGACGCGCTACCAGGCGACGGAGACGGCGATCAGCCGGGACATCAGGAACCGGCTCGACAACGCGATCCGCACCGGTGTACCACCGGACCCGCGCACGGCCGCGCTGGCGGCCCTCGCGCACGCGGTGGGGCTCGGCAAGCACCTCTACCCGGGCAACGAGGGCCGGTCGTGCCGATCCCGCCTGCGGGATCTGATCCGGCACGACCCGATGGGCGGGCTCGTCGCGCACGCCGTGATGGACGTGCAGAACGGTGTCGCCGTGCAGCCGCGCCGCCCGGCGCCGCCGCGGGGCGGCCCGAGCGAGGGCATCCCCCAGCAACCCCGGCGCGGGTCGATGGCGCGCGCCGTGGCCCGCTGAGCTGAGGGCCTTCCCGCCCTGCGCCCGGGCCGCATCCGACACGCGGTGTCGGATGCGGCCCGGCGCGGGGCGGAGGGGCGTTCGCCCACCGGCCGTGCCCGTTGTGCGCGCACGCGCCCGCCCTACGGCGTGGGGGTGACCCCGGCCGGACGCCGGGGGCCGTGGCGCCGTCCTCGCGCGCCCACCGGGCCAGGCCGGCCTCCGGGCCGCCCAGGAGGCAGCGGCGGCACCCGGGCCGTCCCCGCATCACCACGCGCCGCGCCCCGTCTCCGTCTGCCACGCGCGGAACCGCCGCCGGGGGCGCCGTAGCACGAAGTGGCCGCCGAACGACCCTGTGTCGCCGTTTTCCCCCGCCGCGACACGCCGCGGTGGCAATCTGCTGGAACGAACAGCGGTCTCAAGTCGGAGGTGCGGCCTCGTGGCGTCCCATGTCAATCCCACGGTCCGGCGACGCCGGTTGGGTCAGGAGTTACGCCGGCTCCGTGAGGCCAAGGGCCTGACGGCAGAGTGGGTGGCCGAACGGCTCCTGGTCTCCCAGTCGAAGATCAGCCGGCTGGAGAACGGCCGGCGCAGCATCAACCAGCGCGATGTCCGTGACCTCTGCGAGGTCTACGGGGTCGAGGACGAACGGGTCGTCGAGTCGCTGATGCAAATGGCCAAGGAATCCCGCCAGCAGGGCTGGTGGAACGCCTTCGGCGACATCCCGTACAGCGTCTACATCGGCCTGGAGACCGCCGCGGCATCGGTGCGCAACTACGAGTCGCTGCTGGTGCCCGGCCTGCTCCAGACCCAGGAGTACGCGGAGGCCGTGGTCGAGGGCATGGAACCCGAGGCGTCCACGGAGGACAAGGCCCGCCGGGTCGGGGTCCGGATCAAGCGCCAGGACCGCATCAACGACCTGGCGTCACCGCTGCGCTTCTGGGCGGTGGTGGACGAGTCGGCGCTGCGGCGGGTGGTCGGCGACCGCCGGGTGATGCGCGAACAGCTGGAGCAGCTCATAGAGGTGAGCCGCCGCCCGCATGTGACGGTGCAGGTGCTGCCGTTCACGGCGGGGGCGCACCCCGGCATGGTCGGCACCTTCTCCCTGCTGGAGTTCGCGAACGAGGGCGACTCCAGCGTGGTCTACCTGGAGGGCGTCACCAGCGATCTGTACCTGGAGAAACACCACGAGGTGCAGCGCTACAGCATGATGTACGAGCACCTGCGGGCGCTGGCCGACCCGCCGGAGCAGAGCCGCCGGCTGATGATGAACCTGGCCAAGGACTACGCCCGCTGACGGCCCGGACCCCGGTGCCCCGGCCGGGGCGTGGCGGGGCGGCGCGGGGGCCCTCCGGCCCGTGGCCGGGGAAACGCGCCCGCGAGTCGAGGTCCGGGGCCCCTGGCCCGTGCCCGGGGAGTGCGGGCCTTGCCCGTGGACCCGTGCACCCGTCCCTCTGTGCCCGGCCCAGGGCACGCCCCGGGCCGGGCACAGGGGGGTGAGCCGGGCCGTCCTTCCCCACGGAGCGCGGCCGTGGGGCCGGGTGCGTGGCTCCGGGCGGGGGTCGCGGGCTCGCCGGAGGGCCTGGCCGCAGCGGGTGGAGGAAGACCGTCAGCCGGTCGGGCGGTCCGCGGAGAAACGCTCCGGCGCCCTGGTCGGGGCAGGGTACACCGGTGATCGGGCGCGCCGACCGGATGAGGGGCATATGCAATTCGGACGGGTGAAACGGGCTCCTGGCACGGCTCCGCAGGGCCTTAGCGTCGGTCACGCCCCGGTTCCCGCACCGCCAGTGGCGCGGAGGCCAGGGCGTGTCACATCCACCCCGCCGATCCGCCGGAGCACGTCATGGCCGTACCAACCGTTTCCTCCCCCCACGCCCACCCCCACCCCCGCCCCCACCGTCACAGCCGGGCCCGCGGGCTCGGTGCCGCCTGGACGAAGTCGTCCTACTCGGGCAACGGCAACTGCGTCGAGGTGTCCGCACCCGCCGCCGGTGTCGCCGTCCGCGACTCCAAGGACGTCAGCCGCCCGTCCCTGAGCTTCACCGGGGGCTCCTGGCGTGCCTTCCTGGCCGAACTGGGCGAGCGGGCCCCCGGCCAGGTCTGACCCCCACCGCGGCGGCCCCACCACGGCTGCCCCAGCGCGGCTGCCCGGGCCGTTCCCGGAGCCCGGGCCGCCGAGCCGCTTCACCGCCCCACCGCCACCGCCCCACCCGCCGAGCCCTCTCGACCGCACGCCGTCACGGCCGAGAGGGCTCGGCTCCGTGCTGCCGAGGGGCCGCGCCCTATGACGCGGCCCCGATGGCGCAGTCCCGGTCACGCCGCCCCGGTCACGCCGCCCCACAGTTACGCCGCCCCGTCACGCCGTGCCAGGCGCGCGGTCACGACCGCGGATACCGCGTCAGCCAGCCCGGGGAGGAGACGGCCGGGCCGTGCAGGGCGGGCCCCTGGGTCATCTCCATCGCGAAGTCGTCGGCCAGCGCCAGGATCGTCGGGCGTCCCTCCACCTCGGCCAGCCAGCCCGGCGGCAGCGCCGTCTCCCCGTGCAGCGCCCCGAGGAGGTTGCCGCAGACGGAGCCGGTGGCGTCGGAGGCCCCGCCGTGGTTGACCGAGAGCAGCAGCCCGTGGCGGACGTCCTCGGCGACCAGCGCGCAGTGGACGCCGATGGCCAGCACCTCCTCCGCCGTCCGCCCCTCGCCCAGCGACTCCACCCGGGACGCCGAGGGCGGCCCCTGCCGTACCGCGTCGACGGCCGCCGTCAGGGCGGCGGCGGTCTCCTCGTGGCCGGGTCTCCCGGAGACCAGGGCCAGCGCCTGCTGCACGGCCTGCTCCAGGTCCGCGCCCCGGCCCAGCGCGTGGACGGTGACGGCGAACGCCCCGGCCGAGAGGAACGCGGTGGGGTGGCCGTGGGTCTGCGCGGCGCACTCCACCGCGAGCTGGAACACGAGCTGGGTGTCCCAGCCGACGAGCAGCCCGAACGGCGCCGAGCGCACGAGCGCGCCGTGCCCCTTGTTGCGGGGGTTCTTCGGCTGGTCGAGGGTTCCCATGCGGTCGTCCGCCAGCCCGTTGAGGCTGGCGCGCTCCGGGTCGCGCCGGGTGTACAGCCACTCCTCGCGCGCCAGCCAGCCGTCCTCGGCCCGGCGCTCGTCGGGTCCCCACTCGCGCTGGGTCGCCGCCCAGCGGCGGTAGGCGCGGTGCACGTCGGTGGGCGGGTGCCAGGCCCCGGTGTCGCGGCGCACCTGGGCGCGTATCAGCCCGTCGACGGTGAAGAGCGTGAGCTGCGTCTCGTCGGTGACGGCGCCGCGCCGCCCGTACCGGGGGGCGAAATCGGCCAGCCCCTCCGCGCCGTGGGCGTCCCGGATGGCGCCGAGGGTGTCGGCGGCCACGCCCGCGCCCAGCGCGTCACCGATGGCGCCGCCGAGCAGGCAGCCCCGCACCCGGCTGCGGAAATCCTGCTGTTCGGCGCGGCCCCACACGGCCGTGCGCACTGAGCTCACTGTTCCCCTCCCACGATCGCCCTCGGCCGCGCCCCCGGGCGCCCCCGGGTTCCGCGCACGCCGCCCCCACCCTCACCTCGGCGCGCAGCACTGTAGTGGACCGGTGCCCGTGCCCACCGGCCCGTTACCCCTTGTCGTGCGGGGCCGTGGAGTGTGAGCCGGCCAGGGTCCGGTGGCCTGCGGCCTCCGGACCAGGCCCCGACCCTGTCACGGATCAGGGCCCCCTCGGACACCGGTTCCACAAGAGCCGCCCCGGGAGCGGCGGCCCCGCCCGGACGGCGCGGACGCAGCCGCCAGGACCCCACCGGGCGGGCGGCCGGGCGTCCGGAGACCGCGGGGGCCGCGGCCGGGTGGAGAAGACCCGGCCGGGCGTGAAGGGACCCGGCGGGGCGCTCGGCAGCCGGCCCGCCCTCCGAGGGCGAGGCCGCATCCCCGGCGACGCCGCCGGCCCCCCGCGCCGGCTCGCCTAAGGTACGCGGCATGCGGACACCAGTTCACTCCTCCGGCCGCCTGTACGGCAGGCACGAGGAGACCTGCCGGATCGACGAACTCACCGCCGCCGCCCGGAAAAGCCGGGGCGGGGCGCTGGTCCTCCGCGGAGAGGCGGGCATCGGCAAGAGCGCGCTGCTGGACCACGCCCGGCGGACGGCGTCCGGTTTCCTGGTCATCGAGGCGTCGGGGTCGGAGGGGGAGGCCGAACTGCCGTTCGCCGCCCTGCACCAGTTGTGTCTGCCGGTCCTCGGGCATCTCGCCGCACTTCCCGCGCAGCGCCGTGAGGCCCTTCAGGTCGCGTTCGGGCTGACCGCGGGCGTACCCGACGAGTTCCGCATGGGTCTGGCGGCCCTGGAGCTGCTGGCCGCCGCCGCCCGGGAGCGTCCGCTGCTGTGCCTGGTCGACGACGGGCACTGGCTGGACGCGGCCTCGTCGAAGGCGCTGGCCTTCCTCGCCCGCCGGATCTCCGCAGAGCCCGTCGCGATGCTCCTCGCCGTACGCCCGCCCTCCCCGGCGGGTGAACTGGACGCGCTGCCGGGCCTGTCCGTCGGCGGGCTGAACGACACCGACGCGCGGGCGCTGCTCTCCACGAAGGCCCGGGTCCCGCTGGACGAGCAGGTACGCCGGCGGATCGTGGCCGAGTCGCGCGGAAACCCGCTGGCCCTGCTCGAACTCCCCAGGGCCGGCGGTTACGCCCCGCCCGGCGCGCCGTCGGTGCCGACCCGGATCGAGCGGGGTTTCCAGCAGAGACTGCGTGATCTGCCCGAAGAGGCCCGGCTGCTGCTGACGATCGCGAGCGCCGACCCGACCGGCGACCCCGGCCTTCTGTGGCCCGCCGCGCTGAGACTGGACCTGGACGTGACGGAGACCGGCGCGGCCGCGGCGGCGACCGGGCTGGTGGACTTCTCCACCCGCGTCCGCTTCTGCCATCCGCTGGCCCGGTCCGCGGTCTACCGGGCCGCCGGGGCGCGCCTGCGCCGTACGGCCCACCGCGTCCTCGGCGAGGTCACCGACCCGGTCCTGGACCCGGACCGGCGCGCCTGGCACCGGGCGGAGGCGAGCGCCGGACCGGACGAGGACGTCGCCGAGGAGCTGGAGCGGTCGGCGTCCCGCGCGCGGTCACGGGGCGGCGCGGTGGCGGCGGCGGCCTTCGCCGAACGCGCGGCCGCGCTGTCGCTGGACACCGCCCGGCGCATCGAACGTACCCTTGCGGCCGTGCAGGCCCACCTCGACGCGGGCTCCACCGACACGGCGGCGGAACTTCTGGCGACCGTGGAGAGCGCGCCCCTCGACGAACTCCGGCACGTCCGGGTCGATCTCCTGCGGGGGAAGATCGCATTCGTACGGCACACCGACGGCGACGGGCCGATGTTCATGCTGCGGGCGGCCCACCGGCTCGCCGCGCTGGATCCGCAGCGGTCGCGTGAGTGTTTCCTGGACGCGGTCGAGATGAGCATGGCCGTCGGGCGGTCCAGCGGGGTGCTCGACACGGTACTGGCCGCCGCGCGGACCGCCGCGCCGGCCGGGGCCACGCACGCGCCGGACCTCCTGGACGTCCTCGCGCTGCTGGCCGAGGAGCGGCACCGGGAGGCGGTGCCCCTGGTCCGGAAGCTGCTCAGCTCTCCCCCGGCCGAAGCCGGGGACGGCGGCGGGGACGGGACCGGGGACGGGGACGGTCCGTTGTGGCGGCGCAGGCCCGCGCTCGCCGTCATGCTCGCCTCCGAGGTGTGGGACCCGCACACCCAGGCAGCGATCACCGACTGGCTGATCAGGACCGGGGAGGAGTCGGGGTCGCCGCTGGTCCTGCGCCTCGGGCTCGCGCCGATGGCGTCCCTCGCCGCGGTCTGCGGTGACCTGGCGCGGGCGGCGACGGCGATCGCCGAGGAGGAGGCGATCGCGGACGCGTTCGGCGGGCCGCCCGTCTTCTACCACCGGTTGCACCTGGCGGCGATGCGTGGCCGGCGCGAGGCGGCGGCCGAACTCTTCGCCACGGCCACGGCGGAGGCGGCCGAACGCGGCACCGGGCAGATCGTCGCCCATGTCCACTGGGCGGCGGCCGTGCTCAACAACGGCCTGGCCGACTATCCCGCCGCCTTGGCGGCGGCCCGGCGGGCCGCGGAATCCGGCGAGCTCTATCTCGCCGGGTTCGCCCTGCCGGAACTGGTGGAGGCGGCGGTCCGCTGCGGCGAGCCGGACGCCGCCGCGGCGGCGCTGGCCTCGCTGACCGAACGCACCGAGGCCGGCGGCACCGCCTCGGGCCTGGGCATCGCCGCGTACGCGCGCGGACTGGTGACCGGAGCCGAGGGGCACTACCGGGAGGCCGTCGAGCGCCTGGCGGAGAGCCCCCTGCTGCCCTACCGGGCCCGCGCCCACCTCCTGTACGGGGAGTGGCTGCGGCGCCGGGGCCGCAGACGCGACGGCGCCCGGCAGCTGCACCTCGCACACGAACTGCTGTCCGGGGCAGGGCTGGAGGCGTTCGCCCGGCGGGCGGCGGACGAGCTGCGGGCCGCGGGGGAGAGGGTACGGGGCCCGGCGGCGACGCCCGTCCACGACCGGCTCACCCCGCAGGAGGTGTCCATCGCGCGGCTGGTCGCGACCGGCGCGACGTCCAAGGAGGTCGCCACGCGGCTGTTCCTCAGCCCCCGCACGATCGACGCCCACCTGCGGAATGTGTTCCGCAAGCTCGGCATCACCTCCCGCAGGCAGCTCAAGGACGTGCCGGGCCTCCGCTGAGGCACCCGCGCGGCCCGCCCGCTCCCGGACGTCCGCCGGTGCCCGCCGTCCCCTCCGCTCAGCGCGGGCCGTGGTGGCCGGCGCGGGCCTCGGCCGCGGTCTTCAGTTCGAGCAGCCAGGTTTCCAGACCCGCGCCGAGGACCTGGGTCGCGAAGTCGACGTTCGCGTCGACCAGTTCGCCGCGGTGCGTCTCCTCGGTGGTGACGCGCACCCCGCCCCGGACCTTGGTGAAGTTCCACACGTGCACGCCGTCGATCCGCAGCTGCTCGCCGACGGCGGGGCCCGTCCAGCGGATGCAGGAGCCGGTCCTGACCTGCTTGACGGTCGAGGTGATGTCCAGGCTGGTGGCCGGAGTCAGGGGGTTCGGGGGCACGGGGGTCGTCCAGCGGAACGCCGAACCCGCCCGGAAGGGGCCGCGGTCGAGCCGCTCGCTGGTCGTCACGGGCTTCTGCCAGGACGGCCAGCGCTCCACGTCGGTCTGGAGCTTCCAGATGGTGCTCAGCGGCGCGTGGATCACGGTCTCGGTCCTGTACCGGACGACGGCGTCGGGGTCGACGCCCGCACCCCGGCAGGTGAGCGACGTGCCGGTCGTGCGGGGTGCCGTACCGGTGGCGCCGGCGGGTGCGACCGAGGTGCCGAGGACGGCGACGGCGACGAGCGGGGCCGTGACGAGAGCGGCGCGGACGCCGGTGCTGCGGATGGCGGGCATGGGAGCAACTCCTGGAATCGGTACCTGCTGTGCGGTACCGACCCTCCCGCGCGCCGCTGCCCCGCCGCATCGGCGAAAACTACGTAACCCCGCCGGCTACGTAATCCCCGGGGGCGCGGGACGGGCGCCGGGCCCCCGAGCGGGAGGAGGACGGGGGCACCGCCGGCCGGCCGGCCCGCGGACACCGTCCCGGCCCGCCGTCCTCACGGCCGGCGTCCAGGGCCGCCTGATCCCCCCGGATGCCGGCCGCCGGACCACCGCGCCGGCGCCCGGCGGGCGTCCCCCGCCACGGCCGGTCGCCGCAGCCGGTCGCCGCGGTCAGTCGCCGAGGACCGGCAGCAGTTCCGGCAGCCGGCCGTCGGAGGCGGCGGCGGCGGACCGGCGCTCCTCGGGGACCGGGCCGTAGAGGGTGGTGCGCGGCCGGGCGGGGCGGCCGGCGGCCTCGGCGATGGCCGTCAGGTCGCGGATCGACCGGTAGGAGCCGTAGGAGGAGCCGGCCATCCGGGAGATGGTCTCCTCCATCAGCGTGCCGCCGAGGTCGTTGGCGCCGGAGCGGAGCATCTCGGCGGCGCCGTCCGCGCCCAGCTTCACCCAGCTCGTCTGGATGTTGGGGATGTGCGGGTGGAGCAGCAGCCGGGCCATGGCGGTGACGGCGCGGTTGTCGCGCACCGTCGGGCCGGGCCGGGCGATGCCCGCGAGGTAGACGGGGGCGTTGGTGTGGATGAAGGGCAGCGTCACGAACTCGGTGAACCCGGCGGCGCCCTTCTCCAGCGCCCGGCGCTGCACGTCGGCGAGCAGCCGCAGATGCCCGAGCCAGTGACGGGGCTGGTCGACGTGGCCGTACATCATCGTGGAGGAGGAGCGCAGGCCCAGCTCGTGCGCGGTCTCGATGACCTCGACCCAGGTGGCGGCGGGCAGTTTGCCCTTGGTGAGCACCCAGCGGACCTCGTCGTCGAGGATCTCCGCGGCGGTTCCCGGGATCGAGTCGAGCCCGGCCTCGCGGGCGGCCGTCAGCCAGTCGCGGACGGACAGCCCGGTGCGGGAGGCGCCGTTGACGACCTCCATCGGCGAGAAGGCGTGGACGTGCATCCCCGGCACGCGCTCCTTCACCGCGCGGACCAGGTCGAAGTAGGCGGTGCCGGGCAGGTCCGGGTGGATGCCGCCCTGCATGCACACCTCGACGGCGCCGACCTCCCACGCCTGCTGGGCCCGGTCGGCCACCTGGTCGAGGGAGAGCGTGTAGGCGTCGGCGTCGGTACGGCGCTGCGCGAAGGCGCAGAAGCGGCAGCCGGTGTAGCAGACGTTGGTGAAGTTGATGTTCCGGGTGACGATGTACGTGACGTCGTCCCCGGCGGCGGAGCGGCGGAGGTCGTCGGCGACCGCGCAGAGGGCGTCCAGGGCGGGGCCGTCGGCGTGGAAGAGGGCCAGGGCCTGCTCGTCGGTGAGGCGGGTGGGGTCGTCGGCGGCGGTGGCCAGCGCCGAGCGCGTGTCGGCGTCGATCCGGGAGGGGACCATGCCGGGGGCGGCGGCCTCGCGGAGCGCCTCCCAGTCCCCGTACACCTCGTCGAAGTCGGCGCGGCGGTCCCCGGTGCGCCCCTCGGTGTCCACGGTGCGGTGGAGGTCGGTGCGGCCGGTGGCGGTGAACTGCTCGTCCGGCTCCTGCCAGGGCAGCCCGGACGGGGTGACGCCCTCGCGGGCCAGCCCGGTCTCCGGGTCGGCGAGCGCCGTGACGTGCGGCAGCAGCCGGGGGTCGAGCCAGGGCTCGCCGCGGCGGACGAACTCCGGGTGGATCGTGAGCCGTTCGCGGAGCTCGAAACCGGCCTCGGCGGTGCGCGCGGCCAGCTCGTCCAGGTGCGGCCAGGGGCGCTCGGGGTTGACGTGATCGGGGGTGAGCGGCGAGACGCCTCCCCAGTCGTCGATGCCGGCGCGGATCAGCAGCGCGTACTCGTCGTCCACCAGGTTGGGCGGGGCCTGGAGGCGGGTGGCGGGGCCGAGGACGTGCCGGGCGACGGCCACCGTCGCGGCCAGCTCCTCCAGTTCGGCGTCGGGCATCCCGCGCATCGCCGTGTCCGGCTTGGCGCGGAAGTTCTGGACGATGACCTCCTGCACGCCGTGGTAGGCGCGGGCGGTGCGGCGCAGCGCGAACAGCGACTCGGCCCGCTCCTCGGGGGTCTCGCCGATGCCGATGAGGATGCCCGTGGTGAACGGCACGTTGGAGCGGCCCGCGTCCTCCAGCACCCGCAGCCGCACCGCGGGCTCCTTGTCGGGCGAGCCGTGGTGCGGGCCGCCCGGCTCGGACCACAGCCGGGTGGCGGTCGTCTCCAGCATCATGCCCATGGACGGGGCGACGGGCTTCAGCCGCTGGAAGTCCGTCCAGGTCAGCACGCCCGGGTTGAGGTGCGGCAGCAGCCCGGTCTCCTCCAGCACGCGGACGGCCATGGCGCGCACGTAGGAGAGGGTGTCGTCGTAGCCGTGCGCCGCCAGCCACTCCCGCGCCTCCTCCCAGCGCTCCTCGGGCCGGTCGCCCAGGGTGAACAGCGCCTCCTTGCAGCCCAGTTCGGCGCCGCGGCGCGCGATGTCCAGCACCTCGCCGGGCGAGAGGAACATCCCCTCCCCGGCCCGGCGGAGCCTGCCGGGCACGGTGGCGAAGGTGCAGTAGTGGCACGTGTCCCGGCAGAGGCGGGTCAGCGGGATGAAGACCTTGCGGGAGTAGGTGATGACCCCGGGCCGGCCGGCCGCCTCCAGCCCGGCGTCCCGCACCCGGGCCGCCGAGGCCATCAGGGCGGTCAGGTCGGCACCGCGGGCCCGCAGGAGGACCGCCGCCTCGGCGGTGTCCAGGGCGACACCGTCACGGGCCCGCCTCAGGGCCCGCCGCATGGCGTTCGCGGTGGGAGCGGTGGGAGCGGTGGGGTCAGTGGAAGCTGTGGGGCCGGTGGCGGCGGTGCCGTCCGTCTCCGCCCCGGCGTTCTCCGGGCCCTGCGCGCGCGTGGTCATCCTCCGAGCGTATGCGGAAGGGCCGGGCGGACGAGAGGGCGGGGGAAACCACCGGACGGCGGGCGGGGCGGCGCGAACCCGGAGGGGTGGGGCGGGGTGTCGCGAGAGCGGGACGGGCCCGGGCGGCGGCGGGCGGCCCCGGGCGGTGGCTTCCCGCGACGGGCAGCAGTGACGCCCATCGCGCCGGGCAGGACGTGGGGCTGCCGCAGACCGTGGTGCTCGCCGACGACCTGTCCCGGACGGCGGTCCTCGCGGGCCTCCGGGCGGGCCGCTGCCGGCTCGCGGAGTCCTCGGCGGTCGGGCTCTCCTTCACGGCGGCCGACGTCCGGGGGCGCGCCGCGCCGGTCGGGGGCGGCTGCGGACGGCACCGGAGCCGGAGGTCACGGTACGGCTGGAGGTCTCCGGGGTGCCCGGCTGCACGGTGCGCCTCCTCACCGACCAGGGACAGGTGTTCGCCACCGGGCTGCCCGCCTCGGGCAGCGGCACGGTGGAGTGGCGCACGACGCCCCGTCACGCCACCCCCGAACGGCCCGTTTCCGTCGCCCGTATTCCACCGTCTTCACCCAGGTGGCGCATTAATGTGCATGACGAGCCGCAGGGCGGGCACCGGGTAGCGCATGAGTGCTCTGCGATGGATCGCCCGGCCCTTGATGGCCTCCGTTTTCGTCTACAGCGGCATCAACACGCTGCGCAACCCCGAGGCGGTGGCCCCGGCCGCCGAGAATGTCGTCGGCCCGCTCAGCGACCGGGTGGACCTGCCGCTGGAGAACACCGAGCAGGCGGTGCGGCTCAACAGCGCCGTCCAGGTCGTGGCCGGCACGATGCTGGGGCTCGGCAAGTTCCCGCGGCTGTCCGCGCTGGCCCTGGCGGGGAGTCTGGCGCCCACGACGCTGGCGGGTCACCGGTTCTGGGAGAGCGAGGACACCGAGGACCGCACCCAGCAGCGCATCCACTTCCTGAAGAATCTGTCGATCTTCGGCGGGCTGCTGCTCGCGGCCTCGGACACCGGCGGCCGGCCGTCCCTCAACTGGCGCGCGCAGCACGCCGCGCACACCGCCCGCCGCGAGATGAAGCTGGTCCGCCGTACCGCCTCGGCCGCGGGGAAGCGTCCCCGGCTCGGCATCGGCGGGCCGTCGAAGCCGGCGAAGCACATGAGGCACATGAAGGGCTCGGTCACGGGGCAGGCCGAGGCGGCGCGGAAGGCCGCTTCCGCCGCCCCGGGGGCGCTGCTGGCCGCGGCGGCACCGGTCGCCGCGCAGGCCAGGTCCGCCTCCCGGGCCGGTTCGCAGGGGCTGAGCGGCGCGGCCGCCACGGTGAAGCCGCGCGTCAAGCAGGCCAGGCGGAGCTCCCGCGCGGCAAGGAAGGCCGCTTCCAAGGCGGCCTCGGGTGCCGCGTCCGTGGCGCTGGACTCCGCGGCCGCCGCCTCCAAGGCCGCGTCGAAGACGGCGTCGACCGCCGCGAAGTCCACCGCCGAGTCGGTGTCGGCGGCCGCGAAGACCACCTCCAGGACCGCGTCCTCCGCGTCGAAGGCCACCTCGAAGGCCGCGTCGAAGGCCGCCTCGAAGACGGTTTCCCAGGCCGGGGCGGCGAAGGGCGGAGCCCTGAACGGCCTGAGCGCCCTCGGGTCCGGCGCGCGGAAGCCCCGCTTCGGCAAGGGCCGCAAGCGCCGGTTCGGCAAGGGCGGGCTGTTCTCCTCCCGTTCCCGCCGCTCCCAGGGGTTCGCGGTGCCGTCCGCGCTGTCCTCGCTGCCCGCCGGGATCGCCTCCCGTGACGGTCTCGCCGGGAAGGTCTCCGGCCACCGGCACGGCCTGCGGAAGCTGGTCAGCCACTGAGCGGCCCGGCGTACGCCCGCACGGAGAGACGTCCGGCGGCGTACGCGGTCCCGTCGCCCCGGCCCGGGCGGGCCGGCGAGGTGACGGACGTCAGGACAGCCGCCGGGACGGCCCCCGGGACAGCCGCCGGTACAGCCACCGGCAGAAGACCAGGCGCCGACGCGGCAGACCACGCGGCCACGGAGGACCGGCCCCGCCCCTCGGGTGAGGCCGGTCTTCCGCGTGCGGTCCCGCCGGCAGGTCAGTGAGCGGCCCGCGCCAGCACCCAGGTGCGGTCCTCGGTCGCGTAGCGGTCCACCACCAGCCCGGCCTCCGCGAGCGCCTCCTCGAAGGTCTCGGTGGTCAGTGGCCGCGACAGGAACGTCTGTGTCCACCGGGCGCCCGGGAACTCGTACACGCAGCGCACCGCGCGGACGCCGGGAGCGACCGGCTCGGAGGCCGCGATGCGGACGAGGCCCCCGCCGGGCACGGCCCGCTCCCGGGGCACCCGGGTGTGCGCGTCCTCCGGCTCCCGCTGGATCAGCACCGCGCCGCCCTCGGCGACATGACGGCGGCAGGTCGCCAGCAGTCCCCGGCGCACCGCCGGGTCCCCGGCGTGGACGAGGAAGGACGCCAGCATCACGGCGTCGAACCGCGTCCCGAGGTCGAGTTCCTCGATCGGGGAGCGGACCGTCCGCGCGCCGCGCACCCGCTCCAGCATCTCGGGTGACTCGTCCACGGCCGTGACGGTGTAGCCGCGTTCCAGCAGCGGGTGGGTCACCCGGCCGGCCCCGCAGCCGAGTTCGAGGATGTGGGCACCGCGGGGAATCAGCCTCTCGACGACGTCCGGCTCGTCGCCCACCGGCATCCGCGCGTACAGCTCCACGGCGCAGCCGTCCGGGGTGATCGCACCCGGCCCCGTGCCCCGGTAACCGTCGCGCCGCCGGGGCGCCCGGTGCTCCGCCGGCTCCCGGGGCTCCGGCCCGCCGGTCCCGCCGGTCCCGCCGTGCGGGGAGTCCCCGCCGGCACCATCCGTCCCGCCGGCACCACGATCACCGTCCCCGCCGCCCGCGGCGCCCGCGCGGGCCGAGCCCTCACCTGCCGGGCCCGCCACGGAACCGGCCACCGGGCCCCGCGCCGAGCCTCCCGCCGGTTCCTGTGCCGGGCCGCCCTCCGGACCACCTCCCCGGCCGCCCTCCGCGCTCCCCTTCGCTGTCATGTCCACCATCCCAGCGCACCGGCCGGGCGTTGTCGACAGCCCGGATCCGTATCGAACCGCCCCTCACGCGCCCCGGTCGCGCGCCGCCCTGCTCCCGGCACGCCCGGGCGCCCCCTGAGGGCGCACTTCTCCACGCCGCGCCGAATCTGGCCGAAGCTGGCTCAACTTGGCCGAACCTGGCTGAAATTGCACGGTGGCGGTGGAGGGCCGCGCTCCCCGAGAGTGGGTGCTTAACCGGAGGTTCACCTACCGCTGCTCGGATCAGTGATTTCACCGTCGGGATCGGGCCGCCCCGGCCCTCACGGCGGGTGGCCGATTCGACACACCGTCAGGTGTACGAACCCCCGGCCTCTGTACGAGCCTTGTGGAGACCGGGCGCCTCTACTGACGCCACAGTCATGTGCAAGGCAGACTGACCTGTGCGCGCACGACTCTGACATGCAGGGGGCAGCGATGGACGGTGGCAGCGGAACGAGCAGCCTGCGCTTCGCGGTGCTCGGTCCCGTACGAGCCTGGCGTGGGGAGGAGCAGCTGTCCACCGGCTCCCCCCAGCAACGCGCCCTGCTCGCCGCCCTGCTGCTCCGCCGCGGACGCACGGCCACGGCCGCCGAGCTGGTCGACGCGCTGTGGGGCGAGGAGCCGCCGGACGCGGCGCTCGCCGCGCTGCGCACCTACGCCTCACGCCTGCGCAAGACCTTCGGCCCGGACGCCGACACGACGCTGCTCAGCGAGTCGGGCGGCTACGCGGTCCGTCTGGCGGTGCGCGCCCTCGACCTCGCCATCGCGGAGGAGTACGCCCACCAGGCCGAGAAGGCCCGCAGCGACGGCGACCGCCGCTCGGCCAGGGAACTGCTCTCCGCGGCCCTCGACCTGTTCGAGGGCGAGCCCCTGGCCGGCCTGCCCGGCCCGTACGCCGAGGCCCAGCGGAACCGGCTCGCGGAGTGGCGGCTCCAGCTCACCGAGTCCCGGATCGACCTGGATCTGGAGGCGGGCTGTCACGCCGAGGTGGTCTCCGAGCTGACCGCGCTCACCGCCGAGCAGCCGCTGCGCGAGCGGCTGCGCGCCCAGCTCATGCTGGCGCTCTACCGGGGCGGCCGGCAGGCCGAGGCGCTCGCCGTCTACGCCGACACGCGCCGGCTGCTCGCCGAGGAGCTGGGCGTCGACCCGTCGATCGAGCTGCGCGACCTCCACCAGGGCATCCTGGAGGCCGACGACGACCTGGCGGCCCCCTCGGACTGTGACGACGGCGAGTCGGCGAACGCCGTGGTGCGGCCCGCGCAGCTCCCGGCCACCGTCCCGGACTTCACGGGCCGGACGGCGTTCGTCGGCGAGCTGAGCGAGCAGCTGGCCACCGCGGAGGGCCGGATCATGGCCGTCTCCGCCGTCGCGGGCATCGGCGGCGTCGGCAAGACGACCCTCGCCGTGCACGTGGCCCACGCCGCCCGGGACCACTTCCCGGACGGCCAGCTCTACGTCGACCTCCAGGGCGCCGGACCGCGTCCCGCCGAACCGCAGGCGGTCCTCGGCTCCTTCCTGCGCGCCCTGGGCCGCGCCGACGCCGCCATCCCGGACTCCCTCGACGAACGCTCGGCGCTCTACCGCTCCGTGCTGGACGGCCGGCGGGTGCTCGTCCTGCTGGACAACGCCCGGGACGCCGCCCAGGTCCGGCCGCTCCTGCCGGGCACCGAGGGCTGCGCGGCGCTGATCACCGGCCGGGCCCGGATGGTGGACCTGGCCGGCGCGCACCTGGTGGACCTGGACGTCATGAGCCCCGAGGAGGCCCTCCAGCTCTTCACCAAGATCGTGGGCCCCGAGCGGGTGGCCGCCGAACGCGACGCCGCCCTGGATGTCGTCGCCGCCTGCGGTTTCCTCCCGCTCGCCATCCGCATCGCCGCCTCCCGGCTCGCCTCGCGCCGCACCTGGACGGTCTCCGTCCTGGCCACGAAGCTCGCCGACGAGCGGCGCCGGCTGGACGAGCTCCAGGCCGGCGACCTCGCCGTCAAGGCCACCTTCGAACTCGGCTACAGCCAGCTCGAACCCCAGCAGGCCCGCGCCTTCCGCCTGCTGGGCCTGGCCGACGGCCCGGACATCTCCCTGGCCGCGGCGACCGCCGTGCTGGCCCTGGACCCGTACGAGGCGGAGGAGGTGCTGGAGTCCCTGGTGGACATCTCGCTCCTGGAGTCCGCCGCCCCCGGCCGCTACCGCTTCCACGACCTCGTCCGGCTCTACGCGCGTGCCTGCGCCGAGCGGGACGAGCTGCCGCCGGTGGAACGCGAGGCGGCGCTCTCCCGGCTGCTGGACTTCTACCTGACCACCACGGCGCGGGTGTACGCCATGGAGCGCCCCGGCGACCGGCTCCCGGAGCACGTCGCGACGGCCTCCCCGCACGGGCTGAGCTTCTCCGGCCGGGAGACCGCCCTGGAGTGGCTGTTCTCCGAGGCGCGCTGCCTGCTCGCCTGCGCCCACCAGTCCACCGGCGCCGGTGTCGTGCGCCGCGGGGTGGACCTGCTGCTGGTCGCCAAGGACCTCTCCGAGTCGGGCGTGGACCCCCGCACCTTCGAACAGGCGGCGCTCACCCTGCGGGAGGCGGCCCGCACGGCGGGGGACAAGCCGGCCGAGGCCCGGGCACTGACCGCCCTGAGCAGCCTCTACAACATGACGGGACAGTTCGAGGAGGCCGACGTCCTGGGCGGGGAGGCCGCCCTGCTCGGCGACTCCGCCGGCGACCCGGTGGCCTCCGCCCACGCCCGCAACAACCACGGGATCACCGCCAACTACCTCAAGCGGTACGAGGAGGGCGAGGCCCACCTCCAGCAGTCGCTGGAGCTGTTCCGCGCCGACGACAACCGCACCTCGGTGGCGAGCGTCCTGAGCAACCTCTCGCGGACCCATCTCAACACCGGCCGCGTGGAGAGCGCCGTCGCGCTGGCCGAACAGGCCGTGGACATCTACCGGGAATCCGGTGTCACCATGCGGCTCGCCAACGGCAAGTACGCCTTCGGCCTGGCGCTGACCCAGGCCGGCAAGCTGGACCGGGCCCACGAGGAGCTGAGTGACGCCCTGGTCATCTTCCGCGGGAGCCGGCAGCGGCTGTGGGAGGGCATGACCTACTTCCGGCTGGCCGAACTCAGCCTGAAGGCCGGCAAGCCGGCCCAGGCGGCGAGCCTGGCCGAGCAGTCGCTGGCGGTGCTGCGCACCTTCGGCGGCAGCTGGCGGCGGGCCAACGCGCTGACGCTGCTCGGGCGCGCCCTGAACGAGATCGGGCAGATCGACCGGGCCCGGGTCTGCTGGCAGGACGCCGTGGCGGTCTACGAGGAGCTCCAGCTCCCGGAAGCCGCCGAGGTCCACGCGCTGTTGCAGCCGCTGGCCCCCGCCGCGTAACCCCGGTCCCGCCGGCGCGGCCGTCCACGGCTGCCCCCACTGCCCCCACCAGCCCCACTGTCCCCGCTGTCCCCGCTGTCTCCGCCGTCAGCGGGTCCGGCGCGCCCGGCCGCGGACGGCGGGACCGGCGGTCCGGAGCCGGGCCACCAGGCCGCCGGGCGGGTATCGACGCAGGTCAGACGGGTGTAGCAGACGTTTATCAATCGTTCATCGGTCTCCGCCATTCTGAAGTCATACCGATTCGCCGCAACGGGGGGCAGGCGGACCGGTCAGGTAGCGCCACCTCTGTGGTGAGCGGCCCTGAGAACCCGTCCGGCAACCGTCGGGGGAGTTGCCGGACGGGTTATTCGGCCCCTGGCTACGACTGAACGGATGAACGACATGACCACCAAGAAGACGTCGCAGCGCAAGTCGGGCGAGACCAAGCCGCAGGACGACCACATGACCGGCGGCGGCGAGACCACTCCGCAGGACAGCCACATGACCGGCGGCGGCGAGGTCACCACCAAGGACAGCCACATGACCGGCGACGACGCCGGCTGAACCGCACGGAACCAGAGTTCGGGGGAACGGCCGCGGCGGCGCGGAGGGGGAGCCGCCGCGGCCGTCGTGCATCAACGGGCCTCTGTGTCTACCTCTTTGGTCATCCTTCAGCAGAATTCAGCCAGCAACGCTACATTTCCATCACGCTGCCGCACAATCCGGGCACAAACGCGGTGCCACCCCCGATGAAGGAGAAGGAATGACACGCACGAAGAGGCTGTTGATGGCTTGCGTCGCGGCGACGGCCCTGGCGTTTGCCTTCGCATCACCGGCAGCCGCCGACGACCATCTGATGGGTGGCACCCTCGCCTCCCTGGACGACCACTCGACCCTCCCCGGCAACGGCTGACTCCAGCGGCCCCGGGCAGACCCGGCACACCTGCGGGGGCCGAGCCATGACGGCTCGGCCCCCGTTCGCGTGCGTGCGGCCCTCCGTGGTGCGCGTTCCCCTGACGGCCGTCCCCCCTCCTGACGCAGAAGGGAACGGCGGTACCCCGGAGGGAACCGCGCGGCCACCGCCGTTCCCTCCGGCGGCGCCGCTGTTCCCCTCTGGGGTACCGCCGTTCCCTCAGGGTGTGCTGCGGTAGGCGCTGCGGATCGCGCACTTGACGGCGTCGGGGGCGAATCCGGCGCCCTGGTGAACGGCGGTGACCTCCGTGGTCTCCACACGGCCTTGCGGCACCCGGAGGTTCTTCACCGTGCCGGTGCCCAGCGAGGCGCCACCGGGTTCCGAGAACGCCACGGTGATGTCGTAGTCGTAGGTCGACCGGCCAGGGCTTTCCACCCGCAGCACGGCCCTCAGTTCCGTACCCGAGTCGTCAGGGCCGCAGGAGACGAGGGAGACATCCCGCAGCGCGGAACTCCGCCGCTCGCCGCCGGAGCCGGACGACCCCGATGAACCGGATGCACCGGATGAACCGGATGCACCGGACGAGCCGGAGGTGCTCCCGGGGAGGCCGCCCGTGTACCCGCCGTCCTTGGCGACCTCGCCGCCGGAGTCGTAGCCGGAGTCACCGTGCGAGCCGGCGCCGTCCGAACCGCCGGAGGACGAACCGCTGCTGTGCGAACCGCTGCCACTGCTGCTGCCGCCGTCGCAGCCACCGCCGCCACCCCGGGAGTGGCGGGCCCCGGTCAGGGCGACGACGACGAGCGTGCAGACCGCGACCATGCGGAGCGTGCGCACATGACGGGTAGGACGGGTACGACGGGCAGGACGCCGGAGCATCACGTTGCTGAACCCCCGTGGACGGCACGGCCGGACGCGGCCCCATGGGCCGGGCCGGCACGGCGAGTGGACGTGGCGAGCGGGTCCGGCCGCGAAGGCGCCGAACGTGCCGCCGACTTGACGAGCGCACGCCACGTTACAAGAGCCCGGCCCGGGCCAAGGCCACGGAACGTCACACCCGTGTCACAGATACCGTTCCGCCCCGGGCCCCTCGCACGGCACGGACACCGCGCCGGTCACAGGGACCACCGCGGAGACCACCGCGGCGAGCATCCGACGGCTTCCGGGAGGGCCCTCACCCCTCCGGCCCCCCGCGGCCTTCACCCGCCCGCGAAGACAGCCGGCGTGCCTCACGGGTCCCCGTGCGTCACCCCACCGCTCCGGGCCGCCCGCACCCCGCGCGCTCCGCACCCCGCGCGGCGGGACACCGCCGCCGGAGCCGCACGCCGCCGCGGTCTCCGCACGCCGCCCGCGCCCCCGGCGACGGCCGCGTCCCCGCGCCCCGCTCACCGAGGGGCCCTGCTCACCGCCGCGCCACCCTCACCGCCGCGCCACCTTCACGAGCCGCGCGGTCTTCACGGACGCGCCACCTCTTCACCGCCCCGCCATCCTCAGCGCTGCGGCGGCCGTGCCTGCCCGGTGCCCTTCTGGGCGTCCAGCGCGTAGACGCAGCGGTCCTTGGAGCAGGCGTAGACGACACCGTTCACCACCACCGGCGCGCCGGTGATCTCCCCGCCGGTCGCCAGCTTCCAGCGGAGCGCGCCGCCCGCAGCGTCGAGGGTGTAGAGGCAGTGGTCGGCCGAGCCGAAGTGGACCCGGCCGTCGGCCACCACCGGGGCGCCGACCACCTCGCCCTGCGCCGCGAAGCGCCACTTGGGCGCACCGGTGACCGCGTCGAGGGTGTAGAGGGCGGCACCGCTGCCCACGTGGAGGCAGCCGCCGGCGAGGAGCGGCGGCGCGGTCGACTGCCGGGACTCGGTGGCGATCCGCCAGCGGTCGCGGCCGTCCGCCGCGTCGAGCGCGTAGACCGTACCGAGGTAGTCGACGACATACACCCCGCCGCCGGTGACCGCCGGTCCCGGGCCGAACGCCGGCGGGGCGAGGAACGCGGCGGGCGCCTCGAAGCGCCAGCGCATGTCGCCCCGGGCGGTGTCGAGGGCGAGGACCCGGGTGCCGGCGCAGACGTACACGGCGCCGTCGGCCGCGGGCAGCAGCCGGATCGGCACCCCGCCACAGGAGGCCGCGTCACCGACCGGGTAGGACCAGCGTTCGGCGCCGGTCCGGGCCTCCAGGGCCAGCAGCCGTCCGCCGGACCAGACGTAGACGGTGTCCTCGTGGACGACCGGGCCGGCCTCCGGGGTCTCGAAGTCGCTCTGCGCGCCGTCCAGTTCCCACAGCCGTTCGCCGCTCGCCGCCTCCCAGGCCTGCACGCCGCCGCCGCGGGTGGCGGTGACGACGGTGCCCCGGTCGGTTCCCAGGGTGTAGACCCAGCCGTCGGTGGGGGCGCGCCACAGCTCGGCGCCGTTCTTGGCGTCGAGGGCGTGCAGCGTGGGGCCGTCGGAGGCGTGGATCCGGCCGTCGGCCACCGCCATCGACCAGGCGACCTCGCGGGTCTTGAACTGGCGGCGGCCGGTGGCCACGTCCAGCGCGTGCACCTCGAACGAGGAGACGTAGAGCAGTTCGTCCACCACGGACGGGGTGCCCCAGACGTCGTTGGACATCCGGAACCGCCACGGCCGCCAGGGCCCGGCCCCGCCGGACCCGGTCCCGCCCGGGGCGTGCTGCGCCGGCACGGAACCGGGCGGTGGCGCCGCGGGCGGCGGCGGGGCGCCCGGGGGCAGCGGCGGCGGCGCGGGCAGCCCGTTCGGCGGCCGGACCCAGCCGGTGGCGTCCCCGGCGGCGGGCCGTGTCTGCGGCTCCCGGGCGTCGGCGCGGGGCCCGGGGCCGATGGGGACTCCGGAGCCGGTCAGCAGGACGGAGTCCTGCCCGTAACCGGCGGCGTGGCGCCCGCCGGGCGCGTGGGCCGCGGCGCGCCGGGGCGCGCCCGGGTACGCGCCGGCCCCGTGGGCGCCGGGCGGGGAACCGTCCGGCCGGATCGAGGTCCGGCCCACGGCGGGCGGACCGCCCGGCCCGATGGCGAGCCCGCCACCGCCCTGGGCGGCCGGTGCCGCCATCGCCCCGGGGCCGCCGCGCGGGTCGACCGGCGCCGGGACGGCGGGGGGCGGCGGGAGCCCTCCGGGAGGGGGCCCCGCGGGGAGCGCCGCGGCCGCCCGGCCGCGTTCGGGACGCCGTCCGCCGCGCCGCTGCTCGATCAGCGAGACGGCGCTCGACGGCAGCCAGGCCGACGCGGTGCCGCTGTCGTCGCTGCCGGAGGCGAAGAGGTGCGGGGCGAGCTGGGACTGGAGGTCGGCGGGGCTGGGCCGCCGCTCGATCTCCGTCTGCATGCAGGACTCGATGAGCGGGCGCAGCTCGTCCGGCAGGCCGTCCAGGTCGGGCTCGTCGCGGAGCAGCATGAAGACCGTCTCGACGGGGTTGGCGCCGTGGTACGGGGCGTGCCCGGTGGCCGCGAAGACCAGCATGGAGCCGAGGGAGAAGATGTCGCTGGCGCCGGTGACACTGCGGGAGTCCCGGGCCTGCTCGGGGGACATGTAGGCGGGGGTGCCGACGGCGACGTTCGTCATCGTCAGCCGGGTGGAGGAGGCTCCCGAGGCGATCCCGAAGTCGATCACCCGCGGCCCGTCCTCCACGACCAGCACGTTGGAGGGCTTCAGATCACGGTGGACGAGCCCGGCGCCGTGGATGGACTGCAAGGCCTCCGCCACCCCGGCGGCCAGCCAGCGGACCGCCTGCACGGGCAGCGGGCCGCACTCGCCCACGATCTCCTCCAGGGAGGGCGCCGGCACATAGGCGGTGGCGAGCCAGGGCACGGCGGCGTGCGGGTCGGCGTCCACGACGGCGGCCGTGTAGAAGCCGCTGACGGCGCGCGCCGCCTCCACCTCCCGGGTGAACCGCACCCGGAACAACTGGTCCTCGGCGAGTTCCGTCCGCACCGTCTTGATCGCGACGCGCCGGCCGGACGCCGAACGGGCGAGATAGACCAGTCCCATGCCGCCGGCGCCCAGCCGTCCGAGAACCTCGAACGGGCCGATCCGTCTCGGATCGTGCTGCGTCAGCTGCTCCGCCACTTGCCTGCCACCTCCCCGTCAGGGCTCGAAGTCGTCCGGCCCCGTGCCGCGTCTCACCGGGAACCGTCCCGGCGCACGCACCCTGATTCTTCCTGCCGGAGACTGTGGTTGCGAAACCGGGGCCGGATCGGGGTGTCACGCCGCGGGCCACGGCGTTCCGCCACGCCGCCGTCCGGCGCGGCGGGCCCGGCCGAGGGCCCCGGCGAGAGGCCGTCGGGCCACCCGGGACGACACTGTACGCAGGGTCGGCCACCGCCCGTGGGACACCTGGCGTCACCTGCCGGAACGATCACGTTCACGCCCGGTGCCCCCTCGCTCCCGCCGGGTCCCCGCACCGGCGGGAGCCGCCCCGCCCGGCCTCCCGGAGCGGACGCGCCCGGGCTCGGGAACGGGGCTCGGGACCGGGGCTCGGGACCGGGCGACCGCGGCGGACGGCGGAGCCGCGCCTACCGGCCCGCCAGGGCGATGACGGCGAACGCGGCGCCCTGGTCGTCGGCGACGGTCGCGAGCCGCCCGTGGGGGGTGTCCATCGGCCCGGCCGTCGTCCGGCCACCGAGCCGGCCGGTCGTGGCCACGGCCTCGTCACAGTCCGGGACGGCGAAGTACACCAGGAAGTGCGGGGGCAGCTCGGCGGGGAAGCGCTCGTCCATGACCGCGCGTCCGCCGACCGCGCTCTCCTCGCCCGGTGTCCGGCCGGCGGGCGCCCAGACCCGGAAGTCCAGGCCGCCGTCGTCCTCCCCGCTGCTCTCGGCGCCCGGGACATCCCGGGTGGCGTAGCCGAAGACCCGCTCGTAGAAGGGGTCCGCGGCCGTCTTGTCGCGGGTGCGGAGTTCCGCCCAGGCGTAGGCGCCCGGCTCTCCCGTCGCCTCGAACCCCTGGTGGGTGCCGGGCTGCCAGAAGCTGAAGACGGCGCCACCCGGGTCGGCGGCCGTGGCCATCACCCCGTAGTCGTGCACGGGCGTGGGATCGTTGATCAGCTTCCCGCCGGCCTCCCGGATCCGGGCGGCGAGGGCGGTCGCGTCGGGGGTGGCGAGGTAGACGTTCCAGGCCGTCGGCATCCGCCCGTCGGTCTTGGGGAAGAGGGCCGCCGCCGCCCGGTCCCCGAGATACGCCTGGGTGTAGCGGCCGAAACGGTCCTCCGACGGGCCGAAGGACCAGCCGAACAGGTCCCCGTAGAAGCGCTTGCCCGCCTCCAGGTCGGGCAGCATGGCGTCCGCCCAGCAGGGCGCGCCTTCCGCGAATGGAGCCATGGGACCCACACCTCCCGTATACGGCCGTTGCACCCCGTTCCCGACAACGGCTATCGGCTGAAACCAGGCTATCGGCGGTGTCCGGGATCCGCCCGCCGGCGCCGGAGAGCACCGGCGGGCGACGCGCGCGGAGGGCGTTCCGGGCCCCCGGAACGCCCTCCGCAGGCGGTGGACGGCGGTGAACGGAGCCGGTCTCACCGGAACGGAGCAACCGGGCCGGAGCAGCGAAAACCCCGGAACCCGGCGGGCCGGGGACGCTCCGGGGCCACCCCCCGTTTGCCCGCGGTCAGATCGCGCCCCGATCACCCGTCGGTAAGCTGACGCCATGACAGGACAAGTTCGCACCGTCGACGGGCGGGTGGCCGGACGCCGAGGGCAGGCGACGCGCCAGAAGCTCCTCGACTGTCTCGGCGAGATGCTCAAGTCGTCCCCGTACCGGGATGTCAAGGTCATCGATGTCGCCCGCAAGGCGGGGACCTCTCCCGCGACCTTCTACCAGTACTTCCCGGACGTCGAGGGCGCCGTGCTGGAACTCGCCGAGGAGACGGCCCGCGACGGCAGCGGCACCCTCACGGCCCTCCTGGCCGGGGAGTCCTGGGCCGGGAGAGCCGGCCGCCGGACGGCGGAGCAACTCGTCGACGGCTTCCTCACCTTCTGGCGAAGAAACGACGCCATCCTCCGGGTCGTGGACCTCGGGGCGGCCGAGGGCGACAAACGGTTCACCAAGATCCGCATGAAGATCCTCAACGCGGTCGCCGGCTCGCTCACCGAGACGGTGAAGGACCTCCAGGACAAGGGCCGCGTCGACAAGGACCTCAGCGCCCCGGCCGTGGCCGGTTCGGTGGTCATGATGCTGGCGGCCGTGGCTTCGCACCAGAAGGGCTTCTCCGGCTGGGGCGTCAAGCAGGCCGATCTGAAGCCGACCCTGGCGTCGCTGGTCCACCTCGGCATCACCGGCCGCAAGCCGGCCAAGTAACCGGCCGCGGCACCCTTACCGCCAGCCCCCGGGCCAGTCGGCTCCCCCGCCGCCGGCCACCTCGCCGCGCGCCGTCCGCCGGCGGCCGAGCGCCGTCGCCCAGCCCCGGACGAGAACCCCCAGGTCACCGCAGTGGACCACCGCCGTGCGCAGCGGCGCCGGCCCGTCCCGCGGGGACAGCGGCCTCCCGGCGCTCCCACCGCGCCCGTAACCGTCACCCCCACCCCTCCCCTCCCCTCCCCTCCCGTTCCCGGACGCCGGCATCCGCGAGCCGCGAACCGTGCGCCGTGCGCCCCGAACCGCACGCCGCGCACCACAGGCCGGACGAGCGGCGACCCTATTGACCGACACACGTCAATCCCCCGCTACGCTCACGGTCATGCCGGAAAACACCGCTTCCCCCGCTTCTCCCGTGTACGTCATAGGCGGCGGCCCCGGAGGGCTCGCCACCGCCGCCGCGCTGGGCGAACGCGGGATCCGCGCGGTGGTGCTGGAGAAGTCCGGCGCGGTCGGCGCCTCCTGGCGCGGCCACTACGCGTGCCTGCGGCTGCACACGACCCGGCGTCTCTCGGCCCTCCCCGGGCTGTCCATCCCCCGCGCCTACGGCCGCTGGCTCTCCCGCGACTCCCTCGTCCGGTATCTGGAGGCGTACGCGCACCACCACCGGCTGGACGTCGTCACGGGCGTCGAGGTCTCCCGGGTGGAGCGGACGGCGTCCGGGCCTGGCTGGCTGCTGCACGCCACCGGGGGGAGGCGGCTGCCCGCCGCGGCCGTCGTGGTCGCCACCGGCCTCAACCACACCCCGCGCCTCCCGGACTGGCCGGGGCGCGAGGAGTGGGCCGGGCGGCTGCTGCACGCCCGCGACTACCGGCACCCCGAGCCGTACGCCGGTCAGGACGTCCTGGTCGTGGGGGTGGGCAACACCGGCGCCGACATCGCCGTCGACCTCGCCGCGGGGGGCGCCGCCCGGGTCCGGCTCGCGGTCCGCACCCCGCCGCACATCGTGCGCCGCACCACGGCCGGCCTGGCCGCGCAGCGCACCGGCATCCTGTGCCGCCGGCTGCCGAGCCGCGTGGTGGACGGGGCGGCGCGGGGCCTGGCCCGGCTCTCCATCCCGGACCTGAGCGCGCACGGGCTCCCGCGCCCGGCGACCGGGCTCTACACCCGGGCCCGGCAGGGCGCCATCCCGGTGCAGGACACCGGGCTGATCCGGGCCGTGCGCTCCGGCGCCGTGGAACCGGTGGCGGCGGTGGCCTCCTTCGAGCAGGACAAGGTCGTCCTCGCCGACGGCTCCCGGATCGCGCCCGGGGTGGTGATCGCGGCCACCGGTTACCGCGGTGGCCTGGAAGGGCTCGTGGGCCACCTCGGGGTGCTGGACGAGCGGGGCCGCCCCACCGTCCACGGCCCGCGCACCGCGCCGGACGCGCCGGGGCTCCACTTCACCGGTTACACCAACCCGATCAGCGGGACGCTGCGCGAACTGGCCCTGGACGCACGGCGGATCGCCCGCCGGCTGGCCCGCACCCTCCCGCGGGCCTGAACGGCGCCGGTCAGCCCGGTGAGCCCGGGCGGCCGCCGCCCGGGCCGGCCGCCCGATCCGCCCCGGCCGCCCCGGTCACCTCGGCCGCCGAACAGAGGCGGACCTCGGCCGTGTTGCGGGTACGGATCCCCGGCAGCCATCCGCCGTCCGGCCCGGCGGCCCCCCCGCCCGCCACCCGGTACCACCGGCGGGAGGTGATACCGGATTCGTCCCGCAGCAGCGTGCCGTCGATCACCACGCAGAGAGCGGCGAGCCGGTCGCCGTGGAACACCCGGCCCGCGCGGTTGCCCGGGGAGCCGTAGTCGCCGTACGGGTCGCGGGCCAGGCCCAGCGAGCATTCCAGGGTGCGCAGTTCCCGGCAGGCCGCCTCCGCGTTGTACACGGTGACGGCGACGGTGACCGCGGACGGGGCGGCAGGGTGGCCGCGGGCGCCGTCCCGCAGCGGGCGCACCAGCCACCAGGCGCCGAGCACGAGCAGACCCACCAGCGCGGCGGCGACGAGACCCGTGGGCAGCCGGAACGGCGGGCGGCCCGCCGGAGCGCCCGGTCCGCCGCCCCGGCGGCGGACCGGCAGCCCGTACGCCCGGCGGCGGCCGGGGGCCGGGCGCGGCACCGGCACCACGGGCGGGCCCGAACGGACCCGCTCCCACAGGTCCGGTGGCATGGTGACGGTCTCGTCCACGGCGCGCAGCCGCTCGCGCAGCAGCAGGACGGTCTCCTCGTCCGGCGCGTGCCCTCTCACGGCGCCCCCTCCTTCTCCGTTCCGGCCGGTTGGACGGCGTGGACCAGCTCGCGCAGCTTCTCCAGCGCCCGGTCCCGGTGGCGGGCGGCGGTCCCGCGGTGCACCCGGAGGATGGCGGCGGCCTGGTCGATGGTGTAGCCGTCGAGATCCACCAGGACGACCACGGCGGCCTGGCGGGGCGTCAGCCGGCGCAGCAGCCGGACGGTCTCCAGCTGAGCCTGCCGGTCGGCCACCCCGCCGTCCCAGGCGCCGGCGCCGGAGGGCCAGTCGACGTCCTCCACCAGGACCTGCCGCCGGTCCCGGCGGTGATGGTCCCGGGCGAGGCTGACCAGGGCCGTGAACGCGTAGGCGTAGGGCTCGGGATGGGCGAGGAAGCGCTGGGGCCGGGAGGCGAGCTTGAGGTACGCCTCGTGCACGATGTCCTCGGCGGACTGCCGCCCGCCCGTGATCATGACGGCACGCCGGTAGAGCTTGGGCAGCAGAGCGCAGAAGACCTCGTCGATCGGAGACCCCGCCGACACGCCGGGCGCGTGGCTCACTGGCACCTACCTCCCCGCGTTGCCGGGCCAGGCCGGGTAAATACCCCTGGCCCGTGGGGAGTTATCGCCACGTTCGGGTGGTCGGCGGAGCGCCGGATTGACGCTGCGAGAGGGACGCCGGGGACGGTTCACGCCGGGGCGCCCGGGGCCCGGCCCGGCCGGGGCGGGTCCCCGCGGCCGGCCGGGAGCGGCGCCCCGCCCGGTTCGGCGGGGACCGCCATCCGGCTCCGGCGCGCGCACCCCCGCACCGTCGCGCCGGACGACGATCCGCACTCGTCGAGGCCACGGCCGTGCCCGGCCGCTCCTCGGCGTCCCCTCACAACGAATCGTTGAATCCCAGAGTGATCAACCCGTGTCAGGACGTCAACACCTGGCCCGGATGATGTCCATTTACGGGCGTTTTGTCATGGCGCATCGGGGCGGCCGGACGGCACGGGGGCGACGGAGCCGAACGGTCCACCTCACACCAGATGGCCTTGCCGGACCCCTCGGAGCGCCACCCCCAGCGGTCGGCCAGCCCGGCCACCAACTCCAGCCCCCGGCCGCCCGTCTCCTCCCCCTCGGCGCACCGGCGCCGGGGTGGGCGGGCGCTCCGGTCGGCCACCTCCACCCGGACCGTCTCCGGGGCCACGCCCCCCGGGGCTGCACCCCCCGGGACCGAGGACCCGTGGCCGGCCGCACCGCCGGCCGCCGGTGAACCGGCCCCGCCGGATCCCGCCGGATCCCCCGGCCCCGCGCCCGCCGCCGCGTCCGCCCCCGCCCCCGCGTCCGCGTCCGGGAACAGCATCCGCAGCACGGCCGGGCGGCCGGTGTGCACCACGGCGTTGGTGACGAGTTCGGAAACCAGCAGCAACAGCGTCTGCGCCAGCGACTCGTCACCCCCCATCCCGGCCCCGTCGAGCCGGGACCGCGCCCACTTCCTCGCCCGCCCCACCTCCGCGGGCTCCGGCCGAACCTCCAGCTGAACCTGAAGAACCTGCACCGCTCACACCATCCGAACCGGCGGATCCGTCGCCGCACGTCTCCCAATGATCACGGAAAGTGACCCCGACGCCGAACAGCATGGTTGACGTACAGTCACCTGAACAAGCGCTTCGGGCATATTCCGGCGCAAAGGAGTACGCGTACTGCATACTGTGCGACCCACTTCTCCGCCACTCGAACAGAGCGCGCGGGGGCGCCTTCCGCCGCCCCCAGCGGGGCGCATGCCCGGCAGCCCGGGGCGCACGGGCGGCCGCGGAGAGTGCGCCCGCCGGATACGGAGCCGGCCCCCGGGGTGCTCCCCCGGGGGCCGGCGCGTTCACGGACGGTGACCGTCTCCGGAAGGCCTCGGCGGGCCCCCGCACGGTCGGTGAGGTGTGGGAGATCCCTGGGACGGCGGTGACGCCGGGGGCACCACGGGCGGACCACTCGCGCGGCATATGCCGGATGCCGGATGCCACCCGCAGTCACCAGGAGCGGGCTCCGGGGCCCGGCCCGCGGACCGTCCCGCCGGCGCGGCGCGGCCCGCCCGGAGTCCCGTGATCGACGGAACGGCGCGCCGGCGGATCAGCGGATCGCGGCGCTCCGCCGCCCTCGGGGCCGGGTACCGCTCCCCTCCCCGGCACCCGCCACACACCCGGGCGCCCGGCGGCGGCCCGACGGCACCGGGGAGCGCGCTCCCTCACACCGGCCCCGCGCCGGCGCCCTCGGCCGCACGCCGCGCTCGGGTCACTCGGGTTCGGGGGTGGTGTGGTACGCGGCGAAGGCCGTCAGCGCCTCGTCCTCCGAGATCTTCCCGTCCTCGTCGGCGTCGAGGGAGCGTGCGACGGAACGGCGCGCCTCCTCCTCCACGCCCAACGCCTCCAGCAACCGCTCCGCCTGATCCACCGTCACCGAGACGGTGCCGTTCGCGGTGACGCGTCCCGAGCCGCCGTTGCCGGAGTCCGCGGCGACGGCCATGGCCGCGCGGAGGAACGGCCGGGCGAGTTCGGCGAAGTTCTCCGGGTTGTCCCGCAGCCGCTTCACCGCTCCGTGGACGAACTCCTCGCGGGTGATGCGCTGGTCGCCGTCCCGGTCGGCCATGCCCGCCATGCCCTGCCAGAAAGCCTCGGCGCCGCCGTAGAGAGCCTGCCCGCAGTCGGAGCGGGCCGCCGTTCCGAACTCCTTCAGCACGGCCCGGGCCGCGCCGTGGAAGTCCTCGCGCGAGATGTAGCCGTTGCCGTCCTGATCGAAGGAGGCGAAGCGAGAAGCGATCCTGTGGTCGTACTCAGAGCTGTCCACGGTGACCTCGGTTGCGTCGTAACGGGGCTGACCTCAGATGATGGTACGTACGTTCGGTGTTGGGGGTGTAGTTCACCGACGTTCACCGATGTGTGGCCCGGGCGGGGCGCGCACGGCGGTCGCGTGAGAGGGCGGACGGAGCCGGGCGGGGCCGGACACCCGGGAACGGCGGGCCGCGCGGAGGTCCACGGGCAGTGGAGACCACCAGGACCACCAGGAAAGCGCGCCGCGCCCGGAAGGGCAGGGTGCGGAGGGGGGCGCACCGGAGCGCCGGCCGGTGGTGACGTGGCGACACCCGGGCGGCCATGGGTACGGCGACGCGAACGCCCCGCCCGGAGGCCGCAGGCGCACCGGGGGCGCAGTGGAGCACGAGGAGCGGCTCTCCCGCGCCGAACGGAGACGGACGGACCCCCCGGGGGCGGGCCGGGCCGGGAGACGGCGGAACCAGGCCGGGCGGGAACGGGCGGGGCCGCGCCGCGCGGGCCGAGCCGGAACGGGCCGGCGGGAAAGGGCCGGGCGGGAACAGGTGGGGAACGGGTGGGAGCAGGCCGCGCGGGAACGGGCGGCGCCCGCCGAGTGGGGGGAGACCGCGCGCCGGCGGGTTCGGGCCGCGCGGGTCCGGGGGAGGACGCGCGAGGAAAGGCCGGAGCCTGAGCCAGGACCGGCAGACGACCCGGTCTGGGCTCAACCTGGCAGGGCTCAACCTGGCGGGGATCAACCTGGCAGGGCTCACCGCTCGGGGCAGGAGCCGCCCCTCAGGCCGACAGCGGCTCCGCCGCCTCGTCCAGGGCGGAGGCGACGTCCGGGTAGACCTCGAAGAGCCGGCGGACGCCGAGCGCCGCGAGCACCCGGTTGACGTGCGAGCCGTCCTCCGCCCCGCGGGCGGGGAGGATCAGCCGCAGTCTTCCCTGGCAGGAACGCATCAGGCGGCGCGCCGCGACGAGTACCCCGACCCCGCTGGAGTCGCAGAACCGGACACCGGAGAGGTCGAGCACCAGGCTGTGCCGGCCGTCGGCCACCGCGTCGTGGACGTGCTGGCGCACCGCCGGGGAGGTCACCAGGTCCATCTCTCCCGAGACATGGAGGATCGCCCAGACACCCTGCTCGTCTTCCTTCACCTTCAAGGTCACGCGCGCGAAGTCCCTTTCTCCTCTGGAACAGGAATCAGCCATTCCTGCTCCGCTGTCCGACCACTCTCCCCCACAACGCCCTGTGCCATGCCGCTCCCGGACGACTCTAGGCACTGCCCGGCCCGAGTTGGGCGGTCACAGGCCGCAAAGTGACGAGATCTATACCATCCGGGTTCCCGGCGACCGCCCGTTGCCGCAAACCGGCGTGCGCCGCTGTGGCCGCCGTTACATTCGGGAACGGCCCCGGCCACGGGCGCCGACGACAGCACGGCACGGTTGGGGGCCGTGTGACGAACGACGCACCACTGCGGTGGGACCGCACGATGCAGCAGCGGCTGGCGCGCGGGGAGGCCGCCGCGCTCGGTGAACTGTACGACCGCTTCGCCTCCCTCGTTCACGGACTGGCCTACCGGGTGCTCGGCGAGGAGGGCGAGGCCGACCGCGTCACGCGCGAGGTCTTCGCCCACCTCTGGGAGCACCCCGAGAGTTATGACGTGAAACAGGGCCCGATGCGTTCCTGGGTCGCCGCGCTCGCGCAACGGCGGTCCGTCCAGCGCTTGCGCGCCACCGAGGCGGAGCTGATGCGGACCGCCGGTGGCCGCACCCCGGACGAGGTCGAGAGGAAGATCCACACGGCGGCCCGCGCCGCCCGCGCCGACTACATCGTCACCTCGATGCCGGCCCCTCTCCGGGACGCATTGGAACTCGCCTACTTCCGGCGGCGCGACTACCGCGAGGCCGCCGCCGATCTCGGGGTCACGGAGGACGAGGCACGGCGGCGGCTCCGGCTGGGCCTGCAACTGCTCTCCTCCGCCGAACACCGCCCCACGGGTCAGGACACCCCCGGCCACCACCGGGCGGGCCACGGCGCCGGCGGGCACCGCGCCGGCGGCGCCCCGGCGGCCGGACACCGGAGAAGCCCGTGACCGGCCCGCCCGGTCCGTCCGCCGACCGCTCCGGGCCGCAACCCGGCCGGCAACCCGGCCCGTGTCCCCGCCCACGGCCGGGCACGGATCCCGCCGCCCCGTTCCCCGGCTCCCCCGGATCTGCCGGCTCCGCCCCGCACGGCGTCCTCAAGTCCCTGCTCGGCGCCTGGGCGCTCGCCGCGTGCTCCGCCGAGGAGACGGCCACCGTCGAGGCCCACCTCACCGATTGCGCGCCCTGCGCCGACGAGGCGCTGCGGCTGCGGGACGCGGTGGGCCTGCTCCATCCCGAGGACAACCTCGACCTCGACCCCCGGCTGCGCTCCCAGGTGCTGGCCGGCTGCCTGGACCGCCGCCCGGCCCGGGTGCCCGTACCCGAGTGGGCCGCGCCCTACGACGCGGAGACGGCCCGGCTCGACGCGCTGCTGCGGGACATGGGCGAGGCGGAATGGCGGGCCCCGGTCCAGCTGGCGTGGTTCGACGGGCGGCGGTCCGTCAGCCGGGACGTCCCCGTGGCCGAGGTGCTCTCCCGGCTGACCCGGAAGGACGGGCTGGTGGGCACCGTCCTCGGCCTGGGCCGTCCGCCGGGCGGCGCGACGGCCCCGGACGCTCCGGGCGGCCGACGCCCCACCGGAGCCGGAGAGACCGCCGCGGCCGCCGCCGGTTCGCCCGGGGCCGGGGAGGGGGACGGGGCCGGGGCCGGGGACGGCGTCACGGACGTACCCTCCGGCGGAGCCCTCGCGTACCGGAGCCCCGGGGCCCGGGGCGGGGCCGCTCCCCCACCGGGGGCGCGCCGCGCCTGGCGGGAGCAGACGCACGCCCTCGTCCGCGCCGTCTCCCTCCGCGAGACGCACGGCCTGACCGTGCCCTACAGCGGAGTGGCCCTGCCCCTCAGCGACTCCTTCCTGGAGCGGGCCTTCGCCTGCTGGGTGCGCGCCTGGGACATCGCCGAGGCCGTCGACTACCCGTACGCGCCGCCGCTCCCGGCGCACCTCCACCGTCTGATCGACCTGACGGCGCGGCTGCTGCCGGGCGCGCTGACGGGACGGCGCCGGGCCGGTCCGGCGGAGCGGCCGCCCGGGCCCGCCGCGATCGGCTCGCCGGCCCGGACGCTCCATCTGGAGGTGGAGGGCAGCGGCGGCGGTGACTGGTACATCCCCCTGGACCCGGCGGGCGCGCCGGCGTCGGGGGAGCGGGCCGTGGCCCATGTCGCGCTGGACGGAACGGAGTTCTGCCGTCTCGCCGCCGGACGCATACCACCGGAGGAAGCGGCGGCGGGCCAGGAAGGCGACCGGCGGGTGATCCACGACGTCCTGACCGCGGCCGCCGCCCTTTCGCGGTTGCAACCTGTCTGACCCCCGGGCCGCTCTCCGGCCTCGTCCCGTCCTCCGCCGGCGCGGAGCGGGAAGGCCGGGAGCGGGAGCGCGGGAGCGGGGATGGAGACGCGGAAGGGCCCGGTGAACGGAGGGCCCGGTGAACGGGGTCAGGTGAACGGGGTCAGGTGAACGGGGTCAGGTGAAGACGACCGTCCGGTGGCCGTTGAGCAGCACCCGGTGCTCGCTGTGCCACTTCACCGCGCGGGCCAGCGCCTGGCATTCCACGTCCCGGCCGACCGCCACGAGCTGCTGCGGGGTCACCTCGTGCCCCACCCGCTCGACCTCCTGCTCGATGATCGGGCCCTCGTCGAGATCCGCCGTCACGTAGTGCGCGGTGGCGCCGATCAGCTTCACGCCCCGGGCGTGCGCCTGGTGGTACGGCTTGGCGCCCTTGAAGCTCGGCAGGAAGGAGTGGTGGATGTTGATGATCCGCCCGGAGAGCTGCTTGCACAGGTCGTCCGAGAGCACCTGCATGTAGCGGGCCAGCACCACCAGTTCGACCCGCTCGGTGCGCACCAGCTCCAGCAGCCACGCCTCCGCCTCGGCCTTGTTCTCCCTGGTGACGGGGGTGTGGTGGAAGGGGATGCCGTAGGACTCCACCAGTTCCCGGAAGTCCTCGTGGTTGGAGACCACGGCGGCGATCTCGACGGGCAGCGCGCCGATGCGGGTGCGGAACAGCAGGTCGTTGAGGCAGTGGCCGAACTTGCTGACCATGAGGATGACGCGCATCCGCTCCTCGGCCCGGTGCAGCTGCCAGTCCATCCGGAAGGAGTCGCCGATGGCGGCGAAGCTGGCCCGGAGCTTCTCCAGGGTCACCGGCTCCTGCCCGGCGGAGCCGTCCTCACCCGGCGCGCGGTCGCCGTACCGCTCCCGGCCGCCGGAGCCGCCGCTGAAGTGCACCCGCATGAAGAACAGCCCGGTGTCCCGGTCGCCGAACTGCTGGCTGTCCTCGATGTTGCAGCCGGTCATGAAGAGATAGCTGGACACGGCGTGGACGATGCCCTGCCGGTCGGGGCAGGACAGGGTGAGGATGTACTGCTCGGGGAGATGCCCTGGGGCGGCGGGCTGCGACTCGGTCATGACCCCATAGGGTCCCACATCCGGTGGGTTCCCCCGCCGCCGCCACCGCGGCGTCCGGCGGCCGCCCGGCCACCCGTCGCCACCGCCCGTCACCCACCGGGCGTGCGGCCCGGCCCGCGGCTCAGACCTGCCGGGCCCCGGCCCCGGGCCCCGCGCCCCGCACATCAGGCCCCGGCCATCAGGCCCCGGCCATCAGGCCCCGGGCGCCGGGCCGCGCCGTCCTCAGACCGCCCGGGACATCAGCGCGAGCGCGTCCAGCGTGCGCGGCGGGGCGTCCGGGTCCTCGCCGTCGCTCTGGGCCAGGCGTACGTGGGCCTCGCGCGCGGCGCGGACCGCTTCCGGCCAGCCGTGGTGTTCGAGGTAGGCGGCGACGTGGGCGTCCGCGCCCACCTGGTGCATGATCCGGAGCACCCGGAGCACCGCGACGTCGACCAGCGCGGCCTCCTGCGAGTCCCGGAAGATCGTCCCGACGTATTTCTCCGCCGACCAGTTGTCGAGCCAGGTGTCCTCGACCAGCCGGTAGACGGCGTCGGTCACATCCCCGTACCCCTCCCGTCCGGCGAGCCAGCACTCGCGCTGGAAGACGGGGTCCGAGAGCATGTGCAGCCCGGAACGGACGCTGGCGCGCCAGCGCCACCACGGCATGTCGTTGAGCGGCATACCGCCCATACTGAGTGAGCGGTGGCCGCGACGGGAAGACCTCTCTGACCTCTCTACGCCCTGCACGGTACGGAATGCTACGTTCCACGCATCCCCGGCCCGTGATCGCCCCCCGGCTGTTCACCCGCCGGTCACTCCCGGTCGACCTCTCCACACAGCAGAGTTACCGGCCGGGCGGAATCGTCCGGGGCCATGACCGGACGAACGTGCCCCACCCCTCGCTTTCCGCGCACGTCGTTGACCGTCGCGGCGGCGGCCCTCTGCGCCTCCCTGCTGCTCACCGGCTGTGCCACCCTCACCGGCTCCGCCGGCGCATCCGGCGAATCCGGGGGGAAAGCCCCGGTCACGGTGATGACCTGGGCCCCGGAATCCACCTCGGCCACCAACATGCCGGGGATGCCCGCCATGGCCAAGACCTACGCGCGCTGGGTCAACGCGCGCGGCGGCGTGGGCGGGCACGAACTGCGCGTCCTCACCTGCAACGAGCGCAACGACACGGTCAGCGCGGCCCGTTGCGCGCGCCGCGCCGCCGCCGGGAACGTCGTCGCCGTCGTCGGCTCCTACAGCCAGCACGGGCGCGCCTTCATGTCGCCGCTGGAGGCCGAGGGCATTCCCTACATCGGCGGATACGGCGTCACGGACGAGGAGTTCAGCAGCCCGCTCTCCTACCCCGTCAACGGCGGGAACGCCACCCTGATCGCCGGCAGCGGCCGGCAGCTCGCCGCCCACCGGTGCGAACGCGTCACCCTGGTCCGCCCGGACACCATAGGCGGTGACCGGATGCCCTCACTCATCAGCGCCGGGCTGGCCGAGGGGAGCGCCGGGACCGAGGGCGCGGCCGCCGACGTACGCGCCCCGGAGGACGCCTCGGAGTACACCCGGCAGGGTGAACGCGCCCTGGACCTGCTGGACATCGACGAGCGGGGCACCGACGGCGCCTGCGTGACCGCGGCGCTCGGCGAGCGCACCGACGCCTTCTTCGACTCCTTCCGCCGGCTGCGGGAGGACGGCGACGGGATCCGGCTGGCCTCCGTGCTCGGCAGCGTCCAGCAGTCCCTGGTGGACCGCACCGGCGGGGCCGGTGGCCCGTTCGAGGGCGCCGACGTCACCGGCTGGTACCCGGCCGCGGACGACCCCGCCTGGGACCGGATGCGCGCGGTCGTGCGGGAACACGCCTTCGGGGACAACCGCGTCGACGTCACCGATCCCGGCGCGCAGACCACCTGGATCGCCTACACCGTGCTGCACCGGCTGATCGACTCGCTCGGCCGGGAGGCCGTCACGGCCCGCTCGCTGCGCCGGGCGCTGGATTCCGGCGCCGGCGCCGACGGCATCGACACCGGTGGGCTGACGCCGCGGCTGAGCTGGAACTCCTCCGACCATCCGGGCACGACCGAATTCCCCCGCATCGCCAACACGATGGTCTCCTTCCAGCGGGTGCGGGAAGGCCGGCTGGTGGCCGCGCGCGACGGCTTCGTCGACGTCGGCCCCACCCTGGAACGGCGCCGGAGCACCACCACGGACTGAGCCGGGCGGCCGCCGGGGGCGGGCCACCCGGCCCGGGGGTCCCGGTCCCGCCCGGCACGGCGCCGGCCGTCCGTCAGAGCTGGATGTACAGAGCTGGATGTTCAGAGCTGGATGTACTGCCGCTCCGTGAGTCCGTGCTCCCGGGCGATCGGGTTCCACAGGGAGGCCGCCTTCTTCTTCGCGGCGGTGGCCTGTCCGCTGGCCTCGTTGCCCCGGGCCGTGTGCTTGCCCGCCTTGGCCTTGCCCTTGCCCCCCTTGCAGCCGCCCTTGCCCTCGGCCATCTGGTCGGCCCAGGCCGCGTAGTGGTCGTCCGCCTCGGCGGAAGCCTCCCAGGCCGTGGTGAGCGAGGAGGTCAGCGCGGCGTGCTGCGGGAGCTTGTCGACGGAGATCTCGCCGAGCCGGGTGACGAGGCTGTTCCGCTGCTCGGCGGCGTCCCGGAGGTCGGTGGCGGCCTGCTCCAGGTTCTTGCAGGCGCCGATGTCACGCACGGCGCGGATGACCGCGTCCCGGCTGTCGTTGCTGTCGGCGAGGAGCGCGTCCAGCGCCTCGGCCTGTTCCTTCACGGGGTCCACGGCCGGGGAGGGAGGAGCGCCGTCCGACTCGCTCGCGGCGACCGGCTGCTTGCGGCCGTCGCCGGAGTCGTCACCGCCCCCGCTGAGCGCGGCGCCCGCCGCGAGCCCCGCCACCACGCAGCCGCCGATGACCAGGCCGGCGAGGGCCGCGGGGGACAGCGAGCGCTTGCGCTCCGCGTTCCGCCGGGCGGCCCGTCCCCCCGGCTCGCCCGGGCCGTGCGGCTCGGGGTGCCGGGACCGCGGTCCCCGCGGCCCCTGCGGCCCCTGCGCCGAAGGCGGGGGCGGGGGCGGGGGCTGCGTCCGCTCGTCGATGCGCGGGAGCTGCCGTGTCGCGTCAGGAGCGGCAGGGGCGCCGGGGGCACCGGAAGCGCCGTCCGGGTCGGCGGCGCGGGTGTCGCGGAACAGCCCGTCGAACTCGGCGGGCGGCTGCCGGTCGCCGGGCGTCCCGGCCCGGATGCCGTACGGGGCGGCCGTGGGCGGCGGCGGGACGGGCGGGGCGGCGGGCGGCTCCGGCTCGGCGGCCGGTATGCGTGCGATGTACTGGGTCGCCTGCTCGTCCCGGGAGTTCTCCGGCGGCAGCGGACCGCCGCCGGCCCGGTGCCCCTGGCGGCCGAGCACGGTGGTGGCCTCGGCGGGGTTCTCCCCCGGGGGTGTCGGGCCGGGCTGCGGCGGGAGGAACTGCGTGGCGTCCGCGTCCGGACCGGAGGGCGCCGGGGCGGTCGGGGGCAGCAGCTGCGTCTCGTCGGCGGCACCGGGCATCGGCCCGGCGGCGGGCGGCAGGGGCCCGGCCGGGGGCAGGGGGCCCGCGCCCGGCGGGTCCTGGCGGCCGTAGGCCGGGCCGGCCGTGGGAGAGGGGTGACCGGCGTGCGCGGCCCGGCCTGCCTGGTGGCCGTGCGCCCCGTGGGAGCCGTATCCCGCGTGGGCGCCGTCCTGGGGGTACGGGGGCTGCGGCGCGGGCTGCCCGTACGCCCCCTGGGGCTCGTACGACCCGTAGGAGCCGTGCGTCTCCGGGTTCCCGGCGTGCGTCCCGGCGTGCCTCCCGCCCCCGGCCGGCGCGGCGCCCTCCTGGCCGTACGAGGGCGCCGGGAGCGACCGGTGCGGCTCGTGCCGTCCGTGGTCCGCGGAGCCGGCCCCCGGGAGGCCGGGGGGCGAGGGGTAGGCGGAGTACGGGGCGGGGGGCTCCCCGCCGGGGGTTCCGTAGGGTTCCGGCCGCGGCGCCCGGTCGCCGTAGCCCTGGGGGGCGGCGGGCGGCTCCGGGGGCGCGCCCGGCCCCCAGGACGGTCCCCAGCGCTGTCCGGCGGGCTCCTCGGGCTCCGGCTCGGGGATGAACGGTTCACCGCCGTCCGCCGGCAGCACGATGCCCTCGTAGGCACGGCGTGGCGGCTCGCTGCCCTGTCCGCTCTGCGACACCAGGACTCCTTGGCTGTGCGGGGACTGACGGTATCTCCGTGCACGCTACCCGTTCGCCGCGGACCTCTGCCAAGTGCCTGGTCACAGCCGGGGTCCGGGGCCGCGGCGGGCGGCCCGCGGACCCCGGCCGGCCCCGCTCACGCCACCAGCGGCTCCGCCGCCCGCTCACCGAACTCCCGGACCACCGGCTCGTCCCCGAACGGCTTGAGCCGCTGCTGGAGGTCCTCCAGATACTCCATGCAGCGGCCCGAGCGGAGGCCGCCGAGCAGGTCCAGCGCACGGGTCCCCGAGTCGCACGCCTGCTCGATCTCGCGGGCCTGGGTCTGGGCGGCGGCGAGCAGTAGCAGCCCGATCGCCCGGCGCCGTACCCGGCTCCCCGGGTGCCCGGCGAGCGCCTCCTCGGCGCGGCGCCGTGCGGGGTCGGCCTCACCGAGGTCGCGGTGGCCGTGGGCCAGCTCGTCGGCGAGATAGGCGGCGTCGAAGTGGGCGATCCAGGCGGGGTCGTCACCGCCGCCCGTCCCGTTGCCCGTCCCGCCGGGCGTCCCGGCCACCGCCGGAGCCCCGGCCGTCTCCGCCGTCCCGGCCGTCCCTTCCGCGCCCGCCGGCCCGGCCCCGGCGCCCGCGGTGGTCCCGCCGGATCCGGGCCGCCCCGGGGCACCGGCCCGTTCCAGGGCTGCGAGCGCGCGCCCCGCCACGGTCTGGAAGGCCGCGGCGTCGCCCATCAGCGCGTGCCCGCGCGCCTCCGCCGCCAGGAACATCGCCTCGGCACGCGGGGTGACATGGCCGCGCGCGCCTTCCTGCGCGGCGCGCGCCAGCTGGGCGATCTCGCGCGGGTTGCCGAGCGAGGCGGCGAGATGACTCATCCCGGCGGCCAGGACGTACCCGCCGAAGCCGCGGTCCCCGGCGGCCTGCGCGAGCCGCAGCGCCTGGATGTAGTAGCGCTGCGCCAGGCCGGGCTGACCGGTGTCCACCGCCATGTAGCCCGCCAGTTCGGTGAGGCGCGCCACGGCGGCGAACAGCTCCCGCCCCACCGCCTCCCGGTAGGACCCGCCGAGCAGGCCGGAGACCACGCTGTTGAGGTAGTGCACGACGACCGGGCGGACGTGCCCGCTGCCGTACCGGTGGTCCAGCTCGGTCAGGGCGGCCGTCATGTCGCGGACCGCCTGGACGTCCGTCCGTCCGACCCGGGCCCCGCCGGAGCGGGCGACCTGCGGGTCGGGGCCGGTGATGAGCCAGTCGCGGCTGGGCTCGACGAGGGCCGAGGAGGCGACGGTGGAGCCGGACAGGAAGTCGCGGCGGCCAACGTCGCTCCGCCACAACTCGCAGACCTGCTCGATCGCGCCGGGCACCGTCGGGGAGAACTGGAGCCCCACCCCGGAGGCGAGGTTCTTGCCGTCGGCCATGCCGATCTCGTCGATCGTGACGGTCCGGCCGAGCTTGCGGCCGAGCGCCTCGGCGATGACAGCGGGCGCGCGCCCCCGGGGCTGCTGGCCGCGGAGCCAGCGGGCGACGGAGGTCTTGTCGTAGCGGAGGTCGAGACCGTGCTCCGCGCCGCAGAGGTTGACCCGGCGGGCGAGCCCGGCGTTGGAGCAGCCGGCCTCCTGTATCAGCGACCCCAGTCTCTCGTTGGGCCTGCGGGCGACGAGCGGCCTGGCTGCCATGGAACTACCCCCTCGATCGCGGACCGGTCGGCGGCCCTCCGTGGGGGCCCGCCGTCCCGGCGGACTCCCCCCTGCCGTGCCGGCGGCGCCGGTCACATCGGCCGTACCGACCATGTCTCTCTTCTCATGTGATCAGCTGCTTCGGGACCATTCAGCAGGTCACTCATGCGCAAGGTGCCGCAGTACGGACTACCCGCCCGCACGGTGCCGGTCGACCACGCGCCCCCGCCGTTGCACCGATGCGCCCCGGCCCGGGAAGCGGTGCGCCGGTCGCACCGCGGCGCCGCCGCCGAGGCGGCTCGTACGCCCGTCCGGGCCCGCCCGCCGGAGGGGGCGCCGGGGCGGACCGTACGGCGCACGGATTCCGCTCCGCGCGGGAGCGGCGGGCCCCCTTCCGGACGGGACCGGCGGGACGCGGCACCGGACCGGCCCCGCCCCTCGGCCGTCACCTCGCCGGAACACCCCGCGCCGCCGCCCGGCGGGTTCCGCGGGCCTCGCGGCGGGCGGAACGCGCCCGGCTCCGCCCGCCTTCCGGAAACCGGTGACCGGGCAGGGGCCCCGGCCGTCGTGCGCCGGGGCGCGCCGCACGGGGCGCACGCGGGAGCCCGAAGGGCGCGGACGGCTCACGGCCGAATCGGCGTGGTGCGGCGGGCGGACGGCGAAGGGGCGGGCGCGCCCGCCGGCAGGGGCCGCCCATCGCGGCGGTCGTCCGCCGGCAGGCCGCCCGGCACCCGCCGGCGCGGCCCCCGGGGGCCGGCGCTCCCAGCAGGGCCCGCCACGCGGACGCCGCAGCAGCGCACCACGGTCACCACAGTCGCCACGGCCGCCACGGCTGCCACGGCCGCCACGGGCCACCATGGCCGCGTCGGTCACCACGACCACGTGGGCCCCGGGCTGGCTCCGCCACCGGGGCCGGCTCCGCCGCGGACCTCCGCCGGGGCGGCCCGCTCCCACCGCCGGCCACCGGGCCACCGTTCCCCCGCCGCTTCCCCACCGTTCCCTCGCCGCTTCCCCGCCGCCCTTCCACCGCTTCTCCGCAGGTCAGCTCCCCCTCCTGTTGGCCGTCGTGCGAGGAACGCCTCCTCCTGCGGGCGGACGTCCGATCCCCCGGCCGCCCCCTATCGTGCTGAGGGAGGCAGGCACCGGCTGCCTCCCGCACCTCGGGGCCGCGCGGACGCCCCGGAGGCCACCGGGCCGGGGAGCGCCCCGGGCACCCTTCGAACCCCGGGAACCGGGAAGGGGGAACCGGGAAGGCCAGGAAGGTCAGGAAGTCCGGGCAGACCCGGAATCCGGGGCCACGGGGGACGGGAACGCCGGAAAGCCCTTTTCGGGCGCCCGCCCCGCACGCGCGACGAGGAAGGGCACGCCAGGTGGCAGAGGAAGTGACAACGGGGGAAGACACCCCGGAGGGACACAGGGCAGCGGCGCCGGAGACCGGCGCGGCGGCGCCCCCGGCGGTGAGCGTGAGGGGCCTGTGGAAACGGTTCGGCGAGCAGGTGGCCGTCGACGGGGTGGATCTGGACGTGCCCGCAGGACGGTTCATCGGCCTGGTCGGCCCCAACGGCGCGGGCAAGACGACGACCCTCGCCATGGTGACGGGGCTGCTCCGCCCCGACGCCGGCCGCGTTCTCGTCGGCGGCCACGACGTGTGGGCCGACCCGGCAGCCGTCAAGGCCCGGATCGGGGTCCTCCCGGAAGGGCTGCGGCTGTTCGAACGCCTCTCCGGACGTGAGCTCCTCGCCTACACCGGGCGGCTGCGCGGCCTGCCCGGCGACGAGGTGGACGAGCGCGCCACCCAGCTGCTGGACGTCCTCGGCCTGGCCGACGCCCGGCACAAGCTGGTCATCGACTACTCCACCGGCATGCGCAAGAAGATCGGGCTGGCCGCCGCGCTCCTCCACAACCCGCAGGTGCTCTTCCTGGACGAGCCCTTCGAGGGCGTCGACCCGGTGTCCGCGCAGACGATCCGCGGGGTGCTGGAGCGCTACACCGGCTCCGGCGCGACGGTCGTCTTCTCCAGCCACGTCATGGAGCTGGTGGAGAGCCTGTGCGACTGGGTGGCGGTGATGGCCACCGGCCGTATCCGGGCCCACGGGCCGCTGGCCGAGGTGCGGGGTGACGCGCCGAGCCTTCAGGACGCGTTCCTGGAGCTGGTCGGCGCGAGCGGCCGGGAGCCCGGGCAGAGCCTCGACTGGCTGGGCGGTGGCGCCAGGTGAGCACTCCTCCGGGCCGGTCCCCCTCCAGGGACGCCTCCCCCGCCATCGGCACCTCCCCCGACCGGACCGCGGCCTCCACCGCGTCCGCCTCACCCTCCGGGGCCGGGGCCGGGGCGCCCACCACGCCCGATCCCCCCACCGGGGCCGGCTCCCCCGCCACCGCGCGTCCCTCCGCGGCCGCCTCCCCCACCGGGCCCCCGCCCGGCACGGCTGCGGTCCCGCCCGGGGCACCCCCGGAGGGGACGGCCCCGTCCGGTCCCGCACCCGTCTCCCCCCGCGCCCCCTCCGGCACCTCCCGAGCCGCCGGCACCGCCGGGGCCACCCCGCTCGCCGCCGGATCCCGGCCCGCGCCGCCCGCCGCCGGCGGGGCCGCGGTCACGGCCGTCTTCGTGCGGCTGAAGCTCTCCCTGCTCCGCAACGGCCTGCGGCAGTCCGCCGGGCGCCGGGCCGTGTGGATCATCTCGCTCGTCATGGCGCTGTTGTTCGCCGCGCTGCACCTGCTCGGGCTGATCGCCCTGCGGGGCAACGACCACGCCGAGGCGCTGGTCCTCTCGCTGACCGCCGTGCTGACGGTGGGGTGGGCGGTGATGCCACTGTTCTTCGCCTCCGGCGACGAGACGCTGGACCCGACGCGGCTGGTCATGCTCCCGCTCCGCCCGGGCCGCCTGGCGCTCTCCCTGCTGACCGCATCGCTGGTCGGGGTGGGGCCGCTGTTCACGCTCGTCCTCGCGGCCGGCTCGGTGGTGGCGGTGGCGCACGGGCCGGCGGCGGCCGTCGTGGGCGTGGTCGCGGCGGCGCTGGTCGTACTGGTGTGCGTGGCGCTGTCCCGGGCGGTGGCCGCGGCCAACGTCCGGCTGCTGACCAGCCGGCGGGGGCGTGATCTGGCGCTGCTGAGCGGCTTGTTCATCGCCGTCGGCGCGCAGTTCGTCTCCCTCGCCGTGCAGCGGCTGTCGGCGCCGGGCGGGCTGCGGACCCTGGAGCCCGCCGCCGACGTCCTCCGCTGGCTGCCGCCGGCGTCCGCCCCGGCCGCCGTGCGGTCGGCGAACGAAGGGGCGTACGGAGCGGCGGCCGTGCAGCTCGCGCTGGCCGGGGCCGCGCTCGCGCTGCTGGTGTGGTGGTGGCAGCGGAGCCTGACGGGGCTCATGACCTCACCCGACGGCTCCACCCTCCAGGCCGCCACCGCCCCGGGCCGGGAACGCTCCCGGGAGGGCTCGGGCCTCGCCCGGCTGCTTCCGGCCGGCCGCACCGGCACCGTCATGGAGCGCACGCTGCGCTACGGCTGGCGGGACCCGAAGGCCAAGACGGGCTGGGCGTCCGCCCTGGGCATCGGGCTGCTGCTGCCGGTGGTCTACACCCTCCAGGGCAACGGCGGCCCGTACGTGGCCTGCTGGGCGGCCGGGCTGCTGGGCATCCAGATGTACAACCAGTTCGGCCAGGACGGCTCCGCCTTCTGGATGGTGGCCCAGACCATCTCCTCGCGGCGCGACGCCTACCTCGAACTCCGGGGACGGGCGCTGGCCCTGGCGCTGGTGGCCGTGCCCTACGTGGTGCTGGTCGTGGTCATCTCCCTCGCCCTGCTGGGCGACTGGGGGGCGTTCCCCGAGGCCCTGGGCGTCTCCCTGGCCCTGCTGGGCGCGATGCTGGCGACCGGAGCCCTGGCCTCCGCCCACTTCCCGTACTCGATCCCGCAGGACAGCGGTTTCAAGAACGCGGCACCGGGCCAGGCCGGGCTGGCGTGGATCAGCATGCTGGGCGGCCTGGCCGTGGCGGCGGTGCTGTGCTCGCCGCTGCTGGCGCTGACGGTGTGGCTGCATCTGAGCGGGGGCCACGACTGGCTGTGGCTGCTGCTGCCGCTCGGCGTGGGCCACGGCTGGGCCATGACCCTCCTCGGGCTCCGCCTGGCCGCCCCGCGCACGGCGTCCCGGCTGCCGGAGATCCTCACGGCGGTCGCCAAGGGCTGAGAGGGGCCAGCGGGTCACGGCCGGGGGCCGGTCGACCACGCGGCGGGCGGCGGCCGCGCCATCCGGCGCCCGGCGGGCACCTGCCGGGCGCCGGCGCCCGCCGCTCCGTCAGCGCGGGTACCGCCCATCGCCCGGTGCCACCCGGTGCCTCGCGGATCCGGGCGGCACCGCGCGGGCCTCGCCGCCCCGGCCCCGGCGCCGCCCCGCCCCGGCGGCTGCCGGTCCCCGGCCCCCGGGCCGTCACCGCGCGAGGCTCTCCAGGAACGGCTCGACGGCGGACCGCCAGCCGTCGGGCCGGTCGTAGTGGACGAGGTCCCCGGCCTCCGGCACCTCCGCGTACCGGCCGTGGGGCAGCACCCGCACCATCTCCTGGGCCTCGGCGCGCCCCAGCTCGCCGTCCGGGCCGCGGACCACGAGGGTGGGGCAGCGGACCTGCGCCAGCTCGTCCCAGTGCGCGTCGTACACCCACCCCTCCCGGGACATCCGCACCGCGCGGCGGGAGAAGACCGGGCGCCATCCGTCGGCGCGTTCGGCCATGACCTCCGCGAAGTAGTCGCCGCGGGCGGGGCGGGGCCGCTCCAGGACGGGGTCGTCCTCGCCGAACCACTGCCGGACGTCCGCGAGCGTCGGGAACGGCAGCGGCCAGGAGGCGAACCACTCCTCCCAGGCGCGCTGGGCGCGCTCCCCCGGCGCGGAGGCGCGCATGTCGCAGATGACCAGGGCCCGGACGAGATCGGGCCGGCGGGCGGCCAGCCGCCAGGCCGTCAGGGCGCCCAGGGCGTGCCCGACGAGCACGGCGGGCGCGAGGCCGAGCCGTTCGACGGCGGCCTCGGCGTCGGCGACGTACGCGTCCAGGGTGTAGGGGCCTTCGGCGGGCTTGCCGCTGCGGCCGTGGCCGCGCTGGTCGAGGGCGACGGCGTGATAGGTCGCGGAGAGCCAGCGCGCCGTCCGCGCCCAGTGGGCCGCGCGCCCCATCAGCCCGTGCAGCAGCAGCGCGCCGGGCACCGGCTCGCCCTCCCGCTTCCCCTTCGGGGGGTCGGCGAACTCCCAGGCGGCCAGCCGGACGCCGCCGGCCCCGGCCATGTCGATGCGCCGCACCATCAGGTCCGCACCCCCATCTCCTCCGGCTACCGCTTCGCTGTGCCGTCCCTCACCCGGCCCGGCGGGCGCCGGACCGGCCGTCCGCCCCGGCTGTCACGTCCGGCATGGCTGTCACGGCCGGCATGGCTGTCACGGCCGGCACGACCACCGGGAGCGCCCGCCGTGCCGCCCTGCCTGTCATGACCGGGCTTTCGCCCCAACGGTTGTCACCGGTGGGGCTGCCGTTCCGTGCTCTTTCCCCGCGCCACGGCCACCGTCGCGCTGCCGCGCCGGCCGCCGTAGGGAGAACCCCCGGAACCCCGCTGCACGATATCGAACTTTTATTCGAACACGCTGGTGTGGAGCCGCATCGGCGTACAACACCCCTCGTACGGGTGACAGCGCCCGGAGGTTGGCCACCGCGGCCGAGGGGATGGAAAGAACGAGGTGAGAACGCCGGCGCAGGCCCTGAGAGCTCGGGGCTCCGGGCCCCCGGCGGAACACGGGGAGGGGAGGCCCCGGCCCCGCCACGGCGGGCCGGGGCTCTCGAACGCCCACGGCCGCGGGGCCCCTCCAGGCCACGGGCCGCGTTGTCCACCGCCCCGGGGGCTGCGGTGTCCACCGCCCCGGGGGCCGCGTTGTCCACCGCCCCGGCACCGAACCGGTCCGCCCGTGCCCTCACGCACACCTCCCGGCCGACGGAGAAGGGCGCGGCGAACCCGGCCGGAACCGGCGGGCACCGTCGGACAGCCGGCCGGACAGCCGTCGGGCCGCACCGGCCGCTGGGGACCGCCGCCGGACTCCGCGGGCCCGGGACCGGGACGGACTCCGGCCCGCCTCGCCGCACTCGGGCGCACCCGTTCCGTCCCCGCCGGACCGGTTCCGCCGGGCTCCCCCGGCCCTCCCGGGCCCGCAGCCCCGGACCCCAGCAGCCCCGGCCCTCCGGCTCGGGCCCCGACGGGCTTCCGCCGCGCCGGACCACCCTCACCCGAGGGGCCGTGCCCCGCCGAGGGGCCTCCACGGACCCCTTCCGGCTCCGTCAACGTTGCCGGGTATGCCCCCTTGCCATATGCCCCAGCGACAGAGTGGCACGACCGGTGCCACCGCCGCTGCCCCCACACACCGAATTCAAGCCTCCCGCGCCACCCACCCGAAGGGGGCGAAGGGGACACGGCCGGGCCCCGGAGGGGAATCGAACGAACGGCGGGAGAGCCGCCCGGGATGTCGCCCCGGCGGGCTCCCCGGGCGGACGCGGGCAGCCCGAGCCGGGCCACTACCGCGGTCGCGCTGCCCGGACAGGGCGGAAGGCGCACGACCCGGCCCCGAACGGTTCACCGTGACCGATCCGGAGAGCAACCCCACGAGAACCGGCGCGTGGCGGTCCCCAGATCAACGCGTGACGGCACCCGCCACCGCAGGGCTGGGCTGGACCGGGCTGGGCCGTGCGTGACCGCGCCCGGCAGCACGTGGCCGCGACAGGCGCCGCGTCACGGCACCGGGAGGCAGCGCCGGGCAGCACTGCTCAGCGCTGTGCAGCACTGCGCAGCACTGCGCAGCACTGCGCAGCACCTCACAGCAGCGGCCGGTCCATGCCGTGACGGCGCCCTCAGCGCTTCGCCACGAACACGTGCGAGGCGATGTCGGCCTCCAGCTCGGCGGCCTCCCCGCCACTGCCGACCAGCACGCCACCGGCCGACTCGCGGACACTCACCACCGAACCGGGCCGCACCCCGGCCCGCCGCAGCGTGTACATGAGCTGGGCGTCGGTCTGGATCGGCTCGCCGATCCGCCGGACCACGACCGTCTTGCTCTCCGCCCCGGGCCGGAGGTCCGCCAGGCTGACCATGCCCTCGGCCAGGAAGGCGTCGGACGGGCCGGTCTCCCCCAGCTCCTCCAGCCCCGGGATCGGGTTCCCGTACGGCGACTCGGTCGGGTGCTGGAGCAGCTCCAGCACGCGCCGTTCGACCGCCTCGCTCATGACGTGCTCCCAGCGGCACGCCTCCGCGTGGACCTGCTCCCACTCCAGCCCGATGACGTCCACCAGCAGGCACTCCGCCAGCCGGTGCTTGCGCATGACCCGGGTCGCGAGCCGGCGGCCCTCCTCGGTCAGTTCCAGATGCCGGTCCCCGGCGACGGTCAGCAGACCGTCGCGTTCCATCCGGGCGACCGTCTGGCTGACCGTCGGCCCGCTCTGGTCGAGGCGCTCGGCGATCCGGGCGCGCATGGGCACCACACCTTCCTCTTCGAGCTCCAGGATGGTGCGGAGATACATCTCCGTGGTGTCGATGAGTCCGGACATGCGTGCCCCTCGTAGATGATGCGGTGGCGGTGATGCGGTTGGCCCCGACGGCCAATTCTTACGCATCCCGGCGGCGGACGGTTCTCCCGCGGCGCGTTCCCCGTGCCACCTCGGCCGTTCCGCCCCGCCGCCGCCCGGGCCTCCCCGCGCCGCGGGCCTCCGGGCGGCACGCGCCCGGCGCCTCGGCGGTATTGACAGTTCCCCGGTCCCGATCGACAGTTCAGTGGTCCAGACCGCACCGTGATCACCACCGCCGTGCCGGCCCGCCCGTGGCGCGTCGTGGCCGGCCGGAGCAGCGGTCCACAGTGCGTCACTCAGGCGGACCCACGGAGAGGGGCCATCCCGGCGATGAGCGACACCAGTCCCACCGGACCAGCGCCCGGGGACCTCCCCGGGCGGTTCCTCGACGCGGCCGTCGAGCTGCTGCGCCGCGTCCGGGACGAGGAGCAGGACGGCATCCGGCGCGCCGGCACGCTGATCGCCGACACCGTCACGGCCGGCGGCCGGCTCTTCGCCTTCGGCGCCGGGCACTCCGCGCTCCCCGCCCAGGACGTCGTCTACCGCGCGGGCGGGCTGGCCCTGATGAACCTGCTCGCGGTGCCCGGCCTGACCGGGGTGGACGTCATGCCCGCCACCCTCGGCAGCGCTCTCGAAGGGGTGAGCGGGCTGGCGGACGCCGTGCTCGGCACCGCGCCCGTCCGGAGCGGCGACCTGCTGGTGATCATCTCCCTCTCCGGGCGGAACGCCCTGCCGGTGGAGCTGGCCCGGGGCGCCCAGGCCCGCGGGGTGACGGTGATCGGCGTCACCTCCGTCGCGTACGCCACCGCGACCCGGCCCCGCAACGCGAACGGCACGTTCCTCAAGGATCACTGCGACATCGTCCTCGACAGCAAGATCTCCGTGGGGGACGCGGAACTCTCCGCCGACGGGATCGACGCGCCGTTCGCACCCGCCTCGACCGTGGTGACCAGCGCCCTGATGCAGGCCGTCATGGCCGCCGCCGCGGGCGAACTGGCCGCCCGGGGCGCGCCGCCGCCGCTGCTGCGCTCGGGCAACGTGGACGGCGGCCACGCGTGGAACCGCCGCGTCTTCGAGGAGTACGGCGACCGGATCTTCTACCGCCGCTGAGCCGCCGCGAGGTCGAGCAGCGTCGCGGTGCGGAGGGCGACGTCCTCCGCGTAGGCGGCGTCCGGGCGTTCGAAGGGACGGCGCCCGGCGCCGCGCAGGAACGTCAGCACGCCCAGCGTCCTGCCCCGGCTGCGCAGCACGACGCAGAGCCCGTACACCGTGTCCTGCGGCCACTGCCGGACGCGCGCCCACTCCCGTGGGTCGGGCGCGCCCGCGGCGACGGCGGACGAGCGCACGGAGCCGGTGCGCTCGACGGCGCGCAGCGCCGGGTGGCCGTCCGGGTAGCTCACCGGGACGCCGTTCGGCTCGATGGCCGAACAGGGCCCGCCCGGGCCGGTGGGCGTGGCGGCGACCCGCAGCAGCCGGCCGCCCGCCCCGCCGCCCGCCCCGCCGCCTGCGCCACTGCCCGCCCCGCCGCCGGGGCCACTGCCGGACTCACCGCCCGGGTCACCGCCCTGGTCACCGCCCGGGCCCCGGTACGAGCCGCCGCCCGGCGTACCGCCGTGCCCGCCGTCCGGCCCGCCCTCCGGCGGCACCAGGTCGACCAGCGCGTGGTCGGCGAAGCCCGCCAGGGCGAAGTCGACATGGACGGTCGCGGCCTCCGCCGGGTCCTCGCACTCGGCGGCCGACAGGCCGGCCCGGTGGAGCTGGTTGAAGCGGAAACGCAGCAGCGAGCCCTCCCGCTCGGCCCGCTTCTCCTCCGTGACGTCCCGGAAGAACCAGGCCACGCCCAGCGGCACCGGCTCCTCCCCAAGCGGGGACGCCAGCCGGACGAAGCCGTTGCGCCAGCAGCGCCGCGCCGCCGCTTCGTCGCGCGCGGCACCGGCGTACGGAGTACCGGCGTACGGGTTCCCGTACGGGGTCCCGCTGTACGGGGTTCCGCCGCGTGCCCCGCCGGGCGCGTCCCCGGTGTCCGCCCCGGCGCCGGGCGCCGCGCCCCCCACCCCGCTGCCGCGGGCCGTGGCACCGCCGCCGCCGGGGCCGGCCCCGTCCGCGGGTCTCAGCGTCACCCACAGGTCGCCGGGGGCGGGCGGCGTACCCTCCGCCAGGACGTGCTGGAGCGAGCTCTCCAGCTCCTCCGCCCCCTGGTCCAGCAGCTCGCCCAGGGGGCGGCCGAGCAGTTCCGCGCGGTGCCGGCCGAAGGTCCGCGCGGCGGTGGAGCCCACCACGGTCGGCCGCAGGTCGACGTCCACGAGGACCACGCCCCAGGCGGCGTCCTCGAACAGCGCGTCGCTGAGCGCGAGGGAACGCTCCAGGTCGATCTGCGTGTGCACCTCGCTGAACGCGCAGTAGACGCCGGCGGGGCGGCCGGCGGAGTCCCGCACGGCGGCCGACTGGGTGCGGACGAGGACCCGCCCGCCGTCCTTGGTGAGCAGCGCGAACTCGTGGACCCGGCGGCCCGGGGCGTCCATCGCCGCCATCAGCCGGCCGCGTACGTCGTCGGCGTCGGCGCTGCGGACCGCCCAGCCGGCGAAACCGTGCCGCCCCACCGCCTCCTTCGCCGACCAGCCGAGGATGCGCTCCGCCTCACGGTTCCAGTGGGTGATCACCCCGTCGGCGTCGAAGGCGCAGAGGGCGGCGTCCATGCCGTCCAGCAGGGCGGCGAGCAGATCCGAGTCCTCACGGTCCGGGGGGACGGCCGGTCCCGGCTCCGCCCCGGGGTCGCCGGGGCGCGCCGGCGGTACGCGGCCCGCGCCGGAACGCCGTTGAGCAGTCACCTGGTACCTCCGAGGACGTGCCCGCGGAGCGCCGCGGACGGAGTCCCGTGCTCACCCGTGCGGCGCCGTGCTCCCGTTTCATTGAACTCGAACGTGACGGAGCCCACACCATGTTCGCCTAAATCGGTGGCCCGGGGCGAGGCCACCGGCGGCGCTTCCGGGGCGCCGCCGCACCGCGCACGGGGAGCACGCACCGCGCGGGAGGACGGCACGCCCCCGGTCCGCCGCCGTCCCGCCGCCTGCCGCCCGCAGCCCGAAAAAAGATTTGAGCGCCGGGCGGGGCCGTGCCTACCCTCGGAGCACACGAGAAGGGAGGTGGTTCGGCAGATGTCTTCAATCCGGACGCGTGAGGTGACTGCGGGCTAGCGCCCGTCGTCGCGCTCGGCGCATCGCCGGGTCGGCACGCGAGAGTTGCGTGCAGCCGGCCCAATCCCCAGCAGTCACCCGGCCCGCGAGCCGCCGGTACGTCCGACCGGCCCCGCTCCCGCCCGCCCCTTCCGGGACGGCGGGACGGGAACAGGCTCGCGGGCCGTCTGCTGCCCTCTTCTCCCCCGCCGCGGCCCGTTCTCCACCGCCGCGGCCCGTTCTGCACCGCCGCGGCCCGTCCCCCGCCGCGACTGCGCGCCGCGGCCCCGCGCCACGCCGCCCGGACCGGGGCAGCGCGGGGCAGGGCAGCGCGGACCAGGGCGGCCAGGCCACAGCAGGTCAGCTCAGCTCAGGTCAGGTCAGCCCAGGTCACGCCACCTCAGGGGGAGACCCGCCGGACCGCCCAGCCGCCCGGCGCGGCGGTGCGGACGTAGCGCAGCCGGTCGTGGAGGCGGTTCTCCCGCCCCTGCCAGAACTCGACCGCCTCCGGGCGTACCCGGTAGCCGCCCCACTCCGGAGGCGCCGGCACCTGCTCGCCCGGCGGGTAGCGGTCCGCCAGCTCCCCGTAGGAGCGGTCCAGCTCCTCCCGGGAGGCCACCGGCTCGGACTGACGGCTCGCCCAGGCGCCGAGCTGGGAACCGTGCGGCCGGGTGCGGAAGTACGCCACCGTCTCGTCCCGGCCGAGCCGCTCGGCCACGCCTTCGACGTGCACCTGCCGCGCGACGGGGTGCCAGGGGAAGAGCAGCGCCACCGCCGGGTTGGCCCCGATCTCCCGGCCCTTCCGGGAGCGGTAGTTGGTGAAGAAGACGAAACCGCGCCGGTCGAACCCCTTCATCAGGACCGTCCGCGAACTGGGGCGGCCGTCGCCGCCCACCGTGGAGACGATCATGGCGTTCGGCTCGTAGAGGCCGCTCTCCACCACCTGCCGGAACCAGAGTGCGAACTGTTCCATCGGCTCCGGGGCCAGTTCCCGCTCCCGTAGCCCCTCCGACCGGTACTGCTTCCGCATGGCGGCGAGGACGGCCGGGTCGAGGCCGGGCGCGACCGGTTGGCGGGCGCCCGGGCGGCGGGCGTCGGCACGGGGCAGGGACACCGGGGATTCCAACGAATCATCAGGCACGGACTCATCTTGCAGCATCATCCGAAAACCCGACGCCGGTGGCATCCACCGATGCGTTCCCAGCCCTCACGGTTCGTAACCCCGCGCCCCGGAGATGGCACGGTGTGCCGCTTCTCACCCTTCCCCGCAACGGCGCAACCCACCAGAATCATCGGCCGAGCCCTTATAGACAGCGGACACCGCGGGATATCGTGTCCGCCCCTGGAAGGGCCCCGAGTGCCATCGCGGTTGCCGGCGCCCGGGTGGATGACCACCGGCCGGGCGGGGCATCACCGGGGTAGCCGTTACGGAGCGTGAGCCGCACCGGTGTGATCCACGCCGGGGCGGAGCGGCCGCGCATCCGCCGGCGGCCCCCGTCCGTGCCCGTCCGTCGTCGACCACCCCCAGACCGCCGCAGAACCGCGGACCACCGCGGACCACCGCGGACCGCGGCGCACCGCCCGGTGCGCCCGCCACCCCGCACGTCACGTCAGTCACCCAGAGCCGAGGAGCCGCCTGATGTCCGACTTCGTACCCGGACTCGAAGGAGTCGTCGCGTTCGAGACGGAGATCGCCGAACCGGACAAGGAAGGCGGGGCCCTCCGCTACCGCGGCGTCGACATCGAGGATCTCGTCGGCCAGGTGTCCTTCGGGAACGTCTGGGGCCTCCTCGTGGACGGCGCCTTCAACCCCGGCCTGCCGCCCGCCGAGCCGTTCCCCATCCCGGTGCACTCCGGGGACATCCGGGTCGACGTGCAGTCCGCGCTCGCCATGCTCGCCCCGGTGTGGGGCCTGCGCCCGCTGCTCGACATCGACGCGGCGCAGGCCCGTGACGACCTCGCCCGGGCCGCCGTCATGGCGCTCTCCTACGTCGCCCAGTCGGCGCGTGGGCAGGGCCTGCCGATGGTGCCGCAGAGAGAGATCGACAAGGCGGGCACCATCGTCGAGCGGTTCATGCGGCGCTGGCGCGGCGAGCCCGACCCGCGCCACGTCAAGGCCGTGGACGCCTACTGGACGTCCGCCGCCGAGCACGGCATGAACGCCTCCACCTTCACCGCCCGGGTGATCGCCTCCACCGGGGCCGATGTCGCCGCCGCCCTCTCCGGCGCGGTGGGCGCCATGTCCGGACCGCTGCACGGCGGCGCCCCCTCCCGCGTGCTCGGCATGATCGAGGAGATCGAGCGGACCGGCGACGCCGAGGCTTACGTCAAACAGGCCCTCGACCGCGGCGAGCGGCTGATGGGCTTCGGCCACCGCGTCTACCGCGCCGAGGACCCGCGCGCCCGCGTGCTGCGGCGCACCGCCAAGGAGCTGGCCGCGCCGCGGTTCGAGGTGGCCGAGGCGCTGGAGCGGGCCGCGCTGGAGGAGCTGCACAACCGCCGCCCCGACCGGGTGCTCGCCACCAACGTGGAGTTCTGGGCGGCCATCGTCCTGGACTTCGCCGAGGTCCCGGCGCACATGTTCACCTCGATGTTCACCTGCGCCCGCACGGCAGGCTGGTCGGCGCACATCCTGGAGCAGAAGCGCACGGGCCGGCTGGTTCGCCCGTCCGCCCGCTACACCGGCCCGGGCAGCCGCGACCCGCGCGAGATCGAGGGGTACGGGGACATCTCCGGCTGATCAGAACCGCTTCCGCCGCTCCGGTGCGCCCGCGGACCCGGCGGGCGGGCCGGGCGGGCCGGGCCCGCTCGGCTCGGCCCCTCGGGTGAGGGATCGGCGGGCGGGGCCGGACCCGCCCGGGGCGGACGGAAGAAGCTCAGGGGGTGGTCCCGTGCTCCCGCGAGGAGTCCGGGGCCAGCAGCCGGCGGATGCGCGCGCGCTCGGCGGCCATCTCCGGTGTGGCGAGGATGTCGTCGAGGTCGGCGGAGACCTGGTGGTCGACCTCCTCGACGGAGCGGATGGCGAGTTCGTAGAGCTCGCCGCGCCGGTTCCCCTCCAGGTAGCTGTGCCAGTGGGCCAGCGCGCGGATGGCGGTGAGGACCCCGGCGTCCAGATCGTCGTCGGCCAGGATGCCGTTGTAGATCGTCGCAAGCGCGTCGTGCAGCTCGGCGGCGCCGATCGCCGGAACGCGCGCGCAGGCCGTGGTCAGTGCGGCCCGGGCCTCGTCGGTGAGGTCGTCCTCGGCCGCGCCGTGGAGCAGTTCCGGCCGCACGAGACGCGTGACCGTCTCCTCTCCGAAGGCGCGCGCGTCGGCCTCGTCCGCCGCGACGATCAGCCGGAGTATGTCCGCCTCGAGTTCGCTGTATTTCACGCCCGCAGCTTAGGCCGGGTGCGGCGGAGCGCACGGGGCGGTGGAGGCCTCCCGCCGGTCAGGGCTCCTCCGCCGTGGCGCGCTCGCGGTGGGCGCGGATCTCGTCGTGGTGATCCGCGGCCCAGCCGATCAGCGAGCTGACGGTCTCGAAGAGGCCGTGGCCGAGCGGGGCGAGGGTGTACTCGACGCGCGGAGGGACCTCGGCGTAGGCGGCTTCCCTGTCCACGTCACACGAGGAGGCCCGGCGCCTCGCCTCCGCCCTGAGCGGCCCGTCCGCTGCCTGACCCACCCCGGGCCCGCCCGTCCTGACCTGCCCGAAAAACCGGTGAGCCGCCCGCCCGGCCGGCGCGGTCCGGTCGCTGCCCCACCCGCCGGCCCCGGCGCGGAGCCCGACGCGGCCACCGCGCGCCAGGACAGCGCCCTCAGGCGCCGGACAGGCTCCGCGCCTTGGGGAAGTGCGGGCGGAGGTTGGCGGCCAGGACGCGGTCGAGCAGCTTGTCGGACAGGATGCGTGACAAGCGGGTGAGCGTGGCCGCGTCGCGGCCGATGGTGTAGCGGGTGCGGGGGCGGCGGGCGGTCGCGGCCTTGGCGATGATCAAGGCGGCGGCCTCGGCGGACACCCCCGAGTCGGTGAACCCGGCCGCCTGGTTGATGATCGCCTGCAACAGCGCACCGTAGCGGCCCCGCTCGACGGGTGACAGCGCGGCGATGGTGTCGTTCGCCCGCTCGATGCCGCGGCCGGTCATCTCGGTCTTCACCCCGCCGGGCTGCACGACCACGACCTGCACGCCGTGCGGTGCGAGCTCCCGCCGCAGGGAGTCGCTCATCGCCTCCATGGCGAACTTCGCACCGGCGTAGGCGCCATAGGCCGGCATCGCGATCCTCCCGCCGACGGAGCTGATGTTCACCACCCGGCCCGAACTGGCGTGCAGGGAAGGGAGGACGGCCTGGGTCACCGCGACGTGCCCGAAGAAGTTCACCTCGAACTGCCTCCTCCACTCCTCCATCGGCAGGACTTCCAGCGGCGCGTTGATGGCGATGCCGGCGTTGTTGATCACCGCCCGCAGCGGCCGCCGGGCCGGGTCGTCGGCGATACGGCGGGCGACGGCGGCGATCTGCGCGGCATCGGTGACGTCCAGGAGCACGGGCTCCAGCCCCTCGGCGCGCAGCGCGTCGGCGTCGGACGGGCGCCGGACGCCCGCAAGGACGTGGTGACCGCGGCGGGCCAGCTCACGGGCGGTCGCGGCACCCATGCCGGTCGACGCGCCGCTGATCAGGAACAGCCCGGAATGTTCGTGTGACTTTGTCATGCGAATGACGGTAGCAGCTCATGTGACATTGTCAAATGTATCGCGTGACACCGTCACCTAGGATGGGAGGCATGGTCAGCCGAGTGGAGAGCGCCGCAGCGACACGGCACGCGCTGGTCGAGGCCGCCGCCGAACTGCTCGACGAGGGCGGGCCGGGGGCGGTGACCCTGCGCGCCGTCGGCACCCGGGCGGGCGTGTCCCGCGGCGCCCCCTACGGGCACTTCCGGGACAAGGAGTACTTGCTTTCCGCGGTCGCGGCCAAGAGCTGGGCCCAGGTGGGCGACGATCTCGCCACGGTGATCGCGCAGGAACGGCTGTCGCCGATCGAGCGTCTGGAACACGCGCTGTCCGGGCTGATGCGCATCGGCCAGGAGCGCCCGCACACGTACGCGCTGATGTTCAGCGCTCCGGCCGTCGCGTCCACCGATGCGATCGCCGCCGTGTCCCGCACCCACGACCAGTTCCTCGCGGTCGTCGAGGACGCGATCGGCGATCCGCAGCGCGCCCGGCCGGTCGGGGCCATGCTGATGACCAGCGTGCACGGCATCATCGGCTTCGGGAACGGCGGCCACCTCGACGTGCGGAAGTGGCACGTCACCGCTGAACAGCTCCTCGAAATGAGCATACGAGCCGCCACGGCGCCCCCCGCCGCGCCCTGACGCCCGACGCGGCCACAGACCGGACGAGCCGCCCCACCGGAGGCCGGAATCCCGCCCACGGGAGCCGTGGGCGGGACCGATGGGCGGGACCGGTGAACGAGGCCGGTGAACGGAGCCGGCGGGTGGGGCCGGTGAACGAGCGGCCCGGCCGCCGAAGGGCGAGCGGGTCAGCCCGCCTCGGGGAGCTGCTCCCCCGCCCACTGCTCGAAGCCGGTCAGCGTGAGGCCGAGTGCCGCGGCGAATGCGGGCCGGGCCGGCTGGCCGATCACGTTCAGCCACGCGTGCGAGGCCCCCATGCCCGGCATCCCGGCGGCGAGGGCCTCCGCCTCCGTCATGTCCGGCGCGGTCAGGCTCGCGCCCAGGACGCGGGAGAGGATCTCGGCGATCCGCGTCATCGGCAGGAAGTCGCCTGCCAGTTCCAGTTCCACGCCGTGGAAGCGGTCCGGTTCGAGGACGGCCGCGGCCGCCGCCGTGCCGATGTCCTCCACCGCGATGAGGGAGAGCCGGGTCTCCGGCTTGACGACGCTCACCAGGCCGCCCTCGATGCCGCGGGGGAACAGGAACGCCATGGAGGGGAGGAAGTTCTCCATGAAGAAGGCCGGCTTGAGCAGCGTCCAGCGCGGGAAGCCGGCTTCGCGGAGCCGGTCCTGGATGGCGCTCTTGGCGCCGAGGGTCGGCTCCATCGAGGTCCAGCGCCCCTCCGCCCAGCCGGGGTCTTCCGTGTGCTGACCGGCGCCGGAGACGGACGTGTGCACGAATTGCGGCACCCCCGCGGCCCTCGCGGCCTCGATGAGGTTGACGCCCTGGACCACCTCCCCCTCGAAGTCGAAGCCGTCCCCGGTGAAGGCAGGCATCTGCACGGAGAAGACGGCACGGGCGCCCTGGGCGGCCCGCTCCAGGGAGCCGCGGTCGCGGAGGTCACCGGTGACCAGTTCGGCGCCGAGCGCTTCGACCGCCCTGGCCCGTTCCGCTTTCGCGTCGCGGACCAGGGCGCGGACGGGGACACCCGCCGCGAGCAGCGCACGAGCGGTGGCACCGCCCTGCCTGCCGGTGGCGCCGGTGACGAGCACGGGGGTGGGGTCTGCGGACATGGTGGATCCTCCAGGTGGACGGTCGGCACGGCGGAACGGCCGCAACAGCGGCAACGGCGCCGACAGCGACAGCGACAGCGGCCCGGCGTGAACGGCCTGGGCAGCCGAGAGCGCCAGGCCGGCCGGAGCGGCATAAACGGCGGGGCCCGCCGTTTTCTCTCCGCTACGATATGGCGGGCCCCGCCACTTGACAACCGCGCCGCCCCACCCGGCACCGCCGGGACCCGCACCGCCCGATCCGCACCTCTCAAGCCACACCCCGCACCGCACACCGCACACCCCGGAGGTGACGCCATGCCGGAGCACCGGCGAGCAGACGCGCGGCGGAACTACGCGCGCATCCTCACCGTCGCCGAGGAGGAGGTCGCCGCGCACGGCGCCGACGCCTCCCTGGAGCAGATCGCCCGCACGGCGGGGGTGGGCTCGGCCACCGTGCGCCGGCACTTCCCCACGCGCCGCGCGCTGCTGGAGGCCGTGTCCCGGAAGCGGATCGAGGCCCTGGCGGCCCGCGCCCACGAACTGACCGGCGCGGACGACAGCCGGGAAGCGCTGCTCACCTGGCTGAGCGAGGTGATCACCTACTGCGCCTCCGCCCGCGGACTGGCGACGGCCCTCTCCTACGACGGAGACGCGGACCGAGACGGGCACGCAGGCCCGCACAGGGGCGGATACCCGGACGGGGGCCCGCACCAGGACGGGACCCAGCCCGACCTGGTGCACGGCAACTCCTGCTCGACGGCGCTCCAGGAGGCGGGAACCCCCTTGCTCCGCCGGGCCGCACAGGACGGCGCCGTGCCGCCGCACCTCACACTCGCCGACTTGATCACCCTGATCGTCGGCCTCTCCCTGGCCACGGAACACCGCCCCGACCCCTCGGCCGAAGCGGCTCGGATCTTCCGGCTGGCGGTCGCGGGCCTGAGCCCGCGAGGGGCCTGACCGAGATACGCGCCGAAGGGGCACCGGGATGACCTTGAAGCCCTGAGCGCCCCGCCCGCGACCGACCCGTTCACCCCGGTGTCGGTGGTGCCGCCGGGCGCCGTCCGGGCCCGGGGCCGGGCTGTGACCTCGATCGAGCGGACCCCGCATCAGGGGGTTCAGCGGCGGTCAGCTTCCGCAGCAGGCCTGCGGCGCGGCCTCGGCGCTCTTGCCGAGGGTGTCGGCGTCGGCCTTGACGACGTAGACCTCCCACGGCTCCTTGCCCGGGCCGTGGACCCAGACCTTGTCCTGGAGGGCGTAGCAGCAGGAGGTGTCGTTCTCCTCGAACGTCGCCAGGCCCGCCTCCTTCAGGCGTGTGGTCGCCGCGGTGACCTCCTCGGCGGAGGTGACCTCGACGCCGAGGTGGTCCAGACGGGTCTCCTCGCCCGGCCGGCCCTCGATGAGGACCAGCTTGAGCGGGGGCTCGGCGATGGCGAAGTTGGCGTAGCCCTCGCGGCGCTTGGCGGGTTCGGTGTTGAACAGCTGGGAGTAGAAGGCGATCGAGCCCTCCAGATCGGAGACGCGCAGGGCGAGCTGGGCACGGGACATGACGATCTCCTCCGTTGATTCGACGTTTATCTATGCAATGGACATTGGCATCTGGTTCGATGGATGTCAATATTGACGCATGTCGAATCGCGTGGAGCTTCCCGTAGTGGACACCGTGGCGGTGCCGTGCTGCCCGCCGCTGACCGAGCGCCCCTTCACCGCCGAGGAGGCCGAGACGGCAGCGCCGATGTTCAAGGCGCTGGGCGACCCGGTGCGGCTGCGGCTGTTCTCGGCGGTCGCCTCGCACGAGGGCGGGGAGGCGTGCGTGTGTGACATCTCCGAGGTGGGCGTGTCCCAGCCGACCGTCTCCCACCACCTGAAGAAGCTCAAGGAGGCCGGGCTGCTCACCTCCGAGCGGCGCGGCACCTGGGTGTACTACCGCGTCGAGCCGTCCGTCCTGGCCGCGATGGGCAAGCTGCTGGCCCCGCCCGCGGGAGCATGAGGGCCCCGGGCGCGCCGGAGCCGGCGGCAGGCGGCGGGCTGGTCCGCGCCGGCGGCGGACCGGCCTGACAGGTCAGGCGGGGGGCCTGGGTGCGGGCGGCGAACGCCGCCGCCGCGCCGGGGCCGCGGGACGGCACGGACGCACCGGGGGGCGCGGGCGCGAGAGGTGCGCGCCCGCCTTCCGGCGCCCCCGCGCCCACCCCCGGCGGCCATGGGCCGGCCGCCGCGCGGTGGGCGGGTCGTTCAGCTGCCCGAGCCGACGATGGCGGTGACGCGGATCTCCACGCGCATGGCGGCGAGGCCGAGGACCGTGACGCCGGTCTCGGTCCAGATCGGCGCGCGGCCACCGAGGCGACGGCGGAACTGGTCGGCCATCACGGCGTTGTGGTCCTCCCCGATGACGTCATCCCCCGGCGCCACCTTGTGGTACGAGTTCACGTGGATGACGTCCTTCCAGGTCGCGCCGACCGTGGCGAGCGTGCGCTCCACGTTGTCGAAGGCGCGGATGATCTCCTCCTCCAGGGAGTCGGGGATGGCCAGGTCGTCGTCCACCCCGGCCTGGCCGGAGATCTCGACCCGGTCGCCGACGCGGACGGCCCCGCTGTAGCCGAGGGCCTCGTGCAACTTCTCGCCGTAGCCCGGAACGACGCCGAAGGTGACGGTGCTCATGGTGTTCCCTCTCCCTGTGGACGGGGGCGCGTTCACCCCCTGATGAGTTCACGCGTAAAGTGAAACTAACGCCGATGACTTCAAGCGTCAAGTGATGACCGGCCTTGCCGGAGAGACGGGAGGATCCATGGACAGCACGGGAGGGCCCATGAACGGCACCGGCGCGCACGGTGACCAGGAGGAGCCGCGGTGGCTCGACGAGCAGGAGAAGGCGGCGTGGACCGGGCTGATCTCCCTCGTCCTGCTGCTGCCCGGCAAGCTGGAACCGCCGCTGCGCCAGGAGCACGGCCTCACCCTGTTCGAGTACCTCGTGCTCAGCCACCTCTCCGAGGCCCCGCGGCGCACGCTGCGGATGGGGGAGCTCGCCTTCCTCGCCAGCGGGTCGCTCTCCCGCCTGTCCAACGTCGTCAAGCGCTGTGAACAGCGGGGCTGGGTCCGGCGGATGCCCGACCCGGCCGACGGCCGTTACACCCTCGCCGAACTCACCGACGACGGCTTCGACGTCGTACACCAGGCGGCACCCACGCACCTGCGATCCCTGCGCCGCACCGTCCTCGACGCGCTCAACACGACCGACCAGAAGGCCCTCGCCCGTATCGCGGAGAAACTCCGCATCGTCCCCGACGGCCTCGGCTGACCGGTCCGCGGCCTCCCGCGCGGCGGCTCGCCGGCGCTCGCCGCGGGCGGCCCGGCCGAAGACGTTCTGCGCGCGGGTCCAGAACAAGGAGGCGGTCTCCTCCTTGCTCGCGGTAGCGGTCGGCCCATCGTTTCGCAGTGGTGGGGGAAACTTGGAAGCGTTCTGCCGCGCGGCGGAGTGGCCATCGGTCGTCGACGATGCACTGCGCCAAGCGCAGACGGCCGGTCCCGGTTGAGGGCGCGTTGCGGTGGACCATGCGGGTCTTCCCGACTCGGAAGATGGCAATGGCCGGGTGCACGAACCATGTCTCGTGCACCCGGCCTTTGTCTGGACGCCGCCACGTGGTGGGGTTCGGCAGCGGATTGCACGAGATCTGGGTGACTCGCGTGGAATGCGTGTGGTCATGGGCGGGTCACCAGACGTCTCGCGAGGGTCCGGGTCAGCCGGTGGGCTGTGCTGCCTTCCAGGCGCGGTAGTACCGGCCGGGGTCGTCGGTGAAGGAGGCATGGCGAGGACGCCAGCCAAGGAGGCGATGGGCCTTGGCGCTGGTGACGAGTTCGTCCTGGTCGGCGGCCATGTGCATCATGCCGCCCGCCTCGGCACTTTCCACGGTGATCTCGCCGGTGTAGCCGGCGGCGCGCACGGCGGTCTCCTGCATGTCCAGGGCGGTCAGGCGCTGGTCGTCGGCGATCACGAAGACCTCGCCGTCGACGGAGGCGGGGTTGTGGAGGATGCGGAGGTAGGCGTCGGCGAGGTCGTCGACATGGACCCAGCTCCAGCGTTTGGCGGTGTCGCCGTAGAAGACGGGCTTGCCGGCTTCGGCGGCGGCGAACCACTGGCCCGTCATGGAGGTCGTGGCGGGGCCGCCGTACAGGAAGCCGGGACGGACCACGGTATGCGCGAGGCCGCTGGCGGCGAGCTCCTTCTCCAGGGCGAAGCGGAAGCCGATGGGACTGTCGGGGTTGCCGGGTGTGTTCTCGTCCATGAGAGGCAGACCGGTGCGGCCGTAGGAAGAGATGCCGGTGGTGAACACCAGGTGGCGGCGGCGCCCGTCGCGCTCCTGGGCTGCGGCGAGTTCGGCGAACAGGCGCTGGTCGGCGCCTATCGGGTCGCTCATGTCCATCAGGAGGTGCACGACCGCGTCCGTGCCGTCCAGGTGACTGCGCCAGGTGCCGGGGTTGGAGAAGTCGCCCTGTACGGGGGTGACTTCGTTCAGGACGAGGTCACCGGCGGCCTGGGTGGTGGTATCGCGGGCCAGGCCCAGGACGGTGTGCCCGGCGCGGGCCAGGGCGGCGGAGACGCGGCGGCCGGCGTAGCCGGTGGCTCCGATGACGAGGATCTGCATGAGGTGGTACTCCGATGTCGGTGTGGTCCGCGGTGGCTGAGCGTCAGGCGGCGGGAGAGGGGGTGAAGAAGCGGGCGAGTCGCCCGGCTGTCCAAGCGGGGTTGTCGGCGGCGAAGGTGTGGGCGGCACCGGGCACGATGTCCTCGCGCACGTCGCGCGCGGCCTGGCGGGCACCGTCCAGGAGGATCTGCTGCGGCAGTCCGAACTCGCCGTTGAGGACCAGGACCGGCATCTGCACGGGGCCGGCGTTCCGGGCGGTGCGGCCGTCATCGGCCAGGGTGGCGTAGTGCTCGAACCCACCGCGCATCGCGTTGGGCGCACTGTAGGTGCGCAGCAGGTCGGTGCGGTCGGCTTCCGTGATCCCCCCGCGGCTCATCATCGACCAGAAGCCCGACAGGTACGCCTCCTCCTTGCCCGCGGTGAGCATCGCGGCCAGCTCGCTCTGGGCGTGGAAGCCGAAGTGCCACGACCCTCCAGTGGCCGGGTTCATGTGCTCCTCCAGGCCGAAGCCGGGCAGGAACGCTTCGCTCAGTACCAGCCGGGACACCTCGTCGGGATATGCCTGCGCCCAGGCATGGGCGGTCATCGCGCCGACGTCCGTGCCGACCACGTACGCCTGGTCGCGGCCGACGTGGTGCAGGAGCTGGTGCAGGTCTTCGGCCTCGTCCCGCTTGCCCCAGCGGCCCGCCGGTATGGAGGAGTCGCCGGAACCGCGCAGGTCAGGCGCGATCACCGTGAAGCCGTGCTCGGCCAGCAGCGGCATCACCGCGCGCCACTCGATCCAGCTGAACGGCCATCCGTGGAGCAGGACGATCGCGGGGCCGCTCCCTCCGATCACGCAGTGCAGCCGGACGTCGTTGACATCGGCGTACGAGTGGGCGAAACCCTCTGGCGCGGCAGCGGGGGACAGCATGCGACCACCTCTCTCATTTTGCTTGCTTAAGCAAGCATCTCCCTTGTTGCTTGCTTCGTCAAATACACTCGGCGGATGGACGCCGACACCGCCCCGCTGACAGCAGATGAACTCCGCCTCTGGCAGAGCCTGGGCCGCCTGGTGCACGCCCTGCCGCGTGCGCTGGAGGAAGACATGTCCCGCACGGGCGTCACCATGACCGAGTTCGCCGCGCTGCTGCTTCTCAGCGAGGCCCCCGAGCACCGCATGCGCATGTCCGCCCTCGCCGACGCGGCCGGGCTCACCCCCTCCCGGATCACCCGGGTCGTCGACGGATTGGCCAAGCACGGACTCGCACGCAAAGAGCGTCACGGTCAGGACGGCCGCGGCAATGAGGCGATCCTCACCGAAGCCGGACTACGCACCATGCGTACGGCCCAGCCTGCACACCTGGCCAGCGCCCGCGGCCGCGTCCTCGACCACATTCCCCCAGACCTGGTTCCGTCCCTCGCCCAGATCCTCGCGACCCTCGCCGCAAGCCTGTCCCCGGAACACCGCGGCGCCTGAGCCCTGCTCGCCACCGCCACCGCCACGGCCACGGCCACGGCCACGGCCACGAGCGACTTCACATCCCACAGCGCGGCGCGGCGCGCGCTGCCGCTCAGTTATCTCAGCGATCCGCCTGACCACCCGGCTTTTGAGAACCTGGGTCAAGCCTCGTCCCCGGCCCAGCTCCACGACGATCTTCTGCCGCTCTCCGATCTGAATGCTCCGTCACCAACTCTGTGGACAGACCACCTAGGCTTCCGCCGTGGACGACACCTCACCCGACATACGGATCAGGCCGGGCGGCCCGGCCGACGCACCGGCCATGCTGGACATGCTCGACTCGGCGATCGTCTGGATGAACGAGCGCGGCAACACGGAGCAGTGGGGCACGACACCCTATTCGCAGAAGCCGGGCGGGGTGGCGCGGGTCCAGCGGTACACGACCGAGCACGCCCCCTACATCGCGGAGCTGGGCGGAGCCCCTGCCGGAGCGCTGGTCCTGGGCTCCGGGCCCAGCTCGGAGGTGGCGATCGCACCCGCCGGGGAACCCGAGCGGTACGTCCGGCTGCTCGTCTCCGACCGGCGGCACGCCGGTCTGGGCATCGGAGCGGCACTGCTGGCCCATGCCGTCGAGGAGACCCGGCGGGCCGGCGTGGACCTGCTGCGGGTCGACTGCTGGGCGGGCGGCGGAGGCGAACTGGTCGCGTTCTACGAACGCAACGGCTTCACCCCCGTCGACCGTTTCCTGCACGGGTCCTGGCCCGGGCAGGTGCTGGCACGGCGGGTCGGCTGAGGCCGACGGCTCCGGCCAGGCACCCGCGAGGCGGCCCACGGCCTGGGCCGGTGGCCGCGGGCCCGCATGCGCCGGGCGCTGTGACGCCACGGGGCGGTCAGGTGTTCGTCGGGCGGGCGGTCGGGCGGTCGGGCGGTCGGGCGGAGGAGAATCGGGCCATGGCGACCGGGGGCGGGGACTTCGAGCTGAGTGTGGACGAGTTGCGCGAGGTCGCGCGCTTCTCCGTGGAGAGTGCCGGGCAGGTGCTGCCCGTCTTCGAAGCGGCCCACCCCGGTGACCGACGGCCCCGGGCGGCGGTCGACGCCGCGTGGGAGTTCGTGAACGGTGGGCGCAGGACCAGGCTCCAGCGCGTCACCGCGCTGGACGCGCACCGGGCGGCGAAGGAGGCGGCCGGCGAGGCGGAACGGCTCGCCGCGCGGGCGGCCGGTGATGCCGCGGCCGCCGCCTACCTCCACCCGATCGCCCAGGCCACCCAGGTGGGCCACATCCTGCGGGCCGCCGCGTGCGCGGCCCGGGTGGGCGAGCTGGCCGCCGGCGGCGACCCGGACGTCGGGCTCGGGCTGGTGGCGGAGGCGCGGCGGCGGGCGACGCCGGTCCTGGTGGACGTGCTCCGGCGATACCCGCCCGCGCCGGCCGGTACGGGACGGGACACGCAGCTCATGGTGGCCCTGGACGCCTCCTTGCGATCCCTCTGAACTCCCGGCGGGAACCCGGCCTCGGGAACCGTGGAGAGCGCCGGGCGGACCCCGTGCGCCTGGCACCGGGCAGGGTCGGGGTGATCGCCGGGTTCGGAATGATCGCCAAGGTCGGTCGGGCACGGCACACTCGTGTCACCCGTGACGGCGCTGTCGGCCGTGCCGTGGCTGCTCGGGCTGTTCGGAGTCTTCGAGTTGTTGGGGCTGCTCAGCGCTGCCCAGGGCCTCCGGCCCCGGGAGGAGGCGGAGTTCGAACCAGACCGTCTTGCCGATGCCGCCCGGGCGGCGGTACGCGCCCCACCAGTCGGCCAGGGCGTCCACCAGGACCAGCCCACGGCCCGATTCGGCCGGTTCCACGGCGGCCTCCCCGGGTTCGCGGTTCGCCCCGCCGGGACCCCGGTTCCTCCCGCCGAGTTCGGGCGCCTGCCGGAACGACGGCATCTCGTCGCCCGCGTCGGACACCTCGACGCGCAGCCGGGGGCGCGGGTCGGTGTCGGGGTCGGGGCACGCGGCTGGGCAGGTACCGGTCACCGCACACGCGGGGTTCGCGGCGTTCGCGGGGTTCTGGGTGTTGCCGGCCTGTTCGGCAGGTTCGGCACTCCCGGCGTGGTCGGCGAGGACGCGGATGCTGATATGGCGGTCCGGGGGTGTGTGCGCGTGGCGGTAGGCGTTGGTGACCAGTTCGCTGAGGAGGAGGACGGCGGTCTCCACCGTCTCGTCGGGGAGCCGCCAGGAGCGGGACTGTTCGCGCAGCAGCGTCCGCGCGCGGCCCACGCTCTGCGCGCGGTGCGGCAGGCGCCACTCGATGTCCCGGGGGAGTTTGCCACCGGTCATCTCCCGGCGCGCGGTGGTTGGTTGGGAGTCGCCCATGAGTGGGGTAAATGCGCTGTTCACGGTGGAAGCCTGCCGTGGCGCCCCTAGCCTCCGAAGGAGCGAAGCGGGTACGGAGCGTAGTCGTACCCGAGGTGCACCGAGGAAGGCGGGGCGCAGTGGTGACGGAGAATCCCCAGCCGCCGATGGCGTGGCGGTACTGCGGCAACCAGATCAAGCTGTGGCGGACGCGGGCCGGCGTCAGCCGCGAGGAGCTGGGCAAGGAGGCGTGCTACGAGTACGAAACGGTCAAGTCGATGGAGCAGGGCCGCCGAAAGCCCACGCTACGGCTGCTCCAGGTCGCGGACGAGATGTGCGGGGCACACGGGCTGCTGCTGGCGGCGGAGGACTACCTGAAGCCGGAGAAGTATCCACCGCGTACGCATGACTTCATGGCAGCCGAGGAAACGGCAGTCGCCCTGCACAGCTACGCAACCATGTTCATTCCTGGCCTGTTGCAGACGGCGGCTTACGCGCGGTTTCTGATGGGCGACTATTGCCCTCCGCTGGACGATGAGACGGTTGATGAGCGAGTTGCCTCCCGCCTCCAACGCCAGGGGAAACTGACAAGCAAGCCTCCGGCTCTCTTCAACTTCGTGATCCACGAGGCGGCGCTGCGAAGTTTGGCGGGAGGTCCCGAGGTCATGGGACCTCAGCTTCGTCACCTCGTGACCATCGGCAGGCTTCGTAATGTTTCCGTGCAGGTGCTCCGGCTGGACTCAGGAACAACCGCAGGGCTCGCAGGTCCGTACGTTCTCCTGGAGACAGCCGAACACGAGCAGTACGCCTATGTGGAGGGCCAGGAGACGGGAGTTCTGTACACCGATCCGCTCAAGCTCAGTAGGCTCACTCAGCGCCATGGAATGATCCGTATGCATGCCCTCGGCACCGAAGAATCGGCCCGGTTCATCGACAAGATCGCGGAGGAGCTATGAGCTCGCTACTGACGTGGTTCAAGTCCAGCTACAGCGACGGGGAAGGGGGGGACTGCGTGGAAGTCGCTCTGCCATGGCGTAAGTCCACGTACAGCGACTCCGGTGGTGGCGCCTGCGTAGAAGTTGCCCCCCCGTGGATTAAATCCACCCACAGCGACTCTCAAGGCGGCAACTGCGTCGAAGTCGCCGACTGCGCGCACGCCGTGCACGTGCGGGATTCGAAGGATCCGGCCGGGCCGCAGCTCGTCCTGGCGCCCCGGTCGTGGGTGGCCTTCCTCGGGTATGCGGGGCGGCAGCCGGTGGGGTGAGGTCGGAGCCTGGCGCGGGAACCGGCCGGATTTCGAGTGAACTCCGGCCGGGTCCCGTCACCGTGGCGTAGGGATCAACTCCCCTCCCTTTCGCCCGCGTCAAGCGCTTCGCTCCGGCCCTCCGCCAGTGACTCCGCCAGCACTTCCGCCAGGTGGCGGGCCCTGCGGCCGGCAAGCTGGTCGAGCTGGGTGCGGCAGGAGAAGCCGTCGGCGAGGAGGACGGCGCCGGGCTCGGCGTCCCGTACGGCGGGCAGGAGCTGGTCCTCGGCGCAGGCGACGGAGACCTCGTAGTGCCCGCGTTCGAAGCCGAAGTTGCCGGCGAGGCCGCAGCAGCCGCCGGCGAGGTCACCGGTCAGGCCCGCCCGTTCGCGCAGGGCGCGTTCGGCGGTGTCACCGAGGACGGCGTGCTGGTGGCAGTGGGTCTGGCCGGTGACCGGCCGGTCGAGGCGCGGCGGCTGCCAGTCCGGGGCGTGCCGGTCGAGGGCCTCGGCGAACGTGATGACGGCGGCGGCCAGTTGGGCCGCGCGGGGGTCGTCGGGGAGGAGTTCGGGCAGGTCGGTGCGGAGGGCGGCGGCGCAGCTCGGTTCCAGGCCGACCACCGGCAGACCGGCGTCCAGGGCCGGGGCCATGACGTCCAGGGTGCGCCGCATGACCGTGCGGGCGCCGTCGAGCTGTCCGGTGGAGACCCAGGTCAGGCCGCAGCAGACGGGTTTCGGGGGGACGACGACGCGGAGCCCGGCGTCCTCCAGGACCGTCACGGCGGCGCGGCCCACGGACGGGGAGAGGTGGTTGGTGAAGGTGTCCGGCCAGAGGAGGACGGTGGGGCGGGACCCGGGGCGGTCACCGGTACGTTCGCCTGTGTTTCGCCTCCCGTCCCGCTTGCCGTCCCGCTTGCCGTCCCGCTTCCCGTCCCGTTCGCGCTTGCGCCACCAGCGGCGGAACGTCTCGGGGGCCAGGGGCGGGATGTCCCGCTCCGGGGTGATGCCACCCAGCCGTTTGACGACGGAGGTCAGCGCGCCGACGCCCGCCAGGCGGTTGGCGACCGGTGCCAGCAGCGGGGCCACCGGTTCCGTCGCGCGCAGCCACCGCGGGAGGCGGCCCATGGCGTAGTGGGCGGCGGGGCGGCGGCGGCCGGCGTAGTGGTGGTGCAGGAACTCGGCCTTGTACGTGGCCATGTCGACGTTGACGGGGCAGTCGCTGCGGCAGCCCTTGCAGGAGAGGCAGAGGTCGAGCGCCTCGCGGACCTCCTCGGAGCGCCAGCCGCCGGTGATCAGCCCGCCGGGCGCCGCATCGGCACCGCCCGTGCCACCGGGCCCTCCCCCGGCTCCCCCGGCTCCCCCGGCGCCGCTGTCCGCCCTCCCGTCCGTCCCACCGGCCCCGTCCCCCGTGTCCATCCCGTCCACCCCGCCCGCCAGCATCTCGTGCAGCAGCCGGGCCCGGCCCCGGGTCGAGTGGCGCTCGTCGCCCGTGGCGCGGAAGGACGGGCACATGACGGACGCGCCCTGGTTCGGCCCCGCGACCCGGCACTTGGCGACGCCCACGCAGCGCCGGACGGCGGCGGAGAAGTCACCGCCGTCGTGCGGGTAGCCGAAGGCGACGTCCACGGGCTCCCGGGGGAGGACGGCGAAGCGCAGGTTCTCGTCCATGCGGTGCGGGCGGACGAGCATTCCGGGGTTGAGGCCGCCCGCCGGGTCCCAGAGGTCCTTGAACGCGGCGAAGGCGCCGGTCAGCTCGGGTCCGTACATGCGGGGCAGCAGTTCGGCGCGCGCCTGGCCGTCGCCGTGTTCGCCGGAGAGGGAGCCGCCGTGCGCGACCACCAGTTCGGCCAGTTCCGTGGAGAAGCGGCGGAAGCGGGCGATGCCGGGGCCGGTCAGCAGGTCGAAGTCGATGCGGACGTGGATGCAGCCGTCCCCGAAGTGCCCGTAGGGGAGGCCGCGCAGGCCGTGTTCGGCGAGCAGTGCGCGGAAGTCGCTCAGGTAGGCGCCGAGGCGGGCGGGCGGGACGGCGCAGTCCTCCCAGCCGGGCCAGGCCTCGCTGCCGTCGGGCATGCGGGTGGCGGTGCCGGAGGCGTCCTCGCGGATGTGCCACAGGGCGCGCCGGCCGGCGGGGTCGGTGACGACGAGGCTGCCGGTGGTGGCGTCGGCGGCGGCGCGGCACAGGCGGTCGGCGTGCGCGCGGGCCTCCTCGGGGGTGGCGCCGCCCGTCTCCACGAAGAGCCAGGCGCCGCCCGGGGGCAGGGCGGCGGCGGCCCGGTCGGGCACCAGGTCGGAGGCCATGCCCTCGACGGTCAGCGGGCCGTGCGGCAGCAGGGTGTGCGCGGCCTCGGCGGCCTCGCTCTCGCCGGGGTAGCCGAGGACGGCGAGGGCGCGGGCGGGTGGTGACGCGACGAGGCGGACGGTCGCCTCCGTCAGCACGCCGAGGGTGCCCTCGCTGCCGGTGAAGGCACGCGTCCAGTCGGGGCCGTTCTCCGGGAGCAGCGCGTCGAGGGCGTAACCGGAGATACGGCGGGGCAGGCCCGTGGGGTATCCGGTGCGCAGGGCGGTCAGGTGGCGGGCGACGAGGGCGTCGGCGCCGGTGCGGAGGGACGGGGGGAGGACGGAGCCGCCGGTCCCGCCCTGACCGCCGGTGGTGGTCCCGGTTCCGGTCCCGGGTCCGGCCCCGTCCGGCCGCACCAGCCTCGCCGCCTCGCCCCCGTACGTCAGGACGTTCAGCGCGCGGACGTTGTCGGCGGTGGTGCCCCAGGCGACGGAGTGCGCGCCGCAGGCGTTGTTGCCGATCATGCCGCCGATGGTGCAGCGGCTGTGGGTGGACGGGTCGGGGCCGAAGGTCAGCCCGTGCGGGGCGGCGGCCGAGCGGAGGCTGTCGCAGACGGTGCCGGGCTGGACGACGGCGGTACGCGTCTCCGGGTCGACGGCGAGGACGCGGTTCATGTGGCGGGTGAAGTCGAGGACGACCCCGGTGCCGGTGGCCTGCCCGGCGATGGAGGTACCGGCGCCACGGGGGACGACGGGCACCCCGAGCTCCCGGCAGACGGCGAGCGCGGCGGCCACGTCCTCGGCGTCCCGCGGCGCGACGGTGCCGAGGGGCACGCGGCGGTAGTTGGAGGCGTCCATGGTCATCAGCGCGCGGTCACCGGCGGTGAACTCCACCTCGCCCCGGACCGCGCGGCGCAGCTCACGGGCGAGGGCGGGGGCGAGGTCCGGACCGGACGGGCCTGACGGACCGGACGGACCGGACGGACCGGCCTGCCGGGCCGGGGACCGGGCGCCCGTCGCCGGGCCGACGGACCGGGAGGGGGCCGGGCCCGCACCGCCGTGATCAGGGCTGCGGCGATCCGCGCTACCGCGATCCGGGGTGCCGCGACCCGGGGTGCCGCGATCCGCACCCCCGGGACCTGTACTGCCGTCACCCGCACTGCTCTGACCCGCGCTGGGGTGACCCTCGCCGCCCGGACCCGCACCTTCGTGATCAGCCATGGGTCCAGACTGCATGCTCCAGGGGCGCCGACGGAACATCACCGGCCGGGTCGTCGGGGGGCCCGCGGACCTGCGAACCGGGCGGCTGGAAGCGGTCGAGGACGCTGCGGGCCCCGAAGTCGGGGCGGCCGATCCCGCCCGGCCGCCGGACAGCCACCGAGCCGCCACCGGGCCGCCGCCGGGCCGCCGCGTCACCAGGCCACCGAGGGCTCCACGCCGCCACCCCGCCGCCCCACCCCGTCAGCACCCGAGCCCCGTCAGCACCCGAGCCCGCCGGCCCCCGGCGAGATCGTCGCCGGGGGCCCCGGCACCACCGGGCCCGGCCGGCGTCCGCGGAGGGAGCCAGCCACCGACCGAGATTCCCGTCTCACCCGCTGGACGAGTCCCCGATCACCGGCACCGGGAGGGCTAGGCTGCTGCCGTGGCTGATATCCAGATCCCCGCTGACATCAAGCCCGCCGACGGTCGCTTCGGCTCGGGTCCCTCCAAGGTGCGGACCGAGGCGCTCAGCGCGCTGGCCGCCACCGGCAGCTCCCTGCTCGGCACCTCGCACCGCCAGGCCCCGGTGAGGAACCTGGTCGGCCGGGTGCGCGAGGGCATCGCCGAGCTGTTCTCGCTGCCCGAGGGGTACGAGGTCGTCCTCGGCAACGGCGGCACCACGGCCTTCTGGGACATCGCGACCCACGGCCTCATCGAGACCAGGTCCCAGCACCTCTCCTTCGGCGAGTTCTCCTCGAAGTTCGCCAAGGCCGCGAAGCTCGCTCCGTGGCTGGAGGAGCCCACGGTGATCACGTCCGACCCCGGCTCCCACCCGGAGCCGCGGGCCGAGGCGGGCGTGGACGTCTACGGGTTGACGCACAACGAGACGTCCACCGGCGTCGCCGCGCCCCTCGCCCGGGTCCAGGGCGCCGACCAGGGCGCGCTGGTACTGGTCGACGCCACGTCCGGCGCGGGCGGCCTGCCCGTGACGATCACCGAGACGGACGTCTACTACTTCGCCCCGCAGAAGTCCTTCGCGGCGGACGGCGGCCTGTGGATCGGCGTCTTCTCCCCCGCCGCGCTGGAGCGTGCCGCCCGGGTGCACGCCTCCGGCCGGCACGTCCCGGAGTTCTTCTCGCTGCCGACGGCGATCGACAACTCGCGCAAGAACCAGACGTACAACACCCCGGCGCTCACCACCCTCTTCCTCCTCGCCGACCAGCTCGACTGGATCAACGGCCAGGGCGGTCTGGAGTGGGCCGTGAACCGCACGGCGGACTCCTCCTCCCGGCTGTACGGCTGGGCGGAGAAGGCGGAGTACGCGACGCCGTTCGTCTCCGACCCGGGCAAGCGCTCGCAGGTGGTCGGCACGATCGACTTCGACGACTCGATCGACGCGGCGGCGGTCGCCAAGGCGCTGCGCGCCAACGGGATCGTGGACACCGAGCCGTACCGCAAGCTGGGGCGGAACCAGCTCCGGGTCGCGATGTTCCCGGCGGTCGAGCCGGCGGACGTCGAGGCGCTGACGCGCTGCGTGGACCACGTCATCGAGCAGCTCTGACAGCTGCGCCGGGTACGGCCCGGCCCGTCCGGCGCCTGCGCCCTCCCGTTCTCCGGGCCTCCACCGTTCGCCGGTGGGGGCCCGGAGGCGTTGCCGGGGGGTGTTCCCGGCGGGATGCCACCGGGATGGCGCCCGGCCGGGGACGCGGCCACGCGGCCCACGCGGCCCACGCGGCCCACGCGGTCCACCCGGTTCGCCCCGTCGGCCGGTTCCCGTCCGGGCCGTCTCCGCTCAGCGCGCGGCCGGAGGGTGCCCGGTCACCGGCTCAGCCGCTGGTAGCGGCGGACGGCCAGTGGCAGGAAGACGGCCGTGAGGAGCGCGGGCCAGACCACGGCCATCAGCAGGGCGTGCTGTTCGATCCAGCTCCCGCCGGTGGGGACGGGGTTGCCGAAGAGTTCCCGGATGGCGTTGGCCGTGGACGAGACGGGGTTCCACATGGCCACCGCGCCCAGCCAGTCCGGCATCATCGACGGCGGGGTGAAGACGCTGGAGACCATGCCGACAGGGAAGGCGACGGCGAAGAGATTCCCCGCCGCCTCCTGGTTGGGCACCAGCAGACCCAGGTAGATCCCGATCCAGATGAGCGCGAAGCGCAACAGGATCAGCAGCCCGAACGCCGACAGGGTGGCCACGAGGGAGCCGTCGGAGCGCCAGCCGACGGCGAGCGCGATCAGCGCCATCACCAGCAGGTCGGCGCAGGCTCCCACGACGTCCGCCACCCCGCGCCCGCTCACCACCGCGGAAGGGGCCATGGGCATGGAGCGGAAGCGGTCCATGACGCCCTTGTCCCGGCCCACGGCGACCATCATCGCCGTGTTCATGAAACCGAAGGCCATGGTCATGGCGAACATGCCGGGCAGGGCGTAGTCCCGGTAATCGCCCGCCCCGACCTCCATGGCGCTGCCGAAGACGTACACGAAGAGCAGCACGGAGACGATCGGGAAACCGAGCTGCCAGGCGATGTTGGCGGGCTGCCGCACCAGATGGGTCAGCTCGTTGCGGACGATGACCAGGCAGTCGGCCACGGCCCAGTACACGCGGCGTTCGGGAAGGCCGGAGGGCGGGAGCAACGCGGGGGCGGGGGGCGCGGGCGGGGAGCCCGTGTCCGCGAGGGTGGCGGTGGGGCCGACGGGGGCGCCAGGGGTGTTCATGCCACGGTCTCCTTCCGGCCGGTCGCGCCGTGCGCGCGGCTGCTTCCACCGGGGGCGCGCCGGCCGGCGCCGCCGTCGGTGTGATCACCGCTGTCGCGGCCGTCGCCACCGCCGGTGGCGTCCGCCCGGGCCTCCCCGGCCGCCGGTCCGCTCCCCTCCGCGCGGTGACCGGTGAGGTGGAGGAACACCTCGTCCAGCGTCGGGCTGCGGAGGCCGATGTCCTCGACGGTGATCCGCTCGTCCTGGAGCGTCCGTACGACGTGGGTGAGGGCGCCCACCCGGTCCGTGACCGGGGCCGCGATCCGCCGCGTCTCCGGATCGCCGTCCGGCTCCCCGGAGCTGACGCGGGCGATGATCCGGGAGGCCGCGGCGAGGTCGGCGGGCTCGCGGACGACGACCTCGATCCGGTCCCCGCCGATCTGCCGCTTCAGGGCGGCGGGGCTGTCATCGGCGACGGCACGGCCACGGTCGATGACGGAGACGCGGTCGGCGAGCTTGTCCGCCTCGTCCAGGTACTGGGTGGTGAGCAGCACGGTGGTGCCGCCCGCGACCAGGGAGCGCACCGACTCCCAGACCTCGCTGCGCCCGCGCGGGTCGAGCCCGGTGGTGGGCTCGTCGAGGAAGAGCACCTCAGGGGCGAGGATCATGCTGGTGGCCAGGTCGAGCCGGCGGCGCATGCCCCCGCTGAACTCCTTGACGGCCCGGTCGGCGGCGTCCGCCAGCCCGAACTGTTCGAGCAGCTCGGCGGCGCGGCGCCCGGCCCGCTTCCGGTCGAGGTGGAAGAGACGGCCGAACAGCACGAGGTTCTGCCGGGCGGTGACGATCTCGTCCACCGCCGCGTACTGGCCGGTGAGGCCGATACGGCGGCGCACCGCCCGCGGGTCGCGGGCCACGTCCACCCCGGCGACCTCGGCCCGCCCGCCGTCGAGCCGGAGCAGGGTGGCGAGGATGCGGACGACGGTGGTCTTGCCGGCTCCGTTCGGGCCGAGCAGCCCGTGGACGGCACCGCGGCTCACCACCAGGTCGAACCCGTCGAGGGCGCGCTTCTCACCGTAGTGCTTGCGCAGCCCGTCGGTGAGGACGGCCGGAGGCGCGGCAGCAGCCGCGGCCGCGGGAGGCGTCGGGGCCGGGGCCGGAGGCGGGATCGAGGGCGGCCGCTCCACGGGGGCGGACCCCCCGCTCGGGCCGGTGGACCGGGGTTCGGGCACAGCTGGACTCCACATCTCTTCCGGTGACGTGACGGGTGGTTCGCGGTGACGGGTGGTTCGCGGTGGCGGTCGTTCGCGGTGGCGGTCGTTCGCGGTGACGGGCGGCTCCCGGAGACGCGCCGGCCGGGGCGACGGCACCCCCGGCCGCGCCGCCCCGGGAGCGCCGCGGCTCGAAGGGTGCACGGCTGGGCGGCCGTGCGCGATGCGGCCGGAACCACAGGGAATCGAGTACGGCGTACGCGAGGAGAGTACACCGTACGCGCAGCCGCGTACAGCGCACGCAAAGGGGCTGATGGCGGTCGGCGTCCCGGGGAAGGCGGCCGATACGATGGACCGCGAGATGACGACCGAACACAGCGGCAGCGGAGACCCCAACCGCAGCATGGAGCTGCTCTGGGGGGTCGGCGAGCGCCGCACCCGCGGCCCCAGGCCCGCCCTCTCCCTGGACCGGATCGTCACCACGGCCGTGGACATCGCGGACGCCGACGGGCTGGGCGCCGTCTCGATGCGCCGGATCGCCGCCGAGCTGGGCGTCGGCGCCATGTCCCTCTACCGTTACGTCCCGGGCAAGGCCGAACTGCTCGACCTCATGCTCGACAAGGTCAACGGCTTCGACCGGGAGACGGCGGCGGACCCGGTAACGCTCGGCTGGCGCGCGCTCCTGGAGCAGGTCGCCCGTGGCGTCTGGGACCTCTACGGCCGCCACCCGTGGCTGGTCCATGTCGACCAGGCCCGCCCGATCCTCGGCCCCGGGGCGCTGAGCGGCCTGGACTACGCCCTCGCCGGGCTCGCGTCCCTTCCACTGAGCGACCGGGAGCGGATGAACCTCGTCGTCATCCTGGACGGTTTCGTCACCGGGACGGCGCGCAGCCGGGTCACCAGCGAACAGGCCGAACAGCGCACCGGGATCAGCGACGAGGACTTCTGGAAGGCCCAGGCACCCATCCTGGAACGGGTCATGTCCAGCGGCGCCTACCCGGCCCTCGCCGCCCTGACGGAGGACGCCTTCTCGTCGGGCTGGCAGGAGATCTTCGACCTGGGACTCGGTCAGCTCCTCGACGGCATGGAGGCGTTCATCACCCGCCGGGAGCGGGAGCGAGAAGGGACCGGGAGAGCCGGGGCGGACGACCGGGCCGGCTGACCGGACGCTCCGGGCGGCGCGTCCGCCCCGGATCCCGTCGGGGCGGTGACGGGTGCCGTCCAGCTCCCCCGGTCCCTTCCCGGCGGTCACTCCCGGAAAGCCGACGCGGCCTCCGTGGCCGTCACGCCCGGCCCGCGCCGGGCCGGCTCCCCTTCGAGGCCGGCCCACCGGGCTCCCGTCGCCCGATGACCCGTCAGCGGGGTGCCGCCGTGGACGCCGGCCGTCCGGGCCGGCGCGGGCCGTCCGTCCCGCGCCCTCCCGTCCCGTGCCCTCCCGTCCCGTGCTGCCGGACTCAGTCGAGGATCGCGGTCGCCTCCACCTCCACCAGGACATCGGGCTCGAAGAGGTGATCGACCCCGATCAGCGAGGAGGGCGGAAGGGGCGTCGGCAGCCCGATCTCCTCCGCCACCTGACCGACGCCCGCCATGAAGGCCTCGATCTTCTCGGGGGCCCAGTCCGTGACGTAGAAGGTCAGCCGCAGGACGTCGCCGAACGACGCACCCGCTCCCGCGAGGCCCCGTGCGGTGTTCCGCAGCGCGTGGGCGACCTGCCCCGCGAGGTCCCCCGGGGCGACGGGAGTCCCCTCCGGCGTCCGGGCGATCTGGCCGCTGACATGCACGTGACGCGTGCCGGTGCCCACGGCGACGTGCTCGTACGGGGTGGGCCGCAGCATGCCTTCAGGGGTGAAACGGCGAACGGACATGGAGGTCTCCTGAGATCGAAAGAATCGGTATACCTTTGCTACCTGGTAGACGAAGGACACTTCAAGGAGACCAGGTATCGTGCCGGAAACCACGGACAGCCACGAGGGCGAATTCAGGATCGAGCACCCCCACCGGGAACTCCTCGACCAGGTGCTGGACAAGTGGTCGCTGAGCGTCCTCAACGAACTCTGCGAACGCCCCTGCCGCTTCAACGACCTCCGCCGCGCGATCCCCGAGGTGACCCAGAAGTCGCTCACCGCGACGCTGCGCCGGCTCGAACGCAACGGCATCGTGGAACGGTCGCTCCTCAGCTCCCGCCCCGTGGCCGTGGAGTACCGGATCACTCCCCTGGGCAAGACCATGCGGCCGCCGGTCGAGGTGCTCCTGGAGTGGGTCGCGGCCCACATGCCCGAGGTGGAACGCGCCCGCAGAGCCTTCGACGACGACGGCGACGACGACGGCGCGTGAGAGCGCGCACGCACGCTGCACGCCTACGGGATCGTCGCCCAGGAAGGCCGGTGGTTCGTCACGGGCAAGGAAGCCGGATCGGCGAGCGCGCCCGGGCTGCTCCGGCGAACCGCCCTACGGGGGCCGTGGCCGCCGTCCGCCGTACTGATCGGCGGACTACACCGGCGTCTCTTCAGACGTCATGTCCATGGGATCGCCGATCTGCCGGTCGTGGTGGCGATCGTGGTGCGGCTGGTGCCGGATGTGTTGGGGGAACCGTTCCAGCGGGTGGTGCCCGAGGTGCGTTCGCGACCACAGGGCAGTGGTCGGCGTCGACATGGCGATGGGGAGGTGCCGGCTTTGCAGCCGCAGACCGGTGTCAGCGGCCGGCCCGGAATCCCCACGTACAGCCAGTTGTGTCACTCTTGGTTACGTCCCCGGGCTCGACGTCTGACCCGACCGGTCACCTGCGGATGGACGTGACCGGTTATCGGGCCACGCCAGTGCCAGGCACAGGCGATCAACTGTCCGCGGAGTGAGCGTCGGCAAGGGCCTCGCCGAAGAGTCGTCCGGCGAGTTCCACGCAGCGCATCCGGGCAGGAGAGAAGTCGTAGGGCATCTTGGCAATCGCTGCGGCGGCACTCATCTCTGTGCGCTCCTCCCCTTCCAGGCCGGCGTCGTAGATCTCGAAGATCCTCTCCTCTGCCGCGTCGGGACCAGCTGCCTCGATGGCCCGATTCAGGGCCATTTGGTGAGCGCATCGCTGTGCGGCGAGCTCTTCGATGCGCGGGTCGTCGGGTTCGACGCCGTCGTCGAGAGCGGCCTCGGCCGCCTCAAGACGGTCATCCTCGGCCCGCAGGTCGGGGTGGGTGGCCAGCACGATGAACGCGCCGGCCTGGATGGCGGCGCCCAGCGGCCCGAAGATCCGTTCCGTGACCAGCAGGGCGTCCAGATCGGAGGGGCGCAACGCTCCCGGGGGCAGGTGGCTGAGCCGGTCCGTGACCAGTTCGGAGAGCAGCCCCAGCGGGCTGCCCACCGCCCGCAGGCGTTGAACAGCCGCGCGCCGACGTTTGATGGCGGCCTCCTGCGCCGCCAAGGTTTCCTCCAGCCTGCTCAGTACCGACTCGATATCCGGGGTGTGGTCCAGGGCCTCGTCTCCCGCTTCGCCCCGGGCTTCGCCGAAGGCGGCCCGCATGTCGTCCAGGCTGATACCGGCATCAGCCATCTTGCGGATCCACAGCAGGCGGGTCATGTCGTCATAGCCGTAGCGGCGACGGCCGTCCCCACCGCGCTCGGGTTCCGGCAGCAGACCGATCTCGTGGTAGTGACGGATGGCGCGTGGCGTGATCCCGGCGAACGCGGCGGCATCACCGATCTTGACCTGCCGGGGAGGCGTGAGGAACGGGTACATCGCAGACAGGGCCTTTCGTGTGTGATGCCCCGACCCCACCACATGCCGCTACGGCATGTGCAACAAACCCATCCAGGTGCCACCGGAGCCAGGCCCTGGCTGCCGCCGGGACCGATCAAGAACGACGAACCATCCGGGACGCAGAGTGACCACCGGCGGCCAGATCACTCCCGGCCGTATCCGCCTCTCTGTGGTGAGTCTGCGGTAGCAGATGAGGATGCGGGCGATGCCGGTGAAGGCCAGGAAGTGGGAACCGCACTGCGAGCGGGCGCCCGGCGTGGCCTCGGGCCTGGGTTGGACAGGCGTCAACAGCCTATGGCGCAAGCCGGAGATCAGTCAGTATCTGCGCTTGTGGGCAGCCATTCTCTCCAAAGGTCCGGCCGCCATCGATGTCCGCCGATTTCGTCCGGCGCTATCGTCAGCCGCTTCCCTCTGGTGCGGGCAGCGTCGCCCGGGGCACACCGCCGACAGTAGAGTTAGTGCCGCTCTCAGCGAAGACCCGTGGGGTCCCGCTGAGCTTTGCCGCTGCCTTGGGCCGAATACGATCCTGGCTCCCATCCCCGGAGGACTGGAAGTAGTGCAGAGATCCACACTGTCCGACTGTGTAACCGAGGATCACTTCGGCATCACTTGCGTGCGGAGACTCTCCCCCGGCGAGGTGCTTTCCCGACTGGGGGTCACTGATCAGGCGCCCTACCCGCTCTGTACGCCTGATGAGGCGTTGCAACGCTTCGAGTGGGACAAGGGAATACCCGCGGCCCGGGTGTGTTACGGCGGTGAATGGACCTTCCTTCTGGACGTCTGTGCACACGGCAGATTGCTGCAACCCTCAGTACTCACCCGGCTGTCGTTGGGCACCGAGGCGGTATCGGTGTGGCATCCGCTGACCGGTTCGACCCGGATCGCGCATGCATGCGACGGGGCACTCATGGCCAGCTTCGATACCTGGGCCGTCCATTTGACAGACGGCCAAGATGTTTCCCGTCTCAACCGTGCGCTGGCCGACGCCGGATTCTTCCCCGAGGATGACGAGGACTACCCGGACGACTGGACCGATTCGGCAGCTGCGCTGGTGGTACTGGAACGCGAGTTCGGCCTGGAACTTTCCCCTCAAGTGGCCAAGGGGGCCCTTCCGGCGGTCAGCCTTCAGCACCTTCAGGGATGACCGCCGGAGGTAGTTGTCACACCAGATCAGGGCTCGATGCTCAACCAGAAGCCGTCACCGTCTGCGAGTAGCTGACTTTTGATGAATGTACTGTAGGCCTGCCCTCCCAGGTCGGTGTTGAGTTTGCTGGGAATGTGACCTCTCACGCACTTCTCGGTACCGGTGATTGTTCCGATGGGCGTCACGGTGGGCCAGTCCCTGGGCAGATCACCAGTGGTACCGGCACGCACGGCGGTCACCTGGGCGCAGTCTTTGCCGTGGCTGACCCCGTTGAGGGCTGCGCTTTCGTAGGTGGCGGCGAAGGGGAACTCGTCACAAGTGTCCTCTTGCACGTTCGGGTCTTCGGTGAACTTGTTGGTTCCGCAGATCGCGTTCCGGTTGTTCACTTGCTCTGATCTTTTCTGCAGACGGTGCAGGGGTTCACGCCCGGGGCCGGCTCGTGGGCGGCGCGCTCGTGCCAGGCGCGCCGGGGCCCGGCCGGCCGGCCCGAGCGGCACTACCCGCCCTGGCCGCCGCCCCGGTCGCGCCGGAACGCCCGGCGCGCGCCCAGCCACACCGCGGCGAGAGCGGCCACCGCGAAGCCGCCGAGGAGCAGGCCGCCGTCCCGCGCCATGTCCGACGCGCCACCGGCGTCACCGGAGCCGCCGTCACCGTTCCGCCCGTCCGCCCCGCTCGACGGCCCGCCGCCGTCGCCGTCGCCGTTCCCGGACGTCTCCGCGTCCACCAGCGGTCCCTCGGCCGTCCGGAGAGTCCCCTACTGCAACCTCCGGGCCGGACGATCCGCGGTGAGCGGGAGGACAGCTGCGGCCAGCCCGGCAGTTCCCAGAGCGACTGCCGCGATGAACGCAGGTGGGTGGGCGGGCTCGTGCAACGGCCATGCCCACCGTGCGGGGATCCCGCCGTGTACGCCGAACGCCGCGCACGCGATGGGGACTACCGCAGTGATCGTGGCCGCGACGGGAGGGCTGGTCAGGAGGCGCAGCAACAGGGCGAGTCCGAGGTAGCCCAGAAAGTTCCGGGCCATGCCCGTGGCCAGGATGTGCCCGGTCATGGTGGAGATGAGCCAGCCTCCGGCGAACATCACGAGTGTGCACGCGGTCATGAGTGCGGCGTCGCTCAGTGCTACGGGGCGCACGGCCGTCGTCTCGATGGCGTTGTCTGCGCGGGACTGGCCGTGCAGGATGAGGAACACCGGTGCCAGGGGCAGCAGGAACGGCAGGGGAAGCGAGAAGGACATTCCGCCTACGAAGACCGGTACCGGTACCTGGACGGAGTCAGCTGTGGCGCCGAGTACCAGGCAGATCACGAGGCCGGCGCAGATCGCGGGCACGCGCCGGACGCGAAGCCACCAGTCCATGGTTGTTTCTTTCTGTCGGTTGGCTCGTCGTGGCGAGATCAGGGGCGCTCTGCGTCAAGAACTGGCTGTAGGTCACACCGGGTGAGCGTCTTGGCGTTCTGCCGGAACCAGAGCCGTTGCTCCTGCGGGGGCCTTTCGAGGGCGCGTTCGGCAGCTTGGACTTCGGCAGGGGCGTAACGGGTGGCGACGACCTCGGGGTCCGCGCCTGCGGTGATGGTGAGCCAGGCACTGAGGGGTCCGTGGGCTTGGTTTCCCGGCCACTCGCCGGTTCGGGCGCAGGCCGGGATCTCCCCCGGCAGTGCGCTCAGCGCGACCTGGGCGCGGATGTCGTCCGAGGTTGGTGTCGAGGCGCGGGGCGACAGTTGTGCTGCGGTGGTGACGCCGACGGCGGTCAGACGGTTGTGGGCGTCCGTCGCCCATGTGGCGACGTCCTTGGCGGCGGCGCGCTGTTCGGGCCAGAGGCAGATCTGTGGGTGGGCGCCGGAACAGGTGCGGGCGGTGGTAGAGCGGGGTTCAGCCGCGCTGTAGCCGAGGGGATTGACGATCCATGCCGAGCCGGCCACGGTGATGGCCAAGAGCACGGGAGCGAGGAGTCGCGGTCCCCGTCCTCGCGCCGTCACCAGCCAGGCAGCCACGAGCAGTCCGACGGCGACCAGTGCCGGGGCGATGATGCTGCGTGGTGCAGCCACTTGATCCAGCTCGCAGCACTCGGCCAGGTTTGTACCGTTCAGTTGCCGGACCCAGAAAACGTTCATCGCCGCTGGATACGCCATCCACACGAAGCTCCCCACCAGGGCCACAGGCACGGCCGGCAGCCGGGGAAGATGGAGACCGAGGACGTATCCGACGGCGGTGTGCGCGGTCACGACCGCCAGTTGGAGGGCGACGATCGCCGCTGTGGTCCCATCGGGGCTGCCTGCGGCCTGCGGCAGGAGAAGTCCGAGGGAGAGCACGACCGCAAGGACTCCCAGGGCAAGAGTGGGGGCCAGCGTGACGAGGGAGACGCTGGTGAAGGTCCGTGCGGGTGCCCCTTGCAGAGCCCGTGACTGCCGGATCCGCACTCCTTCCCAGGCAGCGCAGGCAGCCACGGCCGGTGCGGTCCACACCAGGAGGGTCGAGCTCTGCCCAGCGACCGAATCCCAGTACCCACGGGTCACCAGCTCGGTGACACTGTCGCGATAGGCAAACAGCCAGAGGACCAGCAAGAGCCCGATACGAGGGGCGATCGATACCCGCAGGACGGTACTCCATGGCATGGTTACGCCTCCCCCTTGACCAGACCGGTATAAGCGGCCTCGGCACGGCGTCCCGACGCCACCTGCTGGGGAGCGAGGCCGAGGAAGGAGATGGTCGACCCCTCAAAGAGGATTTCCCCGCGATCGAGGAGCACGACCGAGTCGTAGCTGTCCTCCAGATCTTCCGTCTGGTGGGTGGAGACCACAAAACTCGCCTGGTCCTTGAGGTCCTCCAGAAGGCCGCGAAATACCTTGCGCTGTGTCGGATCAAGGCCGGCGGTCGGTTCATCCATCAGTACCACTCGTGCCGAGTGCACCAGTGTCTGGGCGATGCCGAGGCGACGTAACTGGCCCCCCGACAACTGCTCAGCGGAGCGTTCGGCCAGCTCGTCCAGCCCTACCTGCTTGATCGCCCCCAGCGACCTGTCCCACGCCTCCCGTCTGGACAAGCCCTTCAGCCATCCGGCGTACGCCGCCTGCTCCCTGACCCTCAGCCCCGGAACCGGAGTCACCTGCTGCGGCAGCCAGCCAACCTGCTGCCGGTACCGCTTCAGGTCCCGCCGTTTGCTCGTGTCAAGGCCACCAAGCGTCACACGGCCCGCGCTGGGTTTCAGGGCGGAGGCAAGGAGACCCAGCAACGTCGACTTTCCGGCGCCGTTCGGGCCGAGGAGCACCACACACCCTGACGGCAAGGCAAGTGTCAGATCAGCCAGAACAAGAGCTCGGCGTCGGTAGCCGAAGCAACAGTGCGAGACGTGGATGGGCATTCAGTCCTTCTATCGACTTCCGTGAGAGTGGCCCCTCAGAAGAACCGAGGGGCCACTGCGGTCGGTCTGATCGGGCGGTCGATCCTTCTGCCTGGCGCCTTACTCATTGTCGAGCTTGCAGGGTTGCCACCGGGCCTTATTGACGAGTAGCTACGTCATCTCCGGCCCATGCAGGCCCGACTCGCCGGGGCCGCCGGGGTTGGTGAGGAGCACGCCGTGCCGCCGGCCGGGGGCCGTGGCCACGATGCGGACCTGTCGGGCGGGGGGCGGTGGAAGGCGCGTCGGGGCGCGGGGCTGTCCCGACGCGGCACACCCCGGGCCGGCTCGTGGGCGGCCCGGTCAGGCGGGGCGCGCCGGGGCCCGGCCGGCTGGAGCGGCACTACCCGCCCTGGGCGCCGCCCCGGTCGCGCCGGAACGCCCGGCGCGCGCCCAGCCACACCGCGGCGAGAGCGGCCACCGCGAAGCCGCCGAGGAGCAGGCCGCCGTCCCGCACCATGTCCGACGCACCACCGGCGTCACCGGAGCCGCCGGCGCCGTTCCGTCCGTCCGCCCCGCTCGACGGCCCGCCGCCGCCACCGCCGTCACCGTCACCGTTCCCGGACTTCTCCTCGTCCGCCACCGAGTCCGGGAGGAGCTCGCCCCGCAGTTCGACCCGCGTCACCGTCGAGCGCAGCCCCTCCGAGCCGAACATCAGCGCGCGGCCGTCGGCCGTGAACGTCACGGACTCGCCCTGCCGTTGCACGGGCACACCGGGGCGGGTGCCGAGCTTCTCGGGCCTGCCGTCCCGCCAGCGGTAGGCGCTGCCGCCGAAGTAGCCGCGCACCACCAGCCGGCTGCCGTCCGGGGAGAAGGCGGCGTCGGTGGCCCAGTCGGAGAGGTCCGCGATCCGCCGGAAGGTGTTGATCCCGGAGGTGGAGGGCTCGGCCGGGCCCTCGTAGAGCGCGCCGCCCTCCTGCTTCTTGCTGACGATGTACATGCGGCCGGTCTCCGGATGCACCATCAGCGACTCGGCGTCCCGCGGGCCGTCCTCGTAGCGGACGGTGTAGCGGGTGGGGGTGACCGTGGTGTCCCGCAGCTTCTCCGGCTCCTTGAAGCGGTACACCCACACCTCGGGCCACCTGCCGCCGAAGTTGTCCCCGATGTCGCCGAGGTACAGGGTGCCGTCCGGGCCGGTGGAGATGGCCTCCACGTCACGGGGGTCGACCCCGGCGAGGGTGACGGTGGCGACCGTACGGCCCGTGGAGCTGTCGACGGCGTAGACGTACGGGCCGTCCTCGCTGTCGTTGTGCGTCCAGAACACCCCCGGGTGGATGCGGCTGGCCGCGAGACCGCTGGACTCCGTGATGCGCTCGTCCTCGATCCGGAACGTCCCGGGCTCGCCCGGGTCCGCCCCGGGGGCCGCGGCGGAGACGCCCGCGGACGGGCCCGCGATCAGGAGCAGCGCGGCGAGAGCGCCCGCGAACAGGCTCGGCGGGTACCGGCGGACGGCCCGCCCGGACGACGGGGACAGACGAGGCATGGGACAAGCCTGCCACCCCCGGCAGGCGGGCAGCGCCCGGTCGCGGGCTGTTGGCCGGTTCCTGGACGATGTCCGGATGCGCATCCTTCCCGTGGGCGACTCCATGACCATCGGAAGCGCCGGGGAGCACACCTGGCGCCACCGCCTGTGGCGGCACCTGCGGGGGCGGCCCGGGGGCCCGTTCCGGTTCGTCGGCCCCCGCAGCGCGCTGTGGGACCCGCGGGCCGGCGCGGCCGTCTCCCACGGGTACGCCGACCCGTCCTTCCCGGCGCCCGACCGCCACCACCTCGCCGGCTGGGGCGAGGGCTGGCTGCACATGGCGCCGCTGATCCGCGAGACGGTGACCGCGCACCGTCCCGACCTGCTGCTGGTCTCCCTGGGCCTGATCGACCTCGGCTTCTACACGGACGCCGGCCAGACGGCGGTGAACGTCCGCCGGTTCCTGACGGAGGCACGGGCCGCGGACCCGGGCGTGCGGATGGTGCTGCTGCCCGTGCTCCCCAACTCCCGGGCCGTGGACGACCCGGCCTTCGCCGCACAGGTCGGGAGGTTCAACCGGCTGCTGGAGGAGATGGTGAGCGGGGACGGGGACGGGGACGGGGACGGGGACGGGGACGGGGACGGCAGCGGGGGCGGGGACGCCGGCGGAAGCGCGGTCCGGGCGGGCCTGGAGGGGCCGCGCCTCGTACTGGCCGCGCCGCCCCCCGGATGGGATCTGCTCCGGGACACCTACGACGGGACACACCCCGGCGTCCGCGGTGAGCACCGCCTGGCGGCGGCCTTCGCCGACGCACTCCACCGGACCTGGGGGATCGGCGGGCCGTACGGGGCGGACCGGTGGGAGCGCCCGGAGGAATCCCGTGGCACGGAACCGCCGGACGGAACCGCGCCGGCGCTTCCGGCCCCACGGGAGCCGTCGGATCCGGGAGAGCGGCCGGTCCGGCGGGAGGCGGCGCTGCCCACGGCCGGGTGAGAACGGCGGGTGGCGGCGGTCCCGGGGCGGAATCCGGCGAGCGCCGTCGTCCGGTGGGCCCCGTGTGGCCCCGGGTGCGGTCCGCGGCGGCGCCGTGGCCGACGGCTCCGGCGGGTGGCCCTTGCTTCGAGTGCGCTCCAGGGCGTTGGCTGTGGCCATGGAGTACACGCACCTGGGACGCACCGGGCTCAAGGTCAGCCGACTCGTGCTCGGCACGATGAACTTCGGGCCGGTCACCGACGAGGCCGGAAGTCACTCGATCATGGATGCCGCGCTCGACGCGGGCGTCAACTTCTTCGACACCGCCAATGTCTACGGCTGGGCCGAGAACAAGGGCCGCACCGAGGAGATCGTCGGCAGCTGGCTCGCCAAGGGCGGCGACCGCCGGGACAAGGTCGTCCTCGCCACCAAGGTCTACGGGCACATGGGCCCCGACGGCCCGGTCTGGCCCAACCACGACAAGCTCTCCGCCCTCAACATCCGCCGTGCCGTGGAGGGAAGCCTCCGGCGCCTCGGCACGGACCACATCGACCTCTACCAGTTCCACCACGTCGACCGGTCCGCCCCGTGGGACGAGATCTGGCAGGCGATGGACGTCCTCGTGCAGCAGGGCAAGGTCCTCTACGTCGGGTCGTCCAACTTCGCCGGCTGGAACATCGCGCAGGCCAACGAGGCCGCGCGGCGGCGCGGCCGGCTCGGGCTGGTCAGTGAGCAGTGCCTCTACAACCTCTGCGAGCGCCGCGCCGAGATGGAGGTGGTGCCGGCCGCGGAGAACTACGGGCTGGGGGTCATCCCCTGGTCGCCGCTCCACGGCGGACTGCTCGGCGGCGCCATCCGCAAGGAGCGGGAGGGCGGCGCGGGCCGGACCGCCTCCGGCCGGGCGGCCGACGCGCTCAAGAACACCGCGCAGCGTGAGCAGATCCAGGCTTACGAGGACCTGCTCGACCAGCACGGCCTGGAGCCGGGCGAGGTGGCACTGGCCTGGCTGCTGACCCGCCCCGGCGTGACGGGACCGATCGTCGGACCGCGCACGACGGAGCAGCTGGCCTCGGCGGTGCGCGCGGTGGAGCTGGACCTTTCCGAGGAGGTGCTGGCCTCCCTGGACGAGATCTTCCCCGGGCCGGGCCCGTCACCGGAGGCGTTCGCCTGGTAGGAGGCGGATCGGGGGCCGGGGCCGCCCCCGAACTGGGGCCGGGGAGCCGGGGCCGGGGCTGATCCCGGCCCCGGTTCTCCGGCTTTGGCCCTGGGGCCGGTTCTCCGGCCTTGGCCCCTGGGGCCGGTTCTCCCGCCCTGGTCCTCGGCCTGGTGCTCCCGCCCTCGTGCTCGGCCGGTGCTCCGGCCCCGGCGCCCGGGCCCTCGGCGTCCCGGCCGGGCGCAGGGCCCTGGCCTCGCGCCCCGGGGACCGGCCCTGGGGCCGGTCCCCGGGGCGCCGTCAGCGCAGCACGGACGCCACCACGACGACGGCCAGCATCAGGAGGAGCGCGCCGCTGACGATCAGCGTTCTGGTCTTGGGATCCACGCCCTGAAGGTTAGCCCCGGCGCCGTCCCGGGCTCGGAGCGGGGCACGGGCGGGGCGGGGGCGGGAGCGGTACCCGGCTTCCCGCAGCGGCCCTTCCCACAGCGGCCGGTGAGTCGCGCGGGACGGCGGGGGCGCCGGCCGAGAAGCGGGCGGGGACCGTGATCAGGGCGGGGACACCGGAGAAGAGGGTGCCGGAGAAGGTGTTCCCGGCGCAGGGGGCCCCGGGGACGGTGATCCCGGCGCAGGGGGTCCCGGTGTCTGAGACCCCTCCGCCGGAGGGGCCGGCCCGCCGAGCGGCCAGAGGGCGACCGTCTCGTAGTGCGGCTGGGCGCCGGGCACCCCGGGGGCGGGCGGATGGCTGCGGATCAGCTCCAGTGCGGGGACGGTCCAGGCGCTCCCCGTGAAGCCGGCCAGTGCCCCGGCGAAGGGGCGGAGGTCCACGGGTGCGCTGTTCCGGGTGCGGGCCAGGGTCAGGTGAGGGGTGAAGCGGGGCGGCTCGTCCGGCAGGACGAGGCCCGCACGCCGGCCGGCGGCGACGGCCGTGGCCGCGAGCCGGGAGATCCCGGCGGTGTCCCCGCGGACCCCGGCCCACAGCGCCCGCTGCCCGAAGCGGCCCGCGCCGGACAGGCCCAGCTCGAACGGGGGGTGCCGGTGTGCGGCGCGCGCGAGCCGCCGGTGCAGGCCGGGCAGCGGTTCCGCGGCCACCTCGCCGAAGAAGGCGAGGGTGAGGTGCCAGCCGTGGCGGTGGGTCCAGCGCAGCCGGTCGGCGCCCGGGATCTCCCGCAGCGCGGCGACGGCGGCGGCGAGTTCCCCGGCCACCGGGTCCGGGGGCACCACGGCGGCGAAGAGTCTCATACGGGCAGTGTCCCCCGGAGCCCTCCGGAGTCCCCGGAGGGGCCGTCCCCCGGCGGACGCACCGGCGTCTCCCCGGCGGCGCCCGGCGTACCCGTACGCCCTCGCCCCGCCCGGCAGGCCCGTACGCCCCCGGCCCCGGCCGGCGCCCCCTCGCCGCCCGGTGGCCGTCCGGCCGCCCACGCGGTTCTCACCCCGTCGCCGCCAGTTCCTTCTTCCGCGGCGGGCGCTCGACGAAGGCCACCCGAGGCCGTCCCCGGCGCAGCACCACCTTCAGGCGGAGGCCGCCGATGCGGGCCAGGATCAGGCCGACGCCGAGCGCGGCACCGGCCGAGATCAGGCCACCGGCGAGGAAGCCGATCCGGGCGCCGTAGGTGTCGGTGACCCAGCCGAGGAGCGGGGCGCCCAGCGGGGTGCCACCCATGAAGACCATCATGTAGAGGGCCATCACCCGGCCCCGCATGGCCGGGTCGGTGGCGAGCTGCACGCTGGAGTTGGCGGTGACGTTGATCGTCATGCCGAGCATGCCGATGGCCACCAGCAGTACCGCGAAGATCCAGAAGCCCGGGGCCGCCGCCGCCGTGATCTCCAGCAGGCCGAAGAGCAGCGCCGCGCCGACCAGCAGCCGGAGCCGGGAGGTGCCGCGCCGGGCGGCGAGCAGGGCACCGGCCAGCGACCCCACCGCCATCAGGGTGTTGAGCAGGCCGTAGGTGCCCGCGTCGCCGTGGAACACGGTGTCCACGAAGGCCGTCAGCCAGATCGCGAAGTTGAAGCCGAAGGTGCCGATGAAGCCGACGAGGACGATCGGCCACAGCAACTCCGGCCGCCTCGCGACGTAGCGCAGCCCGTCCCGGAGCTGCCCCTTGCCGCGTGGTGCGCGGGTGACCTCCTGGAGTTCCTCGCGGCGCATCAGCAGCAGGGCGGTGATCGGCGCGAGGAAGGACAGGCCGTTGGCCATGAAGGCCCAGCCGCTGCCCACGGCGCTGATCGTCACACCGGCGACGGCGGGGCCGATGATCCGCGCGGACTGGAAGTTGGCCGAGTTGAGGCTGACGGCGTTGCGCAGGTCCTCCGGGCCCACCATCTCGGCGGCGAACGCCTGGCGGGCGGGGTTGTCGACGACGGTCGCCAGGCCGAGCAGCAGCGCCATGAGGTAGACGTGCCAGACCTGGACGTGCCCGCTGAGGGTGAGGACGGCGAGGGCGAGGCCGGTGAGGCCCATGGCCGACTGGGTCACCAGCAGCAGCCGCCGCCGGGAGAAGCGGTCGGCGATCACGCCGCCGTAGAGGCCGAGCACCAGCATGGGGAGGAACTGGAGCGCGGTGGTGATGCCCACGGCCGTGGAGGACCCGGTGAGGCTGAGGACCAGCCAGTCCTGGGCGATGCGCTGCATCCAGGTACCCGTGTTGGACACGAGCTGGCCGGAGGCGAAGAGCCGGTAGTTGCGGTTGCGCAGCGAGCTGAACATGGACTTGCGGGGACCGGTGCCGCCGCGCCCCGTTCCCTCCCCGGTGCCACTTTCCCCGGCGTCACCTCCCCTGGCGTCACTTCCCCCGGTGTCACCGCCCCTGGCTCCGGTGGCCGCCGTACCGCCGGGGGCGGGGGTGGTGGCGGCGATGCCGGCCCCGGTCGTCGCGTCGGTCGCGGCGGCCTCGGCTGCCTCGGCGGCGGTGGCCGTCGCCGTGACGGCGGGATCGGGGACGGGGAGCTCGGGGGCCGGAGGCTCGGGGGCGGCGGGTTCAGGGGGCGTGGGCCCGGGGCCGGCCGCCGCGGCGGCGGGCTCGATGGATCCGGCGGGTCCGGTGGGCCCGGGCGCGCCGTCGTGGCGGGCGGATTCCGTTCCCGGTCCGGTGGCCGCCGCGGGCGGGCCGGGGTGCGGGGCGGGCCGGTCCGTGGAACGGGGGCGGGGCCCGGAGGGGGAATCGGGGGTGGGACGAGAAGGGGAGTGGTCGGGCAGGGGAACGGGTGCGGAGGGTGTTCCGGGTCCCGTACTCAAAGTGCGTCGCCTCCTCAGCGAGGGTGTCACCGGACAGGGCACTGCGTTCAAGCTCGGTGTTCGGGGACTGTGTCCAGCTCGGTGTTCGGCTCGGTGTTCACGCTCTGCGTCCGGACGCACGGTCCGGGCATCGCGGTCGGGCGCCGGGGCTTCGGGTACCGGCTTCGGGCACCTTCCACACCGGCGCCCGGCGCTACATCTGGGCCAGCTTGTCGAGGATGGGCGCGGCCGCGCGGACGGTCGCCCACTCCTCCTCGGTGAGCCCCTCGGCCAGCTCGGCGAGCCAGGCGTTGCGCCTGCGGCGGCTCTCCTCCAGCATCGACTCGGCCCGTTCGGTCCGGGTGACCACCTTCTGGCGGCGGTCCTCCGGGTGGGGCTCCATCCGGACCAGCCCTTTGGTCTCCAGCAGGGCGACGATGCGCGTCATCGACGGCGGCTGCACATGCTCCTTGCGAGCCAGTTCCCCGGGGGTGGCGCTGCCGCAGCGGGCCAGCGTGCCGAGGACGGACATCTCGGTGGGGGTCAGCGATTCGTCGACCCGCTGGTGCCGGAGCCGACGGGACAGGCGCATGACTGCGGAGCGCAGGGCGCTCACGGCGACAGCGTCGTCGCCGGCGGATAGGTCGGGCATGGTTATTAGCGTAACTCATTACTCTAGCTAAATACAGCCCGGGGGGCTCGGCCACCAGTGCCCCGCCGAACGGGTGAGCGCGCCGCCCGTCCGGGGGACCGGCCCGGGCCCCCTGCACCCACCCCGGCCTGGGACACCTCCGCCCCCGCTCCCGTCCGGCGGCTCCGCGCCGCTCCCGGCCCGGCCCGCACCCCCGGCCCGCGCGGTGGGGCCGCCCGCGCCCGTCGCGCCTACGGCGAAGCGCCCGGAACACGAGGTTCCGGGCGCTCGCGGGTGACGCGCGACGGCGGCTCAGCTGACGCCGAGCAGTTGCTCGATCGGGCCGAGCAGGAAGTACACCAGGAAGCACAGGCCGACGACGTGGAGCAGCCACGGCACCGTGCGGATCTTGCCGGTGGCGGCGCGCAGCAGGATGAAGGAGAGCACGCCGAGGCCGATGCCGTTGGTGATGGAGTACGTGAACGGCATCGAGATCATCGTCAGGAAGGCGGGGATCGCGACGGTCGGGTCGTCCCACTCGACCGCCCGGATGTTGGCCGCCATGATCAGGAACCCGACCACCACCAGCGCCGGGGTCGCCGCCTGCGAGGGCACCACGAGGGCCAGGGGCGTGAAGACCAGCGCCAGCAGGAAGAGACCACCGGTCACGAGGTTCGCCAGGCCCGTCCGGGCACCCTCGCCGACGCCCGCCGTGGACTCGACGTAACAGGTGTTGGCCGAGGCGGAGCCGAAGCCGCCGCCGGCGACCGCCACGCCGTCCACCATCAGGATCCGCCCCATGCCCGGGACCTTGCCGTCCTTGCCGGTCAGCCCGGCCTCCTCGGAGACGCCGATGATGGTGCCCATCGCGTCGAAGAAGCCGGACAGCAGGACGGTGAAGACGAAGAGCGCGCCGGTGAGCACGCCCACCTCGGAGAAGCCGCCGAAGAGGCTCACCTCGCCGATCAGCCCGAAGTCCGGGGTGCTCACCACCGAGTCCGGCAACTCCGGGGTGGTGAGACCCCAGGCGCCGTCGGGTATCCGGGCGATCGCGTGGATGACGAGGGCGAGGACCGTCGTCGCCACGATGCTCAGCAGGATCGCGCCCTTCACCTTGCGGACCACCAGCACGAAGGTCAGCGCCAGGCCGACCACGAAGACCAGCACCGGCCAGCCCTCCAGCCGGCCCCCGACGCCGAGGCCCAGCGGGACGGTGGTGTGGGCGTTGTCGGGGTTGCGGGTGACGAAGCCCGCGTCGACCAGGCCGATGAGGGTGATGAAGAGGCCGATGCCGATGGCGATGGACCGGCGCAGCCCGGCGGGGATGGCGTCCAGGACGCGCTGCCGCAGGCCGGAGGCGACGAGGATCATCAGCACGAGGCCCGCGAGGACGACCATGCCCATCGCGTCCGGCCAGCTCATCTTGGGGGCGAGCTGGAGCGAGACGACGGCGTTGATGCCGAGGCCGGCGGCGAGCGCGATCGGGACGTTGCCGATGAGGCCCATCAGGATCGTGGAGAGCCCGGCGATCAGCGCGGTGGCCGTGACGAGCTGGCCCGTGTCCAGCTGATGCCCGAACTTGTCCGTGCCGGACCCGAGGATGATCGGGTTCAGTACGACGATGTAGGCCATGGCGAAGAAGGTCGCCAGACCGCCCCGCACCTCCCGGGAGACACCGGTACCGCGCTCGGTCAGCTTGAAGAAGCGGTCGAGCCCGTTCCTGGGGTGCGCGGGGGGCTGGGGTTCGACCGGGGTGGTGGTCGAGGACGGCATGTGGGAAACCTCGGCGGTGACGGGGACAGAGGCCGGGGGTGGCGGCCGAGCGGTCCCGAGCTGGAGGTTTCTACGAAACATTCGCGCCGACCCGGGACCGATTCAGTATGAATACCCGAGCCCGGGAGCGCCAGTCTCCGCGCGTAGACCCCGGCGGGCCCCCCGCTCCCAGGCTCTCCACGGCCCCCGCAGGGCCCCTCCGACCCGCTCGGCGGAGCCGCGACGGCGGGCCCCATAGACTGGCCGGGCCGGACACCCCGCGGCGGGCCGGTACACCTCGCGAAGCCGCGCACCGGATCCACCGGGAGCCCCCGGCCCGCCGGCTGCCGGCCGGCTCCCGGCCGGCGAGGACCTCCGCGCGGCGTGCGGCCCGCGCGGAACGGGATGAACCGCACGGACAGCACAGGCGGACGGCACAGGCGGACGGAACCGGAACGGCCGGCGGAACGGAAGGAACGGGGAGCAGCGATGGGCAGATGGACCCCCACCCACGAGGCGCCGGAGCCGCTGGAGGGGAACGTCGTCGCCGTCGTCACGGGCGGCACCCTCCTGTGGTTCGCGCTCTTCCTCGTCCAGCTCCCCTTCTACGGTGTGCTGCGCGACCACGGGCTGCTGTGGTGGCTGTGGACCTGCCTCGCCGGAGGGCTCCTGGGCTGCTACGGCGTCTGGTACGTCCGCCGCCGGGACGCGGCGATCAAGCGCGCGGCCGGGGAGCGGGAGACGCCGGGCGGCGAGAGCGCCCCGGCCCCCGGAGCGGCCCCCGGAGACACCCCGGCCCCCGGGGACGGCGGGCCCGGACCGCGCGGGGACGCCCCGTGATCCCCTACGGGGCCGGTCCCTCCCGCCCCGGACGCCGCCCTGGTTCCCCCCGACCCGGCGGCGCGACCGCCGGACGTCCCCGTACCGTCTGACCCATGACGCATCGCTCGCCCACCGACATCGGAGAGCCGGAGCCCGGGCCCGTCCCGGGGACGGCCCCGGCCTCCGCCGCCGGTCCGCGCCCCGCCGGGGACCCCGGCGCCACCGGAGGAGACCCCCGCCCCGCCGGAGCGGGGCCGGCCGGGGAACCGGAGACCGGACCGGCCGCGAGCCGCGCCGCCACCGCCGACCGGCTCCCCGGGCTCACGGCGGACGAGGTCGCGGCGCGCGTCGCGGCGGGAGAGGTCAACGACGTCCCGGTCCGCTCGTCCCGCTCGACGGGCGAGATCGTCCGGGCCAACGTCTTCACCCGGTTCAACGCGATCATCGGGGTGCTCTTCCTGATCATCCTGGTCGTCGGACCGATCCAGGACGGCCTGTTCGGCTTCGTGATCCTGGCCAACACGGCCATCGGCATCATCCAGGAGCTGCGCGCCAAGAAGACGCTGGACAACCTCGCGGTGATCAGCGAGGCCAGGCCGGCCGTCCGGCGTGACGGCGTCTCCGCCCAGGTACGGACGGGCGAGATCGTCCTCGGGGACCTGGTGGAGCTGGGCCCGGGCGACAAGTGCCCGGTGGACGGCGAGGTCGCCGAGGCCGAGGGCCTGGAGATGGACGAGTCGCTGCTCACCGGCGAGGCCGACCCGGTGCTGAAGCGGCCCGGTGACCGCGTGATGTCCGGCAGCTTCGTCGTCGCGGGCACCGGCGCCTTCACCGCGACGCGCGTGGGCCGGGAGGCGTACGCGGCGCAACTGGCGGAGGAGGCGTCCCGGTTCACGCTGGTCCACTCCGAGCTGCGCAGCGGCATCAGCCAGATCCTGAAGTACATCACCTACATGCTGATACCGGCCGCGATCGGCCTCATCGTCAGCCAGCTCGTGGTGCAGGGCCACGACTGGCGGGAGGCCGTGCGGCGCATGGTCGGCGGCATCGTGCCGATGGTGCCCGAGGGGCTGGTGCTGCTGACCTCGGTGGCCTTCGCCATCGGCGTCATCCGGCTCGGCCGCAAGCAGTGCCTGGTGCAGGAGCTGCCGGCCATCGAGGGGCTGGCCCGGGTGGACGTCGTCTGCCTGGACAAGACGGGCACCCTCACCGAGGGCGGCATGGACGTCACCGCGGTGAAGGTCCTCGACGGCTCCGGCGAGTCCCGCGTCCGGGACGTCCTCGGCGCCCTCGCGGCCTGCGACCCGCGGCCCAACGCCAGCCTCCAGGCGGTCGTCCGCCACTCCCCCGCGCCGGAGGGCTGGGAGCACACCGAGACGCTGCCGTTCTCCTCCGCCCGCAAGTACTGCGGCGCGCGCCTCACCGACGGGGACGGCACCACCGGAACGTGGCTGCTCGGCGCGCCGGACGTGCTGCTGCCCGCGGGCGACCCCGCCCTCGCCGAGGTGGACGAACTGGGCGCGCAGGGCCTGCGGGTGCTGCTGCTGGCCCGCACGGGCCACGCGCCGCGGGACCCGGCCGCCGGCCGGGACGCCGGCCCCGTCGCACTGGTCGTCCTGGAGCAGCGGCTCCGCGCCGACGCGGGGGACACGCTGCGGTACTTCGCCGAGCAGAACGTCGAGGCCAAGGTCATCTCCGGGGACAACGCGGTCTCCGTGGGCGCCGTGGCCGGGAAGCTCGGGCTGCCGGGCGCCGGCGCCCCGGTGGACGCCCGCAAGCTCCCCGAGGACCACGGGGAGATGGCGGAGGCGCTGGAGAAGGGCGCCGTCTTCGGGCGCGTCACGCCGCAGCAGAAGCGGGACATGGTCGGCGCGTTGCAGTCCCGCGGCCACACCGTCGCGATGACCGGCGACGGGGTCAACGACGTGCTGGCGCTGAAGGACGCCGACATCGGCGTCTCCATGGGCTCCGGCTCCGAGGCCACCCGGGCCGTCGCGCAGATCGTGCTGCTCAACAACAGCTTCGCCACGCTGCCGTCCGTGGTGGCCGAGGGCCGCCGGGTCATCGGCAACATCACCCGGGTCGCCACCCTCTTCCTGACGAAGACGGTGTACTCGGTGCTGCTGGCGGTGCTGGTGGTCTGCTCGCAGGTGCCGTACCCGTTCCTGCCCCGCCACCTGACGCTGATCTCGGCGCTCACCATCGGCATCCCCGCCTTCTTCCTGGCGCTGGCGCCCAACAAGGAGCGGGCGAGGCCGCACTTCGTCCGGCGCGTGATGCGCTACGCCGTACCGGCCGGGATCATCGCGGGCGCGGCCACCTTCACCACGTATCTGCTGGCGCGCCACCACTACACCGGGCCCGACGCGCTCGCCGCCGAGACCAGCGCGGCGACGCTGACGCTCTTCCTGATCGCGATGTCCCTGCTGGCGATCGTGGCCCGGCCCTACACCTGGTGGCGGATCGGGCTGGTCGCCACGATGGCGCTGGGCTTCCTGGTCGTGATCGTCACGCCGTTCCTCCAGCACTTCTTCGCGCTGCGGCTGGTGGGCGTGGTGATGCCGTGGACGGCGGTGGGCATCGCCGCGGCGGCCGCCGTGCTGATGGAGCTGAGCTGGCGCTGGGTGGGAAGGCGGTTCGCGGCCTGAGGCCGTTCGCGGCCCGAGTCGGTTCGCGGCCTGGGCCGGAGACGGCTCCGGCCTGTGGGGCCGTTCGCCCCCGCACGTGCCGCCCCCGGTGAGGGCCGGGTGGCGGCGCGTGCGGGAGCGGGGGGGGTCAGTCGAACCAGCGGTCGCGGGCCAGTTCCTCGGTGCGGGAGAGGTCTTCGAGGAGGGCCGCGACCTCGAAGCGGCGGGGCCACTGGCCGGCCGCCCAGGCCAGGCCGGCGGCCACGCCCTCCAGGGTGGCCGCGTGGACCACGCCGTCGGGGGTGCGGCGCCAGTCCACCTCGACCGTCGCGCCCACCGGACCGGCGTCCCCCTCAGCTCCGTCCCCGCCGCCGGACGCGCCTCCTCCGGTCCCGCCGCCGATGACGCGCAGCTCCTCGTACTCGACGTAGGACTCCGGGGTGGCCGGGCCCAGCAGGACACGGACCGGATCGGGGACGGCGCGGAGCTCGCCCGCGTCCGGGTCGGCGACGGGTGCGGGGAACGCCTCGCTCAGCCGGCGCACCTGGAGCAGTTCCGCCAGGTCCGCGGCGCGGGCCGGGGCGACGGGCAGGAGGGGGCGGTGGCCGGCCGGGGCCAGCAGGTCGGGGGCGTCGGCGATCAGGGCCTCCCCGGCGTCCACGACCCGCACCTCGCCGCCGGAGCCGAGGACGGCGCGCAGCTCGTCCGGGAGGGTCACCTCGTCCGGGTCGAGCGCGGCCAGGGCGGTGTAGAGGCCGTGCAGCCGGCGCGGGGTGACGGAGCGGCCGGGGTCGGCGAGCCGGGTCAGCAGTTCGGCGGCGCCGCCGGGCTCGTCCAGCAGGGCGGCGACGGTGGTGCGGACGCCGAGGGCGCGCAGCACCTGCTCGTCCTCGAACCCGGCCGCGTCGGCGGGGTCGTAGAGCCCGGCGAGCAGCGGGTCGCCGCCCGCGGCGCGCAGCCCGGCGGGGCGGCGGCCGTCGAGCACAGGGTGGCCGCGCAGCCACCAGGCGGTGTACGGGCGGACGGTCTCCGTGGTGCCGTCGGGGAGGAGGATCCGGACCGGGGTGGTGAGGGCGTCGCGCAGCGGCGGCCGGGCGAGCAGGGCCAGCGCCCGCGGCCAGGCGTCGTCGTCCACGAGGTCCAGGTCGCGGACGGCGGTGATCTCCGTGGCGACGGGCGGGACGGGGCCGTCGGGGAGCCGGTCGAGGACGTCCTCGCACCAGACGTCCACGGAGTCCAGCAGCCCGGCGTCGTCCGGCTCGGCGTAGTCCCCCTCACGGGGCTCCAGCTCGTCCGGGTCGAGGACCACGTCGGTGGCGCGGACCAGGGCGAACGTGGACTGCACCCCGACGGCGGCCAGCACCTGGGGCCCCCAGCGGCCGGCGAGGGCGGCGTCGCAGACGGCGAGCTCCCCCTCCCGGATGATCTGCTCGAACTCGCTGCCGGGGAAGACCAGCTCGCCGGCCGGGGCGAGTTCGCCCTCGTCGTCGGGGAGGGCGAGCGCGCCCAGCCAGGGCTCGTCGTCGGGGGCCAGGCCCGCCTCGCGGACCAGGCCGAGGACGGCCTCGGCCAGCTCCTCGGCGTCGAGGGCGTCCTCGTCCCAGAGGTCCCCGCCCTCGCTGTCGAGGGAGGCGGCGACGGCGGCCCGCACCTGGGGGGTGGTCAGCACGGCGCGCGGGGAGGCGGGCAGCGCGCCCAGCTTCTCCAGCAGCGGGTGGGCGGCGTCCGGGTGCGTGACCTTCAGGCCGAGGCGGGCCAGGGTGGCGGGGCCCGGAGCGGCGGTGCGGGCACCGGACGCGTCGGGCGCGTTCCCGTCCGCCGGAGTGGGCCCGCCGGTCCCCGGGGAGGCCGCCGGGCGGTCCTCCGTACCCGGCAGCGGCAGCAGCACCTGGCGGGGGCCGATCGTGGTGCGGCCGTCGGCGAGCGGTACGGGAAGGCCGCTGAGCCGCTCCGGGTCGGTGCCGGCCAGGCTGTCGTAGAGCCGCCGCCACCAGGACGGCGGGCGCTCCACCCCGGCCAGCCGGTCCACGGCCTCGCCCAGCGGCACCCGGGCGACGCCCAGGGCGCGCAGCTCGGGGCGGCGCTCCAGGCCCGCGGGGAGCAGCCCGGAGAAGAGTTCGGCGAGCACCGCCACGGTGTCGGCGCCGGCGCCCTCGACGACCTCGGCGTCCACGGGACGGAGCCGGACGGGACAGGCCGGGGCGGCCGAGTCATCAGTGCTGTGCCAGGGGGCGGTGGCGCCGGTGAGGTCACCGCCCGCCTCCCCCGTCCCGTCCGCCGGCTCCGGGCCTTCCCGGAGGTCCTCGGTGGTCCGGGCCGCTCCCGCGAGGAAGGGCACCCGGGGCAGCAGCTGAAGCACCTCGGCGCGGAGCCGCCCGTCCAGCCCGCCCTTGCCGAGCGGGCCGGGCACCAGGGCGAGCGTGCCGGTGGACAGCGGCTGCCAGTCGCGCAGCAGCGCCGCGTAGGTCTCGGCGGCGCGGGCCACGAGGAAGTCGGTGAGCGGGCCCACCGCGGTGTGCCGGCGGGTCGGCTCCAGCGGGAAGGACGCGATGAGCAGCGCGGGCAGCCCCAGCGGTTCCTCGGTGGGGGTCGGCGAGTGGACCACCGGAGCCGTGCCGGGGCGGACCGGCGCCCCCTCGCCGTCCACCGGGACGGCCCAGGTCACCGACCACAGCGGGCGGAGCCGCTCCTCCACGGGGCGGTCGGCGAGCAGCGCGGGCTCCAGCCACCCGCCCGCGCCGGCCGTCCGCCAGCGGGTGGTGGACCGGGCGCTGTCCTCGACGACCGTGTACGGGCCCTCCTGGCGGCGCGTCAGCGTCCGCGGCTCCTCGCCGGGGATCTCCACGACGATCTCGGACAGCCCCGGCAGGGTCAGCAGCAGGGCGTCGTCGATCCCCGCGAGCAGGCGTTCCGCCAGGGCCTCGGCGGCGCCGTCGCGCAGCGGCAGCACCACGGCCGTGTCGTAACCGGCCGGGGCCGAGCCCTCGGCGGGCAACGGCAGCCGCAGCAGGGGGACATGGCCGTCGCGGCGGCGCAGCTCGTCCGCGAGCCCCGGGGAGCCGGCCGCCGCCCCGGCCGCCAGGTCGCGCGCCTCGGCGAGGGACCAGCGGACGCCCCCGGCCCGGCTGATCACCGCGGGCTCGTCGCTCACCGCCAGCACGGCGGCGAAGCCGACCCCGAAGCGGCCCACGGACGGCGTGACCGCGCCCGGGGCGCCCCCGGCCGCCGCGGCGCCGGCGGCCTCCCCGGGGCCCCCGGGAGCCCCGGTCCACTCGTCGCGCTTGGCGGAGGCCCGCAGCGTGGCCAGCGACTCGGCGCCGGGCGCGTCCAGCGGCGCGCCGGTGTTGGCCGCCGCGAGGACCGCCGGGACGTCGCCCTCACCGGCGTGCAGGGTGAGCCGGAGCCGCCCGGGGACGCCCGCGCGGGACGCCGCGTCCGCCGCGTTCTGCGCCAGCTCGACCACGAGCCGGTCGCGGTAGCCGCCGAGTGCCAGATCCTCCTCGGCGTTGGCGTCCTCGCGGAACCGCGCGGGCGACGCGGCCCACGCGTCCAGCACCCCGCGCCGCAGCCGCGCCGTCCCGAACGGGTCCTGCCCGCCGGTCGTCGCCCGCACCATCGCCGTGCCGCTCACGTGTCGCTCCTTCGCCGGGGCCCCGGGGGGCCTGCCGTGCTGTGCCGGATGTTCTGATCTGTGCTCCCGGTACCGTCCTGCCGGTCCCGTTGCCGGATCCGGCGGGGTGCCGTGAGCCCATCGTGCCGTGCCGCAGGTGCCAGGGTGCCGTGTCCGCCGGGCGGGACGAGGGCCGGGGGCGGGAAAGGCGGCCGGACCGGCCTCGTGGGGGCGGGTGCGGTCCCGGTCGCGGCCTTGGTCCCGGTTTCGGTCCCGGTTTCGGTCCCGGTCCTGGTCCTGGTCTCGGTCCCGGCCGCGGACCGGAGTTCGCCCGCCGCGCTCGCGGTGCGCGCCCGCCGCGCCGCTCGCGGTGCCTGCTTGCCGTGACCGTCGTCTCGCCCTGACCGCCCTGACCGCCTTGACCGCCTTGACTGTCGTAGCCGTCGTGGCCGTCGTGGCCGTCGTGTCGCCATGCCGGCCGGGGCGGGCCGCTATGGCCGTGGGAGCCCGCCCACCACGGTGGTGGGAGTGCCCACCCTGGCCTTGCTCAGCGTCCATGGTGCACGTGGTGCCGCTGGGGCTCGACGCCCCCGGGGCGCACGGCGGCCGGGGCCGCTCTCACCGCACCCACCGGCGTCTGTTCCCGCCCCGTGACGCCCTCTTGCGGCGTCCCGCCGGCGGCGTTCACGCCGTACCGCGCTCCGCCGCACCGCCCTCTGCCGCGCCGCGCTCCGCCCTCTGCCGCACCGTGCCGTCGTACGGGATCGCCGTTCGGTGCCCGGCGGCGCCGGACCCACCGTGCCGTGCGACGGAGGGCCGGCCGTCTCCGGCACCGGCCGGTGACCCCGGCCGTCGGGAGGCCGGGCGGAAGGGCGGAAGGGTGGAAGGGCGGCCGGAAGGGCGGCTCCACGGCCGGGGCGGCGGGTGCTACCGCTCCCCGGCCGGCGGCGGGTGCTACCGCTCCCCGGCGGAGTCCCCGTCAGGCTCCCCGTCAGGCCCGTCCGCGCCCGGCTCCGCCGTCTCGTCGCGGGCGGGCCGCAGCGACAGGTGGTCCACCCGGGTCTCGTCGATGACCGGCTGCGGCGCGGGCGGCGCCTTCGGCACCACGGCCGCCTCGGAGTGGCCGCCGCAGCCGTAGGCGAGGGAGACCATCCGGCCGTCCGCCGGGCTGAACTCGTTGGCGCACACCCCGAACGCCTGCCGCAGCGAGCCGGTGAGCGGCATGAGGAAGCCGCAGCTCCCGCAGTCCGCGGGGGCCGCCTGCGCCATCGCGGTCCGGGCTCCGTGCGCCTCCTCCCAGCGGTCGGCGGCGATGCTCAGGCCGTAGCGGGAGAGGACGCGGGCGCGGCCCATGAGGCCCAGCTCGTGTCCGACGGCCGCGAGGGATCCGGCGGCGCGTTCCGGGGCGGGGAAGAGCGGCGGGCCCGCGGAGGCGGCGGCCTCCCGCTCGGCGGCGGCGCGCTCCTCGGCCTCCTCGGAGAAGGGGGAGTCGGGCGGCGGCCCGTCGGCGCCGGTCCAGCCGGGCTCCAGGCGCGGGTCGTCGTCCTCGGTGGGCAGGAGGTCGCCGGGGCCCAGGTCACCGGGGCGGAGGCGCTCGCTCCACGGCACCCACTCGGGGGCCAGGATCGCGTCGTCGCCGGGGACGAGCACCGTCTCGTCGAGCGTGACGTTCCGGGCGCGGGAGGCCCGGGCGACGGTGACGGACCAGCGCCAGCCGCGGTACGCCGGCTCCCGGCAGGCGAAGTAGTGGGTGACGACCCGGTCGGCGTCGGCGACCACGCCGAGGTGCTCACCGACGGCCACCTCCCCCGCCGCCGCCACGGCCTCGCCACGGGCCATGTCGACCGCCTCGGCGCACAGGCGGTCCGGGGTACGGCTTCGCATCGTCGCAGCACTCACAATGAATCGATTCTCTCCTACGCCGTCTCACAGGTGCGCCGGCCGGCCGTACCGAACGGACGGGCTGGGGAGGGCGGACGGAGCGGACCGGGGGACCGCGTCGACGTCCGCACCCGACCTGCCCAGGGCGGACCTCCCCAGCCCCTTCTGCGGGACCGGGGCGGGCACGCGGCCGGGAAGGCAGCCGGTGGCGCACGGTTGCACGCTACCCCCACCGGCGGTGCGCGGCCCACCCTGCCCTCGTGGTGGACCTCCCGCGCGGAGCCGGAAGGGCCACGCGGACGCCGTCCCGGCCCCCTGTCCACCGCGCCCGGCACCGGTCCGTCCCCGGCCCGTTCCCGCCCCGTCCCTCCCCCGTCCGGTGCCCCGGTGCGCCTGCGCGGGCGTACGCGACCGGCGAAAACACCATGGCGGGGCGGAGTTGGGGCAGGATGGCGGAATGGCAAGTGACCGGCCGCGCGACACCACGCGTCGGCTCCGCGCGGGACGCCCGGGAGCGGAGCGGAGGCCGCCGTGTCCCGGCTGAACGTGCTGCGCACCGTGCTCGGCCGGTTCGGGCGTGTCCTGCGGTTCCCCTTCGCCGCGGGCGGCCGCCGCATCCGCCGGGCCACGCACGCGCAGGGAGCGGGCGAGTCGGGCCTCGGCAAGCTGATCGAGCTGCACGCGGTGAACTCCGCGGGCGACATGCTGATCACCATCGCCCTGGCCTCCACCGTCTTCTTCTCCGTCCCCACGGACCAGGCCCGGGGCCGGGTGGCGCTCTACCTGGCGATCACGATGGCGCCGTTCGCGCTGCTCGCCCCGGTCATCGGGCCGATCCTGGACCGGCTGCCGCACGGGCGGCGGGCCGCGATGGCCGGGGCCATGCTGTTCCGGGCGCTGCTCGCGCTCGCCCTGTCGGGGGCGGTGGCCACCGGCGGGCTGGAGCTGTATCCGGCGGCGCTCGGGGTACTGGTGGCCTCCAAGGCGTACGGGGTGGTGCGGTCGGCGGTGGTGCCCAGGCTGCTGCCCGCGCAGATCTCCCTGGTCAAGGCGAACTCCCGGGTGACGCTGGCGGGCCTGCTCGCCACCGGGGCCGCCGCCCCGATCGGCGCCGGGCTCCAGTGGTTCGGGCTGGAATGGCCGCTGTACGGGGCGTTCGTCATCTTCGTCGTCGGCACCTTCCTCTCCTTCTCGCTGCCGCCCAAGGTGGACTCCGCCAAGGGGGAGACGGCGGCGGAGTTCTTCGACCACGGCCGCCCGCACGGCTGGGCGACCGACGCCGGGAACGCCCCGCCGGCGGCCGGGACCACCCCCTCCTCCACCTGGCCGGCGGACACCGCCCCGCCGGGCGTCCGGGCCGGGGCCGACGAGACCCGCCCGGGGACCGGACCGGACACCCCGTCCGGCGTCCCCCTGGGCCCCCCTGACCGGCAGGACGCCGCCCGCCCCCCGGCGGACCCCGTACCCGGCCCGGCTCCCGGGAGCGGCGCCACCACCGGCGACGGTGGCGTCCCCGCTCCCGGCGCGCCCGCCGCTCCCGGCACGCCCCGGAAGCGGCCCGGGCTCCGCTCCGTCGGGCCGTCCGTCCGGTACGGGCTCCAGGCGAACACCTCGCTGCGCGCCCTCTCCGGCTTCCTGATCTTCTTCCTCGCCTTCCTGCTCCGCGAGGAGCCCCTGGACGGGCGGAGCGCCGCCGTGTCGCTGGGCGTCGTCGCCGTGGCGGCCGGCACGGGCAACGCCCTCGGTACGGTCATCGGCGCCTGGCTCAAAGCGCGCGCCCCGGAGGCGATCATCGCCACGGTGCTGGCGATCGCCCTGGTCATGACGGTGATGACGGCCGTGCTCTTCTCCACCCCCGCGCTCGCCCTGGTGGCGGCCGTCGCCGGGCTGGCGCAGGCGCTGGCCAAGCTGTCGCTGGACGCGCTCATCCAGCGGGACGTGCCGGAGCGCGGGCGGTCCTCCGCCTTCGCCCGGTCGGAGACACTGCTGCAGATGGCCTGGGTGGTCGGCGGCGCCATCGGGATCGCGCTGCCGCTCCACGGGGCGCTGGGGATGTCGGTGGCGGCGGCGCTGGTGGCCGTGGGCGCCGCGACGACCGTGCGGGGACTGCTGGCCACGGCCCGCCGGGGCGCGCCGCACCCCCGCGCGGCCTGAGCGGGGCGGAACGATAGCCTTCCGGCATGACCGTTGCCACGCGGCCGAGCCGCCATCCGATGCAGTCACGAGAGCGCCGGGGAGACAAGCGGCGCGCCGCCGGCGTCCTCGCAGCCGTGTCCCTCGGGCTCGCCGCCCTGGTGGCCTGTGACAAGCCGACGCCGATGGCGACCGTGACCGCCGGGTCCGACAGCGTCTCCGGCGAGGCCTCCTGCTACGAGAGTGGCAAGAACATCCCCCAGAAGCAGCTCAGCGGCTGCCTGGACCGGAAGGGCGAGCAGCTCACCGTCGGCGACGGCGACCGCGTCCGCATCGGCGTGGACCCGGAGATCGCGGAGTCCGGCTGGGCGCTGGTCGCGGGCGGCCAGGGCGTCATGCCCGAGGCGTCCACGAGCACCTACCGCTCCTTCGCCCACGACGAGATCTTCGCCCCGCGCCAGGGCGCGCAGGGCGGCACCGAGGTCCCCAGGACCGTGCAGCTCACGATCGTCGAGGTCGACAAGAAGGGCGAGGCGCGGGGCACCTGGTCCTTCACGCTGAAGCGGGAGTCCTGACGGAGCGCCGCGCGGCCGGCCGGGCCCGGCGGGTGCCCCGCCGGGGAGGTGGCCGCTGATGGCCCGGGTACTCGTGGTGACGGCCGTGCCGGCGGAGGCCGACGCGGTACGGAAGGGACTCGGCGGGCCGGCAGAGCCGAACGCGCCGGGCCCGGCTGCCGGAACGGGCGCAACGAGCAGGACGGACGGGCCGAGCGGGCCCGGCACGGCTGCTGCCGGGACGGGCGCGGGCGCGCCGGGTGAGCCGGAGCCGGGCGCATCGGAGCCGGGCGCATCGGCCGCGCCGGGCCTTGGGCCGGCGGGCCCGGGCGCCGCGGGCGGCCCGGTCCGGCGTGCCGGACGGCCAGGGGGCACCGCCTCCCGGCCGGGCTGCGTGGACGTGCTCGCCGCCGGGGTCGGGCCGGCGGCCGCCGCGGCCGGCACCGCGTCGGCGCTGACCGCCGCCGCGCTCCGCGGCACCCCCTACGACCTGGTCGTCTCGGCCGGGATCGGCGGTGGTTTCCCGGGCGTGGCCCCCCTCGGCTCCGTCGTCGTCGCGGACGCGATCATCGCGGCCGATCTGGGCGTGCGGACCCCGGAGGGCTATCTGCCCCTGGAACGACTGGGGTTCGGGCGGACCGTCCACGCCCCGCCGCCCGGCGCGGCCCGCCGGGCCGCCGAAGCCCTCGGCGCGGTGCTCGCCCCCGTCCTCACCGTCTCCACGGTCACCGGGGACGCCGCCCGCGCCACCGAGCTGGCCGGACGCCACCCCGGCGCCGGGGCCGAGGCGATGGAGGGGTTCGGCGTGGCGGAGGCGGCGGCGGCGCACGGGGTGCCGGTGCTGGAGATCCGCGCCGTGTCCAACACCGTCGGTCCGCGCGACCGCGCCGCCTGGCGCATCCCCACCGCGCTGACCGCGCTCACCGGCGCCTTCCGGACGCTGGCCGGCTCGGCCGGTGACATCCTCGGCGGGGCGGCCGAAGTGGCCGGGACGGACGGCGTGACAGGGACGGCCGGGGCGGACGCCGTGACCAGGGCGGCCGGGACGGCCGGAGCGGGCAGTGACGGCGACGACGTGCGGCAGGTGAGGAGGACCCCGTGAACGACGCGGACCAGAAGACCGAGGACCGGACCACGGACGGGACGGTGGGACGAGCGGTGGACCCGTCCGTCCGGACGGATCCGCCCGGGACGGACCGGCCCGCGCCGGAGCGCACCCGGCCGGAGCGGACCGGGACGGAGACGCCCCTCCCCGCGCCCGGCGCGCGGTCCGTGCCCGGCGCCACGCCGCCCCTGCGGTTCGCCCACTCGCCGTGCCCCAACGACACCTTCGTCTTCCACGCCTGGTCGCACGGGCTGGTGGCGGACGCCCCTCCGGTGGAGGTGGTGTTCGCGGACATCGACGTCACCAACGGCGTCGCGGAACGCGCGGCCTCCCCCGCCTCCGCGGGCGGCCCCGGCGCCGGGCCCGGGACCGGCGGCGACCCGGCCCTCGACCTGCTGAAGGTCTCCTACGCCGTCCTGCCGTGGATCCTCGACGAGTTCGCCCTGCTGCCCTGCGGCGGCGCCCTGGGGCGCGGCTGCGGCCCGCTCGTCCTCACCGCGCGGCCCGCCTCGGCGGGCGACCTGCGTGGGAAGCGGATCGCCGTGCCGAGCGAGCGTTCGACGGCGTATCTGCTCTTCCGGCTCTGGGCGGCGGCCGAAGTGGCGGGCGGCGTCGGCGAGATCACCGTGCTGCCGTTCCACGAGATCATGCCCGCCGTGCGGGACGGGGTGGTGGACGCGGGGCTCGTGATCCACGAAGCCCGCTTCACCTACCGCGACTACGGGCTGCACCGCGTGGCCGACATGGGCGAGCACTGGGAGAACACCACCGGACTGCCCATCCCGCTGGGCGCGATCGTGGCCCGGCGTTCCCTCGGCGAGGCCCGGCTGCGGGAGCTGGCGTCCGCCGTCCGCGCCTCGGTGCGGCGGGCGTGGGAGGACCCGGAGGCGTCACGGCCGTACGTCCTGGAGCACGCCCAGGAGATGGACCCGGCCGTCGCCGACCAGCACATCGGCCTCTACGTCAACGAGTTCACCGCGGATCTGGGCGCCGAGGGGTACGCGGCGGTGCGCGGGCTGCTCGACCGCGCGGCGGCGGAAGGACTGGTGCCGCCCCTCGGCCCGCACGCCCTGGACTTCCCGTCGCCTCCTCGGCCGTGAAGGAACGCTGACGCCGCGAGCGCTGTGAACGGCGTGAGCGCTGCGAACGGCGCGAGCCCGCAGGCTCGGACGGTCACCCCGGGAAGCCGGTGCGGGCACGGGCCCCGGACAGCGGCCCGCCCGCCTCGCCGGGCGGGCCGGTGAGGCGGGCGGGCCGGGTGTCTCAGGCGTCCGGGCGCCCCGGCGGGCTCAGACGTCCAGTTGGTCGGCGACGGCCCGCAGCATGCCGGCGATCTTCTGGCCGTGGGCCCGGTCCGGGTACCGCCCCCGTTCGAGCTGGGCGCCGACCGTCTCCAGCAAGGTCGTCAGATCCTGGACGATGGAGGCGAGTTCGTCCGGCTTGCGGCGCTGGGCCGCGGCGACGGAGGGCGTGGGGTCGAGCACCGTCACCGACAGGGCCTGGTCGCCCCGGTTTCCCGCGACGACACCGAACTCCACCCGCTGGCCCGGTTTGAGGCCGTCGACCCCGGCCGGGAGCACCGAGGAGTGCACGAACACGTCGCCGCCGTCGTCGCGGGAGAGAAAGCCGAAGCCCTTCTCGCTGTTGAACCACTTGACCTTGCCGGTAGGCACGTCTGTCCTCGTCCTCGTACTCGTCGGGGATGGCACACACACGAACAACTGCGGTTCGGGGGCGGTGCGGCGGACGCCGCGGCCCGCCTGCCCCCAGGCTAATGGTCCGGCGCCCGGTGACAAGAAGTCGCCGGGTGGCTCCTCAGCGTTCACGGTGTCCGGGGACGGCGACCCGCGGACATGGGCCACCGCCCCGGATCTACCCTGGAGGGGTGAGCAGTGAAACCCCAGCAGAGCGCGGCGGCCCGGGCGACCGGCTCGTCCGGGCCGGCGGCGTCGTCTTCCTCGTCGGCGCCGTGGCCACCGTCGTGACCGTGGCCCCGTTGTTCCTCGGGGCCGAGCCCTTCCCGACCGCCGCCTATCTGCTGTCCATGCTGATGGGCGCCGGCTTCGCGCTGGCGGGCGCCGGGGTGCTGCGGTCGGTCGCGGCGCAGCGGCGTCAGGCGCGGAACTCCCTGGGGCCGGAGGGCTCCGCGTCCCGCGCCTCCGGGGCGCCCGGCCCCGGGTCCGGCAGCCCCGCGCCGGACGAGGCGCGGGAGCCGGGGACCCGGTAGCCCTGGGCCTCCCGGCCGGCCAGCCAGGCGGGGAACTCCGTCAGGTCGGGCAGGACGACGTCCGCGCCCGCAGCCCGCAGCTCCTCCGCGCCGAACGGGCCCGTCGCCACCGCCACGGAGAGCGCGCCGGCCGCGCGCGCCCCGCGGATGTCGCCGGTGTGGTCGCCGACGTACACGGTGGCGCCGTGCGCGCGCAGCGCTTGGGCCTTCTCCTCCGCCCAGAGGGAACCGACCACGGCGTCGGGCTCGATCCCCAGGTGCGCGAGGTTGAGTTCGGCGTTCGGCCCGTACTTGGCGGTGACGACGACGGCGCGGCCACCGGCCTCCCGCACGGCCCGCACCGCCTCACGGGCACCGGGCAGCGCCAGGGTGTGCCCGATCGCGTGGCGCGGGTAGAGCTCCCGGTAGAGGTCGGCGACGGCGTCCACCTCGGCCGCCGGGAACCAGTGGGCCAGTTCCTGTTCGAGTGGCGGGCCGAGCCGGCTGACGACGAGATCGGTGTCGATCGGTGTCCCGGTGCGGGCCGTGAGTTCCTCGTAGGCGGCCTTGATGCCGGGGCGGGAGTCGATCAGCGTCATGTCGAGGTCGAAACCGACCGTCGGGGGATGGGGTGCCATACCGGACAGTGTGCGGGTGGCCACCGGCACGGCGTACGGCCGGGCCGCCCGACGCACCCGACGCACCCGACGCACCCGGATACCCGACATGCCCGGAGCCGGCGGTGCACCGGGGCGGGGTGGTCATCGGCAAGGCGTGTGGCCCCACCGCCGGAACACCCGGAGCCGGCGGTACACCTGGACAAGGCGCGCCGGACGGCGGGCACCCGGGGGCACCCGCGCGGGGCGGGCGTGGAAACACCATCCCGGGCCGTGTCCCGATTCCTCTTCCTCGCCCGGCATCCGCGCCGGCCGGGGCCCGGTCCCACCACGACGGAGCTGGCCGCCTGTCACACCGCCGCCCCGGCCTTCGTCGGTACCGGCCGTCCTCGGTACCGCCCGGTCGGGCGCAAGGTCGCGACCGCGCACGGCCCGGGGACCCGCGCCGGGCAGCCGGGCGGGAGGTCACCGCGCGGGAGGTCCCGGCGCGACGGGCCCCCGGTGGCCCGGCGGGCAGCCGGGCGAGCCGGTTCAGCCGCGGACGCGGCGGGCCCGCCACAGCAGGAACACCGCCGAGGCGACGGCCGCGGCCCGGAGCGCGATCGGCCAGGTCTCGCTGATCGCGTCGCTCATCGCGCCGTCGCGGATCTGCTCGCCCCACCGTCCGTCCAGCCGGCCCCAGAGCCACACCAGCGCTCCCCCGGCGACCAGGCCGGGCAGCGCGAGCGCCGCCCATTTCGCCTCGGCGCGGCTGAGCCGCGGGCCGGCGTAGGCGATCAGCCACCCCGCGGCCAGCGCGAGCAGGGAACCGAGCAGGGCGCCACCGATCAGCAGCGCGGCGGCGAGCAGCAGCAGAGGGCTGGGCGTCCCGACGCGGGCCGGGCCCCGGCGGAACGGTCCGCGGACGGCCACCGGTTCCGGCGCGCCTCCCCCGGCTGCCGCCGCCCCGGCCGGGCCGGGCGGTGCGGTGGCTCCGGGCGCCCCGGCCTTCCCCGCCCCCGCGGCCTGCTCGAACGGCCGCTGCGGGGGCGGCTTCAGTATCTCGGGGATCTCGATACCGCCGACGAAGCCGGGCACGGAGTCCCCGGGGCCGAAGTGCCCGGCGGCGAAACCGCCCGGGGCGGCGGGCCCGGAGGCGCCGAAGGGGCCCGGCTCCACCCGCCACCACTCGGTGCCGTCGGCCCCGCGGAGTTCGTCCTCCCCGGCGAGGTGCGGGGGCGCGGGTCCGTCGAGCGGGACGAGCGGGACGACGGGCGGCTCCGGAGCGGACGGGGCGGCGGGCTCACCCCCGCCGCTCTCGCGGGGGCCGGGCACCTCCGGCGCGGCGGGACGCTCCGGGCGCCGGCCCAGGCCGCCGAGGCGGCGCAGGGCGCCGAGGGCCCCGGCCCCGTGGCCGCCTGGGCCGGAGCCGTCCCCGCTGCCGCCGGGGCCGGACGCCGAACCGTTCCCGCCCGGGCCGGCCGCGGCGGCGCCCCGGCGCGGTTTCCGGCCGCCCCCGGCCGCCGGGCCGTGCGCCACGCGCGGTGAGGCGGAGTGGTGCGCGCCGTCCCCGCCGTCCGGGCCCGTTCCGCCGGGCAGCCGTCCGCCCGCCTCGCGGACCACGTCCTCCGGGGTGCCGAGGCGGCCCAGGATCCGCTTTACGGCGCCGGGGTTGTCGGCCGTCACCGTGCGTTCCTGGTCGATCTGGCGGCGCAGCTCCGAGACGAGCTTCATCCGGTCCCCGGAGGGCAGCCGGCTCTGCTGGGCCAGGTCCCCGACCCGGCTCAGATAGTCCAGCACGAGCTGATCGCTTCTGATCCCCACGAAATCCCCTGCGGGTGTGCGCTGTTGGTGACCGCCTCACCCGACGTTACCCGCTCGGCCGCCGCCGGAAGCCGTCCCGCGCCGGGGCGGACGGCCCCGTCCGGACCGGCCCGGGCGCTAGTGTGAGGCGGATGACCACCGAGCGGAACGGGGAGGCAGAGGTGTCCGGAAGAAGCCGCCCGTCCGCCGCGCCCGACGGACCCGACGGCCCCGGTCCGGGCGGCCACGGTCCGGGCGCGCGGACCGGTACGGCGCCCCGCACCCTCGCCGAGGAGCTGCGCGCCCGCGGCGGCGGGCCCGGCGGGCCGGGGTCCCCCGCGGGGCACGGAGACCACGGCACGGGCGGCGACGGGCTGGCCGCGCTGCTCCGCGCCCGCCCGGACCTCCTCTCCCCCGTCCCCGGTGACCTCACCCAGCTCGCGACCCGCGCCGTCGCGCGCCCGTCCGTCATCCGCGCCCTGGAGCGACTGGACCGGTTCGCGCTACAGACCGCCGAGGCGCTGGCGGTGGCGCCCGACCCGTGCCCGTACGGCACGCTGCTGTCCCTGATGACCGGGGACGGCGAGCCGGAGGAGCGGGCCGTCCCGGGTATTCCGGACGCGGCTGTTCCGGCCCCGTCGGACGCGTCCGATGCGGGCGCCCCCGGCCACGGCGGACCCGGCGGGCACACCGGGCACACCGGGCACACCGGGCACGCCGGGCACGCCGGTGATGCCGTGTCCCCGGCTCCGGCTCCGGAGGAGCACGCGGCCGACGCCGGCGCGGCCCGGAAGACCGCCGAGGCGGTGGCCGCCGAACTGCCGCGCGCCGTGGCCACCTTGCGCACCCGGGCACTGCTGTGGGGCGGGGACGACCGGCTCCACCTGGTCCGCACGGTGCGGGAACTGCTCGCCCCGGCGACGGCCGCGCCCGCCGCGCCGGGGCCCGTCGCCCCGTCCACCGGGCTGGGCCCCGGGGTGGCGGACGCCACGGCGGGGATGTCCCCCGGCCGGCTCCAGCGGATCGTCGCCACCGCCGGACTGCCGTCCACCCCCGACCCGGTGACCGCCGTCGAATCGCTGACCGGCCTGTTCAATGACCGCGCGCGGATGGCCGCCCTGCTCGCCGGGGCGCCGCAGGAGTCGCTGCGGGTGCTGGACCGGCTGGTGTGGGGCCCGCCCTACGGCACGGTGCCGGCCGATCCGGGGCGGGCCGTGCGCTGGCTCACCGACCGGGGACTGCTGCTGCCGGCCGCGCCCGGCGCCGTCGTCCTCCCCCGCGAGGTGGCGCTGCATCTGCGCGGCGGACGGGCGCACCGGGTGGTGGAGCCGCTGCCGCCGCCGGTGGAGACAGCCGGCCGGCACAGCCCGCGCACGGTGGACGCGACGGCCGCCGGCCAGGCGTACACCGCCCTGGGCGTCGTCGAGGACCTGCTGCGGGAGTGGGAGACGGCCGCCCCGTCCGTACTGCGCGCCGGCGGTCTCGGCGTACGGGACCTCAAGCGGACGGCCGCCGCGCTCGACACCGACGAGGCGACGGCCGCCTTCTGGATCGAACTGGCCCACGCGGCCGGGCTGCTGGCCTCCGACGGCGCCGCCGACGAGCGGTTCGCGCCGACCCCGGAGTACGACGTGTGGCGGGAGCAGCCCCCGCAGGAACGCTGGTCGGTCCTGGCGGCGGCCTGGCTGGCGGCGACCCGGACCCCGGGGGTCGCCGGCGGCACGGACGCCCGGGGCCGCGCCCTGACGGTGCTCGGCCCGGGCCTGGACCGCGCCCAGGCGCCGGAGGTACGGCACGCCACGCTCGCCCTGCTCGCCACGCTGCCCCCCGGTGCCGCGCCACGCCCGGAGACGCTGCTGGCCCGGCTCCGCTGGGAACGCGGCGTGCCGGCCGGCGCGGACGCCCCGGAGCGCCACGCGGCGGGCGCCGGGGCGGGCTACCCGCCAGGCGCCGGGGCGCGGCAGCGGCGGGCGCGCGGGCTGTCCGCCGCGGAGGTGCTGCGGACCCGGCTCACCGAGTGGACGCTGCGGGAGGCCGAACTCCTCGGCGTCACCGGCCGCGGCGCCCTCACCGGTCACGGCCGCGCGCTGCTGGGGGCGGCCCCCGGCCCGGCGGTACCCGGCGGCCCCCCGGCGGACGGCCGCCCCGCCCCGGACCCGGGCACCACGGCGGACACCGGCCCCCGCCCGGCCACCCCGGCCGGCGCCGGCGCCGACCCGGACCCGGGCAGCACCTGGGGCCCGGGCACCACGGCGGACCTCGGCGCGAGCACGGGCACGGGCACATCGACGAGTACCGGTGCTCCGGCAGGAACCGGCCCGGACACCGGCCGCCCGGCGGGTACCGGCGCCCCGGCGGGCACGACCACCGATCCGGCCGCGCCGGGCGACGCCGGCACCACCACGGCCACGGACACCGGTCCGGCCCCCGCCGCGGATACGGGCACCCCGGCGGCCACCGGCACCGGCCCGGACACGGGCGCCCCGGCGGCCACCGGCGCCGACCCGGGCGCGGGGGCCCCGGCCGGGACCGGCACCGGTGACGCCACCGGTGCCGGGGCGACCGGCGGCGCCGTCCCGGCCACCCCGGCCGGGCGGGCCGCGGCGGCCGCCGCGCTGCTGGCGCCGCTGCTCCCGGAGCCGCTGGACCACGTCCTCCTCCAGGCCGACCTGACCGCCGTCGCCCCCGGACCGCTGCGCCGCCCGCTGGCGGAGACGCTGGACGTCCTCGCCGAGGTGGAGTCCAAGGGCGGCGCCACGGTCTACCGCTTCACCCCCGAGTCGGTGCGGCGCGCGCTGGACTCCGGCCGTACCCCCGCCGGGCTCCACGCCTTCCTCGCGGAACACTCCCGCACGCCCGTGCCGCAGCCGCTCACCTACCTCATCGACGACATGGCCCGCCGCCACGGCCGGCTGCGCGTCGGCGCGGCGTCCGCCTACGTCCGCTGCGAGGACGAGGCCACCCTGGCCGAGATCCTCGCCGACCGGCGCGCCGAGCCGCTGCGGCTGCGCCGGCTTGCGCCGGCGGTGCTGGCCTCGTCGCTGGAGCCGGCCCTGCTGCTGGCGAAGTTGCGGGAGCTGGGGTACGCGCCGGCCGCGGAGTCCGCCGAGGGGGATGTCGTCCTGGCCCGGCCGGAGCCGCGCCGCACCCCGCCGCGCACCCCTCCCGCGCCGGTGCGGGAGGGCCCGCCGGAGCCCGAACCCGCGCTGGTCGACGCGGCCGTACGGGCGGTGCGGGCCGGGGACCGGGCCGCCTCCGGCGAGCCGGCCCCGCCCGGCGCCGGTGACCACCCGCCGGAGCCGGGCGGGGTGCCCCGGGGCTCCGTCGGCGACACCCTCGCCGCCCTCCAGGCCGCCGCGCTCACCGGCGACCCCGTGTGGATCGGCTGCGTCGGCGCGGAGGGGGCGGCGGACCGGCGGCTGATCGCCCCGGTGCGGGTGGCCGGCGGCCAGGTCACCGCGTACGACCACACCGCCGAGGAGGTCCGCGTCTACCCCCTGCACCGCATCACGGGCGTCGCCGACGCGACCGGGTGAGGGCGAGGGCCGGGCGAGAGGCGGGGCCGGGCGAGAGGCCGGGCGAACGAGGAACGGGGCCCGGCGAGGAGCGGGGCCCAGGCGGACCGGGCCCAGGCCGACCGGGTCCGGGCGGACCGGGCCCAGGCCGACCGGGGCCGGGGCGCGCCGCACAGGTCACCGCCGCCCGTCGCCGCCCACCGCCGCCTACCTCCGCCCGGGTCGAGCCCGGGTGGAGCCCGGTGAAAGCCGTCCCGTCCGGGAAGCCGCGCCCCCGTTCCCGGGCGGCCCGTCCCCGGCCCCGGCGCCCGTCCGCCGCGGTGAGGGACACTGGATGCTTGCCCCATCGCCGCAGACCGAAGGGCGGGACCAGGCGTTGACCGGACCTCTGATCGTCCAGAGCGACAAAACCCTCCTGCTGGAGGTCGACCACGAGCAGGCGGACGCCTGCCGCCGCGCCATCGCGCCCTTCGCCGAACTGGAGCGGGCGCCCGAGCACATCCACACCTACCGGCTGACCCCGCTCGGCCTGTGGAACGCGCGCGCCGCAGGGCACGACGCCGAGCAGGTCGTCGACGCCCTCGTCGAGCACTCCCGCTACCCGGTGCCGCACGCCCTGCTGGTGGACGTCGCCGAGACGATGGCCCGCTACGGGCGGCTGCGGCTGCTGAAGCACCCGGTGCACGGGCTGGTGCTGGAGACCACCGACCGCCCCGTGCTGGAGGAGATCCTGCGCTCCAAGCGGATCAAACCGCTGGTCGGGGCGCGGATCGACGCGGACTCCGTCGCCGTGCACCCCTCCGAGCGAGGGCAGGTCAAGCAGACGCTGCTGAAGCTGGGCTGGCCGGCCGAGGACCTCGCGGGCTACGTGGACGGCGAGGCGCACCCGATCGACCTCGACGAGTCGGACTGGAGCCTCCGCCCCTACCAGCGGCAGGCCGTGGAGAACTTCTGGCACGGCGGCTCGGGCGTCGTCGTGCTGCCCTGCGGCGCGGGCAAGACGCTCGTCGGCGCGGGCGCCATGGCCACGGCGCGGGCGACCACGCTGATCCTCGTCACCAACACGGTCTCCGCCCGGCAGTGGAAGCACGAACTGGTGCGGCGCACCTCGCTCACGGAGGACGAGATCGGTGAGTACAGCGGCGCCCGCAAGGAGATCCGCCCGGTCACCATCGCCACGTACCAGGTGCTGACCACGCGGCGGAAGGGCGTCTATCCGCACCTGGAGCTGTTCGACTCCCGCGATTGGGGCCTGATCGTCTACGACGAGGTGCACCTGCTGCCCGCGCCCGTCTTCAAGTTCACCGCCGATCTCCAGGCCCGCCGCCGGCTCGGGCTGACGGCGACGCTCGTCCGTGAGGACGGCCGCGAGTCCGACGTCTTCTCCCTGATCGGCCCCAAGCGGTTCGACGCGCCGTGGAAGGAGATCGAGGCGCAGGGTTACATCGCGCCCGCGGACTGCGTGGAGGTCCGCGTCGACCTGACGGACGCGGAGCGGCTCGCGTACGCCACGGCGGAGCCGGAGGAGAAGTACCGTCACTGCGCCACGACGGTCAGCAAGCGGCGGGTCATCGAGGCGCTGGTCCGCCGGCACGCGGGACAGCAGACGCTCGTCATCGGCCAGTACATCGACCAGCTCGACGAGCTGGGCGAGCACCTGGACGCGCCGGTGATCAAGGGCGAGACGGGCAACGCGCGGCGGGAGAAGCTCTTCGAGGCCTTCCGCCGGGGCGAGGTCCCCGTCCTGGTGGTCTCCAAGGTGGCGAACTTCTCCGTGGACCTGCCGGAGGCGACGGTCGCCATCCAGGTCTCCGGCACCTTCGGCTCCCGGCAGGAAGAGGCCCAGCGGCTCGGCCGGGTCCTGCGCCCCAAAGCCGACGGGCACGAGGCGCGGTTCTACTCCGTCGTCGCCCGGGACACCGTCGACCAGGACTTCGCGGCGCACCGCCAGCGGTTCCTGGCCGAGCAGGGCTACGCCTACCGCATCGTCGACGCGTCGGAGCTGCCGGCGGGCGACGAGGTCTGAGACGGCGCGGCGGGCGGGGCCCCGGCCGCCGGGCCCCGGGCGGCCCCACCGGCCGGCTCCCCGGCCCGTCCTCCGTCCGGCCCCCCGGCCGCCCGGGACTCGTCGCCGGCCGGAGGGCCGTGCGGGGCCTGTGGGTCATGCGGGGCCGCCGGGTCGTGCGGGGCCGGTGCGGCCATCGGGCCGCGCCGCGCGGACTGGCCCGGCAGGAAGGCCCGGGCGCCGGGCCGTACCGCCGGTTCCGGGGGTCCTTCCCCGGGGGCCCCGCAGCCCACGGGGTCCACGGGCCGCCCGGGGCCCACGGCGCGCACGGGCTCCCCGGCGGGCGCAGCGGTCCCTCCCGGACCGGCCGGCGCCGTCCCGCGGGCGGGCCGCAGCCGCCAGGCCGCGAAGCCCAGCACCCCCAGGGCGAGCACCGGGTACGGGGAGGCCGGCACCTGCTGCCACCAGGTGAGCCGCAGATCGAGATCGCCCTCGCTCGGCACCAGCCACAGGCTGCGCGCGGTGAACAGCACGGCCACGCAGACCGCCGTACGCGGGCCCGCCTCCCGGGCGAGCAGCGCGATCAGCGCCACGCACCACACCCAGTGGTGCGACCAGCTGATCGGGGAGATGAGCAACGCCGTGAGCGCGGTGAGGACGACGCCCCACGCCTCGTCGCGCCGGGCGCGCCAGGCGTGCCGGGCGAGCAGCAGCCCGGCCACGGCGGTCACCAGCGCCGCCGCCTGCCACAGGAGGCCGGGCTCCTCGGTGTGCAGGAGCCGGGCGGACAGCCCCTGGAGGGACTGGTTGTCCACGATCCACGCCTTGCCGACCCGGCCGGTCTCGAAGACCCGGCGGGTCCAGAACTCCACACTCGCCCCCGGCAGGACGGCCGCCCCGAGGAGCACCGAGCCGGCGAAGCCCGCCAGAGCCGTGAACGCGGCCCGGACCCGGCCGGTGAGCAGCAGATACACGGCGAAGATGGCGGGGGTGAGCTTGATCCCGGCCGCGATGCCGAGGGCGAGCCCCTTGCCCCGGGCGCCGTCGGGCCGGGTCAGGTCCCACAGCACCAGACCGGCGAGGACGAGGTTGATCTGCCCGAAGAGAACCGTCTGGAAGACGGGCTCCAGCCACAGGGCGAGCGCCGTCGCGGCCAGGACGAGAGCCGCGTAGGCGGGCCGGGGAAGCCGCCGGGTGCCCCGGGCGGCGTGCGCCGCGGGCCCGTCCGCGGCCGTGGCGTCCCCGGTGGCGGCCTCCGCCGGGAGGCCCCCGGCGTCCCCGGGTGCCGCTCCACGGTGACCGGCGCGGGGGACTTCGCCACCGGCGAGGCCGTCCCGGCCCGCGGCGGCGGGCGTCTCGTGGCCCGCGCCGCGCGGGGCTTCCCGGCCGTCGGCCCCCTGACCGGCCGCGTGGGACACGTCGCGGGGCGCGGGCCGCACGCCCGTCAGCCGGAGCGAGAGATGGACGAGCAGGGCGAGCAGCGGGACGCTGCCCGCCGCGAAGGCGGCCTTCAGCGGGGCCAGCGGCAGCACGGCGGCGGGCACGAAGAGCAGCGCGGCGAACGGCGGATAGGTGGCGGGCAGGTTCCACTCGGTGACCCGGAAGCCGTAGAGGTCCGTCCCGTCCAGCACGGCGCGGCCCTCGGCCCGGTAGACGAGCAGGTCGGCCATGGGCGTCGGGCGCAGCAGGAAGAGCGCGGCGAGCGCGGCGACGGAGAGCAGCAGCAGCGCGAGCGCGGCGGCCGTCCGCCGGGTGGGCCGCCGGAGCCGCGGACGCCCCGACGGGGGGCGCGGAGGCAGGGGCCGGTGCGGGCGGTGGAGAAGCCGTGGGGTGAGCCGGGTGAGCCGCCGCCCGCCCCGTCCGGTCGCAGCCGTCACCCGTCCGTCCCTCCGGTCCGCCGTCGTCACCGCTCGGTCTCGAACGGATAACGGTACTGGAGCGGCCGGGCGGCGCTACGGGGAGGGTCGGGGCGAGGGCCGGGGTCGGGGGCCCGGTGTCCTCAACCGGCCCTCGGGTTCTCCGGTGGGCCCGGTTCGCCCGGTTCCCGGGTGCGGGCGCTTCGGCGCGCGGCGGCGGGGAGAGCGTGAAGGGACCTCCCGGGGGCGTGGTCCGCCCCGGCCGCGCCGGGCGCCGGCGAGCGCGGCCGGTTCAGGCGGCGCCGGTGCCGGCATCCCCGGAGACGACGGCGCCGGAGGCGGCACTTCCGGGGAGGGCCGTGGCGCCGGCAGTCCCGGGGACGGCCGTGGCGCCGGCAGTCCCGGGGCCGGAGCCGGTACCGGCGGTCCGGGAGCCCGCGGGGGTTCCGTTCCCGGGGCGCTCACGGTCGTCGCGCTCCCCGGTGTCACCGAGGACGGCGACGCTGAGCGCGGCACCGGCGAAGACCCGCACGGCGTGCAGGACGTCACCGAGGACATGGCGGCGGTGGTTCGGGTGCGCGCCGGACGGGGCGGCGCCGTGCGGAGCCCTGCGGGGCGGCGGTACCGGCGGGGTGGCGGGTGCGGGTGTGGTGTTCATGGTGCCCATCGTGCGGTTCGTCCCCCTTCCGCGCATCGGTCCAGAGATGTAACCGCGCAGGTCGCGGTGTACGCCCGGGGGGCGCCCCGGCCCTGCCGGAGGAGGATCCGGCACGGCGCCGTCCCCTAGGGATCCGGGCCGCCCCGCCGGCCCTCGGCCGCCACGGGCCACCGCGCCACCGCGAGTTCCCGGGGCGTCACCCGGCGTGCCACCTGGGCCCCGCGTACAAAAGGGTTCGCCCGGTCTCTCCCCCGGTGGTTACAATCGCCGCTTCCCCGCCTCCCGCGCCGCCTTTCCGCCGCCCCGGGAGAGCCGCCGCCCGGACGGAAACCGGCCGGTCCACCCAGCTCACGCAGCCGCAGCGGTCACCGCTGCCGTCATGGACCCCGGAGGCTCCGCCGTGCCCGCGCACCCGTCATCGGCCGATTCCGCGACCGCGCCCCCGGACGGCGGGAGCCCTCCCGGGCCACCCCGCCGGCCGGCGCCCCCGGTCGGCGGGACCGTCACCCCCGTCACCGCTCCGGGGGACGAGGCCGCCGTCCTCTCCACGGCGCCCGCCCACGGGACCGGGCCGGCCTCGGCGCCTCCCGGGCCCCCCGGGCACGGGGCCGGCCCCGGCGAGCCCCCCGGCGGGGAGCCGGACCCCGCCGGTCCCCTCGCCCGGGAGCGGGCCCATCTCGACGCCTCCCGGGCGGCGCTGCGCGCCATGCGCGCGGAGGTGGAAGGGCTGGACATCAGCGACGTCACGGCGAACTGGGTGAACGCCGCCGTCCTCCAGGCGCAGATCGACAACCGCGTGAAGGCCCTCGCGGACCACGCCGGCACCCCGCTGTTCTTCGGCCGGCTGGACTGCCGGGACCGGCCGGACGCGCCGGAGGCCGCCACCGCCCGCTACTACATCGGCCGCCGTCACGTCCACGACGCCGAGGGCGACCCGATGGTGATCGACTGGCGGGCGCCCGTCTCGCAGCCGTTCTACCGCGCCTCCCGGAAGCAGCCGCTGGGGGTGCTGCTCCGCCGCCGCTTCGGCTGGACCGGGGGCGAGCTCACCGCCTACGAGGACGAGGACCTCACCGACCCCTCGGCCGCCGACGGCGCCGGGCGTCTGCTCCAGCGGGAGATCGAACGTCCACGCGTCGGCCCGATGCGGGACATCGTCGCCACCATCCAGCCCGAGCAGGACGAGCTCGTCCGCTCCGGGCTGGACGGCACCCTCTGCGTCCAGGGCGCGCCGGGCACCGGCAAGACGGCCGTGGGCCTGCACCGGGTGGCGTATCTGCTCTACACCCACCGGGAGCGGCTGGCCCGCTCCGGGACGCTCGTCGTGGGCCCCAACCGGTCCTTCCTCCGCTACATCCAGCAGGTGCTGCCCGCCCTCGGTGAGCTGGAGGTGGCGCAGGCGACGGTCGAGGAGCTGGTGGCGCCCGGGGAGCCGGGCGGGGGCGCGCGCGGGGCGGACTCCCCGGCGGCGGCGCTGGTGAAGGGGGACGCGCGGATGGCCGAGGTGCTGCGGCGGGCCGTGCGCTCGGGGGTGACGCCACCCACGGAGCCGCTGGTGGTCGTCCGCGGCTCGCGGCGCTGGCGGATCCCGGCGCACGAACTCCAGGAGATCGTGGGGGAGCTGCTGGAGCGGGGCATCCGCTACAACGCCGCGCGCGAGGCGCTGCCGCAGCGGATCGCGCACGCCGTGCTGGTGCGGATGGAGGCGGCCGGGGAGGCGCCGGACGACCGGACGCAGAACGCGGTGGCCCGCGACCGCGCGGTGAAGGCGCTGGTGAAGGAGGTGTGGCCACCGGTCGATCCGGCGAAGCTGGTCCTGCGGCTCCTCTCCGACGCGGCCTTCCTCGCCGAGCACGCGGAAGGCGTGCTGACCCCGGCCGAGCAGGCGGAGCTGGTGTGGACCAAGCCGCCGCGGAGCGTCCGCTCGGCGCGCTGGTCGGCGGCCGACGCGGTGCTGATCGACGAGGCGCGGGACCTCCTGGACCGCACCCCGTCGCTGGGCCACGTCGTGCTGGACGAGGCGCAGGACCTCTCCCCCATGCAGTACCGGGCCGTGGGCCGGCGCTGTTCCACCGGCTCGGCCACCGTCCTCGGCGACCTCGCCCAGGGCACCACCCCCTGGTCCACCCCCGGCTGGGCGGAGGCCCTGACTCATCTCGGCAAGCCGGACGGGCGGGTCGAGGAACTGACGGAAGGCTTCCGGGTGCCGCGGGACGTCATCGCCTACGCCTCCCGGCTGCTGCCGGTCATCGCACCCGGGCTCACCCCGGCGACCTCCGTCCGGGAGGCGGCGGGCTCCCTGGAGATCCGCCGGGTGCCGTCGGACGGAGCGGGCGACGGCGAGGACGGCGCGCCCACGGACGGCACGGGACCCGAGGACGGCGGGGTGACCGCGGAGCAGGCCCGGGCCGTGGTCGAGGCGTGCCGCGACGCGCTGCGGCGGGAGGGGTCCGTCGGCCTGATCGTGGCCGATCCGCGGGTCCCCGCGCTGGCCGCGGCGCTGACGGCGGCGGACCTGCCGTATCTGGCCCCGGGCGAGGAGACCGGCCCGGAGGCCCGGCTGACGCTCGTCCCCGCCACGCTGGTCAAGGGCCTGGAGTACGACCACGTCGTGCTGGACGAGCCCGCCGCGGTGATCGCCGCCGAGCCCGGCACCCGGACGGGGCTGCGCCGCCTGTACGTGGCGCTGACCCGGGCGGTCTCCGGCCTGACGGTGGTCCACACCCGGGACCTCCCGCCGGAACTCCGCCGGGCCCCGGCCGGCCACGGGTGAACGGCCGGGCGCCGCGCCCCGTCCACCCCCAGCACCCCACCCGCGCCTGGCGCGCCTGGCGCACCCTCCGCCGCCGGGGCCTCTTCCGGTTCCGGCCCTGACATCACGGAGGCAACCCTTCCGTACCCTCGGCGGCGGCCGGGACCGTGCACCACAATGGGCCCATGCCCACCCCCCTTCTCGACCGCTGGACGGACCTGCTGCGCCGCTGCCAGGAGGGCCCGGGGCCGGACCCGCGCCCGTACGGCGAGAACCTGCTCGCGCGGTGGGCCGAGCCGCAGCGGCGCTACCACACCACCGCGCATCTGGCCGCCGTTCTCGACCGGATCGACGAGCTGGCCGCCCACTGCGCCGACCCGGACACGGTGCGGCTCGCGGCCTGGTTCCACGACGCCGTCTACCGCCCGGACCGCTCGGAGAACGAGGAGCGCAGCGCGCGTCTCGCCGAACGCGCCCTGCCCGAGGCGGGGGTCTCCCCGGCCCGCACGGCCGAGACGGCCCGGCTGGTCCGGCTCACCGTGACCCACGACCCGGCGCCCGGTGACCGGTGCGGCGAGGTGCTGTGCGACGCCGACCTGGCGGTCCTCGCCGGCGCCCCGGAGGAGTACGCGTCCTACGCGGCGGCCGTCCGCGAGGAGTACGGGTTCGTGCCGGACGAGGAGTTCCGGGAGGGCCGCGCCGCGGTGCTCCGCGCGCTGCTCGGCACGGTGCCGCTGTTCCGCACCCCGGCGGGCGAGAAGTGGGAGCCGGTCGCCCGGCAGAACCTCGCCACGGAGCTGGCGCTGCTGGAGGGGTGACGGCCACCGCCGGTGAGCGGGCGCGGTGGGCGGGACGGGACAGCGGCGGGCGGGACGGGACAGCGGTGGCCGGAGCGGGACCTCGGACGAGGCCGCGCGATGCCTGGCGGGTGCGGCGGGGCCGGCCGCCGTTCAGGAGTCGCCGGGCGGGGAGGCCCCGGCCGCCGGACGCGACGGGCTCCGGTGCGGCGCCGGGCCGGTCAGCCCGCGGTCTCGACGTAGGACGCCAAGTTGGCCAGGGACGAGGCGATTCCGGCCTCGTGGTCCGCCCGGTCGATGCCGGGCGGCACATCCGTGGCCGTGACGGTCACCTCGGTCCCGCCTCCGGTGGCGGCCAGGTGCCAGGTCATCGTCATGGTGCCCGCGTACGCGGGGTCGCCGGCCTCGAACACGGCCCGCTGCACCACGCGCTCCGGTGGCACCAGGTCGGCGAAGCCGACCTCGACGGCATCGGTCGCGTCCGACGTCTTGCCGGGGCCGCCGGTGGGGTCGAGGTAGGTGAGGACCATCCGGAACCCGCCACCGGGCCGGGGGTCCCACCGCTCGATCCGTCCGCGCATGCCGTCCGGCGGCAGCCAGACCTCCAGGGCCGCCGGGTCGAGGAGGGCGCCGTAGACGGCCGCCGGTGGCGCCGCGATCAGCCGCTCGCCGCTGTCGGTCCTTCCCATGGCGGGATGGTACCGCCGGCAGGCGCGTTCGCCGGCCGGGAGCGGGTGTCCGGCACGGCCCTGCGGGGGCGGCGCCGGCCGTGTCGGGCACGCCACAGCCCGGAACGTCCCGTTCCGGGAATGGCGCGGGCCGTGGCGGTGTTGGTGCCAGGCATGTCCTCCGAGCGCTCACGCATGCCCCTTTCCGTGTACACGCTCGGTCTGGCGGTCTTCGCCCTGGGCACCTCGGAGTTCATGCTCTCGGGGCTGCTGCCGCCGATCGCCGCCGACATGGACGTCTCCATTCCGCGCGCCGGACTGCTGATCTCCGCCTTCGCCGTGGGCATGGTGGTGGGCGCGCCCGTGCTCGCCATGGCGACGCTCCGGCTGCCCCGCCGCGCCACGCTCATCGCGCTGATCTCCGTCTTCGGACTGGGCCAGGTCGCGGGGGCGGTGGCGCCCTCCTACGGCTGGCTGTTCACGTCACGCGTGGTCTCCGCCCTGGCCTGCGCCGGGTTCTGGGCGCTGGGGGCGGCGGTGGCCGTCGCGATGGTCCCGGTGACGCAGCGGGCGCGCGCCATGGCGGTGATGATCGGCGGGCTGAGCATCGCCAACGTGCTGGGCGTCCCGGCGGGCGCGTTCCTCGGGGAGCACTTCGGCTGGCGGTCGGCGTTCTGGACGGTCGGCGCCGCCTCGGCGGTGGCACTCGCCGGCATTCTCGCGCTGATCCCGCGCATCCCCCGCCCCGCCGAACTGCCCGTGCTCCGCCGCGAGCTGCGCATCTACGCCGACCGGCAGGTGTGGCTGGCCGTGGTCACCACCGCGCTGGCGGGCGGCGGCGTCTTCTGCTTCTTCAGCTACCTCGCGCCGTTGCTGACGGAGGTCGCGGGGCTGAGCAGTGGCTGGGTGCCCACCGTGCTGGCGCTCTTCGGGACCGGCGCGCTCATCGGCACCGCGATCGGCGGCCGGATCGCCGACGGCCGTCTCTTCGGGGTGCTGCTCAGCGGGACGGTCGCCTCGACAGTGCTGCTGGTCGCGGCGGCGCTGACGGCGAGCGCGCCGGCCGCCGTGGTCACGCTCGCGGTGCTGCTGGGCGTCTCCGCGTTCTACACGGCGCCCGCGCTCAACGCCCGGATGTTCGACGTGGCGGGGGCCGCGCCGACGCTGGCCGCCGCCACCGTCACCGCCTCCTTCAACCTCGGCAACGCGGGCGGCCCGTGGGTGGGCGGCCTGGTCATCGACGCCGGCTTCGGCTTCGCGGCGACGGCGTGGGCCGGGGCGGCGATCACCGCGCTGGCGGTCGCCGGGGTGCTCCTCGCCATCCGGACGCACCGGCCCAGGCCGAGCGCGGTCGTCGCGGGCGACGGCGGAGCCCCCGGCCGGCCGCTCGAAGCCACCGCACCCGGACCGGCCGCCCCACGCCCCCTGGGCACCGCCGGCTGACCCCGGCCCGGGCGGACATCGGCGCCTGGGGAACCCACGCGGCCCGCCGCCCCACCACACCGCCCCCGGCAATCACGACCGGCCGATGCCCCCTCCCCACCCGCCCACCGTCACGGACCCGGCGCGCTCGTGGCGGACGACAAGGTGGGGGCCCGCCCCGGCCCGGGACACGGGCGGCGGCTGCCGGGTGGACACGCTCCGGCCGGGCCGGCCCGGTCGGCCCGGCTGGTCTCCACGCGATCGTGGCGGGCGGCAGCGGCGCCACCGGCCCGCCGGAGCGGGCCCGGACGTCAGCCGCCGGTGGCGGCCCGCCCCTTGGGGCGGCGCAGGCCGGCCCCCGTCAGCCGCCGGAGCAGTTCCTTGGAGCCGACCTCCACCGCGCCGAGTGCCACGGCCGCGCGGTAGCGCTCGGACGGCACGTCGTAGTGGTCCCGGTCGAAGGCGCGGCGCGGCGAGCCCAGCCGCTCCGCGAAGGCGTGCAGCTCCTCGTAGGACTCGTCGCTGACCAGGTGCGACCACATCCGGCCGTGCCCGGGCCATATCGGCGGGTCGATGTAGACGGTCATGCGGCGGACCACCCGGCCCGCGCCGCCACCGGTACCGAACCGGCCGCCCCGGCCGGCCGTGCCGCCCGCACCGCCTTCACTGCCCCTGGCCCCCGCACAGCCGCCCACACCGCCGTCACCGTCCCCGGCGCCCACACCGCCGCCCGCGCCCCCGCCACTTGCCCCGTCACCCGCACCGCTGTCCGCTCCCCCGTCAGCGTCCCTGCCGCCGGCGTCCCTGCCACCGACGTTCCTGCCACCGTCACCGCCCCGGCCGCCCGCACCTTCGGCACCGCCGTCACCGTCCCAGCACCGAGCCGAGGCGGCCCACCGCCGCCACCGAAGTGGCCGTGGCCGGGCACACCCAGTGCGGATCGGTGCCGAGTTCGGGGTCGACGTCGAGCGCGTGGGGATCGCCCGCGTCCGTGCAGACCGGGCAGAGGGGCCAGCGGCCGTACCGTTCCAGCAGCGCGTCCTGGACGTCCTGGGCGACCAGTCCGGTGACGAACACCGCGCCCTCCGGCCACTGCCCGACCCACCAGCGGCGGTGTGCCACCGACTCCTCCACGAGGGAGACGATGTCCGCGTCGGCGACGTTCCCGGCCGCCAGGTCGGCGAGCACCAGAGCCCGTGCGGCGTGCAGTGCGTTCTCCAGCTCCATGGCGTCCATTCTCCCGCCTCCCAGGACCGCCCGCCCGCCCGCTCCCGCCGGCCGGCGCCGGCCCGGCCGCTCCCCGCTCCGTGCCGGCACCTTTCGGTGAGAATTTTCGACCTGCCCTCGCCCCCGTACGCCTTGCGACCGCCACCCGGATCGCCCTTGCCACTCGACCGCCCACATCCGTCAATCGCCGGCGAGGTTCACCTGAACACCGAATTCTTGGAATATAGACAACGCTGAACTCGTGAACTCACCCCCCAGCACCTCGCGGGAGAACGAGAAGTCGCCCCACTCGAGGCAGAACGGATGAGCCTCCTCCCGCTTCATCGTCCTCAAGCAGTCGTAAAGAGCGTCGAGGTTCGACCCGAAGTACCCTCCCGGCCCGTTGACCGCTTCCCCCACAGCACAGTAGAAAGCGTCCTCGGTCGCCAACTCGCGACCTTCGATACCTGCCGTTTCGGCAGTCTGGTACCGAGTTGCTCTCAGCCCGCAGGAGAACCACGCCGTCTGGACCACATGCAGCCAACTGGCGTGATATTCGGAAGGATACTCAGCCCACCCGCCAAGCGAAACCTGCTTACTGTCCGACCACTTCCTCCAGATCTCTCCAGCTTTGGGATATTCGCAAGCATTTCCATGGAACGAGTACTCCACATCCGAATATCCCCCACCGCCCCCGCGAAGCCCTTGTGCGCCACGAGCGACTTTCCCAATGTAATAGGCGCCGATTTTACCCATCCCTCGATCGACGATCTCGAGTTGCGTCGACTCGGTTTTCTTCTTGCCCTGCCGGATATGACGGGCCCCGACGAAGACGACTGTCCTCGGCGGCTCTTCGTCTGCGCCGATGAAGAAGCCTCGCACGTCCTCGGCCAGCAGGAGGATCTCCTGAGAATCCATGTCAACCAGCCGGTACGGCACAACTGCGGACACCATAGAAAACACCCAAACTTCCTGCCGACACTTTCAGCACGTTCAGCACGTCAGTCCCCCGGTCTCCGGGGCCGGTCTCCGGTTCCCTGACACCACGGCGCGCCCATGCGCTTCACTCACTTCGCCCGCTCTGCGCGGTACGGCCGTCAGACGCTGACGCGGCAGCCCTCCGGACCGGCCACGGGAACGAAGGGCGGAGGGAAGCAGACCGGAGGCGGACGAGAACGGCGGTGCACGGCCGGTGCTCTGCGAACCGAGTTGGCGGTGGGGACGCCCGAGGCCGCGTCCCCACCGCTGATCTCACTGCACCTCCGCGCCTATCTGCCGATGTACACGCAGAGTTCCGTGGGCCGTCCCACCGTGGCCCTCTCGTCCGAGAGGGTTTCCGCCACATCCGCCAGCACGTCCAGGGCCGTGCGGAACTCCTCCGGGCTCGCCTCGGCGAAGGATGCCGCGTCCGGCCAGACAATGACCACCCGTTCGCACCGCTGCCCGTGGATTCCCTCCCACAGCGAATCGGAGAGGGCATCCCAGCTTCCGGACCCGACCAGCGGCGGATCAAGAGGCAGTGTTCTGCGGACGGCGTCGAAGAATGCCGCCCGTCCCGGATCTCCTTCCACGGAGAGCCGGTACAGAGGGCAACCCTCGGCTACGGCGGCCCGTGCGGCCTCATGGGCTTCCTCCGGCCGCACAACCGTCAGACCCCAAGTCAGATCCATTTCCCCTCACCGAATTCTCACGAAGGCCGGCGGACCGCTGTCCCCGTAATGGGTCCAAGTGTAGTAGACCTCACCAGTGTTGATGTTCTTGACCACCCGCAGCGGACCGGCACCGCCGGTCCCCGGTGGAGGCGCGACCCTGTACTCGCGGTAGGGCGAGGTCGGACCGGACGCTCCGGGCAGATCACCGGCCCAGTTCTTGAACTTGGTCCCCCACTTCGTCGCGGTGGGGCCGGTGGGCACGGTGCCCGCGTCGATATGCCCCAGGGCGTCGTTGAGAGCCCGCTCCTCAGCCGGCGGAAGCGAACCGGGACTGATCCACGGAACACAGGGACCGGAGCCCTGGCTCAACAGGAACGCTGCCTCCGCGCTACCCGACCGCAGATCGGCCGAAGCCGTCCGGTGGGCGACGGGCCTCGTCGCGCCCGGGTTCTCCCAGTCTCCCGCCTTCAAAGCGCGGCTGCTCTGCGCGGCGTTCTTCCTCGGGCACGAGCCGTTCATCCTCTTGAACGCCTTGATCTTGAGGGCATTCAGCGCGAGGCCGGAGAGGCAGGACGCCTTGAAATCCCTGAGGCACCGGTCGATCTCCTCCGCACCGACGTACCAGGAAATCAGGCGTTCCATGTAGGTGCTTTCCGTGCAGCTCATTCCTCCGGCCCCGTCGCCCGCACAGATCAGCACTGTCCCCGGCGTCAGATCGCCGTGCTCCATGTACTTGTCGCGGTATTCGATGAAACGCTTGTGGATGAGGTCACGGAGTTCGTCGTCGGAAAGCGGCTTGCTAAGGCCATCGGCCTTCGCTTCCTTCCTCACCTGCTCCTTGAATTCCTCGATCAGCTTCTCAGCCGCGATCTTCCGGGCCTCGAACGAGGCCTTCGCGGCCGCTTCGGCGTCCTTGCCGGCGGAAGCGGCGGAGACTCCCGCCTGATACGCGGCGATGCTGGCCTGGCGGGCATAGCCGGACGCGATCGTCGCGGACCTCTGCGCCCGTTCCGCGGAGCGCGTCGCCGCCTGTGCGTCGTTGCGCGCGGCCGCGGCGGCGTCGCGGGCCTTCTTGGCGGACTCGGCGGCACGGTTGGCCGACTCGGCCGCCTGGTCGGCGGACTTGTCCGCCTGCTGGGCATGCTTGGACGCATTCTTCGCGGACTCCTGCGCCGCGTTCGCCCAGCTGACCGCTTCGGCGGCGTCCTTGCGCGCTTCCGCCGCGACGACCTGTGCCTCGGCGGCGTCCTTGTGGGCGAGCGCTGCCGACCGGTCGGCAGCGGCCAGGAGGATGTCGATCTCGGCGATGTGCGCGGCCGCGTTGGCGTCCCGCTGCTGCGCCTTGTACCGACCGATCTCCAGGAAGGCCCGAAGATACGACGGTGGTCCCGACAGAGCCGCCTGCGCCGCCGCCTTGACCTCGGGACCGCCGTTGGCCAGATCCTGGGCGACGGCCACGCGGTCGTCTTCCTCCCGGGCCTTGTGCTGCCCGGTGGCCAGGAACCGGTGCAGGTCCTCCGCGGTGCCGTCCAGTGCCTGGGAAGCCGCGGCCTTCACCCCCGGCCCGCCCTTGTCCATGATCTGCGCGACGGCCACGCGGTCGTCGTGTTCCTTGCCCGGGTAGGCGCGGGTGCGCAGGAATTCCCGGACCTCGTCGACCGGCTTGTCCAGCACGGCCAGGGCAGCCTCCTGCTGGGCGGGCTTGTCGGTGGTGGCGGCGATGTGCGCGACGCTGGCGCGGTCGTCCTGCGCCAGGGCCAGCTCCAGCCCCCCGCCGCGCACGAACGCGGTAACGTCCGCCCCGGTGCCCACGAGAGCCGTTTCGGCGGCTTCGCGGACCCAGGTTCCACCGCTCGTCATCAGGTTGACTGCAGCCTGCCTGCCCTTGGTGACCGTGACCTCGGGATCCGTCGCCGCGGCGGCTTCCTCCCAGAGTTTCCGAGTCTCGGTGTCGAGCTGCTGGATCCGCCCCGCCTCCCACCGCGCGGCGGCGACGCGCTCGTCGTATGCCCTCTTGGCCTCCTCGGCCGCCAGGACGTTCTCTTCCTCCTGCTCGGCCAGGCGTTCGGCGTCGGCGTCGCGGGCCAGCCGGGCCACGGTCTTGGCCTGGGTGGACGCTGCTTGCGCGCTGTTGGCGACCTCGGTGGCGGCGTTGGCCGCCGCGGTGGATTTCTTGGCGGCGTCCACGGCCTTGCCGGCCTCGTCGGCGGCCTTGTCCGCGGCCTCGGCCGCGGCCTCGGCATGATCCGCGGCATTGTTGGCGGCCGTGCGCGACTGCCGTGCGGCCGTGGCAGCCTGGTTGGCGTTGGACTGCGCCGCGTTTGCTGCGCGCGTGGCCTGACCGGCCAGGCGCCTGGCCCGGGCCGCCGCCGCTTCGGCCTCCTCCACCCTGGCTCCGGCTTGACCCGCCCAGCGGCCGGCCTCGGCCGCCGCTGCGGCGGCGGCCGCGGCGTTGGCACCCGCGCTGGCGGCCGCACCGGCTGCCTTTGCCGCGTTCTCGGCCGCCAGACCGGCCTTGTCGGCGGCGTCCGCCGCCTTCCGCGCCCCCTTTGCGGCATTCCTCGCGTTCTCGGCTGCTTCCCGGGCCTGCTTCGCCCGGGTGGCGTCACCGGCCGCCGCGGCGGCCGCGGACCGTGCCGAGGAAGCCGCGCTCCCGGCCCGGCTGGCCGCGAAGGCCGCCTGCGCTGCGGCCGTGGCGGCCACCCGCGCCGCCCGGTTCGCCCCCGCGGCGGCGGACACCGCCGTACGGGCCGACTGCGCCGCCCGGTCGGCCGCGGCCGCGGCCCGCGACGCGGCCGCCGCGGCCTTCCCGGCCGAGGACTTGGCCGCCTCCGCCTCTCGGGCCGCGACCTGTGCCGCCTCCTTCGCCCGCTGCGTGGCCCGCTGTGCCTTGGCCGCCTCCTCCTTGGCCTTCTCGGTCAACTCCGTGGCCTGCTTTTGGGCGCGGTCGGCGAGCTTGGCCAGCTGCGAGACGGTGAGGGTCTCCTGGTCCCGTGCGGACGCGACCTGCCACCCGTGGTCCAAGAACTCCTGGACGTCCTCCGGGGTCCCGTCCAGCGCCTGCTGGGCGAGCTTCTTGACGTTCGGCCCGCCCGCCGTCATCAACTGGGCGACCTGCACCCGGTTGTCGACTTCGCGCGCCTCGAACTGGCCCTCGGTGATGAACCGGCGCCAGTCGTCGGACGAGCCGTCCAGCGCCTCGTTCGCGGCCTCCTGCACGCCCGGTCCGCCGGCGGCCATGATCTGCGTCACCTCGACGCGCAGATCGTCGTCGTACGGGCCGACGAGCCCTCCGTCGAGGAACGCCTTCAGCTCCTCGACACCGCCATCCAGCGCGGTGTCGGCCGCCTCACGGACGCCCGGCCCACCCATCGCCATGATCTGGGCCACCTGGACGCGGAGATCGTGTTCCCAGATGACCGGCAGATCCTCGGTCATGAAGGTCTGGACGTTCTCGTCCGACCCCATCAGGGCGGCCTCGGCCGCCCTCCGTACGCCCGGGCCACCGTACTTCCACACCTCGACGAGGTCCGACCGGTCGTACTCCGGTGGCTCCTCCGCCGCGGCGGGCCGTAAGTCCAGGCCCACCACCATCACCAAGGCCAGCAGCGTCGCCACGACACCGCGCAGGCCCGGCAGTCGGGATCTCCTCAGCAACGCCCGGCCTCCTTACCGCCACGCGCGGACGCGCGTACCGCTGCCACCATCGCGGTGCGGTTCCGACTACTTCTCAGCACAGTTGGCTTCCCTCCAGCGGAGAAACGCGTCCGGACGGTTGGTGATGACGCCGTCGACGTCCCAGGCCGTCGCGTCCTTCCATTCGCTTTCGCTGTCGATGGTCCAGACGAAGACCTGGACTCCGGCCGACTTGAGTTGCTTCACTGCGGCGCTCCGTGCCGCGAGGCCGCTGGATTTCACGGCGTATCCGCTGAGCGAGAACGCGCGGGCCGTCGCGACGGGGTTCGCATCGAGTTGCGACCTCAGCAGCGCGACCTCGGTCCTGTGCGGTGACGCTGCCGCGTCTCGGACGATGTTCTCGTCGAAGGACTGGAGCAGGGTGCGCTCGGTCATTCCGGCCTCGGCGACGTGCTCCAGTGCGCGGTCGACGGCCTCGGTCGGCTGTGGGCCTTTGATCTCGAGGAGGAGCCGGGCAGGCCTGTCCTTGAGCGCGGTCAGCGCCTGTTCCAGGGTGGGGACCCGGCCGCCGCCGTCCACGGTCAGCCGGGATATCTCCTCGGCGGTCAGTTCGTCGACGCGGCCCGTGCCATTGGTAGTCCTGTCGACAGTCGCGTCGTGTAGGACGACCGCCTGGCCGTCCTTGGAGAACCGCACATCGGTCTCGACCCAGTCCGCGCCGCCGTCGGCTGCAGCTTCCAGCGAGGCGATGGTGTTCTCCGGAGCGATTTCCGGTGCGCCGCGGTGCCCGATGGCATAGGTGTCGGCGCAGTACACCGCAGAGGTCTGCTCCGAGATGCGGAGGTCGTCGACGTCGCCGGTGGCGTTTTCCCGAAAGGAGCCCTTGTAGAAGAGCCGGCCGATCTGAAGTGCGCTGTTGGCCCGCCACGGGGTCGTGAACTCGACGGCAGGCTGCGCCTCGCCGTTCACGAACAGCTGCACCGTCTTCGCCGAGGCGTCGTACTCCCCTGCCAGATGCGTCCACACGCCGGTCTCCGCGGCGGCCGAACTCAGCGAACGCACGATCGCCGTGTCGTCGGTGTCCTTCACATGGCGGTTGAACACCCACTTGTCGAAAGACTTCGAGTAGTACAGCTGGAAACCGCTGGCCCGATCGCCGGCCTGCGACACGAACGTGTAGTTCCCGTCCTTGTCGTCCAGCTTCACCCACGCCGACACCGAGAACGACTTCGTCGTATCCACCACCGCACCCGCCGTCGCCGCGTACCCCGACGAACCCTCCAGCCTCAGCGCCGTACCCGTCTTGCCCGCCACACCGAGCCGCGCACCGCGCCCGGCCACCGACGCGGCCATCCCGGCGCCCGGGCCCCCGCGGGCATGCGTCTCCCCCGCGCTCTCGTCCAGCGGGAACGACGCCAACTCCTGCAAGTGCGACGGAAGGTCACCATCGGCCATCGAGGCGGCGTCGGCGTCCGTCACCGCAGACTGCACGACCCGCACCTCGTCGAGACCCCCGGCCGCGTACTCCTGCCAGGCGCCGTGCCAGCGCAGTCTCCCCAACTGCAGAGCGCCGGAAGCCCGCCACGGAGTCGTGAACTCCGCCGACTCCTGGAGCCGACCGTTCACGTTCAGCGACACCGACTTCTTGTCGGCATCGTAGGAGCCGGTCAGATGCGTCCACACGCCCGGCTGCGCGGTGGCGTTACTCTTCGCGCGGACGATCACCGGGCTGTCGCTGTCCGCAGCGTGCCGGTTGAACACCCACTTGTCGTAGTGCTTCGAGTAGTAGAGCTGGAAACCGCTGGCCCGATCGCCGGCCTGCGACACGAACGTGTAATTGCCGTCCTTGTCGTCCAGCTTCACCCACGCCGACACCGAGAACGACTTCGTCGTGTCCACCACCGGACCCGCCGTCGCCGCATACCCCGACGAACCCTCCAGCCTCAGCGCGGAACCCTTCCTGCCGACCGCCCCGAACTGTGCCCCACCGGCCACCGCGGCGGCGAACTCCTCCGCCTCACCGCCCAGCACACGACGCGAACCGGCACCCTCGTCGAGGGTGAAGGCGGCCTTCTCGGTGAGGGATGTTCTCTCGACCGCGTCTGCCCGCGGATCAGGTGCCGCCTCGACCGCGCGGCTCGTTGCGGCTGCCCCCGTGGCTACTAACAACGCTGTCAGCACCGTTAACGGCAGCGCTAATACGCCCCGATGTTTCATTTTCCGCATCCTCGTCATGAGCGTGAGCACGCAGGAGGCAGAGCTCCGGTGCGCGCGAGAACAGCGGCCCGGTCCCAGCAGGACCTGCCAGGCCGGGCCGCCGAAAGAGAAGTGATCCCGGGACGGCTACTTCCCGAAGGCGATCCCGCCGTTGAAGATCTGGTCGGTGCCCACGGCGCTGTCCCAGACCTGGACGTTGTCGATGGTTCCGGGGACGTTCTCCTGGAAGGAGCCCTTGTAGAAGAGCCGGCCGATCTGAAGTGCGCTGTTGGCCCGCCACGGGGTCGTGAACTCGGCGGCCGTCTGCGAGTTGCCGTTCACGAACAACTGCACCGTCTTCGCCGACGCGTCGTACACCCCGGCCAAATGCGTCCACACCCCGGCCTCCGCCGCACCCGAACTCAACGAACGCGCGATCGCCGTGTCGTCGGTGTCCTTCACATGGCGGTTGAACACCCACTTGTCGAAGGACTTCGAGTAGTACAACTGGAAACCGCTGGCCCGATCGCCGGCCTGCGACACGAACGTGTAATTGCCGTCCTTGTCGTCCAGCTTCACCCACGCCGACACCGAGAACGACTTCGTCGTGTCCACCACCGGACCCGCCGTCGCCGCATACCCCGCCCCGTCCAGCTTCAGGGCCGTGCCGACCCTGCCCGCCACGCCGAGCCGTGCGCCGCTTCCAGTCACCGACGCGACCATCCCGGCGCCCAGCCCGCCTCGGGCGTGGGTCTCCCCCGCGCTCTCGTCCAGAGGGAACGACGCCAACTCCTGCAAGTGCGCGGGAAGCTGAGCGCTCTCCCCGGCCGCGGCGTCGGCCTGCGTCATCGCCGACTGCACTACCCGCACCTCGTCGAGGCTCGCGGCCGCATGCTCCTGCCAGACACCGCGCCACCGCAACCGCCCCAACTGCAGAGCGCCGGAAGCCCGCCACGGGGTGGTGAACTCGGCGGCAGGCTGCGCTTTGCCGTTCACGAACAACTGCACCGTCTTCGCCGAGGCGTCGTACACCCCGGCCAGATGCGTCCACACGCCGGTCTCCACGGCGGCCGAACTCAGCGAACGCACGATCGCCGTGTCGTCGGTGTCCTTCACATGGCGGTTGAACACCCACTTGTCGAAAGACTTCGAGTAGTAGAGCTGGAAACCGCTGGCGCGCGAGCCGGCCTGGGACAGGAGGGTGTAGTTCCCGTCCTTGTTCTCCAGCTTCACCCACGCCGACACGGAGAACGACTTCGTCGTGTCCACCACCGGACCCGCCGTCGCCGCATACCCCGACGAACCGTCCAGCCTCAGCGCGGAACCCTTCCTGCCGCCCGCCCCGAACTGTGCCCCACCGGCCACCGCGGCGGCGAACTCCTCCGCCTCACCGCCCAGCACACGACGCGAACCGGCACCCTCGTCGAGAGTGAAACGGGCCTTGCCCGTGAAGGTACTGCCGCTCAGCCAGGAGGCGATGTTGTCGACGCGCGCTGCGGTGGCGTCGGCGCCCTGGCCCGACTGCCCCAGGCAGCCGGCGTGGTCGGCCCGGCTCTGCACTCCGCTGATCAGTCCGTTGACGTCGAGTACCGGGCCGCCGGCGTCGCCCTTGCAGATCCGGCCCCCTGCCAGCTTCACGGCCGTGGCCGTGCTCGCAGCCTGCGTCACGTCACTGCTGTGCGGGGTGCCCGGCACCCAGGCGCTGCCGGTCCGGCCGTACCCGGCGGCGACGAGCTCGGCACCGTCGGCAGGCGCGGTCGCCACCACGGCAGCGGGCTCGATGCCGGCGACCGGGGCGGACAGCCGTGCCAGCACTAGGTCCCGGTCGTCGCGCGGGACGAGATGGTTGACCCGTATCGGGGCCTTCCCGGCGAAGGAGACCGTGGTGCCCCGCGCTGGCGCACCCACCGCTACCGGCTTGGTCGGATCCTCGGTGAAGCAGCTCGCCGCCGTCAGCACCCAGGTCCTGTCGACGAGCGCGCCGCTGCAGTTCCGGCCGCCCGCGTAACCCGGCTTGCCAATGGTGACCCGCGCCAGCCACGGGCGTGCGGCATCACCGCTCAGGACCGCCCCGGGCTTGTCCTTGCCCACGCTGAGTTCCAGAAGGGTCGACTGGAGCTCCGGGTCGAGCCCTTCGCCCAGTGCCTTCCAGCTCCCCGGTTCGAGGTCGACCTCCTCCACCTCGGACTCGTTGGTCCTGGGGTCCTCCGTGCGCACCGTCGCCATGACGTCGTCGCGAGCGTCGGACTTCGCCAGATAGGTCCGCTCGATCTCCATGGTCAGATAGCCCACCGGGCCGGAGACCGCGAAGCAGACGTTGCCGCTCGCCCGGCTGTTGATCCGCACCAGGTCATCGCCGCCTGACGTACAGTCGGCCACCTGGATGTTCCCGTCGCCCGAGATGAGCTTCAGCCCCTTCTCATCCACAAGTTCGTCCCTGTCGGGATAGGCGAAGTCCTCCACCAAGGTGTCCAGTCCGTCACCCGGCTCCGCCCACGAGACCTGGGCCATCGGCCCAACGCCCCAGGCTGTCACCGCGGTCATCGCGGTGATCGTCGCCAGCACCGCGGACGTCGACCGTCCGAGCGTGCCACGCAGTCCCATTAGAAGAATTCCCCCCCACACATGAACATTTATCAATCAGGCATGCCACGTGCCGAAACGTTCCGGCATCCCTCATCCAAGCGTGCGTCGCGGCGAGTCAGACCGAACGACCCCAGGGCCGCGCACCCTCTCGGGATGATCTCTGCGCAGCCGATTCATCTTCACGCTGCATACGCATTTTTCACAGGCACATCACAGCCAATCTGACGTCTCATTGACCAAAACGCTTATCTACAGGTTGAGTTGTGCCGCATGGTCACGCACGCGGCGGCACGGCAACACTTGCCCCGGGGCCCCGGTTCCGGCCCGCGCGCCACGGGGTCTTCAGCCGCCTGCTCAAGGCGCGGCGGTCAGCTGTCGATGAACACGCGGAGTCTCGTGGGTCGGCCCACGGTCGCGTGCCCGTCTGCGAGGGGCTCCGCCACGTCCCCCCAGCACGCCCACGGCTGCCCGGAAGTCCTCGGGACTCACCTCGGCGAACGAGGCCGCGCCCGGCCGGAGGATGAGGAACCCGGCAGCGCTCCAGCGCATGGATGCTCTCCCACAGCGAATCGGCGAAGGCATCGCAACCGCAGGACCCACCACGACGGGCGGGTCGAGTGAAAGCGTCCACCTGACGGCGCCGAAGAGCCCCTCGTCCCGCTCGCCCTTCCGTGGACAGCCGGAAAAGGAGGCACTCTTGGGCCGCGGCGGCCCGCACGGCCTCGTGGGCCTCTTCCGGCCGTATGGCCGTCACCCGACTGCCAGCTTCATTGCTGTCTCACTCCCGTGCCGGGCGGCGTCGGCGGGACCGCCCTGCCGGGACGGGTGCGGCTGCAGGACGCCGGTCGGGCGGCTCAACTCGATGCCTCGCCCGGTCCCCGGAACCCGGCGCCGGGCCCGCGACCGCCCCGCGACGGCTCGGCAATCCCACCACGTCTACGGGACATCGGCAGCCTCCCCTTCCTCCGGAGCGAGTTGGAACAGCACCGTCGGCAGCGTGTACCCGGCCGCGCGGGCCCCGGCCGCCGTTACCGACTCGGCCGGCACTCTCATGCAGCCGGTGGCCGCCGGCACCCAGGCCCCCTCCCGGCGCTGACCGCGACGGCGAAACCGCCCGGGGCACGGCGGGACGCGGCGGCGACCAGCAGGGCACCCCAGGCCGGGCAGGCCCTCCTCTTGACGCCCCGGCGAAGCTGAAAATACCTTTCAGGAGTGAGCAGCAGCGTGAAGAAAACTTTCACCGGTACCCCTCCGGCCGCCCTCGCCGCCAAGGTCAGGATGCTCGGCCCGACGATGACCCGCTCCATGCAGCGGGTGGCCGAGACCGTCGCCGGTGACCCGGCCGGCTGCGCCGTGCTCACGGTCACGGGCCTGGCCGAGCGCACCGGGACCAGCGAGGCCACCGTCGTCCGCACCGCCCGCACCCTCGGCTACCCCGGCTACCGGGATCTGCGGCTGGCGCTCGCGGGCCTCGCCGCGCAGCAGGAGTCCGGCGCCGCCCCCGCCGTCACCGCCGACATCGCGGTGGACGACCCGCTGCCCGAGGTGATCGTCAAACTCGCGCGCGAGGAGCAGCAGTGCCTCGCCGACACCGCCGCCGCCCTGGACGCCGCCCAGCTCGACGCGGCCGTCTCGGCGCTGGCCTCCGCCCGCCGGGTCGACGTCTACGGCGTCGGCGCCTCCAACCTCGTCGCGCAGGACCTCGCGCAGAAGCTGCTCCGCATCGGGCTGTCCGCGCACGCGCACGCCGATCCTCACCTCGCCATGACCGGTGCCGTCCAGCTCCGCGCCGGGGACGCGGCCGTGGCCGTCACCCACTCCGGCCGCACCCTGGACGTGATCGAGCCGCTGCGCACCGCCTTCGACCGGGGCGCCACGACGGTGGCGATCACCGGGCGCCCGGACGGTGAGATCGCCCAGTACGCCGACCACGTGCTCACCACCTCCCCCGCCCGGGAGAGTGAGCTGCGCCCGGCCGCCATGTCCAGCCGCACCAGCCAACTCCTCGTCGTGGACTGTCTGTTCATAGGGGTGGCCCAGCGGACCTACGACACGGCGGCGCCCGCGCTCTCCGCCTCCTACGAGGCCCTGGCCCACCGCCACACCCCCCGCCCCTGACCCGGACGGGGACCGCTGGCGGCGTTCCGTCCCTCCCAACCCCCGGAGTGCGGCAGTCATGTGTTCCTCGTCCCCATCTCCCCGTCCCCCTGGTCCTTTCGGCCGTTCCGGCTCTTCCGGCTCTTCCGGCTCTTCCGGCTCTTCCGGCTCTTCCGGCTCTGGCGGCCCTTCCGGACCTCCCGGCTCTGGCGGCCCTTCCGGACCTCCCGGCCCCTCCGGGTCCTCCCGCTCCGGTGACCCTTCCGGTTCCGGCGACGCGGGCCATACCGACCACCGGTCCCCCACCCTCGGCGAGCCACCCCGCGGGGCCGAGGCCGACGGGCCCGCCGGTGCGGCTCCCCCGCCCCCTTCCTCCCCGCCGGCGCCCCACCCCTCCGGCCCCCCGGGCGGCGTCCCGGGCGGCGGCGGGCTCCGTGCCCAGCTCGGCACCCTGACCACCGAGGCGTTCCGCGGTGAACTCGCCGGGATCGACCGGCTGTCCACGCTGGAGATCGCCGAACTCATGAACCGGGAGGACGCGGGCGTGCCCGCCGCCGTGGCCCGGGAGCTGCCGCGGATCGCGGCGGCCGTGGACGCGGTCGCCGGGCGGATGGCCCGCGGCGGCCGGCTGGTCTACGCGGGCGCGGGCACCGCCGGGCGCCTCGGCGTGCTGGACGCCAGTGAGTGCCCGCCCACCTTCAGCACCGCGCCGGGGCAGGTCGTCGGGGTGATCGCGGGCGGCCCGTCCGCCGTCGTCAGCTCCGTCGAGGGCGCGGAGGACGACGCGGAGCAGGCCGCCGCGGACCTGGCGGCGCTGCGGATCGGCCCGGAGGACACGGTGGTCGGCGTCTCGGCCTCCGGCCGGACGCCCTACGCCGTCGGCGCCGTCGCGTACGCACGGGGGCTGGGCGCGCTGACCGTCGGCCTCTCCTGCAACGCGGGCTCCCCGCTGGCGGCGGCGGCCGAGCACGGCATCGAGGTGGTCACCGGCCCGGAGCTGCTGACCGGTTCGACCCGGCTCAAGGCCGGCACCGCGCAGAAGCTGGTGCTCAACATGGTCTCCACCATCACCATGATCCGGCTGGGCAAGACCTACGGGAATCTGATGGTCGACCTCCGGGCCTCCAACGAGAAGCTGCGCGCCCGGTCGCGGCGGATCGTCGCGCTGGCCACCGGCGCCGGGGACGAGGAGATCGAGACCGCGCTGGCGGCCACCGGCGGCGAGGTGAAGCCCGCGATCCTGAGCCTGCTCGCGGGCGTGGACGCGGCCACCGCCGCCGGTCTGCTGCAGCGCGCCGACGGCAGGCTCCGGGAGGCGCTGGAGGAGGCGGCCGGCGGACGCTGACCGGCGCCACACGGACGCCCGCCCGCCCCGGCGTGCGGACACCCGCCCGCCCCGGGCGCACGGGTTGGAGCCACCCAGGCTCGTCCTCCCTTCGCCGGGCGAGTCCAAGGGGGCGGTCACGGCGCCGCCATCCCGGCCGTGGGACCGAGCAGGGAGACGCGGGACCGCCGGGCGGCAAGGACGCGGGCCACCTGCGGAAAAGCAAAGCCACCGGGTGGCAGGCTGCGGCAGAGCGGAGGCATCGGGTGACGAGGCCGGGGGCGGCCCGCGGCAAGGCAGGATCACCAGGCGGCGCGGCCGCGGGCCACCCCGGGGCAGGGCGGAGCCACCGGGCGGCAGGGCCCCGGAAACGCCGGAGGGCGGCACCCCAGCTGGGGTGCCGCCCTCCGGACCGTCCGGGACGGTTCGGGACGCCGATCGGCAGGGCCGATCAGAAGTCCATGTCACCGCCGGGCATACCGCCCGGAGCGGCCGCGGCGGCCTTCTCCGGCTTGTCGGCGATGACGGCCTCGGTGGTGAGGAACAGCGCGGCGATCGACGCGGCGTTCTGCAGCGCGGAGCGCGTGACCTTCGCCGGGTCGATGACGCCCTCGGCCATCAGGTCGGTGTACTCACCGGTCGCGGCGTTGAGGCCGTGACCCGGGGTGAGGTTCCGCACCTTCTCGACCACGACGCCACCCTCCAGGCCGGCGTTGACCGCGATCTGCTTGAGCGGGGCCTCCAGCGCCAGCTTGACGGCCTGCGCACCGGTGGCCTCGTCGCCGTCCAGGTCGAGCTTCTCGAAGACGGAGACGGTCTGGAGCAGGGCCACGCCACCACCGGCGACGATGCCCTCCTCCACGGCGGCCTTGGCGTTGCGCACCGCGTCCTCGATGCGGTGCTTGCGCTCCTTCAGCTCCACCTCGGTGGCGGCACCGGCCTTGATGACGGCCACGCCGCCGGCCAGCTTCGCGAGGCGCTCCTGGAGCTTCTCGCGGTCGTAGTCCGAGTCCGAGTTCTCGATCTCGGCGCGGATCTGGTTGACGCGGCCCTGGACCTGCTCGCTGTCACCGGCACCGTCGACGATGGTGGTCTCGTCCTTGGTGATGACGACCTTGCGGGCGCGGCCCAGGAGGTCCAGACCGGCGTTCTCCAGCTTGAGGCCGACCTCCTCGGAGATGACGGTGCCACCGGTGAGGATGGCGATGTCGCCGAGCATGGCCTTGCGGCGGTCACCGAAGCCGGGCGCCTTGACCGCGACGGACTTGAAGGTGCCGCGGATCTTGTTGACGACGAGCGTGGAGAGCGCCTCGCCCTCGACGTCCTCGGCGATGATCAGCAGCGGCTTGCCGGACTGCATGACCTTCTCCAGCACCGGGAGGAGGTCCTTGACCGCGCTGATCTTGGAGTTGACGATCAGGATGTAGGGGTCGTCGAGCGACGCCTCCATCCGCTCCATGTCGGTGGCGAAGTAGGCCGAGATGTAGCCCTTGTCGAAGCGCATGCCCTCGGTGAGCTCCAGCTCCAGCCCGAAGGTCTGCGACTCCTCGACGGTGATGACGCCTTCCTTGCCGACCTTGTCCATGGCCTCGGCGATCAGCTCGCCGATCTGGGGGTCGCCGGCGGAGATGGAGGCCGTGGAGGCGATCTGCTCCTTGGTCTCGACGTCCTTCGCCTGCTCCAGCAGGGCGGCGGAGACGGCCTCGACGGCCTTCTCGATACCGCGCTTCAGCGCCATCGGGTTGGCACCCGCGGCGACGTTGCGCAGCCCCTCGCGGACCAGCGCCTGGGCCAGGACGGTCGCGGTCGTCGTGCCGTCACCGGCGACGTCGTCCGTCTTCTTCGCGACCTCCTTGACCAGCTCGGCGCCGATCTTCTCGTACGGGTCCTCGAGCTCGATCTCCTTGGCGATGGACACGCCGTCGTTGGTGATCGTGGGCGCGCCCCACTTCTTCTCGAGGACGACGTTCCGGCCCTTGGGGCCGAGGGTGACCTTGACGGCGTCGGCGAGCTGGTTCATCCCGCGCTCGAGGCCGCGCCGCGCCTCCTCGTCGAACGCGATGGTCTTGGCCATGTGAAGTGGTCCTCCCAGGACTTCGGGGTCCCCCCGGCCTGCGGCTGGGGGAGGATTGCTCCGGACCGCGCTGGCGCCCGCGACGGACGGCCTGCCGACCGCGCGGTTCCTTGCCCCGCCCGGCCCGCGGGCCTCACCGACCCGGTCCTCGTCTGTCACTCTCCCTGGGAGAGTGCTAACGCCAATGATTAGCACTCTGCCCCTTCGAGTGCAAGCGCCCATCGGTGCGGACGGCCCCCTCCGGCCGGGCGCGGCAGGCTCGCGGCGGTACGCGTGGGGCGCCAGGGAGAGAAGTGGCGCGAGGAGGCGCGGGACGGAGCACGGCGCGGCGAAGATTCCCGGTCGGCGGCCCCCGGGGCCCGGCAGCCCTGAGGCCCGGAGAGAACGGGACGGGGGCCACGGAGGGACGGAGACGCCGCGCCGGGGGCGCGGGGGAGGCCGGGGGGCGAATCAAGCCCCGGGCGGTGAGCCCCGGGGACGGCGGGGTGGTGAAGAGGCACCGAACGGCGCGGGCGGCGGCAGGGGGCATGCGAAGGGCCCGCGCCCCCGGGTGGGGACGCGGGCCCTTCTCGAGTTCGGCCGGTCGGCGCTCAGCCGGCGACGCGGACCATGTCCGCCTGCGGCCCCTTCTGACCCTGCGAGATCTCGAACTCCACCCGCTGGCCTTCTTCGAGGGTGCGGTAGCCGTCCATCTGGATCGCGCTGTAGTGCACGAAGACGTCCGCACCACCGTCGACCGCGATGAAGCCGTATCCCTTCTCCGCGTTGAACCACTTGACGGTGCCCTGAGCCATTCCAAACTCCCCTATTGCTGGCCCTTGCGCAGGACCGCACTCCGCGGACCCGGGTCAGACCTCACGACCCGGCAGTCCCTGGCCGTCGGCATGGGGGGACCACCGGGAAGTGTGCGCCGGAACGCGTCGACCGCGGCCGAATGTATCTGCCCAACTGCCCTCTGCAACAGGTCAATCGGACGAGAATTCAGCCGCGGCCGGAAAGGAGTTTCCTGCGGATTCACCAACAATCAGGGGCATCTCGGGCCGGGCATGACGGACCATCGCGACAAATCGCCCCTGGCCTTCGGGTACAGGTTGTCGCGTTCTCGTAGGCGGTCGGCGGATGCCGGAACGGTGATCCGACCGGATCAGCTCAACTGTACCGCGCTCAACGACATTGAATTGCCCCCTCCGCTTCTATGACGGAGGGGGCGGCCATGATGACGCTGTGTCGACGTTCCGGCAGGCCGGGAGGGGTCCGGGGCCCCGCCGCCCCCTCCTGGGAGAGGGCGGCGGGACGGCCGGGGGCGGGGGCGGGGCGGCTCAGCCGCCGGCGACCGCCGGGATGATGGAGACGCCGGCGCCGTCCGGCGTGGCCGTCTCCAGGCCCTCGGCGAAGCGCACGTCCTCGTCGCCCACGTAGACGTTGACGAAGCGGCGCAGCTTGCCCGCGTCGTCCAGCACCCGGGGGCCGATGCCCTGGTGGTTCTTCTCCAGGTCGGCGAGGACCTCCGCCAGCGTCGCGCCCTCGGCCTCCACCTCGGCCCGGCCGCCGGTGTAGGTGCGGAGGATGGTCGGGATACGGACGGTGACGCTCATGCGAGACCTGCCTCTCGGAACGATGCCAGGGTGGGACGGATGACGGCGGACGGACCGGTGCTGGGGGCGACGGCGTCCAGGGTCTTGAGACCGTCGCCGGTGTTGAGCACGACGGTCTCGGCGGCGGGGTCGAGCTGCCCCGTCTCGATCAGCTTGCGCAGCACCCCGACGGTGACCCCGCCGGCGGTCTCCGCGAACACGCCCTCGGTACGGGCCAGCAGCTTGATGGCGTCGACGATCTGCTCGTCGGTGACGTCCTCGACGGTGCCGCCGGTGCGCCGCGCGATGTCCAGGACGTACGGGCCGTCCGCCGGGTTGCCGATCGCCAGGGACTTGGCGATGGTGTCCGGCCGCACCGGGCGCACCACGTCGTGGCCGTCCTTGAAGGCGCGGGAGACCGGGGAGCAGCCCTCGGCCTGGGCGCCGAAGATCTTGTAGGGCTTCTCCTCGACCAGCCCGAGCGCGATCAGCTCCTTCAGCCCCTTGTCGATCTTGGTGAGCTGGGAGCCGGAGGCGATGGGCACCACGAGGTTGTCCGGCAGCCGCCAGCCGAGCTGTTCGCAGATCTCGTAGGCCAGGGTCTTGGACCCCTCCGCGTAGTACGGGCGGAGGTTGACGTTGACGAAGCCCCAGCCCTCCCCGATCTCGTCCCCGATCAGTTCCGAGCAGAAGCGGTTGACGTCGTCGTAGGTGCCCTCGATGCCGACCAGCTCGCCGCCGTAGACGGCGGCCATCACGACCTTGCCCGCCTCCAGGTCGTGCGGGATGAAGACGCAGGAGCGGAAGCCCGCGCGGGCCGCCGCGGCGCCCACCGCGCCGGCGAGGTTGCCGGTGGAGGAGCAGGAGAGGGTGGTGAAACCGAAGGCGCGGGCCGCCTCGACGGCGATCGCCACGACCCGGTCCTTGAAGGAGTGCGTCGGGTTGCCGGAGTCGTCCTTGACGTGCAGCCCGCCCGTGACGCCCAGCTCCCGGGCGAGGCGGTCGGCCTTGATCAGCTTGGTGCGGCCGGGGTTGAGGCTCGGCTTCCCCGCGACGTCCGCGGGCACGGGGAGCAGCGGAGCGTAACGCCAGATGTTCTCCGGGCCGGCCTCGATGCGGGCGCGGAGCGCCTCCGGGTCACCGGTGGGCAGGTCGTACGCGACCTCCAGCGGCCCGAAACACTCCTCGCAGGCGAAGACGGGGCCCAGCGGGACGCGGTGGCCGCACTCGCGGCAGGAGAGGGCGGCGGCGGGGCCGAGGTCGATCGCGGCGGCCGGCCCGGAAGCGCCGGGTCCGGTGGTGGCGGCTCCGGCGTTCACCGCGGGCGCGGGGTTCGCGGGGTTCACGGGGTTGTCGCCGGACTCAGTGGCGCCGGTGGCGCCGGTGGCGTCCGTGGGTTCGGTCGTGGCGGTGTGCGCAGCCATGGAGGCGAGGCCCTTTCTCCTCATCTTCCCCACGGCGTCTCTCGCCGTGAGCCGGAATTGGCACCTTCCCCACCGGGAGCCTCGCCCCGGGCGCTGTGCGCGCCGTGGGTCCGAGACCGGCGGGAGGGTTGCCGGGGCTTCAACGGGCCGTTCCCTCTGCCCCTCTGGATGAGCGGTATGGCACCGGGCGCGTGACCCGGGCGTTTGTCGGCGCGACCGCCCCGAGATGCGGTGGTCACGCGTGTTGTTCAAGACTGTAACCGAAGGGTCGGACGTCGGCAGAGACCGTCCGAACCGCGAGATGCGGCCCCCGGCGACCCCGCATCCCCGATCACACAGGGAGACGATGACGTGCTGGAAGAGGTGCAACTCTGGCTGGACCGGCACTCCTGGTCCGCCACCGATCGCCCGCTCGACCTGCTCCGCGCCGCGAAGGCGGCGGCGGGGGTCCAGGGCACGGTCAGCGTCGTTCTCCCGGCTCTCAACGAGCAGGACACGGTGGGCGACATCGTGGAGGCGATCCGTGAGGATCTGATGACCGGGGAGATACCCCTCGTCGACGAAGTGGTGGTGATGGACTCCGGCTCCTCGGACGGGACCTCGCGGGTCTCCTCGGCGGCCGGGGCCCAGGTGGTGCACCGGGACTCCGTGCTGCCCCGGATGCCGATCGCGGCGGGCAAGGGCGAGGTGATGTGGCGGTCACTGCTCGCGACCGAGGGCGAGATCGTCTGCTTCATCGACGCGGATCTGCGGGACTTCGACTCCCAGTTCGTCTCCGGCATCATCGGCCCGCTGCTCACCGATCCCGAGCTGCAACTCGTCAAGGCCATGTACGACCGTCCGATGAGCGGCGGCGGCGAGCGCGGCGGCCGGGTCACGGAACTCGTGGCGCGCCCCCTGCTCAACCTGCACTGGCCCCAGCTCGCCGGCTTCGTCCAGCCGCTGGGCGGCGAGTACGCGGCCCGCCGGTCCCTGCTGGAGCGGCTGCCCTTCCCCGTCGGCTACGGCGTCGAACTGGGGATGCTCGTGGACTCCCTGGACCTGGCCGGGCTGAACGCGCTGGGCCAGGTCGACGTGGGCGTCCGGCGCCACCGCAACCAGGACGGCCAGGCGCTCGGCCGGATGGCCGCCACCATCTACGCGACCGCCCAGCGGCGGCTGGAGCGGGGGCACCTGGTCCGCCCGGTGCTGACCCAGTTCGACCGCGGGGCGGACCGGCTCTTCGCCCCCACCGCGCACACCGTCACCACGGAGGAGCGACCTCCGATGATCACCGTGCCCGAGTATCTGGCCCGGCGCCGGAAGGCGGCCTGACCGCCGTGGCGGCGCCAGGAGCCGCGGCCGGGCGGAGGGACCCGGCGGGGCGCGGCACCGTGCGGCGGGGGGCGGCCGGACCGCGCGGCACACCCGGGCACGGCGGCGCGCCCGAACCCCGGCACGGCACCGGGGCGGGGACCGGGCGGCCGGGCGCCCCGCCGCTGGGACGCCGCCGGGCGCCGGTGCCCGTACCCGTGCCCGTCCCGGTGCCCGTGCCCCCGCCACCCCCGGTGCGGCCGGTCCCGGTGCCGCCGGTGCCCCCGGCGCCGCCCGCCCCGGTACGCCCCGCACACCGCCCCGCCCGGGAGAACGGGTGGGACGGGTGGGACGGGTGGGACCGGTTCGACGGATGTGACGGGCCCCCGGGAGCGCAGGGAGCGGTCCGGTGCCCCCGGCCACCGGGCACCCGGGCGGTGGGGCCGCCCGGGGAACCACCTCGGCGGCCACCGGGGAGAGGCGCGAGGGAGGACCCGGCGAGGGGCGCGGTGAAGGGCGCGGTGAAGGACCGGGTGGAAGGCACGGGCCCCGCCCGGGGAGGGGCGTCATCCGGCCGGAGTCGGCCACCGTGCGGAAACGCACGTTTGAGCGGATCACGAGCGGGCTAGGCTCGCGTCATGGTCGCTGAGCAGTCAGCCCGGATACTCGTCGCGTCCAACCGCGGCCCCGTCTCGTACGCCTTCGCCGCGCCCGGCGCGGAGGGCGCCGGCGGTGAGAGCGGCAGCGCCGGCTCCGCCGCCGGGCTGGTCGCCAAACGTGGCGGTGGTGGCCTGGTCTCGGGCCTGTCGGCGGTCGGCGGCGAGGCCGTCTGGGTCTGCGCCGCCCTCGGTGAGGGCGACCGGGAGGCCGCGCGCCGCACGGGCGGCCGGCTGGACCCGGCGGACACCGGCGGCCAGACCGTCCGGATGCTCGACATCGACCCGGAGACCTTCGCCACCGCGTACAACGGCGTCGCCAACTCCGTGCTGTGGTTCGTCCACCACATGCTCTACCAGACGCCTCTGGATCCGGTCTTCGACGCCGGTTTCCGCCGCGAGTGGGCCGCCTACGAGGCGTACAACGCGGCCTTCGCCGACGCGCTCGCCGAGGACGCGGCCGAGGGCGCCGCCGTGCTGGTGCAGGACTACCACCTCTGCCTGGTGCCCGGCATGCTCCGGGAACGCCGTCCCGACCTGCGGATCGGCCACTTCTCGCACACCCCCTGGGCGCCGCCGGAGTACTTCCGGCTGCTGCCCGACGACATCGCCCGGCAGTTGCTCCACGGCCTCCTCGGCGCCGACCGGGCCGCGTTCCTCACCCACCGCTGGGCGGACGCCTTCCGCGCCTGCTGCACGGACCTGCTCGGGGAGGTGCCCGCCACCCGGATCGGCGTGCACGGCCTGGGCGCGGACGCCGACTTCCTGCGCGAGCGCTCCCGGCGCCCGGACGTGGACGAGCGGCTGGCCACGCTGCGGGACCAGATCGGCCCCGACCGGAAGGTGATCGTCCGCGTCGACCGGACCGAACTGTCCAAGAACATCGTCCGCGGCCTGCTCGCCTACCGGGAACTGCTGACGGAACGCCCCGAGTGGCGCGAGCGCGTGGTGCACGTCGCCTTCGCCTACCCCTCCCGGCAGGACCTGTCCGTCTACCGCGACTACACGGCCGAGGTGAGCCGCGTCGCGGAGGAGATCAACGAGACCTTCGGCACGGACGGCTGGCGCCCGGTGATCCTCCACGTCGAGGACGACTTCGCGCGCTCCCTCGCCGCCTACCGGCTCGCGGACGTGGCCCTGGTCAACCCGATCCGGGACGGCATGAACCTGGTCGCCAAGGAGATCCCGCTCGTCTCCGACGACGGCTGCGCGCTGGTCCTCTCCCGGGAGGCGGGGGCGCACGAGGAGCTGGGCGAGGACGCCGTCACGGTCAACCCGTACGACGTGACGGGCACCGCCGAAGCGCTGCACACCGCGCTGTCGATGGGCACCGAGGAGCGCGCCGAGCGCTGCAAGCGGCTGGCCGCGTCGGCCGCCGCGCTGCCGCCGCAGCAGTGGTTCCTGGACCAGCTCGACGGGCTCTGACGGGCGCTGTCGGGGCCGGCGGGCGCTGTCGGTGCCGCCCGGCGGCGCCGGTGGGCACAGTCGGCGCCGACGGTGCCGGCCCTGCTCCGATGCGGCGCCGATACGGGGGTGACGGCCGGACGCCGGCGGGCGCGGACGGCTCCCGGCGGGCACGGGGAGTTCCACCCCGGGGGTCCCCGGCCACGATCCAGGTCACCCGTCCGGCCGTATGGGCCGCGCCTTCGGGATGCGGGCCCCGCGAACCGTCCTCCCGAAGGCCCCGGAGCCCTGCCCGGGGGGTCCCGGCTGCCTCAGGGGCCCGCGACGGCCGGGCCCGGCCCGGACACGGCGGGCGGGACACCGCAGGACACGGCACGTGGGACACCGCGGGCGGAACACCGCAGGCAGGACACGGCCGATCCGCGAGGCAGGCGAGCGGGCGGAACCGCGCGACGTCACGCCCGGGCCGGGCAAGGGCGGCGCCGGGCCAGAAGATCCACCGCCCGTCACCCCCGCCGCCCATGTCAGCCCGTGTCAGCCCGCCCCGCGCACCGCCGCGGCGAGCGCATCGAGCAGCCCGACGACCCCCTCGGGGCCGTCCACGACCAGGTCCGCGCGGTCCGCGAGTTCCTCGGCGCCCTCGCCGGCCGCGGCCGCGCTGCACACCAGCAGCCCCGGCACGCCCTCCGACCGCAGCTTCTCCACGGCCGCGTAGGCGGCCAGGTCACCGAGGTCGTCGCCCGCGTAGAGCACCGCGCCGGCCCCGGTCTCCGCCAGGTGACGTTCGAGGGCCGCGCCCTTGTCGATCCCCGGCGGGCGCAGCTCCAGCACCATCCGCCCCGGCTCCACGATGAGCCCGTGCCGCTCCGCCAGGGCCGTGAGCGGCGCGCGGAGCTGGTCGAAGGCGGCCTGCGGCTCGGCGGCCCGGCGGGTGTGGACGGCGACGGCGCGCCCCTTGTCCTCGATCGAGGCACCGCGCAGCGGGCCCTCCCCGGTGAGCAGGGCGGGGAGTTCCCCGCGGACGGCGGCCACCCCCGGGGGCGGCTCCGGGGCGCTCACCGTGTCGTCGGCCGCGTCCCAGCGCTCCGCGCCGTAGTGGCCGAGGACGACCAGATGCTCCAGCCCGGGGGCGCCGGAGAATCCGCCGTTGCGGACCGCCACCGCGGCCGGGCGCCCGGTGATCACGGCGATCGAGCGGACGAGCGGCGCCAGCCGGGTCAGCGCCGACAGGGCGCCCGGGTGGGCACGGGCCTGCTCGGGGTCGGCCACGATCGGCGCGAGGGTGCCGTCGAAGTCGAGGGCCACGACGGCGCGTCCCGGCTGCCGGAGGAGCGCGGCGAGGCCCTCGCGCCCGGCCTCGGTGGACGGCTCCGGCAAGGGGTTCGATTGGCTGCCCATGCCGCCGAGCCTACCCGCGCCGCCCGCACCGGACCCGCCGGTCTCCGGCCGTCACGGGGGCGCCGCTTCCGGACGCGGCCGGGGCGATCGGCCCGTCTCTCTCCCGGGGCGGCTGCCCGTCCGCCGGTGGCAGGCCACCATGGACGGCTGCCCGTAGTCCGTTGGGGGCAACGGTGGCCGTCCACCGCTGGCGGGCCGCCGCTGGCGGCTGAGGGTCCGCCGGTAGCAGCAGCGGTGACCGTCCACCGGTGACGGCAGTGATGCTCGGCGCCGGTGACGGCAGTGATGCTCAGCGCCGGGAACGCCGGGCCTCCCGCACCCTGCGGAGGCGGTTGACCGTGACGGGGTCGTGCGCCAGCGCCCGGGGATCGTCGAGAAGGGCGTTGAGGAGCTGGTAGTAGCGCGTCGGGGAGAGGCCGAGCCGCTCCCGTATCGCCCGCTCCTTGGCACCGGGGCCGGACCAGGACCGCCGCTCGACGGCGAGAACCGCGCGGTCGCGGTCGGTCAGCCGGCGGTCGGACGATTCAGCGGGCGAGTCGGCGGGCGAGACGGCGGGCGAGACACCGGACCGGTCCACCTCGGCCGGGACGGCGACGGACGGGACGGCGGAGGACGCAGCCCCCTCGGCCGGACCGCCGCCGGCCCGGGCCGCCCCGGCCGGGTCAGGGTCCTGCGGCGCGGCGGCGGACGGGACGGTGAGGGGCGCAGCGCGATCGGCGACGCCCCGGCCGGGCACCTCCCGGCCGGCCCCGCCGGCGACGGCCGGACCGCCGTCGGCCGGCCGGCGATCGGCGGGGCGCGGGGCGGCGGCCGGCTCCGGCGTTCCGCCCGCGCCCTCCGCCTCGCTCCCCCCGGCCCGCCCGGCCGCCCGGTCCACGCTCTCGTTCACGCCGTCCAACATAACGACCGCCTCCGACAGCCCGGCCAACCGGGCAAGCCCGCTCCGGGGGCGCACCCGCACGTGCCGACCCCGCCGGGGAGGCGCTCGCCGGGGCGAAGGCAGGGGCGACGGCCGGAGAGGCGCTCGTCGAGGCGACGGCCGGGGCCGCGACGCACCGACGCACCGACGCACCGAGTGCCCGGCCCCGTCCGCCGGTCCTCGGGAACCCTTCGGCCGTCCCCGGGGGAAACGGCCACCGCACGGGACGCCGCCGAGGGCATCGGACCGTGCGGGACGGCGCCGGTTCCGCGCCGTCACTCGCCGTCGCTCGCCGCACGTGAACAGAACGGCGGTGGGCCGGCGACACCCCGGAGGCGACCCGGCCGTCGGGGCCGCCGGTGCCCCGGCGGCCGGGGCAGCCGCCGCCCGCCCGTCAGTGGATCGCGTTCTCCGTGGCCTCGGCGTCCCGCTGGATCCGGGAGAGGATCCCCGCCGGGTCGCCGCCGCGCTCCACCGCCTGGCCGATCCCCTCCTTGAGCTGCCCGCTCACCCGGTTCCAGGTGATCTTGTTGGCCGGGTAGTGGACGGAGTCCGGCAGCCGGTCCAGGAAGTCCCACAGCGGCTGGTACCGGTCCGCCGCCCGCATGGTGCCGGAGGCGGAGCGGGTCACCGGCAGCATGTCGTGGCGGTCCGCGAACTCCAGCATGTTCGGCTCGCTGTAGACGTGGTCGAGGAAGTCGCCGATCTCCTCACGGTGACCGTTCTGCCGGAAGGCCACCAGCCAGTCGTTGACCCCCACCGACGTCTCGGCCGGGCCCTCGCGGCCGGGCGGCGGCGCCGTGCCGAACTGGACGCCGTTCCGGGCCGCCTGGCGGATCAGCGCCGGGTGGCCGTTGACCATCCCGACCTCGCCGCGGGAGAAGGCGTCGAACGCCGCCTGCCGGTCGAGGGCGGCGGGGGCGCCCGGCCCGGTGAGGCCGGGGCGGACCAGTTCGTCCCGGAGCCACTGGAAGGCCCGGACGTTCTCGGGGGCGTCCAGGGTGTACGCACCCACGCCGTCGGTCAGGCCGCCGCCCGCTCCCAGGGACCACTGCGCGGTCTCGGCCTGCGCCTCCTCCGGGCCCAGCGGCAGGGCGTAGGGAATCGTCACACCGGCGTCGCGCAACGCCTCGGCGGCCTCGCGGAGTTCGGGCCAGCTCCCGGGCGGGCCGTCGAGACCGGCCTCGGCGAAGAGGGTCTTGTTCCAGAAGAGCAGCCGGGTGTCCGCCGCGAACGGCAGCCCGTACTGCACCCGCTGGAACTTCCCGCCCTCGGCGAGCCCGGGCAGGAAGTCGGCCTGGGTCGGGATGGAGAGGAGTTCGTCGGCCCGGTAGAGCCGTTTCCGGTCGGCGTGGCCGGCGTAGGAGGCGGTCTGCGCGATGTCCGGGGCCTCACCGCGCTTCACCATCGCGGCGATCTCACCGTCCACCACCTTCCAGTGGTGGACGGTGACGTCGATGGTGACCCCCGGGTGCTCCGACTCGTAGCCGGCCACCACCCGGTCCCAGTAGCGCCGGGAGGACGTGGCGTCGCTGCCGCCGTAGTCGGCCGCCACCAGGCGGAGGGTGACGTCCTGGGGGGAGCCGCCGCATCCGGAGAGGGCGAGCGCCAGGGCCGTGGCGACGGCCGCCGCGACGGCCCCCCGGTACCTCCGGCGCGCCGCCGGGCCCGTCCCGCGTATCGCGCGCCGTTCCCCGTCCGCCGATTCTCCGTGTTCTCCGTGCACCGCGCCCCGCTCCTGTTCTCCGTACACCGCGCGCCGTTCCCGCCGTGCCGCGCGCCTGCGGCCCGTCCGCGCCGGTCGCGCCGTGCGCCCGTTTCCCGCATGGTCCGTGCGCACCGCGCACTCTCCGTCGCCGCCGCTGTCCATCGCTGCCTGCCTTGTGACGGCCGCCTCCCTGCCCGTTCCTGCCGTTCCCCCGCCCCGCGGCTCCCCGTTCGCCGCGGCGCACCACACCGGGTGGCGCTCCCCTGTCACCGCGCCGGGCGCGCCGCCGGGTGGTAACCGGCCGGCGGCCGTGCGGCTGCCGAGCGGCCTCCCGGCACGCCGCCGTCGCCGCGGTGCGCCGTTCCGCCGCCGGGGCGCACGCCGGCGCGCGCAGAACTGCTTCCTACGGGGAGAGGGGGCCGCGCCACGCCGCCGGGCCCCGCCCTGCGCAAGGTCTGCCCGGTTCCTCCACGAGGTGAGGATCCGGTGCCGGACGCGGCCCCCCGGCCCCAGCGGCTCCCGGATCGCGCGGGGCGCGACGGAGGAATCCCGCGAACCCCGGCGAACCCCCCGGAACCGGCCGGGGACACGCCCACGACGCCCGGGAACCGACCGGAGGTCCGGCTTCCGGACGGTGACCCTACTCCACGGGCAGGTGAGTGGACTAGACCTGTCGGGCTTCCGGGGGCGAGACTGTCCCCCGTGGGATCCGCCCTGCCCCGGCCCGCCCCTCCCCCCTGCCCGGGGCCCACCCTCTCCGCGGAGGTATCCGCCTGATGGCGACTCAGCACGTGCTCACCGGCGCCCGCGTGGTGCTGCCCTCCCACACCGTGGAGAACGGCCGGCTGGTGGTGGAGGGTTCCGTGATCGCGGGCCCCGTGACCCCGGCGGATCCCCCGGAGCCCGGCGCCGGGCCGCCGGACCGGACCGCGCCCCCCACCGGGCCGGGCGCGCGGGACCTCACCGGGCACTGGGTCGTCCCCGGCTTCGTCGACCTGCACATCCACGGCGGCGGCGGGGCCTCCTTCTCCTCCGGCACCGCCGAGGAGGCGCTGGCCGTGGCCGCGGCCCACCGGCGCCACGGCACGACCACGCTGGCCGCCTCCACCGTCACCGGCGAACTCGACGAGCTGTGCCGGCAGGCCGCCGTCCTCTCCGAACTGGTCGAACAGGGCGAGCTGGCCGGGATCCACTTCGAGGGGCCGTTCATCGCGCCCGGCCGCTGCGGCGCCCACGACCCGGCGCTGCTCCGCGACCCCGAGCCGGGGGACGTCCGCAAGCTGCTCGACGCCGCCCGCTCCACCGCCCGGATGATGACGCTCGCCCCCGAGCTCCCCGGCGGGCTGGACGCCGTACGGCTCCTCGCCGACCAGGGCGTGATCGCCGCCGTCGGCCACACCGACGCCGACCACGGGCGGACGGCGGAGGCGGTGGCCGCGGGCGCCACCGTGGCCACCCACCTCTTCAACGCCATGCCCGGCCTGCACCACCGGGACCCCGGGCCGGTCGCCGCCCTCCTGGAGGACGAGCGCGTCACCGTCGAACTGGTCAACGACGGGGTGCACCTCCACCCCGCCGTCGTCGACCTGGCCTTCCGCCGGGCCGGCGCCGACCGGGTCGCCTTCATCACCGACGCCATGGCCGCCGCCGGCAAGGGGGACGGCCGCTACCCCCTGGGCGGGCTGGAGGTCGAGGTGCGCGACGGCGTGGCCCGGCTCGCCGAGGGCGGCGCCATCGCCGGCTCCACGCTCACCCTGGACACCGCGCTCCGCCGGGCCGTCACCGTCGGCGGGCTCCCCGTGGAGGAGGCCGTACGGGCGCTGACGCTGACCCCGGCCCGGCTGCTGGGCCTGGCCGACCGGGTCGGCTCCCTGGAATCCGGCAAGCGGGCCGATCTGGTCGTGCTGGACGAGGAGTTCACCGTGGCGGGGGTCATGCGCGCCGGGCGCTGGGTGATCGAGCCGCCGACGGGCTGACCACCACGGCGGCCGCGGGCGATCCGGCGGGACGGCGGCTCCCGGCCGCCCGCCGTTGGGGACGGCTCCCGGCGGGACCCGTCAGGAACCCGGCGGGACGCGGCGGGAGCAGACGGGAGCGAGGCGGGACGCGGCGGAACCGGCGGGACGCGGCGCCAGGACGTTACGCAGACCCGATGGGACCCCGCGTGGACGAGCCCGGTCCGGCCCCCGGCCCGCCCCGGCCGGTGCCCGGAGCCCGTGCTGCCGCCCCCGGGGCCTCGCCGCCCCCGGGGCGCCGGCGTACCGACGCCGACGGGGCGCGACCGGATCCGGTCGCGCCCCGTCCCACACCGCCGGGCGGCGGCCGGCGCGTACCGCGCGCCGGCCGGGCTCACCTCACTGCTTGACGTGCCCCTCCTTGAGCTGCACCCAGTCCAGGTTGAACTCGCACCCCTGGCCCTCGCCGCAGGTGAGATCCACGGTGTTGGTGCCCTTGGAGAGGTCGATGTAGGCGTAGGTGGTGGTCCACCCCTTGTCCCACTCGCCCTCCTTGGCGCCGGACCAGTTCTTGAGCTTCTGCTCGCGGTCCTTGCCGTTGACGAGCAGCGTGGCCTCGGTGTCCTTGCCCGGCACGCCGTAACCGATGTAGAGCGTGTACTTGCCGGCCTCGGGCACGTCGACCCGCCAGGTCGCCGTGGCGCCGGGCTGGTTCATGCCGGCGACGTAGGCGCCGCTCTCGGAGCGGGCGCCCGGCACCTCCTTGGCGACGGTCGCCCCGCCCGCGGTGCGCAGGCCGACGGCGTCGAACCGCTCGGAGGTGAACGGCTTGGCGTCGTCCTTCCCGCCGTCCTCGTCCTGGTCGGCGCCCCCGTCCTGCTGGTCGCCGCCCTGGTCCGCGGGCTGGGACACGGACGCGCCGGACCCGGGGTCGTCCTCCTCGCCGCCGCTGTTGGTCGCCATGGCGATGACGATGCCCAGCACGACCACGCCCACCACGGCGAGCGCGCCGATCAGCAGGGCCTGGTTGTTGGGGCCCCGGCCACCGCCGTGACCGCCCCGGCCGGAACCGCCCGTGGAGTGGGCGGCGCGGCGCGGTGCCCCACCGGGCAGGGTCTCGGGGGCCGCGTAGGAGGGGTTCGGGCCGCCGTAGGAGGACGCGTCGGGGCCGTAACCGGTGGAGCGGCCGGCGCCCTGACCGGCCGGCGCCGAGCCGTAGCCGGGCTGGGCGGCGCCGTAGGCGGCGGTCGGCGCGTCCGCCTGGGCGGCGCCGGGCGCCTGCCCGGGCCGCTGGGCGTCGCCGTAGCGGCGCTCCCCGACCCGCCGCACCTGGTTGTACGAGGTGCGGGGCACCCCGGGCTGCGTGCCGGACCGGCCGTACTGCGCGGTTCTGCCCGCGCCCGCCGCGCCGTCCGCGCCGCCCTCCCCGCCGTCCGAGCGGTAGAGGTAGGCGAACGGGTCGTCGTTCTCGGGCGTGCCCGGGCCGTTGTTGCCGGCCGTCATCCCCTGTCACTCCCCAACTGGTCTCCGGACCACCGGCGGCGCCCGCCCGGGTTCCCCGGACGGTTCCGTCACCGGCGGGGCGGCCCCGGCACGGCCCGCGCCGTCCGGATGGATGGATGGTCTCTCGTTGTTCAGATCGTGCAGATCCCGCGGATCGCTCGGATCGTGCGGGTCGTTCACATTGTTCGGATCACTGCGCCTCGGCACACGGCCGGTCGATCGAGCCTACCCGCTCACCGCGGCCCCTGGTCCCCGCGCGTGGGGGCTCCGGGGGACCTCGGCCGGCCGGAATCGCAAAATCCCCGCTCGGGAGGCGTGCGCGCGGGCGCGATGTGTCGCGGACCACCCCGCGCGCCGCTCCTCCGGTCCGCCGCCGTGCCGTGGCATCGCTCCGGGAGCCCGGCCGGTTCCCGGGCCGGGGCGTGCCCCCGGCTCAGCCCGCCCGGCGGTGCGCTCGACCGGCCGCGCGGGAGCGCTTCTCCCGGTACATCCGCTGGTCCGCGGAGTGGAGCACCTCCTCGGCGGACATCCCGCAGGCCGCCCAGCCGACGCCGAAGCTCGCGCCCACCCGGACGGCGCGGCCGTCGACCCGGATCGGCGGGATGATCGCGTTACGCAGCCGGGCGGCCAGGTCCTGGGCGTCGGCGAGGCCGAGGCCGTCGGCGAGGACGACGAACTCGTCACCGCCGAGCCGGGCGACCGTGTCGCCGTCCCGCACCCCGTTGGTCAGCCGGCGCGCGACCTCGACGAGGACGGCGTCCCCGGTGTGGTGCCCGAAGCGGTCGTTGATCGACTTGAAGCCGTCGAGGTCGCAGAAGAGCACGGCCAGGCCCTTGGTGCCGTCGTCCGGGGTGGCCTCGGACGGCGCGGCGATGTGGACGTGGCCGTCGAAGGGGCTGGGCCCGGGCGGCCCGAAGAGCGCGTCGAAGCCGTCGGTGCGGAAGCCGTTCTCGTCCGTCTCGAACCCGGCCGCCGGGCCGTACGCGCTGCCGGTGACCGCGTCCACCACGCCGGCCTCACCCTGCCCGGCGGGCAGCCGGTCGCAGAGCCGGGACGCGAGCCGGGCCCGCAGCTCGGCGCTGTTGGGGAGGCCGGTGAGGGAGTCGTGGCTGGCGCGGTGGGCGAGCTGGAGCTCGTGCCGCTTCCGCTCCTCGATGTCCTCGACGTGGCTGAGCAGATAGCGCGGCCCGGCCGCCGCGTCGGCCACCACGGAGTTGCGCAGGGAAACCCAGACATGGCTGCCGTCGCGCCGGGCCAGCCGCAGCTCGGCCCGGCCGCCCTCGGCGGAGGTACGCAGCAGCAGGCCGGTGTCCTCGGGATGGACGAGGTCGGTGAACGAGTACCGGCGCATGGCCGCGGCGGGCCGGCCCAGCAGACGGCAGAGGGCGTCGTTGGCGCGGATCAGCCGGCCGTGCCGGTCCCCGCCCATCTCCGCGATGGCCATGCCGCTGGGCGCGTACTCGAACGCCTGACGGAAGCTCTCCTCGCTGGAGCGCAGCGCCTGCTGCTCGCGCTCCAGCCGGACCAGCGCCCGCTGCATGTTGGCGCGGAGCCGGGCGTTGCTGATGGCGATGGCCGCCTGGAAGGCGTACATCTGCAACGCCTCCCGGCCCCAGGGGCCGGGCCGGCGCCCGCTGCGGGGGCGGTCCACGGCGATGACGCCGAGCAGGTCCTCACCCGAGGTGTACATCGGGGCCAGCAGCCGGTCGTTCGGATGCCACTCGTCGGCGAAGCGCGGCTGGGGGCCGCCGCCGGGCCACTTCGGTACGTCGTCGCCGTCCAGGACCCAGCCCTCGGTGTGCGGTATGAACCGCAGCTCACCCCAGCGGGTGCCCATGTCCAGGCGGCGCTCCCAGGCGTCGCGCGAGCCGACCCGGCCGGCCATCAGGGCCTCGGCGCCGGCGCTGCCGGCGACGGCGGCGACGACCAGGTCACCGTCGGGGCGGACCAGGTTGACGGCGGCCAGCTCGTAGCCGAGGCCGCCGGTGACGCCGTCGGCGACGGTCTGCAAGGTGTCGGCCAGGCTGCGCGCGGTGTTCAGATCGGCGATCACGCGGTGGAGCTGCCGCAGCGTCGACAGACGGACGTACGGTTCCGGCTCGCCCTCCAACGCTCGCACCCCCCGAGACCTCGACAGCAACTCCAGGATTCTTGATCGCCCGCATCCACCGCTTCTCCGGTACCCCCGGTATCCACGGTCACTGAATCACAGCGAGCTTCCCACCCGGTACACAGGGTCAGCGATTACCAGCCACTGTGTCTCAAGTCACACCAGAGTTGCGCGTGTTGACGGTTGCGCGAACGCCTGCCGCCTGCCCCGCGCATTCCTTCCTGAACGCAAATCGGATCCGCCGGACTCCGCCCGCAGACCTAGGTCCCGGCCGGTCCCCCCGCCCGATACGAACCGCACGGGCGTCCGGATAGCGTGCTGGACGTGCACCGAACCCCTTCGCTCCGTGAAGAGATCTTCCCCCATGCTGGTGGGGTGAGTGACGACGAGTTCCGCGCCGCCATGGCGCGGCTGGCGGCCGGCGTGGTGCTGGTGACGGCCCGCGACCCGGACGAGGGCCCGGCCGGCGAGGACGTGGGCATGACAGCCACCGCGGTCATGTCGGTCTCCCTCGACCCCCATCTCCTGATGGTGAGCGTTCGCAACGACTCACGCATGGAGGAGCTGCTGGGGCGGCAACCGCTGTGGGCCGTGTCACTGCTCTCCGAGGATCAGCGCCAGACAGCTGGGCGATTCGCGATGAAAGGCCGCATCAGCGACAAACTCCTCTTCCGGGAGACCCCGCACGAGCACGGCGACCACACGGGCGCTCCGATCCTCCGGGGCGCGCTGGCGGCCGTGGAGTGCCGCACCGAACAGCGCGTCACGGCCGGGGACCACACCCTGGTCATCGGGCGAGTGCTCACCACGCACCTGGGCTCCGACGGCGGACCGCTGATGTATTTCAAGGGGCGCTACCGCCGGCTCGACCCCTGAGCACATCCGGCGGGACGCGGAAATCGGCGAAAGAACTCTCCGCCATCTGCGGGAATTCTCCCCTATTCCCCCCGGCCGGCCCGCGGCCGACCGCATGAATTCACCCCGCCGGCGTCCCGCGGAACGGCCTCCGGGAATTCACGGAGGGCCTCGCCCACCGGTCCGGCGGTTTCCGTACAGCATTCCGGCGCGGAGACCGGGGGGATGGTCTCCGCGCCGGAACGGCGTTGTGAGTCCCGGGGACCGTCAGGGGGTGAGCCCGTCCAGCAGCTCCTCCAGGATGGAGACGTTGACGTCCCCGAGGAACTCGTAGTGCGGGGCGTAGTTGATGGCCTCGTTGTCCTCGCCGATCTGGCAGATGGTGTTGGTCACGCTGTCCTGCGCGACACCCTCGACACTGCTCAGCGGGTCGGCGGCGACGATCTGGGGGGTGTTGCCGCAGTCGTTGTAGACCTCGATACCCACGGTGGTGGTCTCGTCGCCGTAGTCGCCGTTCGACGCGGCGGCGGACGTCGCCGAGCCCGCGATCATGGCGGCCGCGGCCAGCGACAGGAACGACAGCTTGGCTGTTGTACGCATATTGTTCTCCACTTTCCGCCTTCCCCGGTGGAAGGGCCGATCGAGTTGTATCACTGTCACAGCAACTCTCCGGCTCAGCCAACGCAGGAGAATCCACATCGAAGGGGGACTTCATACGGATGGCGGTAAAGGCGCCGACGGCTCTTGTCCAAGCGCCTCGCGGAACGGAGCGGAACGCATATCGGCAAGGCCTCAACGCGGAACGGCGCATTCGGGATTCGGGCTCGTTATTCCGGGATTCCAGAAGCCGGCCGCACGGCGGACGGGCAGACGGGCAGACGGGCAGACGGGCAGACGGGCAGACGGGCAGACGGGCAGACGGGCAGAGGAGATCAGGACCGGCGGGCCGGACGCGGAAGCACGGCGCGCGGCGGTTCAGTCCCAGCCCCCGCCGCCCCGGCCACGTTTGGTGTCGCCGCGCCGTTTCTTCTCACGCAGCCGCCGTTCGTTCACGCCACGCGGCACCTTCGTCTTCCGCCGCGGCCGGGGCGGCGGCGCCGTGGCCTCGGCGAGCAGCGCCGCCAGCCGGACGGCGGCGGCCTCCCGGTTGCGCCACTGCGAGCGGTGCTCCGAGGCGCGCACGGTGAGCACGCCGTCGGTCAGCCGGCCGGCGAGCCGGTCCAGGGCCCGTTCCTTCCACACCGGTGGCAGAGCGTCCGTCGCCGCCAGGTCGAACAGGACCTCCACCTGGCTGTCGCTGGTGTTCACATGCTGGCCGCCGGGCCCGGAAGAACGGGAGAAACGCCACTTCAGCTCGGACTCCGGGAGGGCGACCGAGCCGCGGATGACATGGGGACCGGACATATGTGCCATGATCCCGCGTCGCGGGGGCCGCGTCATCCCGGTTTCGGCCTCCGGCGCCCCGGCGGGAAACGGCACGGAACGACAACGAACCCGGGATGGCAGGAACCCCACGGGCGGCCACCGGCGTTGTGGAGGATGACACCGGCCCGCACCCTGGGCCCGGACCGTCACCGAGCTCCGACGCACATCCGCACATCCATGCAGATCAGACGCGCATCAGACGCAAACCGAAGGGACTTCCCATGGCTGTGAGCCTGTCCAAGGGCGGCAACATCTCGCTCACCAAGGAGGCACCGGGCCTGACCGCCGTGACCGTGGGCCTCGGCTGGGACGTCCGTACCACCACCGGCACCGACTTCGACCTCGACGCCAGCGCCATCGCCGTCAACGCCTCCGGCCGGGTCGTGTCGGAGGGCCACTTCGTGTTCTTCAACAACAAGGCCACGCCGGACCAGACGATCGTCCACACCGGTGACAACCGCACCGGTGAGGGCGAGGGTGACGACGAGCAGATCCAGGTCAACCTCGCGGGCCTGCCCGCCGAGGTGGAGAAGATCGTCTTCCCGGTCTCCGTCTACGACGCCGAGGCGCGCAGCCAGAACTTCGGCCAGGTGCGCAACGCCTACATCCGGGTGGTCAACCAGGACGGGGGCAGCGAGATCGCCCGTTACGACCTGAGCGAGGACGCCGCGACGGAGACCGCCATGGTCTTCGGCGAGCTGTACCGGAACGGCGCGGAGTGGAAGTTCCGCGCCGTCGGCCAGGGCTACGCCTCCGGCCTCACCGGGATCGCGCAGGACTTCGGCGTCAACGTCTGATTCCGGCCCCCTCCGGCCCGGGAGCCCCTGCCCGGCGCGGCGCGCGCCTCCCGCGCGCCGCGCCGGGCGCGGCCCGTCCGGCCTGCGGACTTTGGATTCCCCGTCCACCGGGTACGAGTGGTGGACACACCCGGCCGGACGGCCGGAACAGGCCGGGACAGGCCGGAAAGAGGCGGGCACATGGCTCAGGAAGTACGCGGCGTGGTGGCGCGCGCGAAAGGCGAACCGGTACAGGTCGAGACGATCATCGTGCCGGACCCGGGCCCCGGCGAGGCCGTGGTGCGGATCCAGGCGTGCGGCGTCTGCCACACCGATCTGCACTACCGCGACGGCGGCATCAACGACGAGTTCCCGTTCCTCCTCGGCCACGAGGCGGCCGGAACGGTCGAGTCCGTCGGGCCGGACGTGACGGATGTGGCACCGGGCGATTTCGTGGTGCTCAACTGGCGCGCGGTGTGCGGCACCTGCCGCTCCTGCAAACGGGGCCGCCCCTGGTACTGCTTCGCCACGCACAACGCGAGCCAACCGATGACGCTGGCCGACGGCACCCCGCTGACCCCGGCTCTCGGCATCGGCTCCTTCGCCGAGAAGACGCTGGTCGCGGCCGGGCAGTGCACCAAGGTGGATCCTGCCGCCTCCGCCGCCGCGGCCGGGCTGCTGGGCTGTGGGGTGATGGCCGGTCTCGGCGCCGCCCTCAACACCGGCAAGGTGCAGCGCGGTGACTCGGTCGCCGTCATCGGCTGCGGCGGGGTGGGCAACGCCGCCGTCGCCGGTGCCCGGCTGGCGGGCGCCACCACGATCATCGCCGTGGATCTGGACGAACGGAAGCTGGAGCAGGCCCGGGGCCTCGGCGCCACCCACACCGTCCAGGCCGGCAGCGCCGACGTGGTCCAGTCCGTCCAGGAACTCACCGGGGGCTTCGGCGCCGACGTCGTCATCGACGCGGTCGGGCGCCCGGAGACCTACCGGCAGGCGTTCTACGCCCGGGACCTGGCCGGCACGGTCGTCCTGGTCGGGGTCCCCACCCCGGAGATGCGGCTGGAGCTGCCGCTGCTCGACGTCTTCGGGCGCGGCGGCTCCCTCAAGTCCTCCTGGTACGGCGACTGCCTGCCGGAGCGGGACTTCCCCGTGCTGATCGACCTCTATCTCCAGGGGCGGCTCGATCTCGACGCCTTCGTCAGCGAGACGATCGGCGTGGACGGCGTCGAGGAGGCGTTCGAGAAGATGCACCGCGGTGACGTGCTCCGCTCGGTGGTGGTGTTCCCGTGACGGATCACCGCACCACCCCGCGGGAACCGGAGTCCGGCGACGCCGCGGCGCCGTCGGGCGAGGTCCGGATCGAGCACCTCGTCACCTCCGGCACCTTCTCCCTCGACGGCTCCACCTTCGAGGTGGACAACAACGTCTGGCTGGTCGGCGACGACCGCGAGGTGTACGTCATCGACGCGGCGCACGACGCCGAGGCGATCCTCGCCGCGGTCGGCGACCGCCGCCTGCTCGGCGTGATCAGCACCCACGGGCACGACGACCACATCGACGCGGCGCCCGAGGTGGCGGAGCGCGCCGGAGCGCCGGTGCTGCTCCACCCCGAGGACCGGGTGCTGTGGGACATGCGCCACCCGGAGCGGGCCCCCGACGGCCCGCTCGCCGACGGTGACACCCTGACCGTGGGCTCCACGGACCTGGGCGTGCTGCACACCCCCGGGCACAGTCCCGGCGCGATCTGCCTGTACGCGCCCTCGCTGGCCACCGTGTTCTCCGGCGACACCCTCTTCCAGGGCGGGCCGGGCGCCACCGGACGCTCCTACTCCTCGTTTCCCCTGATCATCGACTCGATCCGGGACCGGCTGCTGACCCTGCCGCCGGAGACGGTGGTCCGTACCGGGCACGGCGACATGACGACGATCGGCGCGGAGGCGCCGCACCTGGAGGAGTGGATCGCCCGTGGCCACTGAGCCGCCGGGACGGGTGAAACGGACGAAACCGACGAGACCGACGAGATAGTCGGGACGGCCGGGACGGCCGGGGGCCGGACGGACAAGGGCCGGGGCACGAAGCCCTCGACCGCCCGGCTCCCGGCTCCCGGCCCCCGGCCCCCGGCCCCCGGCCCCCGGCCCCCGGCCCCCGGCCCCCGGCCCCCGGCCCCCGGCCCCCGGCGGGACGGTCCACGGGGGACCGCCCGCCACGGGGACCACTCGCCGTGAGGGCCCCGCCCGCCGTGGGAGCATCGGTCATGTGATCGACCTCGGCTACTCCCTCTCCCGTCGCTTCCCCGACCCACCGCAGACGGACTACCGCTCCGCAGGAACGCGGGAGCTGCGGCACGATCTGTTCTGCGGTGACGTCTACCTCGCCGACCCGGCGCGGGACCGGGAGTTGTCCACAGCCTGGGGATGGGTGCCGGTGCTCGACTTCGCCTGGGCCCTGTGCGACATCGTCGAGCAGCTCGACCGCGACCCGCGCGGCAGCCGCTCGCACCACCGCCACCACGCGGAGCTGGACTTCACCGAGTCCACGGAGCGGCTGCGCTTCGAGCGGCGCTTCGGCTGGGTGGACGTCCGCGCCGACTGGCAGGACGCCGGCGACCCCCCGCTCACCTTCGGCCACCGCGAACTGCGCCGCGAGGCCCGGGACTTCCTCCAGGACCTCGTCGCCGACCTCACGGACCTGCACCACTCCCTCGGCGAGAACCCGGTGATCTGGACTCTTCTCGCCCGCTACCCGCGCGTCTGAGCGGCGCACGGCGGCGCGCCGGCACCCGGGGCGCCATCGTGCCCTCCCGGGGCCGGCGCGCGGCCGCACGCGTCCCCGCCCGGGGCCCCGCTCAGCCGTTGACGCCGAGCGTGAGCGTGGCGGCGAAGCCGTCGGTGACGGAGCCGCCCAGCGAGGTGAGGGTGAGCAGACCCGAGGTGCTGCCGCCGCCGTCGTAGACGCGGTCGTCGTACAGATGCGTCTCCGGAGTGGTGTTCTCCCGGTACGGGGCCTCCGCCTGCACCCGCGCGTTGGTGTCGGGGTCGAAGAAGAGCTGCCCCGCGTGGGCGACCCTGCCCCCGGTGTACGAGCCGCCGGTACGCCGGACGTCCGTGTGCACCCGCAGCCCGGCGTGGACGGCGCGGGAGCGGTGGTGGCCGGGCCAGACGGAGACCAGCTCCACCTGGCCGTTCTCGTCGGTCGTCGCGGCGCCGCGGCAGAAGGTGCCGTTGTCCTCACCCGGGTGGCCGTTGCGGCCGACGAAACCGGAGTACTCGCCCAGGTGGTCCGCGTGCCACAGCTCCACCATCGCGCCGGTGAGCGGGGCGCAGCCGACGGCCTGGTCGACGACGGTGAGCAGGTAGTGCACCGGGAACCCGGGCCGGTCCTCGCTGATCCGCCCCCGGACCGGGGCGCCGGGCAGGGCGTACGGGGCCGGGTCGAACTCCTTGGTCAGCGCGCAGACACCGAGACCTTCACCGGTCGCGCTGCCGCTTCCGGTGGAGGAGGTGCCACGGGCCGAGGCCAGGCCGGCCAGGCCGAGCCCGGCGGCGGCCGCCGCCGCGGAGCCGCCGAGGAGGATGCGGCGCCGGCTGATCGACGGGGAACGCCGGTGCCGGCCCGCGTCCGCCCGCCGGGGGAACGGGGGTTGGGGGTTGTCTGCCATGCCCACGCAATCTAGAACACGCCTCCGAAGGCGCGCACACCGCTCCCCCGGTTGTGGACCACGGCGGCTCCCCGGCACCCGGCCCGCGGCTCGCCTACCGCTCGGTCCCCAGCCCGGTCAGGGGCGCGCCCGTGAGCCGGTAGCCCGTCCACTCGTCCTGCGGACGCGCGCCCAGCGACTCGTAGAAGCCGATGGCGGGCGCGTTCCAGTTGAGCACGGACCACTCCAGGCGGCCGTAGCCGCGCTCGACGCAGATCCGCGCGAGCTCGGCCAGCAGGGCCCGGCCGTGCCCCCGGCCGCGCGCCTCGGGGCGTACGTAGAGATCCTCCAGGTATATGCCGTGCACCCCCTGCCAGGTGGAGAAGTTGAGGAACCACAGCGCGAACCCCTCCACCGCGCCACCTGACTCCGCGATGTGCGCGAACACCGCCGGGCGCTCCCCGAAGAGGGCACGGTGGAGGTCGTCCTCGGTGGCGAGGACCTCGTGCCCGGCCTTCTCGTAGACGGCCAGCTCACGGATCATGGCGACGACGGCCGGGACGTCGTCCGGCGTGGCGGTACGAATCATGGGGGACAAGCTACGCCGGGGGTCGGACACCCCGCGCCCAGGGCCGGGCACCATGTCACGGACCACCGCCGGGGCGCCGCGCGAAACCCCCGCGGCCCTCCGGGGCGTCCTACCCCGTCGGCAGCCCTTCGCCCCACGTCTCGCCCTGCCTCTCGTCCCATGTACCGCCTCATGTCCAGCCCCACGTCCTCCCCGCGGGAGCCCGCCATCAGCCACGGACCGGACACCACGGAGCCCTCCGTTCCCGCCGCCGTTCCCGCCGCCGTTCCCAGCGGAACGGCCGGCACCGCGGGCCCCGCCCCCGGCGACACGGCCCCCGGCACCCCCGGCGCGGCGCCTCCCGCGGGGAAGCCCCCGGCGCCCCGGCAGGCGCGGAGGCCGCCCCCGGCCCCGGTCCGCGCGCCCGGGGGCGCGCGAGGCCCGGGGGGCGTGCGCTCCGCCGCCGGGCGCCTGCGGGCCGCGGCCGTCCTCGCCCCCGCCACCGTGTCCCTGTCCCTCGGCCTCTGGGGCGTCCGCCGGGGAACCAGCATGTGGCGGGACGAGTCGGTGACCTACCAGGTGGCCCACCGCGAACTCGCGGACCTGTGGCGCCTGCTGGGCGGGATCGACGCCGTCCACGGCCTGTACTACCTGCTCCTGCACGCCGTCTTCGGCGCGTGGGAGGGCGGCCTGCTCGCCCTGCGGCTGCCGTCCGTCCTGGCCACCGCCCTCGCCGCGGCCGGGGTCGCGTCGATCGCCCTCCGGCTCGCGGGCCCGCGGGCCGCCGCGCTCTCCGGCGTGGCGTTCGCCGTCCTGCCGATGGTGCAGCACTACGCGCAGGAGGGCCGCTCCTACGCGCTGGTCTGCGCCGCCGTGGTGTGGGGCTCCCGGCTGCTGCTCCACGCGCTGGACCGCGGAGGGGCCGCCCCCTGGGCCGGTTACGCGGCCACCCTGCTCGTCGCCTGCTGGCTGCACCAGTTCGCGGCGCTGGCCCTGCTCGCCCACGGCGTGACGCTGCTGCGCGTCCGTCCCCCGGCCGCCGCCCGGCGCGGCTGGACGGCGGCCGCGGCGGCCGTCGTCGCGGGAACGCTTCCGCTGGTGGTGCTGGGCGCCGCGCAGGCGGAACGGCAACTCGGCTGGCTGGGGCCGCCGGGGGCCGGCGACTGGCTGCTCCTCGCCGCGCTGGCCGCCGTGGGCTGGGCCTGCGCGCGAGCCCTCCGCTCGCCGAACGCCACCGCACCCGCACGGCCCCTCCCCGCGCCGGACACCACCGCACCCGCACGGCCCCTCCCCGCGCCGGGAGACGCTCCGCCCGGACCCGCCGGGCGGCCCGGACCGGCGCTCCCCTCCGCCCCGGGCGCCCCGGCCGCCCCGCCCGAACCCCGCGCCCCCTCGACCTCGTCCCCACCGGAGCCCGGGCCGCCGGCCGCGTCCCGTACCGCCCCCCGTACCGGCGCCGGCCGGCCGGTGACGGTCGCCGCCCTCGCGCTCCCCCTGCTGCTCCTCCCGCCCGTGCTGCTGATGACGGTCTCCCTGCTCCGGCCCTGGTACGTCGACCGCTACGTCCTGTACTCCACGGCCGGTCTCGCCCTGCTGTGCGGCGCCTCCCTCGACCGCGCCCTCGGCCCGGCGGGGCCGGGGCGGCCGCTCCCGGGCAGCGGCCGTCGTCCCGCCCGGATCGCGCTGGTGTGCGCCGGCGTGGCCGCGCTGATCTCCGTCCTGCTCCCGTGGTCACTGGCCCTGCGCTCCCCGGAGAGCCGCAAGGACGACGCCGTGGCCGTGGCGGAGGCCGTACGGGCCTCGGCTGCGCCCGGGGACGCGGTGCTGTTCCTGCCGTCCCGGCGCCGGGAATGGCTGCTGTCCTTCCCCCGGCTCCGCGCCCGCCTCGACGACCTGGCCCTGGAACGGGAACCCGCCGCCTCCGCCACGCTCCAGGGCACGGAGCTCCCACCGGCGGAGATCCGCCGCCGGATGCTCGCCACCGACCGGATCATCGCCCTGACCGACCCGGTGGGGCAGCCCCGCGACCCGGACGCCGGGGAGGCCGTCAAACGGGAGACGCTGAAGTCGCACTTCCGTGTCTGCCGCGTGGAGGAACTGCCGGGCGCCCGGCTCGTGGTGCACGTCCGCTCCGGGGCAAGGTGCACGTCGGTCCGATGACGCCGCCGGCCCGGCCCATCTGCCCCGCGCGCCGGGGGCGTACCCCTCGCTCACCCGTCCGGGTCTTCCGTCCGTCCGGCGGGCCCCGGGACCGTCTCCGTAGCGCGGGAACCCCGCGGCGGAACCAGGACCAAGGGAGGCGGCACGGCCATGGACCGACGGCGATTCCTCCAGTCGGGCACGCTCGCGGGCGGCGCGCTGTTCCTTTCCCGGCCACCCGCCGGCACCGCCCGCGCGGAGCCGGCGGCCGGTCCTCCCACGGGACTGCCGCCGGTCGACGACCCGCAGTACCTCTCGCCGGTCGGCGACCCGGCCGCCGTCCCCCGCTTCGTCAACCCGCTGCCCCGCCCCTCCCGTCTGGACCTGCGGCGCGGCGGGAGACACGCCCTCCGCCTGGCCCCGGCCGTGCGGGATCTCCTCGGGGGCGGACTGGGCCTGCGGACACCCGTCTGGGGCTTCGGCCCACCCGGCGGGGCGGTGGCCTTCCCCGGGCCCACCCTGATCGCCCGCAGCGGCCGGCCCACCACGGTGAACTGGCTCAACCACCTGCCCCGCCACCACCTGCTGCCCGTGGACCCGACGCTCCACCAGGCCTTCTCCCACTCCACCCACACCATCGCGCGGGACGGCGTTCCCGCCGTGGTGCATCTGCACGGCGGCCACACCGACGCGGACAGCGACGGTCACCCGGACGCCTGGTACACGGCACGCGGCGTGACCGGACCCCGCTTCTCCGGTTCGCGGTACTCCTACGCCAACAGCCAGGAGGCCGCCACCCTCTGGTACCACGACCACACCCTCGGCCTCACCCGCCTCAATGTCTACGCGGGCCTGGCGGGCTTCTACCTCCTCCGCGACCGGCGGGAACGCGAGCTCATCACCTGCCACCGGCTGCCCGATCCCCGCTACGAGCGGGAACTCGTCATCCAGGACCGCATGTTCCACCCCGACGGCCGGCTCGCCTACCCGGACGCGCCCGCGGCCTCCCCTGCCTGGCCGGGCGGGCCGTCGATCCGGCCCGAGTTCTTCGGCCAGGTCCTCCTCGTCAACGGCCGGGCGTGGCCCTGCGCCGCGGTGGAGCCCCGCCAGTACCGGCTGCGCCTGCTCAACGGCTCCAACTCGCGCTTCTACCGTCTCTCCCTGGACGGCGGCCGGCCGGTCCCGGTCACACTCATCGGCACGGACGACGGGTTCCTCCACCGGCCTCTCCCGCTCACGGAGCCCCTGGTGCTCGCGCCGGGTGAACGGGCCGACCTCGTCGCCGACTTCCGGGGGTGCGCCGGAGCCACGTTCGACCTCGGCAACGACGCCCCGACCCCATTCCCGGACGGGACGCCCGTGCTGCCGCCGGCCGACAAGGTGCTCCGGTTCCAGGTCACCCGGCCCTACGACGCACGGGTGCCCGAACCGCGGCTGCCGGCCGCCCTGCGCCCCGGGCCGTTCCGCGTCCCGCGGCCGGTGACCCGGACCCGCCGGCTCCTGCTCTTCGAGGGCCAGGACGCGTACGGCCGGCCCAAGCCGCTGCTCGGGACGGTCGAGCGGGGCACGTCGGCGTGGGACGCGCCGGTCACCGAGACCCCGCGCCCGCACACGGCCGAGATCTGGGAGTTCTTCAACACCACGTCCGACACCCACCCCATCCACCTCCACCTGGTGAGCTTCCAGGTGCTCGGCCGGGCCGCCTTCACCGCGGACCAGGACCCGGCCGGTGGCGCGCTCTCGAACATCCGCACCGAACCGCCCGAACCCCCGGACGGGACGGAGACGGGCCCGAAGGACACCGTGCAGGCGCCACCGGGCCGGGTCACCCGGGTCAAGGCCTTCTTCGACAGATGCGGCACCTACGTCTGGCACTGCCACATGCTCGAACACGAGGACCACGAGATGATGCGGAACTTCCAGGTCCGCTGACCCGCGGGTGCAAGCCCGGCACCACCAGCCGGGACGTCATCCGGGGCGTGGGCCCCTGCTGACCGGGCGCCACGCGCCGCCGCCACGGGGCACGCCCACGCCCGGCCCGACCACACCACCGGGACCACCGGCCGGCGCCCGGGACCACCGGGCCCGCGCGGACCCCGCGGCCCCTGCCGACGGACGCCTCCGGCAGGGGCCGCGGCACGGCACCGCCCACCCGGCGGACACCCCCGCGCCGCCGTCCGCGCGCCGGGGCGGCCACCCGCCCGGCCCCCACCAGGGTGCCCACGACCGGGGCGTAGCGCAGGCTGGAGTCTGCGCCGCCGGTGCGCGGCGGGGCGCCCGGCCCGCGCCGGGCCGCGCAGTCCTCCCAGCAGCCGGGAAGTCGCGGTGATGACGGATGTCCACGGACGGTCTTCGCATCCTGCCGCTGGCCGTCACGATGATGATGGGGCCACAGATCATGTCGGCGATCATCCTCGTGACCTCGCCCCGGGCGGTCCGGGTCTCCCTCGCCTTCCTCGCGGGTGTGCTGGCCGCGACGACCGCCGGGGTGATGGTGATGCTGGGCGTCGCCGGGCTCGTCGGGAACGCGGTGGACCTCGGTTCACCGTCCGACCGGGGTTCGACCGGCCACATCGTGGAGTACGTCCTCGTGGGCCTGCTGGCGCTCCTCGCCCTGCGGAACTGGCTGGGCCGGAAGACGGCCGAGCCGCCGAAGTGGCTGGGCACGCTGATGTCGGCCGGTCCGTCCAGAGCGCTCGCGATCGGCCTGCTCGTCATCCTGCTGATGCCGTCGGACCTCGTGGTCATGCTCACCGTCGGCATCCACATCCGGCACGGGCACGGGAACGTCACCGACGTGGTGCCGTTCATCCTGCTCACCACGCTGATCGCCGCGCTGCCGCTGCTCGGGCGGCTCCTCTTCCACCGGCACGCGGAAGCCGCCACGCCGGCCCTGCGGACGTGGATGAACACCCACAGCTGGCTGGTGAACATCCTCGCCTGCCTGATCTTCATCCTGCTGATCCTCTTCTGAGCCCCGGCCCGTCGGCACCCGGAACGCGCCACCGCCGGGACGGGCGGCAACCCGTCCCGACGCGGTGGGACACGGCCTTCCGCGACCGGTTCAGGCACTCTGCCGGAGCATCCGGGCGGTCAGCTCGGCGGGGGCCTTGTGCGGTGAGCCGGCGTCGTAGGGCGGCCGGGGGTCGTACTGGAGCATCAGCTGCACGGTCTGTGCGGTGGCGTCCCCGGCGATCCGCCCGGCCAGGGCCAGGCCCATGTCGATCCCGGCCGACACGCCCGCCGCGGTGACGTACTTGCCGTCGAACACGTACCGCTCGTCCACGACCTCCACCCCCAGGGCCCGGAGGCCGTCCATGGCGGTCCAGTGGGTGGTCGCACGGCGGCCGGTGAGCAGTCCGGCCGAGCCGAGGATCAGCGAACCTGTGCACACCGAGGCCGTCCAGGTGGTGGTGGCGTCCACGGCCCGCAGCCAGTCGAGCACCTCCGGCTTCTTCTGCTGCTCGTGCGGGAAGGGGCCGCCGGGCACCAGCACGATGTCCGGCCGCGTCACCTCCTCCAGCGTGGCCTCGGCCACCAGGCGGAGGCGGCCGCTGTCGTTGCGCACCGGGCCGCGCCGCTCGGCCACGAACACCGGCTCGGCACCCGGCAGTCCGGCGAGGGTGTCGTACGGGCCGACGGCGTCGAGGGCGGTGAACTGTTCGTAGAGCAGGATCGCGATCTGCATGAGTTTCCTTCTCGTTGACGTACCTGACGTGTGATCAGGGACGGAACCGGCGCCGATACTCGGCGGGCGCCGTCCCCAGGTCCCGGACGAAGGCCCGGCGCATGGCCTCCGGTGTGCCGTAACCGCAGGCGCGGGAGATCTCCTCGATCCCGTCCCCCGTGTCCTCCAGCAGCCGCCGCGCCGCCTCGAGCCGCACCTGGTCCACGTACCGCCCGGGCGGGGTGCCGATCTCCTCCCGGAACGCCCGGGCGAAATGGCGGGGCGAGAGGTTCGCCCGCGCGGCCAGGGCGCCGACGGACAGGTCCGCGTCCGGGTGCTCGGCGATGTACTGCTGGACGTCACGGAGCGGACGGCGCTGTGCGCTCTGCGCGGCGAGCTGGACGCTGAACTGCCGCTGGCCGCCGGGGCGGCGGAGGAAGACGACCAGGTAGCGGGCGACCGTGAGCGCCACGTCGCGGCCGAGGTCCTCCTCCACGAGGGCGAGCGCGAGGTCGATGCCGCTGGTCACGCCGGCGGACGTGGACACCGGTCCGTCGCGGATGTAGATGGGGTCCGGATCCACCTCCACGCCGGGGTACCGCTCGGCCAGCCCTTCCCACAGTGCCCAGTGGGTCGTCACCCGGCGCCCGTCCAGCAGCCCTGCCGCGGCCAGCGCATAGGCCCCGGTGCACACCGACACCAGACGCCGCGCCGCCGGGGCGTGCCCCCGCAGCCACGCCACCAGCCCCGGATCCACCGCCCGGGTCCCCTCACCGCCCGGCACGATCAGGGTGTGCGGGACGGGCGCGCCCGTCAGCGCGAGATCCGGCGTGACCGACAACCCGCTGGAGGTGCGCACCGGTGAGCCGTCCAGGCTGCCGGTCCGGATGTCGTACGCGCCGGGGACCACACCGGCCGCACCGGCGAAGACCTCCAGCGGTCCGGTGAAGTCCAGGCTCAGTACGCCGTCGAAAAGGACGATGAGCACGGTGCGCCGTTCCATGGCGTCCATGCTGGCCACCGGCGAGGACGGCAGCAATGCCGAGATCCCCACCTTTCCTGCCACCGGTTCCCGCCATCCACCGGCGCGCGAGGCCACGGCCCCGGGCCACTCGACGAGAACCGGGGCGAGCTGGTCGGCCGGATCGACGGGGCGATGGGGGCGATGGGGGCGATGGCCCCCGCCCCTCGGCGGAGGGCCGACCAGGGCCTCGCCGCCCGGGTTGCCGTCAAAAATGGATGTCAAACGCCCCGGGCGATCATGAGCCCGGGGCGTTGTGGCTGGTGAGAGGGAGAGCCGACTGTCGGGTTCGAACCGACGACCTTCGCTTTACAAGAGCGGTGCTCTACCAGCTGAGCTAAGTCGGCGACGCGCGCTGCGCGTGGAAGCGGCTCCACTGTACACAGGGCGCGGGGTCACCGGCCACGGCCGGACGGGGGCGCGCCGGGGCAGGGTTCGGGGTACCGGTGGGCCGCCCGACGGGGGTACACGGTCCCCGTCCGGGGCGGGCGCACGGCCCTCGTCCAGGGCGGGCGCACGGCCCTCGCCCAGAGCGGGGCCCGCCCCCTCCGGAGCGGGGCAATTCCCCCACCTCCGCCCAGCCCGACCCCAGGGGCGTCCCCGGCCCGCGGGCCGCGCCGCCCGGAGGGCGAGATCGCAACCGGATCGGTACTGACAAAGCGGTTCCGTGCGGCTAGCGTCAGGCCATCGGTCCGCGTCCCGCGGGCCGGACAACCACCTTTACTCGGATCGTCCGGCACGTTCCTGCCGGTGAGGGGACACATCACCATGGCTACGGTCACGTTCGACAACGCCACGCGCGTCTACCCCGGCTCGGAGAAGCCCGCGGTCGACAAGCTCAACATCGAGATCCAGGACGGCGAGTTCCTGGTGCTCGTCGGCCCCTCCGGCTGTGGGAAGTCCACCTCCCTGCGGATGCTGGCCGGCCTGGAGGACGTCAACGGCGGCGCGATACGCATCGGTGAGCGCGACGTCACGCACCTCCCGCCGAAGGACCGGGACATCGCCATGGTGTTCCAGAACTACGCGCTCTACCCGCACATGACCGTCGCCGACAACATGGGCTTCGCGCTCAAGATCGCCGGTGTGCCCAAGACGGAGATCCGGAAGAAGGTCGAGGACGCGGCGAAGATCCTCGACCTCACCGAGTACCTGAGCCGCAAGCCGAAGGCGCTCTCCGGCGGCCAGCGGCAGCGGGTGGCGATGGGCCGCGCGATCGTGCGTGAGCCGCAGGTGTTCCTCATGGACGAGCCGCTGTCGAACCTCGACGCCAAGCTCCGCGTCTCCACCCGCACCCAGATCGCGGGGCTCCAGCGCCGCCTCGGCATCACCACGGTCTACGTCACCCACGACCAGGTCGAGGCCATGACCATGGGTGACCGGGTCGCGGTGCTCAAGGACGGCCTGCTGCAGCAGGTCGACTCGCCGCGGAACATGTACGACCGCCCGGCGAACCTCTTCGTCGCCGGCTTCATCGGCTCCCCGGCCATGAACCTCGTCGAGGTGCCGATCACCGACGGTGGCGTCAAGTTCGGCAACAGCGTCGTGCCCGTCTCCCGTGAGGCGCTGAGCGCCGCCTCCGAGCGCGGCGACCGCACGGTCACCGTCGGCGTCCGCCCGGAGCACTTCGACGTCGTCGAGCAGAACGGCGCCGCCGCCCGCACCCTCGCCAAGGAGTCCGCGGACGCCCCGGCCGGCCTGGCCGTCCAGGTCAACGTCGTCGAGGAGACGGGCGCCGACGGCTACGTCTACGGCACCGTCGAGGTCGGCGGCGAGACCCGGGACCTGGTCGTCCGGGTCAACAGCCGCGAGGTGCCGGAGAAGGGCACCGAGCTGCACGTCGTCCCGCGCCCGGGCGAGACCCACGTGTTCTCGACCTCCACCGGCGAGCGTCTCTCCGACTGACCCGCCGGGCCCGACCGGCCTGCCGGGCCCGGGAGGCCCGGCAGGGACCTCGGACACCGGGCATCGCACGACCCGACGCGGCGCCGCGTCCCGAACCGGGGCGCGGCGCCGCCGTCTCACGGCGGCTCGCGCCTGTTCGCCGGTGCGCCGGCCGGCCTCCGGCGCGCGTCACCCGGCCGCCGCCGCCCGCCCGCATCCGTCCCCGTGGCGCCGGACGGCGGATCGCGTGCCACGGGGCGCCGGTCAACCACCGAACCCGCGGCGCGCGGGCCGTCACTCAGCAGGGTGACAGATTGCTCAATTCGCCTCACCCAGCGCTACCATCGCCGCGTGAACACCGCAGCCCGCCGTATCGGCCGTAGTCTCGCCCTCGTCATCCCCGTCGTGCTGGTCCTCTCCGGGACCCTCGCGGTCAGCCGCGTCGCCTGGTCGAACCCCGACACGGACCCCGTGCTCGCCGCCTCCTCGGCCCATTCCTCCGCCGCGGCCGTGCCACGCGCCGCTCACGAGGTGCTGCGGGAGCGGCTCGTCGCCGAACTCCGCGAGGAGGATCCGGGGGTGGCCCTCACCCACCTCCAGCAGGAGGTCAACCGCCGCCCCTCGCTGGCCGCGCACTGCGTGTCCCTCGCCCGGAGCCTGGGCCGGGCCGCCGTCGCCAAGTACGGCCCCCGGGAGGCGCAGAAGTTCGCGCGGCCGGTCTGTGACACGTCGTTCGCGGCCGGTGTGTCCGAACAGGCGCGCTGACCCTCCGGCCCGTCCGGCCCCTCCGCACTCCCCCGGTTTCCGTCCCCGCGCCTGAACCCGCCGTTAGGGTGCGGCGCATGACCTTCCCGACCCAAGCCGTGATCCTGGCCGGTGGCCAGGGATCACGGCTCCGTCCGTACACGGATGACCGGCCCAAGCCGATGGTGGAGATCCCGGGGACCGGGACACCCATCATCGGCCACCAACTGGCCTGGCTCGCCGACGAGGGCGTCACCGACGTGGTCGTCTCCTGCGGCCATCTCGCCGAGGTCCTGCAGAGCTGGCTGGCGGAGGCCGGTGAGTGGCTGCCGCTGCGGATCACGACCGTCGTCGAGGACGAGCCCCTCGGCCGTGGCGGCGGGCTCAAACTCGCGGCAGCCTCGCTCCCCCACCCCGGCCGGCCGTGGTACGCCACCAACTCGGACGTCTGGACCCGCTTCTCCCTCCGCGAGATGGCCGCCTTCCACCAGGAGCGGGACGCCGTGGCCACCCTGGCGCTGGCCCGCCCCCGGATCCCCTGGGGCGTGGTGGAGACCAACGCCTTCGGCCACGTCCTGGACTTCATCGAGGCCCCGCCGTCGCCCTACCCGGTCAACGCCGGGGTGTACGTCTTCTCCCCCTCGTTCGCCGGGCTGCTGCCGGACCGCGGCGATCACGAACGCACCACCTTTCCGCGGCTGGCGCGGGACCGGCGGCTGGCCGGTTACCCGCTGCCGCTCGGGGCGTACTGGCGTGCCATCGACACGGCGAAGGATCTGGCGAAGGCGGCCGAGGAGCTGGCCGGTCTGCGCGGTTCCGACCCGAGCACGCCGGAGGGCTGACGCGGCCGGGCACCCACCGGCGGGCGCCGTCCGCCCGTGGGTGCCCGGCACGACGCGCGGACACGCACCGCGCGCCATGTCCCCGCCGTGACGTCTCCGGTGATGTGACCACGCCGCCGCGACACCGGCCCACCGGGGATCCGGGGCACCGCCCCACCGGGGCTCCGGCCGCGGTCCCGGCCCCGGTGCCCGCCCCGCCGGGGATCCGGCCGCGGGCTTCGCACCCCCGGTCACTCCTCCCGCGCCGCCCGGCCGCCGTGGCCGGCCCCGCGCACCCGGCGGGCCGGCCACGGCGGCCGGCGGCCTCAGCCCAGCAGGCCGCCCAGTGCCCCGCGGCCGCCCGACGAACCGTCCGAGCCCCCCGAGCCGCCGTCGGATCCGCCGGAGCCGCCGCCCGGGGAGCCGCCGTCGTCCGCGCCGTCGTCCCAGCCGCTTCCGCCGTCGCCGTCGTCCGCGGGCCCCGACCCGCTGGGCGGGGGCACCGGGGCGGCCGTCGGGCGGGGCCCGCCCGTTCCGCTTCCCGGGGCCGTCCCCCGCGAGGGCTCCGTGCCGCCCGGCTCGTTCCGCCGTGCCGCGTCCGGAGCCTCCCCGGTGGACGGCGCGGCCGACGGATCGACGGGGCCCTCCTCGTCGCGCGGTCCCGGATCCGTCTCCCCGTCCGCCACGGAGGGGTCGTCCGCCGTGGACTCGCGGGGCAGCGGGGAGCCGGGCAGGTGGTTGCGCGGGGTCTCCCCGGGGCGGCTGGGCACGGTCGTCAGATCGGTGGAGCGGACGGCTCCGCCGAGCACGGCGCCCGTGACCAGCGAGCCGCCCACCACCACGGCGGCCATCACCGAACCGCGCCGCAGCACCCGGCGCCGCAGCTCACGGACCTCCACCCGCGGCCCCAGCCGCCGCCACGCCTCGCCGACCAGCCTCGCGTCCAGCGAGTAGACCGGGGCGCCCGCGATGACCAGCGGGCTCCAGGCGGCGAGGTACAGCAGGTCCGGCACGGCGTAACCGGCGGCGCCACGCCAGCTCACGGTCAGCAGCAGCGCGGCCGACAGCAGGACCCCGAGGGCGGCGGCGAGCCGCTGCCAGAGGCCGCAGACCGTGAGCACCCCCACCACGATCTGGAGGAACGCCACCGTCAGCCCGGAGCCGACCGGGTGCGCCAGCGCGAAGTCGTGCAGTGGTGCCGCGAGGCCCGAGGGCTCGAGGGAACGCAGCCAGTGCACCAGGGAGCCGCGCTCCGTGCCGTCGAAGTACACCGGGTCGCAGAGCTTGCCCATCCCCGCGTAGACGGCGGCGAAGCCCAGCAGGATGCGGAGCGGGAGCAGCACGACGCCCAGGTTCATCCGGCGGTCGGGGTAGTAGGCGTGGCGGACGCCCTCCGCACCGGCGCGCGCCCCACGCGGCTTCCCGCTCCGGCGCGCGTCGGCGCCGTCGTCCTCACCCTCGTCCTCGTCGGGACCGTCTGGCCCGGTCGTCCCGGCCGGCTCCGCGTACGGGAACGGGGAGCCGTACGGGTCGTCCGCCCGGTACGGGTCGCCGGCTCCGTGCGGCGGGTCCGGCGCGTATCCGGCCCGGCCGGGGTGGGCGACGGCCGCCGGGAGCAGGGCGGTGGCGTCCGCGGGGCCACGGCCGTACGGCCCCGGCGGCTGGGCCTCGCCGCCGTGGGTGCCGTCCGCGTCGTAGTGGGAGCTGTGGGAGCTGTAGGTGCCGTCGGAGGGGTAGCTGCCGGCGGAGGTGGAGGCGGAAGCGGAGCTGTCGTCGCCGGGGTCGTGATCGTCGTAGGCGCCGCGCACCGGGCGGATACCGCCCAGCAGCGGGCTCGCCGGACCACCGGGGCCCTGGCCCCCGGCGCCGGGGGCGGCGGATCGGTGGCGGGCGTCCCCGTCGGGGCCGACGCGGGGCAGGAGCTGGGTCGACGTGAGGTCGTCCGGGGCGGTGCCACCGCTCCCCGCACCGCTCCCTTCGGCGGCGGCCGGGCCCGTGCCCGCGCCGGGGAGCGCGGGTTCGCCCGGGGCGCGCCGGGCGGCGGGTGCCCCCGGGGCGCTGGGAGGTACCCCCGGCCCGGTGGGGAATGGCCCGCCCGGGCCCGGGAGGCGAAGGCCGGCGGGAGGCGGGTCGGGGAGCCCGGCGTCGGGGAGGACAGGGAGCGCGGCGGTTCGGGCCAGGCCCGGAGCGGCCGCGGCCGGGGCGGCCGGCCGGCCGGCCCACCCCGCCGGCGCCCGTCGGCCCGCGACGGGGACGGCGCCGACGCGCGTGAAGCGCGCCGGCGCCGGCATCCGCAGCCGGGCCGGCACGGCGGCGAGCTGCACCCGGAAACTGGCCTGGTTGAGGGAGATCTGGGCAGGGTCGGACGGCACCTTCACCGTGCTCCACGGGGGCTCGTCGTCGAAGCCCTGCGAGCGCTGTCCCCCGGGAGGACGGTGTGTTCTGGTCTCCACACTCCTCTAACCGAGTGACGGCCGGTAAAGACACTGCCGCGGCGCCGGGCGCCGGAACGCCCGGGCTGGCCCGGCGGCGTCCCCCGGCCGCCCGGGCCCGTGGTCAGCCGTGGTCAGCCACGGTCAGCGCGCAGGCGGGCCGCCTCGTAGAGCACGACCCCGGCCGCGACCCCCGCGTTGAGGGACTCGGCGCCGCCCGGCATCGGGATGCGGACCCGCAGGTCACAGGTCTCGCCGACCAGCCGGGAGAGGCCCTTGCCCTCGCTGCCGATCACGATGGCCACCGGGCCGTCGAGCACGTCGGTGCCGGAGAGGTCGGTGTCACCGTCCCCCGCCAGGCCGACGACCATCAGGCCGGCCTTCTGGTAGGACTCCAGTACCCGCGTGATGTTGGCGGCGCGCGCCACCGGCGTGCGCGCAGCGGTACCCGCCGAGGTCTTCCACGCCCCGGCGCTCATCCCGGCGGCGCGGCGCTCGGGGACGACGACGCCGTGCCCGCCGAAGGCGTTCACGGAACGGACGATGGCCCCGAGGTTGCGCGGGTCGGTGATGCCGTCGAGCACGACGACGAGCGGGTCCTCGCCCGCGTCCTGGGCGGCGGCGAGCAGGTCGTCCGGGTGCGCGTAGTCGTAGGGCGGCACCCGGAGGACGACCCCCTGGTGGTTGAGCCCGTTGGTCATCTTGTCCAGCTCCGGGCGCGGGGCCTCCATGAGGTGCATCCCGCTTTCGGTGGCGAGCTGGATCGCCTCGCGGACCCGCTCGTCGCTGTCGATGTACTGCTGGACGTAGAGGGTGGTGGCGGGCACGCCCTCGCGCAGCGCCTCGGTGACCGAGTTACGGCCGACGACCAGCTCGGCGGGGCCCTTCGGCCCGCCGCGCCGGGGCGCGGGACGGCGTGCCGCCTGCTTGGCCTTGGCGTTGGCGAGGCGGTTCTTCGCGTGTCCCTTGCGGGCGGACGCGGGCGGGGTGGGGCCCTTGCCCTCCAGCCCCTTGCGCCGCTGGCCGCCGCTGCCGACCTGCATGCCCTTCTTGTTGCTGGTACGACGGTTCCTGCGCTGGCTGTTGCCGGCCATGGTTCCCCTGCTTCTTTCCTCGGCCGTCCTGGCGAACTGCCTGCTCGGATACGGATCTGTCTGCGGGCACGGACCTGGTCCGTGCCGGATGGGCGCGGGGCCGCGGACCGGCCCGCCGGCCTACGGCGGCCCGTTCCGCACGGGTGTACGGACGCGGGACCCCCTGACAAGGATGCCAAGAGCCCGCGCGGTGCCCGCCGCCGGGCGGGCCGCCCGTCCCGGAACGGGACCGGCGGGCCGGCACCCCCGGGGCGCGCGCCGGAGCCGTGCCCGGCGCGCGCCCCGGGCCGGGTCAGCGGGTGCCGAGGTTCCAGCGCGGGCCGGACGGGGTGTCCTCGATGGTGAGGCCCGACTCCTGGAGCCGGTCCCGGATGGCGTCCGCCGTGGCGTAGTCCTTGCGCGCCCGGGCCGCCTGCCGCTGCTCCAGCACCAGGTGGACCAGGGAGTCCACCACGCCGTGCAGATCGGCGGCCGACTCGGCCGCGCCCCCGGTGCCCGCCTGGGACCACTGCTCGTCCAGCGGGTCCAGGCCGAGGACGCCCAGCATCGCCCGGAGTTCGGCGAGCCGGGCGGCCACCGTGTCCTTGTCCCCGTCCGTCAGCGCGGTGTTGCCGTGCCGGACGGTGGTGTGGACGATCGCCAGGGCCTGCGGCACGCCCAGGTCGTCGTCCATCGCCTCGGCGAACGCGGCGGGGACCTCCGGGGCCGGCCCGACCGGCCCGGCCAGCTCCACGGCGCGCTGCACGAACCCCTCGATCCGGCCGAAGGCGGCCTCCGCCTCCCGCAGCGACTCCTCGGCGTACTCGATGGTCGAGCGGTAGTGCGGGGTGGCGAGGTAGTAGCGGAGGACGACGGGCCGCCACCGCTTGACCATCTCGGAGACGAGCACCGAGTTCCCCAGCGACTTGGACATCTTCTCGCCGCTCATCGTCACCCAGGCGTTGTGCGCCCAGAACGCGGCGAAGTCGTCACCGTAGGCGCGGGCCTGCGCGATCTCGTTCTCGTGGTGCGGGAAGACGAGGTCCACGCCACCGCCGTGGATGTCGAAGGCGGAACCCAGGTACTTGTGGGCCATGGCCGAGCACTCCAGGTGCCAGCCGGGCCGGCCGCGGCCCCACGGCGTCTCCCAGCTCGGCTCGCCCGGCTTGGCCGCCTTCCACATGGCGAAGTCCCGCGGGTCGCGCTTGCCGGTCTCCCCCTCGCCGGCGGGCTGGAGGAGGTTGTCCAGCCGCTGGTTGGAGAGCGCGAGATAGCCCTCGAAGCTGCGGACGTCGAAATAGACGTTGCCGTCCGCCGCGTAGGCGTGGCCCCGCTCGATCAGGCCGCGCATCATCTCGATCATCTCGGGGATGTGGCCGGTGGCCCGCGGCTCGTAGGTGGGACGGAGGCAGCCCAGGGCGTCGTACGCGGCGTTGAAGGCGCACTCGTTGCGGTAGCCGATGGCCCACCACGGCTCGCCGGTGTCCGCCGCCTTGGCGATGATCTTGTCGTCGATGTCGGTGACGTTGCGGACGAACGTCACCTGGAAGCCGCGGTACTCCAGCCAGCGGCGCATGATGTCGAAGTTGAGCCCCGACCGGATGTGCCCGATGTGCGGGGGCGCCTGTACGGTCGCGCCGCACAGGTAGATCGAGACCCGCCCCGGCTGGAGCGGGAGGAAGTCACGGATCTGCCGGGCGCCGGTGTCGTACAGCCGAATAGTCACCCGCCAAGGGTACTGACTTTTTCCGGCGCCCCGGCCGGATCCGGCGGGCCGCGAGAGCCCGCCCGCACCGGCGCCGGCCGCCGTGCGGACCCCTCGGGGCCCCGGAGCCCCCGCGGCCCACCGCGGCGCCTCCGGCCGCCCGGGAGGGACCGGGCGGCCGGCGCGCGGTGGCCGGTGGCGGCGCGCGCGGGTGGCGGGCGCCGGCTCAGATCCGGCCGACGACCTTGCGCGGGGTGATGCGGACGACCACGCGGGGCGCGTCCTCGACCGACCTCGGGTTGAACTCGGCGTACCGCTTGCCGGTGTACTTGAGCGAGAGCTCGTCGAGCAGTTCCTGGCCGCCCTCCCGGGTGAGGGAGGCCTCCCCCCGCACCTCGGCGTAGAGGTACGGGTCCTCGGGGTGGACGACGACCACGGAGATCCGCGGGTCGCGGGTGAGGTTCTTCTCCTTGCGGCGGCCGACGGTGGTGGAGAGCAGGATGTCGTCGCCGTCCCGCATCACCCAGACCACGGAGAGCTGGGGGCCGCCGTCGGGCTGGACCGTGCCCACGGTCGCGAAGACCGGGGCGTCGAAGACCTTCTTGAGTTCGTCGGAGAGTGTGGCCGGCACCGGGTTTCCTTCCGTCGGGAGCTCGGGGGACCGTGCGTCCGGGCGGCGCGGGGGCGGTGCGACGGCAGTCGCGGACGCGCCCCCGGGGCCGCCCACGCCGTTGATCCTGTCCCGGCCCCGGCCCGGGGACACGTCGTCGGCCCGGCGGGCCGTCCGTCCGGCGGTGTCCCGGGAGCGGGACCGCGGACACGGCGGGCCCGCCGACGGACGCGTACCCCGGCGGACGCGCGGCCCGAACCGGCGGCGCGCCGGACCTCACGGCGACGGCCGGCCGCCCTCCGGCGCCGGCCGGCCGCTCACGCCGGCGGCCGCCCGGCGCCGGTGGGGACCACCAGCGCCGTCGCGAGCGCCGCCAGCCCTTCGGCGCGGCCGGTCAGCCCGAGTCCGTCCGTGGTCGTCCCGGAGACCGAGACGGGGGCGCCGACGGCGGCGGAGAGCACCTTCTGTGCCTCCTCACGCCGCTTGCCGATCTTCGGCCGGACCCCGATGACCTGGATGGCCACATTGCCGATGGCGAACCCCTCGGCGCGGACCAGCCGGGCGGCCTCGGCCAGCAGCGTCACCCCGGAGGCGCCGGACCACTCGGGGCGGCCGGTGCCGAAGTGCGCGCCGAGGTCGCCGATCCCGGCCGCGGAGAAGAGCGCGTCGCAGGCGGCGTGGGCGGCCACGTCACCGTCGGAGTGACCGGCCAGGCCGGCCCCCGCGTCCGTCCAGAGCAGGCCGGCGCACCACAGTTCGCGGCCCTCCTCGAAGGCGTGCACATCGGTGCCCACCCCGACCAGCGGCAGCGGGGACGGCGGGGGGACGGCTGCCGGGGGTTCGGCGGGTTCGGCGCGTTCCGCCGCGGGGGCGGGGCCGGGCGCGGTGTCGTCAGAAGCCATCGGTGGCCCTCCTGCGGGCGAGTACGGCCTCGGCGAGGACGAGGTCCAGCGGACGGGTCACCTTGAACGCCTGTTCGTGGCCCGCCACGGCCACGACGGGCAGTCCGAGCCGCTCGACCATGCCGGCGTCGTCCGTGGCCCCCTCCCCTTCCAGCGCGACCTTCTCGTGCGCGCGGGTCAGGGTCTCGCGGTCGAACCCCTGCGGGGTCTGCACCGCGCGGAGCCGGGCCCGCTCCGGCGTACCGAGGACGGCCTCCGGGCCGCCGTCGGAGCGGGGCTCGACCTCCTTGACGGTGTCGGCGAGCGGCAGCGCGGGAACGACGGCCGGGGCGCCCTGCCGCACGGCCGCCGCCACGGCGTCCACCGTCTCGGCGGGAACCAGCGGGCGCGCCGCGTCGTGCACCAGGACGTCGGTGACGTCGACGGGGAGCGCGGCCAGGCCCAGGCGTACGGACTCCTGGCGGGTGGCGCCGCCGGGCACCACGATCACCTCGGTGGTGCCGGGCAGCGCGTGGTCGTCGAGGAGCGTGCGCACCTCGGCGGCGCCGTCGGGCGGCGCGACCACGACGACCAGGGAGACGGCGCGGGCCCGGGCCATCGCCCGTACGGCGTGCACGAGCATCGGGATGCCGCCCAGGGTCCGCAGCGCCTTGGGGGCGCCCGGGCCGAGCCGGACACCGCGGCCCGCCGCCGGGATGACGGCGGCCGTCCGCCGCGCCTGCGGCGCCGGCCCACCGGCGGCGGGGCCGGTGGGAGCGGGGCCCGACGGAGTTGAGGGACTTGACGGGTGTGACGGGCTTGGCAGCCTTGACGAACTTGACGAACTTGACGAAGAGGACATCGGATAAGCGTTCAGGTTTGCTTCCTCGGCCGACATGGGTATGGCCACAGCGTGCCAGGCTCGACGCCTCGGACGGTCCCTTCCGTGACAACCGTCGACGAGGTGGCGCCCGGGCCCGGCACACCACGGTGACCGAACGCGCCGCCGCCGTGCCCAGGAGTCCCCTTCCGGCGAACTTCCGCGCACGGCCACGGCGTCACGAACATGCCGCGGCGCCCGGCGACGGACGTACGTCACCCGGGCACCACGGCATTACCGCTCCGCACTGTTCCCCCGCACCCGGCGCCGCGGACACACCGCGGCCGGCGGGCCGGATCAGCTCTCGGGCCGGCTCAGGACGCGAGGACCTCGTCGAGCAGGGCCTCGGCCTTGTCCTCGTTGGTGTTCTCCGCCAGGGCCAGCTCGCTGACCAGGATCTGCCGGGCCTTGGCCAGCATCCGCTTCTCACCGGCGGAGAGTCCGCGCTCGCGCTCACGGCGCCACAGGTCGCGGACGACCTCGGCCACCTTGATCACATCGCCGGAAGCAAGCTTCTCCAGATTCGCCTTGTAACGCCGGGACCAGTTGGTCGGTTCCTCCGCGTAGGGTGCGCGCAGCACCTCGAAGACCCGGTCCAGCCCGTCCTGGCCGACCACGTCGCGGACGCCGACGAACTCCGCGTTGTCCGCCGGAACGCGGACCGTCAGATCGCCCTGGGCGACCTTCAGCACCAAGTAGGTCTTGTCCACGCCTTTGATCTGGCGAGTTTCGATGGCCTCGATCAGCGCGGCCCCGTGATGGGGATAGACCACGGTGTCGCCAACCTTGAACGTCATGTGACAGGTACCCCTTCCGTGGCTATCCAGAGTAACACGGGAACGGAGCGTTCTGAATGGCGTTTCCGCAGGTCAGGGCATATCTCGGGGCTTGACAACAGCGGCCGGGACGTGCTGTGCGCACCCCGCTGAAGCGGGTATTCGCAGGTCGGGAGGGCTCTCCGGCCGGGGCCGGAGACTCCCGTCGCACCCTTCCCGGCACCGGCGTGAGTGACGGAACGTCCCGGTATGCCGGAATCCCTGAGGAGGATTCCGCTACTCCGTTCAGCTCCCGGCACTTGCCTCCGGCGGATTCGGAATTGATCAACGGAAGAGCGGCGAAGTCCGCTGCCCGGTGGCCCCGCGGAGAATTCCACGTCACACGCGGATTCCCCGCCGAAATCCGCCGGGACCGTCACCGCGCGGTCATTGCGCGAACGACCAGGGCCGGCCCGTCACCGCCACCGTGCCGGGCGGGAGGCGGGTCGGGTGCGGGCGCGGAGAAGCGGATCGGTAACCTGGCCGCGCTGACACACTCGTGGGCGGTCGCCGGCCGCCTCCCAAGTCCGTTCGCGTCCGGGCATCGCCGTCCGGCCGCACGAGCTCGTCCTAGGAGAAGCCGCCGCCGTGAGCCGCAGCCTTCGACGCGGCATCCTCGCCGCCACCGCCGTCACCTTCTCGCTCCTCACCGTCGCCGCCTGCGGGGCGGGGAACAACGCCGCCACGATGATGGTGCGGCCCGACAACGCGAGCGCGTCCGTCGGCGACATCAAGATCCAGAACGTCAATGTGATCACCCAGCCCAAGGGCACCGAGGGGCCGGCCGTCGTCTCGGCCAAGATCTTCAACAACGGCGGCAAGGCCCAGACGCTGGAGTCGGTCGAGCTCGCCGAGGGCGGCACGGCCGAACTGTCGCCCGCCAAGGGCTCGGGCCCGGTGAAGATCCCCGCCGGGGGCTACGTGATCTTCGGCGGCGAGGGCAACGCCTCCGCGGTGCTGGAGAGCCCCAAGGCCGGGGAGGGCGGCGTCGCCCCGGTCGTCTTCACCCTCAGCAGCGTCGGCGAGGTACGGGTCGACGCACTGGTCATGCCGGCGCAGCACTACTTCGAGCGCTTCGGGCCCAGCTCGCTGCCGACCCCCTCGGGCTCTCCGGGCGGCTCGCCGAGCGGCACGCCCTCCGGGTCGGCGAGCCCCTCCGCGTCGGCGGGTGGGAGCGAGTCCGCCGGCGCCGGTGAAGGCGCCGCGAACGGTGACGCCGGGGACACCGGGGGCACTGCGGACTCCGCGGACTCCGCGGACAGCGAGCACGAGGGCCACTGACCGCCGCCGCCGGGGGCCTCCCGCCCCGCGGGACCGCGGCGCGCAGCGGTCCCGCCGAGCGGGCTCCCGGGCCGCGCCCGCCGCTTCCGTCGTCCTGCCGCTTCCGGCGGTCCGGCGGGCGGGCGGTCCGGCTGCCTGCCGTTTCCCGGGCTCCGGGGCCGCCGGGGCGGCGTCAAGGGGCGAGGCACGGCCGGGCGGCCGACAGGCCGCGAGTCGCCGGACGGTGAACGGAAACGCCGTGGGGCCCGTCCCCGATCGCATCGGATCGGGGACGGGCCCCACGGCGTTGTCAGCGCTCTCCGGGCGAGCCGGGCCGCGCGGGGCGCGCCGGGCGGCCTCCGCCCGCCCGGGGCCCGCGCATCACGGCTCGAACTTGTAGCCGAGCCCCCGGACGGTCACCAGGTAGCGCGGAGCGCCCGGGTCCGGCTCGATCTTGGCGCGCAGGCGCTTGACGTGCACGTCGAGGGTCTTGGTGTCCCCCACGTAGTCCGCGCCCCAGACGCGGTCGATGAGCTGCATCCGGGTGAGCACCCGGCCCGCGTTCCGCAGCAACATCTCCAGCAGGTCGAACTCCTTGAGCGGCAGGTCGACCTTGGCGCCGGAGACGGTGACCACGTGGCGGTCGACGTCCATCCGCACCGGACCTGCCTCCAGGGCCGCCGGAACCACCTCTTCCGGCTCCCCGCGGCGGCGCAGCACCGCGCGGATGCGGGCGACGAGCTCCCGGGAGGAGAAGGGCTTGGTGACGTAGTCGTCGGCTCCTATCTCCAGCCCGACCACCTTGTCGATCTCGCTGTCCTTGGCGGTCACCATGATCACCGGGACGTTGGAGCGGCCGCGGAGCTGGCGGCAGACCTCGGTTCCGGGCAACCCGGGCAGCATGAGGTCGAGCAGCACCAGATCGGCGCCGTTGCGTTCGAACTCGTCCAGCCCGTCCGGCCCGGTGGCCGCCACGGCGACCTCGAAGCCCTCCTTGCGGAGCATGTAGGACAGTGCGTCGCTGAACGATTCCTCGTCCTCGACGACGAGCACTCGGGTCACGAAGGGACCTCCGGTCTGTTCTGCGAGTGGCGCGCGGCGGCGCCTCTCCGCTGCTGGGTCCTGCGGGGTCGTGCGGGGTCCTGCTGGGAGGCACCTCCGCCGGTCGCGGAGGTCCGTGGGTGGGCCGCGCTCCCGGGGAGCGCGGTGGTGCGGGCTGCGCGGGCGGCCGACGGCGATCCGCCGGTTCCGGCCGTGGCCCGGCCGGTCATGTGCTCCGCCCCGGGGCGGGGAGCGGGGTGCGGTCGAAGGGGCGGAACGAGGCGTCCGGGTCGGGGTCCGGGTCGGCGCCGGTGCCGGCCGGGTCGCGGTTCGGGCCGGGGCCGGAGACCGGGCCGGTGCCACCGGGGTCCGGCCTCTCCGCACCGTCCTGGCTGCCCTGGCTGCCCCGACCGGCGCCGCCGTCCCTGCCGTCGGGCGAGGGCTCGTCCTCCGGCGGCCCCGTGGCCGGCGTGGGCTGTGGGGACTGCGGAGACTTCGAGGACTGTGTGGACTGTGTGGACTGCGGGGGCTGCGGGGACTGCGGGGACTGCGGGGACTGCGGGCCGCGCGAGGTACGGGAAGCGCCGGTGGACGAACGGCTCCTGCCGCGGCCGGCCTCGGGGAGCCGCAGGGTGAAGGTGGACCCCGCCCCCTCGGCGCTCCAGACGGTGACCTCCCCGCTGTGCGAGGCGGCCACATGCTTGACGATGGCGAGACCGAGGCCGGTGCCGCCGGTGGCGCGGGAACGCGCCGGGTCCACCCGGTAGAACCGTTCGAAGATGCGTTCCCGGTCCTTCTCGGAGATGCCGATGCCCTGGTCGGTGACGGCGATCTCGATCAGGTCCCCGCCGGACGCGGCGACCCGCCGGGCGGCGATGCCGACCCGCGTGTGCGCCGGGCTGTAGTTGACGGCGTTCTCCACGAGGTTGCCCAGCGCCGCGGCGAGCTGGCCCCGGTTGCCCCAGATGGCGAGGTGCGCCGTGCCGCCGGAGGCGATGGTGATCTGCTTGGTTCCGGCCTGGTGGCGGCAGCGGTCGACGGCCTCGGCGACCAGTTCGTCCACGCGGACGGGCTCGGCGTCCTCCAGCGGGTCGTCGTTCTGCACCCGGGAGAGGTCGATCAGCTCCTGGACGAGGTTGGTGAGGCGGGTGGCCTCGTTCTGCATCCGGCCGGCGAAGCGGGTGACGGCCTCGGGGTCCTCCGCGGCGTCCATGACCGCCTCGGAGAGGAGGGAGAGCGCGCCGGCGGGGGTCTTGAGCTCATGGCTGACGTTGGCCACGAAGTCCCGGCGGACGGCCTCGATCCGGCGGGCCTCGGTGAGATCCTCCACCAGCAGCAGCACCAGGCGGGAGCCGAGCGGCGCCACCCGGGCGGAGACGGCGAGCGTCTCGCCGCGCCCTGTGCCGCGGCGCGGGAGGTCCAGCTCCACCTGGCGTATCTCACCGTCCCGGCGGGTGTCCCGGGCCATCTGGAGCATGGGCTCCACGGCGAGCTTGCCGCCCCGCACCAGCCCGAGGGCGTAGGCGGCCGAGCTGGCCTTCACCACGCTGTCCCCCTCGTCCAGGACGACGGCGGAGGAGCGGAGCACGGACAGGACGGTGTCCACGCCCGGTGGCAGCACCGCCTCGGTGTGCAGGGAACTCCGGGTCGGCCTGGCCTGCTCCCGCTCGCTCCAGCGGAACGCGAGCATGGCGATCACACCGGTGCACACCCCGGCGATCGCCGCCGTGGCGGCGACTGCCGCGTTCACGTCCATGAGTCCAGATTAAGCGGGTCGAAAGCCACCTCCACAGCCGTCCGGGGGCGGCCTCCGTCACTCGTCGCCGAGAGTTCACCAGCAGGTCGGCGGTGGTTCATTCCCGCGGGCAGGCCAAGGGCGCCACGGCACTGCCGGGCGGCGCCCGGACGTCGTCGCGCGCCGTCACCGTGGCCTCACTTCTCCCTTGCGCCACCCGGGTGGCGGTGGTGCGGCCGGCCTTGTCCGGGGGCGTGCCGTCGCGTCCCGTTGCCGAGAGTTCACCCCGGCGTCCGCGCGGGTTCACCCCGGATGCCGGAAGGCGACGCACGGGCACCGCAGCGTGGCACCGTGGGGGCACAGCCCCCGCCGGCGCCGGACCGGGCGCGGGATCTCCAGAAAGGACAGTGCGATGCGGGACGCATACCACGAGGAGCTGGACTCGATAGGTGACGACCTGGTGGAGATGGCCCGGCTCGCCGGCTCCGCGATCGGCCGGGCGACGACGGCCATCCTCGACGCCGACCTCAAGCTCGCGGAGAGCGTGATCGCCGCGGACGAGAAGGTGGACACCGTGCAGCACGAGCTGGAGGCGCGGGCGATCACCCTGCTCGCCCGTCAGCAGCCCGTCGCCACCGACCTGCGGATCGTCGTCACCAGCCTGCGGATGAGCGCCGACCTCGAACGCGCGGGCGATCTGGCGGAGCACGTGGCCAAGCTGGCCAGGCTCCGCTTCCCGGCCACCGCCGTACCGCGCGACCTGCACTCGACGGTGCTGGAGATGGGCCAGCTCGCGCAGCGGCTGATGGCCAAGGCCGCCGAGGTGATCATCACCAAGGACGTGGACCTGGCGCTCCAGCTGGAGCAGGACGACGACGCGATGGACCTGTACCACCGCAGCCTCTTCCAGCACCTGATGGACGACCGCTGGCGGCACGGCATCGAGACGGCCGTCGACGTGACGCTGCTCGGCCGCTACTACGAGCGCTTCGCCGACCACGCGGTGTCGGTGGCGAAGCGGGTGGTCTACCTGGTCACGGGCGAGCATGCGGACGCGCTCGCCTCGGGCACGGCGACGGGGACGGCGACCGGTGCGGGGGCCGCGGAAGGGGTCTGAGCGGGGCGCGGGACCGGTCGCGTCACGCGGCCGAACGGGGTCGCTGGGCGTGCGGGGCGGGTGCCCGGGCGCGGCACGCCCGCCCCGGACGAGGGCGCCGGGGCCGGACCGGGGCCGGATCCGTTCCGGTGACGGCTGACGGCTGACGGCTGACGCTCCCGGGCCGGCTGTTCGTGGTGCCCGGTCACGTGGCCGGGGGTCCGGGGGCGGCGGGCGGGGGCGGGGGCGTGCGCGGCGGGCGGGGCGCTGCCCGGGAGCGCGCGGGGTCAACGGGGGCGGCGCCGCGGGTCGCGGGCTCCGGCGGATGTGCTCTCGCACGCCGTTGATGCGCCCGCTCGGACAGGTGTCCAGTGGTCCACAGGACGCCGGGGGAAGTCCCGGCGCCGTCGAGGGAGGGTACTCATGACCGTTTCTCCGACCACCGCGACACCGGCCACCGGCACGCGGGGCACCGTCCGGACGCCCCTCTCCGTGCCGGGGGCCTGCGGCTGCGGCTCCGGCTGCTCCTGCGGCTGCCAGAGCGGCGGCTCCTGCCAGTGCGGCGGCAGCTGCGGCTGACCCCGGCCGGTACCCCCGGCGACGTCCCGGACCCGGTGGGTCCCCGACCGGTGAATCCACGAGTCGGCAGGGCGCGGACGGCAGGGCGCGGACGGCGGGTGGCGGACGGTGGGTGGCGGACCCGGTGGGGCGGCGGACCCCGCCACGCCGAGAAGCTCCAGTTCGTCCGCCTTCCGCACCTCCCCTCCGCCCCGGGCCTCTTCCCGTGTCCCGCCCATTCGCCCGTCCCCCGTGCGCCCGCCCCTCCGTCCGGTCGTTCACGCGCCGTCCGGTACGGCGTCCCGCCGTCGGCGCGATTCCCCTGGGCGCGGTGGAGCCGACGGCCCGCCGTCCCGGCCGGGTGCGCGGTGGACGACGGCGACGGCCAGGAGGGCGATCGCCAGCCCCAGAGCGGTCTGCGGGCCGAAAGGCTCGTCGAACATGAGGGCGCCCCACACCGCGGTGACCGGCGCCATCAGGAACATGAGGGTGTTGACCTTCGTGACTCCGGAACGCCGCAGGATCAGCCAGTACAGGCCGTAGCCGCCGAAAGTGGAGAGGACGACGAGCCAGGCCACCGCGGTCCAGAACGCGGGGTCGGCGGGTGGCGTCGCGGCCCCGGTGCCCAGCGCGAGCAGGGTGAAGACGAGGGCGCTCGTGGCGCAGTGGACGCTCAGGGTCGTCAGCGGAGCGAGCGGCGTCCGGGAGCGCCGGTCCAGGAAGGTGGCCGCGACCAGCGACAACATGCCCAGGAACGGCACGAGGTAGGCCCACCAGTGCGTTCCGGCGCGGGCCGCGGCGTCGGCGGCCGTGACCACGCCGACCCCGGTGACGCCCAGCAGCAGCCCCACCCACTGCCGTCCCGACACGTACTGGCGCAGCAGCGGCCCGGCCAGGGCGCCGACGACCAGGGGCTGGGTGCCGTCGATCAGCGCCGTGGTGCCGCTGGAGACGCCGAGCTGGATCGCGACGTAGACCGACAGCAGATAACCGCTCTGCGACAGCAGCCCGATCAGGGACTGCCGCCCCAGCGCGGACGGCGGGACACCGCGCCACGAGGCCCGGGTGGCCAGGGCGACCGCCAGCAGAACCACCGCCAGCGGCAGGAAACGCCACATCAGGACGGTGACCGCCGGCGCGCTGCCCGCGCCGAGCTTCGCCCCGATGAAACCGGAACTCCAGCAGAGCACGAACGCACCCGAGAGCAGGAACTTCACGCCACCCTCCCCAGTAGACAGATCGGTATACTCATCGCACTATACAGATCGGTCTACACTGGGAGGCGTGAGCAGGCACGGGAATGCGGACACGGGCAGGAACAGGCGCGCGGCGGGCAGGGCGGGCAGGCGGGCGGCGGTGACCACGTCCGCGGCCCCGGACACCGGGACGGCCGCCGGGACCGCCCCCGGGGCGGACGGCGCGGAGCCGACCCCGCTCCGCAGGGGGCTGACCCCCGCCGCGCTACGGGTCCTGGACGCGGCCGGCCGCTTGTTCTACGAGCGCGGCATCCACGCGGTCGGCGTGGACCTCATCGCCGCGGAGGCCGGGGTCACCAAGAAGACGCTCTACGACCGCTTCGGCTCCAAGGAGCGGATCGTCGTGGACTACCTCACCGACCGCGACGAGGGCTGGCGCGTCCTCCTCGGCCGCCACCTCCGCACGGCGGGGCCGGATCCGGCGGCCCGCGTACCGGCCGTCTTCGACGCCTCACGCGACTGGTCGGCGGAGCACGGCGCCAAGGGGTGCAGCATGGTCAACGCCCACGCCGAGATCAGCGATCCGGCCCACCCCGCCCACGCGGTCATCACCGGCCAGAAGCGGTGGATGCTCGACCTCTTCACCGGCCTGGCCCGCGAGCTCGCCCCCGGCCGGCCCGCGGAGTCAGTCGAGCGCCTGGCCCGCGCCCTCATGCTCCTGCACGAAGGCGCACTGGTGGCCCACGGCCTGAACGTGTTCCCCGCCCCCTTCGAGGAAGCCCGCAGACGGGCCTGCGACCTGATCACCGCATGGACGGACGAGAGCTGACGCACCGCAGCCGACAGCCGGGACCATCAAGGGCTCCGGCGGACGAGCCACTGCGAACGATCGTTACGGACGGGCCGTTGCGGCGACGACGGCGACGGGCGGGCGACGGCGGTCCCAGCCCACTCGTCCTGCCCTCCTGTCACCCGAGCGACACCGCGCCCGTGGCCCCGCCCGGCCCGTCCCCCAGGCATCACCGGGCGGACCGGCGCCCCACCGGCGGGGAGTGAGACGGCAGGTGGACCGACGGTGGGCCACGCCGGCCCACCCGTCGACGCCCCCACGCCCCCGCACGCCGGCGATGCCGCTCCACGCGCGCTACCCGGACGACGGCCCCGGGCCTCCCGCGGCCCGGGCCGCGGCCGTGACGGCGGCGAGCACCGGGGTCACCGGCCTGCCGCCGAGTACACCCGCAACGTCGAGCCGCGGCCCCCGCTGCTCCAGGAGGACCTGCCACATCCGCTCGACCGTGTCCACGAGCACCGTCCGTCCCGTCCCGGAACGGACCGTCCATGACCGTGCGGCACAGTTCACGCGGGCGGGATGACCGCTGCCTTCGAGGATCAGGTTGACGAGCCGGGCCGCCTCCCAGCGGGCCCGGCCAGTCGAGAGAACGTCCGACCAGGCGTCCGTCGCGATCGTCCTGCCGCACGCGCCGCACATGGCGCCTCCCTCCCGGCCTCCCCGGCCGGCCTGGTTCCCCTGATTTCCCCGGCGTGCACGCTCAGAGCACCCCTCACGGCATCACATCCCCGGAGTTGGGCCCCAGGGTCTGGCCGACGAAGAGATCACCCCCGGGTGATCCGGCCAGCAGCACCGCGGCCGGGGCGACCTCCTCGGGCCTGCCGAACCGCCCCAGCGGCAGTTCCGCGCGTTTGGCGCGCTTCCACTCCTCGGAGATCCCGTCGACCATGGGCGTCTCGATGGGCCCCGGGGCGATGGCGTTGACCAGCACGCCGTCCCGGGCCACCTCCAGCGCCAGCGCCTTGGTGAGGCCGAGGACCCCGGCCTTGGCCGCGCTGTAGTGGGTCAGCGAGGCGCCGCCCTTGAGCGCCAGTTGCGAGGCGATGTTGACGACGCGGCCCCAGCGGCGGGCCACCATCCCGGGCACCACGTGCCGGCACAAGAGGAACACCCCGGTCAGATCCACGTCGATGGTCCGCTGCCACTCCCGCAGCTCCATCTCCACCAGCGGTTTCTCGCTGAGGATGCCCGCGGAGTTGACCAGGATGTCGATCCGGCCCAGCAGCCGTTCGGTCTCGGCGACGGCCGCCCGGACGAGGTCCTCGTCCCTGACGTCGGCCGCCACGCCGCCGGTGGCACCGATCTCCCGCGCGGCGCGTTCCGCCGCGGCGAGATCCCGGTCGAGCACCACCACCCGTGCCCCGGCCGCGGTGTACGCCTCGGCGATGGCCCGGCCGATGCCCCCGGCCCCACCCGTCACCAGGGCCGTCCGGCCGCTCAGGTCCGCCACCGGGCTCATGCGCGCATCCTCACGGTCAGTCCGCCGTCCACGACGAGTTGCTGGCCGGTGACGTATCCGGCCTGGGGTGAGGTGAGGAACCGGATGACGTCAGCGACCTCCTCGGCCCGCCCCACCCGGCCCAGGGGGATGTCACCGCCCGCGCGGGCCAGTCCTTCCGGCCCGAGCGAGTTCACCGGGTCGCTGGACTGGGGCGTCTCGACGAGACCCGGGATCACGGCGTTGACCCGGATGGCGCGCGGAGCCAGCTCCACCGCCAGGCTGCGGCACAGCCCGAGGACCCCGGCCTTCGCCGCAGCGTAGTGCGCGTGGTCCTCCCAGCCGTAGACGCCGCCTGCGATGGACGAGACGGCGACCATCGCGCCGCCCTCACCCAGATGCGGGGCGCAGGAGCGGAAGGTCCGCAGAACCCCCGTCAGGTCGACGGAGAGCATGTCGTCCCACGCCTCGTCGGTCAGTTCGGCCAGCGGGGCCCGTCGCAGGACGCCCGCGTTCGCCACCACGCGGTCCATCCGCCCGAAGGCGGCGAGCGCGGCCTGGGCCAGGTCGTCGACCTGCCGGCTGTCGCGTACGTCGACCTCGGCGACCACGCCGCTGCCCCCGGCGGCCTCCACCAGGCGGAGGGTCTCGCCCGGGTCGTGCGGGTCGCCGGGGTAGGTGCCGATCACCACCCGGGTGCCCTCGCGGGCGTACCCGACCGCGGTCGCGCGGCCGATTCCGCTGGCCGCTCCGGTGACGACCGCGACGGCGGACTCCGGGCCGCCGTTGCGTGCCTGTTCCGTCATGAGATGAACCTTCCTGTTTCGGTGACCGGGTCCTCGGCGACGGGATCCCCGGCCGCCGGGGCTCCGGCCGGTGTCCGAGGTCCGCGCCGGCCGGGGGCGGGCCGCCTTCTTCGGCGGTCCACCCGCCCCAGCGGCACGGGCAGGGCTCCACGCGCCGCGATACGCGAGGTGCGAGCGGTCAGTTCTCGAGCCGGGCCACCGGCTTGGCCAGCGTCATCAGCAGACCGGAGAGGAGCGTTCCGGCCGCGCCGACCCAGAGCGCCGCGGTGCCGGTGCCCCAGGCCGCCGCCGCTCCGGTGAAGAGGAAGCCGCCGATGATCGTGCCGGGCTGGCTCATCGCCCCGATGATCACCGTGCCGGTGCCGCGGCAGTCGGTCGGGTAGCACTCCCCCATGTAGAACATGATCGCCGCGTACGGGCCCACCAGGAAGAACAGCCCGACCGCGTAGGTGAGCACGATGAGCGCCGTACTGGTGACCCCCGGGGAGAGCATGACGGCGAAGGCGAGACCGGAGGTGACCCAGCCGATGACGATGGTCCGCTTCCGCCCGATGCGGTCACCGAGCCAGCCGTGGAACACGTAACCGAAGTACGCGCCCAGGTTGATGACGATGAGCATCCAGAACGCCGTGGAGAGTTCCACGCCCTTGGCGTTGGCCAGGATGGAGGTGCCCAGCACGCTGAAGATGTTGATGCCGAAGAAGTTCACGACCCAGGCGAGGGAGAGGACGATCGTGTTCCGCCGCAGCCCCGGCTGGAGGATCCGGGCCATCGGGGTGGCGTCGGAGTGTTCCACACCGTAGGCGGCGGCCAGTTCCCCGGCCTCGCGCGTCTTCCCCTCCGCCTTGAGCGTGCGAAGACGCCGGTGCAGTTCGAACTGGGGGGTCTCGCGGAGCTTCTTGCCGATCACGATGATCAGCAGCAGCGCGGGCGCGCTCGCGAGCAGATAGATCACGCGCCAGCCCACCGAGTCCAGCAGCAGGAGCGCCAGGGCGCTGGAGAGCAGGAAGCCGAGCGGCCACCCGCCCTGCACGACGCCGTACCAGAAGCCGCGGCGTTCCCGCTTCTTCTCGTCCTCGGTGATCGCGAAGACCTCGTTGAGGTAGGTCGCGTTCACCGACTGCTCGGAGAAGCCGAGGCCGCCGAGCGACCGGATGCCGACCATGCCGGCGACGCTCGCCCCGCCCATCTTCGTGGGGATGAGGGCGGTCAGGGCGGAGGCGACGGCGGTGCCGCCGATGGTCACCATCATGCCGCGGCGGCGTCCGAGCCGGTCGATGAGCGGGGCCACGCCGAAGGCGACGACCGCGGTGCCCACCGCGATGAGCGTGTTGACCAGGTACGCGGTCGCGTCGCTCCAGCCGAAGTCCTGCTGCATGGCCGGCAGCAGGGTGCCGAAGAGCCCGTAGTCGAAGACCGCGACGGTCCAGGCGAGCAGCGCCAGGACGATGGCGGTGTTGGTCTGCCGCCGGGTGAAGGGCGGGAACCGGCGGGCCGGACCGGGGGTCCTGGCCGGCGTGGATCTGTCCCCCGACTGCGGCATCGTCTCGCTGCTCATGTCGCCTGCCCCTTCCACGGGTGGCGGGCGGCGTAGTCGTCGGCGATTTCGTCGAAGGTGGCCCACCGGACACCCTCGTGGCCGTTGATGTACTCGATGAGCCGCTCCAGCATGAGCAGCACCTGCGGGCGCCCGGAGACGTCGGGATGGATGGTGAAGGTGACGGCCGCGTGATCCATCTCCCGGTGGACCCAGTCGAACTGGTCCCGCCACATCTGCTCGATGTCCCGCGGGTTGACGAAGCCGTGGCTGTTCGGACTGGTCTTGACGAACATCATCGGCGGCAGGTCGTCGAGGTACCAGTTCGCCGGGATCTCGATGAGTTCCGTCTCCTCGCCCCGTACGAGCGGCTTCATCCAGTCCTCGGCCCGGCCCGAATAGTCGATCTTCGTCCACGTGTCGCCGACGCGCACCCGGTAGGGCGTGAAGTCGTTGTGCATCAGCGAGTGGTCGTACTTGATGCCCCGCTCCAGCAGAAGCTCGTTGGTGACCGTCGAGAACTCCCACCACGGCGCGACATAGCCGGTGGGGCGGCGGCCGGTGACCTCCTCGATCAGCTCGATGCAGCGGTCGAGGACCGCGGCCTCCTGGGTGCGGGTCATCGCGATCGGGTTCTCGTGGCTGTAGCCGTGCACCCCCACCTCGTGGCCGGCGTCGACCACCTGGCGGAACTGCTCCGGGAAGGTCTCGATCGAGTGCCCCGGGACGAACCACGTGGTCCGCAGGCCGTACTTGCGGAAGAGGTTCAGCAGACGCGGCACCCCGACCTCGCCTGCGAACATGCCGCGGGAGATGTCGTCGGGGGAGTCCTCCCCTCCGTACGACCCCAGCCAGCCGGCGACCGCGTCGACGTCGACTCCGAACGCGCAGAGAATTTCCTTCGGCAAGGCCAACTCCTTCCCTCGACCCGGCCACCACGGCCGGGAATCCTTTTCGTCGGCGGCTGAGACCGGCTCAACCGCCGGTGTGGGCGGCCAGCTCCTCCCGCACCAGGCGCGGGTCGCCGTGCACTCCCAGCAGCGCAGCCAGGAGCACCCGGGTCTGGGAGGGGCGCAGCAGCCCGGTGGGCACGGCGCCGGCGGCGAGCAGATCCGCCCCGCCCCCGTTGCCGTAGATCGCGGCGACGGGGCCGGACGCCACCCGCGTAGAGGTGGCGACGACCACCCCGGACGCGGTCAGCTCGGCCACTGCCTCACAGATCGCGGCGTTGGCGTTGCCCGCGCCGGTGGCCTCCAGCACGAGGCCGCGCGCCCCCGCGGCGGCGAAGGCGCGCAGCGCCGTCGCGTCCGCGCCGGGGTAGCAGGAGACGATGTCGACCCGGGCGCGGGAGAGGTCCAGGGACGGCAGGTCCAGCCGTGGACGCGGCCGGGGCCGGGGCCCGCCGGTGATGTGCACGCGGTCGCGGACCCAGCCGAGCACCCCGCCGTCGGGCGAGGCGAAGGCACTGGTGGCGAGCGTGTGGCTCTTGCGGGTGCCACCTGCGGCGAACACCGAGCCGTCGAAGACGATCAGCGTGCCCAGTCCCCGGCTCGCCGGATCGGCGGCCACCGCGATGGCCTCGGCGAGGTTCCGCGGGCCGTCGCTGTCCGGGGCGTCGGCGGGTCGCTGCGCGCCCGTCAGCACCACCGGGCGCTCGTCGTCCAGGAAGAGGTCCAGGAAGAGCGCCGTCTCCTCGGCGGTATCGGTCCCATGCGTGACCACAAGGCCCGTGATGCTCTCCTCGCGCAGGTGGTGGTGCGCGCGCAGGGTGAGCTCCCGCATCCGCTCCAGGCTCATGAGGTAGCTGCCGATGCGGAACACGTCGTCCACGAGGACCCGGACGTCACCGCGCGGGGCCGACCGGGCCACGAGCTCGCTGCCGCTGGCGCGCGCGACGGCTTCGCCGGAGGCCGCCGTCCGGCTGGCGATCGTGCCGCCCGTGGCGAGCACCGTAACGGTCCGCACAGATTCCTCCTGAAGATCAGGTTATGCCCGTGATGCGCACTATGCCTGCACTAACGTTTGCGCCGAACGATTGCGCATAGGAAATGCTGAACCGAGGGCACACGTCAAGGGGTCGGAGGCACAATGTCGGCTGACCGAGATGAAAGGCGGGCCATGGCCGAGGACAGCCCGGCAGGACCACTTCCGCACACGGACGCGGGCGGCCGAGCCACCCTGCGCACCGTCGCCGAGCTGGCCGGAGTCCACGTCTCCACCGTGTCGCGCGTGCTGAACCGGCCGAGCGGCCCCGGGGTCCGCACCGCCGGCCGGGAGACGGCCGACCGCATCCGCCGCCTGGCGGAGCAGGTCGGCTACACGCCCAATCCGCACGCGACCGGGCTGCGGACCCAGCGCAGCAACCTCGTCGGGGTGCTCGTCCCGCGCCTGGTCGACATCGTGCTCGCCACCATCTACGAAGGGGTCGAGGAGGCCTGCGCGGCCTCCGGGTTCTCCGCGTTCGTGGCCAACACCGGCGACGACCCGGCCACACAGCGCCGGCGCACGGAGATGGTCCTCGCCCGCCGCGTCGACGGCATGATCTTCGGCGACGCCCACATCGACGGGCGGTTCCTGGACGAAGTGGCGGGGCGCGGCGTCCCGTTCGTACTGGTCTCCCGGCGCGCCGGCGCCCACCCCTCCGTCACCTGCGACGACCACCAGGGCGGCCGGCTCGCCGCCGAACACCTCCTGGGCCTGGGCCACACACGCCTCGCGGTCATCGCCGGCGAGCCGTACGCCAGTACCGGCATCGACCGGACCGCCGGCTTCCGGGAGGCCTGCGCGGCGGCCGGGGTCGAGGTCCCGGACTCCCGCGTCGTGCACTCGGGATTCGACACCGACGGCGGGCGGGAGGCGATGCGGCACATCCTGTCCGAAGGAGCGGCGCCCACCGCGGTGTTCGCCGTCAACGACTTCGCCGCGATCGGCGCCATGGGAGCGGCCCGGGACGCGGGGCTCCAGGTCGGAACGGACCTCGCCGTGATGGGTTTCAACGACGTCCCGCTGGCGGGCTCACTGCCCGTGGGCCTGTCGACCATCCGGTCTCCCGTACACGCCATGGGAACGCGCGCCGTCGACCTGCTGATGCGACGACTGGCCGGCGAGGAGGTCGCCTCCGAACAGCTCCCGCCCACGCTGGTGGCCCGGGCCTCGACACTGGGGTGAGGGGTGGGCAGTGGCGGGCGACGGCCGACGGCGACGGGACCGCCGGAACCGGAGTCGCCGGCCGGTGCGAGACCGGGGAACGCGTGAGAGGTGGCAGCCCAGGGCCTGCGCGTCAGCACGATGACGCACACGCCGGGCCAGTTGCGGAGCGAGGCCTGCGCTCGGGCTCCCTTCCGCGGGGTCATCCCGTTCTCAGCCGGGATGTGCCCCGGTTCGGGCCAGGCGATCCTGTACGCCCTCGGCCCGGTGCCGCCACCGGACACCGTGCGACGGAGGTGGTCCGCAGCTGCGGCAGGGTGATGTGGCGGTGGACCGCGCGACAGCGGGCGGGTTCCTCCACTGCGGAGTCCACCCGTGGAAGTACCGGCTGCGACTCGACGCGATGCGATGCGGCGAATCGCGCGGTCCCCCAGGAAAACCTCGGTCTCATGGAATCCATGCCCGTCGGCACGGCATGACCTCCCGTTCCCGATCCACCGCGTAGCGGCCGGCCTCCGGCGGGCGGCTGCACCTCGTCCGGCCTGCTCACCAGCGGAGCGGTTCCCGGTGCTCCGCACGGAGCATTCCGCCGGAATACCACCGTTGCCGCAGATGTCATGGAAATCGGGGGCGTGGGCGCCGAGCCGACGGAGGCCGCAGCGGAGCCGTGGTGGCGAAGTTGGCAGGAATGCGCCTTGCCCGATTCGCCGGCTCGCAACGAGTATCGCTGCCGCGTATGTCGATGAACCGGCACCGAGCCAGGTAGCGACCGGAGGAGAGAGCGTGCCGCACGAGTCTGGCGAATGGACGGATCCAAACTTCCCGTCGGTCGATCAGTCGGATCGAACCGTTCCCGTGAACCTGCGCCAAACAGGCCGGCCGGACATCAAGCTCCTCATCTCGACGCGGGCTCGAAAGTCGCCGTATTGGCATCTGGCAATCGAGGCAGGCTGCCGGCGGGCGGAAGTCTACAACCGTATGTACCTGCCCAGGGGGTACGGTCCGCCGGAAGGCGGTGGGTCCGCCGCCGAGTACGAGGCTCTGACCAGCCGGGTGACGTTGTGGGACATCGCGGCGGCGCGTCAGATCCAGGTACAAGGGCGCGAGGCCACGGAGTTCGTCAATTATGTCGTGACGAGGGACGTCACCCGGCTGGCGTCCATGCGGGCGGCGTACGTGGTGCTGTGCGATCCCAGCGGCCGGATGGTCAACGATCCGCTGCTGCTGAAGATTTCCCCCGATGAGTACTGGTTCAGTATCTCCGACTCGGATCTGTCGCTGTGGCTGAAGGGGGTGAACGTCGGCAAGGGGTTCGATGTCCGGATCCAGGAGATCGACGTGTCACCCGTCCAGATCCAGGGAGCAGAGGCAAACGGACTGATGACCGACCTCATCGGTGACGTGGCAACCGAGATGCCCGCGTTCGGGCTCCTGGAGGCAGAGCTCGCCGGGCTTCCGGTACTCGTTTCGCGAACCGGGTTCTCCGGTGAAGCCGGCTTCGAGGTCTACCTGAAGAATTCGAGCCTTTACGCGGAGCGAATGTGGGATGCGATCCTCCGGGCAGGAGAGAAATACGGGCTGACGGTGACCGGCCCCATCCAGCCCCACCGGATCACGTCAGGCATCATCGCGTGGGGCCAGGACGTCGACAACGAGATGGTTCCTTTTCAGGTTGGGCTGGCGGCCCACATTCCCCGCAACAAGGCGTCGGACTACATCGGCCGGGACGCTCTCGAGCAGATGCGGGCCGAGATCTCTGCCGGACATCATCCCTACAAGCTCACCATGGTGGGGTTGAGGATGGAGGGGGAACCGATCGCCGATTATCTGTCCGACTTCTGGCTGGTCGCGCCTTCACCGGACGCGGAGCCGGTGGGATTCGTGACGTCCGCGTCGTACGCCCCGAAACTTCAGACCAACGTCGGCCTGGCTCGCCTGCCCGTCGAACTCGCGGTTCCGGGAACGCAGGTGTACGTGTTCGCGCCGGCCGGCGACTCGACGAGCAGGAGCATCCCAGCCGTGGTCTCGGCTTTCCCCATCGAGTGAGGCGTCCCGGCCCCGGCCCCGGCCGGCCCGGGAGATCGTCCTCCACCTGCGCCAAAGGACGCAGGTGGAGGACATGGCCGCCACCTCGTCATCTCCCAGGTGCCGGACGAAGCCCGGGAAGGGCCGGAGGCGTTTCCCGGCGGCCGTTCCCGTGGACACGGTCCGGTCATGTGGTCAGGTCCAGCCATTCACCGACGGCCGGCACGCGTGCGCGCGGCCCGGCGTGCTCGCGCAGCTCCCTCTCCGGGTCGGCGACTTCGACGTAGCCCGCGACCTTGTCCGGCTGCTCCGGCTCGTAGTGGATCGGCACCACGTGCCGAGCGTCGAGAATCTTCGCCGCCGCGGCCGCCTGCCTCGGGTCCAGCGCGGCAAGTACCGGGCTCGGCGGTTGCAGGTGCGGCACGTCGACGACGGGGCCGTTGGCAGGCAGGAACACCGCGTCGAACGGACTGAACCGGCGCGCGATGAGCCACCAGTACCCGTGGAACATGGTGTCGCCGCCGTGGAAGAGCCGCCGCCCGCCGGCCTCCACCACCCAGTTCACCTGTGGGTCGCCCAGCCCGTCCACGGCCGGGACCGCGGTGACGCGGAACGGCCCGATCTCACGGGTGGACCAGGGGTCGACGACGGTGGCCGCCAATCGGTGCCGGGCCAACTCGCTCTCAGCCTGCAACGTCGTCACGTTGTCCACGTCATCACCGTGGCCGGGAGCCGGCCGCAGCACCGGCGCTCCCGGGACCAGCACCTCCGCGAGCGCGGACGCGTCGGTGTGATCCCGGTGCAGGTGAGTGACCAGCGCGGCATCGACCTTCCCGGTCGGCGCCGCCAGGCACTCGCCGGGCTTCCACCCCGTGAACAGCGGCGAGATGTCCCGCACGTAGTCGATCACCAGTCGCTTGCCGCCGGCTTCGATCTCCAGTCCTGCCCAGCCCAACCGTCGCACTCGCATCTCATACTCCCTGCTCTCGGCAACGGCGGCCAACTTAGCGTACGATCGTTCTCTATGTAAATAGCGGACGCTCGTACGCTATGCTCGTCGCATGTCGCCACGCCGCTCAGCAGCCGAAGCGCAGGCCACCAGGGGCCGGATCCTCAGCCGTGCCGCCGAGATCGCCTCCGAGGAAGGGCTGGACGGCATCACCATCGGCCGGCTCGCCGAGGCGTTGGAGATGAGCAAGTCCGGGGTGCACAAGCACTTCGGCACCAAGGAGTCGCTCCAGATCTCCACCCTGGACAAAGCGTTCGTGGACTTCTGGCACCGGGTGGTCGAGCCCGCACTGGCCGAGCCCCCGGGGTTGCGGCGGCTGCGCGCGGTGTGCGCCAACTCCGTGGACTACCTGGAAACGCCACTGCTGCCCGGCGGCTGCCTGATGACCGCGGCGCTCACCGAGTACGACGGCCGCCCCGGCCGCGTCCGCGACGCGGTGGCCGAAGTGTGGTCGCGCTGGCAGGAACAGCTGCGGGCGGACCTGACCACGGCTGTGGAGAACGCCGAACTACCGGACGGGTTCGATGTCGACCAGGCCCTGTTCGAGATCATCGCCGCCGGACTGGCGCTGAACGCGGCCATGCAACTCCAGCATGACCGATCGGCCGCGGCCCGGGCCCGCCTCGCGATCGAACGGGCACTGAGCCGGCCCTGACCGCGCGACAGATCGAACGCCGGCCGAGGAGTTGCCGTACAACGTCACCCCCACATCAGGAGTGAGGCGAGGGTGACGAATTGGTGCGCATCCTCGTTGGGGCGCCCGGCCACCTCGTCTCACCGACCGCTGGGGACCGTGACTCTCCAGCTATTCCGAGACACATCCTCCACGAGGCACGGCAAACGACCTCATGGCAGGAGGGTCAGGGCCGGCACATGGAGAGGCTTGATGGCGCGGAAGTGCCGATGATCCAGCGTGGCGACGCCGGGTGCCTTGAGGCGCTCTGCGAGGGCGACCACCGAGGCGTCGGCAACACCGAGAGGGAACCCGCGGTACTGCTGCATGAGCCCCGCCATGCGGAAAAGATCGTCGCGCTCGGTAGCCACCTGGATCAGGTCTTCCGCAGCGACGGCCTCGATGAGGTTGATCTCGGCGTCCGGGCTGACGTACTTGGCGAGCAGGTAGCAGGCCTCGGTCAGCGCGTAGGGCCGTGATCAGCAGTTCACCGTCGTGGGACTCCAGCAGCTCGGCACAGTTCTGATGGTCGGGATCGTTATGGTTCAGAAGGGCGACGAGGGGACCCGTATCAACGATCCGCATCGGTCTCGCCGAGTTCTTCCCGAACGATGCCCTTTGCGCGGGCGCCCACGTCCTCCGCTGGCCCGTCGAAGCTCCGCAGGACGCGGAAGCGGCTCGCCGGGGGCGTCTTCACCAGACGGAGCGCGTGCCGACGTAGCTCTTCCGCCTGCTCGGGTTCAAGTCGCTCGATGAGGTCATGAAGATCGCTGTAGTCATAGGCGGCAGTCATCCTGACTCTCCCTGTCGGCCGTCGCCGCTGCCACGATAGCGCTGGACCGTGGAGGGCGCCGGGAGACTCCGACGTGATACGGCCGAGGTGGTGCAGCACCCAGGTGCCTGGACAACAGCGAAGGCCCTGGTCGCTGACCTGGGCCTTCGTCGTGGAGCGGGTAACGGGAATGGGACCCGCACCGAAGCGGACTTCACAAGCGGGCAGTACGTCGACCCGCGCTCGGCCCGGGTGCCCTCCAGCAGTACGCCGAACGCTGAGTGACCACACAGGGCGCGACCCCGAACACCCAGGCGCCGGCCCCCAGACGGCCCGAACCGAGCGAGAAGCCCCCTGCCGGCAGAAAACTCCGACAGGGGGTTTCTTCGGCCCGGCTACTTCTTCTTGCCCTGGTTCTTGACCGCCTCGATGGCGGCCTTCGCGGCCTCCGGGTCGAGGTAGGTGCCGCCCGGGGTGACCGGGTGGAAGTCGGCGTCCAGTTCGTAGGAGAGCGGGATGCCGGTGGGGATGTTGAGGCCGGCGATCTCCTCGTCGGAGACGCCGTCGAGGTGCTTGACCAGGGCGCGCAGGCTGTTGCCATGGGCGGCGACCAGGACGGTGCGGCCGGTGAGCAGGTCCGGGACGATGCCGTCGTACCAGTACGGCAGCATGCGGGTGACGACGTCCTTGAGGCACTCGGTGCGCGGGCGGAGCTCGCTGGGGATCGTCGCGTAGCGCGGGTCGTCGCTCTGCGACCACTCGGCGCCGTCCTCCAGGGCGGGCGGCGGGGTGTCGTAGGAGCGGCGCCAGAGCATGAACTGCTCCTCGCCGAACTCCTCGCGGATCTGCGCCTTGTCCTTGCCCTGGAGCGCGCCGTAGTGGCGCTCGTTCAGCCGCCACGAACGCTTGACCGGGATCCAGAGGCGGTCGGCGGCCTCCAGCGCGATCTGGGCGGTGCGGATGGCGCGCTTCTGCACGGACGTGTGGACGATGTCGGGCAGCAGACCCGCGGCGGTCAGCAGCTCGCCGCCGCGCCGCGCCTCCTTCTCGCCCTTGTCGGTGAGGTCGACGTCGACCCAGCCGGTGAAGAGGTTCTTCGCGTTCCACTCGCTCTCGCCGTGGCGGAGCAGGATCAGCTTGTACGGTGCGGTGGCCATGCGCCCGAGCGTAATCGACCGGTGGGGGGCGCGGCAGAGCGGTCCACACCGCGGGCGGGGGCGAGTGGCCGGGGCCCCGCGCGGGCGGGCCGACGGGCCGACGGGCGCACCTTGGACGGTGGCGGCCGGCCGGCGCGCCGGGGCGCCGCGACCGTGACAGCCGGCACGTCGGCCGCGCCGGACCGACCGGCCGACGCCCGGGACGGTGTCGGCCACGCCGATCAGCGGTGCCGCGCCGGCCGGCGCCCGGAGCGGCCAGCCCCGCAGCGGTCAGCCCCCGGAGCGGTCAGCCCCCGGAGCCGGCCGTCTCGCCGCCCCCGCGCTTCGTCTCGCCGCCGCTCGCCGCACCGTCCGCCTCGCCGCCGCCCGCGCTCCCCGCCTCCCCGGCAGCCGGGGCCGGCCGCTCCCCCGTGAGGCGGGTGAACGCCTCCAGGTTGCGGGTGGACTCGCCGCGGGCGGTCCGCCACTCGTGCTCCTTGCGGATCGCCGAGGCGAACCCCATCTCCAGCAGCGTGTTGAAGCTGCCGTCGGCGTTCTCCAGCACGGTGCCGAGCAGCCGGTCCAGTTCCTCGGGCGTGACGGCGGACAGCGGCAGCTTGCCGACGAGGTAGATGTCGCCGAGCCGGTCCACCGCGTAACTCACGCCGTACAGCTTGGTGTTGCGCTCCAGCAGCCAGCGGTGGACGGCCGCCTCGTTCTCGTCGGGGTGGCGCACCACGAAGGCGTTGACGGAGAGGGAGTGCTTGCCGACCACCAGGGAGCAGGTGGTGGAGAGCTTGCGCTCACCGGGCAGGGTGACGACGTAGTGGCCGTCGGACGGGCTGTCCCAGCTGAGTTCCGCGTCGTCCAGGGTCTTCTCGACGGTCTCGGTGATCACCTGCGGGTCAAGGTCGGCCATGCAGCGATCGTAGGTGAGTCCCCTGGCGGTGCCGCTGGACGGCCGCCGCGTACACCTCGGCGGTGGCCGCCGCGGTGGCGTTCCAGCCGAAGGAGGCCGCGTGGCGGGCGGCCGCGGCGCCCATCCGCTCCGTGAGCTCCGGCCGGTCGAGGAAGCGGCCGAGGGCCCGCGCGTAGTCCACCGGGTCGTGGCCGTCCACGAGGAAGCCGCTCACCCCGTCGCGCACGGCCACCGGCAGTCCGCCGACGGACGCGGCGACGACCGGCGTGCCGCAGGCCTGGGCCTCCACGGCGACCAGCCCGAAGGACTCGCTGTAGGAGGGCATGACCAGCACGGACGCCGCCCGGTACCAGTCGGCCAGCCGGTCCTGGTCCACCGGCGGCCGGAACCGTACGACGTCGCCGATCCCGAGCCGCGCCGCGAGCTTCTGCAACCGCTCCGGCCGGGCCAGCCCGGTGCCGCTGGGCCCGCCGACCACCGGGACGACGAGCCGGTCCCGCAGCCCGGGCCGCTCCGCGAGGAGCACGGCGACGGCGCGGAGCAGGATGTCGGGCGCCTTCAGCGGCTGTATGCGCCCGGCGAAGAGGGGGATCAGCGCGTCGGGCGGCAGGCCGAGGCGGGCGCGGGCGGCGGCGCGGCCGTCGGCGGGACGGAAGCGGCGCAGATCGACGCCCGGGTGGACGATGTCGACCTCGCCGGGGTCCGCCTCGTAGTGGCGGACGAGTTCGGCGGCCTCCCCCGCGGTGTTCGCGATCAGCCGGTCGGCGGCGCGCACGATCTGCGTCTCGCCGATCACCCGGGCCGCAGGCTCGGGGGTGTCACCGGCCGCCAGCGCGGCGTTCTTGACCTTCGCCATGGTGTGCATGGCGTGCACCAGCGGCACCCCCCAGCGCTCGGCGGCCAGCCAGCCGACGTGCCCGGAGAGCCAGTAGTGCGAGTGCACCAGGTCGTAGTGGCCGTGGCGGTGCGCGGCCCAGGCGCGCATCACGCCGTGGGTGAACGCGCAGAGCTGCGCGGGGAGCTCCTCCTTGGCCAGCCCCTCGTACGGGCCCGCGTCCACGTGCCGGACGAGGACGCCGGGCGCCAGCTCCACGGTGGGCGGGAGGGAGCCGGTGGTGGCCCGGGTGAAGATCTCCACCTCGATGGAGAGGGCCGCGAGCTGCCGCGCCAGTTCGACGATGTAGACGTTCATGCCGCCCGCGTCGCCGGTGCCGGGCTGGTGGAGCGGGGAGGTGTGCACGCTGAGCATCGCGACGCGGCGCGGCCGCCGGGAACCGCCCGTGCCGGGGAGGCCGCCCAGGGCGCCGGTGCCGCCGAAGCCGCCGATCCCGCCGCGGCCGCCGAGGCCGTTACGGCCGCCGAACCGCGGCTGGGGACGGCCGCGTTGCGGGCCACCCCGCTGCCCCGCCCTGGACGCTCCCCACCGGGACGCGTGATGGCTCACGGTGCGCCTCCTCCTTCTGCCGGGGTCTGGGCATGCCCCTCCACGACCTCCAACCGGCCCGCCGGCCGCTTTCATTCCGTGGGCGCGGGCCGTGGGACTGAGACGCCGGCCACTCGAACAGTTGAGCGGGGTGGTCCCCCGGGCGCCCCGGCCCCCGGGCAGCTGGTCAGGCCCGCGCGCTCCGGAGCCGTTCCGCTTCCTCGGCTTCGGAGCGGTTCCACTTCCACCGCTCCGGATTCGTTCCGCTTCCTCGGCGTCGGCGGCTCTGCGCTCTGCGCTCTGCCGTTGTTCCCTCGGTGGCGCTGTCCCGCCGTACGGGGGTGTCCGGGGCCACGCCGTCCTTCCGCTTGCCCGTCCCCCGGTCACCCGGTGCCCCGGTGCCCCGGTCACCCGGTGACCCGCCCGGCCCCGGCGCCGGGCCGGGCCCGGCATAGGCTCGGCGTATGGCAGGCCGCGTCCCCCCGACCCCCCGGCCCGTCGGGACGGCGACCCGCGGGACCACCAACCCCAACCGGCTGCGGCGCATGGACCGCTGGATCACCGCCGCCCTCACCCCGGCGCTGCTGCGCGCCGCCACCCCGCCGCTCGCCGTGGACCTCGGTTACGGGGCCGCGCCGTGGACGGCCGTCGAACTGCTGGCGCGGCTGCGCCGGGTACGGGACGACAGCCGGGTGACCGGTGTCGAGATCGACCCCGGCCGGGTCGCCGCCGCACGCCCGTACGAACGGGACGGGCTGGACTTCCGCCACGGCGGCTTCGAGGTCCCGCTGCCGGGCGGGGAGCGGCCGCTGCTGATCCGCGCGGCGAACGTGCTGCGCCAGTACGACGAGGCGGAGGTGCGCGCCGTGTGGGAGCGGCTGTGCGCCCGGCTCGCGCCGGACGGCCTGCTGGTCGAGGGCACCTGTGACGAGATCGGGCGCCGCCACGTCTGGGTCGCGCTGGGGCCCTCGGGACCGCGCACCGTCACGTTCGCCACCCGGCTCGCCTCGCTCACGACCCCGTCCGCGCTGGCCGAGCGGCTGCCGAAGGCGCTGATCCACCGCAACGTGCCGGGGGAGGCGGTCCACGCCTTCCTCCGGGACTTCGACCGCGCCTGGTCGGCCGCCGCTCCCTACGCCTCCCTGGGTGCCCGCCAGCGCTGGATCCACTCCGTCCGCGCGCTCACCGCCGGCTGGCCCGTCACGGACGGCCCCCGCCGCTGGCGGCAGGGGGAGGTCACGGTGGCCTGGGAGGCCCTCGCCCCGCGCTGACGGAACCCCGCCGACCCCCGCCGGCCCGGCCCGGGGGCGCGCGGACCGTTCTGCGAGACTCGCGCCATGAGCGATCCGGACACGGGGCGCACGGAGCACGACGGGCCCACCGAGCAGGCCGGGGACGCCGGCCCCACCGAGGACGCCACACCCAGCGAACCCGCCGCACCCGCCGCACCCGCCGAGCACGGCTACCTGCTGGACAACCGGCGGACGGAGGCCGGGATCCGCTTCGACGCCCTCGCAGAGCTGTTCGATCCGGTGACGTTCCGCCACGTCGACCGGCTCGGGATCGGCCCCGGCATGCGGTGCTGGGAAGTGGGGGCCGGCGGCCCGTCCGTCCCCCTCGGGCTGGCCGAGCGGGTCGGCCCCGGAGGAGAAGTGCTCGCCACCGACATCGACGTGTCCTGGACCCGGGGCGTCGCCGGTGGCGTGATCGAGGTGGCCCGCCACGACGTGGCGGCCGACCCGCCGCCGCCCGGGGGTTTCGACCTCGTCCACGCCCGGCTGGTCCTGGTGCACGTCACCGACCGCGCCGAGGCGCTGCGCCGGATGGTCCGGGCGCTGCGGCCCGGCGGCCGGCTGCTCCTGGAGGACGCCGACCCGGCGCTTCAGCCCCTGCTCTGCCTGGACGAGTCGGGCCCCGAGCAGCGGCTCGCCAACCGGCTGCGGTCCGGCTTCCGCACGCTGATGGCGGCACGCGGCGCGGACCTCGCCTACGGGCGGACCCTGCCCCGGCTGTTGCGCGAGGCCGGGCTGGAGGACGTCCGCGCCGACGCGTACTTCCCGATCACCTCGCCGGCCTGCGCCACCCTGGAGGCCGCGACCGTGCGGCAGATCCGCGGCCTGCTGGTGGCGGAAGGGCTCGCCACCGACGAGGAGATCGACCGCCATCTGGCGAACGTCGCCACCGGGCGCCTCGACCTGGCCACCGCGCCGATGATCTCCGCATGGGGCCGGCGGCCGTGACCGGCCCGCCCCCGCGCCGCCGGGAGGAGCGCCCCGGCCGGGACCGGTACCCGGCCGAGCGGCTCTTCCCCCTGCGCTCCCTCGCCCCGCGCCCCGGCACGGCGCGGGGCGCGCGCGGTCACCACCCGGTCGCGGTCACCCGCTGCCAGGCGCGGCCGAAGGCCAGCCGGGCGGCTTCGACGTCGTGCCGCTGGTCGGCGTGGAGCACGCCGAGCGCGTAGGCGGTGGCCGGGGCGATGCGCGGGGTGCGGGCGGCCGCGGCGGCCTCGGCGGCGGCCTCGGCCGCGTCCCGGTGGCGCCGCAGCGCCTCGTCGGCGCCGAGCAGGCTCGCGGCGAGGGGGGAGTCGGGGGGCGGCGGGAGCTCGTAGGCCCCGGCCCGGTCCAGCGACTCCCGGGCGTAGCGGACGTGGCGTACGAGCAGCCGTACGTGGTGCCAGTGGGCGTCCTGGCGTTCGGCGGCGGGCGGCGCGTCGGCCGAGGCGGTCGCGGCCAGCGCGTGGCTGAGCGCCTCCGCGTTGTACGGCTGGGTGGCGCGGCCGAGCGGCAGCGCCGCCACGGCGCCCGCGAGGCGCCCGAACGCCTCCTCGGCCGGCGGCGGCAGCACCTCCTGGGCCGGCTGCCCGGCGGTCGCGGGGTTCAGCGGGGCGTCGGAGGCCAGCAGCGCCATGGCGTCGACGAGCGCGTGGAACCGGGAGGAGCCGAGGGCCTGCAACGCGGCGGAGTGGGCGCGGGTCCGGGCGAGCGTCAGCCGGCGTTCCAGCAGGGCCCCGGCGCGGGCGGCGCCCATGGTGAGGGCGGAGCGGGGCGAGGCGCTGTCGCGCCGCTGCGGCACGACGCGGGGGTGTCCGGCGCCGTCCGCGTCACCGTCCGCGGCACCGTTCGGGGCGGGGAGCGGGGCGGGGAGCGGGGCGGTGAGCGGGCCGGAAGGCGGGACGGAGGGCGCGGCAGCCGGCGGGGCGGTGTCCCGGGAGGTCCCGCCGTACGGGGCCGCTCCGGCGTCCGGCGCCGTCGCCCCGTCCAGGGCCGCCGGGGTGCCCGGGCCCGCCGCGGTGCCATGGTCGGCCCCGGCGCCGTGGCCCGCCGCGGTGTTCTCCGCCGTCCCGGTCCCGCCGGCCGTCGCCGCTCCGGGCGCCTCCGCGCCGGAGAGCCGGTGGAGCGCCGAGCCCAGCCGGTCGAGCCGCTGCGCGCAGGCGTGCTCCCGGGCGAGGACCGTCGCCAGCCAGGTCAGTTCCGCCTGCAGCGGGTCGGCCCAGCCGGTGTCGGTGAGGGCCCGGTAGGTGTGCAGCGCACCGGCGACGCGGCGGGCGGAGCGGCGCATGCGGAGCGCGGCCGGGGCGGCCTCCCCGGCGTCCGAGCCGCTCTCCCGGTACAGCCGCAGCCCCCGCAGGAACTCGCCGGCCCCGGCGTGCAGCCAGGCGGCCAGCACCTCCCCCGCCGTCCGGCCGGCCAGGCCCCACGCCGCGGTGGCCACGGCGGGACCACCGGCCGGCCCGGGCCCGGAGGCGAGCCCGTCGGGGTGGCCGGGGCGGGCGAGGCGGGCGAGGCCGTCCGCGGGATCATGTCGCTGGGCCACGCCGGCGCCTCCGGGCGTCGATGAGCAACTCCTGTACGTTCCGCAGCGGCCGTCCTTCCGCGTCCGCCGCGTGCCGGGTCCAGTTGCCGTCCGGGCCGAGGTGCCAGGAGGCGGTGGCGTCGGACATGCCGGTCTCCAGGAGCCGGCTGAGGGTCTTGCGGTGCCCGGGATCGGTCACCCGGACGAGCGCCTCGATCCGCCGGTCCAGGTTGCGGTGCATCATGTCGGCGCTGCCGATCCAGACCTCCGGATCGCCGCCGCCCCCGAAGACGAAGACGCGGGAGTGTTCCAGGAAGCGGCCGAGGACGCTGCGGACCCGGATGGTCTCGGAGAGCCCGGCGACGCCCGGGCGCACCGCGCAGATCCCGCGCACCCAGACGTCCACCGCCACGCCCGCCCGGGACGCGCGGTAGAGCGCGTCGACGACCGCCTCGTCCACGATCGAGTTGACCTTGATCCGGACGGCGGCGGGACGGCCGGCCCGGTGGTGTTCGATCTCCCGTTCGATCCGTTCCACGAGCCCGTCGCGGAGCGAGGTCGGCGCGACGAGCAGGCGCCGGTAGGTGGCGCGGCGGGAGTAGCCGGAGAGCCGGTTGAAGAGGTCGGAGAGGTCGGCGCCGACCTCGGGGTCGGCGGTGAGCAGCCCGAGGTCCTCGTAGAGCCGGGCGGTCTTCGGGTGGTAGTTGCCCGTGCCGACGTGGGAGTAGCGGCGGAGGGTGTCGCCCTCCTGGCGGACCACGAGGGAGAGCTTGCAGTGCGTCTTCAGCCCCACGAGGCCGTAGACGACGTGACAGCCGGCCTCCTCCAGCTTCCGCGCCCACTTGATGTTGGCCTGCTCGTCGAAGCGCGCCTTGATCTCGACGAGCACCAGGACCTGCTTGCCCGCCTCGGCGGCGTCCGCGAGCGCGGTGACGATCGGGGAGTCGCCGGAGGTGCGGTAGAGCGTCTGCTTGATCGCCAGGACGTCGGGGTCCTCCGCGGCCTGCTCCAGGAAGGCCTGGACGGAGGTGGAGAACGAGTCGTACGGGTGGTGCAGCAGCACGTCGCGCTCGCGCAGCGCGGCGAAGATGTCCGGCGCGGAGGCCGACTCCACCTCGGCGAGGTCCCGGTGGGTGCGGGCGACGAACTTGGGGTACTTCAGCTCCGGCCGGTCCAGCGCCGCCATCCCGAAGAGGCCGGTCAGGTCCAGCGGGCCGGGCAGCGGGAAGACCTCCGCCTCGGTGATCTTCAGCTCGCGGATCAGCCGGCCGAGGACCTCGGGGCTGATCGACTCCTCGACCTCCAGCCGCACGGGCGGGCCGAAGCGGCGCCGCATCAGCTCCTTCTCCAGCGCCTTCAGCAGGTTCTCCGCGTCGTCCTCCTCCACCTCCAGGTCCTCGTTGCGGGTGACCCGGAACATGTGGTGGGAGAGGACCTCCATACCGGGGAAGAGCTCCTCCAGATGCGCCGCGATCACGTCCTCCAGCGGCACGTACCGCTGCGGCGAGGCCTCCAGGAAGCGGGAGAGCAGCGGCGGCACCTTGACCCGGGCGAAGTGCTCGTGCCCGCTGACCGGGTTCCGTACGACGACGGCCAGGTTGAGGGAGAGCCCGGAGATGTACGGGAAGGGGTGCGCCGGGTCCACGGCGAGCGGGGTCAGCACGGGGAAGATCTGCCGCCGGAAGAGGCTGAGCAGCCGCGCCTGCTCCTGGTCGGTCAGCTCCGGCCAGCGGACGAGGTGGATCCCCTCCGCGGCGAGGGCCGGCAGCACGTCCCGCCGGCAGCAGACGGCGTGCCGGGCCATGAGTTCGCGGGAGCGGGTCCAGATGAGGTCCAGCACCGCACGGGGCTGGAGGCCCGAGGCGGAGCGGGTGGCGACGCCGGTGGCGATCCGGCGCTTGAGGCCGGCCACCCGGACCATGAAGAACTCGTCCAGGTTGGAGGCGAAGATCGCGAGGAAGTTGGCCCGCTCCAGCAGCGGGGTGGCCGGGTCCTCGGCGAGTTCCAGCACCCGCTCGTTGAACGCCAGCCAGCTCCGCTCGCGGTCCAGGAAGCGGCCCTCCGGCAGTTCGCCGGACGCCTCCTCGTCGCCGCCGTCCCAGGTGTCCGCGTCGTTGTCGAGGTCCGGATCGAGGTCGGAGCCCGGGGCCGGGCCCACGGTGGCGGGGCGGTGGGCGGCGAGGGAGCGCTCGGAGTCCTCGCCCAGCAGCGTGGGCTCACCGGCGGGAGCGGTGGGACCGGTGGGACCGGCCGGCGGACCGTTCCCGGCGGCGGGGGCGGACGGGGCCGGTGGCGTCCCGGCCGGTTCCTGGGCGCTGGAGTCGGTCATGTCCTCATTGTTCCGCGACGAGGCGGAAGCGGGCGCCCCGTGAGGCGGCCGTTCCGCACGGGGGAGCCGCCGGTGGGGGGCCGTCGGGACAGCGGGGTGCATGGGGCGATGCTCGCAAGCGACGTTGAATCGTCGGTAACGGCGACATGGCGGCCAGGCAAGCGGGGGCCCTCCCGGAGGTGGCGGGCCCCCCGCGGGTCAGCTCTCCGTGCGGTACATCAGGTCGGTCTCGTGGACGGTGAAGCCGAGCCCCTCGTAGACGGCCACCGCCGCCGCGTTGTCGGCGTCCACGTAGAGCATCGCGGCGGGCAGCCCGCGGTCCGCCAGGTACCGCAGACCGAGGAGGGTGAGGGCCTTGCCGAGGCCGCCGCCCTGGGCGGCGGGGTCGACGCCCACGACGTACACCTCGCCGAGCCCCTCCGCCCGGTGGACCTTCGTCCAGTGGAAGCCGGCGAGCCGGCCGCCGCGCTCGGCGAGGAAGAAGCCCGCCGGGTCGAACCACTCCTCCGCCTCGCGGTCGTCGAGGTCCCGGCGGGTGAGGGAACCCTGCTCGGGGTGGTGGGCGAAGGCGGCCGCGTTCACCGCCAGCCAGGCGTCCTCGTCGGCGCCGGGCCGGAACGTCCGTACGGTGACGTCCGCCGGGAGCCGCGGCTCGGGGAGGTCCGCGCCGGCCAGCGGGCGGCGCATCTGCCGCAGTTCGCGGAAGAGGGCGAGCCCCAGCCGCCGCGCGAGGTGGCGGGCGGCGGGGTGGCCGCCGTGCGCCCAGACGCGCAGCCGCCGGCCGGTGGCGGTGAGCAGCGCGCGGCCGAGGGCGTGGCCGTGGCCCCGCAGCCGGTGGCCGGGGTGGACCACGAACTCGGCGGCCGGGGCCTCCACGGGGTCGGTGCCGTCGAGTTGGGCGTAGCCGACCACCGCGCCCGGGGAGCCCTCCGGCCGCTCCGGGCCCCTGTGCGGCTCCGCCGCGGCGGGCGGAGCGCCGGCCGTCCCGGCCGTCCCGGCCGTCCCGGCCGTCCCGGCCGTCTCGGTCGTCTCGCGGAGGAGGAGATGACGGACGCCCTCGCGCCGGCCGCCGCGCAGATGGAGCCGGCCCTGTTCGGAGACGGCCTGGCGGCCGTCCTGCTCCGCCGCCGCGTCGAGCAGGGCGAAGACCTCGGGGAGCGTCCCCGGGTCCACCGCGTCGAGGAGTTCGACGGTGCGGCCCGGTCCGGCGGCGGCCGCCATCTCCGCCGCGTCCGGCGCGAGCGCCGTGCCGGCCGCGCCTTCCGTGGCGGCCGCGTCCGCCGGGCCCGCCGCGTCCGTCATGCCGGCCGTGCCCGTCGCACCGTTCCGGCCGTTCCCACCGTTCCCGTTCGCGTCGCTCATGGCGCCGAGCCTACGTCGCCCGCGCCGGGCGGCGGCACCGTCCCGCAATCTGCTCGTTACCCGGTCACCCCTGCCGTGCTACGCGCGTTGACCGTAGGCTGCCCCCGATCACCGGAAGGGTGTTCCACAGCCTGTGAAGGGGAAAGCAATGCCAGCCTCATCCCAACGGCGGCGCGGTCTGCGCCGGTTGACCGCAGGGGCGGCCGTTCTGGCCGCCACGGCCGGAGTCCTCTCCGCCGCCGTTCCGGCCGGGGCGGCCGACGGCAAGAACAACAAACCCGGCAAACCGGGCAACAGCTCCACCGTCGACGTCCAGCTTCTCTCCTTCAACGACTTCCACGGCAACCTGGAGCCCCCGGCCGGCTCCTCCGGCCGGGTGACCCACGCGCACGAGGACGGAACCACCGAGACGGTCGACGCGGGCGGCGTCGAGTACCTGGCCACCTCGCTGCGGAAGGCCCGGGAGGGGCAGCGCTACAGCGTCACCGCCGCCGCGGGCGACATGGTGGGCGCCAGCCCGCTGCTCTCCGGCCTCTTCCACGACGAGCCGACGATCGAGGCGATGAACGGGCTCGGCCTGGACGTCACCGGGGTCGGCAACCACGAGTTCGACGAGGGCATGGCCGAGCTGCGCCGCCTCCAGAACGGCGGCTGCCACCCGGTGGACGGCTGCTACGAGAAGGGCAAGCGCTTCAAGGGCGCCGCCTTCCCGTACCTCGCGGCGAACGTGACCGACGAGAAGACCGGCAAGCCGGTCCTCAAGCCGTACACCATATGGAAGCGCGGCGACGTCAAGATCGGCTTCATCGGCGTCACCCTGGAGGGCACGCCGGACATCGTCACCGCCGAGGGCGTCAAGGGCCTGAAGTTCCACGACGAGGCGGAGACGGTCAACAAGTACGCCAAGGAGCTGGAGCGCAAGGGCGTCAAGTCGGTCGTCGCGCTCATCCACGAGGGTGGTGCGCCGGCGAGCACCGCGTACAACTACGACTGCGACTCCCCGGGCCCCGGTGACGGCATCTCCGGGCCGATCGCCGAGATCGCCAAGAAGATCAGCCCGCGGGTGGACGCCCTCGTCACCGGCCATACCCACCAGGCGTACGCCTGCACGATCCCGGACCCCTCGGGCACGCCGCGCACCGTCACCTCCGCGGCCTCCTTCGGCCGCCTCTACACCGACACCACCCTCACCTACGACCGGCGCACCAAGGACATCGTGCGGACCAGCGTCAGCGCCGCCAACCACGTCGTCCGCCGGGACCAGCCCAAGGCCGCGGACATGACCTCGCTGATCAAGCGGTGGGACGCGCTGGCCGCCCCGGTGGCCGACCGGCCCGTGGGCCACATCTCCGCCGACATCGCCGGCCGCGGCGCCACGACCCCCGAGTCCCCGCTCGGTGACGTGATCGCCGACGCCCAGCTCGCGGCCACCGCCGCCGAGGACCGGGGCGGCGCACAGCTCGCGCTGATGAACCCGGGCGGCATCCGCGCGGACCTGACGTACGCGGCCTCGGGCGGCGAGGGCGACGGGGTCGTCACCTACGGCGAGGCGTTCACCGTCCAGCCGTTCACCAACATGCTGACCACGCTCGGCCTCACCGGTGAGCAGCTCCTGGCGGTGCTGCGCCAGCAGGTCGGCGGGGCCAACGAGAGCTCGCCGAAGATCCTCCAGGTCTCGGAGGGCCTCACCTACACCCTCGATCTGACGCAGTCCGGCGCCGACCGGATCGTCACCGACTCCGTGCGGCTGAACGGCGAGCCGATCGACACCGGGGCCACCTACCGGGTGACGGTCAACGAGTTCCTGGCCGGCGGCGGCGACGGCTTCCCCGCCTTCACCGAGGGCACGGACAAGCTGGTCGGCGGCTCGGACCTGGACGCCTTCACGGACTACCTGGAGGCGAACTCCTCCGCCGGATCGCCGCTGGCTCCGCCCGCGGCCGACCGGATCACGGTCGTGAGCTGACCTCACGGATCCGTGGCCCGCGCGGCCCGGACGCGCGGACTCGAACGGCCCGGCGGGCAGGACCCGCCGGGCCGTTCGGCTGCCCGGCCGGCGCGGCGCGGTGAGCCCGGCAGGTGGGGCGTCCGCGGTGACGGCGGCACCTGCGGCTGCGACTGCGACTGCGGCTGCGGCTGCGGCTGCGGCTGCGGCTGCGGCTGCGGCTGCGAGCGGCACGGAAGGTGTGGCCCGGGTGGCGGGCGTGGGGTGGCGCGAGGCGCCGCCGACCCCACGGCGCGCGGCCCGGGTCCGGCCGGGAGAGGCCGGCGGGACGAGGCCGGAAGGCCGCGGTCAGGACGCCTGGCCGGGCGGTGCACCCGGCCCGGACCCGGGTGCCGTCCCCGGCGCCGCAGGTGGCAGGCCCGGCGGCCGGTCCGGCGCCGACGGCAGGCCCGGCGGCAGATCCGGCGGCGGGTGCGCCGCACCCGGGATACGGACGGCCGCCACCGTGCCACCGCCCGGCGCCGGGCGCAGCGCCACCTCGCCGCCCGCCTGGCCCACCGCGCGGTCGACGATCGACAGCCCGAGCCCGGAACCGGGCAGTCCGCGCGCCGCCGGGGAGCGCCAGAACCGCTCGAAGACATGGGGCAGTTCCTCGGCCGGCACCCCCGGCCCGTGGTCCCGGACGGTCAGCTCGCCGTCCCGGAGCACCACCTCGACCGAGCCGCCGGGCGGGCTGAACTTCACCGCGTTGTCGAGCAGGTTGACCACCGCCCGCTCCAGCGCGGCCGGCTCGGCCCGCACGTACCACGGCGCCAGCGCGGTGGTGACGGTGACGGACGAGCCGCGCAGCCGGGCCCGTTCCACCGCGCGCGCGGCGATGGCGTGCAGCCCCGTCACCTCCGGCGGGGCGGCGCCGGCGGCGGTGTCCGGCCGGGCCAGTTCCTGGAGGTCACCGATGAGGGCGGCCAGTTCCTTCGTCTGGGCGCGCACGGAGTCCAGCAGGGCGGCGCGATCCGCGGCGGGGATCGCCCGGCCGGTCTCCTCGCTGCGGACGAGCAGGTCGATGTTGGTGCGCAGCGAGGTCAGCGGGGTCCGCAACTCGTGCCCGGCGTCCGCGATGAGCTGCTGCTGGCGGTCGCGGGAGGAGGCGAGGGCCGCCGTCATGGCGTTGAAGGACCGCGACAGCCGGGCGATCTCGTCCTCGCCCTCCACCGGGATCCGCACGGCGAGATCCTCCGTACGGGCCACGTGTTCGACCGCGCCGGTGAGCCGGTCCACCGGCCGCAGCCCGGTCCGCGCGATCCACAGCCCGGCGGTGGCCGCGCCGAGGACGCCCACCCCGGCCACCGCGGTGAGCAGCAGCGCGAGCGTGCCCAGCGGTTCCTCGACGTCCCGCAGCGAGCGGGCGACGGACACCGCGTACCCGGGCGCGCCGCCGGCGGGGCCGACGCGCCGGGTGAGCACCCGCACCGGCTCGCCGTCCTCGGTCACCCCGTCGCGCAGCACCTCGTCGCGGGTGCCGGCGGCGACCTCCGCGTCGGCGGCGGTGACCTCCACGGGCTGGGAGTTGTCGGCCACGCAGCGGCCGCCGTCCTCCGTCACGACCTGGCCGTAGGCGATGCCGGGCAGGACGCGCCGGTCGGCCTGCGGGGTGGTGGCCCGGCAGTCGGCCACGGTCCGGGAGAGGAACTCCGGCGGGACGCGCACGTTGCGCAGGGAGGTGTCGATCTGGCCGCGGAGCTGGTCGCGGGTGAGGAACCAGCAGGCGAAGGCCGAGACGGCCACGGCCACGGCCACGGCCACGGCCGTCAGCAGCGTCAGCCGCGTCCGCAGCGGCAGCCGGCGCAGGGCGCGCGGGGCGCGGCGGCGGGCGGCGGGGCCGTTCACGGCGCCCCGCCGTCGCCGCGCAGCACGTATCCGACGCCGCGCACGGTGTGCACGAGCCGCGGCTCGCCGCCCGCCTCCGTCTTGCGGCGCAGATACATCACGTACACGTCCAGCGAGTTGGAGCTCGGCTCGAAGTCGAAGCCCCAGACGGCCTTGAGGATCTGCTCGCGCGTGAGCACCTGCCGGGGGTGCGCCAGGAACATCTCCAGCAGCGTGAACTCGGTACGGGTCAGCTCCACCGGCCGCCCGCCGCGGGTGACCTCACGGGTGCCGGGATTCATCCGGAGGTCGCCGAAGGTGAGCACGCCGGAGGCGTCCTCCTCCGGCGTGCCCGCCGCGGTGGCGGTGTACGAGAAGCCGCGGCGCAGCAACGCCCGGACGCGGGCCAGCAGTTCGTCCAGCTCGAACGGTTTGACGAGATAGTCGTCCGCGCCCGCGTCGAGGCCGGTGACGCGGTCGCCGACGGTGTCCCGCGCCGTCAGCATCAGGATCGGCACGGTGGAACCGGCGGCGCGCAGCCTGCGGGCGGTGGTGAGGCCGTCCATGCGCGGCATCAGCACGTCGAGCAGGATCAGCCCGGGCCGGTGGCTCTCGGCCTTGGCCAGGGCGTCGATCCCGTCGACGGCGGTCTCCGTCTCGTAGCCCTCGAAGACGAGACTGCGGCGGAGCGCGTCGCGGACGGCGGGTTCGTCGTCCACGACCAGGATGCGGTTCTCGCCACCGGCGGGGCTCATGGCTGCTGTTCTCCCTGGGGGTACGGATCACGGAGCGGGGCGCGCGGAACGCCGCCGCCCGGCCAGCCTGGCACGGGCCGGCGCGGCGGCCGCGCGGCGAGGGGCGGCGCGGCGGAGCGCGTCCCCCGGCCGCGCGCTCCGCCGGCCGGCCGGACGCCCGGTGGCGTTCCGGACGCGCCGGGGTCAGCCGCCGTCACCGGACCGCAGCTCGTCCATGACCTTCTTCACCTCGTCGATCGGGATGGCGAAGCCCAGGCCGACGCTGCCCGCGCTGGTGGCGGAGGTGCCGGAGCCCCCGGAGGTCCCGGGCGCGTACATCGCGGAGTTGATGCCGATGATCCGCCCGTCCATGTCGATCAGCGGCCCTCCCGAGTTGCCGGGGTTGAGGGAGGCGTCGGTCTGGATCGCGGGGTAGGTGGTGGTGTCCCCGCCGACCTGGCCGTTGTACTGGCCGCCGCCGAACTCGAACGGCCACTGCCGGCCGTCGCCGCCGGAGGACTGCTGCCCGCCGTCGTCGCGTCCCACGGTCACCTCACGGTCGAGCGCCGAGACGATACCGCTGGTGACCGTGCCGGTCAGGCCCTCGGGGGAGCCGATGGCCACCACCTGGTCGCCCACCGTCACCCCGGCGGAGTCGCCGAGCACCGCGGGGGTCAGCCCGCTGACGTCCCGCGCCTGGAGGAGCGCGAGGTCGAGGTCCGGGTCGCTGCCGCGCACGTCGGCGGTCGCCTTGGTCCCGTCGTCGAACACCACCTCGATGGAGGTGGCGCCGGAGACCACGTGGTTGTTGGTGAGGATCTCCCCGTCCGCCGAGGTGATCACTCCGGAGCCGGAGGACTGCCCGGAGGCGGAGGTGGCGTGGATCTCCACGACGCTCGGCCGGACCGTCTCGGCGACGGAGGCGACGGAGCCGTCCGTCACCTCGGAGACGCCGGTCGCGGAGACGGTGGTGCTCGCGGCGGGCCGGCCGGCGTCGGCGAGCCCTCCGGCCGCCCACCCCGCGCCACCCCCCACGGCACCGGCCACGACGGCGACGGCCGCGAGGAGCGCGAGCGGCCCGCGGCGGCGCCGGTGCCGTGGGCGCCCGTGGCCTGAGACGCCCGTCAGGGCCTGCGGGGGCGGGCCGGCCGGGGGTGCCCCGTGGGCGGCCCCGGCGTCGTCACCGCCCGGCGAGGGGACGGTGTGCCCCGAGGGCCAGATGGTCGTGCCCTCCGGGGTGACGAACGGCGGTGTTTGCGTCGGCCGTCCGGGCGCGGGGTGGTCGGAGGCGCCGGCCGGGGCGGGGCCCGGGGCCGGGTCCGGGGCCGGGGCCGGGGCCGGGGCCGGGAAGGGGGCGGTGCCCCGGGGGTCGTCGGGGCGCCCGGAGTCGTCGGCCGGGCGCTGCGGCTGTGGCGGGTACGCACGGGTCTCGGTCATGTCTCCGACGATCCGCGCCGAACATGAGATTCCGCTGAGGGGTGACTGAGAAGCCGGGCAGAAGCCTGTAGGCCCGGCATAAGGCACGGCCGCCGGCACACGGGGAGCCGTCGCGCGACGGCCGCCCGGCGACCGGTCCGGTCCGGTCCGGTCCGGTCCGGTCCGGTCACGGACGATCAGGCCCAGTCACTCACAGCGGGTCCGGTCAAGGCCCGGTCAGGCCCCGTCGGGCGCGGCCGGATCCCGTCAGGCGCAGCCGCAGGAGCGGCGGACCACCAGCCGGGAGGGGAACTGCTTGAGCCGCTCCCGCCGCGGTCCCGTGAGCCGCAGGGTGTCGTCCAGCAGCAGGTCCACCGCGGCCCGCGCCATGGCGCCGCGGTCGGAGGCGACGGTCGTCAGCGGCGGGTCGGTCAGCGCGGCCTCCTTCACGTCGTCGAACCCGGCGACGGCCAGCCCATCCGGCACGTCGATCCGCAGTTCGCGCGCCGCCCGCAGCACGCCGATCGCCTGGTCGTCGGTGGCGCAGAAGAGGGCCGGCGGCCGGTCGGGGCCGGCGAGGAGGTCCAGGGCGACCCGGTAGGCGTCGTAGCGGTTGTACGGGGACTGGAAGAGCCGGCCCTCCGTGGACCGCCCGGCCTCCGCCATGGCCCGCCGCCACCCCACGACGTGGTCGGTCACCGGGTCGCCGACCTCCGGCGTGGTCTCCACCCCGCCGAGGCAGGCGACGTAGGGGTGGCCGTGCTCCAGCAGATGGCGGGTGGCGAGCTGCGCGCCGCCCACGTCGTCCGTGACGACCGCGACGTCCTCGATCGCCTCCGGGCGGCGGTGCAGCAGCACCACCCGCGCGTCCCAGGCGTCGATCTCCGTGGCCGCGTGCTCGCTGGGGCCCTGGCTGATCAGGATGAGCCCGGAGACCCGCATGCCGAGGAAGGCACGGAGGTAGTGCACCTCGCGCTCGTCCAGATAGTCGGAGTTGCCGACCAGGACCATCTTTCCGCGCTCGGACGCGGCCCGCTCCACGGCGTGCGCCATCTCCGCGAAGAAGGGCTGCCGGGCGTCCGGCACGATCAGCCCTATGAGATCGGTGCGGCGGCTCGCCATCGCCTGGGCGACGCGGTCGGGCCGGTAACCGAGCTCCTTGATCGCGGCGAGGACGCGCTCGCGCGTGGCCGGGGCGACCGGCCGGGGACCGTTGTTGATGACGTAGCTGACCACCGCGGTGGACGTCCCCGCCAGTCTTGCCACGTCATCCCGCGTCACCTTGGCCACGCGCGGCAGTCTACGCGGGTCGGCTCACCCCTCGGCCCGGCGTCCGCGGGCCGCCCCGACGGCCCGGTCACCGCCGTCCGCCGCGGATCCGCCCGGCCCCTCCGCGGCCGCCTTGGCCCGCGCCTCGTCCGAGGCCTTGGCCTTGGCCTCCTCGGCGGCCCGCTCGACCTTCTCCGGCACGACGAAGCGGTAACCGACGTTCCGCACGGTCCCGATGAGCGACTCGTGCTCGGGACCGAGCTTGGCGCGGAGCCGCCGCACGTGGACGTCGACGGTGCGCGTGCCGCCGAAGTAGTCGTAGCCCCAGACCTCCTGGAGGAGCTGCGCCCGCGTGAAGACCCGGCCCGGGTGCTGGGCGAGGTACTTCAGCAGCTCGAACTCCTTGAAGGTGAGGTCCAGCACGCGCCCCTTGAGCTTGGCGCTGTACGTCGCCTCGTCGACGGAGAGGTCGCCGTTGCGGATCTCCATCGGGCTGTCGTCGCCGGTGAGCTGGAGGCGGCCGGTGGCCAGCCGCAGCCGGGCCTCCACCTCGGCCGGGCCGGCGGTGTCCAGCAGCACGTCGTCCACGCCCCACTCGGCGGTGACGGCGGCCAGTCCGCCCTCGGTCACCACCAGGATCAGCGGGCAGCCGGGGCCCGTGGAGCGGAGGAGCTGGCAGAGCGAGCGGACCTGCGGCAGGTCGCGCCGGCCGTCGATGAGGATCACGTCGGCGCCGGGGGTGTCCACCAGCGCGGGGCCCTCGGCGGGCGCGACCCGGACGTTGTGCAGCAGCAGTCCGAGGGCGGGCAGCACCTCCGCGGACGGCTGGAGGGCGTTGGTCAGCAGCAGCAGGGAGCTCACGCGCGGCCCTCCTCACGGACGGCGGCGGGCGCGCCGGGGGTGACGGAGCCGGTGTCGGTTGCGGTCGGGGCGGCGATGGCGCCGCGATGGTGCCCGGCCGAGCGGGCCTTCCTGTTCCGCGATGTGCGCTTGCCCATGACGTCAGTTCCTCCTCGGTCCCGTGCGAGGACGCAATCAGGCACGGCTCTGTACCTGCTGCGTAACCCTCCGCACTCCTCCGGTGCCGCGTACTGGGGGTACTCGGATACTGCGCTGCTGTGCTGTTGTCACGCGTGGGCGCCTCCGGCGGCGGGTCACACGGTGACGGCCGAGGCCGTCACCGGTCCGGACCGGCCTCCCACCGGACCGCCCCGCTCCACCGTTCCCCGCGCGCCGCCCGCCGTTCCTCCCGGGCACGGACCGGGGAACATCCGTGCCGGACGTGCCTCAATGCACAAGAGGACCCGGGGGCGTCGCTGCCCGGATCCTCATGCCAGAGAATAGCCCACATGAGTGGGGAACCGGAGGGGGAAGACGCGAAAATCGGTGCGCGACCGGTCACCTTGGGTGGCGGACAAGGCCCTGAACAGGGGTTTCTCCGTACCATGCTGCTGACCGCCGACCGGGTGGCGATCGAGGCGGCGTACCGGCCTGCCCGGCGCCACCGCCCGGGCACCGGCGATCACGCGGACGGCGTGCGCGATGTGAACGGCGCGGGCACTGTGGACGGCGCGGACGGCGCGGGCGGCGCGGACGGGGTGCACGGCGCGGGCGGTGCGCCGGGCGGAAGAGGCGGCGGTGCGGGGGAGGCGGACGGCGTCCGCCGGGCCCCGGCCCGGGGCGGTTCGCGGTCCGGTGCGCGCCGTGACGGTGCCCCGGCGGCGGACGGGGGCGCAGTCCCGGCCCGGCCGGGGACGGCGGCGTCGGCGTCGGCGACGGCGACGGCGACGGCGACGGCGACGGACCGTGGCGAGGAGCCGTCGCGGACGGACGGACCCCCCGGACACCTGGGACCTCCCGGACACCTGGGACCTCCCGGACGTCCCGGATCCCCCGGCGAGGCCGGAGCCGGCCCGGCGATCGTCGTCGCGCACGGTTTCACCGGCTCACTGGACCGCCCCGCCGTCCGGCGGGTGGCCGAGACGTTCGCGGCGCACGCGGCGGTGATCACCTTCTCCTTCCGTGGCCACGGGCGCTCCGGCGGGCGGTCCACGGTCGGCGACCGCGAGGTGCTGGACCTGGCCGCGGCGGTGCGCTGGGCGCGCTCCCTCGGCCACCGCCGGGTGGCCACGGTCGGCTTCTCGATGGGCGGTTCGGTGGTGCTCCGGCACGCGGCGCTGTTCGGCCCGAACGCCGGCGCGGCCGGACCGGAGCCGGGCATTCCGGCCGAGGGACACGAGGAGGCGCGCACGGACGCGGCGGTCGCCGTGAGCGCCCCCGCCCGCTGGTACTACCGGGGAACGGCGGCCATGCGCCGCGTCCACTGGGTGATCACGCGCCCGTCCGGCCGCCTGGTCGGCCGCTACGGGCTGCGCACCCGGATCCACACCCGGGACTGGGACCCGGTGCCGCTGCCACCGGTCGCCTCGGTGCCGTTCATCGCGCCCGTGCCGCTGCTCGTCGTGCACGGCGACCGGGACACGTACTTCCCGGTGGACCACCCGGAATCCCTGCTGGCGGCGGCCCCCTCGCCGGAAGCGGTCGAACTCTGGCTCGAACGCGGCATGGGCCACGCCGAGAACGCGGCGGCCCCACCCCTGCTGCACCGGATCGCGTCCTGGGCGACGGATTCCGTGACCAGGACGGTCGCCCCGGCCTCCCGGAAGGGCTGAGCCACCCCGGGGAGGGCCACGCGAGCGGGCGGGACGGGCAGGGGCAAGGACAGGGGCGAGGGCAAGGGCAGGGGCCGGCTCCGGCCGGCAGGGATCGGTGCAGGCCGGTGCGGCCCGGCTCCGGTTGTCCACAGGGGCGGTCCCGCTGTCCGGGGCCTGAAATAGATTGGTCCCGCGGCGCCGGACCCGCCGGCCCCGCCGCGGAGCCCCCGGAGCCACCACCCCCGGAGGCCGGGGAAACCGCACGAGAGCAGCCGGGGACAGCCGGGAACAGCCGGAGAGGGTGAGGAGCCGTCATGGCCGCAGGGACGATCCGCTATTGGGCGGCGGCCAAGTCCGCCGCCGGGACGGCCGAGGAGCCGTACGAGGCCGCCACGCTCGCGGAGGCGCTGGAGGCCGCGCGCCGACTCCACGCCGGGCAACCGGAGTTCGCGCGGGTGCTGCTCCGCTGCTCGTTCCTGGTGGACGGCGCCCCGGTTGGCGTGCGCGCCCACGACACGGTCACACTGGCCCCGGGCGGCACGGTCGAGGTGCTCCCACCGTTCGCAGGAGGGTGAGCAGCCGAGCATGACGGACCAGCCGCAGCGCCCGTACGACCCGCACCGGCCGTACGAGCCGCACGACCCGCACGCCGCTCCCGCTCCGCGGCCGGCCCCGGGCCCTCACCCGGAGCCCGGCGCGCAGGACGCGCGGGCCGGCGGGCAAGCCCCGGGCCACCAGGGCGTGTTCGGTTCGCCCGGGGGCCAGGGCGCGCCCGCCGGCGGACCGGCCGCCCCGCCCCCGGCCGGGTACCCCCCTGCCGGGCCGTACGGGGCCCAGGCCCCCGCCTGGCCGGAGCCGTCCCGGGGCGGGACCGCACCCGGCCCGGATCCGGCACCCGGCCCCGGTGCCGCCCCGGCGTACGGCGGACCTCCCGGGTACGGAGCGCCCACGGCCCACGGCAACCAGCTGGAGCACGGCGCGCCCCGGGCGACCGGCGCCACCCCGGGGTACGGCCCGCCCCCCGGGACCGGCACCACCCCCGGATACGGCCCGCCCCCCGGGGCCGGTCCCGCTCCCGGCCCGGCCGGTGCCGTCCCGCTGCCGCCCGAGCGGCCGGCCGCGTACGGAGGCGTGCCGGGGCACGGCGGCGCACCCGGCGCGGGCCCGGCCGGCGGCCCCGGCTCCTCCTCCGCCTCGGCCGTCCCCGGCTCCGCCGCCCCCGGCGCGGGCGCCGGGCCGGGCGGGCCTTCCGGGGCCGGGAGTCAGGCCGGTCACTCCCCCGCCGGCCCGGCGTCCGGGCCGCCGCTCACGGCGGCCCAGCGGGCCCGCGCCGAGGGCCGGTCGCCGATCATCGCCCCGGGCCTGCTGCCCGCCGGGCTGACCGCCGTCCTCGCCGCGCTGATCGCGGCCGCCGCGCTGGTGGGCAGGCCGCTGCTCGCCGTCCCGGTGGTGCTGCTCCAGGCGGTCACGGCGGCGGGCTGGTACCGGCTCAACGGCATGTGGCCGGCGCGCCAGGGCATCGCGCTCGCCTTCGCGGGCGGGCTGGCAGCCGACGCGGCACTGCTCGCCACCGACCGCGGGTCGGCCCCGCTGGCGGCCGTCGACACGCTCGGGGTGTGGTTCCTCTTCGTCCTCGTCCTCCAGCTGCGCAACCGCAGTTCGGCCGACGAGCGCCTGTACGCGCTGACCGCGGGGCTGGCCTCGACCGCTCTGGCCGTCCTCGCCGGCGGGTACCTCGCCGCGGTGGCCCACTCGGCCGACGCCGTGGTGACGGGGGCCGCCGCCGTGGCCGCCGCGGCGGTGGTGCGCGCGCTGCCGCTGCCGTCCGCGCTGTCGCCCGCCGTCGCGCTGGTGGCCGCCACAGCCGTGGGCTACACCGCCGGGAGCTGGGCAGACGACGCCACGGCGGGCGCGATACTCGGTGCGGCCGCGGGGCTCTGCGCGCTCATCGGACTGCGGGTGGCGAGTTACGACTACCCGTCCCGTTTCGTCCATATGACCGCCGGTGTCGCCCTGCCGCTGGCTGTTGCCGCTCCCGCCGTGTACGTGTTGAGCCGTACCCTCGGGTGACCGCCCGCAGCGGTGTGGCACGGCGCGGGACGGGACGACGACTGCCTGGGATGGGACGGATGCGCGCACTCCGAATACTGCTGATCCTCGCCGTGGTGCTCGGTGGCCTCTTCGTGGCCGCCGACCGCCTCGCCGTCAACCTGGCGGAGGGAGAGGCGGCGAAGAAGATCAAGAGCAGCCAGGCCCTCTCCGGTGACCCGGAGGTCTCCATCCAGGGCTTCCCCTTCCTCACCCAGGCCGCGACACAGAAGCTCGACGACGTCCGCGTCACCATGGACGGGATGCGGGTCGAGGCGAACGGCCAGTCCGTGCGGCTGACCACGATGCGGGCGCAGCTGCGGGACGTGGCGCTGGAGAACAACTTCTCCTCCGCCACGGCCGCCGCTGCCTCCGGCACGGCCACCATCAGCTACGACGACCTCAGCAAGCTCGCCGAGGAGGGCATCACCGTCGGCTACGGCGGCAAGGACGACTCGGGCAAGCCGCAGGTGAAGGTCACCGCCGGTATCCAGCTCCCGACCGGGCAGGCCTTCGAGCGGAGCGTGGTGTCCACCGTGTCCGTCACCGGCGGGGACACCATCCGCCTCCGCGCCGAGGAGATCGCCACCGACGGTCTGCCCGGCGTCGAGGACCTGGTGCGCAGCCGCATCGACATGGAGCGGAAGATCGCCGGGCTGCCGAAGGGGCTGGAGCTGGAGTCGGTGAAGCCGGCCGCCAAGGGCATCGAGATCACCTTCACGGGACGCCAGGTGGCGCTCGCCGGCTGACCGCCGCCGGACGCCCCACCGCCGCCCCACGCGGCCCCCACCGGCGGGCGGCGCGCGCCTGATGCCAGTCCTGAACGATCACCCCGCCCGGCGGGGTGCGCCCGGGACCTCCCCCGACCGCTCACCCGGCCCGGCGGGTGCGCGCCCCGCCGCGCGCCGCCGGTGCCTCCACCCGCCGCCCGGCCCCGCCCGCTCCCGCCACGATCGCGGCCACGGCCCGCACCCGCCGGGCACCGCCCACCGCCACGCCCGCGCCCGGGGCCGGAGCAGGTCCGGCCCCGTTCCGCGAGGCGGCGCGACCCCCGGCCCGCCGCACCACGCCCGCCGCCCCCGGAGCGGCGGCACCCCGTACCGCGCCCGCACCCCCGGCCCCGGGCGCAGGCCGGGCCACCGCTCGCCGGCCACGGCACCCGCGCCGTCCGGCACCGCTCGCCGCCGCTCGTCACCGTCCAGCTCCGTCCACCGCGGTCCGGCTGCCGAGACGGGCGCGCCCGCAGCCCGGACCCCACCGGGACGGACCGCGTCAGCACCCTCCGCCGCCCACTCCACTCGGTCGCCGATCGGCCACATGCCGGACTGTTCTGTCTCATCATGCGACACGCCGGTGACACGACCCTCGTCTCCTCCCTACGATCGGAACCATGAAGCGACAGGCGGATCTCACGAAACGGCGGGCAGTCGACCTGTGCCGTGTCGCCGCCATGCTGTGTCGCTCTCTCTGAGCCGGGGCCCAGCCCCGCTTCCGCGGCCCCGGTAGCGGGCCTCCGTCTTCCGAAGCCCGCGCGCCACGCCCGGCCACGGCAGACGCCCGGACGGCCGCCGACCGCGCGCCCCGCCCGCTCCCAGCCCGGATCTCCGCAGCTCCACGAGAGACCTGAGAGACACCCGCACCACGACCGCCCCGCACTGCCCCGGAGGAGAGAACATATGAGCCGCAGCGACGTTCTGGTGGACGCCGACTGGGTCGAGGCCCACCTCGACGACCCGAAGGTCGTCCTGGTCGAGGTCGACGAGGACACCTCGGCGTACGACAAGAACCACATCCGGAACGCCGTCCGCATCGACTGGAAGTCGGACCTTCAGGACCCGGTCCGCCGCGACTTCGTCGACCAGGAGGGCTTCGAGAAGCTGCTCTCCGCCAAGGGCATCGCCAACGACCACACCGTCGTCCTCTACGGCGGCAACAACAACTGGTTCGCGTCCTACGCCTACTGGTACTTCAAGCTCTACGGCCACGAGGACGTCCGTCTCCTCGACGGCGGCCGCAAGAAGTGGGAGCTGGACTCCCGTGACCTGGTCGCCGAGGTGCCGGAGCGCCCCGCCACCGAGTACCGGGCCAAGGAGCAGAACACCGCGATCCGCGCCTTCCGGGACGACGTCGTGGACGCCATCGGCAGCAAGAACCTGGTCGACGTGCGCTCCCCCGACGAGTTCAGCGGCAAGCTGCTCGCCCCGGCGCACCTCCCGCAGGAGCAGTCGCAGCGCCCCGGCCACGTGCCGAGCGCGCGCAACATCCCGTGGTCGAAGAACGCCAACGACGACGGCACCTTCAAGTCCGACGAGGAACTGAAGGAGCTCTACGAGGCCGAGGACGTGGACCTCGCCAAGGACACCATCGCCTACTGCCGGATCGGTGAGCGTTCCGCGCTGACCTGGTTCGTGCTGCACGAGCTGCTGGGCCAGGAGAACGTCAAGAACTACGACGGCTCCTGGACCGAGTACGGCTCCCTCGTCGGCGTGCCGATCGAAATCGGCTCCGGCAAGTGAGCCGACGGCTCCGGCCGTCCGTCCCCTCCGCCCCGGGCCCCGGTGGGCCCGGGGCGTCCCGCCGGCCGTACCCCGGCCGGAGACGCCGCAGTCAGCATCGGACGCGCGCACCGCGATCCGGTACAGGATTCAGACAGAGGTAAGAGACATATGTGTGGAGCACAGCCCGGCGGCCCGGACGCCTCGGCCGTCAAGCCCGGTGAGACCACCATCCAGGGTCAGGTGACCCGCGACGGCGAGCCCGTCACCGGTTACGTGCGGCTGCTGGACAGCACCGGCGAGTTCACCGCCGAGGTGCCCACCTCGGCCACCGGGCAGTTCCGCTTCTACGCCGCCGAGGGCACCTGGACCCTGCGTGCCCTGGTGCCCGGCGCCACGGCGGACCGCACGGTCGTCGCCCAGCAGGGTGGCCTGGCCGAGGTCGCCATCGCCGTCTGAACCCGTCTCGGTCCGCCCGAGGCGGACCGAGCCCGCCTGAGGCCGTCCTCAACCGCCGGCCGCCGGTTCCCGCCGGCGGCCGGCGGTTGCGTTCGTCCGCCGTGCGTCACGGCGTGTCCTCCCGCCGTGACGCACGGCGGGAGTCTCCGGCCGTGCTTCCGGCGATCTTCGCGGCCTCCCTCCCGGCACCCCTCCCGGCACCCCTTCGGCGGTCCCTCGGTGGTCCCTCGGTGGTCCCTCGGTGGTCCCTCGGGGCGCGGCCCGTCCGCCACGCGCCTCCCGGGGCCCCGGCGCGTCCACCGGCTCCGTCCCGGCGGGAGCCAAGCAGGCCGTCCGGTCGTACGCTGAGATGTATGTACGCGCGACGCCGGCGCCGTTACTTCCTGCTCATGGGCGTGTGCCTGACGCTCTTCGTCACCGCCTGGGCCGTGGTCCGGCTGTGGTCGGTCACGGCCGCCATCGCGATGTGCGTGGTCGCGGCGGCGATCCCGCCGGTCGCCGCGATCGTCGCCAACCGGCGCGGCCCCGAGGACCGCTGGTGGGACGAGTCCGGCGACCCGGAGTCCGACCGCTGGTGGAAGGAGCTGGACCGGCGCGACCGGCGCTGAACGCCGGGGTCGGCGGCGAGCCCGGCGACGCGTGGGATCCGCGGATCCGCCGCCCGCCGCGGGCTCCCGGGACACGTCACGCCTTTCCCGCCACGGGGCCCCAGCCCGGCCGAAGCCTTCGCTTCCGCCCGCTCGGCCCCGCCCCACGGAGCAGCTCCGCCCCACGGAGGGGCCCGCAGCAGGCGGGCACCCCGCGCGGGACACGACTCCCGCACCCACTGGAGCGCCGGGGACCCGTCCCGCGCCCCGCTTCCACGCCCGGCGGGAATCCGTCCCCCGCCCGGCCTCCGCGTCCGCGCCCGCCCGTGCCCCGCCCTGGCGCCGGCACCACCCGGGCGGAGGCCGCGGAGGCCGCCGTCCCCGGCGGGCGAGCCGGTGCGCGAACCGGTGCGCGCGGAGGACGACGGCTCGGGGTCGCCCGGGTCAGTAGACGAGCGCCTGCGTGTCGTCCGCCATGGCTTCGCTGACGAAGACCTGCGCTCCCGCGATACGGACGCCCTCCAGGGTGTCGCCCTCGGTGATGTCGCGGCGGGCCGCGCACTGGGTGCAGAGGGTGACCCGGCCGCCCGCGAGCAGCGCGTCCAGCAGGTCCGGCAGCGGAGCGGCGTGCGGCAGTTCGAACTCCGCCGCCCGGCCGGGCAGCGCGAACCAGGCCGACTCCCCGGTCAGCCAGAGCGACACCTCGACCCCGCTGGCGACGGCGACCGCCGCCACCGTGAACGCCTGCGAGCACCGCTCCGGAGCGTCCGCCCCGGCCGTCACCTTGATCACGAGCTTCTTCGCCATGCCGTCACCTTAAGGCTCCGTTCCGTACAACCTTTCGGCGCGGACAACGGTCAGGCCCCTCGCACCGTCAACTGATCATCCGGGGCGGGTCCGTGGGCGGGGCCCACGGGCGCGCCGCCCCCCGTCCACGAGGGTCCCGTGTTACCCACACCATCCCCCGAACCGGCGGACACCCCCGCCACCGACGGTCCGCCCGCGCACGCCACCGTGCCGGAGAGGACCGGGGTCTCCGCCTCGCCCGGCAGCCGTACCGCCCGGCTGCTCACCGCGGCCGCGGTGCTCGGTGTGCTCACCGGGACCGTGGCCGGCTACACCGTGCAGTACGACAGGCCGCCCACGCCCCTCCCGCCGCTGTCCCGGCCGGAGCTGCACCACCCGGCACCGGCGGCCTCCGCCGGGGGCCGCCCGGCCACGCTCCCGGCGGACCAGGACCCGCCGCCGCGTACCGAGGGCGATCTGCGCGAGCTGCTGCTTCAGCGCCCCGAGGGCGCCGCGAGCGTCCCCGGCCGGCCGGACGGCGAGCGGCTGACGCAGCTCGCGTACGCCCATGAGTTCACCCAGGCCGGGCACGAGTTCACGCTGCTGATCCGGCATGCCTTCCGCCGTGCCGCCGGGGTCGACTGGGTCACCGGCGAGCGTCATGTGACCGTCCGGCTGGTCCAGTTCGACGACTCGGAGTGGCCGAACGCGGCCCAGTACCTCAACGGGCGGCAGCAGTCCGTCGGGGCCGACCCCGAGGTGGGCGACAACGGACTGCGGATCCCGGGTACGGCCACCGGCAGCGTCCATGTCCACCGCAAGCCGGTTCTGATGGACGCCCGGCCCATACACCGGGCGCAGGCGCTCGCCCGCCGGGGGGACACCGTGGTGGACATCAGGGTCTCCGACACGGAGCCCATCGCGGCGCGCACCGTCATGTCCCTGGCCGAGCGGCAGCTGGAGCGGCTGTGAACCCCGTCGAGCCCGCGGCGGGCACCGCGCCGCCACCCCCGTCCCCGTCCCCGACCCCACCCCCGCCCCCGTCACCCGGTCACGGACCCGCACCGGACTCCGCGGCCCCCGGGGGGCGTGGCCGCCGTCTCGCCATGCCGGCCGTGAGCGGGCTGCTCGCCCTCGCCGCGCTGGCGGGCGGTGGCCTCGCCGCGCGGCAGCAGCTGGCCGGGGCCGACCGCTCCGCGCCCACCGAGGTGTGGGCCGAGCCCTCCGCCGCACGGGACGGCGAAGACGGCGAGGACCTCGCGGACGGTGACGGCGGGCTTCCCGTGGGCCCGGACACCTCGCGTGCCGGGCAGGAACTCGCCGCCCTGCTGCTGCCCGTCCCCGAGGACCACCAACCGGGCCCCGATCTGGACGAGTTCGGCCACAGCGCGGTACTCGGCCGGGAACGGGCGGTGCGCCTCCTCACCACCGGGGGCTCCGCGGCCCAGCGCCGGCAGTGGAAACGCACGGTGGCGGAGCTCCGCGTCACGGGCCTGGCCATGCGGTCGTACGCCTCCCGGGACCTCTCCACCGTGACCGAGATCCGGATCGTGCGGACGGCGGACGCGACGGCGACGGCGCGGGTGGGCGGGTTCTACGCCCTCGCCGGCGAACTGATGGGCGGTACCGCGGAGTCCCGCCTGCGCCCGGGGCCGGAACTCGACGGTGCCCCGGAGGCCTCGTGTGTGGTCGCCAGGGACGAGGACCCGGACGGTGACGAGCTGGGCAGCACCCTGTGCGTGGCCCGGCAGGGCCCCTTCCTGCTCTCGGGCGTGGTGAGCGGGCCGGGGCAGTACACCCGGGAGATGTCGCTCGACCTGCTGACGGAGCAGCTGGAGCGCCTCGCGTCGGCCGGGGAGGAGAGATGAGCGGAGCGGACGGCGAGGGACGGATGGACGGAACACACGGGAACAGCCGGCCACCGGCGGCGGAACGGCCCGGCCCCGAGGAGGCCACGGCGCCGCCCCGGCCGGCACCGGTACCGGCGGCCGGGCCCTCCCCGGCACGCGAGCCCACCCCGGCCGCCGGGTCCGCACGGGCGCCCCAGCCCGTATCGGCACGCGAGTCCGCACCGGCGCCCGAGCCCGCCCCGGCACCGGCGCCGGGCAGCCGCCTCCGGCGTGCCGTGCCGCGCTGGGCCGCCGCCGTCGCGGTCTTCGCCTGCCTCGCCGCCGGCACCGGCTCCGGGCTCGCCGCGACGGACCGTACCCACCTGCCCGGTCTGGCCACGGAGCACGACGGCCGCTGGGACTACGGCCCGCTGGAGCCCCCGGCGCGGCCCACCGGCGCGCCCCGCCCGTCGGCCGGCGACCCCGCCGGGACGCACCACGGCGATCCCCGGGGCCTCCTCCTCCCGCCGCCCGCCGGAGCGGTCCCCGAGAAGGGCCTGACCGGCGCGGACGGCCGGCTCCCCGTGGCGGACTTCGTGGCGGAGTACGAGGAGGAACACCGGGCGGCCGTGCGCGAGCAGCTCACGGAGAACGCCTGCCGGCACATCACATCGCGCGGCTGGACGATGCCGGACGGTACCCGTACCCGGATCCACCTGCTGCGCTTCGGCTCCGCCGGGCACGCCTTCCTCACCCACGAGCTGGCCTTCGGCAGCGCGGGCACCATGGCGCACGCCGATCTCGCCGGGGCCGGGGCCTCGGACCTGGTGCCGGACTGGCCGCTGACGGTGGGCTCCGACGCGCAGGGCCGCCTCTTCGCCTACGACGAGCGGGAGCCGTACGGGGAGCGGCGGGTGCGGCACGCGTACATCGTCGCCGGGGACACCGTCGCGCTGATCGTCCAGTCGGTGCCCGCGTCCGGGCCGGACGGCGAGGTGCCGTTCCGGCAGACGGTGGTCCTCCAGTACCAGCTCCTGAGCTGGGCGGCGTCGTGACGCCCAGGGCCGCCCGGCGCCGGGACGGGCAGCCCGCGGGGCGGCGCGGCGCCCGGTCCTCCGGTGCGGTGCGGGCGGACGGCCCGGGCGCGGCGTCAGGCCCGGGGCTCACCACATGCGGCCCGGACGCCGGCAGGGGGTGACGGCCGGGACGGCCGTACGGCGGGACGACGGCCCGGCACGGCGCCCGCCCCGCGGGCCGTCCCGGGGCGGCGGACCTCACAGCGTCCCGCCGGGCCGCGGCGTCTAGACTCGGCAGCGGTCCGTGATTCCACCCGTCCGAGAGGCGCGCCCCGTGCTTGAGGCTTTCTTCACCGTGCTGCTGGTCCTGGTCGTCGTGGGCGTGCTCGCGTTCTCGTGGCTGACCTGGAAGAAGCTGTACCAGGGACAGCGCTGACCGCCCCTTTCCGCCCTCCACAGATCGCCTGAGCCGACGCCATGATCGAGATTCCCTCCGACCTCAACCCCGCCCTCGTCCCCCTCGCCTTCCTCCTCGGCAACTGGGAGGGCGCGGGCGTCCACGACTTCCCGGGCTCGGAGAAGTGCAACTTCGGCCAGGAGGTGACCTTCACCCACGACGGCCGGGACTTCCTGGAGTACACCTCGCACACCTGGCAGCTCGACGCGGAGGGGAAGAAGGTCGCCCCGCTGGAGTCGGAGAAGGGCTACTGGCGCGTCGACGAGCAGCGCAAGGTCGAGGTCGTCATGGTCCGGCAGGACGGCGTGGTGGAGGTCTGGTACGGCGAACTCGCCGACCAGAAGCCGCAGATCGACCTGGCCACCGACGCCGTGGCACGCACCGCCGCCTCCGGGCCGTACTCCGGCGGCAAGCGGCTCTACGGCTACGTCAAGGGCGATCTGATGTGGGTGGGCGAGAAGGCCACCCCGGATGTCGAGCTGCGCCCGTACATGTCGGCGCACCTGAAGAAGGTCGTCGACCCGAGCGAGTGGGCCAAGGACCTGAAGGACCTGCCGGACGACGGGATCGCCTTCTTCCGCTGACCGGCCGAGCGGCTTCCGAGCGGCTTCCGCCGGCCGGCCGGGCGGCCGGGGTCCGGCGCGGGCGGCGGATCGCGTGGGCGCCGATCGCGTGGGACCGGTGCGTGATCCCGCGGGCCGGGCCACCGTTCCCGCCCGCCTCACCGGCCCGCCGCCGGCCTCTCACCCGGGGGCCCCTCACCGCGGGCCTTTCACCGCGGGCCGCCCGCCGTCGGCCCGCCGCCGTCAGTCCGTCCGCCCCGGCCCGGCGCTCAGCGGCGGCGGCAGCGGGGACCGCAGCAGGGCCCACACCTCCTTGCCGGTGGGCGTCGGTTCCGCGCCCCAGGCGTCGGCCGTGCAGCTGAGCAGGAACAGCCCGCGCCCGCGCTCCGCGTGCCAGTCCGGCTCCGCGGGCACCACGGGCAGGGTCGAGGAGCGGTCGCTGACGGAGACCCGCACCCCCTCGGGCAGCGCGTGCAGGGCCAGGCCGCACTCGTGCGAGCTCACGTGGCGGTGGACGTTGGCCAGCAGTTCGGTGACGCACATGGCCGCGGCGTCGATCAGCCCGGTGTATCCCCAGAGCCGCAGTTGCGCCCCCACGGAGCGGCGGGCGACGGCGAACCGCTCGGGCACGGCGACCAGTCTCGTCCGGTACACCGCCACCGCCGCGTCCGTCGCATCCGGTGACTCCGGTGACCCCAGTGACCCCACCGGCAATGCCTTGCTCATCGCTTTCCAACCCTTCCGGACCGGCGCCGGCCGGTCAGTTCTGCCCGCGCCGCCGGGGCCGGCCGCGCACAACGGACGCGCCCGGGGTGACGGCTGACGCGGTGCCGGTGGGGGTGGTGGAGGCGATGGTGTGGACGCCTCCGGTGACGCAGCGGGGGTCCCGTAACCATCCAGACCTGGGACCCTCCGGTCAACCCCCTGGGAACCGCCAACTCCAGATGCGGCGCTCTGGTGAAGACGGGTCGCGGGCGTCCCGCGTTCCCGGGGTGGCGCGCACCCGCCACCGGCGCCGCCGCCACCGCCCCGCCGTGCCCCTTCCGCAGCCCACCGCCGTGCCCCTTCCGGTGCCGGTCCGGCCCCGCTCCGCGCCCGCCGGTCCGGCCGCCGGCCGGGGCGTCAGCCCCGCACACCGCCGGGCACTCCTACACTGGCCCTGTGGTGACGACCGACTGGCACAGCGATCTGAGGAAGCGCGGGTACCGGCTGACCCCGCAGCGGCAGCTCGTCCTGGAAGCCGTGGACCGGCTGGAGCACGCGACGCCGGACGACATCCTCACCGAGGTGCGCCGTACGGCGGGCGGCGTCAACATCTCCACCGTCTACCGCACGCTGGAGCTGCTGGAGGAGCTGGGCCTGGTCAGCCACGCGCACCTGGGCCACGGCGCGCCGACGTACCACCTGGCCGACCGCCACCACCATCTGCACCTGGTCTGCCGGGACTGCTCGGACGTGATCGAGGCGGATGTCTCCGTGGCCGATTCCTTCACCGGGCTGCTGCGGCAGCGATTCGGTTTCGACACGGACCTGAAGCATTTCGCCATCTTCGGCCGCTGCGCCTCCTGTTCGTCCGCCCCCGCCGAAACGGGCTCCCCGGCGGACCCCGCGCCGGACACGGCGGAGGTGCCCGCGGGCGCCGGTGCGCGCCCCGGCCGGGACGGCGAGGTGAACGGCGTGCCGGGCGGCCCGGGCGGCAGGGCGGACGGAACGGCGGCCGGGCCGTAGGCTGGTGGGCATGGAGCAGTCCCACCACCGAGCCGGCCCCCTGCTGTCCCTGCCCGGCGCCGTCCCCGCCGAAGCGCCCGACGAGGGCGTCGCCGCGCACTACGGCGACCCGTTCCGCGAGCAGCGCGCGCTGGCCGACGGCACCGGCTTCGTCGACCTCTCCCACCGCGGCGTCGTCACCGTCACCGGCGACGACCGGCTCGCCTGGCTCCACCTGCTGCTCACCCAGCACGTCCAGGACCTGCCCGCCGGGCGGGCCACCGAGGCGCTGATCCTCTCCGCGCACGGGCACATCGAGCACGCCCTGTACCTCGTCGACGACGGAGCGACCACCTGGGCCCATGTCGAGCCCGGCACCGAGGGCGCGCTGATCTCCTATCTGGAGAGCATGAAGTTCTTCTACCGGGTGGAGGTCGCCGACGGCACGGACGCCTACGCGGTCGTCCACCTCCCGGCCGGCTCGATCGCCGGCACCCCGGAGGGCGTGGTGGCGCGCGAGACGCCGTACGGCCGTGATCTGTTCCTGCCCCGTGGCGACCTGGAGAAGTTCGCCGGGGAGCACGGCCCGGCGGCGGGCACGCTCGCGCTGGAGGCCCTGCGGGTCGAGGCGCGCCGCCCGCGGCTGGGGAGGGAGACCGACCACCGCACCATCCCGCACGAGCTGGGCTGGCTGGACACGGCCGTGCATCTGCAGAAGGGCTGCTACCGGGGCCAGGAGACGGTCGCCCGGGTGCACAACCTGGGCCGCCCGCCCCGCCGGCTGGTCTTCCTCCACCTGGACGGCAGCGAGGTGACCCTGCCCGGGCACGGCGCCCCCGTCCGGCTGGCGTCCGACGGCCCGGACGGGCGGCAGCTCGGCTTCGTCACCACCTCGGCGCGCCACCACGAGCTGGGGCCGATCGCCCTCGCCCTGGTGAAGCGGAACGTTCCGGCCGACGCCACGCTGCTCGCGGACGCCACGGCCGCCGCACAGGAGGTCGTGGTCGAGCCCTGAGGCGGTGGGCCGGGGGATGTCACCCCGGGTGCGGCCGGGGACGGCCGGGCGCCGTCCGGGCGCCCCGGGCTCCGTCGGGGCCGGGCCGGGCTGGACCGGGCTGATCCCTGCCGGGCTGCTCCGGGCCGGCCGGGACCGAACGCCGACCGGGGCCTTTGCCCCCTGACCGCGCCCCGGAGCGGCCGGGGCCGCGCGCCCGCCGGCGCCCAGGGGACGGCCGTGCGCCGCCCCGGCACCCCGGCACCCCGCGGCGTCGGCACCCCGCGGCGTCGGCCGTCAGACCTCCAGCATCACGGTGAACGGCCCGTCGTTGGTCAGCGTGACCTGCATGTCGGCGCCGAAGCGTCCCGTCTCCACCCGTGCGCCCAGGGCGCGGAGCCGGGCGACCAGCTCGTCCACCAGCGGCTCGGCCACCTCGCCCGGGGCGGCGGCGTTCCAGGTGGGGCGGCGCCCCTTGCGCGCGTCCCCGTAGAGGGTGAACTGGGAGATGACCATGAGCGGGGCGTCCAGGTCGGAACAGGACTTCTCCGAACCGGGGGAACGCCTTCCGGCCGCCCCGCCGCTCCCACCGCCCGGGCCGGTCCCGTCCGCCCCGTTCTCCCCGGCTGCCCCGGAGGCCCCGGAGGCCCCGGCTGCCCCGGCTGCCCCGTGATCGACGGTGGCGTCGCTGTCGCCACCGCCGTCGTCACCGCCGTCGTCACCGCCCAGGATGCGCAGCCCCCACAACTTCCGCGCCAGCCGGTCCGCCTTCTCCTCCGTGTCGTCGTGCGTGACCCCGACGAGGACGCACAGACCGCGTCCCGGGATCTCGCCCACCGTCTCGCCGTCCACGACGACGCTCGCACCGTTCACCCTCTGTACCACCGCACGCATGGGCTCCATGATGCCCTGCGCCCAACCGGGTTCGATCGGGTGCGCTGGCCATGCACGTGCAGCGCCCGCAGTGGCACGATGCAGACACACGGTGCGAGCCCGGCCGGAACAGGGCCGTACCCATCGGAGGGGACACAGATGAGTACAACCAGCGCCGGACAGACACCCGGGCACGGACCGGCGGGCCCGGCGGGGCCCCGTGCCCGGACCACCACCGGCACCGCCACCACCGTCACCGCAGCACGCCGTTCCGACCAGCCGCCTACCGAGGATGGGCCCATGCTCCACCAGGCCGACGCCCTTCAGCCGCGCCCGCCGCTCCAGCGCACCGCCTCGCCACCCGGGGGCGCGGGGCCGGCGCTGGACGGGCTCTCGCTGCCCGAGCTGCGGTCCCTGCGCCGGCGGGCCCGGCGCGAGGAGGCCGATCTCAGCTACGTCCGGCGGCTTCTCCAGGGCCGGATCGACATCCTCCGTGCCGAGCTGGCCCGCCGCGCGGCGCCGTCCGGCGCGGCGGGCGGCGGGCGGTGGGACGTCTCGCGGCTCTCGCGGATCCTGGCCGACACTCCGTCCCCGGTGCGGTCCTCCGCCCGCCATGTGACGGTGGGCGTGCCGCACTGCGAGGAGTACCGGCGGCTCGCGGAGGACATGCTGTCCGAGATCGGCCTCTCCGATCTCCACGCCCGGACGGACACCGAACTCCACGCCGGCCTGGCCCGGTTGACCCACTTCGAACAGCAGATCTCGGTCCGCCGGCGGGAGACACAGCGGACGGCCGACGACTGCAGCGCCGAGATCGCCCGCCGTTACCGGGAGGGCGAGGCGCAGGTGGACGATCTGCTCGCCTGAGGGACCGCCGCGCGGCGGTCCCCCGTACCGCTGGGAGGCCGCCCATGACCCGTACCGATCCGGACTCCGGACGGGGCCCGCAGCCGGGTGGGGGCACCGCGGGCCGCGCCCCTGAGGCCAGCGCCCCCGGCGCCGCCGCCCCGAGTGCCGCTTCCCGGGCGGCCGGCGCGCGGGACCCCGGCGCCAGCAGGGAAACGGGCGCCGGGCGGGGGACGGCTCGCGCGGCAGGACGCGCCCCGGGCTCCGCCGGGGCGGAGCCGCCGTCGTCCGCCGGGGCGGAGGCGCCCGCGCCACCGGTGCTCGCGGAGGTGGTGCGCTCCGGCTTCGCGGAGAGCCGCCACCGGGGCTCGCTGGTGCTGCTCGCGGCCGACGGCGGTGAGGTGCTCGCGCTGGGTGACGTCACCTCGCCCGTCGGCCCGCGCTCCGCGAACAAGCCGTTCCAGGCGGCGGCGATGCTCCGCGCGGGTGCCCCGCTGGCCGGGGAGCAGCTGGCGGTGGCGGCCGGCAGCCACGCCGGGGAGCCGTTCCACCTGGAGCGGGTGGCGGAGATCCTCGCGGCCGCGGGGCTGCGCGAGGCCGATCTGCACAACCCGTCCGCGCCACCGCTGGACCCGGTGGAGGCGGAGGCCCTGCTCGCGTCGGGCGGCCGGCCGAGCCGCGTGACGATGAACTGCTCCGGCAAGCACGCCGGGATGCTCGCCGCCTGCGTGGCCGCGGGCTGGCCCGTGGAGGGTTATCTCTCCCCCGAGCACCCGCTCCAGCGCCTGGTGTCCGCCGAGGTGGCGGACGCCACGGGCGAGCCGGTGGCGCACACCGGCACCGACGGCTGCGGCGCCCCGGTGCTCGCCGTCTCGCTGACCGGCCTCGCCCACGCCTACCGCCGCTGCGTGCTCGCCGAACCGGACACCCCGCGGCGGCGGGTGGCCGACGCGATGCGCGCCCACCCGGAGTACGTCGGCGGCACCCGGCGCCATGACACCTGGCTGATGCGCGGGCTGCCCGGCGCGCTGGCCAAGATGGGCGCCGAGGGGGTGCAGGCCGTGGCACTGCCGGACGGCCGGGCGCTGGCGCTGAAGATCGAGGACGGAGCGGCGCGCGCCGTCGGCCCCGTCCTCCGGCGGGCGCTGCGGCTGCTCGGGGTGGACGGCTCACTGCCCGGGCTGCTCGGTGACGCCCCGGTGCACGGCGGCGGGTTCCGGGTGGGGGAAATTCGGGCGAGTTTCTGAGCGGTCCCCCTCTAGCGTGAGCGGTATGAGCACCGAGGTCCGCGTCATCGAGCCCGCCGAGTTGCCCGCCTGGCTGCGCGCCCTGCGGACCGGCTTCCTCCAGCCGCCCGTGGTGGACGAGGAGGAGGTCGAGGCGCGCCGCGGTTTCTACGACCCCGCCCGGACGCGCGGGGCGTTCGACGCGGGCCGCTGCGTCGCCACCCTCCGCAGCTTCGCGCAGGAGCTGACCGTCCCCGGCGGCGCCCGGCTCCCCGCCGACGCCATCAGCAACGTGGCCGTCCTCCCCACCCACCGGCGGCGCGGCCTGCTCGGCCGGATGCTCACCGACGACATCGCGGCGGCCCGGGAGCGCGGGGACGCCGTCGCCACCCTGGTCGCCGCCGAGTACCCGATCTACGGCCGGTACGGCTTCGGCCCGGCCGCCTGGACCACCGAGTGGCGGGTGGACGTCACCCGCTCCGGCCTGGACCGCCGCCGGCCCGGCCCGGAGTTCGGCGGCCGGGTCGAACTGGTGGACGGCGCCGAGGTGCGCAAGCTCGGCCCCGGACTGCACGACCGGATACGCGCCCGGCGGCCCGGCTTCGTCAGCCGCGGCGAGCACGTGTGGCGGCTGGCCACCGGCGATCTGCGGCTGCCCTCCTGGGGCCCCTGGACCGAGCCGTACTTCGCGGTGTACCGGAACGCCCAGGGCGAGCCGGAGGGCCTGCTCTCCTACACGGCGGACGACCGCTGGGAGGGCAAGCAGCCGCTGAGCACCGCGCGCGTGGACGAGCTGCTGGCGCTCACCCCCGCCGCCGAGCGGGCGCTGTGGCACTTCGTGCTCTCCGTGGACTGGATCTCCGCCGTCGAGACCGGTCACCGTGCCCCGGACGACGTGCTGCCGCTGCTCCTCCCCGATCCGCGCGCGGCCCGCGTCACCACCCACGCCGACCTGCTGTGGATCCGCCTGCTGGACGTCCCCCGCGCCCTGGAGGCCCGGAGCTACGCCGCGGCCGGCGGGCTCGTCCTCGACGTCCGCGACGAGACCGCCCCGGGCGGCGGCCCCGCCGGCGGGCGGTTCCGGCTCGACGCCTCCCCGGACGGCGCCTCCTGCACACCGACGACGGCCGCGCCGGACCTCACCCTCTCCGCCGCCGACCTGGCCACGCTCTACCTGGGCGACGAATCCGCCGTCCGGCTGGCCACGCTCGGCCGGGCCGACGAGGGCCGGGACGGCGCGGCGGCGCTGGCGGACCAGCTGCTGCGCACCTCGCGCCGGCCGTGGTGCCCGGACATCTTCTGAGCGCGGCCCTCGGCCGGCCACCGCCGTCAGCTCACCTCACCGCTCCGCACGGCCCACGGCCGCTGGAACCCGTCCAGGAGTGAGACCGTGCGGAGGCAGGGCAACTCACCCGAGTCCACCCGAGGAGGACCCCACCGATGCCGACCAACCCGCCCGCGCACCCGAACCGCCCCGCGCCGCCCACCGGCCTGCGGCGTCGCCTCGCGCGGCTGCCCATCTCCGTGTACCGGGCCGGACTCGGCGGCCTGTTCGGGCGGCGGCTGCTGCTGCTCACGCACACCGGGCGCAGCAGCGGGCGCCCCCGGCAGGTCGTCCTGGAGGTCGTCGCGCACGACCCGCGGGCCGCCACCTGGACCCTCGCCTCGGGCTTCGGTCCGCGGGCCGACTGGTACCGGAACCTGCGCAGGACCCCGCACGCCACCATCCGCACCGGCCGCCGGGACACCGCCGTCACCGCCGAGTTCCTGCCGCCGGAGGAGGGCGCCGAGGTGATGGCCCGCTACGCACACCGCAACCCGCGACTGGCCGCGCGGCTGCTGGCGTTCATGGGCTACGAGAGCGACGGCGGCGAGGCGGATCACCGGGCGGCCGGCGCCTCGATCCCCTTCGTCCGGCTGCGCGAGACGGCCGGGGCGCCGCCGCGCTGAGCCGGGCCGCCCCGGCCGCCCGGGTTCAGCCGGCGGCCGGTTACCGCCGCCCCGCCGCCATCGCCCGCCGGACATGCGTGCGGAAATCGGTCGGCGGGCGCCCCGTGATCCGGAGGACCGTGTCCGTGGTCCGGTCCTCCGCGCCGTCGGCGATGGCCAGGTCCAGGCCGGCCATGACGGCGGCGAAATCAGCCGGCAGCTCCCGTGCCCAGCGGTCCCGCGCCTGCTCGTACGTCAACTGCCGGTGACTGACGGGCCGTCCGGTCACCTCGGTGAGCACGGCGGCCGCGCCGGCGTAACTCAGCGTCTCCGGGCCGGTGATGACGGGATCGGCGTCGAGGGAGCGCGCGTCGGTGAGCGCGTGGAAGGCGACGGCCGCGATGTCGTCGGCGTCGACGAAGGCCACCCGCCCGTCACCCGTGGCGGTGGCGATCACCCCTTCCTCGCGCACGGACCGGGCCAGCAAGTGCTCGCCGGTGGTGAGGTTCTGCATGAACCAGGACGGCCGCAGCACCGCCCACTCCTCGAACAGCCCGGGCAGCGCCTGGTGCACCTGTCCGACCCCCGGCCCTCCGGCGGGGATCGGCGAGGCGCCGAGCAGCACGGCCCGGCGCACCCCTGCCTCTCTGGCCCGCTCCAGGAAGGGCAGCATGACGGCGGCGGGGTCCGTGGCGCCGGGGGGCGGCACGAGATAGACGCGGTCCGCGCCGCTCAGCGCCTCCGCGTGGGTCTCCGGTGCGTACCAGTCGAAGCGGACGGCCCGCGCGCCGGGGACCGGGGTGGCCTTCCGGCTCGCGGCCCGGACCACGCGCCCGTCAGCGACGAGCCGGGCGGCCACGCGGCTCCCGGTGGTGGCGGTGGCGCCGACGACCAGCGTGGCGGGGCGGGTGGAGGGAGCGCTCATCGGGCCGCCGCCCCCCTGAAGTCCGCCGCGTCGTCGCGCAGGAGGATCAGGGGGTTCCAGTAGTCGCGGCCGTGGGTGAACCGGCCGTCCGCGGCCGTCATCACGGTGATGTACCGCATGTCGTAGGGGGCACCGCTCTTCACCAGCCGGCCCACCGCCCGCATCTCGATCACGGCGGTCCCGGGTTCTGCCGTCCGGTGAAGGGTCACCTCGGGGAAATCCTGGAGGTCGATGTGGTCGGGGTAGCCGCGCAGGTAGGCGGCGACGGCGGCCTTGCCCTCCAGCCGCTTCGGCCATCCGTCGGGCGCGAACGGGAATTCGAGGATCCCGTTCTCGTCCCACAGGTCGACCCAGCCGGAGATGTCCTTGTCGAGCAGCAGCCGCAGGCCGTGGCGGAGGAGTTCCTCCACCGGGGCAGGCGTGGTCATGGGCATGAGCCATCCCTCCGATACGATACGGACCTCAGGTCCGCTTAGTCCAAACAATACGGACCGGCAGTCCGTTTACGCAACCGGAGGAGCATCCCGTGCCCGAGCGCAAGCCCCGCGCGGACGCCACACGCAACCGCGAGGCCGTCCTCGCCGCGGCCGACCGCCTCTTCGCCACCTGTGAGAACCCGGCGGAGGTCACCATGGCCGACATCGCGGCCGCCGCCGGCGTCGGCAAGGGCACGCTCTTCCGCGGCTTCGGGGACCGGAACTCCCTGCTCCGCGCGCTCCACACCGCCCGGCTCGAACCCCTCCGGCAGGCGGTCGCGGAAGGGCCGCCGCCCCTCGGCCCCGGCACCCCGCCCGCCGAACGCGCCCTCGCCCTGCTGGACGCGCTCCTGTGCTTCAAGCTCGACCACCGGCACCTCTCCCAGGCCCTGGAGGGCGCCGGCGCCGACAGCCCGTACGGCACACCCCAGTACGACTGGGCCCACGCCCTCCTCCGCGAGACCCTGGAGCGCCTCCCCGGCTTCCACGGCGCGGACTTCACCGCCCACGCCCTGCTCGCGGCGGTCCGCGCCGACCTCGTCGCCCATCTCGCCGACCGCGAGAACATCCCCCGTGACCGGCTGCGCGCGGACCTGGCGGCCTACGCCACAAAAGCCCTGACACCCTGGTCGGAGCCGGGGACGACGTGAGGGAGCCGCTGCCGGGAGAACTCGGTTCCGCCTCCGGGTGGCCACCGGGTGTCCGCCCGAAGAGCCGGAATTCTCGCCGCTACGAAGGGCACCCGCTCTGCGGGATTCCCGTCCTCATCCAGCCGGATTCTCATTCAGCCGTCCGATGAGCCGGAGTCGCCATGCGGCGAATCACTCGCGCGGCGCTGCGGCCTCGGCGGACCTGCGGGTGAGCGAGCGGTCGATGCGAGCCACCCGTCCGGCCTGACCGTCCTGTCAGCCGTTCACCGGTACGTTCGGGCGGCCACGGTATTGGTGTCGGCGCCCCGCGTCCCGGTCGCGTGCCAGGTGTCTCGCACCGTCACCGAGTCGCGGGGAACCAGGCAGAAGCGCGCCATTCCGGACCGGGTGCGGGGGAATCCCCGTCCGATCCGGGGTGTCCGGATCGCTTCACCGTGGTGAACCGGGGGCGGTCTTTGGTGTTGCCGCCCATGACCCCGACGGAACCAGCCTGGAGGAGGCTAGAGTTCCCTATGCGTTCCCATGCCTCGACTGCCGCATCCAGTGATGACGCTGCGGCGTCTCCAAAGGCCCTCTCGCCGTGCGGGGGCAGGCCGGCGCACCGTCTCGAATCGACCTCCGAGTCGGGCCCCGGGCGCCACCACGGTTCGGCCCCGGTGTCGCTGTCGCTGTCGATCAGTGAACTCGCTCACCGGTGCCAGGTGAGCACGCGGTCACTGCGGTACTACGAGGAGCAAGGCCTCCTGTTCCCGTCGCGCAACGCCGTGGGACACCGCAGGTACCAGGCACAAGACGCCGAATGTGTCGGGTTCATCCAGTGTCTGTACGGCGCGGGCCTGCCGAGCGACCTGATCCGTACGGTGGTCCAGGAGTGGAAACTCCCCGGCTCCGCGCCCCGGATCGAGGCTCTCCTGCGTACGCGGCACGCCGAACTCTCACGAGAAGCGGAAGAACTGCATTCCAAGCTGACGGGCCTGGAAGCCGTACTGAACGCGGTGACCGGCAGCAGCTGACTTGCCCTTCACGCCGGTGTCAACGTCTACCTTCCCGGTGAAGGCCCCGACAGGGCCCCAGGAAAGGCAGGCAGATGAGCAACTACATGCTGGCGCAGCTCCAGCTGAAGTACGGTTTCGCGAATCTGGCGCGCTACGAAGCCGCCATGGTGACCATCCGTGAATTCTTCGCATCGCAGGGCATCTCGCTGGTCGCCGGCACGGTGACGCAGGTCGGACCGCTGTACGAAGCGTTCAACCTGTGGGAGATCGAGGACCAGGGCCACCTGGAGCGCGCACTCGGTGGCCTGACGCTCAGCGATCCCCGCGCCCTGGAGGCCATGGGCGAGCTGGATGCCACGGTGGAACACGAACAGACGCGATTTCTCGGCTCACTCGCGTTCGCGGGGAGCCCGAACACTGCGTGAGCCTTCGGGCTGATCGGCTCTCAGCGGTGCCCGCAAACAGGGATGACTGATCTCTTCGGGGTGTTGTCAGGTGGTGAGCCGGCCGTAGCCGAAGTCCTCGGCGAGTGCGTCCAGCCCGATGCGGATGAGCTGACGGTGCAGACCGCCCACTACGCAGCGGCCGCCGCGGGTGAGAGTTCCGGGAAACGGGCCTGCCGGGCCACGCGTACCGGGGTCGGCAGGAACAGCTCGTTCCAGCACCGGCGCGGCAGGCCGGCGTCCAGGTGCGCCCGCAGGTCCGCCGAGGACTGGGCCTCGCGGATCACCCGCTCGTACAGAAGGAGCAGGTCGGCCTCATCGGCAAGGTCGTACTCGTGGTGCGGGCCCCAGTCGATGTGCCGAGGCAGGGTCACGGTGCCCGTGGTGGGTCCGGCCAGTTCCCCCGGTGACTCCGGAACGGCGTAGGTCCTCGTGGCGGCGTACCTGCTCATGTCTCCAGCATGCGTAAGACGCCGGCTCGCGGTGGGGTCCGTCCTGGCATCGCCCTGAGTCCTGGGCAGGAGGTTCGGCAGAACTCCTGATCGAAAGCTGGTCGGGGCAGTCGCCCGGGCCCCGCCGTCAGCGCCGGCGGGGCCCGGGCCGGGCCGGGAATCAGGCGTTCAGGTAGGCCGCGAGGTGTTCGCCGGTCAGGGTGGAGCGGCCGGCCGCCAGGTCGGCGGGGGTGCCCTCGAAGACGACGCGGCCGCCGTCGTGCCCCGCGCCGGGGCCGAGGTCGACGATCCAGTCGGCGTGCGCCATGACCGCCTGGTGGTGCTCGACGACGATCACGGAGACGCCGGAGTCGACGAGCCGGTCGAGCATGCCGAGCAGCTGTTCGACATCGGCGAGGTGAAGGCCGGCGGTCGGCTCGTCGAGTACGTATACGGGGCCGGGGCCGGTCCCCTTCCCGGCGCCGGAGGACGGCCGGGCCGGGGGCGGCGGGAGGGTGGCCAGCTTGAGCCGCTGGCGCTCGCCGCCGGAGAGCGTGGTGAGCGGCTGGCCGAGGGTGAGATATCCGAGCCCGACGTCCACGAGCCGGTCGAGGGTCTGGAGCAGCGCCTTGGGCTGTCCGGCGCGCGACGAGGAGGCGGGCGCCCCCGCCGGGCCACCGCCCGCCGGGCCACCGCCGAAGAACTCCCGGGCCTCCGTCACCGGCATCGCGAGCACCTCGCTGATGTCACGGCCGTCGAGGCGGTACTCCAGCACCTCCGGCCGGAACCGCTTCCCCTCGCACTCCTCGCAGGTGACGGCGGTGTCCGCGAGCATCCCCAGGTCGGTGAAGACGACACCGGCGCCGTTGCACTCGGGGCAGGCGCCCTCGGAGTTGGCGGAGAACAGGGCGGGCTTCACCCCGTTGGCCTTGGCGAAGACCTTGCGGATCGGGTCGAGCAGGCCGGTGTACGTCGCCGGGTTGCTCCGCCGCGAGCCGCGGATGGGGCTCTGGTCGATCGCCACCACACCCGCGCCGGCCGGCAGCGACGCGTGCACGAGCGAACTCTTGCCCGAACCGGCGACCCCGGTGACGACCGTCAGCACCCCGAGGGGGAGGTCCACGTCGACGCCGCGCAGGTTGTGCGCCGTCGCGCCCCGGATCTCCAGCCGGCCGGTGGGCTCACGCACCGTCTCCTTGAGGGGGGTCCGGTCGCCGAGGTGGCGGCCGGTGACGGTGGCGCTCCGCCGCAGCTCCGCCACCGTGCCCTCGAAGCAGACGGTGCCGCCCGCCGTCCCCGCGCCCGGGCCGAGGTCGACGACGTGGTCGGCGATCGCGATCGTCTCCGGCTCGTGCTCCACCACGAGCACCGTGTTGCCCTTGTCCCGCAGCCGCAGCAGCAGGGCGTTCATCCGCTGGATGTCGTGCGAGTGCAGACCGGTGGTGGGCTCGTCGAAGACGTAGGTGACGTCGGTGAGCGCGGAGCCGAGGTGGCGGACCATCTTGACGCGCTGCGCCTCGCCGCCCGACAGCGTGCCCGAGGAGCGGTCGAGGGAGAGGTAGCCGAGCCCGATCTCCACGAACGAGTCGAGGGTCCCGCCGAGCGCGGTGAGCAGCGGCGCCACCGAGGCGTGCCCGCCGTCCCCCGGTGCGGCGGTGGACCCGCCGAGCCCGCCCACCCAGGCGGCCAGGTCGCTGATCTGCATCGCGCAGGCGTCGGCGATGCTCACCCCGTCGATCCGCGAGGACCGGGCCGCCTCCGCCAGCCGGGTGCCGCCGCACTCGGGGCAGGCGGTGAAGGTGACCGCGCGGTCCACGAACGCGCGGATGTGCGGCTGCATCGCCTCCCGGTCCTTGGCGAGGAAGGACTTCCGGATCTTCGGGATCAGCCCCTCGTAGGTGAGGTTGACGCCCTCGACCTTCACCTTGGTCGGCTCCCGGTGGAGGAAGTCGCGCATCTCCCGCTCGGTGAAGTCCCTGATCGGCTTCTCCGGGTCGACGAAGCCGGACTCCGCGTACACGCGTACGGTCCAGAAGCTGTCCGACTTCCAGCCGGGGATGGTGAACGCGCCCTCGGCGATGGACTTGGAGTCGTCGTAGAGCTGGGTCAGGTCGATGTCGGAGACCTGGCCGCGGCCCTCGCAGCGGGGACACATGCCGCCGGTGCGGGTGAAGGTCTGCTTCACCGTCTTCCGGTCACCGCGTTCGACGGTGACCGCGCCGCTCGCCCGGACGGAGGGCACGTTGAAGGCGTACGCGGAGGGCGGGCCGATGTGCGGGCGGCCGAGGCGGCTGAAGAGGACGCGGAGCATCGCGCCCGCGTCCGTGGCGGTGCCGACGGTGGAGCGGGGGTCGGCGCCCATGCGCCGCTGGTCCACGACGATCGCGCTGGTCAGCCCGTCGAGCACGTCGACCTCGGGGCGACCCCGCGTCTCCATGAAACCCTGGAGGAAGGCGCTGTAGGTCTCGTTGACCAGCCGCTGCGACTCCGCGGCGATCGTGTCGAAGACCAGCGAACTCTTGCCCGAGCCGGAGACCCCGGTGAACACCGTCAGCCTCCGCTTCGGGAGCTCGACGGTGACGTCCTGGAGATTGTTCTCGCGCGCCCCGTGCACGCGGATCATCGCGTGGCTGTCGGCGACGTGCGGCGTGGCGCGCCGGGCGCCCGGGTCCTGGCCTGGACCGGCGTCCGTTCCTGTGGCCGCGACCGCGTCCGCGTCCGTGTCCGCGCTGCCGAGGTCCGAGTTCATCGTGTGCTGTCTCCCGTCGTCCGTGGCCCGCCGTGCGGCGCCTGTCACCCGTCGTGCGGGGTCGCCCTGCGGGCCCCGCCGCGGTGCCGGCCGGCGGCGGCCGGCCGGCACCGCCCCGCCTCACTCCCCGCGGCGCTGGGCGAAGCGGAGCATGTTGCCCGCCGGGTCGCGGAAGGCACAGTCGCGGACCCCGTACGGCTGGTCGATCGGCTCCTGCAACACGTCGGCCCCGGAGTCCCGGATGTGCTCGAAGGTGGCGTCGCAGTCGTCGGTGGAGAAGATCACTCCGCGCAGCATGCCCTTGGCCAGCAGCTCGGCCATGACGCGCCGGTCCTCGGGGGAGGCGTTGGGGTTCGCCAGCGGCGGCTCGAGCACGATCTCCACATCGGGCTGCGCCGGCGGGCCGACCGTCACCCAGCGCATCCCCTCGAAGCCGACGTCGTTGCGTACCTCCAGGCCGAGCACGTCCCCGTAGAAGGCGAGCGCCTTGTCGTGGTCGTCCACGGCGATGAAGCAGGAAGAGAGTCTGATGTCCATGCGGGTCACGCTACGGGCGGGGTGTGCGCGGCGCTTCTCCGTTCCTGACCGTTTCGGCTCGCGGCGGATCCCGCCCCCACCACCCGGCTCCCCGCCCCGGCCACGTCCCTCCCCCGGACCGCCCCGGCCCCTTTCTCCTTCCGTGCCGTCCCGGTCCCCTGCCCCTTCCTGGCCGTCCCGGCCCCCTGCCCCTTCCTGGCCTCCCCGGCGGAGCCTCCGTTCCTGACCGGCCGCGTGTAGAGCTTGGCGACACAGGCCGGGATGGCCGCGCCCTCCTCGTGCGGGCGGGCCCGGTACGCGCTCGGGCTCTCGCCCACCAGTTCGGTGAAGCGCGAGCTGAAGGACCCCAGGGACGTACACCCCACGGCGAAGCAGACCTCCGTCACCGACAGGTCACCGCGGCGCAGCAGGGCCTTGGCGCGCTCGATCCGGCGCGTCATCAGGTAGCTGTACGGCGTCTCGCCGAAGGCGGCGCGGAAGCTGCGGGAGAAGTGGCCCGCGGACATGTGCGCGGCGCGGGCCAGCGCGGGGACGTCGAGCGGCTCGGCGTAGTCGCGGTCCATCGCGTCACGCGCCCGGCGGAGCCGGACCAGGTCCGAGAGGTTCACGTGCCCAGCTTCCCACGCACCACGGACACGGCCCTCGGGCCTGGAGCAGGCGTTCCGGCCCCGAGTGCGCAACTCCAGCAAGCATCCCGCTTGCAATAGTTAGCAATCGGATGCAGCATGGGGCCATGGCTTCACTCAAGGTCGGCAATCTCGGGGAGTTCCTGCGGGAACAGCGGCGCGGTGCGCGGCTGTCGCTGCGGCAGCTCTCCGAGGCCGCCGGGGTGTCCAACCCGTACCTCAGCCAGATCGAGCGCGGGCTGCGCAAGCCGAGCGCGGAGATCCTTCAGCAGCTCGCCAAGGCGCTGCGGATCTCCGCCGAGACGCTGTACGTGCAGGCCGGCATCCTCGACGAGCGGGACCGGGACGAGGCCGAGGTCAAGAGCGCGATCATGACCGACCCGTCGATCACCGAGCGCCAGAAGCAGGTGCTCATCCAGATCTACGAGTCCTTCCGCAAGGAGAACGGGCACACCGCCGACACCGAGGGCGTCACCGGGCACACCGCGCCGGGCCCCGGTGACGGAGCCGGGAGCGGCGCCGTCCCCGACATACGTGACGCACAGGACACCCCCGCCACGCCACCGTCCGTCCCCGCGCCCGGAGCCGCGTCCGCGGCGGAAGCGGCCGGTCCCCCGGCCCGGGGCGGGAACGACGGCGGCGAAGCCACCCGACGAGCACACTGATCCACCGACCGGGAGGAACCGGCCATGGCCACCACCGACGAACTCCGCAAGACCCTCAAGGACCCGACCCCCCTCTACGCCGCCGTCGGCACGGCCGACCTCGCCGCCGAGAAGCTCCGTGAGCTGCCGGCGCTGGTCGAGCGGCTGCGCGCGGAGGCCCCCGAGCGCTTCGCCGGCGTGCGGAAGACCGACCCGAAGGCGGTGCAGGAGCGGTTCGCGCGGCAGGCCAAGGAGGCCCAGAGCACCGTGCAGACCAAGGTGACGGAGGTGCTCGGCACCCTCGACACCGACATCAAGAAGTTCCGCGAGTCGGCGCAGACCCTCGCGCTCCAGGGCGTCGGCCGGGCCGCCGAGTACGCGGTCAAGGCCCGCGAGACCTACGACGTGCTGGCCGAGCGCGGCCGGGGCACCGTCCAGACCTGGCGTGGTGACGCCGCCGAGCAGGTCACGGACATCGCCATCGCGGTCGAGCCGGAGCCGGCCGCCGCGCCCGCCGGGGCCGCGGCGAAGAGTGGACCGGCGGCCTCCACCGCGACCGCCACGAAGGCCGAGGCGGCGCCCGCCGCCAAGCCGGCCGCGCGGAAGAGCACGGGCCGCAAGGCCCCGGCCGGGAAGTCGGCGCCCAAGTCCGCCGAGTGATCGCAGGACGGACTGCGGGGTCCGGAGCCCCCCTTCCGGGTTCCGGGCCGGGAGAGCGGACCGGGCGCACGGGCCGGGCATAACCGGCGTGCCCGGTCCGTTCTCCTTATACGGTGGCGGCGACGGCGCCGATACCATCGGCCGTCGGGTACGGCAGCGGTGCGGTGACGCCGGCCGCTCCGTCCGGCGGGACCGACGTGACGCGACGCAACCGACGTGACCGATGAGACTGGGTGGTGTACGGCGTGCTGGTACAGGGCTTCCACAACATTCTGAGCTTCCTCTACCTGGGGATCCTCCTCTTCACGGCGTTCGCCTTCATCGACGCCGTGATCCGGCGCGAGGACGCCTTCCGCGCCGCCGACAAGCAGACGAAGCCGTTCTGGCTGATCATCCTGGGCATAGCGCTGGTGGTGAACGTCCTGCCGCTGGGCCTGTTCTTCCTCACGATCATCGGGCTGATCGCAGCGATCGTGTACGTCGTCGACGTGCGGCCCGCGGTCAAGGCCGTCACCGGTGGCGGCGGCGGTGGCCGCGGCCGGCGGGGCAGCAGCTCGGACGGCCCCTACGGCCCGTTCAACGGCGGCCGCTGACCGGACCCCGGTACGTAAGACCTGCCCGCCCCCCGTCCTCCGCCCGCACGGCCCCCCTCGGCGCTCTCCGCCGAGGGGGGCCGTGGCGCGTCGGGGGCCGGCCGTGGCGCGTCCGGGCCCAGGCGCGGGGGCGCCGGTGGCTCCCCCCGGGGCCCGTCCCGGGCAGACGATCACAGAAACGAAGGGCAAGTCGGCCGGGCCGCGGCTCAGGGCCGTCCCCGCTCCCGGTCCCGGTCCAGCAGCAGGACCGCCACGTCGTCCGTCAGCTCCCCGCCGTTGAGCTCCCGCACCTCGGCCATCGCCGCGTCCAGCAGCTCCTCGCCGTCCAGCCCGCGGCCCCGCAGGGCGTTGATCACCTCGGTCATGCCCTCCTGGCCGAGGCGTCGCCGTCCCTCCCCGACCCGGCCCTCGATCAGCCCGTCGGTGTACATCATCAGGCTCCACACCCCGCCCAGCTCCACCTGACGGCGCGGCCAGCGGGCGCGCGTGAGCACCCCCAGCGCCGGTCCGCCGCTCTCGGCCGGGAGGAGCCTGGTCGGCTGCCCGTCCCGGGCCACCAGGGGCGCCGGGTGCCCGGCGAGGCAGAGCCCGGCGCGGCGGCCGTCGGGCGCGATGTCGACGGTGCAGAGCGTCGCGAAGATCTCCTCGCTGGGACGCTCGTTCTCCAGCACCTTCTGCAAGGTCGAGAGGAGCTGGTCGCCGCAGAGCCCGGCGAGGGTCAGCGAGCGCCACGCGATCCGCAGCAGCACCCCGAGCGCGGCCTCGTCCGGGCCGTGGCCGCACACGTCACCGATCATGGCGTGCACGGTGCCGTCGGGCGTGCGCACGGTGTCGTAGAAGTCGCCGCCGAGCAGGGCGCGGCTGCGGCCGGGCCGGTACCGGGCGGCGAACCGCAGCTCCGAGCCCTCCAGCAGCGGCTTGGGCAGCAGCCCGCGCTCCAGCCGCCGGTTCTCCTGGCCCCGCAGCCGCGACTCGGTGAGCTGGCGCTGCGCGGCGTCGGCCCGCTTGCGCTCGACGGCGTAGCGGATGGCCCGGCCGAGGACGCGGCCGTCCAGCTCGTCCCGGAAGAGGTAGTCCTGCGCGCCGACGCGGACGGCCTCGGCGCCGCGCTCCGCGTCCGCCTGCCGGGTGAGGACGAGCACGGCGTGGCCGGGGGCGAGCCGCAGCACCTGGCGGAGGGTGTCCAGCTCCTCGCCCGCGTGCCGGACGTCCAGGGCGAGGTCGAGGAGGATGCAGTCCACGTCGTCGGTGAGCAGCCGCTCGGCCTCGGTGAGGTTGCGGGCGGTGCGGAGGCGGACGCGGCGCCCGCCGGTGTCGAGCCGGTCCGGTACCGAGAACGCCTCTTCCGGGTCGTCCTCGATGACCAGCAGCGTGAGCGGCCCGGGCGCTTCCGGCGGCCGGGAGGGCCCGGGCCGCGAGTCCGGGGCGGCACCGGGGGCGGGGACGGCCGGACGGCCCGATCCGGTGGCCGGGGCGGCCGGGGTGGCGGTGGCCCGGGTCTCCCCCGCGGCCAGGGTGTCTCCCTGCCGAGGCGCGGGTACAGGCATCGCTCTGCTCCTTCCCTCCCCCCGGAGGCAAAGACGACCGCCGATCGGCACGCCGCCAGGCCCGCACCCGCCGGACGAGCCGGCGGCCAGGTGTATGGGGCACTGTGAGGCGACGATAGCGGGGCGCCGGGGCGGAGCGGAATGCCGGGCGACCACCGCATGAGGGCATGTCCCGGGCGCATGGGGCGTTCTGGGCGGGGACACGGCCCAGGGGGGATGAGAAACGTCACGCTCCGCGGTCACCCGGGCGGACGCCTGCCCAGGGGACGGCACGGAGCGGAAGCCCCCCGGCCGCCTCCGCGGCTCCGGGGTTTCCGCGTGCCGGTAGCCCGCGCTCCCGGAACTCCAGGTGTCGTCCGCGCGGCGGTCCGGCTCCGGGATCGTGTAGTCGGCCGCGTCCGGGTCACGTCAGCTCCCTGGCCGCTCGCGGCGCGACGGCTCGTCCGGCCGCTACGGCTTCCCGGGCCCGTCCCCGCCCTTCTCCGCCGGGCCGTCCTCCCCCGGATCGGGCCGCACCACGCCGAGGATGCGCATCGAGCCGGCCCCGGCGAGGGTGATCTGCCGCCCGGGCCGCGGCGCGTGGACGATCTCGCCCCGGCCGACGTACATGCCGACGTGGCTGGCGTCGGAGTGGTAGACGATGAGGTCGCCGGGGCGCATGTCGGCGATCCGCACCCGGGTCAGCCGCTTCCACTGCTCCTGGGAGGTGCGCGGGATGGGCCGGTCCGCGGCGGCCCAGGCCTGGGAGGTCAGCCCGGAGCAGTCGAACGTCCGCGGGCCCTCGGCGCCCCACTCGTAGTCCTTGCCGAGCTGCCGGGTGGCGTAGGCGATGGCCTTCCTGCCGCGCGCGGAGGCCCGGGCGTCGATCTCGTCCAGCACCCCGGACTCCAGCCACTCGGCCTGCGCCTTCCGCGCCTCCTCCGCTTCCAGCTCGCGCAGCCGCTCCAGCTCCTCGGCCTGGAGCCGGGACTCCAGTTTCTCGGCGGCCGCGATCCTCGCCTCGATCTCCTTCTTGGCCGTGGCCCGCTTCTTCTGCTGGGTGCGGAGCCGGCTCAGCTCCTCGTCCGCCGACTCGGCGTAGCCGTCGAGCCGCCGCTGGGTGGCGGCCAGACCGGCGATGAGGTCCCGCTGCGCCTGCTGTCCCTTGCGGGCGACGTCCGCGTCGTGCAGGAAGTCCTCGGAGCCGCCTTCCAGGAGCAGCCGCATCGTGTCGGGCATCCCGCCGCCCCGGTAGTGGGCGCGGGCCATCGCGCCCGCCTGGGCCCGCAGCTCCGTCATCCGCTCCCCGGCGGCGGTGGCGCGCTTCTCGATGCGGTCCAGCTTCTTCCGCTGTTCCGCCGTCTTCTCGCGGGCCGCGTTGTAGTCGTCCGTGGCCGAGGTCGCTTTGCGGTAGAGGCCCTCGATGCGCCGGTGCAGCTCCTCCAGCCGGCGGTCCTGCGCCGGGTCCGGCTCGGCGGGGGCGGCCAGGGCGGTCCCCGGGGTCAGCAGGACCCCCACCGCGCACACCACCGCCGTAGCCGTCACGATCATCCGCTGCCGCCCCACCGGCCCACCTCCGCCTCGTCCGTGCACCCGCACACCTGTCCGTTCCGGGGCGTCCGCGCCGGTGGCGGGCCCCGTACGAGGCCCGCCGCGGTCACCCGGGCCGGCCCGTCCTCACCCCGGTCCTCGCGCTCCGGGCGCGGGTCCACGTACGAACGGCCCCCGCGCGGCGCGGCCGGCACACGCCGCACGGGCCGAACCCCGGTCCCGCGAACGCCCTTGGCCCAGATGACGTCCCCCGAGCCGGGATGGTGCCACGGACCGGTGGATCACGACAGAGGTGGGCCGGTTCGCGACATTGCGCGCCGGCGCGCCCGCGGTACGGAAGGAGCGCGCGCCGGGGCGTTCCGTCACCCTGCCCGCCCCGCCCGTCACGTGCGGTGTTTCCCGCCGCACCGGGCCGTCGCGAGTCGCCGCACTGACAGTCGAGGTTCACCCCTCGTTCACCCGTGCCGGTCGGTGGATTCACCTGATCTACCTAATTTCAGCCTTACCGGCAGGCGCGTGCCCGCCGGAGAACGCAGAACCACCGACGCTTCGCCGGCCGCCGGCGGGCCCCAGGAAGGAACAGTCAAGGTGAAGCTTCAGCGCAGGAACGCCCGCGGTCTGCGGGCCGTCACCCTCGGCGCGGCCGCCGTCTCCACGGCCCTGCTCCTCACCGCGTGCGGCTCGGACGACAACACCCAGCAGGGCGGCGCGGACACCACCAAGGCCGCCGGCAACATCAAGTGCGGTGGCGAGGGCAAGCTGCTCGCCTCGGGCTCCTCGGCGCAGAAGAACGCCATGGACCTGTGGATCAAGAACTACATGGCCGCCTGTCCGGATGTGCAGATCAACTACAACCCGATCGGCTCCGGCGGTGGCATCACCCAGTTCAACCAGGGGACCACCGCCTTCGCCGGCTCCGACTCCGCCCTCAAGGAGGACGAGGTCGAGGCGTCGAAGAAGATCTGCAAGGACGGCCAGGGCATCAACCTGCCGCTGGTCGGCGGCCCGGTCGCCGTGAGCTACAACCTCTCCGGCGTGGACGACCTGGTGCTGGACGCGCCCACCCTCGCCAAGATCTTCGACTCGAAGATCAAGAAGTGGGACGACCCGGCGATCAAGAAGCTCAACCCGGACGCCGAGCTGCCGTCCACCGACATCCAGGCGTTCCACCGCTCGGACGAGTCGGGCACCACGCAGAACCTCGGCAAGTACCTGGGTGCCGCGGCCGAGAAGGACTGGAGTTACGTGGCGGAGAAGTCCTGGCCCGCCAAGGGCGGCCAGTCCGCGAGCGGCTCCTCCGGCGTCGCCGCGCAGGTCAAGCAGGTCGAGGGGGCCATCGGTTACTTCGAGCTCTCCTACGCCACCAGCAACGACCTCAACTCGGTGAAGCTCGACACCGGCGCCGCCGAGCCCGTCGAGGCCACGTCCGAGAACGCCTCCAAGGCCATCGCCGCGGCCAAGGTCGTGGGCGAGGGCGACGACCTCGCCCTGGAGCTGGACTACACGACCAAGGCCGACGGCGCCTACCCGATCATCCTCGTCACCTACGAGATCGCCTGTGACAAGGGGAACAAGGCCGAGACGCTGGAGGCCATGAAGTCCTTCCTGACCTACGCGGCCGGCGAGGACGGCCAGAAGATCCTCTCCGACGAGGGCTACGCCCCGGTCCCCGACGAGATCGCCCAGAAGGTCCGTGAGGTCATCCCGACCCTCTCCTGATCCCGGCCCGGCCGGCGGGCCCCGCCTCGCGCGGGGGCCCGCCACCTCCGGGCCTCCCATCCGGTGCACCGCCGCCAGGGGAACCTCCCCACCAGACCGGAGCCATCATGAACCCACCCACCTCCACGGCGCCCCCGCCGGCGCCGCTTCCACCGCAGCCGGCCGCGAAGGGCGGGGCCACCCGCCCCGGGGACCGGATCTTCGTCGGGCTCTCCCGGGGCTCGGGCGTGCTGCTGCTGGTGATCATGGCCGCCATCGCGGTCTTCCTCACCTACCGCGCCTACATCGCGATCTCCGACAACCAGGCGAACTTCCTCACCGCCTTCGAGTGGAACCCGCAGGGGCAGCCCCCGCAGTTCGGCATCGCGATCCTCGCCTACGGCACCGTGGTCAGCTCGATCATCGCCATGGCCATCGCGGTGCCCATCGCCGTGGGCATCGCCCTGTTCGTCTCCCACTACGCCCCGCGCCGGATGGCCTCCCCGCTGGCGTACGTGATCGACCTGCTCGCCGCCGTCCCCAGCATCGTCTACGGCCTGTGGGGCGCGCTGGTGCTGGTGCCGTACCTCGACGGCATGAACAGCTGGCTCGACCAGTACCTCGGCTGGACCTACATCTTCGAGAAGACCTCCAGCGGTCCCGCCCGCAACCTCTTCACCGTCGGCATCCTGCTCGCCGTGATGATCCTGCCCGTCATCACCAACGTGACCCGCGAGGTGTTCCTGCAGGTTCCGCGGGCGCACGAGGAGGCCGCGCTGGCGCTCGGCGCCACCCGCTGGGAGGTCATCCGGATGTCGGTGCTGCCCTTCGGCCGCTCCGGCATCATCAGCGCCTCCATGCTGGGGCTGGGCCGCGCGCTCGGCGAGACGATGGCCGTGGCCACCGTCCTCTCCCCGAGCTTCCTCTTCTCCGGCCATCTGCTGGACCCGGGCGGCGGCACGTTCGCCCAGAACATCGCCGCCAAGTTCAACGAGGCCAACGAGTACGGCCGGGACGCGCTCATCGCCTCCGGCCTCGTGCTGTTCGTCATGACCCTGATCGTCAACGGCGCGGCCCGGATGATCATCGCCCGCCGCAAGGAGTACTCGGGGGCCAACGCATGAGCCACACCGTCATGGACCGGGCGCCGGCCACCGAGGCCCCCGCCCCCCGCTCCCTCGCCCACCGGCGGCTGCCGCGCTGGGCGCCCGCCGCCCTCGCGGTGGCCTCCGCCGCTCTCGGCGCGGGGATCGGCCTGGCCGCGGGCTTCGAGAGCCGGGTGCAGTGGGGGCTGATCGCGGCCCTGCTCTTCGTCGTCTCCACCTACGCGGTGACCACGGCCGTCGAGGGGTCCCGGCAGGCGAAGGATCGTATCGCCACCAGTGTCGTCTGGGTCTGCTTCGTCCTCGCGGTGGTGCCGCTGGCCTCCCTCGCGTGGACGACCGTCGAGCGCGGCTCCCGCATCCTCGACGGCTACTTCCTCAGCCACTCCATGGCCGGGCTGAACCAGAACACCCCCGGCGGCGGCATCTACCACGCGCTGATCGGCACCCTGGAGCAGGTCGGCATCGCGACCCTCATCGCCGTGCCGATCGGCCTGCTGACCGCGATCTACCTGGTCGAGTACGGCCGGGGCCGGCTGGCGCAGGCCGTCACCTTCTTCGTGGACGTCATGACCGGCATCCCGTCGATCGTCGCCGGCCTGTTCATCCTCTCCACCTGGGTGCTGACCTTCGGCATGGGGCCCTCCGGCTTCGCCGGCTCGCTGGCCCTGACCATCTTGATGATGCCGGTCGTCGTCCGGTCCACCGAGGAGATGCTCAAGCTCGTCCCGAACGAGCTGCGCGAGGCGTCGCTGGCCCTCGGCGTCCCCAAGTGGCGGACGATCCTCAAGGTCGTGCTGCCCACCGCGATCGGCGGCATCACCACCGGCGTGATGCTGGCGGTCGCGCGCATCGCGGGTGAGACGGCGCCGGTACTGCTGCTGGTCCTGGGCAGTTCGTTCATCAACAACGACCCCTTCGACGGCACCCAGGCCTCGCTGCCGCTCTACGTGTACCAGGAGTACATGCTCGGCACCCCGCACTCCTACGACCGGGCCTGGGGCGCCGCGCTCGTGCTGATCATCTTCGTGATGGTCCTCAACCTGGTCGCCCGGGCCATCGCCCGCTGGAAGGCTCCCGCGACGGGCCGTTGACCCACCGAAGCGGCTCCGTGCCCGGGGCCATCCACACGATTGCGAGCAACACCATGGCCAAGCGCATCGACATCAGCGGCCTCAGCGCCTACTACGGCGGTCACAAGGCGATCGAGGACATCTCGATGACCGTCGAACCCCGCTCCGTGACGGCCTTCATCGGCCCGTCCGGCTGCGGCAAGTCCACCTTCCTCCGCACCCTCAACCGCATGCACGAGGTGACCCCCGGCGGCCGGGTCGAGGGCAAGGTGCTGCTGGACGACGAGGACCTCTACGGATCGCAGGTCGACCCCGTCGCGGTCCGCCGCACCGTCGGCATGGTCTTCCAGCGCCCCAACCCCTTCCCGACCATGTCGATCTACGACAACGTGGCGGCCGGCCTGCGGCTGGGCGGTTCGTACAGGAAGAGCGAGCTGGACTCCGTGGTGGAGAAGTCGCTGCGGGGCGCCAACCTCTGGAACGAGGTCAAGGACCGGCTGAACAAGCCCGGTTCGGGCCTCTCCGGCGGCCAGCAGCAGCGGCTGTGCATCGCCCGCGCCATCGCCGTCGAGCCGCAGGTGCTGCTGATGGACGAGCCCTGCTCCGCCCTCGACCCGATATCCACCCTCGCCATCGAGGACCTGATCGGCGAGCTCAAGGAGCGCTTCACGATCGTCATCGTGACGCACAACATGCAGCAGGCGGCGCGGGTCTCGGACCGCACGGCCTTCTTCAACCTGGCGGCCGTGGGCAAGCCGGGGAAGCTCATCGAGATCGACGAGACCGAGCGGATCTTCTCCAACCCCTCGGTCCAGGCCACCGAGGACTACATCTCCGGCCGCTTCGGCTGAGAACGGCCGGCCCGGGGGCCGTGGCGGCTCAGTTCCGTCCGGCCCTGACGGGGCTGTTCCTCCGGCCCTCCCGGGCCGGAAATCGTCCCCGCGGTGCTGCATGGCGGTGCCACCGCGGGGCCGCAGGGCCCGCCCCCGGCGCACGGGGGCGGGCCCACTCCCGTGTCCGGGACGCCGCCATCGAGGGCAACGGTCACCCCGGAAGCGACGGACCGGCCGGACCGGACCGGGGCCGGCACGAGGCGGAGAAGGGCCGGGGCGGGGACGGGCCGGGGCCGGGATCAGCCCAGGGCGAGTTGGACGGCCCAGAAGGAGAGGGCGGCCACCAGCGCGGCGGCGGGCATCGTGATGAACCAGCCCATGACGATGTTCTTGGCGACACCCCAGCGCACGGCCTTGAGCCGGCGGGTGGAGCCCACGCCCATGATCGCCGAGGTGATGACGTGGGTGGTGGAGATCGGCGCGTGGAACATGAAGGAGGCCGTGTACATGACGGAGGCGGCCGTGGTCTCCGCGGCGAAGCCCTGCGGCGGGTCGAGCTCGATGATGCGCCGGCCCAGGGTCCGCATGATCCGCCAGCCGCCCGCGTAGGTGCCGAGGGAGAGCATCAGCGCGCAGGAGATCTTCACCCAGACCGGGATCTGGTCGCCGTAGTCCTCCACATCGGCGATGACCAGGGCCATCACCACGATGCCCATGGTCTTCTGCGCGTCCTGGAGACCGTGGCCGAGCGCCATGCCCGCGGCGGACACCGTCTGCGCTATGCGGAAGTGCCGCTTCGACTTGTGCGGGTTGGAGCGACGGAAGAGCCAGAGGATGGCCGTCATCGCCAGATAGCCGAGCCCGAGGCCGACCAGCGGGGAGAGGATCATCGGGATGACGACCTTCTCGACGACGCCCATCCAGTAGACCGCGATGGAACCGGCCAGCGCGGCGCCGACCATGCCCCCGAACAGGGCGTGGCTGGAACTCGACGGCAGACCGAAGTACCAGGTGATCATGTTCCAGACGATCGCGCCGACGAGGGCGGCGAACAGGATCGCCATCCCGCGCGAGCCGCTGGGCGTCTCGATCAGCCCCTGGCTGACCGTCTTGGCCACGCCACTGCCCAGGAAGGCGCCCGCGAGGTTCATCACGGCGGCCATCAGCAGGGCGACCCGCGGGGTCAGCGCGCGGGTGGAGACCGAGGTGGCGATGGCGTTCGCGGAGTCGTGGAAACCGTTGGTGTAGGTGAAACCGAGGGCCACCCCGATGGTGACGATGAGTGCGAAGGTGTCCACCGGGGGTCAGGACTCCTTGACCGCGATCGTCTCGACCGTGTTGGCCACGTGCTCGAAGGCGTCCGCGGCCTCTTCCAGCACGTCCACGATCTGCTTCAGCTTGAGCACGTCCATCGCGTCGTACTTGCCGTCGAACAGGTGCGCGAGCAGCTTGCGGTGGATCTGGTCGGCCTGGTTCTCCAGGCGGTTGACCTCGATCCAGTACTCCGTGAGGTTGGTCATCGTGCGCAGGTTGGGCATCGCCTCGGCGGTGAGTTCCGCCGCCCGCGCCAGCACCTCGATCTGCTGGTCGATGCCCTTCGGCAGGGTCTCGATCTGGTAGAGGACGACCAGGTCGACGGCCTCCTCCATGAAGTCCATGATGTCGTCCAGCGACGAGGCCAGGGAGTAGATGTCCTCGCGGTCGAACGGCGTGATGAAGGAGGAGTTCAGCTGGTGGAAGATGGCGTGGGTGGCGTCGTCCCCGGCGTGCTCCGCCGCCCGCATCCGGTCGGCGATCTCACCCCGGGCGGAGGGTTCCGCGCCGAGCAGTTCCATCAGGAGCTTGGAGCCGGTGACGATGTTGTCCGCGGAGGCGGCGAACATGTCGTAGAAGCTCGTCTCCCTGGGGGTCAGACGAAAGCGCACGGCGGGTTCCTCAGGGGTGCGATAGGGGACTGGGCCGATGCTAAACGCATCTTTCCGGCCACTGCTAGCCGGTCGTCTTCGATGACGGCCACGGGACAGCGTACCCACCCCGGGCACCGGGAATCGGGCCCCAACTCCGGTAGTCTATACCGGGCAGGGGTATATGGACCTGGTACGCCGCTTTTGCCGGGACCGGACCGGTTCGCCAGGGAACGAGACAGGACCCCCGCCGCGCACCGGCGGACGGGACCGCGGGAGACAGCGGGAGGACGGCCATGACAGCCACCGGGACCGGCGTGCACGGCTACAGCGCGCAGAAGGACCAGCACCTCAAGCGGCTCCGCCGGATCGAGGGGCAGATCCGCGGCCTCCAGCGCATGGTCGAGGAGGACGTCTACTGCATCGACATACTCACCCAGGTGTCCGCGTCCACCAAGGCGCTCCAGTCCTTCGCCCTCCAGCTCCTGGAGGAGCACCTGCGCCACTGCGTGGCGGCCGCGGCCGCCGAGGGCGGCGCGGAGACCGACGCCAAGGTGGCCGAGGCGACCGCCGCCATCGCCCGCCTGCTCCGCACCTGACGCCGCGCGCCCCCGGCCGAGCCGGCGGTCCGGCGGCCCCTCCGCGTCACTCGCCCCGCCGGGCGACACTGCGGGGCCGCCGGACCGCCGGCTCGGCCCCCACCTCCAGCACCTCGTCGATCCGGTCCGGGCTGAGCCGCTCCTCCACCGCCGCCGAAGCCGCGATCATCAGTTCCCCGCACAGCTCGATCTCGGCGAGGGCGAGATGGTCGTGAACCCTCCGCGTGATGTGGCAGGACATCGACACCCGTGTCACCTCCTCCTCCACGAGCTCCACCCGTTCGTCCGCGCTCAGCCCAGCGTAGGGAGCCGGACACGGTACGCGCATGGCACGGACGGACCATTTCCACCGGCCCCGCCGGGTGGCCCGCCCCCGGCCGGCGGGGCCGGGCCGCGCCTTTCCCGGCCGCCGCTCAGGGCGCGGTGACGGCGATCGTCCCCGCGTAGATGGCCTCCTCCGGCGGGAGCCGGACGTCCACCCGGGCGCCGAAGCCGTGCAGTACCGTCACCGACACCACCTGCAACTCGGCCGCGCCCGGCGGCGCGGCGGAGAAGGTGAAGCGGTGCCGTACCTCCCGCAGCCGTCCGAAGTCGTCCAGGAAGACGTCGAACGGCACGGTGCTGGTCCGGAACCCCCGCGCCGCCGCGAGAAGCGCCCCCCGCGCGTGGGACGCCTTCTGAGCGGCCCGGCGGATGTCCGCCGTCCCACGGTAATGACGGACGCGGGCGCCGTCGCGTTCCGCCCGGCCCTCGCCGACGTAGGTCACCTCGCGGGTGCCGCGCAGCAGTTCCGCCGCCGCCAGCGGGTCGGTGGCGCCCCCCGTCACCAGATTGCCGTCGGCCAGCGAGGCCGTGTGGATCCGCACCCACTTGTCGGGCGGGACGCCCGCGCCCCGGTTCTTCAGGTACACCTCGCCGGGGACGAGGAGTTCGGTGACCGGGCGGTGCCCCGCCTCCCCCGCCGCGTCCCCGGGGAGCACCACGCGGAGCCGGCCACGCCGCGCGGCGAAGTCGAAGACGCCGGAGCCGCGGATGGTGACCCGGGTGCCCCCGGTGGCCGATTCCAGTGAGGTCCGCGCCCGGGAACTGCCCGAGCGCACCAGGACGTCGGCGGCGCGCTGCACGCGCGCCAGATCGCCGGCGGCGGAGGGTTCGGCCGCGACCGAGAGGTCCCCGCCGCCGGGCGCGGAACAGCCCGCCGCCGGACCCGCCGCCAAGGCGGCCGCCAGGCCGAGGGCGAGCGTCCCGCGCCCGCGCCGCCGGCCGTGGAGCCGTTCCCTCCGCCGTCCGTGCCGCTGCACCACCATCGGCTGCGCACCCCCAGGAGACCGCGGTGTTCGGTGTCTCCCCTAACGACCGCTCCGGCCGCCCGTCACGGCGGTACGGTGGTGCGGTGCGAGGGCGAACTCCCGGGGACCCACCCGGGCAGGACGGGGACCACCGGACGGAGACCGGCGAGCGCGGGGCCTTCGCCCTGGCGCGCTGTTCCTGCGGCTGGGCCGGGCCGGCCCGGCGGGCGCGGGACCGCGCGCGGGCTGACGCGGAGGCCCACAGCGGCGCGCCGCCCACGGACTGAGGTGGCGGGCGCGGACCGAAGCGGCGGGCACGGCCCGGGGAGCCGCACCGGCGCCGGGCCGAGGGGCCGGGCGGCCCGGACGGCCTGCGACCCCGATGGCCCCGCCCCGGTCACGGGCCGGACGGGCGGTGCCGGCCCGGGCCTGGTTCAGGCCGCGAGGTTGCGCTCGCGGTCCTCCGCCGACGGCGACCCCGGCTCGCCGCCCTCCGGCCGCGTCCCCCGCGCCTGGACCAGCCAGCCGGCCCGGGAGCCGGCGACGGTGCGCATCAGCGGCGTGAGCATGGCCAGCGCGAGCGGGGCGAGCAGCAGGGTCACGGCGGTGCCGAGGGCGAAGCCGCCGATCACGTCGGTGGGGTAGTGCACGCCCATGTAGATCCGGCTGACGCCGGCCACCACGGCCAGCACAATCGCCGCCAGCCCGAACTTGCGGTGGACGACGAAGATGCCGACGGCCAGCGCCATGGCGAGCGTCGAGTGGTCGCTGACGAAGGAGTAGTCGGTCTTCCCCTGGATCAGCACCTCGAGCCCCTGGTGGTCGAGGAAGGGCCGCGGCCGTTCGACGAAGTTGCGGATGGGGATGTTGGCCAGCAGCGCCAGGCCCGTCGCGAGCGGGGCCCAGACCAGGCCGGCCACCGCCGCCGGGGCGTCCGGCCGCTTCCTGACGACCCACCAGCAGCCCAGGAGGAGGAGCAGCACACCGAAGACGGTGCCGTACTCGCCGAACCACTCCATCGCCTGGTCGAACCAGTGCGGCGTGGCGGCGGTCAGGCCGTTGATGTCGTAGAGCAGTTCCACGTCCGGGCCCGCGTCCCCCGTGGTCTCCGCCACCGGCGACCCCGCCTCCAGTCCAGCCATGTGACCCGGCCCCTTGTCTCTAGCGCTCACTCATGTCCGTCGATCCACCGCCCCCGTGTGCGCCCCCGTACGGGACCCCTTGGTGAGAGGGGTCGTCTCCGGCACGTCCCGGTCCGGGAACGGAGGGGACCTGCCGGGTGTTCCGCCCTCCACCCAACGGCCATCAGGCCGTTACCGAAGGGTGATCCGCCGCCGCGGGGGCCCGCCGCCGCCCGGCGGCGCGGCCCCGGTACGGAACGTTCCGGAGGGCGGCCGCGCACGTCACTCTACGGGCCGTCAGCCGCCATCCGCGCGGCGCCCGCCCGCGACGCGGCCTTCCGGCGCGCGCCACCCCCCGTACGGCGCTACGCGGTGTCCCGCGAGGGCAGGGCCGCGGCCCCGTCGCTGGTCACCCGGGTGGCGCCGAAGTAGTCCGGGGTGTCGATCGAGTCATAGCGGATGGTCGCGCCGGTATAGGGCGCGTTGATCATTTTTCCGCCGCCCACGTAGATCCCCACGTGCCGGATGGCCCGCGAGTTGGCCAGGTCGTCCGAGAAGAAGACCAGGTCGCCGGGGAGCAGTTCGTCCCGCGAGGGGTGCGGGCCGGCGTTGTACTGGTCGTTGGCCACCCGCGGCAGCTCGATGCCGACGCTCGCGTACGCCGCCTTGGTCAGCCCGGAGCAGTCGAACCGCCCGCCGTGCTCCGGCGTGCCGTTGCCGCCCCAGAGGTACGGGGTGCCGAGCTTGTCCTGGGCGTAGTAGATCGCGCCGGAGGCCTGCCGCGAGGCCGGCACCGTGCTCACCGGGGCCTCGAAGCTCTTGGCGAGGGTCGTGATCCGCTTGACGTAGTTGCGCGTCTCCTCGTACGGCGGCACGCCGCCGTACTTGATCACCGCGTACGGGCCCGCGTTGTAGGCCGCGAGCATGTTCTCCGTGAGGTCCCCCGGCACGCCCTTGACGGCCTCGGCCAGCGAACAGTCGTAGGCGGCGGCGGACGGGATGGCGTCCTCGGGGTCCCAGACGTCGGCCTTGCCGTCCTGGTTGGCGTCCTTGCCGTGCGCCGCCCAGGTGCCCGGGATGAACTGGGCGATGCCCTGGGCCGCCGCCGGGCTCTGGGCCTTGGGGTTCCAGCCGCTCTCCTGGTACAGCTGCGCCGCCAGCAGCGCCGGGCTGACCGCCTCGCAGGTCTGGCCCGCCTCGGCCACCAGGGCGTGGTACGCCGGCGGGACGGACCCCTCCTGCAACGCCGCCTTGGGACCGCCGAGCAGCTGGGAGGCGGCCGTGTAGGTACCGACCACCACCAGCGCGAGGAAGCACGAGATCAGCCCGAACCCGACACCGACGCCCAGCCAGACCTTCCGCATGCCACCGCCCCTCCCATTCCTGCCCCCGGCCCCGGTCCCGTTCAACCTCCGTGGAACCGGCGGATGTTCGACGCTGAACGGTACCCGTGCGCCGTCCCGTGCGCGACGGCGCACCGGGGGTCATACCCGAACACCAGGGCGCATGACCAGGAGCACGGGGGCAGATCACGGGGTTCCCCCTTGACCGGGAAACCGGCGGCGCGGTCCCATTCCGGAGGGACCGGCACCGGGACCGGCGGCCGGGAGGCGCGGCCGGCCATCCGGGCCGACGGCACGTCAGATGGACGGGAAGGGAGCATCATGCCGGAACTCGTCTGGCAGCGGCCGAGCTTCGTGGACGACACGCACGGGGAGTACCTGGAGGTGGCCGTGGGGCCCGAGGGGATGGTCCACATCAGGCAGAACACCCACCCCGACAGGATCGTGAGCACCACGCCGGCCAAGTGGGAGGCCTGGGTGAAAGGCGTCAAGGCGGGTGAGTTCGACCACTTCGTAGACTAGTCGGCGGCTGACGGCCGGCCGGCACGTGGCTGACAGGTGGCTGACGGGTGGCCGACCGCCGCCTGATCGGCGCCCGTTGACGGCTGACGGACACCTGGCGGGGACTGAAGAAACCGGCAGGGACCGGCAGGGACCTGACCGAGCGCCACGGGGAACGACAGAAGCCGACGGAGACCGACACGGGCCGACACAGACCGACAGAGCACGGCGGATTGCGACACGATGCGACCGGGCGCGATCCGGAACGATCGGTCCCACCACGGACCGTTGCCGCCCACCACCTAACGTGATACACAGAGTGACGATTCGGGGCCACACCGGCACCGGGCGTCCGCCCGATTGCCGGGCACCCGGAGATTCACACGGGATCCGCCAAGATTTGCCGTCAAGGCGACGACCACCGGTGGAATCGTCAGCGAAGATAGAGGGAGCCCTGCCGTCCGGCAGGGGGACACAACTACCCACTAGGGGCGGTGAGTTTCACAATGTTCCTGGCAGCCGAAGAGGGCGACATCACCACGATCATCGGCGGCATCGCCCCCGACTGGGGGCCGTTCGGATCCTTGGGCAACGAGGCCCGCGTCATGATCGAAGTCGTGATGGCGATCGCGATCCTGCTCTGCCTCGGCATCGCCATCTGGGGCGCCGCCAAGCAGCGCATCGGGGCCACGGCGCTGCGCGACACCTTCAGCGCGGAGCAGGGCAAGGGGCTGATCGTCGCCGGTCTCACCGGCGTCTTCATCATCGGCTCCCTCGGGACCTTGTTCACCATCGTCTACGGCATGGCCGTCTAGCACCCGTTCACGGCAGGGCCGTCCGGCACCGGGCGGCCGTCCCCCGTCCCCGCGCCCGTGCCCCGGCCCGGTCCCCCGGCCCCCGGATCCCCCGTCCGGCGGGGGAACGGCCCGCCGGGCCGCACCGTCCCACCGTCCACCGCGCCCACCGGCAGAGGTTGCGTCCTTCTGATGTCCAGTCACCACACCCCGCCCGGGGCCGAGCCGCCGGGACCGGGACCGCACCACCGCCGTCCCCGCCTTGCCCCCGGCACGTGCCGTGACGGGCGGGCCGCGGCGGTCCGGCGGGCGCTGCCGGCCGCGCCGGCAGGGCCGTTCCGGGCGGCCGCTCCGGTGTTGCCACTCCCGGCCCCCTCCGAGCGGGGCGAGAGGGCGTGGCACGGATGAGCCAGGGTGACGGCGGGCCCCGCGACGACTACGGCTCCTACGCCGGTTACGGCGACTACCCCTCCGATGGGCCCGGCGGCCACCGGACCCGTACCCGGCTGCCCGACGAACCCGGCGGCGGGTACGGCGGGCAACGGCACCCGGCCCGCCCGTCGCGCGGGCTGATCGGCGTCGTCGGTGTGATCGTGCTGCTGATCGCCGCCATCGCCTTCGCCAACCGCGGCGGGGGCGAGGGGGACGGCGGCTCGGGAGGCGGCGGCAAGGGCGGCCCGGCGGCGCGCCCGACGGCACCCACCGGCGAGCGCCCGGTCACGGGCTCGGAGGCGGGCATCGCCACGGGCTTCCCGCGCACGGAACAGGGGGCGGAGTCGGCGGCTGCCAACTACGCGGTCGCCCTCGGCGGCGACGGGATGTTCCGCGAGGACACCCGGCAGACGGTCATAGAGACCATCGCCGCCCCCTCGGCGCGCGACAAGATGGTCCGGGACATGAACCGTGCCTACACCGCGAGCTTCCTGGAGAAGGTCGGCCTGGAGGCGGACGGCTCCGCCCCCGGGGGCATGACCTTCGTCAGCCGCACCGTCCCGGTCGGGACCCAGCTCACCGATTACAGCGATCGGGAAGCCACCGTGGCGGTCTGGGCCAGCAGCCTCTTCGGCCTCGCCGGAGAGGGCTCCACCAGACCCGTCTCGGACGGCTGGTTCACCATCACCCTGAAGCTGACGTGGTCCGGTGGGGACTGGAAGGTCGCGTCGCACTCCCAGAAGAGCGGACCGGCTCCGGTGCGCAGCGACGCCACCGCGTCGGGAGCCGAGGAGATCGCCGAGGCGGTCGAGGGGTACGGAGGATTCACCTATGCCCGCTGAACGCCGACGACGGGCTCTCAGGGCCGTCTCCTTGCTGGTGGGCGCGCCGGCGGCCGTGCTGGTACTGGCCGGACGGGCCGCGGCCGACCCCGAACCCGACCCCGACCTCTGTTCGGAGATTCCCGGCCGGGCCGGTGACTTCTGCGAGGGCGAAGGCGGCGGCTCGAACAGCCCCGCCGACATCGCCAACCCCCTCGACCCCCTCTCCTCCCTCGCGAAGGGGTGCGCCGAGGCCGCCGCCTTCGTCGTCGACAAGCTCTCCGAAGCGGTCGAGAAGACCACCCAGGTGGACTTCACCAACCCGCAGTTCCTCCAGCAGTACGCCGTCGTCTTCGCGGTCTCCGCGTTCCTCACCCTGCTGCTGTGGCTGTTCGCCGTCGCCAAGCGGGCGATCCGCGGGGTGCCGTTCACGGAAGCGATCACCGAGGCGGTCGGCTTCCTCTGGCTGACGGTGCTGGCCTCCGCCTTCACCCCGCTGATCCTCTACACGGTGGTGTCCGCGACGGACGGCCTGACCCAGGTCATCGCCTCCGGCACCAGCGAGGACACCGACATGTTCTTCGGCTCCTTCGCGGAGGCGCTGAAGAAGGGCGAGGACATCGGCGGCGGCCCGATCATGCTGATCATCGTCAGCCTGGTCTCCGTGCTCGCGGCGGGCATCCTCTACCTCGAACTCGTCATCCGCGCGGCGCTGCTGTACGCGGGCGCCCTGCTCGGCGTGGTCGTCTATGCCGGGCTGGTCGACAAGAACATGTGGGGCCACGTCCGCCGCTGGGCGGGCATCATGATCGCCGTGATCCTGGTGAAGCCCGTCATCGTCATCGTGCTCGGGCTGGCGGGCGCCCTCAGCGCCGGCGAGGGCCCCAACGCCTTCTCCGCGGTGGTGTCCGGACTGGCCATCATCCTGCTGGCGATCTTCGCCAGCGCCATGATCTACCGCTTCGTCCCGGGCTTCGGTGACGACATCGTCTCCGCCCGCACCAACCGCAAGGCGGCCACCGACGGTTCGCAGGCCGCCGCGATGATCTCGTCCCCCGCGGCCCTGGTCAAACAGGGCATCAAGACCCACAGCACCCGCGGTGGCGGCGGCGAGCCCGCCGCCCCGTCCCGGCCCGAGCCCCGGCCCGCCTCCGCGGTGGCCGGGGGCGTGGCCGCCCACAGTTCCCGCGGTGGCGGGAACACCGGCACACCGGCCGCGTCCGCGCCCCGGACGCGCGACCGCGGCACCAGCAATCCCCCAGGAGGTGAGCGGGCGTGACGACGCAGTCCCATCCGATCGCGCCGCGGCGCACGTATCTGATCGGCCGGGCCCGGCCCAACGCGATCATCGGCAAGAACCGGGAGACCGGTGAGATCGCGCTGATCATCGTGGGCGCGTTCCTCGGCATGATGAGCGGCCTGCTGGTCCCCGTGCTGTCGCTGCGGATCGTCCTCCTCACCGGGTTCCCGGCGCTGGCGCTGGCCGCGGTCTACGTGCCCTACCGGCAGCGGACCTTCTACAAGTGGTTCGAGATCCGCCGCTCCTACAAGCGGCAGGTGAAGCGCGGCGCCACCTACCGCTCCTCCGCCGCGGAGGCCGGCACCCGGATCGACGGGCAGGAGGTGGAGATCGGCCCGCCGCCCGGCGTCGGCCGGATCAACTGGCTCGCCGCCCCGTTCGGCCCGGACGAGATCGCCGTGCTGCTCCACGCCGACCGGCGCACGGTCACCGCGGCCATCGAGATCGAGGGACCGGGCGTCGGGCTGCGCGACAGCGAGGACCAGGAGGCGCTGGTCGACCGCTTCGGCACCCTGCTCAAGCATGTCGCCAACGGCGACGGCTTCGTGACCCGCATCCAGATGCTGGCCCGCACCCTCCCCGCCGACCCCGACGCGCACGCCAAGGACGTCGAGCGGCGGGGTGACCGCCGCTCCCCCGAGTGGTTGCAGGACTCCTACGACCAGCTCCAGTCGATGGTGTCCACCTCCTCCGAACAGCACCGCGCCTACCTGGTGGCGTGCATGCACCACAACCGCGAGCTGGCCGCCGAGGCCACCGCCATGGCCCGCGCCGCGCGCGCCGCGGGCCGCGGCCGCCTCGACCGGGACGCCGGGCTGGCCGTCGTCATGGCCCGGGAGCTCACCGACATCTGCGCCCGGCTCGCGGAGGCCGACATCCGGGTCCGGCAGCCGCTCGGCCAGGCCCGGCTCGCGTCCCTCGTGCACTCCATGTACGACCCGGACCACCCCATCGACCACATCCAGGCGATGACGCGGCGGAACGCCTGGCCGGCCGAGCTGGACGCCACCGAGCCCACCTTCCTCCAGGCCAAGACCCGCGAGTCCGCGACCCGGGCCCCCTGGTGCCACGCCACGGCCTGGGTGAAGGAGTGGCCGATGACCCCGGTCGGCGTCAACTTCCTCGCGCCGCTGCTCGTCCACACCCCCGACGTGATCCGCACGGTGGCGGTCTGCATGGACCTGGAGCCCACCGAGGTCGCGATCGAGCGGATGCTGACGGAGAAGACCAACGACGAGGCGGACGCCAGCCGCGCCGCCAAGATGAACCGCACCGTGGACCCGCGGGACATCGCCGCCCACGGCCGGCTCGACCAGCGCGGCGAGGACCTGGCCAGCGGCGCCGCCGGCGTCAACCTGGTCGGTTACCTCACCGTCTCCTCCCGCTCCCCCGAGGCGCTCGCCCGCGACAAGCGCACGATCCGCGCCTCCGCCGGCAAGTCCTACCTCAAGCTGGAGTGGTGCGACCGGGAACACCACCGGGCCTTCGTCAACACCCTGCCCTTCGCGACCGGCATCCGACGTTAGGGGCACCCGATGGATCCGCTGTCCTCCGCGACCGAGGCGTTCACCAGCTTCCTCTTCGGGAAGGTGGAGACGACCCGGCTGCCCGTGCGCACCTCCACCGGCCAGGCCCAGGCCGTCTATCTGCCGACGGCGGCCCCCGGCCTGGGCGACTCCGGTGTGATCATCGGCCGGGAGGTGTACTCCGGCAAGGGCTACATCTACGACCCCTTCCAGCTCTACGGCCAGCAACTGCCCGCCCCGCACTGGCTGGTCCTGGGCGAGTCCGGCAACGGCAAGTCGGCCCTGGAGAAGACCTACGTCCTGCGTCAGCTCCGCTTCCGGGACCGCCAGGTCGTCGTCCTGGACGCGCAGGGCGAGGACGGCGTCGGCGAGTGGAACCTCATCGCGGAGCAGCTCGGGATCACGCCCATCCGGCTGGACCCCACCTCCGCCATCAACGACGGCATACGCCTCAACCCGCTCGACCCGTCCATCACCTCCACGGGTCAGCTCGCCCTGCTCCGCACCATCATCGAGGTGGCGCTGGGGCACGGCCTGGACGAGCGCTCCGGCTTCGCGCTGAAGGTCGCCCACGGCTACGTGCGCGACACCATCACCGGCCGCCAGCCCGTCCTGATGGACATCGTCGAGCAACTGCGCCACCCCAAGCCGGAGTCGGCGCACGCCATGAACGTGGCGCTGGAGGACGTCCGCGCCTGGGGCCTGGACGTGGCCCTCGTCCTCGACCGGCTCGTCGACGGCGACCTGCGCGGCATGTTCGACGGACCGACCACCGTCGGCATCGACCTCGACGCCCCGCTGATCGTCTTCGACCTCTCCCACATCGACCGCAACTCCATCGCCATGCCGATCCTCATGGCCATCGTCGGTGTCTGGCTGGAGCACACCTGGATCCGCCCCGACCGGGTCAAGCGCATCTTCCTGGTGGAGGAGGCGTGGCACATCATCAACTCCCCGTTCGTGGCGCAGCTCTTCCAGCGGCTGCTGAAGTTCGGCCGCCGGCTCGGGCTGTCCTTCGTCGCCGTCGTCCACCACCTCTCCGACGTCGTCGACGGCGCCGCCGCCCGGGAGGCCGCGGCCATCTTGAAGATGGCCTCCACCCGCACCATCTACGCCCAGAAGACCGACGAGGCGCGGGCTACGGGCCGGGTGCTCGGCCTGCCCCGCTGGGCCGTCGAGATCATCCCCACGCTCACCCCCGGCATCGCCGTCTGGGACGTCAACGGCAATGTGCAGGTCGTCAAACACCTGATCACCGAGGCCGAACGTCCCCTGGTCTACACGGACCGCGCGATGACCGAGTCCTCCGCACCGAGCGAGCAGGCCCTCGCCCTGGAGCTGGCCGCCGAGGCCGAGGCCGAGGAACGGGCCGCGCTCGCCATGGAGCAGCAGCTCGCCGACGGGGTGGTCGGCCACCCCGGGTCCACCGTCGCCTGACCGGACCAGGAGCACGCCGATGACGGAAGGGCACCCCGGCGCCGGGAGACGGGCGGGAAACGGCGGAGGCGGCATCCCCGACGGGCTGCTGGTCGGCCTGCTCGGCTTCCTGGTGACGCTGACCGTGCTGGTGTGGTCCGCCGCCCGGATCTCAGGCCTGCTGGCCCACGGCTCCTGGCCCTCCGGCGTGGGCTTCACCCGGACGCCCCTGGCGGCACGGCGGCTGGTGGGGGACCCCGCGGACCTGGCTGCCGCCTGGCCGGAGGCGGCGGGGCAGCTGTCCGGGCCGGGACTCTTCTGGGGCATTCTCATCGGCGAGCTGATGGTGCTCACGGTGCTGGTGGTGTTCGTCCTCGGCACCGTCTCCCGCGGGCGCGCCACGCGCCGCGCCCGCCGCCTGGGCTCCCGCCCTGCCGCGCCACCGTCCGAGGGCTCCACGGGCGCCACTCAGGCCCCTGGGGCCCCCGGCGGCAGCGACCACCGGGGCGGTTCCGCGGACACCCGCAAGGAACGGGCCGGCGACGCCGCGGCGCGGGCGTTCACCGCCGAGCGGCAGCAGCCCACCACGCCCCGGGAGCGGCATCCCGGGGGCGGGCCACCGGAGCACTCCGGGGGCGGCGCCGAGGGTGACGCCGTCCCCACCGCTCCCCCGTTGACGTCCCCGTCAGCGTCGGCACCGACGGCAGCGGGATCGGCGGGGCCGATGGCAGCGGCAGTGCCGCCCGCGGGGCCCGCCGGGCACCCGGACGCGTCCGTTCCGGGGGGACCGGCCTCCGGTCCCTTCCCGGGGCTCAACCGGCCGGCCGGCGCGCCGTACCCCGGTGGCCCGGAAAGCCCCGCGGGCCCGGCCACGGCGCGGGCGGAGGCGGGGGGAGGGGCGGCCTCCCCCGGCGGGTCTTGGGGCCCGGCGACCGGCCCGGGCTCCGGCTCCGGCTCCGGCTCCGGCTCCGGCTCCGGCTCCGGCTCCGGCTCCGGGGAGACTCTCCCGGGAACGGGCGACGCACACGCCTGGATGCCGGCGCAGGATGGCGGACCACCACCCCACGGGCAGCACGGGCAGCACGGGCACGGACTCGCGACCGGACCATACGGGCCAGGCCTGGTGCCCCCGTCCGAGCCGCACGGCGGCGTTCCGGCCACCGCGTTCCCCGCCCCCCAGGAGCCATGGCGCTCCGGCCCGTTTCCGCCCCCTGGGGACGGAAGCACCGCCGCCTGCGCCGTCACCCAGGGGGCGCACTTCCTCGGGCTCGACTCGGCGGAGAGCCGTCACCGCCTGGCCGTTCGTGCCGTCACCGGGGCACCGGGGCCTGCGCTGGTCGTCACCTCCGATCCCGGGCTGTGGGCCGAGACCAGGGACGCCCGCGCCAAGCTGGGCCCCGTCCATCTCTACGACCCGGCGCAGCGCGTCGACGGCCCGGGCCGTCTGCGCTGGTCGCCGGTGGGCGGTTGCGCGTCCCGTGAGACGGCGGCGGCCAGGGCGGCGGCCCTGCTGGCGCCCGTACGCCCCCAGAACGCCCTGGACTCCGCCGTGGCCGACGCGGCGGAGACCCTGCTGCGCTGCTGGCTGCACGCCGCGGCCGTGGACGACCGGCCCGTCCGTCAGGTCCACCGCTGGTCCTCGGGGCACTCCGCGCACGAGCCCGTCCGCATCCTCCGGACCCATCGTCACGCGGCACCGGGCGCGGCCGGCGAGCTGGAGGCCACGCTCACCGCCTATCCCGAACGGCGCGACCTGGCGCTGGCGCTGACGGCCCGTGCGCTGTCCGCCCTCTCCTCGGTCCACATCCGTAACGCGTGTAATCCGACCCGGGCTGATTCGCTCGCGGTGGAGTCATTCGTCGCCGAAGGGGGAACGCTTTACCTTGTGGGTGAGGCGATCGAGGACCCTCGCAGCCAGCCGGGTGCGATGCCGTTCCTGACCGCCCTTGCCGCAAACGTGGTCGAGCTCGGCCGCCGCATGGCCGAACGGTCATCCGCCGGCCGGCTCGACCCACCACTTGCCGTCGTCCTCGACGACGTGGCCCGGGTCGCCCCCATCCCCCAGTTCCCCGATCTCCTCGACCGGGGCGCCGAACGGGGCATGCCCACCCTGGCGTTGCTCCGTTCCCGGGAGCAGGCGCGCGCCCGCTGGCCGCGCCGCTTCGCCGGCGGCTGAGCCCCGGGGGATACCGGGGCGGCGAGGCCCAGCCCGAACCGCTGCTGCGGACAGCCGCCGCACGGCCCGCCTCGCGCGCTCTACGCCGCGCGACTGCGCCCTCAGGGGCCGCGAAACGACAGAGGCCCCGGCGCGGTAGGGGCAGGCAGGCAGCAGGCCAGGCGTCCGCCGAGCGCGGCGACAGACGCAGCCCGAGCACGCACCGCAGGGCGGGCTCGGGCTGCCCCCTCTCCCCCGGTGGACGAGCGAAGAGCATGCTCCACCGCGTCGGACCCATGTGCCGACGCTTCGCGGTGTGTGCCGGCGGCAACGGTTGACGACGCCGAAAGCGAACCCGTCCCCGGAAAT
>NZ_JAATEN010000030.1 GCF_012034935.1 Streptomyces zingiberis
GCGCCCGGGGCCCGCGCGAGGGGGCCGCGCGGCCCCGGGCGGCCGGCGGGGGGGGGGGGGGGGGGTGGGGGGGGGGGGGGGGGGGGGGGGGGCGCGCCCGCGAACCGCCGGCCCGCGGGCCGCCGCTCTCGTGCCGGCGGCCGGCGGCTCTCAACTGCCGCGCCCGGGAACATGGGTGGGGTTCCGGGACGCTCGCGGTGCCACTCGCCGCAGGGGTGTGCTGCCGGCCTGGTGAACCGGTGAGTCGCGCAGGTTACCGCCGGCGGGCGGCGGACGTTCGTCCGGGAGGGGGTGAGGAGCGGGTGGTGGCGGGTGCCCGCCGGTTCAGGGGCGTTCGAGGATCGCCGTCACCCCCTGCCCGCCCGCGGCGCAGACGGAGATGAGACCGCGGGCCGGGGGCGTCCCGCTCGGCGAGCAGGGCGGCGGGCGTGGCGACGATCCGGGCTCCGGTGGCGGCGAAGGGATGACCGGTGGCGAGCGAGGAGCCGGCGACGTTGACGCGCTCCGGGTCCACCTCGGGCAGCCCCTGTTTCCGCCACGCGGCGAGGGTGGCCGGCACCTGGGAGGCGAACGCCTCGTGGATCTCCAGCAGGTCGAAGTCGTCCAGCCCCGGACCGGCCCGGTCCAGCATGCGCGGCACGGCGTGGGCGGGGGCCATCAGCAGCCCCTCCTCGTCGTCCGGGCCGCCCAGGTAATCCACCGCGCCCGTCTCGTGCGCCGTCAGATAGGCCAGCGGGTGCGGCCCGCGCTCGGCCGCCCAGTCCTCGCCGGCGAGGAGCACGGTGGCGAGCAGCAGGTTGCGGGGGTTGCGGGTGCCCATCTCGACCAGCTCCTGACCCGAGAGTAACCTTACTTCGAAGTAAATTTACGCCACGGTGAGGAGTTGGCCAATCCCATGGTCTCCACGGCCGATCGCTACCTGCGTTTCACCCGGACCGCTCCCGGCCGCTTCCTCACCCGGCGGCTCGGCCTGCCCCGCCCGGAGCCCCTGCGCCGCTGGTCGCCGGTCCACCCGGAGCTGGACGGCCCGTTGCTCCGTCTGACGGCGGCCGCCCCCTGCCCCGGCCTCGCCGCCGTCCTCGCCCGCACCGGGCTCGAACCGCGGACCGGCCCCGGGACGGCGGGCGCGGCGCCTCCGCCCGGGGCGCCGGCGGGGGCCGCGGCGGAGGCCGGCGGGACGGCGCGCGTGACGGCCGTGTCCCACGGGGCGCCTGCGTCAGGCACCGGCGCGGAAGCCACACCTCCGCCCGGCTCGGCGGCCCCCGCGGCGACGGCGCCCGCCGTGTCCGTCGCGTATGCCGCCGTCGTCGTGGACGCCACGGGGATACGGGAGCCGGAGGAGTTGCGGGCCGTCCACGCCGCGCTGCACCCCGTGGTGCGCACCGTGGCCACCGGCGGCCGGGTGATCGTCGCCGGCACCGTCCCGGACCCGGACGACCACCACCAGGCCGCCGCCCAGCAGGCGCTGGACGGCTTCGTCCGTTCCCTCGGCAAGGAGATCGGCGGGGGCCGCACGGTGAACCTGCTCCGTCTGGACCCGGGTCCGGCGCCCGGCGGTCTCGCCGAGGCGGCCGGGGCCGCCGAGTCCACCCTGCGGTTCCTGCTCTCGCCCAAGTCGGCCTATGTGAGCGGGCAGACGGTGACGGTCGGACCGGGCCGCCACACCACGGCCACGGACTCCGGGAGCCCCACCGGCACCGGGAACCCCGGGAGCCCCGCCGGTGCGAGGGCCACGGGTGACGCGGATGCCGCCGCCACCGCCACCGTGTCCACCGCCACCGTGTCCCCGTCCGGGCCCCTGGCCGGCCGGACGGCGCTCGTCACCGGAGCGGCGGGCGGCATCGGCGCCTCCGTCGCCGAGACCCTGGCCCGCGACGGGGCGCACGTGATCTGCCTCGACGTCCCCGCGGCGGAGGCCCAGGCGTCGGCGCTGGCCGGCCGGCTCGGCGGCACCGCGCTGCCGCTGGACATCACCGCCCCGGACGCCGCGGAGCGCATCGCGGCGGCGGTGACCGCCCGCTCCGGCGGCCTCGACATCCTGGTCCACAACGCGGGCATCACCCGGGACCGCCGGCTGGCCAACATGTCCGCCGGCCGCTGGGACCAGGTCCTCGACATCAACCTCAGCTCCGTGCTGCGGGTGACGGACCGGCTCCTGGAGGACGGCGTCCTGCGGCGCGGCGGCCGGATCGTCGCCACCGCCTCCATCGCCGGGATCGCGGGCAACACCGGCCAGACCAACTACGCCGCGAGCAAGGCCGGGATCATCGGTTTCGTCCGCGCCCTGGCGCCTCGCGCCGCCGCGGAGTACGGGGTGACGGTCAACGCCGTGGCCCCCGGGTTCATCGAGACGGCGATGACGGCCGCGGTGCCGTTCGCCATCCGCGAGGCGGGACGGCGGATGAACTCCCTGGCCCAGGGCGGCCTTCCGGTGGACGTCGCGGAGACGACGGCCTGGCTGGCCCAGGACGGCTCCGGCGGTGTGAACGGGCAGATCGTGCGCGTGTGCGGGCAGAGCCTGCTCGGCGCGTGACCGCTCCCGGCCTCCGCCGGCGACCCGCCGCGTCCCGTTCCCCCACGAGCACGCGCACACAGTCCCTCACGAGCCACGGAGTTCACCTTGGCCCCGCACCGCCTCACGCGCTCCCCGAACCTCATGTACGCGCTCGGACGGGGCGTGCTGACCGGCATCGGCAAGCGGCCCGCCGCCGGCGCGCCTCTGCCGGGCACCGCCCTGGTCCTGCCCGAAGCCCGGATCGAGCCCTCCCGCGTGCTGCGGTACGCCCGGGTCTGCGGCTTCCGGGAGACGGACCCGCTGCCGATCACCTATCCGCACATCCTCGGCTTCCCGCTCGCCGCGCGGTTGCTGGGCGACCGGGACTTCCCGCTCCCCCTGCTCGGGCTGGTGCACACCGGCATCGAGATCACCCAGCGCCGCCCGCTCGGCCCACGGGACCGTCCCGAACTGCGCGTGCGCGTCCCCCGGCTCCTCCCCCACCGCCGGGGCACCGAGGCCGAGGTGATCACCGAGGCCCGGATCGGCGGTGAGACGGTCTGGCGGGACCGCTCCACCTATCTGGCCCGCCACCGCACCTCCGCCCCGGGCCCGTCCGCCGCCCCACCCGGCACCACCCCGGCCTCCGCGGATCCCCTGCCCCGGGCCGCCGAGTGGCCGCTCGACGCCGGGCTGGGCCGCCGCCACGCCGCCGTCTCCGGCGACTGGAACCCGATCCACCTCCACCCCCTGACGGCCCGCCCCCTGGGTTTCCCCCGGGCCATCGCGCACGGCATGTGGACCTTCGCGCGCTGCGCCGCGGAGACGGGCGCGTCCGGCGCGGAGGAGGTCACCGTGTGCGCGGAGTTCAAGGCGCCGGTGCCGCTGCCGTCGGCCGTCACCTACGCCCGGCTCGGTTCCGCGTTCGAACTGCGCGGCGGGCGGGACGGCGAGCGGCTGCACCTCACGGGCAAGGTCACCACCGGACACACCATCTGAGCGACGGCTCCCCTGCCACCGGGCCCCGCCGGGCCGCCGGCGGGCGCCGCCTGAATCCCGCGCCGCCTGAGCCCCGCACCGCCTGAATCCCGCACCGCCTGAATCCCGCACCGCCTGAATCCCGCACCGCCTGAACGTTGCGTCCCGCACCGCCCGAATCCCGCGTCCCGCGCCGCCCGAATCCCCCACCACCCGAGCCCCGCACCGCGCGAATCCCGCGCCGCCCGAATCCCGCCCCGGCCCGGATCCGTGCCCGCGCGTCCCGTACCGCCGGGGTTCCCCACCGGGCCGGCGGTCGCTTCGGCCACTCCGCGCCGCCCTCACGCGCCGGGGAATTCCTCCCCCGCCGCTATGAGACCGCCGCGAGACCGAAAAGAAACCGAAAAGAAGTAGCCACTTCTGGCACTCCTTCCCCACCCGTGAAAGCCCGATAGGGCAGTCCCACCAGGCCTCCCGCCGCCCGTGCCTTCCCGATTTATCCAAGAGCAACCTCGGGCAGGAAGTGAAGAAGGTCACTTCTCACCCGGTCACCTGACATGACCTGCGCCGAATGGGGCAGGGGTTGAAGTTGCCCAGCCACCTCGGCGGCTGGCTGAAATATTGCGCACACGGAGGGCGAGCACAAGGTGGCCGATAACGCCATAACCGAGACCATTCACATCGACGGTGAGTGGCGTACCGCCGCGGCCGGCGGGACGAGGGACATCCTCGACCCCGCCGACGCCACCGTGCTCGCCGTGGTCGCCGAGGGAGGCGCCGCCGACGCGGACGCCGCCGTGGCCGCCGCCCGCCGGGCCTTCGACACCGGCCCCTGGCCCCGCACCCCGGTGGCCGAGCGGGCGGCGCTGCTCCGCCGGGTGGCGGAGCTGCTCCAGCGGGACCGCGAGGAGATCGCCCTGCTGGAGTCCCGCGACACCGGCAAGACCCTGGAGGAGGGGCGGGTGGACGTGGACGACGTCACCGCCGCCTTCCGCTACTTCGCCGACCTCGTCACCGGCACCACCGGCCGGGTCGTCGACGCGGGCAGTCCGGACGTGCACAGCGTCGTGGTGCACGAACCGGTCGGCGTCTGCGCCATGATCACGCCCTGGAACTACCCCCTGCTCCAGGCGAGCTGGAAGGTCGCCCCGGCGCTCGCGGCGGGCAACACCTTCGTGATCAAGCCCAGCGAGATCACCCCGATGTCCACCGTCCGCCTGCTGGGGCTGCTGGCGGAGGCCGGGCTGCCGGCCGGGGTGGCCAACCTGGTGACCGGCGCGGGCGACCCCGTCGGAGCCCGGCTCTCCGAGCACCCGGACGTCGACCTGGTGTCCTTCACGGGCGGTCTGCTCTCGGGCGTCAAGGTCGCCCAGGCCGCGGCGGTCACCGTGAAGAAGGTGGCGCTCGAACTCGGCGGCAAGAACCCGAACGTGGTCTTCGCCGACGCCTGCGCCACCGAGGAGGGCTTCGACCTCGCGGTGGACCAGGCGCTCAACGCGGCCTTCATCCACAGCGGCCAGGTCTGCTCCGCCGGCGCCCGGCTGATCGTCGAGGAGTCCGTCCGCGAGCGGTTCGTCACGGAGCTGGCGGACCGGGCCCGGCGGATCCGCCTGGGCCGCGGCACGGAGAAGGGGGTCGAGTGCGGCCCGCTGGTCTCCGCGGAGCAGCTCGCCAAGGTCGAGGCGTACGTGGCCTCGGCGCTGGCCGAGGGTGCCGTACTGCGCTGCGGCGGTGAGCGCCCCGAGCCGTCCGCGGTCCGTCCGGCCGGCGGCTGGTTCTACTCCCCGACCGTGCTGGACCGCTGCCACCGGGACATGCGGGTCGTCCGCGAGGAGACCTTCGGCCCGCTGCTCACCGTCGAGACCTTCCCCGACGGGGACGAGGACGCGGCCGTGGCGCTGGCCAACGACACCGAGTACGGCCTGGCCGGCGGCGTCTTCTCCGCCGACACCGCCCGCGCCCGCCGGGTCGCCTCCCGGCTGCGCCACGGCACGGTCTGGATCAACGACTACCACCCCTACCTCCCCCAGGCGGAGTGGGGCGGCTTCGGCCGCTCCGGAACGGGCCGCGAACTCGGCCCGCACGGTCTCGCCGAGTACCAGGAGACCAAGCACGTGTACGAGAACCTGCGGCCGGAGCCGGTGCGCTGGTTCGCGGGCTGACCCCACGGGGCTGAGGACCGCGGGCCGACAACGGCGTCGCCCGCGCCGCCCCCCCTCTCCCTACTCACCCCTGCCCGGGCCGTCCGGCGGTCTTCTTCTTCCTTCGCCCTTTCCCGCCGGCCGGTTCACCGGTCCCAGGAACCACCAAGGAGCAGAACCCCCTATGCCCACCCATGACCCCAGCCAGGAACCCACCGGTGATCCGGTCTTCGACTACGTGGTGGTCGGCGGCGGCACGGCCGGCTCGGTCATCGCCTCCCGGCTCACCGAGGACCCGGAGGTGCGGGTCGCGGTGATCGAGGGCGGCCCCTCGGACATCGACCGGCCCGAGGTGCTCACGCTGCGCCGCTGGCTCGGCCTGCTCGGCGGCGAACTCGACTACGACTACCCCACCACCGAGCAGCCACGCGGGAACTCCCACATCCGGCACAGCCGGGCCCGGGTGCTCGGCGGCTGTTCCTCGCACAACACGCTGATCTCCTTCAAGCCGCTTCCCTCCGACTGGGACGAGTGGGAGCGGGCCGGGGCCGCCGGCTGGAACGCGGGTGCGATGGACCCGTACTTCGGGAAGCTGAAGAACAACATCGTCCCCGTCGGCGAGGAGGACCGTAACGCCATCGCGCGGGACTTCGTCGAGGCCGCGACCGCCGCGCTGGGGGTACCGCGCGTCGAGGGCTTCAACGACAAGCCGTTCCACGAGGGCGCCGGGTTCTTCGACCTCGCCTACCACCCGGAGACCAACAAGCGCTCCTCCGCCTCCGTCGCCTATCTCCACCCGCACATCGAGGCCGGTGACCGGCCGAACCTGGAGATCTACCTGGAGACCTGGGCGTACCGGCTGGAGCTGGACGGCGACCGGGTCACCGGGGTGCGTGTCCGCGCCGCGGACGGCACCGAGCGGCTGGTGCGCGCCTCCCGCGAGGTGCTGGTCTGCGCCGGGGCCGTCGACACCCCGCGGCTGCTGCTGCACTCCGGCATCGGCCCGGCGGAGGATCTGGCCGCGCTGGGCATCGAGGTCCGGCACGACCTGCCGGGCGTCGGCGAGAACCTGCTGGACCACCCCGAGTCGGTGATCGTCTGGGAGACGGACGGGCCCATCCCGGAGAACTCGGCGATGGACTCGGACGCGGGCCTCTTCGTCCGCCGCGACCCCGCGTCGCCCGGGCCCGACCTGATGTTCCACTTCTACCAGATCCCGTTCACCGACAACCCCGAGCGGCTGGGCTACGAGAAGCCCGCGCACGGCGTGTCGATGACCCCCAACATCCCCAAGCCGCGCAGCCGGGGCCGGCTCTTCCTCACCTCCGCCGACCCGGCCGTCAAGCCGGCCCTGGACTTCCGCTACTTCACCGACGAGGACGACCACGACGCCCGCACCCTCGTGGACGGCATCAAGCTGGCCCGCGAGGTGGCCCGGACCGCGCCGCTGGCCGGCTGGCTGAAGCGGGAGGTGTGCCCCGGCCCGGAGATCACCTCGGACGAGGAGCTCAGCCGGTACGCGCGGAAGGTCGCGCACACCGTCTACCACCCCGCCGGCACCTGCCGGATGGGCGCCGCCGACGACGCGCTCGCCGTCGTCGACCCCGAGCTGCGCGTCCGCGGACTGCGCGGCGTCCGGGTCGCCGACGCCTCGGTCTTCCCGACGATCCCCGCGGTCAACCCGATGATCGGCGTCCTGATGGTCGGCGAGAAGGCCGCCGACCTGATCCGCCACGGCCACGGCGAGCGGGGCGGCGACGGTGGCGACGGATGACCCGCGGCCCGGCCGGCCGGGCCGCTCCGGACGGCGTGACCCCCACCGCGGGCCGGCGCACCGCCCCCGCATCACCCGCACCACCCGCACGACCCGCACGACCGGCACGACCGGCACGACCGACACGACCAACACACCGGGAGGTGTTGTGTGATGTCCACAACCGCTGAGGCCACGGCCACCGACGAGGCCGCGGCCCGGACCGGACCGGTGTTCTCCGTCCGCAACCTGTGGAAGGTCTTCGGCCCCAAGGCGGCGAAGGTCCCCGGCGACCCGTCGCTGACCGGCCTGGACGCCGACGAGCTGCGCGCCCGCACCGGCTGCACCGCCGCCGTCCGGGACGTCTCCTTCGACGTCCACCAGGGCGAGGTCTTCGTCGTCATGGGCCTCTCCGGGTCCGGCAAGTCCACCCTGGTGCGCTGCCTGACCCGGCTGATCGAGCCCACCGCGGGGGAACTCGTCATGGACGGCGAGGACGTCCGCGCCATGGACCGGGCCCGCCTGCGGGAGCTGCGCCGGCACCGGGCGGCGATGGTCTTCCAGAACTTCGGCCTCCTCCCGCACCGCACCGTCCTCGACAACGTCGCCTACGGCCTGGAGATCCAGGGCATGGGCCGGGCCGAGCGCCGGGCCAGGGCCGCCGAGATGGTCTCCAAGGTGGGCCTGGACGGGCTGGGCGAGCGCCGCCCCGTCCAGCTCTCCGGCGGCCAGCAGCAGCGCGTCGGCCTGGCCCGCGCCCTCGCCGTCGACCCCGAGGTGCTCCTCTTCGACGAGCCGTTCAGCGCCCTCGACCCGCTGATCCGCCGCGACATGCAGGAGGAGGTCGTCCGGCTCCACCGCGAGGAGGGCCGGACCATGGTCTTCATCACCCACGACCTCTCCGAGGCGCTGCGCCTCGGCGACCGCATCGCACTGATGCGGGACGGCGAGATCGTGCAGCTCGGCACCCCCGAGGAGATCGTCTCGACCCCCGCCGACGACTACGTCCGGGACTTCGTCCGGGACGTGCCGCGCGAGCAGGTCGTCACCGTCCGCCGCGCGATGCGGCCCGCGCGCGGCGACGAGGCCGGCACGGGTACGTCCGTCGCGCCCGACGCGGTGCTCACCGAGGCCATCGACGCGGTCGCGCGCACCGGGGAGCCGGTCCGCGTCATGGACGGCGCCGAGCTGCTCGGCGTCGTCGGCTACCAGGAACTGCTCTCCGTGGTGGCCCGCCTCGACGGCCCCGGGGAGGGCCGTGACGGGGCCCGGGAGGTGGCGGGCGTATGAGCACCTCGACCGTCGACGAGCGGAGCGAACGCGAGAACCCCGGTGCGACGGGCGGAACCGGGCGGAGGGGCAGCGGGGAACCTGCCACCACCGCTCCCCCGCCGAGGCAACCGGACGGCAAGAACGAGAACGGCAGCCCGCCGGGCCCGCTGGCCCGCCTGCTCGGCAACCCCCGGCTCTCCGCCCTGCTCGCGGCCGTGCTGGTGGCCGTCACGGGCGCGCTGCTCGTCGGTGACGTCGGCTGGCCGCAGGGCTGGACGGTGGACCTCGAAGGGCCGCTGAACGAGATCGACGACTGGCTCGTCGACAACCGGAACTCGCACTGGCTGTTCCTCTACTTCCTGCTGCACATCAGCAACACCGCCACCTCCGCCGTGGACCTGATGGAAGGGCTGTTCGAGGCGCTCGGCTGGATCGGCGTCACCGTCGTCGGCACCCTCGTCGCCTGGGCGGCGGGCGGCGCCGGCCTCGGCCGCCGGGCGCTCCGCACGGCCGGGACCGCGCTCGGCGTGTTCGCCGTGGTCGGCCTGCTGGACATGTGGGACCGCACCATGCAGACGCTGGCCCTGATGACGGTCTCCGTCTTCGCCGCCGCCGTCCTCGGTCTGCTGCTGGGGCTGGCCGCCGGCCTCTCCGACCGCTGCGAGCGCCTGCTGCGCCCGGTGTTCGACGCCATGCAGGTGATGCCGGCGTTCGCCTACCTCATCCCCTTCCTGCTGATCTTCGGCATCGGCATCCCGTCGGCGGCCGTGGCCACCGTCATCTACGCCGCCCCGCCGATGGCGCGGCTCACCTCCCTGGGTCTGCGCGGCGCCGACCCGGTGGCGATGGAGGCCTCCGCCTCGCTCGGCGCGAGTTCCTGGCAGCGGCTGCGCACCGCGCGGCTGCCGCTGGCGCGCAAGGAGATGATGCTGGGCCTCAACCAGACGATCATGATGTGTCTGTCGATGGTCGTGCTCGCCTCCCTGATCGGGGCCGGCGGTCTCGGCGAGGAGATCTACCAGGCGCTGGGCTCCATCGACGTGGGCGCCGCGCTCGCCGCCGGTGTCGCCATCGTGCTGCTGGCCGTCCTGCTGGACCGGACGACCGCCGCCGCCGGGGAACGGCTCGACGCGCACGCCCCGGCGGACCCGAGCCCGCTGGACCGGCTGCGCGGCGGGCCGCTGTGGGCCGGCATCGCCGTGCTCACCGCCGTGCTCGCGGCCGTCGGCGGCCGGATCTGGGACCGGGAGTGGCCCGGCGCGTGGACGATCGACATCGCGGAGCCGGTGAACACCGCCGTCGACTGGTTCCTCGACCACGTGGGTTCCGGGATACCGCTGCTCGGCGGCACCCTCACCTGGGCCGACGGCTTCACCACCCATCTGCTGAACCCGCTGCGGACCGCGCTGCTCGCGACGCCGTGGTGGGCGGTGCTGCTGCTCGCCGTCACCCTCGCCTGGTTCGTCGGCCGCTGGCGGGCCGCGCTCGCCGGGGCCGTCTCGCTCGTCCTGATCGGCGTGATGGGCCTGTGGGGCCGTTCGCTCGACACCCTTTCCCAGGTGCTCGCCGGGCTGGCGCTGACGCTGCTGCTCGGCTTCGTCCTGGGCGTGCTCACGGCCCGCGTGGGGCGGGTGGAGCGGCTGCTGCGGCCGGTGCTCGACACCATGCAGACGATGCCGCAGTTCGTCTATCTGATCCCGGTGATCGCGGCGTTCGGCCTGGGCCGCGCGCCCGGTATCGCGGCGGCCGTGATCTACGCGCTGCCCGCCGTGGTCCGTATCACCGCCCAGGGCCTCCGCTCCGTCGACCCGGTCGCGATGGAGGCCGCCCGCTCACTCGGCGCGACCGGCCGGCAGCAGCTCCTCCAGGTGCAGTTGCCGCTGGCCCGCAGGGCGCTGCTGGTCGCCACGAACCAGGGTGTCGTCCTGGTGCTCTCCATGGTCGTCATCGGCGGCATGGTCGGCGGCGGCGCCCTGGGCATCGACGTCGTCACCGGCCTCGCCAAGGGCGACCTGGGACGCGGGCTGCCGGCCGGCCTGGCCATCGTCTGCCTCGGCATCCTGCTGGACCGCGTCACCCAGCCCATGAACCGGGCGGCGGCCCGGGGGCACTGAACCCGCGCCGCGTCCCGCCGGTGCCCCCGGGCTCCGCGCGGTCTCCCCCGGGTCTCCCCGCGGCGATCCCCACCGGGGCGGCCCATGACCACCGACCACCATGACCGGAACAGCACGCACAAGAGAAGAAGAGGCATCTCTCCGATGAGCAAGAACAAGCGGATACGCACCACCCTGATCGCGGCCACCGGTGTGGCCGGCGTGCTCGCCATGAGCGGCTGTGCCGCCGAGACGGACACCGCGGCCGGCGGCGACAAGGTCACCCTGGCCCAGCCCTCCTGGGTCGGCGCGCAGGCCAACGTCGCCGTCGCGGCGAAGTTGCTGGAGGACGAGCTGGACGTGGACGTGAACGTCACGCAGCTCGACGAGCCGGCCGCCTTCGACGCGCTGCACAGTGGCAAGGCCCAGGCCCTCATGGAGGACTGGGGCGGCGTCAAGGAGAAGGAGCACCTGTACGTCGACAAGAAGAAGACGGTCGTCGACGGCGGCGATCTCGGCGTCGAGGGCCACATCGGCTGGTTCGTCCCGAAGTACTACGCGGACAAGCACCCGGACGTCACCGATTACAAGAACCTCAACAAGTACTGGAAGGACTTCCAGACCTCCGAGTCCGGTGACAAGGGCCAGTTCCTCGGCGCCGCCCCCTCGTACACCACGCACGACGAGCACCTGATCAAGAACCACGACCTCAACTTCAAGATCGTCCCCACCGGCAGCGAGGCCGCCGAGCTCAAGGAGATCAAGCGGCTGTACGACGCCAAGAAGCCGTTCATCGGCTACTGGTGGGAGCCGCAGTGGATGAACGCCGAGATCGAGATGGTCGAGGTGAAGCTCCCGCCGTACAAGGAGGGGTGCCTGGAGCCCGTCGAGAAGGCGACGTGCGGTTACGACACCCTGATGCTGAAGAAGTTCATGAACGCCGACTTCGCGGAGAACGGCGGCGAGGCGGCCGAGTTCCTGAAGAACTTCGAGTGGACCACCGACGACCAGAACGAGGTGGCCCAGATGATCGCCGGCAAGAAGATGAAGCCGGAGGACGCCGCCGCCGCGTGGATCAAGGACAACAAGTCCACCTGGGAGAAGTGGCTCCCGAAGAAGTGACACCGGGGCCCTGAGCACGGGCCCCGGCACAGGGGTCGTGGAGAGCTCCGTGGCCGTGGAGTTCCGTGGCCGTGGAACTCCGTGGCCGTGGAACTCCGGGGTCCCGGAGCCGGCCGTGCATCCGGGGCCCCCGGCCGGGGCCCCGGGCAGGGCCCTGACGCGGGCAAGGTCCCTGACCCGGCCCGGCGCCCGGGAGTCCCCGTCCGGCGCCGGGCGCGGCCGTGGCACCTGGGCTCCCGGCCCCGGTTCCCGGCCGGCGCGGGGCCGGCGGGGCGGGGCGGGCACGACGGGCGGGGCCGGCGGGCGCCGGGCCCGCGTCGTCCTCCCCCGCGCCATGGCGGGGCGGGGGTCAGGCGGGAATCAGGCGGGAGCGGGGCCGGAGCCCCGGCCCCGCGTCGTGGCCGGCGCCGTCAGCCCCGCCGGGTGGCCGATCCCGTGCGCGGGTGCCAGGGGCGGCCCTCCATGAGGTTGCCGAGCCCCGCCCAGGCGAAGTTCATCAGCAGCGCGGCGGTCTCCTTGGCCGGCGGACGCCCGTCACCCGCCGCACCGCCCGCACGGCCGGCACCGCCCTCTGCACCGGCACCGCCCTCAGCACCGGCGCCGCCCGCGCCCGCCGGTCCGTCCCCGGCGGGCCCGTTGGCCCAGGCCGCCAGCGACTCGGCGGCCCCGACGAGGGCCTGGGCCAGCCCGGCCACCTCGCGCTCCGCGAGGTCCGGGACGCACTCCTCCTCGCGCGCCGCCGCGGCGATCAACTGTGACACCAGGGTGACGAGTTCCTCGCGCATCGCGGTGAACTCCCCCAGGAAGGGCTCACCCTGGCTGCGGGACTGGTTGTGGAGGACGGCCCAGCCGTCCGGCCGCTCGGCGGTGTGGGCGAAGAATCCGCGCAGTCCGCTCCAGAGCTGCTGGTCGGCGGGGGCGTCGCGCGGTTCGACGGCCGCCCGCACCGCGGCGACCAGCGCCTCGGCCTCCCGCCGGATGCAGGCGGTGAAGAGGTCTTCCTTGGAGTTCAGATACAGATAGACCAGCGGCTTGGAGACACCCGCCAGTTCGGCGATCTCGTCCATGGACGCGGCCCGGTAGCCGCGCCGGGCGAAGATCGCCACGGCCGCGTCGAGCATCTGCTGCTCGCGCACCGCGCGCGGCATCCGCTTGCCTCTGCTCCCCGCCACGTGTCCGCCCTCCGCACCGCCTGCCGCCCAGGTCAGCTTACGTGCACCCCTTCGCGCGCATATGCCGAACGGTAATGCCACGGGACGGGAGGAGTCCTGCGCCCCGGCGGCCCGTCACCCCCGGGCGGCCGGGCGGTCCTCCCGCGGCGGATCGAAGGAGGCCAGCTCGCCGGGGCTGGGACGCTCGAACCGCAGGGCATAGCGGTCGAGGAGGTCCCGGCCGAAGCGGAACGTCCCCGGCGGAGCCTCGGTGTTCCGGCGCCGCAGCCGGAGCCACAGCTCGTCCACCGGCAGGTCGAGGAAGTGCAGCTCCACGCGGGCGCCCACGCGCCGTGCCCCCTCCCGGCAGCGGGTGCGCTCGGCCCGGGTCCACACACCCCAGTCCAGGACCACGTCACAGCCGAGTTCCAGCGTCCGCAGCGCGACGTCCCACTGCACCCCTTCCACCGGGAGGCGGGCGGCGTCGAACTCCGCGTCGGAGCCGTCCGGCCACAGCCGGCGGATCCACTCGTCGCTGGTGAGGCGGAGGGCGCGGTGGCGCCGTTCCAGTTCCCTGGCGAGCGTCGTCTTGCCGGCGCACGGGAGACCACAGGTGAGGTGGAGCGTCGCTGCCATGGCGGGCACCGTACCGCCCGGCGCCCACCGCGCCCAGGGCCCGCGTTCCGCCCGGCGCCCGCCCGGAAAGCGCTCTCGCGCCATCGGCTGCCCGCCCGCTCCGGGCCCGCGCACGGCCCGGACATGGGCCCGCGCCGGCCCGGACACGGCGGCGGCCCGGCGCCGCCCCCCGGTGTGCGGGGTACGGCACCGGGCCGCTGTCCGGCGCGGCGCCGAACGCACCGGGTGGGCCCGCCCGGCGAGCCGCCCGCGCGTCACGCGCGCCGGGGTACCGGCCGGTGGCCCGGCGCCGGTACCCCGCGCGGGGTTACGCGCGCGCCGGGGCGGCGCCCACGGGCTCGCGGCCGGGCTCCCGCTCCGCGCCGGAGCCGTCGGCGGCGGTGCCGGGCTCGTCCGCCGCGTCCAGGGGCGAGGAGGTGGCGGTGTCGTACGCCTCGCGGTCGAGGATGCCCTCCCGGGCGGCGACGAGGACGGGCACGGCCGACTGGCCGGCCACGTTGGTCGCCGTCCGGATCATGTCCAGCACGGGGTCGATGGCGAGGAGCAGACCGACGCCCTCCAGCGGCAGGCCCAGCGTGGAGAGGGTGAGGGTCAGCATCACGGTGGCACCGGTGAGTCCGGCGGTGGCCGCCGAACCGATGACGGAGACGAAGACGATCAGCAGGTAGTCGCCGATCCCGAGCTGCACGCCGAAGATCTCGGCGATGAAGATCGCGGCGAGCGCCGGGTAGATCGCCGCGCAGCCGTCCATCTTCGTCGTGGCACCGAAGGGCACCGCGAAGGAGGTGTACTCCTTGGGCACGCCCAGCCGCTCGGTGACCCGCTGGGTCAGCGGCATCGTCCCGACCGAGGAGCGGGAGACGAAGGCGAGCTGGATCGCGGGCCAGGCGCCGCGGAAGAACTGCACCGGGCTGACCTTGCCGAGGACCGCCAGCAGCAGCGGGTAGACGCCGAACATCACCAGGAGGCAGCCGACGTAGACGTCGATGGTGAAGGTGGCGTACCGGCCGAGCAGTTCCCAGCCGTAGGTGGCGATGGCGTTGCCGATGAGGCCCAGGGTGCCGAGCGGGGCGAGCCGGATGACCCACCACAGCGCCTTCTGGAGCACGGCCAGCACCGACTCGCTGAACTCCAGCACCGGGCGGGCCCGCTCACCGATCTTCAGTGCGGCGATGCCGGCGACGGCGGCCATGAAGACGATCTGGAGCACCTTCAGCTCGGTGAAGGGCGTGATGACGTCCGTGGGGATCAGGCCGGTCAGGAAGTCCAGCCAGGAGCCGGCCGACTCGGGACGGGCGCCGTCCTCGGGGCTGAGCCCCGTACCGGCGCCGGGGTTGGTGAGCAGGCCGATGCCCAGGCCGACGGCGACGGCTATCAGCGAGGTCGCCATGAACCAGAGCAGGGTCCGGGAGGCCAGCCGGGCCGCGTTGTTGACCTTCCGCAGATTGGTGATCGACACCAGGATCGCGAAGAAGACCAGGGGGCCCACCGCCAGCTTCAGCAGCTGCACGAAGAGGCCGCCCACCCGCTCCAGGGTGGTGGCCAGCCAGGCCACGTCCCAGGTGCGGGCGGCCCAGCCGAGCAGGACGCCGAGGACCAGGCCCAGCAGGATCTGTGCCCAGAAGGGCACCCGGGGCACCTTCGGCCACCGGGTCGCCGGGCCGCTGCCGGCGGTGGCGCCGGGCCCGTCCGGGGACGTGGCCGACGGGGCCGCCGGGGACGATGAGGATGGCGAGGATGGCGAGGAGGACGACGAGGACACGGACACACTCCGTCGGTGAGAAAGGGGAGAAAGAGAAGGGGGAGAAGGAGGGGGACGGCACCAAGGGGACAGCGGGAGAAGTGCCCACGGCAAGACCACGGCACACGGGGAACCAGGCACCCGGACCCGCCGCGCGAACGGCACGGCCGTGAGGGCTCACCGCTCAGGGGAACGGCACCGGACCGGATCCCGCACAAGGCGTCGGGCTCTCCGGGGGCAGCGGACGTGGCCTCACCGGAGCGGAACCGGGGCACACGTGTGCCGGACGGCCCGGAGCGGGAGGGGCCTGCGCGCCTCACGCCCCCGGTCGGGGTGGGAGGCCGGCCGGCTGCCCGGTCGCGTCAGCGGCGACAGGCCGCCGAGATACGGCGGCAGAGGTCGACGTCCAGGCGTGCCACGAGCGGGATGCCCGGTGCGAGGTGGCGCGCTGGATTCGTCATGGCGGACACGCTACCACCGCACTCCTTGAAAACCCAAGCAAACTACGCGATCTTGCTTCTGTTCCAAGGCGGACGGGCGGCCGCCCTTGCGATCGGAGGGGCGGGCACGTCACCGTCGCCGGCCTCAGGCGAGGAAATGAGCCACGGTGGGTGGTGATGCCTCCGCTCCCGGCACGCCTCCGGGGGCGCCTCGGCCCGCCTCGGGCGCGCCTCCCCGGAGCGCCGGGTGCACCGCGGCTCAGCCCTGGGCGCGGGCGGTGTCGTCGGCCTCGTCCTCCCGGCCGCGGTTGTCGGCGAGCCGCTGCCGGGCGCGGTCCACGCCGCCGGCGACCTGCTCGGACATCGCCTCCCGCTGCTTGCGCAGCAGCACCCAGCTCAGCGGGGCGGAGAGGACCAGCCCGAGGATGACCACCCACAGGAAGTGCGAGTCCCCGAGCCCGGCGGGCACCCAGCCCAGGAAACTGAGGCCCCAGGCCAGCAGGAAACAGGCGAGGAACAGGCCGAAGCGGTACGCGGTGTAGCGGATCGCGGCGTGGGTGGGGCTGCTGCTCACGGAGGGAACCTCTTCGCTGGGCGGCCGGTCGGCCGGTCTGGCTACTGCGGCTTCCTTCCAGTGAAACACAGCGCCTCCGACGGGAGGACGAGGGGCCGGGACCTGGGAAAAGCCCTCCGGGGGAGGTGGCCACGGGACGGGCCGGACGTCACCGCCGCCCACGGCCGGGCACGGGCACGAACCCCCGGGGAGCGGCCCGGCCGGGCCGCGACGTGGCAGCGCCGCCGACCGCGCGGGAGGGCCGGGAGGGCCGCTCACGCCCCGGCGGTTCCGCGCCCCGGCGGGTCCGCGCGCGGGCGGGGGCCCGTCAGTCCAGCGGGAGCCACATGGTGATGTCGTCCCGGTAGTCGTCCTCCGCGACCCTGATCGCGTCCGGGACCCGGCCGACCTCCTTGTAGCCGCACGCCGCGTAGAAGCGGTCAGCCCCGGTGCCGCCCCGGCAGGTGAGCCGGATGGCGCGGATGCCGTCCATCCCGCGCGCCGCCACCGCCGCGGCCCGCATCAACTCCCGCCCCACGCCCCGCCCCTGGAGGGAGGGGTGCACCATGACGGTGTAGAGCCAGAGCCAGTGGCGCATCAGCCCGTGGGTGTTGAGGGTGAGCCAGGCCGCCGCCATCGGCCGGCCGGTCCCGTCGGCGCCGACGAGCAGACGGGCACGCCCCTCGTCCATCGCCACCAGGTGCCGGAGCAGTTCCGGCCGCACGTCGTCCTCCGTCACCGGGGGGACGAAGCCGACGGCGCCGCCCGCGTTGGTGACCTCGGCCCACAGGGAGCAGAGGCCCGCGCGGAGTCCGGGCGTCATCGGGGGGTCGAGGGTGAAGGTAAGCGGCACGAAGCCAGCCTAGCCATTACCACGGGTCGCGCACGAGCGCCTTCCACGACGTGGGACGGACCGCACGGGAGCCCTCGCCCGTCCGGGCCGGGCCGGCGGGCGGCAGCGCCCCGGGGCGCTCCACGCGGTGCGGGCAGGTACGCCACCGCCCCCGGCCGCTCGGGCGCCGGGGGCGGACGGTGTGCCACGGGGGCCCGGGGCCCAAGGGCCTGGTGACCTGTGGGCCGGAGCCCGGGCGGCCGGGGTGACCCGGGAAGCCGGGGTGTTCCGGGAAGCCGGGGTGTTCCGGGAGGCCGGTCTCAGACCCGCATCGCCTGCGGGGTCTCACGCCGCTCCGGGTCGGGGCCCGGGTACTCGCGGATGATCTCGTAGCGGGTGTTCCGCTCGACCGGCCGGAAGCCCGCGTCCCGGATCAGGTCCAGCAGGTCCTCCCGGGTCAGCTTGTCCGGCGTGCCGTAGTTGTCCGCGTCATGCGTGATCTTGTACTCGACGACCGAGCCGTCCATGTCGTCCGCCCCGTGCTGGAGCGCGAGCTGGGCCGTCTGCACCCCGTGCATCACCCAGAAGACCTTCACATGCGGCACGTTGTCGAACAGCAGCCGGGACACGGCGAAGGTCTTCAGCGCCTCGGCGCCGGTCGCCATGGTGGTCCGCGCCTGGAGCTTGTTGCGGATCTTGCCGTCCTTCATGTCCACGAAGTCGTGCTGGTAGCGGAGCGGGATGAAGACCTGGAAACCGCCGGTCTCGTCCTGGAGCTCCCGCAGCCGCAGCACGTGGTCCACGCGGTGCCGGGGCTCCTCGATGTGCCCGTAGAGCATGGTGCAGGGCGTCTTGAGGCCCTTCTCGTGGGCGAGGCGGTGGATGCGCGACCAGTCCTCCCAGTGGGTGCGGTGGTCGACGATGTGCTGCCGCACCTCCCAGTCGAAGATCTCGGCGCCGCCACCGGTCAGCGACTCCAGGCCGGCGTCGATCAGCTCGTCGAGGATCTCCGAGGCGGACATCCCGGAGATGGTCTCGAAGTGGTGGATCTCGGTGGCGGTGAACGCCTTCAGCGAGACCTGCGGCAGCGCCTTCTTCAGCTCCCGCAGCGAACGCGGGTAGTAGCGCCAGGGCAGGGTGGGGTGGAGGCCGTTGACGATGTGCAGCTCGGTGAGGTTCTCCCCCTCCATCGCCGTGGCGAGGCGGACGGCCTCCTCGATCCGCATGGTGTAGGCGTCCTTCTCGCCCGGCTTCCGCTGGAACGAGCAGTAGGCGCAGGAGGCCGTGCACACGTTCGTCATGTTGAGGTGCCGGTTGACGTTGAAGTGCACCACGTCGCCGTTCTTGCGGGTGCGCACCTCGTGGGCGAGGCCGCCCAGCCAGGCCAGATCGTCGCTCTCGTAGAGGGCGATGCCGTCCTCGCGGGACAGCCGCTCGCCGGCGAGCACCTTCTGCTCCAGCTCGCGCTTGTACCCCGCGTCCTGAGCGGATGCAGTCATGCGCCGCCTCCCCTTGCCTAACTCCCCGTACCCGTCGGTCTGACTCCGCCGAGCCTACGCCTTCGCCTTCCGCGACCGCCCGCCGGGCGCCTCCGGGCGGCGCTCGCCACGGTTCCCCCGGCGCTCCCCGCGAGGGCGCGGGCGGCCCCGGGCGGCCCGGGTCATTCGCCGGGCAGCGCCCCCACCCGGTCCTCCCACTTGGTGGAGAGCACGATCGTGGTGCGGGTCCGGGAGATCCCCTGGAGGGCGGAGAGGCGGCGGATGATCGACTCCAGGCCGTCCACGTCGTTGGCGCGGACCTTGAGCATGTAGGAGTCGTCACCGGCGATGAACCAGCAGTCCTCGATCTCCGTCAGGGAACGCATCCGGTCCGCCACGTCCTGGTGGTCGGTGGCGTCGGAGAGCGAGATGCCGATGAGCGCGGTGACGCCGAGTCCCAGCGACGCGGAGTCGACGGTCGCCCGGTAACCGGTGATCACGCCCGCCGACTCCAGGCGGTTGATGCGGTCGGTGACGCTCGGCCCGGAGAGCCCGACCAGCCGGCCCAGCTCCGCGTAGGAGGCCCGGCCGTTCTCCCGCAGGGCCTGGATGAGCTGCCTGTCCACCGCGTCCATGACGTTGAAGCCTTCCCGTGCTGCCAGCACTGTCGCGAACATCGCATCGTCGGGGTGCCGACCGGGGCACCGCGTCATCGTCGGGGTGCCGGGCCCGGCACCGCGTATCCCGGTGCCCGAGCGGCACCGTGTCCTCCGGTGCCGGGACGGGCACTGTGTCCTCCGGTGCCGGACCAGGCACCCCCTTGCCCGGTGCCGGACCAGGCACAGCGTTCCCAGGTGCCGGGCACGGCCTCCCGCCCTCCGCCGCCGGCCCCGGCGTCATCCCTCACCGTCATCCGCCGCCGCCACCCGCCGCCGCGCGGCCCGGCCCGCCAGGCCGGCGCCCCGAGCCGCCGAGCGCGCCCGACCACCGCCGGTACAGCTTGTGCGGCACGCCCACCGCGTCGAGCGCGCGGCCCGCGACGAAGTCGACCAGGTCCTGAAGGTCCGCCGCCCCCGCGTAGAACGCCGGGGACGCGGGCAGCACCACGGCGCCCGCCTCGTCCAGCGTCACCAGATGGCGCAGCGTCTGCCCGTTCAGCGGGGTCTCCCGCACGGCGACCACCAGCGGCCGGCGCTCCTTCAGCGTCACGCTCGCCGCCCGTTGCAGCAGGTCCTTGGAGAGTCCCAGCGCCACCCCGGCCACGGACGCCGTGCTCGCCGGGACGATCAGCATGCCCTTCGACGGGTACGAGCCGGAGGACGGCCCGGCCGCCAGGTCGCCCGCCGGCCAGTGGCGCACCGTCGACAGGTCGGGCAGGGTCGCCTCGAACCGGTCCGGTGTGCCGTCCGCGCCCTGCGCCAGCCAGCGGCGGAGGTCCTCCCGCCAGTGGGCGTCGCGGAAGGGGAGGCCCGTCTCGTCCAGCAGCGTGAGCCGGGAGGCGCGGCTGACCACCAGGTCCACCGCCTCCCCCGCGTGCAGCAGCGCGCGCAGCACCGCGGCGGCGTACGGGGTCCCGGACGCGCCGGAGACCCCGACGACCCAGGGGCGGCGCGTGCCCCCGGCCGCCCCGGCCCCGCCGGCGCCCTCCCGGTGCGGCGGGGGGCCGGTCGGCGCGTGCTGTTCGGTGTGCGGCGGCTCCACGCTTCGAGCCTATCGGGCGGCACCGGCCGGAACAGGAGACGGTGCCCCGGCCGTTCTCCTGGGAAGGAGGGAGAGGAACGGCCGCACGTCACCACCGCGTCCACCGCCACATCCCACCACCACAACCGCCGGCACCACCGGCACGGTCACTGCCACACGGGGCGCGCGGTCCCGGTACGGCAGGGGAACAGGCGGCACGACGCGGCACCACGCAGCACGACCACGGGCAGATCGAGGGGGCACCATGAGTTACGGAACGGCCGGCTGGCCACCGCCCGGCCGCACGGCCCGGCGGCCCGAGCGGAGCGGCGGGCACCGGGTGAAGGCCGCGGCGGCGCTGATGGCCTGCTGGATCGCGCTGCTCTGGGCGCTGGAGTTCTACGACGTGGCCACGGGGAACTCCCTGGACACCTACGGCGTGTCCCCGCGGGACCCCGCCGAGCTGCGCGACATCGTGCCCGCGTCCTTCCTGCACTTCGGTTTCGACCACGTGGCCGCCAACACGGTGCCGCTGGCCCTCTTCGGGTTCCTCGCTGCGCTGCGCGGGATACGGCGGTTCCTCGCGGTGGTCGCCGTGATCGTGGTGACCGGCGGGCTGGGCGTCTGGCTGACCGCGCCCGCCGGGTCCGTCACCGCGGGCGCGTCGATCGTCGTCTTCGGCCTCTTCGGCTATCTGCTGGTACGCGGCTTCATCGACCGCGTGGTCACGGACATCATCGTCGGCCTGGTGATCGCGGTGCTCTACGGCTCGATCATCTGGGGCGTGCTGCCCACCGCGGGCTCCGTGAGCTGGCAGGGGCATCTCTTCGGGCTGATCGGCGGGGTGCTCGCCGCGGTGATGTTCCGCCGCAGGCCCGGCCCGGGCCGCCGCGAGACCATCATCGGCTGAGCCCTCACCCGGGCGGGCGGGCGCGCCGGTGACCGTGCCCGCCCGCGCCGCCGTCAGCCCGCGACCCGGGGGCCCACGACCCACCGTCCCGCGTCCGCGACCCGCCGGAAGAACAGCGCGCCACGGTCCGGCGGCCCGCGCCCGTCAGGGCCGCAGTCCGCGCGCCACCAGGTCGAGCAGCGTGAACACGAACAGCACCATGCCGATCACACCGTTGACCGTGAAGAACGCCCGGTTCAGCCGGGAGAGGTCATGCGGCCGGACGATGGTGTGCTCGTAGACGAAGGCCACCGCGACGATCGCCAGTCCCCCCCAGAAGAACGCGCCCGCCCCGGTCAGCAGCCCGTACCAGACCAGCAGGCCCGTGGTGACGACGTGCGCCGCCCGGGCCCCGTGCAGCGCGGCGGGCACCCCGAAGCGGGCGGGGACGGAGCGGACGCCTTCGGCGCGGTCCGCCGCCACGTCCTGGCTGCCGAAGATCAGGTCGAAGCCCCCGATCCAGACGCCGACGGCGAGCCCGAGCACCGCCGCGTCCCAGGACCAGTCGCCGGTGACCGCGATCCAGGCCCCGACCGGCCCGATGGCCTGCGCGAGCCCCAGGATGGCGTGCGGGAAGTCGGTGAACCGCTTGCCGTAGGGATAGACGACCATCGGGATCACCGCGACCGGTGCCAGCGCCAGGCAGAGCGGGTTGAGCAGGGCCGCCGCGCCGAGGAACGCGGCGAGGGCGATCAGCGCGCCGGTCCAGGCCGTACGGACCGAGACGGCGCCGGTGACCAGTTCCCGGCCCGCCGTCCGCGGGTTGCGGGCGTCGATCTCCCGGTCGATGATCCGGTTGGCCGCCATGGCGAAGGTCCGCAGACCGACCATCGCCACCGTGACGAGGAAGAGCTGCCACCAGTGGACGGTGGCGTCCGTCAGGTGCATCGCGGTGAGCGCGGCGATGTAGGCGAAGGGCAGCGCGAAGACCGAGTGCTCGATCATCACCACCCGCAGAAAGCCCCGCACACCGCCTTTGCCGGGCTCCGGAGCGGAGTCGGGATCGGGAGCGGGACCGGGGGCGGGATCGGAGACGGGGTCGGGGCCGGGGACGGATCCGGCCACGGGCCCGGAGCCGGAGCCCGGGGCATCCGCGGGACCCGCTGCCCCGGGGGCCGGGGCCCCGCCGTCCACCGCGTCCGGGCCGGCACCCGGGTCGGCGCCGGGGCCGGACCCGCGCGCCGCGCCGCCGCGGCCCGGTACCGGGGCCCCGGCCGTCACAGCCCGTACTCCGACCAGCGGCGGGTGACGCGCTCGGCCGTCTCCGGGTCGGACAGCACCATCCGGGGCCAGCCGCCGTCGCGGGTGTATCCCTCCTCCGGGAGCTTCTCGGTGGCGTCGATGCCCGCCTTGCCGCCCCAGAACTGCTGGTAGGAGGCGTGGTCCAGATGGTCCACGGGGCCCTCGACCACGGTGAGGTCACGGGAGTAGTCGGTGTTGCCCAGCGCCCGCCAGGCCACCTCGTGCAGATCGTGCACGTCGCAGTCGGAGTCCACCACGATGATCAGCTTGGTCAGCGACATCATGTGGGCACCCCAGATCGCGTGCATGACCTTCTGCGCGTGCTTGGGGTACTTCTTGTCGATGGAGATGATCGCGCAGTTGTGGAAACCGCCCGCCTCCGGCAGGTGGTAGTCCACGATGTCCGGCACGATGATCTTCAGCAGCGGGAGGAAGAACCGCTCCGTGGCCCGGCCCAGCGGACCGTCCTCCGTGGGCGGCCGGCCGACCACGATCGACTGGAGCAGCGGCCGCTCCCGCATCGTCACGCAGTCGATGGTGAGCGCCGGGAACGGCTCCTGCGGGGTGTAGAAGCCGGTGTGGTCGCCGAACGGCCCCTCGGGCAGCATCCGGCCCGGCTCCAGCCAGCCCTCCAGGACCACCTCGGCGCGCGCCGGGACCTGTAGCGGCACGGTCTTGCAGTCGACCATCTCCACGCGCCGGCCCTGGAGGAACCCGGCGAAGAGGTACTCGTCGATGTCCCCGGGGAGCGGCGCGGTGGACGCGTACGTCACCGCGGGCGGGCAGCCGAAGGCGATGGCCACCGGCAGCCGCTCACCGCGCCGGGCGGCCGTCTGGTAGTGGTTGCGGCTGTCCTTGTGGATCTGCCAGTGCATCCCGATGGTGCGCGGGTCGTGGCGCTGGAGCCGGTACAGGCCCAGATTCCGCACGCCGCTGACGGGGTCCTTGGTGTGGGTGAGGCCGAGGTTGAAGAAGGAGCCGCCGTCCTCGGGCCAGGTGAAGAGCGCCGGGAGCTGGTCGAGGTCCACGTCGTCACCGGTGAGGACCACCTCCTGGACGGGCGCGTCCTTGACCTTCTTCGGCGGGACGTGCGTCATCCCCGCGAGCTTGCCGAACGCCTCGCGCATCCCGACGAAGCCCTGCGGCAGCTCCGGCTTGAGCAGCCCGCCGATGCGTTCGCCGATCTCCGCGTAGGAGGAGAGGCCGAGGGACTTGAGCATCCGGCGGTCGGTGCCGAAGACGTTCATCGCCAGCGGCATCGCCGCGCCCTTGACGTTCTCGAAGAGCAGCGCGGGGCCGCCGGACTTGTTCACCCGGTCGGTGATCTCCCCCACTTCGAGGTAAGGATCGACCTCCGCCTTGACACGCTTCAGATCACCGTCGCGCTCCAGCGCCCGCAGCAGGGACCGCAGATCCTCGTAAGCCATGCGGACCAGTATCGGGCACCACGTACGCTGGACGTGTCACCGGGGTTGTCCCGGACACCGCCACCGCACTCCAGGGGGCTCGCTCCGACATGCTGAGGTATCTGCCGTTCCTGCTGATCCTGGCGCTGTGGATCTACGCGTTCATCGACTGCCTCAACACCCCGGAGGACCAGGTCCGCAAGCTGCCCAAACCGGTCTGGGTGCTCATCGTGACCCTCTTCGGCTACGTCCTCTTCGGCTCCCTGGCCTGGCTGCTGGCCGGTCGGCCGCGGCGGACGGAACGGACGGGCGGTGGCGGCTGGAGCCCTCGCGGCCCGGCCGGCGGCGGCTGGGTCGCCCCGGACGACAACCCGGAGTTCCTCCGCTCGCTGAACGAGGGCCGCAAGGGCACCGGACGGCCCGGGGAGCCCGGCGGAACCGGCGGGAAGGGCACCGTCCCGGAGGAGAACGGCCAGGGCCCTGAGGACCGCGAGAACCGCGGGAACACCAGTGAGCACAAGAAGGAGACCCCGGAGAGCCGGCCGGAGCGGGAGAGCCTGGAGGACCGGGCGAAGCGGGACGGGCTGGAGAACCGGGACGGCCGGGACAACCGCGATCACCTGGGCCGCGGCCACCGGGAGCGGGACCGGGGGCCCGAGGGCGGCGCCCCGGACGAGACGGGCCCCGGCGCCTGACGGGGCGGAGCGGACCTCTGACGGAAGCGGCCGTCGCGGTGAACTCTCACCGCGACGGCCGCTTCCGTGTGCCGCCCGGGGCGCGTGTCCCCGCCGGGGCCGTGTCCCACCGGCCCGTGACCTGCGCGCGCCTCTGACTTGCACACCTCTCTGACCCGCGCGCCTCCGACCTGCGCTGCCCCTCTGACCCGCACCCCCCGACCTGTGCTGCCCTCCGACCTGCGCTGCCCCCGGATCAGGGCCGGCGGGCCAGGACACCCGCATCCGGGGGCGGCGCCCCCGTCACGGGTGGACGGGCGCCCCGGGGTGGCGGAGCTCAGACGCCGGCGTAGGAGTGCAGGCCGCTGACGAACATGTTGACCCCGTAGTAGTTGAAGAGGAAGCACGCGAAGGCGATCAGGGCGATGTACGCCGCCTTGCGGCCCTTCCAGCCCGCGGTCGCCCGGGCGTGCAGGTAGGAGGCGTAGGCGGCCCAGGTGATGAAGGACCAGACCTCCTTGGGGTCCCAGCCCCAGTAACGGCCCCAGGCCGCCTCGGCCCAGATGGCGCCCGCGATGATCGTGAAGGTCCACAGCGGGAAGACCACCGCGTTGACCCGGTAGGCGAACTTGTCGAGCGTGGCCGCCGCCGGCAGCCGGCCGAGCACCGAGGAGGCGAAGGCGCCGGGCTGCTTGCCCGCCGGGTCGGCGAGCCGGGTCTCGTAGCGGTCCCGGAAGAGGTAGAGCAGCGTGGCGACCGCGCCGAGGTAGAACACCCCGCCCGAGATGATCGCGCACGAGACGTGGATCCACAGCCAGTAGGAGTCCAGCGCGGGGACGAGCTGGTCGCTCTCGGTGTAGAGCACGGAGACCGCGAGACCGAGGTCGAGCAGCACGGTGGTGACCAGGGGCAGGCCGAGCCAGCGCACCGGCTTCCCGGCGGCGAGCAGGACCAGGTAGGAGCCGGCCACGACCATCGAGAACGTCGTGGAGAACTCGTACATGTTGCCCCAGGGCGCGCGCTCCACGGAGAGCGCGCGGGTCAGCACCCCGCCCGCGTGCAGCAGGAACGCCAGGGTGGTGAGCGACACGGCGACCCGGCCGTAGAGGTCACCCCCCTCGTCGCCACCGGCCGCGCCGGGCCCGTCCGGGACGTCCCGGGCGCCGGCCGCGCCACGGGTGACGATCTCGGGGCGCCGCCGCTCCAGCACCGCCGTGCCGCCCTTCCCCGTGACCTTCACGGCCGGGGCGGCGGTGCCCGCGGCACCACCGTTCGCGGCCGCCGGCCGGGGGCCGGCGGTCAGCGCGGCGGCCGTGCGGCCCACCTTGCTGCGGCTGCCCAGCACCCACTCCGCGATGTGGGCGCCGAAGGCCAGGGTGTAGACGGCCATCGCGGAGTAGATCAGCACATTGCTGATGTTGGCCAGGCTCTCGTTGGCCGGGACGGCCAGGGGGATGAGGGTGTTCACGCACGCGCTCCTTCGGCAGGACCGGCGGGATCGGCGGGACGGGCGGAACCGGCCGGGTCGGCGGGCTCAGCGGAATCGGTGGGGGCGGCGGAATCGGCCGGGTCGGCGGGCTCAGCGGAATCGGTAGGGGCGGCGGAGCCGGAGGGGGCGGCGGAGCCCGCGGAGGCGCCATCAGGAGCGGTGTCCACAGGAGCGGTGTCCACGGGAGCGGTCTCCCCAGGGGCGGTGCCCGTGGAAACGGCGCCGTCGGGGCCCGTGCCGGGCGCGGCGGCCCCCTCGGCGGGCGTTTCCTCCGCCGCGGCGCCCGCGGACTCCGGCCCGCCGGGCGCTCCGGAGGAACCGGCCGGGCGGGACGGACCGGACGGGCCGGACGGACCGCTGGTGCCGGAGGTGCCGGAGGGACCGGACGGACCGCCCCCCGGGCGACCGGCACCGCCCTCCGCAGACCCGCCCTCCGGGGGTGATCCGTCCTCCTCCAGCGGCGGCGCCGCCTCGTCCTGGAGGGCCACCGCCAGATCGGCGAGCTCCTCCGGCAGGCGCGCCGACTCGCTGCGGCCCAGGCCGGCCATCTCCACGACCGTGGTCCCGTCCGCGGCCGGGCGGGCCCGTACCCAGATCCGGCGGCGCTGGACGAAGAGGGAGGCGGCGAGACCCACCAGGGCGGCGGTGGCACCGGCGAGCGCCCAGCCCTTGCCGGGCTGGCTGGAGATCTGGAAGCTCGCCCACTGCTCCACCCGGTCGAAGGTCAGCGAGCCCTCGCCGCCGGGGAGGTCGACGGTCTCGCCGGGCCGCAGGAACTCGCGGAAGAGGTCACCGTCCTCGGTGAACTGCTTCATCTTGCGGGTGTCGAGCTGGTAGACGTTCTGCGGGATGCCGGAGTCCAGTCCCAGGCTGCCCTTGAAGGCGTTGATCGACAGCACCGGGTAGTCGAGCGCCGGGAAGGTGGAGTGCGGGCCCCGCACCTCGTCCAGCGCGAAGGTCGGCAGGAAGCGGCCCTGGAAACCGAGCTGGGTCTTCTTCCCGTCCTTGTCCCGGGCGTCGGGCACCTTGATGACGCCGACGGAGGTGTTGTTGTTGTCCTGCGGCAGGAACGGCACCGGGCCCTGGTAGGCGACGTCGCCCTGGCCGTCCCGGACGGTGACGACGGGCGCGTAGCCGTAGCCGATCAGGTAGACCTTGCTGGCGCCCGTCTCCAGCGGGTGGTTGACCTCGATGCTCCGCTTCCGCTCGGCGCCGTCCGCGCCTTCCCAGTAGGAGACGTCGGCGCGGAACGTCCGCGGGGTGCCCTTCTGCGGCCCGGAGCGTTCGAAGGTGGCCTCGAAGTCGTCCAGCCGGAAACCGAACGGGTCGAGGTCGTCGGTGTCGTAGAGGCTCGCGGCGCGGAAGTCGTCGTACTGCGGCAGGGTGTTGGCGAAGCCGTCGCCCTTGACGACGAGCTTGCCGCCCTCGGCCTTGAAGAGGCTGCCCGCCGCGAAGGCGATCAGCATCACGATCAGCGCGACGTGGAAGACGAGGTTGCCGGCCTCCCGCAGATACCCCTTCTCGGCGGCGGCGGTGTCCCCCGCGAGCCGGGCCCGGAAGCGGCGCCCCCGCAGGATCCGGTGGGCGGCGCCGAGCACCTCGTCCGGTTCGGCGGAGGTCCGCCAGGTGGTGTGGGCGGGGAGCCGCGTCAGCCGGCTGGGGCCGGCCGGCGGGCGGCCGCGGAGCTGGCCGGCGAACTGCCAGGTGCGCGGGACGATGCAGCCGATCAGGGAGATGAACAGCAGCAGGTAGATCGCCGAGAACCACACCGAGCTGTAGACGTCGAACAGCCCCAGCTTGTCGTAGAGGGGGGCCAGTGTCTCGTTGCCGGCGCGGAACTCCTCCACCTTCATCGGGTCGACGCCGGTCTGCGGGATCAGCGAGCCGGGGATGGCGCCCAGCGACAGCAGGAAGAGCAGCAGCAGCGCGACCCGCATCGAGGTGAGCTGCCGCCAGAACCAGCGGGCCCAGCCGGTCACCCCGAGGCCCGGCAGCGGCGCGCCCTCCTGCGGGGCGGTGGAGAGCTGGGAGCCGGCCGCGCCCAGCCCGGGCTCGCCCGGGCCGCCGGGCCCGGTCCCGTCCGCCGTCCGGCCGGGTTCCGCGGCCCCGCCCGCCGCGCCGGCGGTCTCGGTGGCTTCGGCGTGTTCCGTCGTCTCGGCCATGGTTCAGATTCCCGGGGTGAAGGTGGAGGACCAGACCTGGAGGTCGCCGATGAGACGGTCCCACAGTCCGGTGACGAGCAGCAGGCCCACCGCGACCAGCATCAGTCCGCCGGCCCGCATCACCCACACATGGTGGCGGCGGACCCAGCCGAAGGCGCCGAGCATCCGCCGGAACGCGACGGCGGCCAGCAGGAACGGCAGTCCCAGGCCGAGGCAGTAGGCGACGGTGAGCAGCGCGCCGCGGCCGGCGCTGGCCTCGTTGAAGGCGAGGGCGTTGACGGCGGCGAGGGTCGGGCCGATGCAGGGCGTCCAGCCGATGCCGAAGAGGACGCCCAGCAGCGGCGCCCCGGCCAGACCGGTCGTGGGCCTGCGGTGGAAGCGGAACTCCCGCTGGGTGAAGCCGCCGAGGATCCCGGTGAAGGCCAGGCCCATCACGATGGTGAGCCCGCCCAGCACCCTGGTGATCGTCTCCCGGTGCTCCTCCAGGACGAAGCCGAAGTTGCCGAAGAGGGCGCCGTAGGAGGTGAAGACGGCGGTGAAGCCCGCGACGAAGAGCGCGGCCCCGGCCGCCATGCGGCCCCGGCGCGCCTCCGCCAGGTCGGTGCCGCTGACCCCGGTGACATAGCTGAGGTAACCCGGCACCAGCGGGAGGACGCACGGCGAGAAGAAGGAGACCAGCCCCGCGAGGACGGCGATGGGCAGGGCGAGCAGCAGCGCCCCGCTCAGCACGGTCCGGTCGAGCGTCCCGGCGGCCAGACCGGCGACCTCGGCGACATCGGCTGGAGGGAACACGGCGATCACTTCTCCGCGATCAGCGGTTCGATCATCTCGCGCAACTCGTCCTCACCCAGCGGCTTCAGCGCGCGGGCGGCGATCTTCCCGTCCCGGTCGATGACGAGCGTGGACGGGATGGCCTTGGGGTTGAGGCTGCCCTTGGGGAAGCGGAGCATCAGCTTGCCGGCCGGGTCGTAGAGACTCGGATACGGCACCTCGAACTCCTTCTCGAACTTCCGTGCCGGGGTGATGTTCGGGTCCCGGGTGTTGATCCCGAGGAACTCCACGCCCCGGTCGCGGGTGTCGTCCGCCACCTTCACCAGGTGCGGCATCTCCGCCCGGCAGGGGGCGCACCAGGAGCCCCAGACGTTGACGACGACGACCTTGCCCGCGTAGTCCGCGAGCGCGGCCCGCTCGCCGTCCACGGTCTCGCCGGAGAGGTCGGGCGCGGGCCGCCGGTCGCCCTTCGCCGCCCGGTCGACGCCACCGTCCCCGGCCACGAAGCCGGTGTTGCCCGAGCCGCCGGTGCTCTCGCCGCCTCCGCAGCCCGAGAGCAGCACCAGTCCGGCGGCCACGGCTGCCGTGAGGGCGGTGGCGCGGCGGCGGGGCGCGCGGTCCCGGCGGGTGTCGCATCCACTCATGTGAAAAGTTTCGCATGACCGATTCGGGGATCTTCCCGGCCCCCCTCCCGGGCCCCTTCCCCGCCCTGGGCGCGGCCGGGCCGGGCGCGCGGACGGCTCCGCGCCCGGCCGGTGGCCGCCGGGTCCCGCGCGGGGATCCGCCCGGCGGCCGTGTGATCAGGCGCCGCTCAGGCCCCGAACCCCTTGGCGCCCTTGACCGGCTTGGCGCCCGCGAGCAGATGCGGCGGCACGAGGTCCCGGGCCGGCTCGGTGTAGCCCACCGACACGATCCGGTCACCCTGGAAGGTGAAGGTGGTGAGGCTGGCCAGGGTGCACTGCCGCTTCCGCGGGTCGTGCCACAGCCTCCGCTTCTCCACGAAGCTGCGCACGACCCAGATGGGGAGCTGGTGGCTGACGGCCAGCGCCTCGTGGCCGCGCGCGGCGTCCCGGGCCGCGAACAGCGCGGCCTGCATCCGGGCCACCTGCTCGGCGTAGGGCTCGCCCCAGGACGGCCGGAAGGGGTTGGTCAGATGGCGCCAGTTCCCGGGGCGGCGCAGCGCGCCGTCGCCGACCCCGAAGGTCTTGCCCTCGAAGACGTTGGCGGCCTCGATCAGCCGCTCGTCGGTGGCGACCTCCAGCGCGTGCGACCGCGCCACGGGGGCCGCCGTCTCCTGGGCCCGCTCCAGCGGGGAGGCGACGACATGGGTGAGGTCGCGGTGCGCCAGGTGCTCCGCGACCCGGTCGGCCATCTTCCGGCCGAGTTCGGAGAGGTGGTAGCCGGCCCGGCGGCCGTAGAGCACGCCGCCGGGGTTCTCCACCTCGCCGTGGCGCATCAGATGGACGACGGTGATCGCGTCGTCCCCACCGGATCCACCGGACCCGCCGGACCCACCGGACCCGCCGGACCCGCCGGACCCGCCGGACCCGCCGGACCCACCGTCCCACCCGGGGCCGTGGTCCTCACCGTCCCCCGGACCCGCCGGACCCGCCGGACCGCCCGCCGCAGTGCCGCCCGCCGCCATACCCGCCGTCCTCTCGTCCCCCGCGCCGTTCGTGCCGTTCGCCCCGCGCGCCCCGCTGCCGCGGCCCGGATCTCCCTCGTCCCCCGTGCCGGGACCGTGTCCTCTCGCGCCCTCCCCGGCCGTCACGCCCCGGCCTCCGGGGTCGCGGCGGCGGCCGCCTGGGCCGCCGCGGGCAGGGCCGCCGCGATCCGCTCCACCGCCGCGGCATCGTGGGCGCTGGAGACGAACCACGACTCGAACGCGGACGGCGGCAGGTAGACCCCCCGCTCCAGCATCGCGTGGAAGAAGGCCGTGAAGCGGTACGCCTCCTGGGCCTTCGCGCCCGCGTAGTCGGTCACCGGCGCCTCGGTGAAGAAGACGGAGAACATGTTGCCCGCCGTCTGCACCCGGTGCGCCACGCCCTCCTTCGCCAGCGCCTCGGTGACCAGCTCGCGCACCTCGGCGGAGACCGCGTCCACCGCCTCGTACGCGGCGGCGCCGAGCTGGCGGAGCTGGGCGACGCCGGCCGCGGTGGCGACGGGGTTCCCGGAGAGCGTGCCCGCCTGGTAGACGGGGCCCGCCGGGGCGAGCGCCGCCATGACGTCGGCCCGGCCGCCGAAGGCCGCCGCCGGGAAGCCGCCGCCCATGACCTTGCCGAAGGTCATCAGGTCCGGGCGCACCCCGTCGATCCCGTACCAGCCGGCCCGGGAGACCCGGAAGCCGGTCATGACCTCGTCGGAGACGTAGAGCGCGCCGTGCTCCCGGCAGAGGGCGGCGAGCCCCTCGTTGAAACCGGGCAGCGGCGGGACGACGCCCATGTTGCCCGGCGAGGCCTCGGTGATCACACAGGCGATCTCACCGGGGTGGGCGGCGAAGGCGGCGCGGACGGCCTCCAGGTCGTTGTACGGCAGCACGACCGTCTCGCCGGCCTGGGCGCCCGTGACCCCGGGGGTGTCGGGCAGCCCGAACGTCGCCACCCCGGAGCCGGCCGAGGCCAGCAGGGCGTCCACGTGCCCGTGGTAGCAGCCGGCGAACTTGACCACCTTGGCCCGCCCGGTGAAGCCCCGCGCCAGCCGGATCGCCGACATCGTCGCCTCGGTGCCGGAGGAGACCAGCCGCACCTGCTCCACCGGCGCCACACGCGCCACGATCTCCTCGGCCAGCTCGACCTCGCCCTCGCCCGGCGTGCCGAAGGAGGTACCGCGCTCCACCGCCGCCCGGACGGCCTCCAGGACGGCCGGGTGGGAATGGCCGAGGATCATCGGCCCCCAGGAGCAGACGAGGTCGACGTACTCGCGGCCGTCGGCGTCGGTGAGATACGGGCCGGTACCGGACACCATGAACCGGGGCGTTCCACCCACGGCGCCGAACGCGCGGACCGGGGAGTTCACGCCACCGGGGGTCACGGCGGCCGCACGGTCGAAGAGCGCCTGGGAGAGCGGGGCTTCATACGGGAAAGACACTGTGATCCTGACCTGCGGGGAGGGAACGGGGGCAGCGCGGGGGCCCGGACGAGCGGCCGTACGGCGGCACGGCGGGCACGCCGCCGGCGCCCGCGCCGGGACCGGGCGCGGTGACCGTTCCTCCCACCGTTGAGACGAGGAGACCGGCCGTCCGTACGTCTGCGAGACTGGACCTGCTGGAAGTTAAGTCACGCAAGCCATGGTCTCAGAGCCCCGCAGGATCGTGCACAGCCGGGCGTTTCACCCGCCGGTCCCGGGGGAGGTCTCTGAGACGATGATCGGGTTGCGCGGCCCTGGCCGCGACTGTTCGGGTGGAGACTATGCATCGCGGTGGCGGACCGGGCGAGGGGACCGACGACCTGGACCCCGAGCGCGCCCGCTCCCCCCGTGCGGCCCGTCGGGGCAAGGGCCGGCACCGGGGAGAGGGCGTGCCGGAGAAACCGAGGGGGATCAGGAGTGGCCGGGTGGGGGTGACCTACAAATACTTCGGTGCGCCCGACGGTGCGACCGCCGCCCGCGTCCCCGTCTCCATGCGCCCCGAGGAACTCGGCGGTGACGAGCTGGGCATGGGGGGCATGTTCACGAAGATCAAGCCGGAGACGATGGCCGCCATGGTCCTCACCGGCATCGAGGGCATGCCGCTGCACAAGGTCCCGCCGCTGGAGCTGGTCGTCCTCCACCCCGACTACGCCGTCGTCAAACTGCCGGTCACGGCCGTCGACCCGCTGCGCGGGATCGGCGAGGAGGCGGTCGGCGCCGCGGCCTTCATCTGGTCCACGGTCCCCGACCGCGGCGGCCCGCGCGACGCCTTCACCGTCTACCAGCTCCTCCACGAGTGGCAGGACTTCTCCGAGCGCCTCCACCACGCGGGGCACCAGCCCTACTGCCTGGTGTGGCCCTGAGCGTTCCGGCGTCACCCGGGCGCGAGCCCCGGCGCCCGGCGGCGGAGGCGCGGTCCACGGGTCCCGCCCTCGGGTTCGGCCCCTCGACCCCTCCGCCCCGGTACGCCTGACAGGCCCCTGACACCCACCCGGGATCACCCCCGGGACTCGGCCGGCACCTCCACACGCACGGCCGAATGGCCCGAATTGTCCACCCTGGGTATGTTCGAAAGGGACATACGAGACCCGAGGGAGGACCGCCATGGGCGGCGAGAGCTCGCTGAACAAGGGCAAGGGCAAGGCGAAGGAGATGGCCGGGAAGGCGACCGGCGACGAGCGGCTGGCCGCCGAGGGCCGGACCGACCAGCTCCGGAGCAAGGGCGAGGACGCCATGAAGAGCGCCACGCAGCGCGCCAAGGGCGTCGCGGACTCCCTGCGCCACCGGGACAAGGGCAAGGGCTCGGGACCGGGCGCCGGTGGGGGCGGCGGTGCGGGCGAGGGCCGGTCCGGGGGCGACGGCGGATCCGGGCACGAGACCGGCTGACGCCCCACGGACCTTCCCGTGCGTTTCCGTGCGTTTCCGGGGCCCGGATCCTCCGGTGCGTGCAGCCGGGGCGGACACCGAGGACGACGTCCGGCGGCTGCGGCCGGCCCGCGAGGCCGTCGGCCCGGACCCGGCCGGTGCCAGGAGCGGGGGCCGGCCCGGCAAAGCCGAAGGGGTCCGGAAGGATCCCGAGGGGGGTCCGGAAGGGTCCCGAGTGGTCCGGAAACCAGGACCCGGGACGCCAGGGACCGCGACAACGGAAGGCCGGCCGAACCTCCGGCCGCCCGAGGCGGCCCCGGGCCCCAGGCCGGGGTGGTGTGGACCGTGGGGTGTGAGCCGTGCGACCTGCCGGGCCACCGCGGGCCACCCGCTCCGCGCGCTGACCTCCGAGCGCTGACGCGCCTCCGCCCCGAACCCGACCGTGGGTCCGGGGCGGAGGCGCGCGTCAGCGCGCCAGACTCCGGGCGCCAGACTCCGGGCGCCAGACTCCGGGCGCCAGGCTCCGGGCTCCGGGCTCCGGGCTCCGGGCTCCGGGCGTCAGGCTCCGGGGTTGGTGCGCGCGGCCGCCGAACTGTCCGTTCCGGCATCACCACCGCCACCACCGCCACCGCCACCGTCACCGGCGGCCCCCGAAGCGGACCCGTTACCGGCGCCGTTGCCCGCACCGGCACTCCCGGCCCCGCTCGTCCCGGCCCCGCTCGTCCCGATACCGCCGGCCGTCCCGGCGCCGCGGGCCCCGTTGCCCGTACCGCTGACACTGCCCGTACCGGCCCCGTCGCCCGTCCCGGCGCCGCGAGCCCCGTTGCCCGTCCCGGTGTCACCGCCCGTCCCGGCGGCCGGGCCGCCGTCCGTGCCGGTGCCGCTGCCGGTCCCCGGGCCGCCGCTCCCCGCCGGGGGCGGCGCCGTGCGCGCGAGGACGTGGCGCAGCCGCATCGCGACGGGTTCGGTGTAGCGGGCGGTCAGCGGGCCGAGGATGACGAGCAGCAGCACGTAGGCCGTGGCCAGCGCGCCGAGCTGCGGTTCGACACCGGCGCCGATCGCCAGCCCGGCGATGACGATGGAGAACTCGCCGCGTGCCACCAGGGCACCGCCGGCGCGCCAGCGGCCCTTCTCGCCGATGCGCGCCCGCTTCGCCGCCCAGTACCCCGTCGCGATCTTGGTGAGGGCGGTGACCACCGCCAGCACCAGTGCCGGGAAGATCACCGGCGGTATGGTCGAGGGGTCGGTGTGCAGCCCGAAGAAGACGAAGAAGACCGCGGCGAAGAGGTCCCGGAGCGGCACCAGCACGTTGTGCGCCCCCTCCGCCACCTCCCCGGAGAGCGCGATGCCGACCAGGAACGCGCCGACCGCCGCCGAGACCTGCAGTTGCTGGGCGATCCCCGCCACCAGCAGCGTCAGGCCCAGCACGACCAGCAGCAGCTTCTCCGGGTCGTCCGTGGAGACGAACCGCGAGATGTGGCGGCCGTAGCGCACGGCGACGAAGAGCACGAGCCCCGCCACCCCGAGCGCGATGCCCAGCGTCACACTGCCCGCGGCGATGGAGAGCCCGGCGACCAGCGCCGTGAGGACGGGCAGGTACACCGCCATCGCCAGGTCCTCCAGCACCAGGATGGAGAGGATCACCGGCGTCTCCCGGTTGCCGACCCGCCCCAGGTCGCCCAGCACCTTGGCGATGACACCGGAGGACGAGATCCAGGTGACACCGGCCAGCACCACCGCCGCGACCGGCCCCCAGCCCAGCAGCAGCGCCGCGGCCGCCCCGGGCAGCGCGTTGAGGGCGCAGTCGACGATCCCGGCCGGGTACTGCTTGCGGAGGTTGCTCACCAGGTCGGTGGCGCTGTACTCCAGCCCGAGCATCAGCAGCAGCAGGACGACGCCGATCTCCGACGCCTGGGCGACGAACTCCTCGCTGGCGCCCAGCGGCAGCAGGCCGCCCTGGCCGAAGGCCAGCCCGGCGAGGAGGTAGAGCGGGATCGGCGAGAAACCGTAGCGGCCGGCGAAGCGGCCGAGGAGGCCGAGGGCCAGGACGATGCCGCCGAGTTCGATCAGGAATATCGCTTCGTGCATCCGGTCATTCCCGTTCGAGGATCGCGGCGGCGGCGTCGACGCCTTCGCGGGTGCCGATGACGATGAGCGTGTCGCCCCCGGCCAGCCGGAAGGCGGGGCTCGGCGAGGGGATCGCCTCGGCCCGGCGCAGCACCGCGACGACCGAGGCGCCCGTCTCCGTGCGCAGGCAGGTGTCGCCCAGCACCCGGCCGTTCCAGTGCGAGGTGGCGCCCAGCGGGACGCGCTCGGCGACCAGGCCGAGGTCCGTGGTGTGGAGGAGGCTGGGGTTGTGGTCGTGCGGCGTCAGCGTGTCGGCCAGCAGGGCCGCCTCCGCCCCGGTGAGGTGCAGGGACAGCGCGCAGGCGTCGGGGTCGTCGGAGCGGTACGCGTTGAGGCTGCGCGTGCCGTCGCGGTGCGCGACGACCGACAGCCGCCGGCGCTCCCGTGTGGTCAGTTCGTACTGGACACCGATGCCGGGCAGTGGTGTCGTGCTCATCCGTGGAGCCCCCACGCCGACCCCCTCCTTCTGACGTCGCGGCTCTCCCGGAGTCGCTGTCTGCGCTGTTCCCGCCGTTGGCGGCGGACGCGGCACCCTGCCGTGTCCCCATCAAACCCTGCCATACACGCGCCGGCCGGACCGCACGGCGAGGGGCCCTGAACCGCGCCGGACGGCGGTGCCCCGGCCCCGCCGCCGCGGTGACCGCTCCGTTCCCCTCACCGCCCGCCGATGTCCGCACATGTCAGGCGCCGGTCCCCCGGTCGGACCCTCCGCTGATCCGATCGGCGGGGGCATATCCTTCGAGCGGACGATCACGCCCGGCCGGTGGCCCCCACAGCGGTCGGCGAGGCCCGCAGAGCGCGTAACGCCAACCAGCCCGCAACGGAGGCACCATGAGCACCCGCACCGCCGTCGTCACCGGCGCCAGCAGCGGAATCGGCGCGGCCACCGCCCGGAAGCTGGCCGAGGCCGGTTACCGGGTGGTCCTCACCGCGCGCCGGGCCGAGCGCGTCGAGGCGCTCGCCGCCGAGCTGACGGCGGCCGGCCGGGAGGCCGTCGCGCACCCGCTGGACGTCACCGACCGGCAGGCCGTCGACGCCTTCGCCGCCTCCCTGGACCGCTGCGACGTGCTGGTCAACAACGCGGGCGGGGCCTTCGGCCTCGACCCCGTCGCGGAGGGGGACCCCGCCGACTGGCGGGCGATGTACGAGGTCAACGTCCTCGGGGTGCTCCACGTGACCCAGGCCCTGCTGCCCGCCCTCAAGGGATCGGGGGACGGCACGGTCGTCGTGCTCTCCTCCACCGCCGGCCTCGGCACCTACGAGGGCGGCGGTGGCTACGTCGCCGCCAAGCACGGCGCGCACGCCCTCACCGAGACGCTGCGGCTGGAGCTCTGCGGCGCCCCCGTCCGGGTCGTGGAGGTGGCGCCCGGCATGGTGCGCACGGACGAGTTCTCGCTGACCCGGTTCCGCGGCGACCAGGAGCGAGCGGACGCCGTCTACGCGGGCGTCGCCGACCCGCTCACGGCGGAGGACGTGGCGGACACCGTCGCCTGGGCCGTCACCCGCCCCTCGCACGTCAACATCGACCTGCTCGTCGTCCGCCCCCGCGCCCAGGCGTCCAACACCAAGGTGCACCGCGAGCCCCGCTGAGCCGGGCCGGCCACGCCGCCGGACCGCCCCGCCGGCCCCGCCCGCAGGCCGCCTTCGCGGACCGCCCCCGCGGCCGGACGCCCCCACCGCGCCGTCACCACACCCACACCACCGGACATCCGTCACACAACCGGCACCAACCCGGCGGTGCGGCGGCACGTGCGGTACACATGGTCTTCCGTCCGCCGAACGGCGGCATCCACCCCCCGAAGGGAGCCGGGCACCGTGCAGCGAAGGGCGTACCGAACGAACGCCGCGGCGGTCGCGCTGCTCATGGGCCTGGTCGCCGGCGCCGCCGGCTGCACCGGCTCCTCCGGCGACGAGGGTGGCGGCGACGCCCAGGAGAACGCGCCCACCGCCGGCCCCACGGCCCGGCCCGGCAAGTACCGCACCCTCCCCGAGGCCTGCGGCGTCGTGGACCGCGGCACGCTCCGGGCCCTGCTGCCCGGCCTGGAGGCGCTGGACGACGGCAAACGCGAGACGGCCTACGCAGGCCACCCGTCCGTCACCTTCGACACCGGCCGCCGCGCGGGCTGCCGCTGGACCGCCGGACTGCCCGACGGCTCCCACAACCTGGAGATCGACCTCGAACGGGTCGTCTCCTACGACCGGGCCCTCAGCGACGACGACCGCGCCCAGCAGCTCTACGACAAGAAGGCGTCCGCCGCGGGGATCCCGGCCCCGGCCGACGAGAAGCCGGACGACGGCAAACCGTCCGCCTCGGCCTCCGCGTCCGAGGCGGAGAACGCCGAGAACGCCGAGAACGCCGAGAACGCCGACGGCAAGAACGACCGGGACTCCGCGGACGGCAAGGCCGGCGGCAGCGAACCGGACGCCGGCAAGGGGGACGCCGGCGGGGACAAGACCGGCGAGACCGGGAAGCCGGGTGGCACCGGCAAGGACGCCGAGGACTCCGAGGACGGCGAGAGCAGCAAGGGAAGCGAGGAAGCAGGCGAGGAGGGCGGGGGCGACGACGGGGCCGAGAGCTCCACCCCCTCCCCCGAGGACTCCGACGAGCCCCTTCTCGCCCCCCGTCCCCTCGACGGGCTGGGTGATGTCGCTTACATCGACGACCACCTCGTCACGGCCGACTCGGGCGTCCACCGTGACATCACCATCGTCTTCCGGGCGTCGAACGTCCTGGTGACCATCGTCTACGACCGGTGGTCCACGATCCGTTCGGACATCCCCGGCAGCGAGGAGTTGCAGAGCCGGGCCCAGCGGCTGGCCCGGGAGCTCTCCGAGACCTTCGACGCATGAACCGCCACCCGTCCGCCGTCACCCCGTACGGTGGTGCGGCGTACGGGTGGCACCAGCGCCTCCCCGGATGACAGCAGAGCGAAGGAACCATGTACCGAACAGCCACGCGACTTCTCGCCGCAGCAGCCGTCATACCCGTGATGTTCGTGGCCGGCTGCTCCTCCGACTCCGGTGACCAGGCCGACGGGAAGGCGTCCCCGGCGCCGGGGGAGAGCAGCGCGGCGCCGACGGTGGCGCCCGCGAAGTTCTCCGGCCTGCCGAAGCCCTGCTCCGTGCTCGGCAAGGACACCATCGGCGACCTGGTCCCCAAGGCGGACAGCAAGTCCGGCACCGCCGGCAAGTCGAGCGATGTCGAGGCGCGCGGAAGCTGCTCCTGGCACGGGCTCGACGGCTTCCAGTACCGCTGGCTGGACGTCTCGCTCCAGCGCTTCGACTCGGACGCGACGCTCGGCGACGCCGAGTCGCGCGCCCAGGAGTACTTCACCAAGCAGGTCTCCGAGGCGAAGTCCGTCAAGGGCGGCAAGGACGTGAAGGACGCCGGCCCCTCGGGCATCGGCGACCAGGCCGCCACCGTCCGGTACTCCGTCACCAAGGACGGTGACGGCTACCGCAACCAGACCGTGGTGACCCGCACGGAGAACGTCGTCATCACCCTCAACTACAACGGCGCCGGCTACGAGGATGCCAAGCCGCCCAAGGCGGAGGACCTGCTCAAGGACGCCGAGAAGGCCGCCAAGGAGGCGGTCGCGGCCGTCGCCGAGGCCAACGGCGGAAAGGGCGGCGCCGGCAGCGACGCGAGCTGAGGGCGACGGCCCGGGCGCCGGGGCCACGGCCCGCCCGGGCTGTGGTCCCGCCCGCGCCGGCCGGCCCGGGTACGGCCGTCCCGGTGCCTGCCGCCGGCGGCCCAGGGCCGCTCCCAGCCGCTCCCAGCCGCCTCCTCGACGGCCGATCACCACCCCGGAGCCCGGGCCCAGGACGGGTCCGGGCTCCTCGCCGCTCGCACACATGTGCCAGGCTGTCCCCCCGAGTTGTCGACCCGAAGCCACCGGACCTCCGAAGTCGCCGCGCCCACGGTGCCGCCGGCCGAGGCGACGCCGGTGGTGGAGACGCCGGCGACACCGGGCCGGTGCCCCGGTCCCGGCCGGCGCCCCGTTCCCGACGGGCCCGGTCCTCGACGACGGAGTCCTCGGCACCACAGTTCTCGACGACACAGCAGCCGGAAGGGGAGCGCGGGTGGCCGCCATGCAGCTGACACGCACACACCGCATCTTGATCGGGGTGGTCGTCGCCGGCGCCGTCCTCATCGCGGCGATCGGCTTCGCCGGTTCCTACGCCGCGGTGCGCGACCTGGCGGAGCAGAAAGGTTTCGGAGCGTTCTCCGTGGTCTTCCCGATCGGGATCGACGCGGGCATCGTCGTCCTGCTCGCCCTCGACCTGCTGCTGACCTGGATCCGCATCCCCTTCCCCCTGCTCCGGCAGACCGCGTGGCTGCTCACCGCCGCCACCATCGCCTTCAACGGCGCCGCCGCCTGGCCGGACCCGCTGGGCGTGGGGATGCACGCCGTCATCCCGGTCCTCTTCGTGGTCTCCGTCGAGGCGGCCCGTCACGCGATCGGCCGGATCGCCGACATCACCGCCGACAAGCACATGGAGGGCGTCCGCCTCTCCCGCTGGCTGCTGGCCTTCCCCTCCACCTTCCGGCTGTGGCGCCGGATGAAACTGTGGGAGCTGCGCTCCTACGACGAGGTCATCCGCCTCGAACAGGACCGCCTCGTCTACCAGGCCAGGCTGCGCGCCCGCTACGGCCGCGCCTGGCGCCGCAAGGCACCCGTCGAGGCCGTGATGCCGCTCCGGCTCGCCCGCTACGGCGTCCCGCTGGCCGAGACCGCCCCGGCCGGACTGGCGGCCGCGGGCATCGAACCCCGGCTGCTTCCGGCCGACCCCGCGCCCCCGGAGCTGGAATCCGCCACAGCCCGTCCCACGACGGCCCGGCCCGGCGCACCGGCCACGGCCACCGGTCAGGAGCCGGGCCACGAGCGCCCGGCGGAGGAGCCCCTGCCCCACCAGGAGCAGGGCGGCCCCACCCACGACGCGGCCGGGTACCCCACGGAACCGGCCGGGCACATCCTCCCGCAGCTTCCCCCGCAGCCCCACCGCTCCCGGCAGGAGGAGCAGCCCCAGCCGGCCCCCGTGCCGCAGCAGCGCGCGGCCGGCCCCGGGCCGGCACCGGCCGGGGGCCAGGCCCCGGCGGTGCCCACCGGCGCGGTGCCGGGCGGGACGGGGCCGGGTGGGACGGTGCCGGGCGGGACGGACGCGCCGGCCGGGGGCCAGGAGCCCGCCTCCCGGTTCCAGGTGCCGAACGGGGCCGGCGGCACCCGGCCGCTGGGCCAGGGGGTGCAGGACGCCATGCCCACCGACGACGAGCTGTACCACACCTTCCGCGGCTCGATAGCGGGCGAGGGCATGCCGACGGCGCGCGCCTTCGCCGCGAACGTCGAGGCGGCCCACGGGCTGCGCCTGGACAGCCGCGAGGTGGACCAGTACATGAAGCGGTTCACGGCACGCTTCGAAACCGAGCTGTTCGAGGACCACATCGCGTAGAACTCCCCGGGAACCCCGAGGCCGGCCGGGCCCCCGGAGCGGGCCCACCGTCCCGGAAGGGCTGCCCCACCGGCAGAGCGCGCGCCCCGCGGGCCCACCCCCGGAAAGCCCGAGGGGGCGCCCCGGAGCGGGGCGCCCCCTCGGCCGGAGGCCGGTCGCTCAGCCCGCCAGCAGCTTCCGCACCCGGTCCGCGCCCACCGCCAGCAGCAGCGTCGGCAGCCGGGGCCCGGTGTCACCGCCCACGAGCAGCCGGTACAGCAGGGCGAAGAACGTCCGCTGTGCCGTCTTCAGCTCCGGCGTCGGCTTGGCGTCCGCGGGCAGACCCGCCTGGATCTTCGGCACGCCGTAGACCAGCGTCGTCAGCCCGTCCAGCGACCAGTGGTCGTCCAGCCCGTCCAGCAGCAGCCGCAGCGACTCGCGCTCGGTCTCGCCGAGGGAGGCCAGCAGCTCGCCGTCCGGCTCCTCCCGGACCCGGGTGCGCTGCTCCGCCGGGACCTGCGTGCGGATCCAGCACTCGGCGCGGTCCAGCCGGGGCCGCACCTCGTCCAGCGAGCGGATCGGGTTCTCCGGGTCCAGGTCGCGCAGGATGCGCAGGGTCTGCTCGCTGTGCCCCGTGGTGACGTCGACGACCGAGGCCAGCGTGCGGTACGGCAACGGCCGCGGCGTGCGCGGCAACTCGGCGGCGGCGGTGGAGACGGCCCGCCGGTACGCGGCGGCGTCCGCCGGCTGTGCCGAACCGTCCGCGATCCGCCGCCCCAGGGCGTCCCACTCGTCGTAGAGCCGCTGGATCTCCTGGTCGAACGCGATCTTGAAGGACTGGTTCGGCTTGCGGCGCGCGTACAGCCAGCGCAGCAGCGGCGCCTCCATGATCTGCAGGGCGTCCTCCGGCGTCGGCACCCCGCCCTTCGAGCTGGACATCTTCGCCATCCCGCTGATGCCCACGAAGGCGTACATCGGCCCGATGGGCGACTCGGCCCCGAAGATCTCCCGCACCAGCTGGCCGCCGACGGTGAACGAGGAGCCCGGCGTGGAGTGGTCCACCCCGGACGGCTCGAACACCACGCCCTCGTACGCCCAGCGCATCGGCCAGTCCACCTTCCAGACCAGCTTGCCCCGGTTGTGCTCGGAGAGGCGCACCGTCTCGGAGTGGCCGCACACGCAGCGGTAGGCCAGCTCCGTGGTCGCGTCGTCGTAGGACGTGACCGTGGTGAAGTCCCGGTCGCAGAAGGAGCAGTACGGCTTGTACGGGAAGTAGCCGGCGCCCGCGCCCGAGCCGTCGTCCTCGCCCGCCGCGCCGGAGCCCTCGGCGGCCGCCTCGGCCGCCGCGACATCGGCCGCGTCCGCCGGCTTGGCCCCCTTCTGCTGCTTCTGCGGCTTCTGCTGCTTCTGCTGTTCCAGCTGCTGCTGCTCGGCCTGCGTCTGCTGCGCGGCGGCCTTCGCGGGCTTGCCCTTGGTGCGGTAACGGCCCAGTACGGCGTCGATCCGCGCACGCTCGCGCATGGCGAAGAGGATCTGCTCGCGGTAGGCACCCGAGGTGTACTGGAGCGTCTGGCTGACCGGGTGCACCTCGATGCCGAGCTGCTCCAGCGCGGCCACCATCGGCGCCTTGAAGTGCTCCGCCCAGCTGGTGTACTCGCTGCCGGGCGGCGCGGGCACGCTGGTGAGCGGCTTGCCGATGTGCTCCGACCAGGACGGGTCGATCCCGGCCGGCACCTTGCGGAACCGGTCGTAGTCGTCCCAGGAGAGCAGGTGCACGCAGTCGTACCCGCGCCGCCGGATCTCGTCGGCGACCAGGTGCGGGGTCATGACCTCCCGCAGATTGCCCAGGTGGATCGGGCCGGACGGGCTCAGCCCGGACGCGCAGACGATCGGTTTGCCGGGGGCACGGCGCTCCGCCTCGGCGATGACCTCGTCCGCGAAACGGGAGACCCAGTCGGCCTCGGTGCTCTCAGCCACGATCGGCACGTCCCCTCTTTCTGCGCTGCCGCGCGTTTCCCTCGCGCTGCCGCGCGCTGTCCTCTGCTTCCGTCCGCGCCACCGCGCGGTGCCCGGCCACGTCACTCCGCGGTCGGCCCGCGGTGTTCTCCTGCCGCCCGCCGCGGGGCGGTCCTCCGCGCCGTCGGGGCACGTCGGTCCGCGCCGCCTCCTGCCACGCCGCCACGTACCGCTGCCCCGCGCGTTCTTCCCGGCCCGCGGCCGCACCGCGTTCCCGTCCGGAGGTGCGGCCCCGCCATTGTCCCAGACCCGGAAACGCTCCGGCCCCCACCACGGTGCCGTGGGATACTGACCGGACACCCGGTCCGCCCGGCACCGCGGCGGACGGCACCGCACCCCACCGCGAAAGAAGGCGCGAGCTCCCCATGGCCCCGGTCCCTTCCCTTTCCGCCACCGTCCACCAGCGTCTCGCGGACGCCCTCGCCGCCGCCCTGCCGGAGGCCGGCGACGCCGATCCGCTGCTGCGACGGAGCGACCGGGCGGACTTCCAGGCCAACGGCATGCTGGCGCTGGCCAAGCGGCTGAAGGGCAATCCGCGTGAGCTGGCCGCGTCGGTGGCGGACCACATCCCCACCTCCGGCGACGCCGACCCCGATCCGGTGATCCGCGCGATCAAGGTCTCCGGACCCGGCTTCCTCAACATCACCGTGGCCGACTCCGCGATCACTTCGACGCTGGCGCTGCGCGCGGCCGACGGGCGGCTCGGCGTGCCCTTCGCGGAGCGCCCGGGCACCACCGTCATCGACTACTCCCAGCCGAACGTCGCCAAGGAGATGCACGTCGGTCACCTCCGCTCCACGGTGATCGGTGACGCCGTGGTGAAGATTCTGGACCACCTCGGTGAGACGGTGATCCGGCGCCACCACATCGGCGACTGGGGCACCCAGTTCGGCATGCTGATCCAGTACCTCATCGAGCACCCGCAGGAGCTGGACCACGCCTCGGACACCGCCGGCACCACCGGGGGCACCACCGGGGACACCACCGAGGGCGCCACAGCCGAGGGCGAGGCGGCCATGGCCCGGCTCAACCGGCTCTACAAGGCGTCCCGGGCGCTGTTCGACTCGGACGAGGAGTTCAAGGACCGGGCGCGGCGCCGCGTGGTCGACCTCCAGTCGGGTGACGAGGAGACGCTGGCCCTCTGGCACAAGATCGTCGACGAGTCGAAGATCTACTTCCAGGGTGTCTACGCCAAGCTGGACGTGGAGATCCGCGACGAGGACGTGGTCGGCGAGAGCGCCTACAACGACGACCTCCGGCGGGTCTGCGAGGAGCTGGAGGCGGCCGGCGTGGCCGTCCGCTCCGAGGGCGCGCTCTGCGTCTTCTTCGACGACGTGAAGGGGCCCGAGGGCAAGCCGGTCCCGCTGATCGTGCAGAAATCCAACGGTGGTTTCGGCTACGCGGCGACCGACCTCGCCGCCATCCGCGACCGCGTCGGCACCCTCAAGGCCGACACCCTGCTCTACGTCGTGGACGCCCGGCAGGCGCTCCACTTCAAGATGGTGTTCGAGACCGCCCGGCGGGCCGGCTGGCTGCCCGAGGGCGCCGCCCGGCAGCTCGCCTTCGGCACGGTCCTCGGCAAGGACGGCAAGCCGTTCAAGACCCGCGAGGGTGAGACGGTGCGCCTGGTGGACCTGCTGGACGAGGCCGTGGAGCGGGCGGCCACCGTCGTCACCGAGAAGGCTCCCGAGCTGACCGCGGAGGAGGTCGCCGAGCGCGCCGCCCAGGTCGGCATCGGGGCGGTGAAGTACGCGGACCTCTCCAACTCCATGGCGCGGGACTACGTCTTCGACCTGGACCGGATGGTCTCCCTCAACGGCGACACCAGCGTCTACCTCCAGTACGCCTACGCCCGGATCCAGTCCATCCTGCGCAAGGCGGGCTCGGCGGTGCCCCGGCCCCACGCGGAGCTGCCGCTCTCCGCCGCCGAGCGGACGCTGGGCCTGCACCTGGACGCCTTCGCCGAGACCCTGGCCTCGGTCGCCGAGACCCACGAGCCGCACAAGCTGGCCGCGTACCTCTACCAGCTCGCCACGGCCTACACGGCGTTCTACGACCAGTGCCCGGTACTGAAGCCCGGGAACTCGGCGGAGGTCACCGAGAACCGGCTGTTCTTCTGCGACCTGACGGCCCGCACCCTCGGCCAGGGCATGGCGCTGCTGGGCATCCGCACCCCCGAACGCCTCTGAGCCCGGTGCGGGAGGCCGGGCCGGCACGGCCGTCCTCCCGCACCGCGGCCATGGGCGCGGGCCATGGGCGCAGACCAGCCGCAGACCATGGGCCGCGGGGCCACGGGCCGCACTGCCCGGACGGGGGCCGATCACGGAGGTACGCTCCCCTTACCGCCGCGGCCCCGCCGGTCCGTATCGCGTCCGCCGAGCCCGCCGAGCAGACCGAGCCCACCACCGACCCGCGTGCATCCGATCGCATGAGCCGACGCCACGTCACCGCGCGGCGTTCGAGCTCACGGACGAGGCCGCCTTCCCGGCGGCTTCCGGCACCGCGCCCCTCCGCCCTTCCGCCCGCCACCTGCCACCTGCCACCTGCCACCTGCCACGAACGAGAGAGTGAGCGAGCCCTCATGTCCCACCCCCTCCTCGACCTCGCACCGCTCTCCGCCGAACACTTCGCCTCCATCGAACGGCGGATCGGCGCCGTCCTGCGGACGGACGCCGACGTGATCGTCATGCAGGGGGAGGCGCTGCTGCCGCTGGAGGGCTGCATCCGCGGCGCGGCACGCCCGGGTTCGACCGCTCTCAACGTGATCACCGGACCCTACGGACAGACGTTCGGCGGCTGGCTGCGCGACTCCGGTGCGAACGTGATCGACATCGAGGTTCCGTACCACACCTCCGCCTCCGCGGAGGCCGTGCGGCGCGCGCTCGCGGAGCACCCCGAGACGGAACTCGTCTCCCTGGTGCACGCCGAGGCCGCCACCGGCAACACCAACCCCGTGGGCCCCATCGGCGCCGTCGTCCGCGAGCACGGGGCCCTGCTGATGCTGGACGCCGTGGCCTCCGTCGCCGCCGAGCCACTGGAGACCGACCGGTGGGGGGTGGATCTCTGTGTGATCGGCGCCCAGAAGGCCATGGGCGGCCCGGCCGGGGTCTCCGCCGTCTCGGTGAGCGAACGCGCCTGGGAGCGGATCCGGACGAACCCGAACGCGCCCCGCCGCTCCTACCTCTCCCTGCTGGACTGGAAGGAGCGCTGGATCGACACCGGTCGCACCGCGCTGCCGCACGCGCCGGCGCAGTTGGAGATGCTCGCCCTGGAGGCGTGCGTCCGCCGTATCGAGGAGAACGGCGGGCTCGACAGCTCCATCGCCCGCCACCGCGCCACCGCGGCGGCCATGCGCGCCGGCGCCGAGGCCCTGACCGGGCAGGGCGGGGAGGGCCTGCGCCCGTACGTCACCGACGCGCGCGACGCGGCCCCCGTCGCCACCACCCTCCGGGCCCCCGACTCCCTCGACGCCCGCGAGCTCGTGACGGCCGCCCTGGCCGCCGCTCCCCCCAACTCCCGGGCCCTCCCGCTGGCGGCGGGCGGCGGAGCCCTGGGCCGCGAGATGATCCGGGTCAACCACTACGGTCCGGACGCCACGCCGGGCACCGTCGTCCGGGTGCTCACCGCCCTGGCCGAAGCGCTGAACGCGGCAGGCGTCCGCGCCGACCTCGACGCGGCCTCGACGGCGGCCGAATCGGCCTGGTCCGGACCGGCGGAGTAGCGGACCCGGGCCGCTGCGAGAGCAGGCGAGGCCGCTCCGGAGTCGCTCCCGGAACCAGGAGAGGCCGCTCCCGGCCTGCCCAGGAATGCTCCTGCTCCCTCGCTGCGCGGGCCCGGTCCACAGCCTCGGCCCTGCCTTCGTGTCGTGCTGCCGTGCTGCCGTCAACGATCAGGTGCAGGTGAGCCGCCGACGACACCGGCGAGGGGCCCGGTGGGCGGGGTCGTGGGTGATGCCGGGTGGGCGGCGCGGTGGTGGTGCGGGTGGGTCGCGGGTTGCCGGGTTATCTCCCTCACACTGCGTGAGCACGGCAGAGCCGAACGGGTGAACCCCCCGAACGAGAAGCCGGGCAAGGAACAGACATTTCCCGGCCCTCGGCGGCGCATCCCCATGGCCATCGGCAACAGGACCGCCTCCCTCTGTCCGTGCGCCGCCTGGGCGAACGACAGCCTCCCAGCAGGACTGCGCGGGACGGCGCCCAGTCGCGGCGGGTCACGCAGGCACGGCCTCCAGGGCACATGCCACAGGCTTCCCGAACCAACCGTCGTACCTGCCGCGGCGCGGCCTTCGCCGCTCCATCCCGGACGAGGCCGACCGGGCACGCATCCCGCGGAATCAGCGCGCCTCTGGCGGCGGCCGGGCCGCAGTACGAGCCGGGGCAACCGCAGGCTCGACGGCAGTCGAACGCGGCATCAACCCGTCACGACCGCCGCCGCATAACAACGAAGGGTCACGCGCTGAGAGGGACCCCACCGTTGCTCGACCGTGGCCAGCAGTTCCCAGCCCAGCCGCTCGTAGAGTGCTGCCGCGGCGGCGTCGGAGGCCACGACGTCCAGCACCGGATGCAGACCACGGCGTTGTGCCTCCTCCACGGCCCGGCCGATCAGCAGTGCGCCGATGCCGTGCCCCCTGGCCGACGGGGCGACGAACAGTCGGCTGACCACAGCGGCCAGCGCCTTGTCCGTCCCGTTCCGCTCACTCCACAGACCGGGCGCCCGATCTTGTTCACCGTTGCGGGACAAGCTGACGTGACCGACGAGAACGCCGTCCAGCTCAGCGACCCAGGCCCCGACCTCGGAAGCGCGCGACAGCCACTCAGCGGGCCGGTCCGGCCAGTTCACCGGGTAACCGTCACATTGATGGACTTCCCCGAGAACCTGCACGCACCTGCGCACATCGTCACCGTCATCGTCCCTCGACCGGACGCGGGGATCCGAACGCCCCCCACCACCCGAGCCGCTCTCCGTGCCCCGTGGGCGCCTGACGCCGGACGCGGGGTGGGACGCGCCGTCCGGTCGGCATTCTCCGCGACGCCTCAGCTCCGCCTCCCGGCCTCCTGGCCCACGACCCCCCACGCCCCGACCCACAAGATCCCCCTCACGCCCGAAGGCTCGCCCGGCACCGGGACGGGTACGACCACGCCACCACGACCCCCCGATCCGGCCATGCCGATGAACCGCCCGCAGGCGTCCAATCGTGCACCATCCGACTCCCCGCAGTCACCGCGACCACGGACAGCCCGCCACGACGGCGGGACAGCCGGAGAAGACCACGCACGCGTGTGCCCCGCGCGCCCCCACCCACCCCGGCCACTCCGTCTTGTCGAACTCGCCCACCGGGCACGCCCGACCCCGAGTGGCGAAAAGCACCGCGAACCCCCGGCCCCGGCGCCGTGACCTCAGCTCCCAAAGGGCCGGGCGGCCCGCGACGCACCCGAAACCACCACCGCGCCGCCCACCCGGCCCTCCCGGAAAGCGGCACCGGACCGGCACCGGCCGCTACCGCCACCGGCACCGGCACCGGCATCGAACCCGGGCAAAAGATCACGACCACCGACCCACGACCACCCGCCGGCCCAACGCCACACGCCGACCCACCACCCGCCCATGGCCACCCACCGACCCACGACTGCCGACCCACGCCCCCCGCCCACGACCACAGCCCCCCGAGTCCCGGACACAGCAAAGCCGCAGGAGCTCCCGCCCCTGCGGCTCACTTCCGGCCGGTCACACCCAGGTGGGTACCGAGACGGGAGCACCCGGCCCCCCCGCCCCGGCCTCACTCCCCCCGGTTCAGTCGCCGTGCGACCTCGTCCGCCCAGTACGTCAGCACCAGGTTCGCCCCGGCCCGCTTGGCCCCGGTCAGGGTCTCCAGAATGGTGCGGTCCCGCTCGATCCAGCCGTTGGCGGCCGCCGCCTCGACCATCGCGTACTCGCCCGACACCTGGTACGCGGCGACCGGGACGTCCACCGCGTCGGCCACCTGGCGCAGCACGTCCAGATACGGCAGCGCGGGTTTGACCATCACCATGTCCGCGCCCTCGGCGAGGTCCAGCGCCAGCTCGCGCAGCGACTCCCGGCCGTTGGCCGGGTCCTGCTGGTACGTCTTCCGGTCGCCCTTCAGCGAGGAGTCCACGGCCTCCCGGAACGGACCGAAGAAGGCCGAGGCGTACTTCGCCGTGTAGGCGAGGATCGACACGTCCTGGTGGCCGGCGCCGTCCAGCGCGTCCCGGACCACCCGGACCTGGCCGTCCATCATCCCGCTCGGCCCGACGACGTCCACGCCCGCCACCGCCTGCACGCGCGCCATCTCGGCGTAGCGCTCCAGCGTCGCGTCGTTGTCGACCCGGCCCCGGGCGTCCAGGACCCCGCAGTGGCCGTGGTCCGTGAACTCGTCCAGGCAGAGGTCGGACATGACCACCAGGTCGTCGCCGACCTCGGCCTTCACGTCCCGGATGGCCACCTGGAGGATGCCGTCCGGGTCCGTTCCGGCCGTCCCCCGGGCGTCCTTCTCCAGCGGCACCCCGAACAGCATGATGCCGCCGACACCCGCCTCGGCCGCGTCGGCGGCGGCCTTCCGCAGGGTGTCGCGGGTGTGCTGGACGACGCCCGGCATGGAGGAGACCGGCACCGGTTCGGTGATCCCCTCCCGCACGAAGGCGGGGAGGATCAGGTCCGCCGGGTGCAGCCGGTGTTCGGCGACCATGCGGCGCATCGCGGGGGTGGTCCGCAGCCGCCGCGGCCGGATCACCGGACCGTTCGGCGGGGCCGGCACGGCCCCCGGCCGGCCGGGAGCCCGCGGCCCGGACGGCGTCCGCGCGTCCTCGCCGGCCCCGCCGGCACCGTCGGCCGCTCCGCTCCCGCCGTCGGCCTTTGCCGCGGCCCCGGCACCGCCGGTCGCGTTCTTCCTCCCGAACCTCATGACGTGGCACGCCTCCTGCGCGATCCGGGCCGGCGTTCACTCGGCCGGGTGACGGGCTCGCCCGCCTCGACGGCCGCGGTCCGGCGCTTGGCGCCGAAGTCGGCCAGCGCCTCGGCGAGCCGGGTCACCGACGGCTCGGGCGAGAGGACGTCCACCCGCAGCCCGTGCTCCTCCGCCGTCTTGGCGGTGGCCGGGCCGATACAGGCGATGACGGTGACGTTGTGCGGCTTGCCCGCGATACCGACGAGGTTGCGCACGGTGCTGGACGAGGTGAACAGGACGGCGTCGAAACCGCCGCCCTTGATCGCCTCACGGGTCGTGGCCGGCGGCGGCGAGGCGCGCACGGTCCGGTAGGCCGTGACGTCGTCCACCTCCCAGCCCAGTTCGATCAGCCCGGCCACCAGGGTCTCGGTGGCGATGTCGGCGCGCGGCAGGAAGACGCGGTCGATCGGGTCGAACACCGGGTCGTAGGGCGGCCAGTCCTCCAGCAGGCCGGCGGCCGACTGCTCGCCGCTGGGCACCAGGTCGGGCTTGACCCCGAACTCCACCAGGGCTCTCGCGGTCTGCTCGCCCACGGCGGCGACCTTGATCCCGGCGAAGGCGCGGGCGTCGAGCCCGTACTCCTCGAACTTCTCCCGGACGGCCTTCACGGCGTTGACGGAGGTGAAGGCGATCCACTCGTACCGGCCGGTGACCAGGCCCTTCACCGCGCGCTCCATCTGCTGCGGGGTGCGCGGCGGCTCGACGGCGATGGTCGGCACCTCGCTGGGCACCGCGCCGTAGGAGCGGAGCTGGTCCGAGAGGGACGCGGCCTGCTCCTTGGTCCGCGGCACGAGCACCTTCCAGCCGAAGAGCGGCTTGGACTCGAACCAGGACAGGGGACCGCGCCGCGCGTCCGTGCTGTGCTCGCCGACAACCGCTATGACCGGCTGGCCCCCGTCCGCCGACGGGAGCACCTTGGCGGCCTTCAGCACCTGGCCGATGGAGCCGAGGGTGGCGGTCCAGGTGCGCTGCCGGGTCGTGGTGCCGGCGACCGTGACGGCCATCGGGGTGTCCGGCTTCCGCCCGCCGGAGATCAGCTCGGCCGCGGCGGCCGCGACCGACTCCAGAGTGGTGGAGACGACGGCGGTGGCGTCGCTGGAGCCGACCTCCGTCCACGAGCGCTCGGAGGCCGTGGCCGCGTCGATGAAGCGGACGTCGGTGCCTTCGGCGGTCCGCAGCGGCAGCCCGGCGTAGGCGGGCACGCCCACGGCGGTCGCCACCCCCGGCACCACCTCGAAGACGATGCCCGCGGCGGCGCACGCCAGCATCTCGTCGGCGGCGTCACAGTCCAGGCCCGGATCGCCGGAGAGCGCGCGGACGACCCGCTTGCCGCCCCGCGCGGCCGCCATGACAAGATTGGCGGCATCCTGAAGGGCCTTCCCCGCAGGGGAGTTGGCCCCTTGGTCCGACGTGCCGTCAGGCGCGAGCTGTGGGATGTCCACCCCTGCGCGCGTGTGCGTGACCACCACGTCGAGCACCCGGGGGTCTGCGACCAGCACATCCGCCTGGGTGAGCGCCTCCACGGCGCGCAGCGTCAGCAGCCCCGGATCGCCGGGCCCGGCACCGAGGAAGGTGACGTGACCGACAGCCGGCTGCGGCGCGGAACGGAGATTTACTGCGGTGGGGCTCAAAGTGCTCGCTCCCCCATAAGACCGGCCGCACCCTTGGCGAGCATCTCGGCGGCGAGTTCGCGGCCGAAGGCCGCCGCGCCGTCGGGCGACGAGGGTACGGGACCGGTGGTGGACAGCTGCACCAGCGCGGTGCCGTCGGTCGTGCCGACGACGCCGCGCAGGCGCATCTCGGTGACAGTCTGCCCGTCGGCCAACAGGTCGGCCAGCGCTCCCACGGGTGCGCTGCAGCCGGCCTCCAGGGCGGCGAGCAGGGATCGCTCGGCGGTCACGGCGACCCGCGTGCGCGGGTCGTCGAGTTCGGCGAGCCGGGCCGCGAGGGCGGTGCCGTGCACACGGTGCGCGGCCACACACTCGACGGCCAGTGCCCCCTGGCCGGGGGCGGGCAGTACGGCGTCGACGGGCAGCTTCTCCGTCGCCTCGCCGATGCGGCCGACCCGGTGCAGGCCGGCGGCGGCGAGGACGACCGCGTCGAGCTCGCCGGAGCGTACGTAACCGATGCGGGTGTCGACGTTGCCCCGGATCGGCACGGTCTCGACCGCTCCGCCCAGCGCGGCGGCCCAGGCGTTGAGCTGCGCCATGCGGCGCGGCGAGCCGGTGCCGATCCGCGCGGCCGGACGGCCGGCCGGCGCGAGGGCGGCGAGCTCCGCGAAGGTCCGGCCGTCGCGGGCGACGAGCGCGTCGCGCGGGTCCTCGCGTTCGGGCACGGCCGCTATGACCAGGCCCTCCGGCTGGGTGGTCGGCAGGTCCTTGAGCGAGTGGACGGCGAGGTCGATCTCACCGGCGAGCAGCGCGTCACGGAGGGCGGAGACGAAGACGCCGGTGCCGCCGATCCGCGCGAGGTGCTCGCGGGAGATGTCGCCGTAGGTGGTGATCTCCACCAGTTCCACGGGACGGCCGGTGAGGGCGCGCACGGCGTCCGCCACCTTCCCGGACTGCGCCATGGCGAGCTTGCTGCGCCGGGTGCCGAGGCGGAGCGGTCCGCGTCCGGCGAGCCCGGCCGCGGCGTCCGGGGCGCCGACGGGCGGTGCCGCGGGCAGTCCCGTGCGGTGGGCGGTGACGCCCGGTCCGGGACGGGTGGCTCCGGTGGTGCTCATGGTGGTGCCTCTGTCGTTCATGTCCGCCCCCTTCCGGGGCCGCCGCCGTCGGCTCTGCTGACGGCGGCCACCGCGTCGGGGTCCAGGTCGAACAGTTCCCGCAGCGCGTCGGCGTACCCCGCGCCGCCGGGCTCCCCCGCGAGCTGCTTCACCCGCACGGTGGGCGCGTGCAGCAGCTTGTCGACGACGCGGCGCACCGTCTGGGTGATCTCGGCGCGCTGCTTGTCGTCGAGGTCGGGCAGCCGCCCGTTGAGCCGGGCGAGCTCGCCGGCGACCACGTCGGCGGCCATGGTGCGCAGGGCCACGACGGTCGGGGTGATGTGCGCGGCACGCTGCGCGGCGCCGAAGGCGGCGACCTCCTCGGAGACGATGCCGCGCACCCGGTCGACGTCGGCGGCCATCGGCGCGTCGGCGGCCGCCTCGGCGAGGGTCTCGATGTCCACCAGCCGTACGCCCGGCACCCGGTGCGCGGCGGGATCGACGTCCCGGGGCATGGCCAGGTCCAGCAGCCGCAGACCGGCAGCGGCAGTGGCGGTGGCGGTGGCGGTGGCGTCTGTGGCGGTGCCGGTCGCCTCGGCGGCAACGCGCGCGTCGAGGGCGGACCGCAGGTCACCGGCGGTGAGGACGAGACCGGTGGCGCCGGTACAGGAGACGACGACCTCCGCCCGGGCCAGCTCGGAGGGGATGTCCTCCATGGCGACGGCGCGCGCCACCGGGCCGTCGCCGGCTCCGGCGCCTTCTCCGGTCACCGCGTCCCGCCCGCCGCCGTCCGGGGACGTCCGCTCGCCACTCAGGGCGAGGGCGAGCCGCTCCGCCCGCTCCCGGGTGCGGTTGGCCACCGCGATCTCGCGGACCCCGGCCCGCGCCAGGGTGGCCGCCGCCAGCGAGGACATGGACCCGGCGCCGACGACGAGCGCCCGCTTCCCGGCGGCCCACTCGGTGACCTCGGCGAACCCCTCACCGGCGGCGAGCCGGCCGAGGCCGAAGGTGACCAGCGACTGCCCGGCCCGGTCGATGCCCGTCTCGCTGTGGGCGCGCTTGCCGACCCGCAGGGCCTGCTGGAAGAGGTCGTTGAGCAGCCGCCCCGCGGTGTGCAGTTCCTGGCCGAGGGCGAGCGCGTCCTTGATCTGGCCGAGGATCTGCCCCTCGCCGACCACCATCGAGTCCAGGCCGCAGGCCACCGAGAAGAGGTGGTGGACGGCGCGGTCCTCGTAGTGGACGTAGAGGTAGGGCGTCAGCTCCTCCAGCCCGACGCCGCTGTGCAGGGCGAGCTGGGTGGACAGCTCGGCGACCCCGGCGTGGAACTTGTCCACGTCGGCGTAGAGCTCCAGGCGGTTGCAGGTGGCGAGCACCACGGCCTCGGCGGCCGGCTCCGCGGTGAGCGCGTCCTGGAGCAGCTTGCCCCGCGCCTCCGGGGCCAGCGCGGCCCGCTCCAGCACGCTGACCGGCGCGCTGCGGTGACTCAACCCGACGACGAGCAGACTCATGCCGGCATCACGGCGGGGACGTCCCCGTCGGGTCCCTTCCCTCCACCGGAGCCGCCACGCACGGCCCGCGCGGGGGCCGCCGGCGCCGCCGGTGACTCCTCGCCCGCCTTGCGCTGCTCGTGGAAGGCGAGGATCTGCAGCTCTATGGAGAGGTCGACCTTGCGCACGTCCACCCCGTCGGGGACGGAGAGGACGGTGGGCGCGAAGTTGAGGATCGAGGTGACACCGGCGGCGACGAGCCGGTCGCACACCTGCTGGGCGGCGCCGGCGGGCGTGGCGATGACGCCGATCGAGACCCCGTTCTCCTCGATGATCGCCTCGAGTTCGTCGGTGTGCTTCACCGGCAGCCCCGCCACCGGCTTGCCCGCCATGGCCGGGTCGGCGTCGATCAGCGCGGCGACGCGGAAGCCGCGGGAGGCGAAACCGCCGTAGTTGGCGAGCGCGGCGCCGAGGTTGCCGATACCGACGATCACAACCGGCCAGTCCTGGGTGAGCCCCAGCTCACGGGAGATCTGGTAGACGAGGTACTCGACGTCGTAGCCGACCCCACGGGTGCCGTAGGAGCCGAGGTAGGAGAAGTCCTTGCGGAGCTTGGCGGAGTTCACCCCGGCCGCGGCCGCGAGTTCCTCGGACGAGACGGTGGGGACGGAACGCTCCGACAGAGCCGTCAAGGCGCGCAGATACAACGGAAGCCGGGCGACGGTGGCCTCGGGAATCCCTCGGCTGCGGGTCGCCGGTCGGTGCGTTCGGCCAGTTGCCACGGTGCTCCTGCGGGTAGAGCGGGGCTGTGGGCGGCCTCGTCTCCGCGGACCGCCCCGTCCCTTGCAGGCTATGTCTTTGTGAACGCGTGCACAAAGATGGTGTCCTATTTGTCCGCGCAAAGTGATCGGGCTCACGCGATGAATTCCGGCCACGAGGGAACCGGAAGCCGGGATCGCCCCGGCGCGACCTCTGACCAGCCACGGGGGCACCGGCTCACCACTCCTCGTCACTCCGCCCCCGAGCGCACCAGAACGCCCCTCGATGGTAGTGGAGACGATGGCTGGTTCCCAGCCGTCGCACCGACGCCGACATCACACCGGGAAAGACTCCCCTCCTCCCACACCTTCCAGAGCTTCCAGAGCTTCCAGAGCTTCCAGAGCTCCCGGGCCCGGGAGCTCCCCAGTCCCGGCGGACCCGGCAGACCCGGCGGAGCCGGCCGACCGGGGAGAGGCTCCCGCGCCGCCCGCCGCAGGACGCGTTCCAGGCCGCGCGCACCCCTCCCTAGCCCCCTCGGCCCCCTCGCCCTCCCCCGCCCCTCTGCGCCGGGACGGCGTGGCGCTGCACAATGCACACCATGAGCCCACTCCTGCGCCGCTCCGCCCGCCCCGGCCCGGCCGACCGCGTCGTGACCCTGATCGGAAAGCCCGGCTGCCACCTCTGTGACGACGCCCGGGAAGTGATCCGCACCGTCTGCGCGGACCTCGGCTCCTCCTGGGAGGAGAAGGACATCACCCGGGACGAGGAGTTGCACCGGCTCTACCGGGAGCAGATCCCGGTCGTCCTGGTCGACGGCGCGCAGCACGACTTCTGGCGGGTGGACCCGGCCCGTCTGCGCAAGGCGCTCGGCGGCTGACGGGCGCCGGGTGGGGGGTGGACCCCGGCGCCCCGGCGCTCCCCCTGCCGCCGTGGCGCCACCGCCGGGCCGCCTCACCCTTCGGCCCGTGTTCACCCGCCGCAACCGGACCGTCTCCGGCGCGGACTGATCAGTGGTTATGCTCGGGCCCATGGCCGCTCTGGGATGGCTCCACCACCGCAGACGCTCCGCCACGGCCCGCAGCGTGCTCGCCGGCGAAGCGTCGGCGGAGGCTGCCCGCAAGACATCGCTGGAGATCGGGACCGCCCCCGAGGCGCCCCCGGCGCAACCGGAGTTCCCCGTCGTCGGCGACGTGCGCGCGGCGGCGTTCTTCGACCTGGACAACACGGTCATGCAGGGCGCGGCCCTGTTCCACTTCGGCCGCGGGCTGTACAAGCGGAAGTTCTTCAGCAAGCGGGAGCTGGCCCGTTTCGCCTGGCAGCAGACGTGGTTCCGGCTGGCCGGCGTCGAGGACCCGGCCCACATGGAGGACGCCCGGCAGAGCGCCCTCTCCATCGTCCGGGGCCACCACGTCCATGAACTCATGGAGATGGGCGAGGAGATCTACGACGAGTACATGGCCGGCCGCATCTGGCCGGGCACGCGCGCGCTGGCGCAGGCCCACCTCGACGCCGGCCAGAAGGTGTGGCTGGTCACGGCCGCCCCGGTGGAGGCGGCGACGATCATCGCGCGCCGGCTCGGACTCACGGGCGCCCTGGGCACCGTGGCCGAATCGGTGGACGGTGTCTACACCGGGCGGCTGGTGGGCGAACCCCTGCACGGCCCCGCGAAGGCGGAGGCCGTACGGGCCCTGGCACTGGCGGAGAACCTGGATCTGACCCGCTGCGCCGCGTACAGCGACTCGCACAACGACATCCCGATGCTGTCGATCGTCGGACACCCGTACGCCATCAACCCGGACACCAAGCTGCGCAAGCACGCCCGCTCGCGCGACTGGCACCTGCGCGACTACCGTACGGCGCGCAAGGCGGCGAAGGTCGGCATCCCGGCCGCGGCGGGGGTCGGGGCGCTGGCGGGGGGCGCGGCGGCGGCCGCGGCACTGCACCGCAGGCGCCGGTAGCCACCTGCCACCACCGCCACGGGCCACCCGCCACGGCCCGGCGGTCACGCACCGCGCTCGAATTCCCGTTCCCGAGCCCGGCGGCCGGGCCCATCCCCGACCGGAAGCGAACACAAGGTGCGGCAAAACGGTCAGGTTACGTACCGCGTTCACCGTCCGACCGATCAGCAATCCATAACGCACGGGAACTAATCGCCGAATTGGGCAACTCGGCGTAGCGCGCTCTGCACGAAGCGTTATTCTCCTCTGACGCATACCGGTTCCCATGATCCCCACGCCCCATGCGACGGGTGAACGGTTCCGCACTGCACGTGATGGAAGCTCTGCCTCTGGGAGTCCCGTGTACCCACATGTCGGGGTTGACGCCTCGGGCCTGGCCAAGCTCCGCGCCGCGGTTCTCGACCAGCTGCGCGACCTCGTCCCCACCCCCCGTCTGCTGCCGGCCCTCGCCGTCCCCGCCTCAGCCGTACCCGCTCCCGCCACGGGCATCCCCGCCGCGGTCAGCCGCAGGGTCCCGCTCACCTCCGGCTCGGCGGGCCCGGGCGGCAGCCGCGCCTCCACCGCCCGCCGTCCCGCCGCCGACCGCGACAGCCGCCGCATGATGGACCTCGTCGAGCGCGCCCAGGACGGCGAGGCCGAGGCGTTCGGGCGCCTCTACGACCAGTACGCCGACACCGTGTACCGCTACATCTACTACCGCGTCGGCAGCCGGGCCACGGCCGAGGACCTCACCAGCGAGACCTTCCTCCGGGCCCTCCGCCGCATCTCCACCTTCACCTGGCAGGGCCGCGACTTCGGCGCCTGGCTGGTGACGATCGCGCGCAACCTCGTCGCCGACCACTTCAAGTCCAGCCGCTTCCGGCTGGAGATCACCACGGGCGAGATGCTCGACGCCAACGAGGTCGAGCGCAGCCCCGAGGACTCCGTCCTGGAGTCGCTCTCCAACGCCACCCTGCTGGACGCCGTCCGCCGGCTCAACCCCCAGCAGCAGGAGTGCGTGACGCTCCGCTTCCTCCAGGGCCTGTCGGTGGCCGAGACGGCCCGGGCGATGGGCAAGAACGAGGGCGCCATCAAGACCCTGCAGTACCGGGCCGTCCGTACCCTCGCCCGGCTGCTGCCGGAGGACGCCCGCTGACCGGCCCGGCCGGCCCGGCGGAGAGCCCACGCCCCCGGCCGGCCCCCGGGGCCGCTCCTCCCGGACCGCGACGTGTACGGGCCCGCTCACCGTACGGGCCCGCTCACCGTGCGGGGGCCGCCCGCCGGACCCGCACCGACGTGCACGGTCCTGGCCCCGACCTGGCCCGGACCTGCACCGGTCACCGCCGCTCCCGGACGCCGGTCAACCACCGTCCTGAGCAGTCCACGGCCTCACGCGGCGGGGGATCCGGGCCCCGTAACCCCACCGTCGAGCCACTCGTTGTGCGGGATGCAGACTCCCATCGGTTGCGCCCATGCTTGCTATTCGTCACTCGTCCGAGTGGTCGTGTGCGAGCCTGGCAACCGCCCCCATCGGTCCCGGAGTCGCAGCTGACGAGGAGAGGAGGGGCCGCCTGTGATCAGATCCGCACCGGCGCACCGGCGGGCGAACGCCTTCGCCGAAGCCCTGGACGAACGGCGGCCCGAACCGCCGGAGGACGACGCCGAGCTGGGCAGGATGCTGTCCGTCGCGGCCGGGCTCGGCGAACTGCCCGCACCCCGTCTGGACCCCGGGGTCAGAACCGTCCAGCGGGCGCAGTTGGTCGCCGCAGTCGAGTCGATGTTCGCCGGCGGGGCCCCGGCCGGCGAGGAGGGGGCAGCGGCGAGACCCATGCCCGGTCAGCGCTCCGGTCGCGCCGGGGCACACGCCCGTCGTGCGCGGGCGCAGGGCCGGCTGCGTCCGCGTTCACGCTGGTCCCAGGGGCTGGCCGCGGGCGGCCTGACGGTCGGCGTGGCCGCCGGGGCGTTCGGCGGCGTCGCCGCCGCCAGCTCCGACGCCCTGCCCGGCGACTCCCTCTACGGCCTCAAACGCGGCATGGAGGACCTCCGCCGTGGCCTCGCCGACGACGACCGGGAAGCCGGCATGCTCTACCTCGACCAGGCCGCCACCCGCATGCACGAGGCGAGCCGTCTGATGGAGCGCGGCCGCGCCGGCGAGCTGGATGAGGACTCGGTCGGGGAAGTCCGCCGCGCCCTCTCCGGCATGCGGCACGACGCCTCCGAAGGCCACCGTCTGCTCAGCTCCGCCTACCAGCGGAACGGCTCGCTGGCGCCCATCGAGGCCCTGGACTCCTTCTCCCGGGCGCACCGGGAGGGCTGGCAGTCCCTCAGTGGCCGTCTCCCGGCCCAGCTCATCGACGTACGCGACGAGGTCACGGCCGTCATGGACGCCATAGAGCATGAGGTGGGTCCGCTGAAGGCGCTGCTGCCCGACGATCCGTCCGCCGGGATCCCGGGGCTCCGGCAGCCCTCGGGCCGTTACGCCCCTTCCGGCCCCGGGAGCGGGACCGGGGAACCGGCGCCGCCCGGCGCGGCTCCCTCCGAGAGCGTCCCGGGCGGCTCCGAGCCCCAGCCCTCCGGCTCCGCGAGCGGCCCGGAAGGCGAGTCACCGGGCGGCACGGGGAGCCCGCTCGACCCGTCGGGCACGGGCAGCCCGTCCCTCCCACCCGGCGGTGAGGCCACGCCGCAACCGCCGGAGATCACTCTGCCGCCGCTGTTCCCGGGGCTCCTCCCCGACTTCGGGTTCGATCCGGACGCCCGGAACTGAACCGGTCCGCCCCGGCCGGCGCCCGCCGGCCGGGGCGTTCACCGGTCCGTGATCCAGGCCCGCCGCTCCGTCCGGCCCGCCCCCGTCAGAAGAACACCGACCGGCGCTCGACCAGCAGCTTGTAGAGGGTGTGCTGGATGGTCTCCCGCACCTGGTCGGTGAGGTTGAACATCAGCATCGGGTCCTCCAGGGCCTCCGGCGTGTAGCCGTCGGTGGGGATCGGCTCACCGAACTGGATCGTCCACTTGGTCGGCAGCGGTACGGCGCCCAGGGGGCCGAGCCAGGGGAAGGTCGGCGTCAGCGGGAAGTACGGCAGCCCCAGCAGCCGGGCGACGGTCCGGGCGTTGCCGATCATCGGGTAGATCTCTTCCGCGCCGACGATCGAGCAGGGCACGATCGGGACTCCGGCCCGCAGCGCGGTGGACACGAATCCGCCGCGCCCGAAGCGCTGGAGCTTGTAGCGCTCGGAGAACGGCTTGCCGATCCCCTTGAACCCCTCCGGCATCACACCGACGACCTCGCCGCGCTCCAGCAGCCGTTCGGCGTCCTCGGCGCAGGCGAGCGTATGACCCGCCTTGCGCGCCAGTTCGTTGACGACCGGCAGCATGAACACGAGGTCGGCCGCGAGCAGCCGCAGCGTGCGGCCCGCCGGGTGGTTGTCGTGCACGGCGACCTGGAGCATCAGGCCGTCCAGGGGGAGGGTCCCCGAGTGGTTGCAGACGACCAGCGCGCCACCGGTGTCCGGGATGTTCTCCAGGCCGCGCGCCTCCACCCGGAAGTACGACTCGTAGAGCGGCCGCAGCGCGGACATCAGGACGTGCTCGGTGAGGTCCTCGTCATAGCCGAACTCGTCGACTTCGTACTCGCCGGTGAGGCGGCGGCGGAGGAAGGCGAGGCCGGTGGCGAGCCGCCGCTCCCAGCCCTCCGGCTCACCACCGGCCGGCGGGGCCGGGGGCGAGCCCCCTGTGCCACCCGCGCCGCCGGTACCGCCGGTGCCGCCGGTGTCCGCCCCGCCGGTGGGAACAGCGCTCAGCGAGGGCTCCGCGCCGGCCGCACCCGTACCGGAATCGGCGTCGCCGGCCCTGCGCCGGCCGGTGCGGCGCCGCGCCGGGCGCTCGCCCGCCCCTCGGGGCCGGTCCTCACCGAACGGGATCACCTTGGCGTCCGCCATGCTGGTTGCGCTCCTCGGTTGACGTGTCAGGGGGCGAGGGGGGAGCGGCGCGGTCCGCCGTCCGTCCCGGAGCCGTCGGCCGGGCGGTCGAGCAGCGCCTCGCCGAGCCGGTCCACGGCGCGGGCCAGCCGTTCCGGCGGGAGCAGCCCGGGGCCCCGGCCGCGGGCGAAGTCGGCGAAGGTCTCCGCCGTCGTGTACTTCGGCTCGAATCCCAAGGTCTCCCGCATCTCCCGGGTCCGCACGACCCGGCCGTGGGTCAGCAGCCGGACCTGCTCGGGCGAGAAGTCGGTCATGCCGACGAGACGCAGCAGGGAGCGGACGCCGGTGAGCGCGGGCAGCAGCAGCGGCAGCGTGGGCCTGCCCAGCCGGCGGGCGGTCTGCGACAGCAGCAGGACGCCGTCGCCCGCGATGTTGAAGGTGCCGCTGTTGAGGGTGGAGCGGCGTGGCTCAGAGGCGGCGATCCGCAACACCTCCATCACGTCGTCCTCGTGGACGAACTGGAGCCGCGGGTCGTAGCCGAGGACGGTGGGCAGCACCGGCAGGGAGAAGTACTCGGCGAGCGGCGTGTCGGCGCGCGGGCCGAGGATGTTGGCGAAGCGCAGGACGCACACCGCCACATCGGGACGGCGCCGCGCGAACCCCCGGACGTACCCCTCCACCTCGACGGTGTCCTTCGCGAACCCCCCGCTGGGCAGGGATTTGGCCGGGGTGGACTCGTCGAAGACGGCCGGGTCCCGGGAGGCGGAGCCGTACACGTTGGTACTGGACTTCACCACCAGCCGCCGCACGGAGGGTGCCTTCTGGCAGGCGCCCAGGAGCTGCATGGTGCCGATGACGTTGGTCTCCTTGAGCGCCGCCCGGCCCCGGGTCGCCTTGGTGGTACCGCCGACGCCGAAGGTGGGCGGCCGGGTGCCGGTGACGTCCAGGTGGACGACGGTGTCCACGGCGTGCTCGACGAGGACACGGGCGATCATCGGCTGCCGGATGTCGGCCTGCACGAACTCGGCCTCGCCCAGATCCCGTTCCGGCGGCACGACATCGACCGCGATCACCCGGGCGACCTCGGGTTCCCGCTGGATCCGCCGCACGAAGCGGCCCGCGAGCTGCCGCCCGGCACCGGTGACGAGCACGACCTTGCCCAATATCAGCGCCTTCCCTCCGGCCGGGCGGTGCGGTGACCGTGTCCGCGGCCCTACTGCCTGCCGTCTTCTCTCTTCCGGCCTGGTCTTCCGGTCCGGTTCCTCTGCTCCGGATCCGCCTCTCCCACCGGCGGCTGGTGAACCCCGGGCCACCGTGCCCGCGGACGTCACTCCTCGTCCGCGATCACCGGCACCTCGGCAACAACCACCGGCACCTCGGCAACGATCACCGCAGACGGCACGTGGGTGCCCCTGCTTCCCGGCCGCGGAGGCGTTCACGGGCGCCGCTCGGTGTTCGATTCTCCACGTCTTGCCGCTCGCCGGTCACCGTATCCCGTGGCCGGGGTGGTGAGGTGACCGGGAAGACGGAATTCCGTAGGCCGGCCCGGTCGAACGGGGCGGGGTCCGCGGCCTCGAGCGGCCGGGTGGACCTCGGGCGGGCCGGGGCTCGGTCCCCGCACGGGTGTGAGGCGGCACCGACGTGACCCGGCCCGGACGTCCGGCGGCACCGCACCGGCGCACGGCCGGGCCCAGCCCCGGACGGGGGCGCCATCCACCCCGCGGGCACAACGCAGCCGCCCTCCCGCCGTGCCGGCGGGAGGGCGGCCATTGGTCCTGCCGTCGAACTTACTTCTTGTTACGACGCTGGACTCGGGTGCGCTTGAGCAGCTTGCGGTGCTTCTTCTTGGCCATCCGCTTACGCCGCTTCTTGATGACAGAGCCCACGACTACCCTCGCTTACTTCGAATCACTCGGTGCGGGGCGTCCGAGCCCACACGACCTACATCGGGTCAGCCTACCCGCCACCGCGTGATGGACGTAATCCGAGGGGCGCCGTCAGGCGGTCTCCACCCCCACATAGGACTCGCGGAGATATTCATGGACCGCCTGTTCCGGGACGCGGAAGGACCTCCCCACCCGGATGGCAGGCAGATGACCACTGTGCACCAAGCGGTACACGGTCATCTTCGACACTCGCATCACCGCGGCGACCTCCGCCACGGTCAGGAAAACGACCTCGTTGAGAGGCCTTTCGCCACCAGCCATTGAGACACCTGAACCTTCCGCACCGGACGGTCACCGGCTTCCCCTCCGGTAACTCCTCGTCGCTGTGTGCTCACTCCCAGAGTAGGGGCGGGTGGTACGAGTGGGGAAGAGGAGCAGCGTTCGCTCTCCTACTGGGACAGACGCCCCCCATTGAGTACATAGCGCGTAGGCGACGGGGGTAAGCGAACCTCACGGTGTCATCGGGGGAAACAGTGGCCCTCACGCGCCCCGCCCCGCGCCTCCCCGCGCCGCCGGTCCCGCCCCGGTCACCGGCCCACTCTCGTGAGACCCGGCGTGAACTGGGAGTTCGCCCCGCTCACCACGCAGGCCGAGGGTGCGGGCGACCTCTCCCCGAGGCCGGGCCCGGCGCCCGGAACGGTACGGACGGACGCGGCCGACGGCTCCGTACCCGGATTCCGCGCCGGGCGCCGCCCCTCCCCCACCGGGGCCGGAGGAACCCGCCGTCCGGCGCCGCCGGAAAGGGTACGTAGACCGAACCGGGTCGTTATGTCGACTCATCGCCCCTGCGACGATATGAGGTGGCGGCATGTCCCCGCCGAGAGAACACGGCCCGGGGAGCGTAGCGCAGCGGAGTCCGGCGCCGGAGGGCCTGCTGGAGACGCCCCGGGCGTTCACGGCCGTAACCGGTACCGCGGTGTGCCGCGCGGCACTACGGCAGCAGCCCGTGGGCCGGGAACACCGCACGCCGGGTCGCCAGCACCGCCTGGTCGAGACGGTCCGCCGGGTCGTAGCCGCCGTCCTCGAAATCACGCCAGTGCGGGTCGCGGCCGTCCGTCATCCGCCGCGGCGCGAGCTGCCGGGTCCGGGCGTACACCTCCTGGCGCCACTCCTCCGGGGTCTCCGCCGCCGGGTCGACGGGCCGGCCCGCGGCGATGGCGACAAGATGGGTCCAGGAACGTGGCACCACCTCCGCGACCGCGTACCCGCCCCCGCCGAGGGCGAGCCAGCGGCCCTCCGCGTGCGCGTGGGCGAGGTCGTGGCAGGCCTCCTGGACGGCACGCTGCGCGTCGAGGCTCACCGCGAGATGGGCGAGCGGATCCTCGATGTGGGTGTCCGCGCCGTGCTGGGTCACGAGCACCTGGGGGCGGAACGCCGACAGCAGCTCCGGCACCACGGCGTGGAACGCGCGCAGCCACCCGTCGTCCGTGGTCCCGGCGGGCAGGGCGACGTTGACGGCTTTGCCCTCCGCACCCTCCCCGCCGGTCTCCTCGGGCCATCCGGTCTGCGGGAAGAGCGTCCGGGGGTGCTCGTGGAGCGAAAGGGTCAGCACCCGGGGGTCGTCCCAGAACACGGTCTGCACGCCGTCCCCGTGGTGGACGTCGACATCCACGTAGGCGACGCGTTCCGCGCCGAGTTCCAGCAGCCGGGCGATGGCCAGGGCGGCGTCGTTGTAGACGCAGAAGCCGGCGGCGGAACCCGGCATCGCGTGGTGCAGCCCACCGGTGAAGTTCACCGCGTGCAGCACCTCGCCCCGCCACACCGCCTCGGCGGCACCGACGGACTGACCGGCGATCAGCGCCGAGGCCTCGTGCATCCCGGGGAAGGCGGGGTCGTCCGTGGTGCCCAGCCCGTACGAACCGTCGGCCGAGGCGGGGTCGGCCGAGGCCTTCCGCACAGCCGCGAGATAGTCCGGGCGGTGGACGAGCCGCAGCGTCGAATCCCCGGCGGCCCTGGCGGCGGTGACCCGCAGTTCGCGGTCGAGGCCGAACGCCTCGACCAGCTTCATGGTCAGCGCCAGGCGCACGGGGTCCATCGGGTGGTCCCGCCCGAAGTCGTACCGGGTGACCGCCTCGTCCCACATCAGCTGCGCACGACCACTCATGGCGGCCACGGTATCGGTCCGGTTGACGGCCGAACCAACGGGGCGCTCCGGCGCCGGACCACCACCGTCCCCCGAGACGGCCGCGGGGAACACCGGGATGCCGGGGCCGCACAGCCCGATCAGGAACCGGGGCGCCCCAGGTGTCGGGGGAGCTCGGCCATGGCGGAGAAGAGTGCCGTGGCCCCGGTGAGTTGCGCGGCGGGGGTCATGGCGGTGAAGCCGTACACGTCCATGCCGGCGGCCACGGCCGCCCGTACGCCGAGAGGACTGTCCTCCACCACCGCGCAGCGCTCCGGCGCCACCCCCATCGTGGCGGCGGCGTGGAGGAAGAGGTCCGGCGCCGGCTTGCCCTGTCCGACGTCCTGCGCGCTGAAGACACGGCCCTCTTCGATGTAGGCGTCCAGGCCCGTGGTGCGGTGGGTGACCCGGATCCTCTCGTGGTGCCCGGAGGACGCCACGCAGTACGGCACGCCTTCCGACGTCAGCTGCGCCAGGACCTCGGCGACACCGTGGACCGGACGCAGTTCCCGGCGGAACTCCGCGAACACACGCCGGTGGAAGGTCTCGTCGAAATCCGCGGGCAGCCGGCGGCCGGTACGTTCCCACACCAGATCGTGGACCCGGTGCAGGGCCGAGCCCATGTAGTCGCGCAGGGAGTCCTCGTAGGTCGTGGGATGACCGAGTTCGGTGAGATAGGCGGCGAGAGCCCGGTTCGACAGGGGCTCGCTGTCCACGAGGACACCGTCGTTGTCGAAGATGACCAGCTCGTAGCGGCCGGCGTCCACCGCCCCGTGGTGGAGACCCCGCGGACCGCCACCGCTCCGCCCGTGCTGACCGTCGTGACGCATCGGCTCATTCCCTCGAAACATGGCACA
>NZ_JAATEN010000031.1 GCF_012034935.1 Streptomyces zingiberis
AGTGCGCATGGATCGTTGACCTCCTGGCGTCCCGGCACGGGTGTACCGGCGTGACGTGTCGGCGTGGTGTGTGGGCACGAGATGCGCCGGCCCGGTGTGTGCGGGCGGCGTCTGGTGCCGGTGCGGAGGGGTGGCCTCCGGCGTGGTGCCGGGGCCCGGCCTGTGGGGCCGGCGCGCGGGGCCGGCGCGTGCGGGCGGGGCCGGTCTGCGGGCGGCGGCGGGCTCCGGTCCGCGGACCACCGCGGGGCCGGGGCCGGGGCCCCGGAGTGCGCCGGACACCCGCGCGCCGTGGCCGGTTCGGCGGGCCCGGTCAGGGCCGGGGTCAGGGGGTGCGGCCGTCCCCCGGCCGGTCTCCGGTGGTGGTCCCCGGGCCGGTGGCCGGGGCCGCGTGCGCCGCGGTGGGGCCCGGGCCCGCAGCGTCCACCTCCTCCCGCGTCCGTCCCGTCTCCCCGTCGCCCCGCGCGCCGGTCCCGGCGGCCCCGCCGGCTCCGTCGGCCCCGCCGGCTCCGTCGGCCCCGCCGGCCCCGCCGGCCGAGTCCGTCCCGCCGTCCCCGGCCGGGCGGACGTGGCGCAGGGTGGTGGCGACGAGCACCGCGCAGACGGCCGTGATCAGGGCGCCGGTGACGGCCATGACGGCCAGTCCGAGGGTGAACGCCTCCCGGCCGGCGAGCACCAGCCGCTCCCCGAGGTCGCCGGGGAGCCGGGCGGCGGCGGCCAGCGCCTTGGCGAGGGTGTCCTCGGCGGCCTCCGCGGCCCCGCCGGGGGTCCCGCCGGGCATCTCCTGCCGCATCCGCGTCTGGTAGACCGCGGTGCCGAGGCTGCCGAGCACGGCCAAGCCGAGGGCTCCGCCGAACTCGTTGGACGTCTCGGAGACGGCGGAGGCGGCGCCCGCCCGGTCCGGCGGGGCGGAGCCGACGACCATGTCCGTACCGAGGTTGAGCGCCGGCGCGATGCCGGTGGACATCACGACCAGCCCCGTGACCAGCAGCGCGAAATCCGTGCGCCCGGCCATCGAGACGAGCGCCAGGCCGGCCGCGGCCAGCGTCAGCACCGCCGCCATGACGGTGGCGGGGCGGATCCGGCGCAGCGCCGCGATGGAGACCACCGTGCCGAGGACACCGCCGAGACTCCCCGGCAGGATCCACAGCCCGGCCCGCAGCGGGGAGAGGCCGTGCACGAGCTGGAGCGCCTGGACGATGAAGAGGTTGATGCCGAACATCACGAACGACAGGGCGGCCAGGGCGGTCAGCGAGACCCGGAACCGGGGCTCACGGAAGAGTCCCAGGTCGACGAAGGGGTCGGCCAGCCGGCGCTGGCGCCGCAGGAAGACGGCGCCCGCGGCGGTGCCGGCCAGGACGGCCACCACGGGCAGCGGCCCCAGGCCGTCCCGGGCGAGTTGCTTGACCCCGTAGACCGCGGGGAGCACGGCCGCCAGGGAGAGCAGGGAACTGGCGAGATCGAGCCGCCCGGCGGAGGGCGCCCGGTACTCCGGCAGCAGGAAGGGGCCGAGCGCCAGCAGCAGCGCCATCACGGGAACACCGGCCAGGAAGACGGCGCCCCACCAGAAGTGCTCCAGGAGCAGCCCGCCGACGAGGGGGCCGATGGAGGCGCCGACGGTGAAGCACATCATCCACGCGGAGATCGCGATGGTCCGCTGCCGCTCGTCCTCGAACATCACCCGCAGCAGCGAGAGGGTGGAGGGCATCAGCGTGGCCCCGGCCAGGCCGAGCAGGGCACGGGCGGCGATGAGCGTCTCGGCGGTGGGCGCGTAGGCGGCCAGGACGGAGGCCACGGCGAAGGCGCCGGCTCCGACGAGCAGCAGACGGCGGCGGCCCATCCGGTCGCCGAGGGCGCCCATGGTGATCAGGAAGCCGGCCACCATGAACCCGTAGATGTCGGTGATCCACAGCAGGCCGGTCCCGCTGGGGGCGAGGTCGGCGCTGAGCCGGGGCACGGCCAGGTGCAGCACCGTCATGTCCATCACGATGAGCATGGCGGGTAAGGCGAGGACGGCCAGTCCCAGCCACTGCCTCGCGCCCGCGCGCGGAGCCGGCTCCCGGCCGGGTCCGCTGGGGTCGTCGGATCGGGCGGTGGTCATCAGCGTGGCTCCTTCTGGGGTTCCGGGCCCGGTGGCGGGGACGGGGCGGCGGCGGGCCGGGGACGGGGTGACGGGCCGGTGGCGGGGGCGGGGGCTCCGCGGGCATCGGGGTCGCCCCCGCCCGGAGCAGCGGCGGACGGCCGCCGTCCCGGACGGGGCGACGGCCTCGACTCGACGGCCTGCTCCCGCGGCGTGCCCTTGGGCGCGTCGCGCCGATCAGCCCGTGACGGGTGCGGACCGGCAGCTCGCGGCCGGGGGCCCGGGACGATCTCGTGGCCCTGCGGGAGACCAGCGGGCGCACGGTGGCCGGGCGCGGGCGTTCGGCGTTCGGCCTCGGCGTTCGGCCTCGGCGTTCGCACGACCGGCTCACCGCCGGCGGTCGCGCGTGACCGGCTCGCGCGGGCGGTCGCGCATGACCGGTCCGCCGCCCGGGTCAGGCGGCCGGTGGGCGGCGCAGCGGCTCGGCGGCCGTCCACCAGTCGGTGTGGCGGCGGTACCAGTCGACGGTCTCCGCCAGCCCGGCGCGGAAGTCGCGGCGCGGCTGCCAGCCCAGCTCGCGGCGGATCCTGGTGGAGTCCACGGCGTACCGCAGGTCGTGCCCGGGGCGGTCGGTGACGTGTTCGACGCGGTCCCGGCCCGCGCCGCACGCGCGCAGCAGCGCCTCGGTGAGCTGCCGGTTGGTCAGTTCCGTGCCGCTGCCGATGTTGTAGACCGCCCCGGCCCGGCCGTCCGCGCGTACCCGCTCCACGGCGGCGACGTGGTCGGCCACGTGCAGCCACTCCCGGCTGTTCTCCCCGGTGCCGTACAGCGGCACCGTCCGCCCGGTGAGCAGCCGGCCCACGAAGAGCGGGATGATCTTCTCGGGGTACTGGCGGGGGCCGTAGTTGTTGCAGCAGCGGGTGACACAGACGTGCAGCCCGTGGGTGGTGTGGTGGCTCAGGGCGAGCAGATCGCTCGACGCCTTGGAGGCGGAGTACGGCGAACTGGGGCGCAGCGGATGCTCCTCGGGCCAGGAGCCCTCGGCGATGGAGCCGTACACCTCGTCGGTGGAGACGTGGACGAAGCGGCGGATCCCGTGGCGTACCGCCGCGTCCAGCAGGGTCTGGGTGCCGAGCACGTTGGTGCGGACGAACTCCTGGGCGCCGGTGATCGAGCGGTCCACATGGGTCTCGGCCGCGAAGTGCACGATCTCGTCGGCGTCGGCCACGGCCCGGCGGACCACCCGCGGATCGCAGATGTCGCCGGTCACGAAGCGGAATCCGGGGTGATCGCGTACGGCGTCCAGGTTGGCCGGGTTGCCGGCGTAGGTGAGGCGGTCGAGCACGGTCACGGCGGTGTCGCCACCCGGGGCGAGTACCGCTTTGACGTAGTGGGATCCGATGAAACCGGCGCCGCCGGTGACCAGGATGCGGGTGGGCACGGCACACTCCTTCCCTGCGGGCGCGCCGCCCGTGGCGACGGCCGGAGGATCGGTGCGGAAAAGCGGAATCCGGCCACCCTCGCGGGGGCCGTCCGGGGGCCGCCGGACGCGCATGGAAGCCCGAGCTGCGGGGAAGGCGTTGGCCGCACGGGCTGAGCCTCCGTGCGGCAGCAGGTATCGGACATGCGACAGGGGGAACCGGCTTGTCTGTCGACGAAGGAACCACGCGCGGGCCCACGCCCGGCACCGGCCCGGGTGCGACCGGCGCCGCGCATTCCCGGGCACGCATCCTGGTGGCCTCCGACTGCCCGTCGGCGACGGGACTGAAACAGGACATGCAGCGGCACGGCTACGAGGCGTCGGTCGCCGCGAGCGGCGGCGCCGTGCTGGAGATGTACCACGACTACGACCTCATCCTGCTCGACGCCGACCTGCCGGACCTCGACGGAGTCTCCGTCTGCGAGATCATCCGGCGCACCAGCGACATCCCCATCATCGGCTTCACCGCCGAGGCGGCCGAGGTCGACCGGGTGCTGCTGCTGGAGAGCGGGTGCGACGACTGCGTCCAGCGTCCCTACCGGGCACGGGAGCTGGTGGCCCGGATCAAGGCCATACTGCGCCGGACGGGGACGCTGCGCCGCGCGGGGGCCCGGGACGGCGGGGCGGACCCCGACCGGCTGGAGTTCGGGACGCTCGTCATCGTCCCCTCCCGCCGGGAGGTGGAGCTGGAGAACGTGCCGCTGGCGCTCACCCGCAAGGAGTTCGACCTGCTGCACATCCTCGCCGCCGAGCCGGACCGGATCTTCGGCCGGCAGGAACTGATGTGCGAGGTCTGGGACTACCCGGAGGACAACCGGATCACCGCCCAGGCGAGCCGGACCATCGACACCCATGTCAGCAGCCTCCGCAGCAAGCTGGGGAACAGCGACTGGATCACCACCATCCGCGGGGTGGGCTTCCGGTTCGGGGTGTCCGCCCCGGAACCGGCCGAGGCCGGTTCCGGGGCGGACGGAGCGCGCGCGGCGGGCGGGTCCGCCGGAGGCGGCCCCGTGCCGCTCCGCCCCCGTCTGGTCCGGCTGAGATCGGGCTGACCGGGCCGCGGGCCCGGCACGGGGCGCCCCGTGCGGGCGCCGTGCGGGCGGGAGGGCCCTGGCTCAGGGCCGGTGGCCCCCACCGCGCGGCCCGTGCGTCGTCGCGCGGGGCGGGGCCTCCGGCACCGGGCACGGCTCCCGGGCGGGCCGCTCAGACCGGGAAGCGCCACCGGGTCTGCGCCACGCAGCCCTTGGTGAAGGCGAACACCGTCTCGGGCGTCACCGAGAACATCCAGGCCCGCCCCACGGAGCCGGTGACCACCTCCCCGTCCACCTCGTAGTCCCACATCGCGCCGTACTTGGCGCGGAACGTCGCGGCCGCCTTCTCCATCCGAGCGGGGTCGGCGACCCGGAGGGCGCGGCCCTCGACCACGATGTCCACCCCGGTGGCCAGCCGGTTGGTCCCCGTCAGCAGCGAACACCGGGCGTTGTCCGCCAGGTTGCGCACCTTCCGTTCCTGGGGCAGCGAGACGAACCACAGCGCCCCGTCGTGCCAGGCGCCGGCCACCGGGGTCAGGTGCGGCCGGGCGGCGGGGTGGACGGTGGCGATCCAGTACAGCTCCGCCTCCGCCAGCAGCCGCCGGGTCTCGGTCCAGGAGGCGGGGCGCGCCCCCTCGTGGCTGTAGCGGGGGTCGAGTTCCACGTCGTAGGGGGTTCCGGGGTTGCCGGCCATCAGAGGTCTCCCTGTCGTGACGGCCCGGAGCGGCCGGCGGTGAGGACGGGCACCGGTTCCGCGGCGTCCGGGTCCCGGGCCAGCTCCGGGTAGGAGGCGAGGATCTCGTCGGCCTGCGTGCGCGGGTCGTACCGTTCGCACAGCAGGTCCAGGACGTGCGCGTCGCGCCTGCTGCGCCGCACGATCTCGTCGTAGGGCACACGGGTGAACGCGACGAGCTGGTAGAGCTGGGTGAAGTCGCGCGGGTACCGCTGGTGCAGCCGGCGCTCCAGCGCCTTGCGCAGGTGGAAGCGCTCGTCGTCGACATGGGCGCTGAGCTCCCGCAGGTTGGCCAGCGAGAGGTCGGCTATCGCCAGCCCGGATTCCACCCGCGCCTCGCTGAACCCGGCCACGGCCGCGCGGATCGCGGCGCGGCGGTCGGCGCCCGGCACGAGGTGGCGGTCGAGCAGTGCGCACAGCACCTCCGTGTCCTCGAAGCTGCAGTTGATGCCCTGCCCGAAGAAGGGCACGATCGTGTGCGCGGCGTCGCCGACGAGCACCGCCTGCCCGTAGTGGTAGGGGGCGCAGCGGACGACCTTCAGCAGCGCGGGCCGGGCGTCCCAGACGTCCCGGGCCACCTCGGGCAGGGCGGGGGCGATGTCGGGGTACTCCCGGTCGAAGTGGCCGCGGACCGCGGCGCGCCGGGCGAAGGCGCGGAACCGCAGTTCCCCGGCTCTGCTGTCCACCGGCATGAAGAGCGTGGTGGTGGCGGTCCCGTCGCGGTTGGGCTGGGCCTGGAGGAAGTGGTCGCCGCGGGGCCACAGGTGCATGCCGTCGGGGCGCAGCGGCCGGGCGCAGCCGGGTCTCATGGCCAGCTCGACGTGGCCGTGCGGGATGTACTCCTGCTGGATCCGCATCCGGGCGCCGGACTTCGACAGCTCGTAGCGGACCGCGCTGTTGGCGCCGTCACAGCCGATCAGCAGATCCCCGGAGGCCCGCCGCACACCGCCGCCGTCCGCGACGAACACGGCCTCGGCCCGGTGCGGGTCCGCGGCGACGCAGGCGTGGCCGAAGTGGACGGTGGCCCCGGCCGCCCGCGCCTCCTCCAGCAGGATCCGCTGGAGCGCGGCGCGGGGGACGGAGAGCAGGTGGTGGCCGGGCGCGACGCCGTACGGCTGGTGGGTGAGCGAGCCGTCGCGGTGGTGCACGATGCGCCGGGTGAGGACGGTGCCCACCGCGTAGACGCGGTCGCGCAGCGCGGGCCGCAGGGCGCCGGTGCCGCGCAGGGTGAGGGTCAGGTTGAACGAGCGCCGGCTGCCGGCGGTGGCCGCACCGGCGGGGGTCTGCTTCTCGTAGATCTCCACCTCGAAGTCGCGCCGGCGCAGTTCGACGGCGAGGAGGCAGCCCACCGGGCCGGCTCCCACGATGACGGCCCGGAGGCGGCGCCTGGGTTCTGACACGTTGGGCACGTTGGGTCCTTCCTGTCGTGGGCCCCGCGTGGCGGGACTCCCCCGTGGGAGCGGCCCGGCGGCCGCCCCGGGCGTGCTCGGTGCTCACGCCACCGGGGCGGTGGCCCGGCCGGTCCCGTCGAAGTGGCGGACCATCGAGGTGATCCAGGACGGGTCGGCGGCCGGGAGTTCCAGGCCGAGGTCGCGCAGCAGGGCGACCGTGGTGTCGTTGGTGTAGTGGTGGTCGCCCAGTTCCATGGCGCCCTCCCGGAACAGCGGGACGAGGGCGGCCAGCGAGCGGCCGCCGGCGCCGCCGGGCGCGGCTTCCAGGGCGGCGAGCCACGCCTCGGTGGGGACCCGCCGCGGCCGGTGGCCGAGGGAGCGCAGGGCGTCCAGCACGGTCTCCCAGTCCATGCCGGTGGGGTGGAAGATGTGGACGGTCCGGTCGCGCGCGGCCCCGGAGCGGGAGAGCCGGACGACGGCGTCGGCCACGACGTCCGCCGGCAGCAGGTCCACCGCCGGGCCCGGGTCCTCGGGCGCCAGGCCCAGGTCGACGAAGCTCTTGACCTGGAGGCGGAAGAAGTCGTCCGTGCGGATGGCGCCGGTGGCCGTGGCCGGCCCGATGCGCCCGATCCGGTGGACGGTCACCGGCACCCCCCGCTCCCGGACGGCCGTCGCCAGCCGTTCGGCGACCCATTTGCTCTGCGCGTAGCCGATGCCCAGCCCGTCGGGCGTGGTGGGGACGGAGTCCTCGTCGATCTCCCGGCCGGGCCCGCCGGGCGCGAACACGGCGAGCGTGGACATGTGGTGGAGCGGTTTGACGGCGGTGCCCCCGGGCCCGGCGCAGAACTCCGCGACCCGTACGAACCCCTCGACGTTGGTGGGGCGCACGGACGGGTACGGTGCGGCGAAGTTGATGTGCGCCGCGGCGTGGTGCACGGTGTCGACCTCGGCGGCCAGCTTCCGGTACTCCGTCTCCGTCAGCCCGAAGCGCTCCCGCGCCAGGTCACCGGCGACGGCCCGGATCCGGGCCGGGTCCAGGCCGGCCACCCGGTAGCGGCTCGCGGTCTCCGCGATCCGCCGCCTCCCCTCCTCCGCCGAGCCGGCCCGCACCAGGCAGTGCACGGTGTGGCCGGCGTCGAGCAGCGCCCGCAGCAGGTGGATGCCGAGGAAGCCGGTGACCCCGGTGAGCAGCACCGTGCGGGCGTCCGCCGGGGCGGCGGGGGGCGCCGCCCCGGCGAGGTCGAGGGCGTCCGCGAGCCGGGTGTCGGCCCACAGGTCGGGGCCGTCCCCGTCGCCCGCCGCGCCGGCGGGGCCGCCGGCGAGCACCCGGTCCACGCGGGCGGCCATGCCCGCCACCGTCGGGGTGGCGAGCAGCGCGCCGAGCGGCAGCGTGACGCCGTAGGCGTCCTGGAGCGCCTGGCGCAGCCGGACCGCCAGCAGGGAGTGGCCGCCGAGGGCGAAGAAGTCGTCCTCCGGCCCGGGTTCGGCGCCGTCCAGCAGTTCGGTCCAGACGGCGGCGACCCGCCGCTCGGTGCCGGTCGCCGCCCGCCCGTGGGGCTCCGCCCGGTGGCGGGGCGCGGGCAGCCGGGCGGCCCGGACGGCGAGGGCGGCCCGGTCGGTCTTGCCGGTCGGGCCGGTGGGCAGTTCGCCGACGGCGACGAACCGGGAGGGCACCATGTAGCCCGGCAGCCGGCGGGACAGCAGCCGGCGCACCTCGCCCTCGTCGAGGGCGGGCGCCCCGTCCGGCGCCGTGTCCGGGGCTGCGTCCGGGGCTGCGTCCGGGGCTGCGTCCGGGGCTGCGTCCGGCTCCGCGGCGGAACCGGGAACGGCGGCACCGACCGGGCCGACCGAACCGACCGAGCCGGCGGGGCCCGTGGGGCCGGCGGTGCGCAGGAACGCCACCAGCCGCCGGTCGCCGGGGGTGGGCTCGACGGCGACGACGGCGGCGCCGGTGACCCCGGGCAGGTCGCCCAGCGCGGCCTCCACCTCGGCGGGCTCGATCCGGTAACCGCGGATCTTGACCTGGTCGTCGGCGCGGCCCAGATGGGTGAAGCCCTCCCGCGGGGTGCAGCGCACCAGGTCCCCGGTGCGGTACATGCGCGCCCCCGGCGCCGCGGCGAAGGGATCGGGCAGGAAGCGGGCCCGGGTCTGCTCCGGCAGGCCGAGGTACCCGGGCGAGACCACCGGCCCGCCCACGTACAGTTCGCCCGTCACCCCGAAGGGCACCGGGCGGCGCTCCTCGTCCAGCACGTAGAGCCGCACCCCGCCCACGGGGTGCCCGATGGGCGGGCGTTCCGGCCAGGCGGCCGGGTCGCCGGGCAGCCGGTACCCGGTGCACAGGTGGGCCTCGGACGGGCCGTACACGTTGAGCAGCGCGGCCGGGGTGAAGCGGGCGAACATCGCCCGCAGGGCGGGGGTGACGACCAGCTGCTCCCCCGTGGTGTAGACCTCGGCGAGGTCGGGGAGGGTGAGCTGGTTACGGACGACGACGGACGCGAGCTCGCGCAGCGCCGCGTAGGGCAGGAAGGCCCGGGCCACCCGCCGTTCCCGCAGGTGGACCGCCAGGCGGTGCAGATCGGCGCGGAGTTCCTCGTCGGTGAGGACCAGGGTGCCGCCCGCGCACAGCGTCGCGAAGATCTCCTCGAACGACACGTCGAAGGAGAGCGACATGTATTGCAGGGTGCGGGCGGCCGCGTAGGGACCGGAGAGGTCGGCCTGCCGGTGCACCAGGTTGGTGACGGTCCGGTCGTTGATGACGACGCCCTTGGGGCGGCCGGTGGAGCCCGAGGTGTAGACGACGTACATCTCGTCCCCCGGGTCCCGGCGCACCGGCGGGGCCGTGCCGCCCTGCCGGCGTACCCGCCCTCCCTCGGCGGCGAGGTCGAACAGCTCCGTCCCCGCCGGGAGGCGGACCTCTTCGAGGCCGTCCGTGCCGCGGGTGAGCAGCAGGTGCGGGCGGGAGTCGGCGAGGGTCTCCGTGACGCGGGCGGCCGGGTGGGCCGGGTCCAGCGGCACGAAGGAGGCGCCGGACCTCACCACGGCCAGCAGCGCGGTGACCGCCTCGGGGCCGCGCTCCAGCCGGAGGGCCACGCGCCGTCCCCGGCCCGCGCCGCGCTCGCGGAGGGCGCGGGCCAGCCGGTTGACGGCCGCGTCCAGCTCCCGGTAGGTGAGCCGGCGCCCGCCGTCCGCCGGCTCGAGGGCCACGGCGTCCGGGGCGCGGGCCGCCCGCTCGGCGAACAGCTCGGGCACGGACTGCCTCTCGGGGCGGTCGTCGCCGTCCGGGCCGTGCCACACGGAGGCCAGCTCGCGCAGCTCGGCGCCGTCCACCCAGCACAGGTCGGCGACGGGGGCGTCCGGACGGTGCAGCAGGCCGGCCAGGAGGGTGCGGTAGCGGCGGGCGACACGGCGGATGGTGTCCTCACGGAACAGGGCCGGGTCGTACTCGAACGTCAGACCGACCTCGTCGGTGCCCTCCTCCACGATCAGCACCAGGTCGTACTTGGGCGCCCCGCTGACGTGGTGCCACTCGACGGGCCCGGTGCCCGGCAGATCCAGCACCCGGCGCTCCGCGGGCATCAGGGTCACCATCGTCTGGAACAGCGGCGGGCGGCCGCTGTCCCGGACGGGGGCGACGGCCTCGACGACCTTCTCCAGCGCCGTGTCCCTGTGGCGCATCGCGCCGATCAGCCCGTCACGGGTGCGGGCCAGCAGCTCGCGGCCGGTGTCCCGGGCGCCGATCCGGTGGCGCAGCACCACCGTGCTGACGAGATGGCCGATGGCCCGCTGATCGGCGGCCCGGTCACGGAGCGAGACGGGCAGGCCGGTGGTGAGGTCCCGCTGCCCGGTGTGACGGTGGAGCAGGACCGCGTAGGCGGTGAGCAGAACGGTCAGCGGCGTGACGCCCTCGGCGGCGGCCCGCGCGCGGAGTTCCGCCGCCTCGCTCCCGCCGAGCACGTCCCGCACGGCGCGGGCGGCGGTGGCGGGCACCTGGCCGCGCGGGTGGTCCAGCGGCAGGTCGAGCAGCGGCGGGGCGCCGTCCAGCCGCTCCGCCCAGTAGGCCAGGGACGCCTCGCCGGCCCCGGGGGCGCGCGCGGCCTCACGCGCCCGGACCACCTCGCGGAACTGGGTGGGGGCCGGGTCCGCCGGCGGCTCGCCGCCCTCGGCGAGCGCCCGGTAGGCCGTCAGCCACTCCGTCAGCAGCACCGACCAGGAGAAGCCGTCGAACACCGCGTGGTGCACGTTGACCAGCAACTCGGTACGGTCCGCGCGGGTGACGCAGACCGCCCGCAGCAAAGGGCCGGCGCGCAGGTCGAAGCGGGTGGCGGCGACGGCGGCGGCCAGCCGCTCGACGGCCTCCTCGGCCGTCCCGCCCTCCCGGGCGCCGGGGAGCGGCGGGCCCGCCCCGTCCGCCCCGTCCGCCCCGTGCGGCTCGCGCGGCTCGTGCGCCCCGCCAGGCTCGTGCGGGCCGTGCGTCCCGTCCGGCTCGTCGCCGACGGTGACGGACTGGAAGCCGAACCGGGGTTCCGGGGAGACGCGCTGGACCAGCCGGCCGTCGCCGGTCACCGCGAACGTGGTCCGCAGGCTCTCGTGCCGGGACACGACGTGGCGCAGCGCGCGGCGGAGCGTGTCCGGGTCCAGCCACCCCGCGACGCTCACCCGGACGGGCGAGTTGTAGGCGGTGGGCGCGGCACCGGACTCGGCGACGTACCAGATCCCGGCCTGGCTGTCGGTGGCCGGGACCTCCACGGGCCCGGGGGCGCCGTCGCCGCGTCCCGTGCCGGCCGCCCCGGCGGACGGGCCACCGGGCCCGTCCGTGCCGGGCCCCTCCGCCCGGGTGGCGCGGTCCGCCGGGCCGCCGGCGTTCTCCCGGCGCCGGGCGCGCACCAGGGCGGCGAGGGCCTCCGGCCCGCCGCACGCCCCGACGTCGGCGGCGCCGATCTCCACCCCCAGCAGGGCGCGCAGGTCGGCGGCGCAGGCGGCCGCGGCCGCGCCGGTGAGCGGGGCCGGTTCCGCCGCGGACGGCCCGGCCGCGTGGAGCCAGCGGTCGGACACCACGGTGAGCAGGGGGTCAGTCATGGGCGGCCACCTCCGTCCGGCCGGCGCGTATCGCGCGGATGTGCCCGGCGAGCGCCCGGGCGTTGTCCGCCTGGAAGATGTCCTCCGCCCGCACGTCGACGCCCATGACCTCGTGGAGGTCGGCGGCGAGCCGGATGAGCTGGAGGGAGTTGGCACCGGAGAGGACGAAGGAGTCACCGGTGCCGATGACCTCGCTCCCGGTGGCCTCCGCCAGCAGGCTGACGATCACGGACGCCAGCGGGTCCTCCGGTTCGCGGTGGCCCGCCGCCCCGGCCCCGGTGGCCGTGGATCCGGCGGAGATGTCCTGCGCGCCGGCGGGGCCGGCGGCGTCCGCGCCCCCGGAGGGCTCCGCGGGCTCTCCCGGATCCCCTGGCTCTCCCGGATCCCCCAGTTCCTCGGGCCTCCCGGTTTCCTCGGGGCGCCGCAGCACGGCCCGGGGCTCCTGGAGCGCCATCCGGTCCAGTTTCCCGTTGTGGTTCAGGGGCAGTTCGGTGAGGTGGTGGACGCGGGCCGGGAGCATGTAGTCCGGCAGGCCGCTCCGCAACGCGTCGAGCAGGGCCTCGGTGCCGGGCGGCTCGCCGGTCGCGGTGGTGCAGAACAGCACCAGTTCCCGCAGCCCGTCGCCCGCGTCCACGGCGCGGACCACCGCCCGCTCCACCAGCCCGGTCCCCTCGGCGGCGAGTTCGACCTCCCGCAGCTCCACCCGGAAGCCGCGGATCTTGACCATCTGGTCGGCCCGGCCCACCAGCACCACCTCCCCGGCCGGCGTGGTCCGGGCGAGGTCGCCGGTGCGCAGCAGCCGCTCACCGGGCCGCCCCGGCACCGCGGGGAACTTGGCGGCCGTCAGCTCGGGCTGGTCCAGGTACCCCAGGGCCAGTCCGGCGCCGCTCACACACATCTCCCCCACCTCACCGGGCGCGCAGGGGGTGAGGTCCTCGCGGAGCACGTGCAGCCCGACGCCGGGCAGCGGCCGGCCCACGGGCACGGCGGGGCCGCGCGTGTCCTCCCCGGTGACGGCGTGGACGGCGGTGAGCGCGGAGTTCTCCGTGCAGCCGTAGGCGTTGTAGAGGGTGCCGCCGACCGCCTCCCGCGCGCGGGCCAGATGACGCGGCGAGGGGAAGTCACCGCTGACGATCACCGTGCGCACCCCGCGCAGCGCCTCCGGGTGGTGGTCCACCAGGAGGTTGAACAGCCCGCAGGGCAGATTGAGGAAGGTGACCCCCCGCTCGGTGAGGGTGCGGGCCAGCTCGGGCAGCGACGGGAGCCGCGGTGGCGGGACGACGACCCGCGCCCCGCGCAGCAGGCTCAGCCAGATCTCGGTGGTCGAGGCGGCGAAGGAGTAGGGGGCGGTCTGCAGGAAGCAGTCCCCGGGCCCCACCGTCACCTCCCCGGTGTGGCGGGCCACGCGGGCGATGCCCCGGTGCGCGATCCGCACGCCCTTGGGACGCCCGGTGGAGCCGGAGGTGAACAGGATGAAGGCGGTCGCCTCCGGGTCGGTCCGCTCCTCGGGGTCGCCGTCCGGCAGCCCGGCGGAGGCGTCGAGGAGTTCGTGGGCGTCGCGCTCGGTGGTGACCGAGCCCAGCCCCGCGGGCACGTCCCGCAGGGTCAGGACCGGGCGGGCCGCCTCGGCGACGGCCCGCCGGACGGCCACGGGGTGCGCGGGGTTGAACGGCACCACCACGGCGCCGGCCTTGAGCACGGCCAGCAGCACGGCGTACAGCTCGGGGCCACGGGCCAGGTGGACGCCGACCAGGTCGCCCGGGGCGACCCCCTCCCGCCGCAGCCGCCGGGCAAGGCGGTTGGCCGTGGCGTTCAGCTCCCGGTAGGTGACGGCCGTGTCGCCGTACTCCAGGGCGACGCGGTCGCCGCCCTCCGCCGCGGCGGCCTCGAAGGCGGTGTGGATGGCGGTGACGTCCGTGAGTTCCGCGGGGTGTTCCAGGGCGGTGTGCACGTGCTCCTCCAGCTGCGACGGCGGCCGCGGCGGACCGCGGCGGCAGGCGGGTACGGATGGCGGGTGGGCGGGCGGCGCCCGCCGGGCCCGGCCCGCTCGGGGAAGGGCGGCGCCGGGCGAGCCGCGGACGCGCGACGGCCCGGCCCGCGGGTCTCGGTCTCCCCGCGGGCCGGGCCGTGACTCCGGCAGGTGGTCAGCCGCCGGCGGCTCCGGGTGGCGCCCCGGTGGCGCGGCTCAGCCGGCGCTCCCGGCGCCGCCGCCCTCCGGCAGTGACTCCCGCAGATGGCGGGCAGTGGTGGTGTCGGCGCCCGCGGCCATCTCGGCCGGGGTGCCGGTGAACACCACGCGCCCGCCGTGCTCGCCGGCGCCGGGGCCGATGTCGATGACGTGGTCGGCGTGTTTGACGACGTCGAGGTCGTGTTCGATGGCGATGACGGTGTTGTCCGCGTCCACCAGGCGGTCCAGCAGCACCAGGAGGTTGCCGACGTCCGCCATGTGCAGCCCGGTGGTGGGCTCGTCGAACACGTACACGGTGCCGTGCTCGTGCAGCCGGGCGGCGAGTTTGACGCGCTGCCGCTCGCCGCCGGAGAGCATGGACAGGGGCCGGCCCAGCGTCAGATAGCCGAGTCCGACCTCGTGCAGCGGCTCCAGGCGCCGCGCGATGCCCGTGTCGTCGAAGAAGCCGCGCGCCTCCTCCACCGTCAGGTCCAGCACCTCGGCGATGTTCCGCCCACCGAGCCGGTGTTCGAGGACGTCCGCGCGGTAGCGGGTGCCGCCGCAGACCTCGCAGACGGTGGTGACCGGGTCCATGAACGCCAGGTCGGTGGTGATGGTGCCGCGCCCGCGGCACTCCGGGCAGCCGCCCTTGGCGTTGAAGCTGAAGAGGCTCGCGTCCAGGCCGTGCGCGCGGGCGAACTGCTTGCGCACCGTGTCCCAGATACCGGTGTACGTGGCCGGGGTGGAGCGGGGGTTGATGCCGACGGCCGACTGGTCCAGCACGATCGCCCGGGGATGCTCGGCGGTGAAGACCTTCGACACCAGCGTGGACTTGCCGGACCCGGCGACCCCGGTGACCACCGTCAGCACCCCGGTGGGGAAGTCGACGTCCACCCCGCGCAGGTTGTGCAGGCGCGCGCCGCGCACCGGGAGCGAGCCGGTGGGCGTACGGGTCCGCGGTTTGAGGCCGGGCGTCGCCCGGAAGTGGCGGCCGGTGACGGTGGCGGAGCGGGCCAGTTCGGCGACGCCGCCGGTGAAGACCACCTCGCCGCCCTGCGCGCCGGCGCCCGGCCCCATGTCGATCACATGGTCCGCGACGGCGATGACCTCGCGGTTGTGCTCCACGATGAGCACGGTGTTGCCCTTGTCCCGCAGGTCGCGCAGGAGCCGTACCAGGCGGTCCACGTCGTGCGGGTGCAGCCCGACGCTCGGCTCGTCGAAGATGTACGTCATCCCGGTGAGCGCCGAGCCCAGGTGGCGGACGGTCTTCAGCCGCTGTCCCTCACCGCCGGAGAGGGTGCGGGTGGGCCGGTCCAGGGTGAGATAGCCGAGCCCCACCGACCGGATGCGGCGCAGCGAGGCCAGCGCCGCCGGGACGACGGGCCCGGACCACCGCTCCGCCACCCGTTCCAGCTCGGCGACGAGATCGCCGATCTCCATGGCGCTGTAGTCGGCGATGTTGCGCCCGTCGATCCGTGACTCCAGCGCGGCCGGGGCGAGCCGCGCGCCGCCGCAGGCCGGGCAGGTCTTCTCGGTGACGACCTCCTCGGTGGCGCGGCGCTCCTTGCCCTTCAGCGCCTCCAGGCCCGGCTTGAGGAAGCGCCGGGTCAGGCGCGGCACCAGCCCCTCGTAGTCGTTGATCGCGACGTTGTTGAAGTCGTCGGGCCGGATGGTCTGGAACCCCTCCCCGTACAGCAGGAGGTCCATCTCCTCCTGGCTGTACTTGGCGAGCGGCTTGTCCGGATCGAACACCGGCGGCAGGCCGGAGGCCCGGGCCCGGCCCTTCTCGTAGCGGCTGATCTGGGCGTAGCGCTTCCAGTAGTTGGTGCCGACGGCGAAGTTGCTGTGCCGGATCGCGCCCTCGTTCAGGGACTTCTCCCGGTCCAGCAGCTTGTCCAGGTCGAGCTGGAGGGTGGAGCCGAGCCCGTCGCACTCGGGACACATGCCCTGCGGGTCGTTGAAGGAGTAGAGGTTGGACGGGCCGGCGCTGGGCTCTCCGTAACGGGAGAACAGCACCCGCAGGACGGGGCTGACCTCCGTCATCGTGCCCACCGTGGAACGGCTGCCGCCGCCGACCGGCTTCTGGTCGACGATGATGGCCGGGGTCAGGTTCTCGATGAGCTCGAACTCGGGGCGTTCGTAGCGCGGCAGCCGGTTGCGGATGAAGGCCGGGAACACCTCGTTGAGCTGACGCTGCGACTCGACGGCGATGGTGTCGAAGACCACGGAGGACTTGCCGGAGCCGGACACGCCGGTCACCACGGTCAGCGTCGACTGCGGGATGCGCAGGCTCACGCCCTTGAGATTGTTGGCGCGGGCCCCCGTCACCACGATGTGCTGCCTGTCCTCGCCCATGGGCGCCTTCCCTCTCCCTCGGTTCCCCGTGCCGGTCGTGCCGGTCGCGGTGTTCACTGTGCTCGCTGCGTTCGTGGCCGGCGACCGCGCGGCGTTCGCACCGTTGTTCGCGCCGTCCTCGGTGCCCGTTCCTCCGGTGCCGCCCGCGGCCCGGAGGTGATGCCCCCGTGGCCCCGGCCACGGCGGAGCCGGACCGGGACAGGCGGCGTTCGTGCCCGGTCCACCCGGTCTACCAGGTGTCCCCGGGTGGGCGCGCCGTCACCGCCGGTTTCCCGCCGTTGCCACGGATACGTCCGCGGCGGCCTCATCCGCCAGGTCCGCCAGCGAGATCCGGCCACCACGGGTCAGCAGGTCGGTGAGGAAGCGCTCCGGGGTGGCCTCGCCCGCGCGGACGCCGTCGGCGGGGTCCCGCCCGGCGCCGAGGCCGGCGAACCAGCCGGCGCTGACCCGGCCGAGCCGCTGGGTGCGGTCCACGGCCGGCCGGCGCGCGGCCTCGTAGGCGGCCAGCGCACGGGGCAGGGGGTGCCCGGAGCGCAGGGCGGCGACCAGCGCGCGGGCGTCGTCGAGCGCCAGCCGGGTACCGGACCCGATGGAGTAGTGCGCGGTGTGCGCCGCGTCCCCCAGCAGCACCACGCTCCCCGCGCCCCGCCGGCGCCCGCTCCCCCCGATGCCGCCGCTACCGGCGGTACCGCCGGTGGCCCAGGTGGCGGTGGTGAGCTGGGGGAAGCGGCTCCACCGCGACCGGTTCTCCAGCAGTCGCGCGCCGTCCAGCGGGCCGGCGAACAGCCGGGCCGGCTCGCCGGGGTCCGGCCGGTGTGCGGCCTCGACCAGGAAGGTGGAGCGGCCGGGCGCGTACGGGTAGACGTGGGCGGTGACGGGCCCGCGGGGGGTGTCGGCGACGAGGAAGGTGAGCCCGGGGAACTCCCGTTCGACGCCGAGCCAGATGTAGTCCGGCGCGAGCTCCTCCGTGGTGGCGCGGAACTCCCCCGCCAGGGCGGTGCGGACCGCCGACCGCGCGCCGTCGGCGGCGACCACCAGGTCCCACCCCGCGCGGAGTTCGGCGATGTCCGGGGCCGGGACGCCCAGGTGGAGCCGGACGCCCAGCTCCGCGCACCGCTCCCGCAGCAGCCGCAGCAGAGTGCGGCGGCTCACGGCGCCCAGCCGGGGCGCCCGGACGGTGAGGGAACGGCCGCGGCGGTCCACCGTGACCTCGTCCCAGCCGGTCAGATGGGGCGCCAGCCGGTCCGCCAGCACCGGGTCGGCGCTGCGGAGGGCCGCCAGCGCGGCGGGCGGCAGGATGACGCCGAAGCCGTAGGTGTCCTCACCCCGGTGGCGCTCCCACACGGTGACCTCGTCCGGTGGGCCGGCCAGCCGGGCGAACGCGGCGAACGCGAGCCCCGCCGGCCCGCCGCCGGCGACAGCGATCCTCACCCTGCTCTCCTTCCGTGTCGTTCCGTGTCGTTCCGCAGCGGCCCGGACCCGCGGGGGCGGCACGGGCCGTGACGCGCCGGGGTGGGCCCGGCGGGCCGCGCGGTGTCCGGGGCCGGCCCGCGCCCCCGGGGCTCAGGTGCGCCCGGCGGCGAGCAGCCCCGACATCCGCTCGACCACCGCCGCGGGGGTGGGCATGGCGGCCATCTCCGCGGCGACCTCCCGCGCGGCCCGCCGCGGCTCCGGGTCCTCCAGCGCCCAGGTCAGGGCGTCGGACACCGCCCCGGGGCCGGAGGCGTCGATGTCCAGCGTGCGGCCCGCCCCGCGGTCGGCCACGGTGCGGGCGTTGCTGACGTTGACGGTGCCCGGCATGGGCAGCGACACCTGGGGCATTCCGGCGGCGAACGAGCTGAGCACGGTGCCGGAGCCGCCGTGGTGGACGATCGCGTCGCAGCCGTCGAGCAGTTCCCGCAGCGGCACCCACCGTTCGGGGCGCACGTGCGGCGGCAGCTCGTCCGGCAGGTGGGGCAGGTCGGCGCCCGCGGTGAGCAGGACCAGTTCGGCGCCGAGTTCACCGGTGGCGAGCACGATGTCGCGGTAGAGCGCTCCGCCGCGGGTCATGGCGGGTGACGAACCGCAGGTGGCCACGATCCTGGGCGGGCCGCCCGCGTCGCTCCCCCGGCGCAGCACCCAGCGGGGCAGTGTGCCGCCGTTGTTGAAGCAGCCGTACCGCATGGGGAGCCGGTGCGCGGGCCGGCCGATGGCGGTGGGCACGTCGGTGAAGGTGGCGAGGGAGCCCGGCAGTACGTCGATCTCGATCTCGGCCTCGGTCACCTTGTCCACCCCGGCACGGGCCGCGTGCGGGGCCAGGTGGTCCAGCGCGGGGCCGAAGGTGGGCAGCGGGGTGCCGTAGCCGTGCAGCACCCCGGCGGCGCCCACGGCGCGCGCGGCGACCAGCGCGGCGGCGTGGATCGCCGGGTAGACCACGGCGTCGGCGCCCCAGGCGCGGGCGATGTCCACCAGGTCGTCCAGCATCCGCGCGCCGACCTCACCGAAGGCGCGGCCGTGCACGGCCAGGGAGGTCTCGTCGTCGGGGGCTGACCCGGCGCCGGACTCCTCCAGCGTGCGCAGCAGCGCGTCGTAGGGTTCCCGGGCCCGCCGGTCCGCACCGGCCCGCACCGTGACCAGCCCGGCCGCGGTCGCGGTGCGCTCCGCGGGTCCGCAGGTGGCCACCAGCACCTCGTGGCCGGCGGCCAGCGCCGCGTGCGCGGTGGGGATCAGCGGCATCAGATGGGAGGAGACGGGCATCGAGGTGAACAGGTAACGCACGGTCAGCTCCTCAGTGCCCCGGCGCGGGGGGCGGTCAGGGACGGCAGTCCGGTGGGGTCGGCGACGAGGCCCGGCGGCAGCGCGTCCGGTACGGGGACGCCGGCTCCGGCGCCCTCCCCCCGGTCGGCGCGCTCGGCGCGTTCGGCGGCGTCGGCCAGGTCGGTGAGGTAGGTGCCGTAGTCGGTGTCCGCGTGCTCCCGGCCGAGCCGCCGGAGCCGGCCCACGCCGATGAAGCCCATGCGGTAGGCGATCTCCTCCAGGCAGGCGATGCGGACGCTCTGCCGCTGCTCCAGGATCTGCACGTACTGGCCGGCCTCCAGCAGCGCGTCGTGGGTGCCGGTGTCCAGCCAGACGAACCCCCGCCCCAGCCGGACCAGTTCGGCCCGGCCGCGCTCCAGGTAGACCCGGTTGATGTCGGTGATCTCCAGCTCGCCGCGGGCGGAGGGGGTCAGTCCGCGGGCGATCCGCACCACGTCGTTGTCGTACATGTAGAGCCCGGTGACGGCGAGTTCGGAACGCGGCCGGGCGGGTTTCTCCTCGATGCCGGTGAGCCGGCCGGCGGCGTCCGCCTCGGCCACGCCGTACCGCTGCGGGTCCCGCACGGGATAGCCGAAGACGGTGCAGCCGTCCAGGCGCCGCACCCGGTCGCGGAGGAGCGCGGAGAAGCCGGGGCCGTGGAAGAGGTTGTCGCCGAGGACCAGGGTGACCGCGTCCTCGCCGATGTGCCCGGCGCCGATCAGGAAGGCCTCGGCGATGCCTCCGGGGTGCTCCTGCTCGGCGTAGGTGAGGCGCAGCCCGAGCCGGTGGCCGTCTCCCAGCATCGCGCGGAACAGCGGGAGATGGCCGGGGGTGGAGATGATCAGGATGTCCCGGATCCCGGCCAGCATCAGCACCGAGAGCGGGTAGTAGATCATCGGTTTGTTGTAGACGGGGAGCAGTTGCTTGGAGACCACCCCGGTCAGCGGCTTGAGGCGGCTGCCCGATCCCCCCGCCATGATGATGCCCTTCACGTCGCACTCCTTCCGTTCGGTCTGGTGGACGGTCCCGTGGGCGGTCCCATGGGCGGTCCGGGGACCGGCGCTGCCGCCCCGGGCGGGCGGGCCCCCGGCCGGTACACGGGCAGCAGCCCGCGGCCGAGCGCCTCGGCCAGCGGGGGCGCGTCCCGGTCCGCGGCGGACACCACCGCCCCGGGGAGCGGGGGCACGGGCAGCCCCAGGGCGGGGTCGAACGCCGAGACGGCGCCGTCCTCCGCCGGCCGGTAGGGGGTGGAGAGCAGATAGAGCAGGACTGTGCCCTCCGCCCGGGCGACGAAGGCGTGCCCGGCGCCCGGCGGGCAGTACACGGCGCGCGGCCGGTCCGCGCTCAGGGGGACGGCGTCCCAGCGCCCGAAGGTGGGGGAGCCCCGGCGCACGTCCACCACCAGGTCCAGCGCCTCCCCCGCCGCGCAGAGGACCGCCTTGGCGGTGGCCGGCGCGGAGCGCGAGTAGTGCACGCCCCGCACCACCCCGGCGTGGTTGACGCTCAGCGCGCACCGCACGGGGCGGAACGGCTCGCCGCCGGTCACGGCGGCCCAGTCCGCCTCCTGGTACACGGGGCTGAACAGGCCCCGCGGGTCGGGGAACGACGGCGGTGTGATCTCCAGGGCACCCGCCACGGCGAGCTCCCGTGCCTCCATGGGGCGCCTCCTCGGTGGACTCGTCGAACGGGGGCCGCCGGCCGGGCCGCCCGGTGCGGTGCGGTGCGGTGCCGGACCTTCACCGTTCACGGCTCGGGGCTCGGACGGCTCAGGGTTCACGGCTCGGGGCCCGCGTCCCGTCGCGCGTGGTGGGCGGGCCACCCGGCCGGGTGGTGGGGGTGGCCGGGCCGGTGGGCCCGGTGGGGGCCGGCCCCCACCGGCCCGGCGCGAGCCGGTGGAGCACCGCGCGGCCCAGCGGGGTCGCGGGGTCGCCCAGGTCCAGCGGCAGGTCGAAGTGGTCCCGGCCGGCCGCCACCAGGGACAGCGGCCGCCGGCCGCGGGCCCGTAGCGCGGCGGTGTACCGCTCCTGCTGGCGGGCGTACTCGCCGGTCTCGTGCTGCCCGCGGGCCAGCAGCAGGTGGCGGGCGCGCGGCGGCGGGCGGTACAGCGGGCTCAGCCGGCGCGCCTCGGCCGGGGTGAGCCCCAGTGCCTCGTTGACGTAGGAGCCGGTCACCGGCCACAGGTCGTACAGGCCGCTCAGCAGATGGACGCCGGCCAGCTCCACCCCGTCCCGCCCGCCGGTGGCCAGGGCCACCAGATGGGCGCCGGCGGAACTGCCCGCCGCGTGGACCCGGTCGGCCCGGCCGCCGAGCGCGGCGGCCCGCTCCCGCACCCAGGCCAGCCCGCGGCGCACCGAGCCGGCCATCTCCGCGAGGCTCCGCCCGGGCGCCAGCCCGTAGCCGAGGGCGACGTAGCCGGCCCCCGCCGCGGTCAGCGCCGGGGCGGCGAAACAGGCGTCCTCCTTCGACGACTCCTGCCAGTGCCCGCCGTGGACGAAGACCAGCAGCGGGGCGCCCGGTTCGGGATCCGTGGGCCGTCCGGGCCGCCGGGCAGGCGCCGGCGGCGCGGACGGCGGGAACCAGTGCAGCCGCTCCGCGGGGTGCGGCCCGTAGGGGAGGTCGGCCCGGTGGTCCAGGGTGCGCAGCGCCTCCTGGCTGCGGGCCCGGTAGGCGGCGAGCGTGGCCGCCGCGTCCCGGGCCCGGGTGCTGGGCGAGAGTTCACGGTCCAGCCGTTCCCGCCGCGCGGCGGACCCGGGCCGGGCCGCCCCGCCATCCGCGCCGCCGGCGGCCCCGCCGTCGGCGGTGCCTCGCACACCACCGCCCGCCCCGGGTTCCACGCCCGCTTCCGCGCCCGGCCGGGCGGGGCCGCTCACGGGGCCGGCCGGCGCCCGGAGACCACCCCGTGCGGGGTCCAGCCGTTCCCGGTGGTGCGCCGGATCTCGCCGAAACCGGCCTCCCGCAGCCAGTTCTCGCACTCCCCCCAGCGGTAGATGGTGGAGTGACGGAAGGGGAGGGTGGTGAAGTAGACGTTGTCCAGCGCCGCGTAGAGCGGTCCGGCGCCGTCGTCGTCGCTGAAGGCGTTGAACACCAGCGCCCGGCCGCCGGGGCCGACCGCCTCGTACGCCTTCCGCAGCAGGCCGAGGTTCTGCTCGGGCGACCAGATCACGAGCTGGTGGGCGAAGAGCGCGCAGTCGTGCCCGCCCGGCCAGGGGTCGGTGAAGATGTCGGCCGCGGCCGTGGTGACGCGGTCCGCCAGCCCCGCCTCGCGGATGTTCCGCTCCGCTACCTCCAGCGCCCCCGCCCGGTCCAGCACGGTGATCCGCAGCGAGGGGTGGGCGCGGGCCAGCGCGAGGGCGTTGACGGCGTCGCCGCCGCCGACGTCCAGGACGCGGCGGACGCCGGTGAAGTCGGTCCGCTCCACCAGCACCGGGTTGGACAGCGCCGACCAGGAGTGCATGCAGCGGTAGAACAGCTCCTCCAGGCCGGGCACCCCGGCGAGCCGGGTGTACAGGTCGCGGGTGGTGCCGGGGAAGTGGCGGATGCCGGTGTTCTCACCGGTGGCGAGGGACTCGGCGTAGTCCGCGGCGGGCAGGTAGGAGACCCGGTCCTGGAACTCCACGATGTCCCGCAGCACCGGCCACAGCCCTTCCCGGAAGGCGGCGGCGACGGGCGGGCCGTTGCGGTACAGCCGGTTCCCCTCCTCCGTGCCGGTCTCGCCGGGCGCACCGTCCACACCGTTCCCGGCGGTGGTGAGCCCCAGGGCGGTGGTGCCCAGCAGCAGGACGCCCGCGGAGCGGTGGGGGATGCCGAGTCCCTCGGCGACCTTGGCGGCGGGCAGCGGCCCGCCGGCGTCGAGGAGTTCGAAGAGACCCAGCCGGCAGCCGGCGTTGAGCTGCTGGAACGCCGCGTGGCCGAAGAGGACGGGGACGAGCCGTCCCAGCTCCTCCTGGGCGCGGTCGCGCCCGGGCTCCCGCTCCGGCCGGGGGTCGGCGGGGTGCGTGGCGGTCATCGGGCCGTCACCGCCCCGGTGCGCACCGTCGGTTCGGGTACGGGCAGGACGAAGCCGCCGCCCGCGTCGAGGAAGGCCGCCTCGCGCCGCAGGATCTCCTCGGCGTAGTTCCAGGCGAGCAGCAGGTAGAGGTCGGGCGGCCGGCGCACCGCCTGGGGGGCCACCACGGGGATGTGGGTGCCGGGGGTGACCTTGCCCTGCTTCTGCGGGGTGGTGTCGGTGCAGAACTCCAGCTCGTCCCGGCCCAGTCCGCAGACGTTGAGCAGGGTGGTGCCCTTGGCCGAGGCGCCGTAGCCGGCGACCCGCTTCCCGTCGGCGACCAGGTCGCGCACCAGCCGGGTGAGTTCGGCGCAGGTGTGGCGGACGCGGGTGGCGAACTCCTGGTAGACGCCGTCGGAGAGATAGCCCGCCGCCCGCTCGTGGTCGATCAGTTCGCGCACCCGTTCACCCGTCGGGTGCGGACCGTCGGCGAAGCCCGCCGAGACGAGCACCGATCCGCCGTGCACCGCCAGCCGCTCCACGTCGACGGTGCGCAGCCCGTGGCGGGCGAAGAGGGTGTCGAGCGTGGAGATGAGGAAGTACGACAGGTGCTCGTGGTAGATGGTGTCGAACTCCAGCCGCTCCACCATGTCCACCGCGTAGGGGACCTCGATGGTGAACAGCCCGTCGGGGGCGAGCAGCGCCCGGACCCCGGCGAGGACGTCGGCGAGGTCGTCGATGTGCGCGAACACGTGGCGGCCGAGGATCAGTGACGCCTTGCCGTGCTCGTCGGCGACGGTGGCGGCGAGCGCGGACCCGAAGTACTCGGCGAGGGTCGGCACTCCGCGCTCCTCGGCGATCGCGGCGAGGTTGCGCGCCGGGTCGATGCCGAGCACCCGGGCGCCCGTCTCCTGGAACGCCAGGAGCTGGTCGCCGGTGTTGGAGCCGAGTTCCACGACGAGTCCGCCCGGCCGCCGGCCGGTGTGGTGGCCGCAGAGCCGCACCACCGTGCGCATGTGCTGCCGCATGGTCTCGGAGTCGGAGGTGACGTAGGAGTAGGTGCGGTAGAGCACCTGGGGGTCGACGACGGCGGTCAGGCTCAGCAGCCGGCAGTCGCGGCAGGAGACGACCTCCAGGGGGTACGCCTCCTCGTGCGGATAGGAGTCGGCCTCCTCCAGGAAGCCGTTGGCAAGGGGCACCCGGCCGAAGGAGATCACCTTCTGCCACCGTTCACCGCCGCAGACGCGGCAGTCGGTGACGAACCGGACGACATCGGTGCTCATCGCGGGCCTCTTCTCGGGGTTCCGGTGGTTGTGGCGGTCCGGGGGCGGGGCGAGGACGGGAGGGGCGGGGGCCGATCGCGCCGCAGGCGGTGCCGGTCGGGCCGCAGGCCGGCGCCCGGCGGCCCCGGCGTCCGTCGGCCCCGGCGCCCGGCGGCCGGACGGCGGGAGCACCGGCGCCGGGACGGCGGGGCGCGGCGGGCGCCCGGTGCGGTGGCCGGTGGCCGGTGGACCCGGCCCGGTGGCCGGTGGCCCCGGCGCGGGGTTCAGCGGGCGGCGGGGCCGGCGTGCGGCGCGGAGCCACCGCCCCGGTGAGAGCCGGGGCCGTGGGCGCCTGCCGTACCGGTGGCGCCGGTGGCGCCGGTGCGGAAGGCCAGCAGGACCTCCACCACCCGTGCCGCCTGCGCGTCGCTGAGCCCGGTGTGCAGCGGCAGCCGCACCAGCCGGTCGGCGACCCGCTCGGTGACGGGGCAGCCGCCGGGCGCGCTGCGGCCGTGGCGGATCCCGGCCGGTGAGGTGTGCAGCGGCTGGAAGTGGAAGGCGGCCCGCACGCCGTGGTCGGCGAGGTGGCGCAGGAGCGCCGCCCGGTCCTCCGCCGTGGGGCACACCAGGTGGTACAGGTGCGCGGAGTGCTCCCGGTCCGGCGGGCAGACGGGCAGGGTGACGCCCTGGTCGCGGGCCCACCCGGCCAGACCGGCGTGGTAGAGGTCCCACAGCGCGTGGCGCCGCCGCTGGACGGCGTCCATCTCCTCCAGCTGCGCGGCGAGCAGGGCCGCCAGCAGCTCGGGGAGGATGTAGCTGGATCCCAGGTCCACCCAGCGGTACTTGTCCACCTGGCCGCGGAAGTACTGGTGCCGGTTGGTGCCGCGGTCACGGACGACGGTGGCGCGCTCGGCCAGCGAGACGTCGTTGACGAGCAGCGCGCCGCCCTTGCCGCAGTGGACGTTCTTCGTCGCGTGGAAGGACTGCGCCGCCAGGGCCCCGAGCCCGCCCAGCGGCCGGCCGCGGTAGGTGCCGCCCAGTCCGTGCGCGTTGTCCTCGATGACGGGGACCCCGTGCGCGGCGGCGACGCGCCGGATCTCGTCCATCTCACAGGCGACACCCCCGTAGTGCACGGCCACCACCGCACGGGTGCGCTCCGTGATCGCCGCCTCCAGCGCCGTCTCGTCCAGGTTGAGCGTGTCGGGGCGGCAGTCGGTGAAGACGGGCACGGCGCCGCGGAGCGCGAAGGCGCTGGCCGTCGGCGCGAAGGTGAAGGACGGCATCACCACCTCGTCGCCCGGGGCGAGGTCCAGCAGCAGCGCGGCGATCTCCAGGGCGTGGGTGCAGGAGGGGGTCAGCAGCACCTTCGGCGCGCCGGTGATCCGGGAGAGCAGCGCGGCGGCGCGCTCGGTGAACGGCCCGTCCCCGTCGTGGTCGCCGGATTCCAGCACCTGCCGCAGATAGGCGTCCTGGCGCGCCGCGGTGTGGGGTACGTGGAAGGGCACGGCGGGGGCCGTGCGGGGGACGGCGGGGGCGCTCATCGGACCAGCTCCAGGAGGGTGAAGTCGATCCGGACCTTCTCCTCCGCGTCGGCGTGCGCGGCGAACACCGGGGCGGTGCCCAGCTCCGCGGCCGGGACGGAGAAGGACTCCTGGGCGTGGACGCGGGGGGTGAACCCGGCCTCGCCCGCCACCTCGCGGAGCCGGTCGCCGTTGCCCATCGCGTAGCTGAAACCGAGGAACAGCCGGCCGCCTGGGGCGAGCCGCCGGGCGGCGCCGGTGAGGAACCGCCGGTGCATGCCGTAGCCGGGGTCGAAGAAGTGGTAGGCGAGATCCGATTCGTGGGGTGTGCCGGGCGCGGTCTCGATGAACGGGGAGTTCCAGAAGATGAGGTCGAAGCTCCCGGCGGGCCCGGCGGTTTCCTGGTTCTCCTGGTTCGCCCCGTTCTCCTCGTTCTCCTCGTTCGCCTGATTCTCCTGGTTCTCCAGCGCGCCGAACAGGTCGCTGGTGAGGGCGCGGACGCGGTGGGCGACGCCGTGGCGCCGGGCGTTCAGCTCCGTGGTGCGCACCGCGGCGGGGTTGATGTCCAGCGCGGTGACCCGTTCCACCCCGGCGAGCGCGGCCGTCACGGAGGCGACCCCGCAGCCGCAGCCCATCTCCAGCATGGTGCGGACGCCGTCACAGGGCAGCCAGGAGGCGAAAAGGCCGGTGGCGTGGTTGTACTCGCCGCCGAGCACCCCGCCGAGCTGGGTCCACTCCCGCCCCAGCAGGGTGAACTCCCGTTCGGTGTCCCGCTCGACGGCGTGGGTGTAGGCGTCCCGCCCCATGGCGAGGCCGAGTTCGTTCATGGCGTTCCCTCCGGTTCCTCCGGTCGGGCGTGCGGTGATCGGGTGTGGCCCGGGCATCGGGGACCCGGGCCGTGGCAGTGACGGCGGAGGGGCCGGGGCAGGTGCCGGCGCCTCACAGCAGCGACCGCATGGTCCACAGTTCGGGGAAGAAGCGGTGCTCGTTGATCGCGCGGAGCCAAGGGGCGCCGTCGGTGCCGGCGCTGCCCCGCTTGCCGCCCAGCATCCGCTCCACCACCAGCAGGTGCGTGGCGCGCCAGTGGGAGAACTGGTACGCGACCTCCAGCAGGTGTTCGGCGAGGTCGTAGGCCGCCCGGTGCCCGTCCGGGTCGCGGTGGACGGCCATCCAGACCTTCTCCATCCCCTCGTCGGGCTCGTAACGGGCGGCGGGGTCCCGGTCCGTCAGATGCTCCGGCACGGGCAGTCCGGAGCGGGCGAGGTGGCGGAGCACCTCGTCGTAGAGGCTGGGGCGCTCCAGCTCGGCGCGGAGTTCGGGGAAGGCGGCGAGGTCGTCCGGGCGGACGACGGCCCGGTCGCGGTTGCCGAGGGTGAACTCCAGCAGCCGGTACATGGCGGACTGGGTGCCGGAGGCGGTGCCCAGGGAGTCGCGGAAGTGCAGGAACTCGTCGACCGGCATGGCGTTCAGCGATTCCCAGCAGCCGGTGAGCGCCCGCTGGTTGCGCACCGTGCGGGCCAGCGCCCGGCAGGCGGCCCCGGAACGGTCCTCCCGGAGCCGTTCGCGCGCCTCGGCGGCCTCCAGGTGCACCATGCGGAAGAGGAGTTCCTTGACCTGGCTGATGAGGATGAAGGACATCTCGAACGGCGACGCGGTGCGCGGCTCCTGCAACCGGTGCAGGTCGTCCATGCGGGCGTAGCCGGTGTAGGCGTTGGGCGCGTCGGTCACCGGCGAACCCTCCTTTCCGTGGGCGCTGAGAGGCTCGTGGCCGGAGGCCGGTGGGAGCCGGGGTGAGGGCCTGGGGTCATCGGGTCACCTCCAGGGCGTCGCGCAGGGCGGTCACCGTGTCGAAGACGTCGGTGTACGACACGTACAGGCCGTTGAGGCAGAGGCGGAGCAGGGACGGCGGCCGGGCGTCGGTGAGCACGCCCCGCTCCAGCAGCGCGGCCGACACCCCCGCGGCGCCGGGGACCCGCAGTGTGAGGTGGCCGCCGCGGCGCTCGGGCGCGGTGGGGGTGACGACCTCGACGGCCGGCACCCCGCCCTCCGGCCCCGGTCCCGGCGCGCCCTCCGCGCCCGGTCCGAGATCCCGGAGCAGGCCCAGGAACTGGTCGCCGAGGGCGAGGCTCTTGCGCCGCACCGCGGCCACCCCGGCCGCCTCCAGCGGTTCCAGGGCGGCCTCCAGCGCCAGCAGCGACAGGATGTGCGGGGTGCCGGTGCGGGCCCGCTCGATGCCCTCGGCGGGGACGAAGGTGTCCTCCATGGCGAACGGCCGGGCGTGCCCGTGCCAGCCGGTGACGGGCAGGTCCAGCGCGCCGTGGTGGCGGGCGGCGGCGTAGAGGAACGCCGGGGCGCCGGGGCCGCCGCAGAGGTACTTGTAGCCGCAGCCCACGGCGAGGTCGACGCCGGCGGCGTCCACCTCCACCGGGACGGCGCCGGCCGCGTGGCTGAGGTCCCAGACGGCGACGGCACCCGCCGCGTGGATCTCGGCGGTCAGCCGGGGAACGTCGAAGAGTTCGCCGGTGCGGAAGTCGACCGCGCCGCACAGCACGGCGCCCACCCGCCCCCGGTGACGCTCCAGCGCCTCGCCGATCCCGCCGGGCGGGACCTCCGTCAGGCGCAGGCCCAGCAGCCGCGCGACGGACGCGGCCAGATAGCGGTCGGTGGGAAAGTTGGCGGCGTCGGAGAGGAGGACGGTACGGCCGGGACGGAGCCGGGCGGCGGCGGTGACGGCGTTGAACAGCTGCACCGACGTGGACTCGCCGACGACCGTCTGGCCCGGCGCGGCGCCGATCAGCCGGCCGATCCGGTCCCCGGTCCGCACCGGAGCCTCCCACCAGCCGTCCTCGAACCAGGCGCGGATCAGCCGGGGGCCCCACTGGTGGCGCATCGCCCGCTCCAGCGCGCCGGGCACGGCGCGGGGCAGCGGCCCCAGGGAGTTCCCGTTGAGCTGGATCAGCCCTTCGGGCAGCTCGAATTCCTTACGGAAAGAGGAGAGCGGATCATCGGCGTCCTGCCGTACGGCCCACTCACGGGTGGATTCCACGTGTCGTGCTCCCTCGGTTTTCCGGGCCGGTTCCGGATCTTTTCCGTGACGGTTCCGGGTCGGGTTCACTTCCGGGCCGGATACGGGCCCACAGCCGGGTTCCGCCCGGCGGCGCCGCGGGTCCGGGCCCGGACCGTGAAAGCCGGGGGACACAGTTCGCACGCACTGTAGACATTCTTGTCTTCGCCCCTCCGGGGAAGTCAACGGGCGGGCCGTCAGGAGAACTTCAGAGATTCCTCAAAGGCTGTGCAAGCGTTGCAAGACCTGCCCAGAAATGGCGGTCCCGCCGTTCCCGGGGCGTCGGCGGGAGAAAACCGGCCATACGCTGAGCACGCTCCCCGGGAAAGTACGCGGGAACCTCCGGGCCGGGCGGCGGAGATGACACCGCCGCCCGGCCCGGAGGACAGGACACCGCTGTCGGAAGAAGGGAAAGGATCGTGCGAGACCCCGGATCCCCGGCCGCCTCACACACGGAACACACGGAACACACGGAACGGCGGGAGGCCGCACGCCCCGCCGGCGCGGCGGATCACCGCCCACCGGTGCCCGCACCGCCGCCGGGCCCGTCCGCGGCGCCCTCCCCCACTCCGCCGCCACCGGCGGCTCCCGCGCGGCCGGCCGCCCGGGGTGTGCCCTCCGCTCCCGGACCGTCGTGTGCCGGGCCGGGCTGTACGCCGCCGGGGCGGGGCACGGGCCGGACCGCGGGCGGCGCCCGGCTCTGCCCGCCGTGCCGCGGCCTGCTGGCCGAGGCGCTCCGTCAGTTGCCGCGGCTCTACCACGAGTGCGGCGAGCGTCACGTCCGCCCGCACACCCCCGCCTGGGAGCGGCCGCCGTCCCCCGCGCGGCGCCCCTCCGGCGGCCCGCTGCACGCGCCCGCCGCCGACGTGCGCCGGGCGGTGCTCGGGGTCCTCGCCTCCTGGGCCGGGCTGACCGTGCGGGAGACCGGATCCCGCCCGCCCCGGCGGACGGTGGCCGAGCTGTGCGCCTTCCTCCACGGCCATCTCGCCCTGCTGGTCCGCCACCCCGCCGCCGGCGAGCTGGCGGCCGAGGTGACCGCCCTGCGTGACCGCGCCGAGCGGGTGGCCCGGCCGGGCGAGGCGCGCCGGGTGGTGGTGGGCACCTGCCGGGAGGCCGGCTGCGGCGGCACCCTGACCGCCCGCCCCGCGCGGGACCGGCGACAGCCCGCCCGGGTCCGCTGCGAGGCGGACCCGGCGCACAGCTGGAGCGGTCCGGAGTTCCTCTCCCCCGTCCGCCGCCCGGGCCCGGCCGGGCATCCGCCCCCGGGCCGGGGCACGGACGCGGCCGGGGCGGGCCCGGAGGGCGCGCCCCGGGAGTCCGCCGCCGGCGGGACCCCGGACGGCGCCTCCCCCGCCGGCCCCACGGGGCCGGGGAACGGGCCGCGGTGGCTGAGCCCGGCGGAGATCACCGCCCTGTGGGGCGTACCGTCCGGCAGCGTCTACCGCCTCGCCGGCGAACACGGCTGGACGCGCCGCCGCGGGGGGCGGCGCGTCCGTTACGCGGCCGAGGAGGTCCTGCGGACGCTGGCGCCCCGCGGCGCCTGACCCGCGCCGGCGGGGCGGCGGCGCACGACGGGCCGGGGGCAGGGCGAGGTCGGCAGCGGGTCCGCCGGGAGACCCGCGGATCCGGGGTCCCGCCCCGGAAGGCGCGAGCACCGGGCGGGGGCCACCGTCCGCCGCCCCGGGCCCGCTCGTCGCCCGGCCTCCGCGCCGTCGCCCCGCCGCCGTCCGGCGGTACGGAGGCGCGCCGGCCCACCGGCGGCCTCGGGCTCCGTCCGCCCGGCCGGCCCACACCCGGCCCGCGGCCGTACGCCGAAGGCCGGGAGGGCGAGGAAGGCGGGCACGGCAGGCAAGGGCGTGCGGCGACAGGACGGGAGGGCGTGGAAGCCGGGACACCGGGACACACCGGGGATACCGGGGAGACCCGGGAGACCGGCAGGGGGCCCTACCGCACCACCGCGTACGCCTGCTGCCCCCGCGGGCTCGCCGCCGCGCGCACCGCGCCGCCGGGCAGGGTGCCGGCCATGCACACCTTCCCCAGGGACCAGGCGTCGGCCTCGCGTATCTCGTGGCCCCGGCGCCGCAGTTCGGCGAGGACCGCCGGGTCGAAGCCGCGTTCCACGGTCATCCCCAGCGGCCGGGAGGTGTGCGGGGTGAAGGAGGAGGGCGGGTGGTCGGTGTGGAAGGTGGGGGCCTCCACCGCCTGCTGCGGGGTCATGCCGAAATCGGCGTGGGCGAGGAAGGCGTTGACCGTCCACTGGTCCTGCTGGTCCCCGCCGGGGGTGCCGAAGGCCAGCCACGGGCGGCCGTCCCGCAGGACGAGCGACGGGCTGAGCGTCGTCCGGGGCCGCTTCCCCGGCGCGAGGGCGTTGGGATGGCCGGGGTCGAGCCAGGCCATCTGGCCGCGGGTGCCGAGCGGGAATCCCAGGCCCGGGACGACCGGCGAACTCTTCAGCCACCCCCCGCTGGGGGTGGCCGAGACGAGATTGCCCTCCCGGTCCGAGGCCGTCACACAGCAGGTGTCGCCCCGGGAAGCGGTGAGCAGCACCACCGCCGGCACCCCGTCGGCCAGTTGCTCCATCCAGCCGGGCCGCTCGCCCGGCCCGGGGACGGGCACCGGGACGCGGTCCCGGGCGGGGCGCGGCAGCCGCGGCGGGCGCCCGTCCGGGGAGCCCGGCCGCAGGGCGCCGGAGGCATCCTGGCCGATGAGTTCCCGCCGCGCGTCCGCGTAGGCGGGGTCGAGGAGCCCTGGCAGGGGGATCCGCCCGTGGTGCGGGTCGCCGTACCAGGCCTCGCGGTCGGCGAAGGCGAGCTTGGCGGACTCGACCACGGTGTGCAGGTGGTCGGCGCTGCCGAACCCCGCGGACGCCAGGTCGAAACCGCGCAGCAGGGCGAGTTGCTGGAGGAAGACCGGCCCCTGCGACCACGGCCCCGGCTTGTGCACCAGATGCCCCCGGTACTCCAGCGCCACCGGCTCCTCCACCCCGGGCCGCCAGCCGGCCAGGTCGGCGCCGCGCAGCAGGCCGCGGTTGCGGTGCCCCGTGGCGTCGATCTCCTCGGCCCGGCTCAGGTAGGTCTCGACGGCCTCCGCCACGAACCCCTCGTAGAAGGCGCGCAGCGCGGCCTCGATCCCCGCCTCCCGCCCGCCCCGGGCGGCAGCGGCCTCGGCGGCGAGCCGCCCGAAGGTGCGGGCGAGCACGGGGTTGCGCAGCCGTTCCCCGGCGGCCGGCGCGGTGCCGTCGGACCGCAGATAGGTGTGCCCGGACTCGGTCCACTCGGTACGGAACAGCGGCGCCATCACCTGGATCATGGCCGCGGCGCGGGGCAGCAGCGGATACCCGTGCTCCGCGTAGTGGACGGCCGGGGCGAGGACGGTGCCCAGGGGCAGCCGCCCGTGGTCCCGCAGCAGCGTCAGCCAGGCGCCGAAGGCACCCGGGACACAGGCCGCCAGCAGTCCGGAGCCCGGGACGGCGTCCAGCCCGAGGGCCCGCATGTGCTCGATCGTCGCCGCCCGGGGCATCGGCCCCTGACCGCAGATCACCTCCACGGTGCCGGCGCTCCGCGCGTCATGGACCATGATCGGCACATCGCCACCGGGGCCGTTGAGGTGCGGTTCCACGACCTGGACGACGAAGGCGGCGGCGACCGCCGCGTCGAAGGCGTTGCCACCCTCGTCGAACATGGCCGCGCCGGCCGCCGAGGCCAGCCAGTGCGTGGTGGAGACGGCACCCCGGGTGCCGTGGAGTTCGGGGCGCGTCAGCATGGGCGTGACCTCCTCGGAGAGTCGGGACGGTGGAGCGGTGGAAGGGGCCCGGTGGTACGGCACCGGGGGCGGGAGCAGGCGGAACGGATCCGGGGCGGGGCGCATGGCGGCCACGCGCGGGCCTCCGGCCACCGGGAACGGCACCGGGACGCGCCGCGGCGATCGGGACCGGAACGGACGGCACCGGGACCGGGACCGGAACGGACGGAACGGGTCATCGGGCAGCGCGGGTAAAGGAGAGGGGCGGGGCCGGACGGCCGGAGAACCGCCGGCCCGGCGCCCAGGGCCCCTCACCTCACCGGCCCGTCACCTCCCCGGCTCCTCCCCCACGGTGAACTCCCCGGCCAGTTCCCGCGGTGCCCGGCCGCCGACGGTCACGGTGAGCGCTCCGTCCCGGCCCCCGTCCCCGTCCCCGTCCCCGTCCCCGTCCCCGAGGGTGACGGAGCAGCGCAGGACGGACGGCCGGCCCAGCTCGGCGCCTTGGCCGACCCGGAAGTCGAGCCGCCCGCCCGGCAGCTCGTCCGTCAGCCCGCCCGGCGGTTCACCCGGCAGCCCATGCGCCGGCCCGCCCGCCGCCCCCCGCGTCCGTACCTCCGCCGATCCGTGGTGCGCGGCGAGCCACACCCCGAGACCGAGCGCCGCCGAGGCACAGGCCGGGTCCTCCGGGATCGCGTACCCGGGGGCGAACAGGCGGGCGGTGGCGGTGCGGGTGGTGGCGTCCCAGTGGAAGACGAAGAGGTCCGGCAGCCCTTCGCGGCGCATCGCGGCCTCGTCGGCGCGGGCCGCCCCGACGGCCTTCCGGCGTACCGGCAGCAGGTGGAAGCGGGGCCCGAACCCGGCGGCCAGCGGCGGGCCCCCGCCGAGGTCGGCCGGGGCGAGGCCGGCCGCGCGGAGCAGCGGCCCGGCGGCGAGTTCCTCGCAGGGCAGCGCCCCGGACGCGGTGACGACGGCCTCGTCGGGGCCGGCGTCCAGTTCCAGCAGCTTCTCACCGCACTGCTGGACGACGCGGCCGGGGGCCAGCCGCCCCGAGCGGACCAGCGCCACCGCCGTGCCCACGGCGGAGTGACCGCCGAACGGCGACTCGCCCCGGGCGGTGAACACCCGCACCCGGTGCGTGGCGCCGGGCGCGGTCGGCGACAGGACGAACACCGTCTCGTCCACCCGCAGCCCGGCGGCGATCCGCTCCATGGCCGGGACGCCGAGCCCGTCGGCGTCATGGACGACGGCGAGCGGGCTGCCGCCGCCGGGGCGGGCACCGAAGATCCCGACCGTTTCGAAGGGGTACCTCACGGCGTGCCTCCCCACTCCGCGGCGGCGAAGCCCAGCAGGACCTCTTCCTTCCCCCGGAAGGGGAAGTCGGGCCGGGGCCAGTGCACCACCAGATCGGTGAAGCCGAGATCGCCGAGGACCCCGGCGGCGTCCTGGTAGGAGGCCACCGACTCGGTGACACCACCGACGGCGGCGTCGGTCAGCAGCAGCCGGCGCAGGCTCGCCGGGTCGCGCCCCTGAGCGGCGCACGCCTTGTCCACCGCCGCGAGCTGCTCCCGGAGCAGGGGGAGCAGACGGTCGTACCGCTCGGGTTCGAAGACGTTGGGCGGCCCGCTGGTGACCCAGATGTCCGCGTGCCGGGCGGCCAGCGCCATGCCCCGCGGCCCGGCGGCGGCGACGGCGAGCGGAACGCGGGGTTCGGCCAGGCAGGCGGGGCGCACCACGGCGTTCCGCGCGGTGTACCACGCCCCCTCGAAGTCGGTGTGGTACTCCCGCAGCAACCGGTCCAGCAGTGTGGTGAACTCCTCGAAGCGCTCGGTGCGCCGGCGGCGGGAGAGCGGGGCGGCCCCGCGGATGACGGCGTCGTGCCCGCCGGCCCCGGCGCCCACGCCGCACAGCGCGCGCCCCTCGGAGATGTCGTCCAGGGCGGTCATCTCCTTGGCGAAGTCCACGGGGTGGCGGACGTCGGGACCGGCGACGAGGGTGCCGAGCCCGATGCGGGAGGTGACGGCGGCGGCCGCGGCCAGGGTGGGCACGGCCGCGAACCAGGGGCGGTCGCTGAACCAGCGCCACATCAGATGGTCGTACGTCCAGGCGTGGTCGTACCCCAGCTCCTCGGCCAGGGTCCACCGCCGTCGCGCCAGGGACCAGCGGTGTTCGGGGAGGATCAGCACTCCGTGGCGCATCTGCTCGGATCTCCTTCGGTGTCGCCGGGGCGCCCTCGCGCCGTACCACCGGGGCGCCTTCCCGCCGTGCCGCCCCGGTGCTCCCGCCCGCGCACGGGACGGCCCCTTTACGGCACGACGGGTGCGGCACGGGTACGGCGCGGGTACGCAACAGCCGGGGCGGGCCCGGTTCAGAGCGTGGTGGACGCCCGGCGGGCGAGGGGGGCGGCGTGGTCGGCGGCGGCGGCGAGGACGGTCCCGACGCGGCGTTCGCACCAGGCCACCCGCGCGTCCCAGGCCGCGGCCCCGTCCGGGCCGCCGTAACCGCCCGGGCCGCCGGGGCCCTCGTCCCGGCCCAGCGGGTAGAGACCGTTGACGGCCAGATCCAGGCCCACGGCGCGCAGCCGCCGCAGCAGCTGGCCGGCCACGGCCTCGTCGGGCACCGCGCCCCGCAGGGTCATGAAGAAGTTGTCGTACAGGACGGCGGTGCGCTCGGAGGGGCGGACGGGGCTCTCCGCGACGGTCTGCTGGAGCAGCGAACGCCCGCTCGGCACCAGCCGGTCCGCGACGGCGTCGTGCACCAGGCGGTGGGCGTGGACGGCGGCCCGTACCCCCGCGGCCCGCGGGTCCGACGTCCACGGCAGGGGACGCCCCCGCAGCAGGGAGCGGACCTGGGCGAAGTCCGGGGCCCACACGCCGCTGAAGCCGCGGTGCTGGAGGAACATCGCCGGGCGGATGAGGCGCTGGTAGAGGCCGCGTGGGCAGGAGCCGCTGTAGAGCAGCATGGCGGCGTAGGCGTGGGTCCAGCTCTCCAGCCGCGCCATCGCGGCCGGTCCGGGGACGGCGTCCCGGGCGGGCAGGGCGGACAGGGTCCGGCCCATCAGCCGCCACAGCGCGAACGCCACCTGGTGGCCGGTGATCCAGCGGAACCAGAACAGCTGATCGTAGGAGGGCGCGGGGGGCACCGCGGGGCGGCCCGGGGGCGGGCCGCCGCCGGACAGCGCGCGCAACTCGCGGCGGACCCCGTCCGGGTCGCAGGGCGCCAGGGTGACCGACAGGTGGCCCGCGTCGGCGGGGGCGTGGCCGGCGGGCGGCATGGCCAGCGGTTCCAGTCCGTAGGGGAAGTCGCCGAAGTCCCAGTCCGCGGCGTGGCCGGCCGGGCGGGCACCCGGCGCGGTGGACGGGGCGAGGGTACTCATCGGGGGCCCTCCGGAACGTGGGTGAACTCGTACTCCAGCCCGTTGACGTCGAAGAGGTAGAGGCTGCTCACCCCGTCGTCGTCGACGACGACCTCGGTGGGGCCGTCCGGGCGGGCGAAGGTGAAGCGGCCGGAGTCGCGGAGGCGGTGCCAGCGGTCCCGGACATCGGCCAGCTCCGCGGGGTCGTCCACCTCCAGGCACACGTGCTGGAACTGGTAGCCGTCCTCCTCCGGTGTCCGGCCCGTGTGACCGGCCCGGTCGAAGAGGTGGAACCGGAGGTCCCCGGCGGCCACCTCGGCCAGACGGCGGATGCCGGGCAGCCGGCTGAGCGTCAGCTCGGAGAAACGGTCGAGTTCCCACCTCCGCTCCGCGCCGAAGAATTCCCCGTACCAGGCGAGGCAGTTCTCCAGATCGGCGGTCTGCACCCCCACGTGGTGGATGCGCGGCCTGAATCCCGCGGCGGGAAGCGGCGCTTGCTGCTGTACGGTCCGGTCCATATCGGCGTCCTTCCGGAATCTCCGGGGTACGGAAAGCCACGGCGCGGTTCCCGCTGCCCGCGCACGGCCACCGGGCGCGGGGAACACGGCACCGCGGCACGGGAAATCAACAAGAGGAACGGCATGGGGCGGGGCACTGACCGGAAATCAGGAAGGAATACAAGGGAGACGCGGAATCATCCCCCCGGACAGCTCCGGCCCTTTCCCGGGCCCTCGGCCCTTCAGCCCCGGCCGCCCGGCCCCGGCCCGGAAATGCCGGCCGAGGATTCCCGCCGGCCCCACGTACTGGGCGATGACGGGACATTCCTGCGGGACTTCCCCCAGGCCTTCCGGACGGGTGGGGGCCATATTACGAAAATTTATCTTCGGCGGCGTCAGGGCGTCAACGCAGGAGAATCAGAACCATGTCAGAGGTTCGTGAGACGACCTACAGAGGTCCCTCCACCACTCGCCCCGCCCCGGCTCCCGGTTCGCTCCCCCGTTCCCGCCGGCGGCCGGCGCCCGTCGCCGGACGGAAACGCGCGGCCGGCGGGGCCTCACCCCGTTGCCGCGGGGTACCGCCGTCGTTGTGGACCGTATGAAGAGGGAGAAGGAGACCGCGCCGATCCTCGTCCTGGGTGCCACCGGCTCCGCGGGACGCCGCGTCGCGTCCCGGCTGCGGGCCGCCGGGGCGCCCGTCAGAGCCGCCTCGCGTTCCGGTGACACCCGGTTCGACTGGCACGACGAGGAGACCTGGGAGCCGGCACTGCGAGGCGTCCGGCGGATGTTCCTGATGGCCCCGGACGGGGTCGGTGTCAACCCCGCCCTGGTCGGCCTGGCCGCCGAGGCGGGAGTGGCCCACATCGTGCTGCTGTCCAGCCGGGCCATCGAGGTGATGGACGACCGCCGGCTGCTGGAGGCGGAGAAGACGGTGAAGGAGTCCGGGACCGGCTGGACGGTGCTGCGGTCCGACTGGTTCGACCAGAACTTCGACGAGGGCCCCTTCCGCGAGGCGGTGTTCGCCGGGGAACTGGCGGTACCGCTGGGCGACTGCGGGCAGACCTTCGTCGACCTCGGCGATGTCGCGGAGGTGGCCGCCCGGGCCCTGACGGAGGAGGGGCACACCGGCCGCACCTACGAGGTGACCGGCCCGGAGTCGCTGTCCTTCCGCGAGGTGTGCGCCGTCATCGGCGAAGCGTCGGGCCGGCGGCTGGACTTCCACGGCGACCCCGCCTCCTACCGGTCGTCCCAGCGGGAGCTGGGCCGCCCGGAGGAAGAGGTCGAACAGGACCTCGCCGCCTTCGCGGCGCTCCGCCGCCTCGGGGACGCCGAGCCGCTGGACACGGTGGAGCGCGTCACCGGCCGCCCGCCCCGCCGCTTCGCGGAGTACGCCGCGGCGGCCGCGGACCGGTGGCGGGAGCCTTCCTCCGGCACCGGCTGACCAGGCGCGGCCACCCGCCCCCGTCCGTCGACGTCACCTGCCGCAGGGTGGTTGGCGGACGGGGGCGGCGCCCGGGGCGGTACACACCCCGGCGGCGGCACGCGCGCCACCGGCCGGTGGTGAAACCACCGCGCCCGCTGACCGGCCCGGCCCCGCCCCGGGGGGCGGCACGGGAACCGTCCGAAGTCCGGGGCGCGGCGGCGGAGGTGAGCCGCGAACGGCCCGGCGCCGGAGCGCGGCGAGGGACGGACTCGGTGTCCTGTGCGCGGTGTCCTGTGTGCGGGCCGCCCGGTCGCTCCGGCGGCCGGTTCATCCGTTCGCGGCGCGCCCGCCGGTCACCGGGAGGCCGGCCGCCCGCCAGGCGCGGAAGCCGCCGTCCAGATCCGTGGCCCGGGACAGTCCGATCGTCCGGAGGGAGGCGGCGGCCAGCGAGGAGGCGTAGCCCTCGTCGCAGAAGACGATCCACCGGACCTCGGTGTCCACCGCTTCCGGAAGGGCTCCCTCGCTCGCCGGATCACACCGCCATTCGAGATGGTTGCGCTCGATGACCAGGGCGCCGGGGATCTCCCCCTCGGCCTCGCGCGTCCCCGCGGGCCGGGTGTCGACGAGCAGGGCGCCCTCCGCGGCGGCCCGCCGGGCCTCCGCGGGGCCGAGCCTCTCCAGCCCGGCCCGCGCCTCGGCGAGGTGATGGTCGATTCCGGTCACGCGTCGACTCCTTCGGTGCGGTCCACCACCAGGCGCCCGTCGGGCAGGTGGCGGTAGTAGGACATGGCGCTCAGCGACGGCGAGTAGGCGTGGATCGACACCGCCGGCTCCTCGCCCTCGTTGGTGACCTGGTGGATGTAGCGCCGCCCGAAGGCGCGCAGGCCCCCCTCCGGCAGCCGCCGCGCCACCGGGTGGACCGGCTGTGACGTGGGCGGGAAGGCGTACTCGGTGAGCTCCCCGCGGACCACGGTGAAGGCGCCGACGGAACCGCCGTGTCCGTGGATCTCGGTGCCCTGCCCGGGCAGCCAGGTCAGCAGCCACACCTCGTGCGCCTCATCGCTCTCCAGGCGGGTCCAGTACCGGCCGGGGGCCTCGAAGCGGACGCGGGGAAGCCAGAGGTCCCGCCGGGCGGCGAACCGTCCGACGAGGTCACCGAGGGCCGCCGGGGTGGAGACCTCGGCGGGGACGGTGGAGCCGGCGGGGGTGGCGGCCCCGGGGGACGTACGGGCGGAGGCGGGGGCCGCGGTGGGGGTGGCGCCCGCGGTGGGCGGCGCGGTGGGAGTGGGGCCTGCGGCCACGGTCGCGGCCCGGGCGGCGGTCAGGATGACGGGGGCGGCGTCGCGCGGCGACGCGGCGAGGGACGGCACGGTGTCCATGGGAATTCCCGGAAGGTGTCGAGGCGGGCGGATCGAAGTACCCCGGAGCATCCGGGGAAGGGGATGCCGCGCCTCGGAACACCTGGCGCGGCCGTCAGGGACGGCCGCTGCGACACAGGGCGCTGGCCACGCGGACGAGGTCCACGTGGTGCCGTGCGAAAAAGCGCCTGCTGGTCGACATGGGGAGAACGTTGGCAGCCCACGGACCGCTGGTCAAGTCGGTACCGGTCACCACCGCGCCGACCGGTGCCCCGCTCGGCGCACGCGGCTGTGGGCCCCCGCGCGGCGCCCGCCGGCCGCATGCCGCGTCCACTCCCGCGCACGTCACCAAGAACGCGCCCTGAAGGTCGCCCGGGGTTGCCTCCACGCCGTCCCCGGAGGAACCCGGCGGCCCGGATTCCCTGCCCGGAGGGCCGGCGGGCGCCGGGCCCGGCCCGGTCCCCGCGGGACCGTCCACCGGCCGGCCGCCGCCGAATGCCCCCGGGCCGGCACCCGGACCACGGGGCGATCCTCGGCTCCACTCTCGCCCCGGACCTGCCTGAGCAGGTACCTTTCCAGGAGTCTTCGCAACTGTGGCCCCAGTGGCCCCACCGATCACTCCAGCCCCGCCCCGCCGGCCGCCCCGGGCGCCGTCCGGCACACCTCCCCCGGTAAGGAACGGCGTCGGCGTCGGCGTCCACACGACAGCCGGCCCAGCGGCCCACGACCCTCCGATCTTGCGAATGACCAGATCAGACCCACACCGTGAAAGGCAGGACGCCCCCATGACCGCCTCGACCGCCGCCCGCGGCCTGACCACCGACGAGCTGCGCACCGCGCTCGCCTCGACCGCCCCGCCACGGGTGCTGGACGTGCGCACGCCCACCGAGTTCGAAGCGGCGCACATCCCCGGCTCCTACAACGTCCCGCTGGACACCCTCCGCGAGCACCGGGCCGAGCTGACCGGACATCTGGACCCGGATGTGGTGCTGGTGTGCCGGTCGGGGCAGCGGGCCGGCCAGGCCGAGCGGGCCCTCGCCGAGGCCGGACTGCCCGGCCTGGCCGTTCTCTCCGGTGGGATCACCGCCTGGGAGAAGGCCGGGGCCCCGGTGACCCGCGGCCGGCAGAGCTGGGACCTGGAGCGCCAGGTGCGCCTGGTCGCCGGCTCCCTGGTCCTGGCCGGCGCGGTGGGCAGCTTCTTCGTGCCCGGAACGCAGGCGTTGTCGGCGTTCGTCGGCGGTGGGCTGGTCTTCGCCGCGATATCCAACACCTGCGCGATGGGCGTGGCGCTGTCGAAGATGCCGTGGAACCGCACCGAGGAGTTCGATCCGCACCGGGCCGTCGCCCGGCTCGCCGACAAGCGGTGACCACCGCGGCAGGCGCGCCGGCGGCCGAGAGGAAAGGGGCCCGCCGGCCGGGGCGACCAGCAGCACCGGTCCCCTCCGCCCCGTACTCCCCCAGGCGCCGCCGGCCGGGGTCGCACTGCGCCCTCCCGACGTCGGTGGATCGCCCCTGACGGCGCCGTCGCCACCTCCAACGCGGGCATGACCGGCCATGCTTGCGCCGGCCCAGTGTCGGCCGGCGCTCCATTCGGCGCGGTCGGCATAGTCGCCATGTACACGGGCGGGCCTGACCGCGCCACACTCCCGTGGCCGCGCCTCACCGGGGTTCGCATGGTTCAACACTGGCCATGGGCAGTTTCGTGCTGCTGGAGTACCCCTTGCCGCTGTGGTGCCGGTTCTGGCGGGCCGTCCTCTCTCGGCATCGCGGTAAATATGCCGCGGCCTCGTCACCCGCTGCCCGCTGCGGCAGGTGACCAGACCGCGGTGGCGACCTGCGGTGGAGGTGTCCGCCCGGGCCAGGCGGGACACCCGGGGCGTCTCACGGAAAGAGGCCGAGTCCGCCACCGTCACCCGGCGCGCCCCCTCCCGCCCCTCACAACTCGACCCGACGCTGCCCACGGACCAGGAGGCGAAAGCCGGCGGGAACGGGTTCCGACAGACGGGATACCGGCCGCGATACCGCTCGGCCCACGAGGCGCCCTGGACGAAACCGAGGGGCCGCCCCCGAAGAACGCGCGCGAGCCGCAGATTGACGGGCCGTAAGGTCGCGCACCAACATCACCCGGGTAAATACCGCAACACGCGCATCGACGCTAAAGTTCACCCTTGAACCGCAAGGTGCGTGGTACATCTACTTGCCGACCGGGCCGCCCGCCGAGGGCGCCGCGCCGGCCGGTTCGCTGGGGGGCGACATGCTGGAATTGGTCAAGGGCGCCAACGTGGGGCTCTCCTCGCTGGTCGAGGAGGTTGGCTCCGTGGTCGTGGGCCTGTCCTGGTGCAGCGCGACAGGTGACGGTGACGCCGACGTGTCGGTGCTCCTGCTGGACGAGAACGGCAAGGTCCGCAGCGACGGGGATTTCTTCTTCTACAACAATCCCACCGCGGTCGACGGGAGCGTACAACTGCTGGGCAAGGCCCCGACCGCGGACGGAAGCGAAGATCGCATCACGCTGGACCTGAGCGCCATGCCACCAGCCGTGGAACGGGTCGTCGTGGCGGCGAGCCGCTACGGTGGCGCACGGTTCGGTCAACTGGACGACCTGCGGATGACGATCGCCGACCCGTCGGGCGACCCTCTCCTCGGGTTCTCCATCGCCGACGCGGGGACGGAGAGCGCCTTCATCTTCGGCGAGCTCTACCGGCGGAGCGGGGAATGGAAGTTCCGAGCCGTCGGTCAAGGTTACGAAACCGGACTCGCCGGCCTGGCCACGGACTTCGGCATCGATGTGGACGACCGGCCCGAGGACGGCCCCGAGGAGGATTCGCAGGGAGAGCCCGGCGCCCCGGCCGAGCGGACTCCGGCACCCCACGTCACCACGACCGAGACACCGACCGCCGGAAGCCTCACGGCCGGTCCAGCCAAGCCGGCGAACGAGGCGGCCCCCGGAGTGCGGAAACGCGGCCCCCGGACGGCCAAGAAGAAGGTGACTCTTCCCCGCACGACCCGAAAGTCGCTGGCCGAGAGTGAGACATGGCGGCAAGCCAGGCTCTTTCCCGCTCCGTCCCTCAAGAGCGACCGGGAGCGGGAAATGCGGGCGACGTCGGTCCTCCTGTCGGTGATGGCCCAGGTACCGGAGTTCGGCCGCCGTCTCACCGCGGTGTTCGGCGCGCCGGCAGGGCGGATGGAGACCTTCACCGAGTTTCGCTGCCGCACGGGGACACACCCCGGCGTCCGGACGGCATCATCCGGATCGAGCGAGCGGGAAAGCTCTGGACCGCCCTGGTGGAGACAAAGACCAACGGCAATCCCCTGCGGTCCGAGCAGGTCCAGGACTACGCAGACATAGCGGCCCGGCGCGGATACGAGGCGGTGATCACGCTCTCCAACGACGTGGAGCTGGAAGGCCGACCACTGGTCGACGTGAAGATCGACAAGCGGCGAAGGAACAAGGTCATGCTCGGGCACCTGTCCTGGGCCGAGGTTACGCACCAGGCGCAGATGCTGATCCGCCATGAAGGGGTCGGCCACGCCGCCCACGCGTGGCTCCTCCAAGAGCTCCTCCACTATCTCCGCCACGAGAATTCCGGCTGCCACGGTTTCCAGAACATGGGCCCCGCCTGGGTACCGGCACGGCGCGGCATCGAGGATGAGACGCTGTGCCGCGGCGACCGGCGCGCCGTCGAGGTGGTGGAGAGCTGGGAACGGCTCGTACGCCAGGTCTGCCTGCGCCTCGGCGGCGAACTTGGGCAGAAGGTTCTGCCGGTGCAGCGCGCGAAACGCGGTACGGACGCCCACACCCGCCGTGCCGCCCTCGCCGACCGCTTCTGCGACGACGGTCGGCTGAGCGCCGAACTCCGCATCGACGGCACGCCCGGCATCCTGGCCGTCGTCGCCGACCTGCGAACCGGCAAGGTGCGGACGTCGATCGACGTCGCCGCGCCCGAACAGGGGTACCCCCTCACCTGGGTCAAGCGGCTGATCCGGCAGCTCGGGGAGGCCCCGGCCGACCTCCACGTCGAGACCCTCGTCGAGGGGGCCGGTGGCGGTCCGCGCGGAACCCTCGAACGGTTGCGCCCCGAGCCCGCCGATCTCCTGCCGAAGGACGGGGCACGCATCACCGGCTTCCGGCTTTCCCTCTTCAAGGGGATGGGCAGCACGCGGGGCAACACGGAGTCAGGCTTCATCCGCAGCGTCGACGACGCCGTGGACCGCTTCCACACCCATGTCGTCACCCACGTGGAACGCCGACAGCCCCGCAGGGGGCAGCCGACGGCGGAAGCGTCCGCTGCCGGCTGACCAGTGTCCAGGCCCGGCCCCTCGGGTGGTGCCGGAATTCCGGCACCACCCGAGGGGCCGTCTCACCCGCTGCCGGACCGGCGGTGCCCGGGACGGCCCCCTCGCCCACTCTTCCGCGTTCTGTGCGGGCCGCCCGCGCGGATGAGGTTGTGGGCAAGCTGACTCACCGACCACGGTGCGGACACGAGCCCGTCACACCAAGCCGGCATGAAGGTCCGCTGTGCCTTCTGCGCGTGATCGCCGGGCACGGCTCCCTCCGCCACGACTCACGGCTCCCTCCATCCGGATCGCCGGGCGACCGACCGTGCCAGAGCCGCGCTGAGCGCTCACCTGCGGGCAGGCCGGCGGACGCCGGCTCCCATGCGGTCCTTGAAACCCGCTGAGCTGGAGAATTCTCTCCCCTGCCAGCGAGCATCCCGCACCGTTGGAACGACGGGATTCGAAACCTGCGAGCCGTCCGGTTCACTGCACGTGAGCGGCACAAGAGCCATGTCCACACCATGGTGGCCCACCCGGAGGGGCGGGCCACCATCGCCCACCGTCGAAGCACAGGTTGTCAGTCGGCGTAGACCTCGCCTCGCCAGAGGTTCGTGTCCATCTGAATGCACCGGTATCCGTACACATTGCTGGCGCTCAGGTAGTAGCTCGCGTCAGCCGTGCAGGTCGTCTTCGTCCGGTAGTACTCCCCGGTCGGCTGCCAGGTCCTTGCGGCGGCCTGCGAGGCGGTAGCGCCTGCGAGCGCCGAGCCGGAGGTGGTTCGGATGCCCTTGCCGGCATCAGCCGCTTGTGCGGGTACGCCGGCGGCACCGACAGCGAGTGCTGCTGCCAGGGCTGCGGCGGCGAGAGCAGGACGAATGCGCATCTGTCTGCCTTTCGTTTGAAGATGTGGCAAGCCTGGACAGCCGAACCGCTCGAGGCAAGGCATGAGCTGTCCGGGACTTGTCCGGGACAGTGGACCCCTCTGACCTGCAATGTCCGGCCATCCGGCAGTGCCGGACGACGGCGGTTGTACGTCGGCCAACGCAGTACGGCGGCGAGGAAGGCCCGGGCGGGATGGACGACCGTGCTCCACAGGTTGCTGCCGTCGTCACCTCTGACGATCGGCGCCCCAGACCCTTGAGCGTGGCGGAGGCGATGTCACCGGTGGTGCGCGGGAGCAGGCACGTCCGCCGGGTGCGGGTCCGCGGCACACCTGTGTGCCCCTGCTTCTCGCGCAGGGAGGCGCCGCCCGGACCATCACGGAAACGCTCGGTCACGCCACGATCACCAAGGCGCTGGACCCGTACGTCCAAATCATGGACACGACACTCAAGCCCGCCGCAAAGCATATGGACGACGCCTTGCGCCGGACGAGCAGGAGGGGAGAGGGAGAACCGGACTCCGGAGGCGCCGGGCGGGACCTGAGCCGGTACGTTGATGTCACCTGCTGATGCCAGAGGCCCCTTGGGAAGATCCCAAGGGGCCTCTGAGCACCGTCGGGACGACAGGATTTGAACCTGCGACCCCTTGACCCCCAGTCAAGTGCGCTACCAAGCTGCGCCACGTCCCGGTGCTGCCGGTGCGGCCTGGGGCTCTCCCCTCGCCGACCGCGCACGAGAAACAATACCGCACCTGGTGGGGTGGTCTGCCACTCCGTTCCGGTAGGCCGTGGCGGGGAGCCGTGAAACGCGCGAAGGGGCCCGGGCCGCGCCGTCGGCCAGTCGGCGGCGACCGGACCACCAGGCAGGCGGACGGGGCCTGGCACACGTCGGTCGGCGCTCAAGCTGCCCGGCTCCACTCTCGGGCGGGTGGGCGCAATCCGGTGAAATCCGGACGGCGCAGGGTGACGGCCGGACCTTCTCACGCACCGGAGTGGGACCACGGACCGCCCGGCCCGGTGCCGGGCTGGCCCCGCCCGCCGGGCCGGGTGATCAGTCCGTGGTGGGCACGCGGAGATCACGGTGGGCCTCCGCGAGGGTGCGTGGGGCGGCCTGGCGCCAGGAGTCGAGGAGTATCGCCCGCAGTTCCTCCTCGTCGTCCAGAGCGGCGAGACGCACCCGCAGCCACGCGTAGGCGTCGTCGTGCCCTTCCCGCAGGAAGAACTTCTCCGGCTCCGCGGCGATCAACTCGGCCCGGTCCTCGACGGGGCACTTCACCCCGATCGATCCGTCGTCGTCGGCGACGGAGACGAAGATCTTGTTGCGCACCCGGAAGGTGGGCATGCCCCAGGCCAGTTTCTCCTCCACCTCCGGCAGGGACAGGGCGATACGGCGGACGTCCTCGGCGGTGACGGTCATGACGGCGCTCCGATCCGGTGAAGCCGGCCGCTTCCGGGGTACGCCGGCGGCCTTGAACCAAGGCCCGCGGTCCGGAGCCGGTGCTCGGAGACCGTGGGCCGGGAGGACCCCGACCGTAGCGGGAGCCACTGACATCGGGGGCTTTCTTTCTCCGCCGTCGCCCCTGGCCGTCCGCCGTAGCTCCACGATGTCCGCCGTCATCCCCGGCCGTCCCGCCGTCGTCCCTGGTCACGCTCGAAACCCCGCGGGTGGGAACGACCGGCCCTCGGCCATTCGCCCGCCGGTCCCGCGCGCCGAGGGCGGTGACGGCCCGGCGGGCCCGGCGCCATCCGAAGGAGCCTCGCAGCGTCGGTCCCGGAGACCGGGAGAACGGCTGGGGTGCCAGGTGCGTCAGAGGGGCTCCGGAAGGGGAGGGAAGGGGGATGCGGACGCGCCGCGACGCCCTGAAGCCGGTGCGTCGCGCGGGGTAGCCGCTCTGTTCCCGCTTCCGCGCGGCCCGCTCGGTTCCACTCGCCCGGTTCCACCAACGCTCCGCCGCCAGCCCACCGTCACCGCACACCCGGGAGCTTCCGTTGGACACCACCGCCTCATCGACCGCCAGTTCGGAGGGTGACCGCACCGCCGGCACCACCGCCCCCGCCGGCGGCTCCGGCTCGGACGGCACCACGGATACGGGCGCCGCCACCGGCACCGTTTTCTTAACCACCGACACCACCGACACCACCAACACCACCAACACCACCGACACCGCAGACAGCACAGACAGCACAGCCCCAGCCTCCCCGGCCGCCACCCCCCTCACCGCCGCCGACGCCCCCACCGGCCCACCTGACCGAAGCGACCGGGGCGACCGGGGCGACCCGACAGACGAGACCGGCCCCGCCGGCCCCGCCTCCGGTGTCCCCCCGCTCTCCCGCCGCCGCTTCCTGCGGGCCGCGGCCGGATCCGCCGCGGCCGGGGCCGCCGTCTCCGGCGCGCTGCCCGGCGTCCCGGCCACCCCGGCCCTCGCCGCACCGGCCGCACCCACCGCGCCCGCCACCTCCGTCCCTCCCGCCGGACCCGCCTCGCGCCACGCCGCGCTGTGGTTCACGGCGGCCACCAACGGTGCCGGGACCCTCTCCCCCGACGGCGGCCGGCTCGTCGCGGAGGTACAGAACGTCCTGTGGTCCGTCCCCGCGGAACCCGGGCGGGGCGGCACCGCGCGGGCGCTCACCGACCCGCTGCTGGAGCCCACCCGCCCCGTCTTCTCACCGGACGGCTCGCGGCTCGCCGTCTGCGCCTACCAGGGCGGCGGCTTCCACATCTGGCTGCTGCGCCCCGACGGCTCGGGGTTGCGGCAGCTCACCGACGGCCCGTGGGACGACCGGGGCCCGTCCTGGTCACCGGACGGCCGGCGGATCGCGTTCGCCTCCGAGCGCGGTGGCGACCCGGTGGCGGGTTCCCCGTACCGGATCTGGACGGTGGACGTGACGGACGGCCGGCTGACCCCTCTCACCGGGCTGGACGGGCAGGAGGGCCCGGACCAGGGCGGGGCGTGGGAGGACTTCGACCCGGTCTGGTCGCCCGACGGACGGCGGGTCCTCTTCGTCCGGGCGCGTCTCGCCGGGACCGCGCTCGACGCCCGCACCATCGCCTCGGTGCCCGCCGACGGCGGGGGCCCGGTGACCACGGAGCTCACCGACACCTCCACCGCCCAGCTCATGACCCCGGCGCTCTCCTCGTCCGGACGGCTCGCGTATCTGCGGACCACGCCCGCGCCGGACGCCTCCTGCACCCTGGTCGTGGACGGCGAGGAGGTCCCCGTCGGCGGTGGCCCGGCGCCCGTGCCGCCGCGCTGGACCGGCCCGGACGAGCTGCTGCTGACGGTGGACGGCCGCTTCCGCCTGCTCAGGCCGGGCGCGGACGGTGACGGCCGGGAGCTTCCGTTCGCCGCCACGCTGCCCGTCGAACGGCCGCGCTACCGCGTGAAGCGGTACGACCTCGACGGTCACCGCGCCCGCCCGGTGCGCGGCATCCATCTGCCCGCCCTGTCGCCCGACGGGCGGTCGGTGGCCTTCGCCGCCCTCAACGCCCTCTGGGTGGGCCCCGTGTCGGGTGGCCGGCCGCGCCGGCTGGTGCGCGCCGATCCGTCCCGCTTCCCGCTGGGGCCGTCCTGGTCCGCGGACGGGACGGCGCTGGTGTACGCCGACGACCGCGACGGGCTGTACGCCGTCCGCCGTCACGAACTGCGCGGTGGCGCGGAGACGGTGCTCGCCCGCGGCGGCCGGGTGTTCCCCGCGCTCTCCCCGGACGGCTCGCGGCTGGCCTCCCTCGACATGAGCGGCAACCTCGTCGTGACCGACCTCGGCAGCGGTGCGGAGCGCGTCCTGGCCGCGCCGCTCGGCGGCGGCGGTCTGCCCGGCCGGCCGAGCTGGTCCCCGGACGGCCGGTATGTCGCCCTCTGCGACCGCAACCGGCTCAACCAGCGGTTCCGCGAGGGCTACAACCTCATCCGGGTCCTCCGGGCGGACGGCGGGCCGGAGAGCGACGGCGGAGGGGACGGAGGAGGCGGACGGAGCGGCGGAGGCAGGGACAACGGAGGCAGGGACGGCGGAGTGCGCGGCACCGGGGGCGCGGGGGACCGCCTGTACGCCCTCGCCCCGCACCTCTCCCTCGCCGATCGCTATGCCGCCGGCCCCGTCTGGTCCCCGGACGGCCGTTCGATGGCGGTGGTCGCGGAGTCCGCGCTGTGGCTGCTGCCCGTCGGCCCGGACGGCTCGCCGGACGGTGAGCCGCGCCGTCTCACCGACGAGCCGGCCGATCATCCGTCCTGGTCCGGCGACGGCCGCACCCTGCTCTACCTCTCCTCGGGCCGGCTGCGTCTGCTCGGCGTACGCGGCGGCGCGCCGCGCACGGTGCGGATGCCGCTGGAGTACCGGCGCCCGCCGTCCACCGACGCCGTCGTGCACGCGGGGCGGTTCTGGGACGGCACCGGGGAGACGGTCCGCGAGGACGTGGACGTGCTGGTGCGGGACGGGCGCGTCACCGCCGTCGAACCGCACCGCGGGGGCCGGCGGGCGCGCCGCCGGGTGGACGCCTCGGAGCGCACCGTACTGCCCGGCCTGTGGGACTCCCACACCCACCCGTGGCAGAGCACCTACGGCGGCCGCCAGACGGCCACCCAGCTGGCCTACGGCATCACCACCGCCGTCTCGCTGGGCGGCTTCGCCTACGAGCAGGCGCGGCTGCGGGAGGCGATCACCGCCGGGGCGCTGGCCGGGCCGCGGCTGCTGGCCACCGGCGAGCTGCTGGACGGGGCGCGCGTGGCGTACAGCATGGGGCGGGCGCACCGCACCCGCGCCGGACTGCGCCGCTCGCTGGCCCGGGCCGAGGCGCTGGACTGGGACTTCGTCAAGACCTACGTCCGCGCGCCCGGCTGGCTGATGCGGGAGGCGGCGCACTTCGCGCACCACCGGCTCGGGGTGCGCGCCGGCAGCCATCTGCTGACCCCCGGCGTGCAGCTGGGTCAGGACCTGACCACCCATCTCCAGGCGACGCAGCGGCTGGAGTACGGGCGCGCCACCACCGCGGCAGGGCACGCCCACCGTGATGTGACCGAGGTCTACTCCGCGAGCGGCGACTTCCACCTGATCGCGACACCGTTCCCGGCGCTGGTGCTGCTGGGCGCCGACCCGGACCTGGCCGCCGACCCGCGGGTGACAGCGCTCATGCCGCCGTGGGACGTGGCCGTCGTCACCCAGCAGGCGTCGCGTCCGCCGACCGGCCCGGAGCTGCGGACCCTGGACCGGGAGACCGCCGTCTACCGGCGGGTGCTGGACGCGGGCGGACTGGTCGCCGTGGGCACGGACGCGCCGCTGGTGCCCGTCGGGCTCCACCTCCATCTGGCGCTGCGGGCGCTGCACCGGAGCGGGCTGTCGGTGGCGCGGACGCTGCGGACGGCGACGGCGCTGCCCGCCAGGGTGTTCGGGGCGGAGCGGGACCTGGGCACGGTGGAACCGGGGAAGCTGGCGGACCTGACCGTCGTGGACGGCGATCCGTTCACCGACTTCGACAGCCTGGTGCGCACGGTGGCGGTACTCCGCGGCGGTGAGCTGTTCGAACAGGAGAAGCTGGTCGGGACGTTCGCCTCCGCGGCCCGGCCGGCGGAGACCCCGCTCTCGGGGGACTGGCTGGACGTAGCCCGTCAACTCCGCCGCGACAGCTGCTGCGACCCGGGCCCGGAGGTGTTCGTACCCTGACCGGGGGCCCGGGGCGGGGGCGGTGATCCTCACTCCGGCCGTTGCCGCGTGCGCGTCGTCCGCCGGCCGTTCGGCCCGTCGCCACCGGCCCGCCACCACCGGCCTGTCCGCCACAAGCTCCCGGCCGCAGAGAGGGGGCACCTCGGCCGGCGGGCGTCGTTCACCGGCCGACGGGCCGCCTCCGGAGGGAGGCCACCTCTCCTGAGCTGGGCTGATCCGCGCGTATGCCCGGCGAGAGACGGCAGAGAGGCAGGGAGGGCAGCCCGGATCCACGTGTGGGCAGTACGGAGAGCCACGTGTTGACATGTGCGGGACCCGTGACTGATCATCACCCATGCATCACGCCCCGTGTGCCGAAGGGTTGCCCCACCGCGGACCACCTGGACGCGCGCCCCGCCACCTGCCCGCCGTGGCCGCGGCACCCTCGGGCCGGGCGCCCCGCCCCCGGCCGCCGGGGAGCGGCGGGGTGCCCGTACGCCGCGTCCGCCCCGGCCCGGCCGCGCGCCCGTGCCGGTCGCCGCTGCGGGCGCCGTCCAGGCACGTCGCCGCCGTATCCGCCGCCGTATCCGCCGCCGGCCCGCGCCCCGCCGCCCGGCAGCCCTGAGGAGGCACTCCCCCGTGGCATCACACCCCTATGCGAGCCTGCCGGAGCGCTCCTTCTGGCGCAGCGCGGTCGCCGAACGGGACCCGCTGGACATCGCCGATCTGTGGACACCGAAGTGGCCCATCAGGCAGGACGCGCCCGTCATCACCGCGGGGTCCTGCTTCGCCGGCCACATCGGGCGCGCCCTGCTGGAGGAGGGCATGCACTGGTACGACGCGGAGCCGCCACCCCCGGGACTGACCGCCGGACAGCGGTCGGCCCGCGGCTACCGCCGGTTCTCCTTCCGCACGGGGAACATCTACACCGCCGCCGCGCTCCGCCAGTGGATCGCCTGGGCGCTCGGCTCCCGCATGCCCCCGGGGGAGGTCTGGGAGGAGGACGGGCGCTTCCACGACCCGTACCGGCCCACGGTGGAGCCGGACGGGTTCGCCTCCCCCGGCGAACTGCTGCGCTCCCGCGAGGTCACCCTCGCCGCGCTGCGCACGGCGCTGGCCGAGGCGGAGGTCTTCGTCTTCACCCTCGGCCTGACCGAGGCCTGGCACGACACGGAGCGGGACACCGTGCTGCCGATGTGCCCCGGGACCGTCCGTGGTTCCTTCGACCCCGGCCGGTACGTCCTGCGCAACCACACGGTCGCGCAGGTGCACGAGGACCTCACGGAGGCGCTGGCCATGGCCCGCGGCGTCAACCCCGGTCTGCGGACGGTCCTCACGGTCTCCCCCGTGCCGCTGACGGCCACCGCCACCGGACGGCACGCCCTGGTCGCGACCACCTTCTCGAAGTCGGTGCTGCGGGCGGCGGCCGGGCAGCTCGCGGACGAGGACGACCGCGTCGACTACTTCCCGTCGTACGAGATCGTCACAGCGCTGCCGGGGCCCGTGGCTCTCCCGGCCACCCCGGGTGACCGGGAGCCGTCGGGCACCCGGGGTGGGCCGGCTTCCGGGGAGCGGCGGGGCTTCTTCGAGGACAACCTGCGTACCGTCCGTCCCGAGGGCGTGGCCTTCGTGATGGGGCACTTCTTCCGGGCGCTGCGGGGCGAACCGGCCCGCACACCGCAGGCTCCCCCGCAGCCGTCCCCCACCACCGGCGGAGAGGACCACTCCTGTGACGACGCCCTGCTCGACTACTACGGCCCCCGCCCGGTTCCTCCTGCTCGGTGACTCCCACGCGGCCTGCGTCGGCCGGGCCGCGCGGGCCGCCGGACTGCCCTTCGCGGGCGGGCCGCTCGGTTCGGGCCGGGATTTCCTGGGCCCCTTCTTCGACCCGGTCGGACCCACCGATCCTACAGATTCCACCGATCCCACCGACGGCGCCAGCGCCAGCGCCAGCAGGAGCAGCGGCGTCGGCAGCAGGAGCAGCAGCGACATCCGCTTCCGCGCGCCCGAAGGGCAGCGGCTCTACCGGGAGTTCCTCGGCACCCTGGGCGCCGGAGGGCTCGCCGGGCTGCCGGTGCCACTGGTGTGCACCTTCGGGTTCAGCGTCCACACGGTGGCCACCCGGCAGAACTGGGACATCCACCGCGACCGCCACGGCGAGTTCCCGGAGTCCTTCCTGCGCGGCGCGCTCTTCTCGGCCCTGGTGCGGGCCATGGTCCGCGGCGCGCTCGCCTTCTACAGCCACACGGCCGCGCTCGGTCTGCGGGTGGTGGCGATCATGCCGCCGCAGCGCGTCCCCACCATGGCGGACGCACAGGCGTTCCACGCCGCGCAGGACGTCGTCCGTGACGAGGTCGCCGCACGCGGTGTCGAGATCGTCGACCTGCGCGCCCGGGTGACCGACCGCTCGGGGGACCAACGCCCCGCCTTCTGCCAACCCGACGACCCGATCCACGGCAACCTCGCCTTCGGCCGCCTCGTGGTCTCCGAACTCCTCGACCGGGGACTGTGATCCGCCCTCGTCCCGTCCGTTCCGGCCCCCTCCCCCGCCCCGGCCCGCCGGGCCGCCGGATCGCCGTCCAGGGAACACCTCCGGGCCACTGATCCGTTCCGCGCACATCATCGATCCCCTGGGGACAGAAGGGCGGTACCGCATGACTTCCACGGCCGACGGGGCGGCGGCGTTCCTGAACGCGCTGAGATCACCGCACGCCACATCCGGGTCCAGGCCCGGGCCGGCATCTCCCGCGTGGCTGTGGCCCGTCGCGACCGCCCTCCACGACGCGTTGCCGGCCGGCTCCCGCGACGGATGGGCACTGCGTCTGTACGCGCTGCTCCAGGAGCGGTACGGGAAGGACACGGTCGGCGGTCCGTCCGTGGGCGGCCCGGGGCCGGCCGTGGTCCACGACTGGCACCGCCACACCGTCCTGCCCCTCGTCGCCGGGACGGCGCCCGGCGCGGAGGCGGTACCGATCTCCCCGCTCGTCCTTCTGCACACCGAGGCGGCGGCGGGCCGGCCGGCCGCAGCGGAGGTCTGGCGGAGCGCGCTGTATCCGGTCCTGCTCCACCTCCACGCCGCCGCGTACGACCGGACGGGCGTCCACGCCGAGGGCCACGCGGTGGCCCGCGACTACGCCCTGTCCCGGGGCCGCACCCCGGCCGAGGCCGACGCCTACGGTCACGAGTACGCCGAGCTGAGCAGCACCGCCAACGCGCGCGCCTTCGCCGAGGCGCACGCGCTGGCCCTGGGCGACGCGCTGGCGCTCGCCTACGCCACCGGCGACGGCGGGGCCTACGCGGACACCCTCCCCGGTTCCCAGGTACGAGCGGTGGTCCGTGCCTGTGAACAGGCCGGGCCGCACGCACCGGGCGCCGGGGGCCCGGCCGCGCGCCTGTCCGAGGGATTCCTCACGGCACTGGCCGGGACGCGACCGCTCGGGAGCTCGTGACGCGCGGCCGCCGGTGCCCTGACGGCCCAGGCGGTGGCCGGCCGGGGCGCATCGGCGCCGGATGCGCGGAGGCCGTCGCGACGTCCACCGCCCGCACCGCGCCGTGGCGCGGCGGGAGGAGCCGGCCGGCCTGATCAACGTGCCGGTGGTGACGCCGCCCCGGGCCCCGGGGGGGCCGGGGGGGGGGGGGGGGGGGGGGGTGGGGGGGGGCGGGGGGGGGGGGGGGGGGGGGGG
>NZ_JAATEN010000032.1 GCF_012034935.1 Streptomyces zingiberis
GAGGGGGGGGCTCGCGGGGAACGCAGAAACGTTCAAGGCACCCCGGTCACCGAGCTCACCGGGATCACGGGAACGCGGCAAAGGTCTGCAACCCGCCGCAACCTTTGCCCCCGTCCGCGCCGCGGACCACAGTGGGGCCGACGCCGCCGCCGCGCACCGGGGTGCCGCGGCGGCGGCGTCCCCGCGGCGGGGGTGGTGCCGTGACGGCGCTGCACCACCCACCGCTCCACGCTCCGGGCCGGGCCTCCCCGGTGGCCCGGGGCGGGACCGGGGCCGCCGCCCGCTCGGGCCGGCCGGCCCCGCTCCCCTGCGGGGGCCGGTCAGCCGGCCGGGGCCGCCCGCTCCACCACGGACCTCAGATCGAGGGTGGGCGGCAGCGTCCCGAACGCGCCGCCCCAGTCGCCTCCCAGCCGTGAGGCGCAGAAGGCGTCCGCGGTGGCCGGCGGCGCGTAGCGCACCAGCAGCGAGCCCTGGAGGACCAGGGCCATCCGCTCCACCAGCCGGCGCGCCCGGCCCTCCATGGTCTCCGGGTCGGCCAGGTCGCCCAGCTCGGTCAGGAGATCCTTGACGGCGCGGTCCAGCCGGTGGTCGGCGCCGCGCGCCCGCCCCAGCTCGTTCAGGAAGGCGTCCAGGGCGCCCGGATCCCGCCGCAGCGCGCGCAGCACGTCCAGCGCCTGCACGTTGCCCGAGCCCTCCCAGACGGAGTTGACCGGCGCCTCGCGCAGCAGCCGCGGCATCCCCGACTCCTCCACGTAGCCGTTGCCGCCCAGGCACTCCAGGGCTTCCGCGGCGAGCCAGGTGGCGCGCTTGGTCACCCAGTACTTGGCGGCGGGGACGGCGAGGCGGAGCAGCATCCGGTCGTGGTCCGAGCCGGTGCCGGCCGCGTCCATGGCCGCCGCCAGCCGCATCCCGAGCACCGTCGCGGCCTCCGATTCCACGGCCAGGTCGGCGAGGACGTTGCGCATCAGCGGCTTGCCCACGAGCGGCCCGCCGAACGCCTCGCGGTGGGTGGCGTGGTGGACGGCCTGCGCCACGGCCTGCCGCATGAGGGCCGCCGACCCCAGGACGCAGTCCAGCCGCGTCGCGGCGACCATCCCGATGATGGCCGCGACCCCGCGCCCTTCCTCCCCGACCCGGCGCGCCCACGTCGATCCGTCGAACTCGACCTCGGCCGAGGCGTTGGAGTGGTTGCCGAGCTTGTCCTTGAGCCGCTGGATCCGGAAGGCGTTGCGGCTGCCGTCCGGCAGCATCCGCGGCAGCAGGAAGCAGGTCAGGCCGCCGGGCGCCTGCGCCAGCACCAGGAACCCGTCCGACATGGGCGCCGAGCAGAACCACTTGTGACCGGTGAGGGCGTACGCCCCCTCCTCGGCGAGCGGCTCGGCGCGCGTGGTGTTGGCGCGGACGTCCGACCCGCCCTGCTTCTCCGTCATGCCCATCCCGAACAGCGCGCCCGGTTTGGCGCCCGGCGGCAGCAGCTCCGGCTCGTACGCGTCCGAGGTCAGCCGGGGCTCCCAGGCGGCGGCCAGCTCCGGGTCGGCGCGCAGCGCGGGCACCGCGGCGTGCGTCATGGAGACGGGGCAGCCGTGGCCGGCGTCCACCTGCGACCAGATCATGAACCCGGCGGCCCGCCGCAGATGGCCGTCGGGCCGCCGCCACGCGCCGGTGAGGCCCGCGGAGACGGCGTGGCCGAGCAGCCGGTGGTACGCCGGGTGGAACTCGACCTCGTCCAGCCGGTTGCCGTACCGGTCGTGGGTGCGCAGCACCGGGCGGTTCTCGTTGGCCTGCACTCCCCACCGCTGGGCCTGGGACGAGCCGGCCGCCCGCCCCAGCTCGCCCAGCTCCGCGCGGATCTCCGCCAGGTGCCCGGGCGCCGCGTGCCGGGCCACGGCCTCGGCCAGGGCGGCGTCCGCGGTGAAGACGTCATACCCGACCAGCGGCGGAGCCTGGTTGGTCACGGTGTGTGTGGTCGCAGCCATGCCGGATACGTTAAGCGGGTGCAAGCAGCCGAGTCATCCCCGAAGCGGCAGCCGGGCCGGTTGCGCCGGGCCCGGGCCCTCTACCCGCACGTCTCCAAGCGCCAAGTGGCCTGGCTGCTGTTGAAGGACACCGTCAACTCCTGTATCGAGTACCGCATCCTCGGCCTGGCCGCGGAGGCCGCGTTCTTCACGCTGCTCTCGCTGCCGCCGCTGCTGCTCGGTCTGGTCGGGCTGCTCGGCTACCTCGACGCCTGGATCGGCACCGACACGATCGACTCCATCCGGCAGAACATCATCACCGCCTCCCACACCGTCCTCACCGACCGGGGCGTCGACCAGCTCGTCCGGCCGATGCTGGACGACGTGACCGGCGGCGGCCGCCCGGACGTCGTCTCGCTCGGGTTCGCCATCGCCCTGTGGTCGGGTTCCCGCGCCGTCAACGTCTTCATCGACACCATCACCGTCATGTACGGGCTGGACGGGCACCGGGGCATCGTGAAGACCCGGCTGCTGGCCTTTCTGCTGTATCTGATCGCCCTGCTGATCGGGGCGGTGGTGCTGCCGCTGATGGTCGTCGGGCCGGAGGCCGTCATCGGGATCGTGCCGTGGAGCACGGGCCTGGTCCGGTTCCTCTACTGGCCCGTGGTGCTGGTGCTCTCCGTCGTCTTCCTGACCACGCTCTACCACGTCTCGGTGCCGGTGCGGTCGGCCTGGGCGGAGGACATCCCCGGGGCGCTGGTGGCGCTGGCGATGTGGGTGCTCGGCAGCTTCCTGCTCCGCCTCTACCTGGCGGAGACCGTCGAGGGCCCCACGATCTACGGCTCGCTGGCCGCGCCGGTCGCCGTGCTGCTGTGGATCGGTGTCTCGGCCTTCGCCGTGCTCGTGGGCGCGGCGGTGAACGCGGCCGTCGACCGGGTGTGGCCCTCGGTCGCCACCGCCGCGGCCCGGGAGCGGAGCCTGCGGCTGCGGGAGCGGGAGGCCGCCGAGGTCATCGCCCGCGCGAAGGCGGACCGCGCCGCCCTCGCGCCGGTCACCGGCCCCGACGGGCCGGAAGGCGCCGCCGGGGGAACGGGAGGGACGGGAGCAGGGGAGGACGACCTGGATGATCCCGAGGAGGGGCCCGGGGCCGGGGAGGGCGAGGCCCCGGACCGCGAACCGCCGCCCGAGTTCCCCGAGCGCTGGGCCCGCTTCCTGCCGCCCGAGGACATACGGTCCCGGCTGCCCCACGTCGGGCGGGGCCGCGGCGCCGCCACGCCGGAGCGCCCGGCGCCCGCCCCGACCCCGGAGCCGGGGGACGGCACCGGGCGCGGCGCCGGGCCCCGCGAACGAGGGCCGGCCGGACCGGGCGGACCGGTCCGGCCCGAGCCGGGTGACCCCGGCCGGAACGGCCGGCCCCGCGAGGAGACCCGGGACCGGCGGCGCCCCCCGGGCGGCTGAAGCCGCCGGGTGCCGGGTGAAGGGTGCGGCCGGGTGCCGGGCGGAAGGGGCCGCGCGGCCCGTAGCGGCGCGGCGCGGGGAAATGCGGTGGCGCTCCGCCCCGCGGGCGTCCTACGGTGGCCGCGCCCCGGACGGCACCGGCCGCGGACCTCACCGTCCGCCGTGACCGGCCGTCTCCGGGGCCGTTCCCGGCGGCGTGCGCAGACGAGAAGGACGAGAAGGAGGTGGGCCTGATGACGACGGTCCTCGCGACGGGCGATGCCCGTAACCCCGAATCCGGTATCTCCACCTCCGTGGTCACCGGCTGACGGCCCACCCTCCGGCAGCACGCCGCGCGTATCCGCGTGGCGCCGCGCCGCGGTGCGCCCGGCCGGGACGGCCACTCCCGAAAGGGTCTCTCCCGATGCGCCACCGCGCCATGTCTCCGTCGTCCTCTGCATCCTCTGCGTCTTCTGTGTCCTTGCCGTCTTCTTCCTCTCCTTCCGCCGGTTCCGGTTCCGGCGGTGCCTTCCCTGCCCCCGCCGTCCCTACTGTCCCCACTGTCCCCGCGGCTCCGTCCGCACCCGCCGGCGACTCCGGCGAGGCGCTGTTCCGCCTCGGCTGGGACGCCTCGTTCGCCGGGGAGTTCGCCCCGTACGCCGCGGACGGCCTGGTGCCCGGACGGATCGTGCGCGTGGACCGCGGTGGCTGCGAACTCCTGGTCCCGGCCGGGGCCGTCCCGGCGGAGCGGAACCCGGATCCCCACCCGGCCGGTGGTGCCCCCACCCCGCGAGGGGACGCCGTCACGGTCCGCGCCACGCTCCCGCCGTTCCCCGATCCGGACCCCACCCGCCGCCCCTGCACGGGCGACTGGGCGGCCGTCGACCTCGCCGAGCGCGCCGTGCGCGCCCTCCTCCCGCGCCGTACCGTCCTGTTGCGCTCCACGTCCTCGAAGCGGTCCGACGGCCAGGTGCTGGCGGCCAACGTCGACCATGTGGTGGTGGCGGTCTCCCTCGCCGCCGAACTCGACCTCGGCCGGGCCGAGCGGTTCCTCGCCCTGGCGTGGGAGAGCGGCGCGGGACCACTGATCGTCCTCACCAAGGCCGATCTGGTGTCCGACCCCGCCGTCCGCGACCATCTCGTGGCGGACGTGGCCGCCACCGCCCCGGGCGTTCCGGTGCTCGCGGTGAGCGCGCGGACCGGTGAGGGCATGGCGGACCTGGCCCGGGAGGTGGCGGGGGGTACCGCCGTGCTGATCGGGCAGTCCGGCGCCGGCAAGTCCACCCTCGTCAACGCGCTCCTGGGGGCGGAGGTGCAGGACGTCCGGGCCAACCGCGACAGCGACGGCAAGGGCAGGCACACCACCACGACCCGCGACCTGCTGCCGCTGCCCACCGGGGGTGTCCTCATCGACACCCCCGGGCTGCGCGGGGTGGGCCTGTGGGACGCCGGGCAGGGCGTGGCCCAGGTCTTCGCGGAGATCGAGGAGCTGGGGCGGGACTGCCGCTTCCACGACTGCGCGCACACCACGGAGCCGGGGTGCGCGGTGCTGGCCGCCCTGGCGGACGGCAGCCTGCCCCGGCGCCGTCTGGACAGCTACCGCAAGCTGGCCCGCGAGAACGAGTGGATCGCCTCCCGCACGGACGCCCGGCTGCGGGCCGAGCGCCGGCGCCGGTGGAAACAACAGCAGGCGACCGGGCGGCACATGACGGAACGGAAACGGGGCGGCCACCGCTGAGCCGCGGCGCGCCCGCCGAGCCGTGAGGCGCCCGGGTGGACCCGGGCGGGGCGGAGCGAGCGGTGGCGGGCGGAGCGGGCGGTGGCGGCCGGCCGGGTGGGGGACCCGGCCGGCCGTCAGCTTGCTTCGTGCGGCGGATGTCCCGGCAGCGGTCCGTCGTCCACCGGGCGGTGGAGGAACGGGCCGCCGCCGTGCCCGGCCGGGCCCCCGTGGGCCGTGCCGGAAGGTCCCGCGGCCCGTCCGGCGGTGCGGCAGGGCGCCGGGCGCTGCGCGGCGGGTTCGGGTGCCCGGCCCCGCTCGCGGTCCGGCCCCGGGTCCGTCCGGGGCGTCCGCGCGGGATCGGCCGTCTCCGCCACCGGGGGCGCGCTCCGCGTTCCCCCGGGCAGCCAGCCGCGTTCGCAGGCCTGCCAGCCCAGTTGGAGCCGGGTCGAGACGCCGGTGAGTTCCATCAGCCGCTTCATCCGCCGCTGGACGGTCCTCAGCCCCAGGTCGAGCTGTTTCGCCGCGCTGGCGTCCGTCAGCCCGGCCAGCAGCAGCGAGAGGATCCGCAGATCCGTGGCGTCCGGGCCGTCCATGGCGCCGGCCCTGCGCTCGGGGGACGGCGCCGGAACGTGCCGTGCCGGATTGCCGTCGAGGGGGGAATCGGGGGCTGTACGCGCGGCGGTTTCCCGCACCTCACCCGCTCCGGCCCTGTTGTTCGCGCCGCCCGTGCCATCGGTGCTGCTTCGGGTGGTCGTGCTGTCCGTCCCGCCGGGCGCGGGCCGGAGGTGCGGGCGTGGGACGCCGGGCGGAGGCGTGGCCGCGTCGGCCGCCACCCAGCGGCCCGGCAGCGACGCGGAGCGCGCGGCCAGTCCCTGCCACTCCAGCCGCCGGAGGATCCTCAGCACCGCCGTCTCGGGGAGCGTCAGCCGGTCCGCCAGTTCGGCGGGTTCGGCGGCGCCCAGCCCGAGGAGTGTGCGGTACGCGGATTCATGTGCCCCGTCCAGACCTGTCGCACCTGGCATCTCGTCCCCTCCCGTTACCGGGACATCATGTCCGCACGGCGCTCCTCCGTGCCACCACCACCCGCTGACCGGAACGGCCTCGACGGCGTCACGGAGGGCCCGAGGGAAGGGGCAACCCTGCCCCGCCGCCTTCGCCGGGGGCGGCGGGCGGTGGACAATAAGGGCATGAGCCAGGGGGAGCGGAACACCCAAGAGGACGACTGGTGGAGCGAGTTGTACGGCGGGCCGTCGCCGGACGCGGGCCCCGCCACGGCCGGTGACTCGCTCGACGACCGCTTCGCCTCGGCGTCCCGGGCGGTCGGCCGTGAGCCCGGGCAGCCGGAAGCGGAAGGGGACGGCAGCCCTCCGGAACCTCCACGGGACCCGCTTCCGGGACCCCGGCCGGGTGCGCCGCGGCCGCGCGCGGGGCGGGATCTCGGCCCTCCGGAAGCGGTTTCCGGTCCCCGAGAGGCCGCCGGGCCCGGCCCCCGGGCGGCGGCCGGCGGAGTCGATGCCCACGGGCCTGATCTCGATGATCCTGATGCCGGCGGGCCGGGCCCTCACGGGCCGGGCCCTCACGGGCCGGATCCCCGCGGAGTGGGCCCCGCGCCCGCCCCGCGGTCCCCGGGGCCTGACGCCGGTTTCGGAGGGCCGGCTCCGTCGCCCGGTCCGCGCGGGCCGGGCCACCGGTTCCGACCCCCCGGCCCCGCCCGGCGGCCGGAGTACCGGCAACCGGCCCCTGCGGACCGGACGGTGACGGTCCCGGGCGCCGGGGAGACGCCACCCGTCGGGGAGCACCCGGAGGCGGGGGATCCCCGTCCCGGCTGGTTCGTATCGCCCGGCTTCCCCGGCGCGGGTTCCGATCGCGAGCCGCCGGAGGCCGGAACCGCGGAGTCCCCGGCTGCCCCCGGGGGCAGCCCTGGAACGGGCTCCGGTCCCGCGGGCGTGGCCGCGTCCGGAACTGCCGAAGCCGGAAGCGGGGGAGGGGGCGGAGGCGGAGAAGGAACGGACGGCGGCCCGTACGGACCCTCGGACCCCGGAAGCCGCGTCGCGTCCGGCGCGCCCGTCGTGCCCGGTGAGCCCGGTGAAGGACACGGAGAACGGGACGCCGGCCGAGCGGAGGCCACGGGCGAGGGCACAGGTGCGGGCAGGGGCGGGCCTGGGCCCGAAGTCGCCGCCCCCGAACAGTGGTCGGAACCGCCCCGTGGCCCCCGTGGCCCCCTGGGTCCTCGCGCCCAGCGAGCTGACCTGGGAGTATCCCGGCCTGGTGGTGCCTGGGACACCGCCGCCGCCTCGCCGCCCTCCGCCGAGTCCGTCCCGGACGAGTGGTGGTTCGGCAGCCCGGCCGGGCCCTGGCCCGTCGCCGACCCCTCGGCCGTGCCGGGCCCGGCGCCCTGGGAGGAGCCCCTGCCGCCGCCTTCGTCTCCGTTCGCGCCGCTGCCCGGCATGCCCTGGGAACCTCCGGCGGAGGACCCCGGCGGTTCCGGCTCCGGCACGGCACCCCCGGGGCCGGGTCCGGCCCCGGCAGGCTCGGGTGCGGCGGGACCGGCATCCGGCGCGGTGGGAGCGGCGCAGGAACCGGGCCCCTCCGCCCCTCACTCCGCGCCGCCCGCCGTCCCGGCCTCTCCGTCCGCCGCCCGCCCCTCGCCGCCGGGCGGAGGGGGCGCGGGTGATGACGGCCCGTCAGGGAGCGGGCGGGGAGGAGACGGCGTGGGTGGCGCGCCCGTGTCCGGGGCGCCCGTCCCCGGGCCGGAGGCTCCGCCCCCGGTGAGCCCCGGTCCGGATGGTGTCGGGGCCGTTCCGCCGGGGCCCGGGCACCTCGGCGGCCCGGCGGATACGGCCCTCGCCCGGAGCGCGCCGGAGCCGGCACCGCTCGCCTCGCCGCCGTCCGCCACCGTGGGGACCACCGCCGAGCCGTCCGATCCGCGGCCGGCCACCGGTGGGCCGTTCACCGCACGCCCCGTCACCCCTGAACCCGCCACGGCCAGCCATCCGCCCGGCGACCCGCGCTCGATGGAACCCCGGCCCCACCGGCCTTCGCGGACGGGGCATCCCTCCGCCGGCGGGCCGGCGACGGAGCGCCGGTCTGCGGACGTACCGCCCCGGGAGCACGTCGCCGAGGCGCCGGGGGCGGCCGCCGCGGGGCCACCGGACCTCACGAAGCACCGTGGCCGTCCGGGTGAGCCGTCCGCCGAGCCGCCGTCCGAGCCGTCCGCCGAGTGGGCGCCCGCCGAGCCGCCGGTGGAGCGCTCCACCGCGGGCCGGTCCGTGGAGAACCGCGCGGACGGGGGCTCGCGGGAGCCCGATCCCGCCGCGGGGCCGGGCCCAGCGCGGGCACATGACCGCCGGGACGATCCCGGCCGGCCGGGCGGCCCGGCTGCCGAGCCGGCTTCGTCCGAGACGGCCTCCACCGGCCTGGCGCCTACCGAGCCGGCACTTACCGAGCCTGCGTCTGCCGGCCCCGCGCCCACTGAGCCCGCACCTAGCGGGCCGGCGTCCACGGAGCCCGCGCTTACGGAGCCGGCGTCCACTCAGCCGGTGCCTACCGAGCCCGCGCCCACCGAGCCCGCGCCCGCCGAGCCGACGTCCGAAGCCGCGCCCACCGAACCCCCCTCCGCCGGGCCCCCGGTGAGGGAACGGCCGCCCGTGGCCCGGTCGGCCGAGGTGCTGCCCCTGGCGTTCAAACCACGGGAGGAAGGGCCGCCGGATCCGGACCCGGCGAGCTCACCGGAGGCCGGACCGGAGGTCCCCGATGCTCCCGGGGGGCGGCCGGCGGTGCCCGGCATGCCGCCCGCCCCGGGTGCTCCGGGGCAGAGTGCGGAGTCCCCGGGGAGTGCTCGGCCGGGGGTGGAATCGCGGCAACCCCGGGTCGAACGTCCCTCGGTGGAAGGTCCGTCGGGGCAGATACCGGAGGCGGCCGGCTCTCCGGCGGCCCCGTCCGGTGAGGCCGGCCCGGAGCAGACCGGCGCGGCGCCCCCGGAGCAACCTCACGAGACGGCCGGGGAGGGACACCGGACGGCGCCCCCCGTCATGCCCCCGGAAACCCCCGCGGAGGGGCCCGTACCCGAGGAGGCGGACGTCGCCTCCTCCCGGGGAGCGGCCGTGGATCCCCGGCGGGAGGCGGACGCCGACCGGGACGCCGGCCCGGACGCCGATATGCCGCCGGGACCGCCCCCCGTGGCACCGCCGGGAGCGCCCCCGGAGGTGCCGGTGGGCTCTCGCGGGGAGACGGGCGCCCGGCCCCTCCAGGAGGTACCGGCCGGGTCGCCCGGCGAGACGGGCGCCGAGCCCCCGGAGGTACCGCCCCGGCCCACCCGGGAGGACCCGCCCGGGTCACCTGCCGGGCCGGGCGCCGAGCCCTCCCACGGGATCCCGGCCGGGCCGCGCCGGGGCGCCCCGTCCCCGGAGGGACCGGCGCCCGGGGCAGGGCTCCCGGTTCCGTTCATCGCCGGCCGCCCGCGCCGCGTACGCTCCATGACGCCGCCGCGCGCCCCGTGGGAGCCGCCGCTCGACGCCCACGAGCCGCCGGAGGGTGAGGCGGACGCGTCCGGCGCGGTCCCGCTGAGCCGTGGGGAGGGGGCGTCGCCGTCCGGGCCGCCGGCCCTCCGCCCGCCCGCGCTCCCGGCGCGCCGGGAGGAGGAGTTCGGCCGCGCGGCGAGCGGCGTCCCCGTACCGCCCCGGGGCGCCGGGGCGCCACCCTGGCGGCCGGCGCGGGCCGGCGCGCCCGTGGAGCACGGGCCGGAGGAGCCGGCGGAGTACGGGCCGCAGGGGAGCGGGCCGGAGGGGAGCGGGCAAGTGGCGCGGAGCGACGGAGGGGACGTGGCAGTGAACAGGGGCCGGCGGGGACTGGAAGCCCTCGGGTACGGCCGGCCGGTCGGCGGTGCCGCCTGGGGCCCGGATCGGCCGGCCGGGACCGGGCGGCCGGAGCACCCCGGATGGCCGGACACCGGCCGGCCGGCGGGTCCCGGCGCCGGGACGGCCCTCGTCCCCGCCCCCGCGGGTGACGGCCCGCGGGCCCGTACGGCCCCGGGCTACGTGGGGGAGCGCCCGCCCACCTACGAGGGGGAGCCGACGGCGCTCCCCCAGGCGGATCCGGACCGGCTGGACGACCTGGTGCCCGACACGGTGCTGGACGGCGCCCGTTACGGCACCATGACCCTCCGCTCGGCCTCCCTGCGCGGCGACTCCGCCCGTTACCGGGGGGAGCCCCGGCGGGACGCCCTGCTCACGGTGCGCTTCGGCCGTGGTGACGAGGCCCTGCTGCTGATCGCCACGGCCACCGGCGGCCGGGCGGCCGGGGACACGCACCGGGCCGCCGCCGATCTCTGCCACTGGATCGCGACGGCCGTCGGCCGCAGCCACGCCCGGCTGGCCGAGGACATCCGGGAGGGCCGCCGCGGCGCCCTGAAGTCGGGCCTGCACCGGCTCACCAGCCGTTCGTACGGCAGGCTCCGCGCCCGGGCCGCCGGGCTGGGGGTGGAACCCTCCGCCTACGCCTCCGGGCTGCGCTGCCTGCTGCTCCCCGTCGACCCCGCGTGCCGTACGCGCGTGTTCTTCGGGATCGGCGGCGGCGGGCTGTTCCGGCTCCGCGACGGCGAGTGGGAGGACCTGGAACCGCGCGTTCCGGCGCCGGAGGGCGGCCCGGCCGGCCCGGTGGCCGCCGGAGCGGAGCCGGGGCAGGCCGGGCCCGTTCCCCGGGAAGCGCGTGAACTGCCGCCCGGCGTCACGGCGGATGACCGCGCCCGGAACGCCCCGCCCCTCGAACCCGCCGCGAGGCCGGCACCCGGCCCGGGTACGGAAGGGCGCCGGTTCGCCGTGCGCCTCGGTACCGACGGGGACGGCTCCACCGGGGTGCCGGGCGAGCCGCCCCACGCGCCGTTCCGCTTCCGCGCCGCCGTCGCCCGGCCGGGGGACACCCTGCTGCTGTGCACCGCCGGGCTGGCCGAACCCCTGCGCGGGGAGCCCGCACTCGCGGCACTCCTGGCCGAGCGCTGGGCCGGCTCCCCGCCGCCGGGGCTCGCCGCGTACCTCTCCGATGTGCAGACCCGGGTGAAGGGGTACGCCGACGACCGCACGGCGGCGGCGGTCTGGGAGTCCTGAGCCCGGACGGCCCGGGGCCACGGGGCCGGCGGACGGCGAGGGCGGAACGGCCCCGCGGCCACGGCGGGGACGCCACCGCCGGGCCACGGCCACGAACCGCACCACGGCGCCGGGGAGGGGCAGTTGGACCGGACCGGGTCCGCGGATCCCCAGGTCCCCGGGGTGCCGGGGCTCCCGGGGATCCGGGAGCCCCGGCGGATGCGCCATTCACGTGAAATGCGAGGTGGACGACATTCCGCGCACCCCGCCGGGGAATTCACCCCGCAGTGACTGTTGCGCAGCGGATCTCCACCGCGCGAACGTCCTCCCCTGAATGCCCGGCACCGTACTCCCGGCGGTGCCGGGCATCGCCCTGCCCGCCGGTGTCCCGTTCCCGGACGTCGCCCCGGGCCACGCGCCACGGGGGCGGCGCCGCCCGCCGGGCCCCGTCTCCCGCTGTGGGCCGCGCCGGCCCAGGCGGGAGGGGGCCGGTGGTCCGGTGGGGCCGCGCCCGGCTCCGGCACGACGGCCGCCACGACAGGGGTGCCGGAGGTTCTGGGCAGGGAACGGCCGTGCGCCGGGACGGGGGTGGGCGGCCGGCAGGTGAGCAGCGGTCAGGCCGGTGCGGGGGCCTGCCGGGTGACGGCGGCGGACGGCCCGGCGCGGGCGCGGCCCGTGCCCCCGCTCAGTTCCCCGCGAGCCGGGTGACGCGCTCCGCGTCGCAGGTACGGGGGCAGGTCACGCAGGTGTCCTCCGGCCGCAGGGTGTAGTACATGCAGCAGCTCGCCCGGTCCCGGGTGGGCAGCTTCTGCCCGGACGGGCCGGTCAGCTCGCGGAAGCCGGGGCCCGCGGCGAACGGCGGCACGGCGCCGGGCAGCAGCGTCTCCAGCTCGGCGATGGCGCGCGCCTCCTCGCCGAGGAGGTGGCCCGCGTACCAGAGACCTTCGACGATCTCGTCGGTGGCCATGCCCCACAGGGCGCGCGGACCGCGCCGCATCCGCGGCCGGAAGGCCGTCAGCAGCGGCTCCAGATGCTCGGCGAGCGCGCCGCGGACCTCGGCGCGGAGCTCGTCCTCGCCGCCGACCACCCGCGCTCCCGGCAGCACCGCGGCGGGGTCGTCGGGCAGGCAGGCGAACTCCCGCACCCGGGCACTGGTCAGGCTGAGGTCACGGTGGTGGGCGACATCGGTGACGGGCAGCCGCGGCACCCGGCGGAGGAGGAACCACGGGACGGTGATCAGCAGACACGCGGACCAGGCGTAGCGGTGGAGCCCGAAGCCCGCGGTGACGTCCGGCCGGGCGGTGCGGCCCTGCTCCTCGCGGATCTGGGCGTCCTCCCGGACCAGGTAGGCGTCGAGGGCGCCGCCGCCCCCGGCCAGGTCGGCCGCCGTGATCCAGCCGTCACCCGAACGGGGCGCCGCCTCCGTCAGCCGGACGGCCGGGAAGACCTCGGCGAGCCGGGCGTACGCACCGGCCACGGGCAGGTGCGGGAGAGCCGGTGCGATCGGTGCCACGGACATGCGGGGCCACCACTCCTCGCGATCGTTTGCAGGTAAGCCTTACCTTACCCGATGGCTCGGATCTTTGACGTGTGAGGTGCTCCGCATATCGTTCGGGAGGACTCAGGAGGAGCGATGGAGCAGTCGCGATCCGCGGTGGGCGGAGGAGAGGGCGGCCGGGCCGGACGGCGTACGGGGGCGCCGCGCGCACGGGCGTCCCAGCCGGTGGAGGGGGGCCGCCCGGGCGCACCGGCCGGTGGCGGGCCCGGCCGGGCGGGGAGCGGTCCCGTCACCCGGCACTCCGTCCGCGGCCAGATCCTGGAGTCGCTCCGCGCCGCGCTGGTCGCCGGGGAACTCGTCCCCGGTGAGGTGTACTCGGCGCCGGCGCTCGCCGCGCGGTTCGGGGTGTCGCCGACGCCCGTGCGCGAGGCGATGCAGCGGCTCGCCACCGAGGGCGCGGTGGAGACCGTCCCCAACCGCGGGTTCCGGGTCGCGCTCCGCAGTGACCGGGAACTCGCCGAACTCGCCGAGGTCCGGGCGCTGCTGGAGGTGCCGGCGCTCCTCCGGCTGGCGGGCGGCGGGCCGCCCGGCGGCTGGGACGGGCTGCGCGCCCTCGCCGCCACCGCGACGGGGGCCGCGGCCGTGGGCGACCGGGTGCGGTACACGGAAGCCGACCGGGCCTTCCACCGCGCCCTGCTGGCCCTCGCCGGCAACGAGCAGCTCGTCCTGGTCGCCGACGAGCTGTACCGGCGGGTCCAGGCGCCGGTCTGCCGGGGTGCGGTGACGTCGCGGGCCGATCTGCGGGCCGACGCCGCGGAGCACGAGGCGCTGCTGGACGCGCTCGCCGCCGGGAACGCCGCGGTGGTGGAGCGGCTGGCCCGCGCGCACGTCCGCGGACCGGCCGCCCCCCGCCCGGGCGGGGGCTGACCCGGCGTCCCGCGACGGCGGCGGTGACGGCTCCTCGGGAAGGGCCGGGCCGGCGTGCCGGCCCGGCGGCGGGTCAGGGGCCGCGCCGGCGGGATTCCCGCGCCGCGCCGGCGCGCCCCGGTGGTCAGTCCGGACGGGGGAGGCTGCTGCCCCGGGCGCCGGATGGGCCGCCCTGCTGAGGGGGGCCGTCAGGGCCGGTGGTCCTCCCCACCGGGGCCGCCTCCGCCGTGCCGGGGGGTGCGGGGGCCGCCGCCTCGGCGGGGGTCGCGACCCCGGCCAGGCCCTCCACCCCGAGCGCGGTGGCTCCGGCGGGTACGTCCAGGGGGTGCGCCGGAGGGGGTGCGCCGGTGGCCGGCCGGAGCCGGTCCGCCAGCCAGCACGGCACGTCGCCCAGCAGCCTGACCAGGCGCAGCGCCTCCGCGCGCAGCCGTCCGGCCTCGGGCTCCGGCTCGACATCGGCGAGGGCGGACAGGGCGGGGGCGATGCCGACGAGGTAGCCGAGTTCCTCGCGGATGCGGAGCGATTCCCCGAAGCCCCGCCGGGCCTCCATCCGGTTGCCCTCCTGCTCCGCCATGGAGGCCAGATGGCGCCAGGTGAAGGAGAGCAGCAGTTCGTCACCGAAGGAGTGGGCGCCCGCGTGGGCCCGGGTGAACGCGGCCTGCGCGCCCCGCGCGTCGCCGGCCAGGTGCTGGGCGACGAGCCCGCGCCGGAAGTCGAGCAGCGGACGGTTGGGGGAGCCCGGGGGGAGCAGCGCGGCGGCCCGGCCCAGCGCCGAGCGGGCCTCGTCGGCGCGGTCCCGCACCCCGAACAGCGTGGACACATAGGCCAGATGGCCGCGTTCACAGGCGGCGGCGCCGCGCTGCTCGTCGCCGTCGGCCAGGGCCTCGGCCGTGCGCAGGGCGTCGTCCGCCTCCTCCCAGCCGGAGGCGGTGAAGAGGCACCGCTCGACCAGGATGGTGGTGCGGCGCAGCGCCGCGACGGCGCCGGTGGCGGCCGGCGGGGCGAGGAGGGCCGCGGCGTCCTGCCAGCAGCCGCGGGAGCGGAGCCGCCAGACGGCGCTCTGGAGTGGATCCGCCCAGGGGACCGGTGCGGTGTCCGGATTGATCCGTCCAGAATGTGACATGGCGGTATCCGCCACATTCCCTCCCCATGCGCGCCGTCGAGCCGGAAGCTGTGGGCGAATCTCAGCATGAACGGCGGCGCTGAGCCAAGGGTTCGGGTGAACGGATTCACAAACCGCCGCGCTGATGCTGTGACCCAGGTCACGCGCAGGATAGCGGGTGCGGGCGCCTCCGCCGGGCCGGGGCGCCGGGCCGTGTCGCGCGCAGGGGGCCCACCCGGACGGGGGGCCGCGGTGATCTCCACCGCCCGCGCCGGAGGCGGGAGTTCCGGGACGGGGCCCTGGGAACGCCCGCGCCCCGCCCCCGCCCCCGTCCGTGTCCCGCCCACGGCGCCGCGGCGGCGTCAGCTCATCCGGAGGGCGAGGAAGAAGTCGATCCGGTCCTCCAGCCGGGCGAGGTCACGGCCCGTCAGCTGCTCGATCCGGCCGACGCGGTAACGCAGGGTGTTGACATGCAGGTGGAGCCGGGCCGCGCAGCGGGTCCAGGAGCCGTCGCTGTCCAGGAACGCCTCCAGGGTGGGGATCAGCTCCGCCCGGTGGCGGCGGTCGTACGCGCGCAGCGGCTGGAGCAGCCGCGCCGTGAACGCGCGGCGCACGTCGTCCGGGACGAACGGAAGCAGCAGGACGTGCGAGGCGAGTTCCTGGTGCCCGGCCGCGCACAGCCGGCCGGGACGGGCGGCGGCGACCCGGCGCGCGTGCCGCGCCTCCTCCAGCGCCCCGCGCAGCCCGTCCGGGGAGTGCGCCACCGCGCTGACCCCGAGGGTGAACCGGCCGGGCCCGGCGGCGAGGCCGCGCTCCAGCGGCTCGCGCACGGCGGCCGCGAGGTCGTCGGCCCGGATGCCGGCGCCGGCCGTGGCCGGCAGCGCCACCAGCGCCACCGCCTCCCCGGGGCCGCAGGCCACCGCGGCCCGGTCCGCCGGTGCGGGGAGCCCCACCCGGGGATCGAGCAGCACCTCCTCCAGCAGGGCCCGCGCCACCGGCCCGGTGCCCGCGCCGCTTGCCGGGCCGTCCACCGCGGTGCCGGCCGTGGGGGGAGTGCCGGGGGTACCCGCCGTGCCGGACGTGCCCGCCGTGCCGTCGCAGGGCCACTCCAGGGCCGCCACCACGAGCTGCCAGTGCGGGGCGGCGCCCGCCCCCGGCAGCAGGGCGGGCGCCGCGGCCCGCAGCCGGGCGGCGATCTCGGCCGGCGGCGCGCCGTCCCCCAGCAGCCCGACGATCTCCTGGGCCAGGCCCCGCCGCACCGCCCGGGCCGCGTCCCGGTGTTCGCGGTCCGCGGCGATCAGCCCGGCGACCCCGCGGAGCAGACCGAGCCGTTCGGCGGGCCAGTCCTCCGGGTCCGCGGCGACCGCCAGCAGCCAGCCGGAGAGCGCGGCGGCGCGGTCCCCCGCGGGCGGAGCGGAGGCACCGCCGGTGCCGCTTTCCGTGCCGCGGACGGGGAAGAGGGCGTGCACGCCCGCGGGGACATCGGACGGGGCGCCGGAGGGAGTACCGGAAGGGGCGGGGGGCTCGGCGCGCGGGCCGGCCGGGAGGACGGCACGGTGCGGCGCCGGTTCCCCCGCGCCCTCGGCGGCGAGATGGGCGGCGGCGAGCGCGGTGTACCGCTGCTGGGCGGCGGTGACGCCGGACGCCGCCTCCTCCGTTTCCGCGGCCTCCTCCGCCGCCGGGTCCGCCGGCGCGTCCCCGTCACCGTCCCCCACGCCGGGATGTCCGGGCGCGGTTCCCGGGCCCGCGATCAGGCGGCCGGTGGGGGAGAGCAGCCAGGCGCGGACATCGAGGTCGGCGGCGAGCAGGTCGAGGACGGCCTCGGGACCGCTGCCCGCCCCTCCGCCGGCCATGATCCGGCGGTGCCGTTCGACGACGGCGGCGAGGTCCGAGGCCCGCTCGCCGGAGACCCGGCGCACGACGTGCTCGGTGACGGTCGCGAACGCCACCTCCTCGGAGACCGCGAGCAGCGGCAGCCGGTGCCGTCGGCACGCCGCCACCAGGTCCTCCGGCACGGCACGCAACTCCGCCTCCCCCGCCGCCAGCGCGGCCGCCCCGGAACCGGCGAGGACGGCCACGAACCGCTCCGAGTCCTCCGGGCCGTGGTGCCAGGCCAGCCCGCTGAGGACCAGTTCGCCGCCGGACAGATAGCGGCCGGGGTCGCGCAGGTCGGTGGTCATGACGCCACGCACGGCGCGGTCCAGCTCGGCCTCTCCGCCGAGCAGCCGCAGACCCAGGCTGTCGTTCTCCAGCAGTTCGCGCAGCCGCATCAGTCGCCGCCGATCGATGGGGTGGGGTGATGAGGGGAAGTGAGGAGAGGCGGGGCCCGGGGAGGGGCGGGGCGCAGACGCGGGGGAATCCCGCCGGAATCCCGTGGCCCGTCCTTTGTTCGAATCTACAAGACGAGGCCCCCGGCCAGCCAATCCCGCCGCCCGGGCCGCCGCGGGAGGTGAGGTGCCGGGGCGAGAGCGCGCCGGGGCCGGGGCCGGCCCGGCCCGGAGCGCTTCGCGGGGCGGGGGCCGCCGGACGGGCCGCGGAGCCACCACGGGAGCGTCACGGGACGTCACGGGATGTCAGGGGACGTCAGGGGAGGAGGCCCGCGCGGCGGGCCGCCACCACCGCCTCCAGACGGCTGTGGGCGCCCAGGCGCCGCATCGCCGACCGCAGATACGCCTTCACCGTCTCGGGCCGTACCCCCAGCCGGTGCGCGGCGTCCGCGTTGGTGGCGCCGGCGGCCACGCAGGCCAGGACGTCCAGTTCACGGGGGGCCAGGCCGGTGATCCTCCCGGCGGGTCCCGGGGGCGCGGGGCCGTCCGGGCCCGCCTCGGCGAGTTGTTCGCAGACGGCCAGCACCTCGTCCCGCAGCCCGGGGTCCGCGAGCCGGGGGGCCAGAGCCCGCAGCCGGGCGTGTGCCTCACGGACCCGCTCCCAGGCGGCCACCGCCATCGGGCCGCCGGGGCCGCCGGGACCGCTGTCCCTGCCGGGCCCGCCGGTCACGCCGGCACCCCGGGCGCCGCCCGCGGCCCCCTGGCGGCCCGCGAAAGGGGGCGGCCCGCCAGGGCTCCCGGCCGGGCCGGCGCGCGGGACGCGCCGCCCGGGCCGGTGCCGGAGGTACCCGGGGAGCCGGGTAACGGGCCGGCGCCGGTGCCGGCCGGCCCGGCGGCGCGCGGACGGGCGGGGGCCGGGACGGGGTGCCGGAGGGCCGCCGGCGGTCCGTACCCCCGGGGCAGCCGCCGTGGCGCGGCCCTCATCCCGGCGTACGCGCCCGGCGCGCGCGGGCCGCTCCCCGGCGCGCCGCCCTGCTCCGATTCGGCCATGGCCAACTCCCTTCCCCCGAGGGCACATTCCGGTGCCACCCCCGTCCGGGGGTGGTGAGACCCAGGTCACTGGCGTCAAGATGCTGTGGAGACCTGAGGTGACGCAGGCGACGGTACGAACGAGCGGGACGGAAAGGGCGGATGGGCATGGTGGAAACCGGTTCCCCCGCCGCGGGCGGCACCGGCGGCGCGGCGGGGCCCACGGAGGAGTTCCGCGGGGTCCGCGATGTCCTGCTGCGCCACCGGGAGGCGTACGAGGCCGCGGGCTTCCCGGCGGAGTTCACCCCGGACGGGCCCACGCGCTCCGCGGATCCGCTGCTGCTGTACTTCACCTCCGGCACCACCGCCCGGCCCACACTCGTCGAACACACGCATCTGCCGTATCCCGTGGGGCACCTGGCGATGATGTACCGGCTCGGCCTGCGCCCCGGCGGCACGCATCTCAACATCTCCTCGCCGGGCTGGGCCAAACATGCCTGGAGCAGCCTTTTCGCCCCGTGGAACGCGGAGGCCACGGTCGTGGTGCACGCCTGCGGGCGGTTCGGCGCCACCGCGTTCCCGGAGCGGATGGAGCAGGTGGGGGTGGACAGTTCCTGCGCTCCGCCGACGGTGTGGCGGATGCTCGTCCAGGCCGGTCCGGAGCGGCTGTCCGCGCCCAAGGCGTACGCGGTGTTCGCGGACGGCCGGGAGGCGGGCCCGGAGACGGCGCGGGAACCCTTCGCTCATTCCCGGCGCCGTCCGGCCGCCTGTAAACGGGTACGCCGCATCGAGTTCGCCGAACTCCCCAGGACCGTGTCGGGCAAGATCCGCCGCACGGAGCTCAGGCGACGTACCGCTGAGGAAAGCACCACCGAACACCGTGAGAGGGACATCCATGAGTGAGCGCTCAGCCGTTTCCGAGAACGGCTCCGCCGAAGGCACCGGCGCTGCCGCCGGGGCCGCCGCGCCGGCCGCCGCCGAGCTCTCCTACGCCGCCGGAACCGCGGACGGCGCCCTGCTCGGGGACACCGTCGGGGCCAACCTCGCACGGGCCGTCGCCGCCCACCCGGACCGGGAGGCACTGGTCGACGTCCCCACCGGCCGCCGCTGGACCTACGCCGAGTTCGGCGCCGCCGTGGACGAGGTGGCGCGGGGCCTGCTCGCCAAGGGCGTGCTCAAGGGCGACCGGGTGGGCATCTGGGCGGTCAACTGCCCGGAGTGGGTGATGGTGCAGTACGCCACGGCCCGCATCGGCGCCATCATGGTCAACGTCAACCCCGCCTACCGGGTCCACGAACTGGCGTACGTCCTCAAGCAGGCCGGGATCGAGGTGATGGTCTGCTCGACGGAGCACAAGGGCAGCGACTACCGGCGCATGGTCGAGCAGGTCCGCTCGCTCGCGCCCGCGCTGCGTGACGTCGTCTACATCGAGGACGCCACCTGGGAGGGGCTCGTCCGGACCGGGCACTCCGTGCCGCCGGAGCGGCTGGCCGCCCGCGCGGCGGAGCTGAGCTGCGACGACCCGGTCAACATCCAGTACACCTCGGGCACCACCGGGTTCCCCAAGGGCACCACGCTCTCCCACCACAACATCCTCAACAACGGGTACTGGGTCGGGGAGCTGATCCACTACACCGAGGAGGACCGGATCTGCCTGCCGGTGCCCTTCTACCACTGCTTCGGCATGGTGATGGGCAACCTCGCGGCCACCACGCACGGCGCCTGTGTGGTGATCCCCGCCCGCTCCTTCGACCCGGCCGCCACCCTGGCGGCCGTCGCCGCCGAGCGCTGCACCTCCCTCTACGGGGTGCCGACGATGTTCATCGCCGAGCTGAACCTGCCGGACTTCGCCGGGTACGACCTCTCGTCGCTGCGCACCGGCATCATGGCGGGCTCGCCCTGCCCGGTGGAGGTGATGAAGCGGGTGGCCGGCGAGATGAACATGGCCGAGGTGTCCATCTGTTACGGCATGACCGAGACCTCGCCCGTCTCCACCCAGACCCGCCGCGAGGACGACCTTGAGCGCCGGGTCGGGACGGTCGGCCGGGTGCTGCCGCACCTCGAGGTGAAGATCGTCGACCCGGCCACCGGTCTGACGGTGCCCCGCGGCACCCCCGGCGAGCTGTGCACCCGCGGCTACTCGGTGATGCTCGGCTACTGGGAGGAGCCGGAGCGCACGGCGGAGGTCATCGACCGCGCCCGCTGGATGCACACCGGTGACCTCGCGGTGATGGGCGAGGACGGCTACGTGCGGATCGTCGGCCGTATCAAGGACATGATCATCCGGGGTGGGGAGAACGTCTACCCGCGCGAGATCGAGGAGTTCCTGCACGGTCACCCGAAGATCGCCGATGTGCAGGTGGTGGGGGTGGAGGACGAGACCCACGGTGAGGAGATCCTCGCCTGCGTGATCCTCCGCGACCCGGACCGGACGCTGACGCGGGACGAGCTGGCCCGCTACTGCCGGGGCCGGCTCGCCCACTTCAAGGTCCCCCGCTATCTGCGGATCATGGACTCCTTCCCGACGACCGTCAGCGGGAAGGTGCGCAAGGTCGAACTGCGGCGGAGCTTCACCGCGCAGCCACCGGCCCCCGCGCCGCGCGCCACCGCGGAACGGGACGCTCCGGAACGGGCCCGCGCGGACGCCTGACGGGGCCGCGCCCGGCGGGCCGGGCGGCCGGGGCCGGGCGCGCGCTCCCGGTCCGGCGGCCACCGGCGGCCGCGGCCGGGCCGTGCCCCGGTCCGGCGGCCGGGCCGTGTCCCCGTCCGGCCCGCAGTCCGCCCCGCCGTTCACCCGCAGGGGTGAGCGTATTCCGGCAGACGGGCGTGGACGGTGGACCGGCGGCCGGTGATGACGGTAGCGAGACCCCGTCATCACCGACCGAAGGGCTTCTCCATGCCGGCCACCTCCTCCCGCCCGACCCGGCGGCCGTACGCGCGAGCGGCGGCCGCCGTGGCCGCCGGGCTGCTGCTGACCGCACTCGCCCCGCCGGCCGCCGGCGGCCCCGCCCCCGGCGCGCCGTCCGGCCCCGGCGGCCCCGGCGTGCCCGCGGACGCTTCCGCGCCGGACGCGGTCCGCGTCAACCAGATCGGCTACCTCACGGGGGCCGCCAAGGTGGCGTCCGTCGTCAGCCCCGCCCGGGAGCCGGTCGGCTGGCGGCTGCGGCGCCACCCGGCGGGCACCGTCGCCGCCACGGGCCGGACCTCCGTGCACGGCACCGACCGGGCCTCCGGGGATCCGCTGCACCACGCGGACTTCTCCGGGGTCCGCGCCCCCGGCCGCTATGTGCTGGAGGCCGACGGAGCGGGCCGCAGCGCCCCGTTCTCCGTCAGCGGCCGCGCCCTCTACCCGGCGCTGGCCCGGGACGCCATGGGCTACTTCTACTTCCACCGCATGGGCACCCCGGTGGAGGCGCGGTACCTCCACCACCCCGCCCACGCGCACGACGCGCTGCACCCCGGGGACTCGGCGGTGCCCTGCCACGCCGGCTGGTGCGGCGGGCAGCGGCTGGACGTCCGCGGTTCCTGGGCGGACGCCGGCGACTTCGGCGTCTACCCGGTCAACCACGCGCTCGCCGCCTGGACCCTGCTCAACCTCCACGAGCGGGACCCCCGCGCCCTGCCCGACGGCTCGCTCGCCCTCCCCGAACGCGGCAACGCCCGCCCCGACGTGCTGGACGAGGCCGCCTACGGCTCGCGTTTCATGCCCGGGCTGCTGCCGCGGAGCGGGCTCGCCGCGCACAAGGTGCACAACCACGCGTGGAGCCCCTTCCCGCCGGAGTCGGTCGCCGCGGAGAACGCCATGGAGCGCTCCGCGATGCCGCCCTCCACCAACGCCACCTACGCCGTGGCCCGCACCTCCGCCCATCTCGCGCGGACCCTCGCCCCGTACGACGCGGGCCGCGCCGCCGCGCTGTGGCGCACCGCCCGGGACGCCTGGTCCCGCGCCGAGGCGGAGCCGGACCGCGACTACACCGCGGACACCCCCGACGCGGAGGGCGGCGGTGACTACGAGGACGACACCAACGCCGACGACCGGTACGCCGCCGCGGCGGAGCTGTACCTCACGGCACTGCGCCGCTCCGACGCCTCCGCCGCCGCGTTCCGCAAGACCGTCACCGGCTCCCCGCACTACGGGGAGGTGACCCGCCGCTTCTCCTGGCAGCGCACCGCGACCACCGGCACCCTCTCCCTGCTGACGGTCCGCAACGACCTGCCCGCCGCCGACCTGCGCCGGATGACGGGGCGGCTGCGCGCCGAGGCCGGCCGCATCCTCACCGTCCTCGGCGCGGAGGGCTACCCCGTGCCGCTGGAGAGCGGCCGCCCCTACCCGTGGGGTTCCAACTCCGCGGTGGTCAACAGCGTGCTGCTGCTCGGCACGGCGTACGACCTGACGGGCGACCGGCGCGTGCTGCGCGGCGCGCACCGGGCCATGGACTACCTGCTCGGCACCAACGCGCTGGGCCTGTCGTACATCACCGGCTACGGGGCGCGCAGTGAGACGGACCTGCACGACCGCTGGGCGTGGCGCCACCACCCGCGCACGCCGTTCCCGCCCGGATGGCTGGCGGGCGGGCCGAACAACACGCTGGTCAACGACAAGGCCACACCGAAGGGCCGGCCGGCGGCCAAGTCCTACGCCGGGCCGGGAACGGCCCCGGAGGCCTGGAGTTCCAAGGAGAACGCGATCAACTGGAACGCCCCCCTGGTGTGGACCGCCGCCTTCCTCGACCGCACGGCGGGTGAGCTGACGGGGTGACGGCCTCCCGTGCCCGCCGCCGCCCGGGGTATCCCGGCCGGCGGCCGGCGGCGGCGGGCGGGGGACCGGCGGGGCTCCCCGCCCTCCCCGGGGCTCCGTCCCGTCAGCCCGGAGTGGGCCCGCCGCCGGCCGCCGGGCCCGCCGGGCGGGCCGCCGCCGGGCCGCGTCGCCGGGCGGCCGGGACGACCAGCGGCGTGCCGGTCTCCGGGTCGTCGATGACCCGGCACGGCAGCCCGAAGACGTCCTCCACCAGTTCGGCCGTCACGATCTCGGCGGGCGGGCCGGAGGCCACCACCCGGCCGGCGCGCAGGGCGATCAGGTGGGTGGCGTAGCGCGCCGCGTGGTTGAGGTCGTGCAGGACGGCGACGAGGGTGCGCCCCTCCTCCTCGTGGAGGCGCGCGCAGAGGTCGAGGATCTCGATCTGGTGGGCGAGGTCGAGGTAGGTCGTGGGCTCGTCCAGCAGCAGCAGCGGCGTCTGCTGGGCGAGGGCCATCGCGATCCACACCCGCTGCCGCTGCCCGCCGGAGAGTTCGTCCACCGAGCGGTCGGCGAGGTCGGCGACGCCGGTGGCGGCCATCGACTCCGCGACGATCCGCTCGTCCTCGGTGGACCACTGGCGGAGCAGCCCCTGGTGGGGGTAGCGGCCCCGGGAGACCAGTTCGGAGACGCCGATGCCGTCGGGGGCGACCGAGGACTGCGGCAGCAGCCCGAGGGTGCGCGCCACCTGCTTGGCGGGGACGGAGGAGATGTCCCGGCCGTCGAGGAGCACCTGCCCGGCGGTGGGGCGCAGCATCCGGGACAGGGCGCGCAGCAGGGTGGACTTGCCGCAGGCGTTGGGCCCGATGATGACGGTGAAGGAGTGGTCGGGGACGGTGACGCCGAGGTCCGTGGCGACGGTCCGCCGGTCGTAGGCGAGGGTCACGCCCTCGGCCGCCAGGCGGGAGCCGGGTCCCGTGGCGCCCTCCGCCGGCGCGGGGCGCGCCGGCCCGGCGGGTTCCGTGGTCCGCTCCCGATGCTGTGCCGGCGTCATGTGTTCCGCTCCGTTCGCGGGTTGGGGGCAGGGGAAGGGGAAGGGGGCGGGAGAGGGGGTGGCGCCGCGCGCCCGCGCCGGGGTGCGGGGGAGTGGGCGCCGGGCCGGGGGCCCGGGGCGGTTGCGGTGCCCGGGCCGGTGCGGGGCGTGGGGTGCCGGGTGCTCATGGGCCTCAGATCCGTCCCGCCCGGCGCTGGCCCGCGAGCAGCCACACCAGATAGCCGCCGCCCAGCAGGCCCGTGATCACGCCGACGGGCAGCTGCCGCTCGCCGAAGGCGTGCTGCGCGGCCCAGTCGGCGGCCACCAGCAGCGCCGCGCCCATGCAGGCCGCGGGGAGGAGGCCGGGGCCGGGTGCGCGGGTCAGCCGCCGGGCGAGCTGCGGGGCGGTGAGGGCGACGAAGGAGACCGGGCCGGCGCAGGCGGCGGCGAACGAGGCGAGGGCGACGGCCGAGCCCAGCGCCACCAGCCGCACCCGCTCCACGTTGACGCCGAGCGCGTGGGCGGAGTCGTCGCCCATCTCCGCGAGCCGCAGCGCCCGGCCGCAGCCGAGGACGGTCACCGGACCCAGGACCACCACGGCCGCCAGCAGGGGCCTCAGCTCCGGCCAGCCCCGGCCGTCGAGGCTGCCGGTCAGCCAGAGCACGGCGCGGGAGGCCTCCATCAGCTCACCGCGGGTGAGGAGATAGCCGTTGACGCCGGTGAGCATGGCGAGCACGCCGATACCGGTGAGCACCAGGCGGAAGCCGTGCATCCCCTGACGCCAGGACAGGGCGTAGATCAGCACCCCGGTGAGGAGCCCGCCGGTGACGGCGCCGCCCGCGAGGGCCGCGCTGGAGCCGCCGGTGATCACCACGACGAGCGCGCCGGTCGCGGCCCCCTGGGTGACGCCGAGCAGGTCGGGGCTGCCCAGCGGGTTACGGACCACGGACTGGAAGACCGCGCCGGACAGCGCGAGGGCCGCGCCGGTGAGCAGCGCCGCCAGCACCCGCGGCAGCCGCAGCTCGCCCACGATGAACTCCTGGGCGGGGGTGCCCGCCCCGGCGAGCGCGCGCACCACCTCGGCCGGTCCCATGGGGAACTCGCCGCTGCCGAGGGAGAGCACCCCGGCGGCGAGCGCCACCAGCAGACAGCTCACCGTCACCACCACCGCCCGCGGGCGGAAGCGGAAACTGACGGCGTGGCCGATCCGCACGGTGCGCAGGGGCCCGCCGGGGGTACGAGGGGCGCGAGGGGCCGGCGCGCCGGAGTCCACCGCGCCGGATTCCACCGCGCCGTTTTCCGCCGGGCGTTCCGGAGACGTGCCGGCCGCCGTCCGGCCCGCGGGGCCGGGGATACGGGTCCGTCCGTTCATGCCGCGGCCACCTTCCGGCGCCGCAGCACCCAGAGGAAGACCGGCCCGCCGACCACCGCGGTGACGATGCCGACCTGGAGTTCGCCGGGCCGGCCGAGGAGCCGTCCCAGCACGTCGGCGCCGAGCAGCAGCACGGGCGCGAGCACCGCGCAGTACGGCAGCATCCAGCGCAGATCGGGGCCGGTCAGCGCGCGCACGAGGTGCGGCACCATCAGCCCGACGAAGACGATCGGCCCCGCCGCCGCCGTCGCCGCCCCGCACAGCAGGGTGACGGCCGTGATGGCGGCGGCGCGGACCCGGGCGGGGCGCGCGCCGAGCGCCCGCGCCTGGTCGTCGCCGAGGGCGAGGGCGTTGAGCGGACGGGCCAGCAGCAGCGCCACGACCGCGCCCGCGGCGATGAACGGCGCGACCTTGGCCACCGTGCCGAGCTGCGCCGAGGCGAGGGAGCCGACGGTCCAGAAGCGCATCCGGTCCAGGGAGACGGTGTCGAGGATCATCGCGGCGCTGACGTAGGAGAAGAGGGCGGCGTTGAGGGCGGCACCGGCCAGCGCCAGCCGCGCCGGGGTGGCGCCCCGCCCGCCGCCGACCGCGTAGACGAGGACGGAGACGGCCGCGGCGCCCGCCAGGGCGAACCACACGTAGCCGGTGAAGCTCGTCACCCCGAGCGCGGTGATGGCGGTGACCACCGCCGCCGAGGCGCCCGCGTTGATGCCGAGGAGACCCGGGTCGGCCAGCGGGTTCCGGGTCAGGGACTGCATGACGCAGCCCGCCAGCCCGAGGGCGGTGCCGATCAGCAGCCCCAGCAGGGTGCGGGGCAGCCGCATCTGATGGACCACCTGGTAGGCGGGGGAGCCGCTGTCCACCAGGCCGCGCCACGCCTCGGCCGCGGTGAGGGACCGGGCGCCGAACGCCAGGCTGAGCACGGCCAGTGCCAGCAGCAGGAGCAGCGCGCCGGCGAGTCCGGCCGTGCGCGCGGCCGGACTGGCGGCGACGCGCCGGGGTTTCCCGCCGCCGGGCGGACGGTCCGGCGGCCCGGCGGACGGCCGGACCGTGGGGTCGGTGCTCCGCGGGGCCACGGGGGCCGCCGCCCGGGAGGGCTCGGTGACTGGCACGTACGGGCTCCGGTCGGGCCGGGGCGCGGGGACGCGCCCTTGGACGGAAACTTTGGTTAGGTTAACCTAACATCCGTCCGCGAGCGGGGTCCGGCCCTGCCGTCCCGCTGCCGCGCTTCCCTCGTCCCAGGCGGACCATCGCGCGCTGCCCACGAAAGGTTCCACCATGCTCCCGTCCCCGGCCTCGTCACCGTCTCTGCCCCCGGCCCTTGACTCCGTCCCGTCCCGCCGGTCCTCCGCCTCCCGCACCGCCCCCGCCCGCCGCCGGGTGCTCACCGCCGGTGCCGCGCTCGGCCTGAGCGCGCTGCTGGCCGCCTGCGGGGGCTCCGGCTCCGGCGCCGGGGACGGCGCGGACGGCGCGAAGGGCGGCGCGTGGTCCTTCACCGACGACCGGGGGAAGAAGCTCAGAGCGGACAGCGCGCCGCAGCGGATCGTCGCCTTCACCGGGACCGCCGCCGCCCTCGCCGACTTCGGCCTGGCGGACCGTGTCGTCGGGGTCTTCGGCGAGACGAAGCTGAAGAACGGCTCCGCCCACCCGCAGGCCGGCGACCTGGACGTCGGCAAGGTCGAGGTGCTCGGCAACGCCTGGGGCGAGTTCGACATCGAGAAGTACGCGGCGCTCAACCCCGATCTGCTCGTCACCCACCAGTACGACAAGAGCTCGCTCTGGTACGTCCCCGAGGAGAGCGCGGACAAGATTCTCAAGGTGGCGCCCAGCGCCGCCGTCAACGTGGCGAACGTGCCGCTCACCGAGCCGATAGAGCGCTACGCCGAACTGGCCGAATCCCTCGGCGCCGACCTGGACTCGAAGAAGGTCACCGAGGGCAAGGCCCGCTTCGAGAAGGCCTCCGAGACGCTGCGGAAGGCCGCGAAGAAGGCCGGCGGGCTGAAGGTCATGGCCGCCTCCGGCAGCGCCGACTACTTCTACGTCTCCACCCCGGGCCCCGCCGCCGACCTCACCTACTTCGAGGAACTGGGCGTCGAGTTCGTGAAGCCGGCGGACACCAAGGAGAGCGGTGGCTACTTCGAGAGCCTGAGCTGGGAGAACGCGGACAAGTACGACGCCGACCTGATCCTGCTGGACAACCGCTCCACCGCGCTCCAGCCGAAGGACCTCACTGCCAAGCCCACCTGGAAGGAACTGCCCGCGGTCAAGGCCGGGCAGGTCGCCGAGTGGGACCCGGTCCCGCGCTTCTCCTACCAGGGCTCCGCTCCGCTGCTGGAGCAGCTCGCGAAGGCGATCACGGACGCCGAGAAGCTGGACTGAGTCCCGGACCCCCGGACCCCCGGCTCGCGCCTGTCCCCGGGCCCGGGGACAGCGCTCCGGCCGTCCCGGCGTCCCGCCGCCGGGCAGCCCTCCCCTGCGGCGGTCCGGCGTCCGGGGTCCGCGGTGCCGTGTTCCGGTGTGCCGGCGGGCCGGCATTCCAGCGGCCGTAACGGGCAGCCGTGACCGGTGGCTCCGTGCACCCCGGCCCCGGCCGCCGGTCCGCGCGCCGCCGGCGGCGGTCCGCGACTCCGGGGCCGCCTCCACCCGGGGACGGCTCCCCGGTGACCGCCCGTCAGGCGAAGGGCGCTTCGCCCGCCGTTCCCGGAGGTGGGGCGGTGGCCTGCCGGAAAATTAGGTTAGGCTAACCTAAGTTCAACCCGCTCACCCCGCCCCGACGGAGGACCTCCACGTGAGTCTGCAGGGACCCCTTCCCGACGCCCTGACCGGCGTGGCCGCCCCGGTCGCCGATCCCCGCTCGCACCTGCTCTGCGGGGAGACGGCCGAGGAGTACCGGCGCCTGCTCACCGACGGCGTCGGCCGGGTCGCCGCCGCCGTCGCCGGCGCGGACCGCCCGTTCAGCGGCGTCTCCCCGGGCGACCTCGCCCCGCGCGTACGCAGGATCGACCTGGACCGGCCGCTGGGCGACCCCGCCGCGGCCCTCGCGGAGCTGGAGGAGGTCTACCTCCGGGACGCGGTGTGGTTCCACCACCCCCGCTACCTGGCCCACCTCAACTGCCCCGTGGTCCTCCCCGCGCTCCTCGGCGAGGCCGTCCTGTCGGCCGTCAACTCCTCCCTGGACACCTGGGACCAGAGCGCCGGCGGCACCTGGATGGAGCGCCACGTCATCGACTGGACCGCCGGGCGCCTCGGGCTGGGCGGTGCCGCGGACGGCGTCTTCACCAGCGGCGGCACCCAGTCCAACCTCCAGGCGCTGCTGCTGGCCCGGGAGGAGGCGTGCCTGCTGCTGCGGAAGAACCTCCCCGAGGGTGAACCGCTCGGCCGGCTGCTGCCGAGGCTGCGCGTCCTCACCTCCCGCGACAGCCACTTCTCCGTCCAGAAGAGCGCCAAACTGCTCGGGCTGGGCCCGGAGTCGGTCATCCCCGTGGACACCGACGGCGACCGCCGGATGCGTCCCGACCTGCTCGCCGACGAACTGCGCCGCTGTGAGGCGGCGGGCCTCACCGTGATGGCCGTGGTCGCCACCGCCGGCACCACCGACTTCGGCTCCCTCGACCCGCTGCCCGCCGTCGCCGACCTCTGCGAACGCGCCGGGGTGTGGCTCCACGTGGACGCGGCCTACGGCTGCGGCCTGCTGGCCTCCCCGACCCGCCGCCACCTCCTGGACGGCGTCGAACGCGCCAGCTCGGTCACCGTGGACTACCACAAGTCCTTCTTCCAGCCCGTCAGTTCGAGCGCCCTGCTGGTCCGCGACGGGGCGGTGCTGCGCCACGCCACCTACCACGCCGACTACCTCAACCCTGCGCGCAGCGCGGAGCGGCTGCCCAACCAGGTGGACAAGAGCCTGCAGACCACCCGCCGGTTCGACGCGCTGAAGATGTGGCTGACCCTGCGCATCATGGGCCCCGACGCCGTCGGCCGCCTCTTCGACGAGGTGGTCGACCTCTCCGCCGCGGCCTGGCGGGTCCTCGACGCCGACCCCCGCTTCGAGGTGGTCACCGAACCCGTCCTGTCCACCCTGGTCTTCCGCTGGGTGCCCGGTGCCCCGGCGGCGGGGGACGCGCCGGCGGCCGGCCGCGGGGAGGACCCCGCCGGCCGGGGCCCGGCCCGCGGTCACGCCGCCGACCGCGCCGTCGACCAGGCCAACCTGCACGCCCGCGAGGCGCTGGCCGCCTCCGGCGAGGCGCTGGTGGCGAGCACCGTCGTGGACGGCCGGCACCACCTCAAGTTCACCCTGCTCAACCCCCGGACCACGCTCGACGACATCCGCGCCGTGCTGGATCTCACCGCCGGATACGCCGAGGAGCACTTCCGCGCCGGCGCCCCCACCACCGCCGCGCCGCTCAGCGGCACCCCCGCCGGCTGACCGCGTGGCTCCCCGACCGCGCCACCGGGCCCGCCCCTGTGGCCCCTCCGACGAGCCCAGCCCCTCCGACCGCCCCAGCCCTCCCCGACGGAGAACGACGTGACCGATGTGACCGGCAGGACCGGCCTCCCCGAACCGGCGGCCGGCGGCGCCGACCGCCCCACCGCCGTCCATGACGTCATCGGCATCGGGCTGGGCCCCTTCAACCTCGGCCTGGCCTGCCTCTCCGAGCCCGTCGCCGGACTCGACGCCCTCTTCCTGGAGAGCCGCCCGGGCTTCTCCTGGCACCCGGGGATGATGCTGCCCGCCAGCCATCTTCAGACGCCGTTCCTCGCCGACCTGGTGACCCTGGCCGACCCCACCTCCCCGTACTCCTTCCTCGCCTACCTCAAGGAGTCCGGGCGGCTGTACCCCTTCTACATCCGCGAGAACTTCTACCCGCTGCGCTCGGAGTACGACGCCTACTGCCGCTGGGCCGCCGGCCGGCTGTCCTCCGTCCGCTTCGGGCACGAGGTCACCGCCGTCACCCACGACGAGCGCGACGGCCTCTACACCGTCCGCGCCGTCCGCACGGACACCGGCGAGCCCACCGAGCACCGCGCCCGCCACCTCGTCCTCGGCACCGGCACCTCCCCGTACGTCCCCGAGGCGTGCGAGGGGCTCGGCGGTGAGGTCATCCACAACTCCCGCTACCTGGACCACCGGGAGGCGCTCCGGGCGCGGAAGAGCATCACGGTCGTCGGCAGCGGCCAGTCCGCCGCCGAGATCTACTTCGACCTCCTGGCGGAGATCGACACCCACGGCTACCGCCTCGACTGGGTGACCCGCTCACCGCGCTTCTTCCCGCTCGAATACACCAAGCTCACCCTGGAGATGACCTCCCCCGAGTACGTGGACTACTTCCACGCCCTCCCCGAGGACACCCGCTACCGGCTGGAGAGCGAGCAGAAACAGCTCTACAAGGGCATCAACTCCGACCTGATCAACGCCATCTACGACCTGCTCTACGAGAAGAGCGCCGCCGGTCCCGTCCCCACCCGGCTGATCACCAACTCCGCACTCACCGGTGCCACGCACGACGAGGCCACCGGTGAACTCGGCCTCCGGTTCCACCAGCGGGAGCAGGACCGGGAATTCGGCCTCACCACCGAGAGCCTGGTCCTGGCCACCGGTTACGCCTACCGCGTCCCGGACTTCCTGGACGGCATCCGCCACCTCCTCCGCCTCGACGGTCACGGCCGTCTCGACGTGGCCCGCAACTACAGCGTGGACGTCACCGGCCGCGGGGTGTTCCTGCAGAACGGCGCCACGCATGCGCACAGCGTCACCTCACCCGACCTGGGCATGGGCCCGTACCGCAACTCCTGCGTCCTCCGGGAGATCCTCGGCCGCGAGGTCTACCCGGTGGAGAAGAGCATCACCTTCCAGGACTTCGCCGCTCCGGAGGGCGGCCCCGCATGAGCGACTCCCGCACCGGCACCCCCCGCGCCGAGGCCTCCCGCGCCACTCACGGCGACCCGGCCGGCGGCGCCCGGCCCACCGCGAGCACGCGGCTCGACCCGGCCCGCCTCGCCACCGCCGTCTTCCGCCACACCGACCCCCGCCTCGGCGAGTTCACCTTCATCCCCCTCGACCCGCGCGAGGACGCGGCCCTGCTGCACCGCTGGGTGACCCACCCCAAGGCCGCGTTCTGGCTGATGGGGGAGGCCACGGAGGAGGAGGTCGCCGAGGAGTACGGGCGGATCGCCGCCCACCCGCACCACGACGCCTTCCTCGGCCTCCACGAGGGCCGCCCCGCCTTCCTCGCCGAGCGTTACGACCCCGCGCACGTCGAACTCGCCGGTCTCTACGACCACCGGCCGGGCGATGTCGGCATGCACTTCCTCACCGCGCCGAGCGGCACCCCTGTGCACGGCTTCACCCGCGCCGTCATCACCGCCGTCATGGCGATGCTCTTCGGCGATCCGGCCGCCCGGCGGGTCGTCGTCGAGCCGGACGTGCGCAACACCGCCGTGCACGCGCTCAACGCCGCCGTCGGCTTCGAGGCCGCCGCCACCGTGGCCAAACCGGAGAAGGACGCCCTGCTCAGCTTCTGCACCCGGGACGCCTTCGAAGCCGCCGTGGCCGCCGCCGACGGCCCGGCGGCGCCCGGAACACCAGCCACCGGCACAACCGCCGGCCACGACGGGCCGGCCGCCACCCGCACGGCCCCGGCCGGAACCGACGCAGCAGCCGCAGGAGGAGCCGCGACATGACCGCCCCCCACACCACCCCGGCCGCCGGAGCCGTGCCCGCCCCGGACCCCGGGCACCCCCTCCCCGCGCCGGGTGCCGCTCCCTCCGCCGCCCCGCCCTCCGGGGCCCCCGCGGCGCTCCCGCACCCCTCCCGGGACCCGTACTCCCTCGGACCGGAGGAGGCCGTCGCCCACCTCACCCCCGAGCGCTGGGAGACCGCCGTCCGGCTGCTGCTCCGCAAGGCGCTCGCCGAGTTCTCCCACGAACGGCTGCTCGAACCGGCCCCGCTGGACGGCGGCGGATACCGCGTCACCTCCGACGACGGCTCCGTCGAGTACCGCTTCGCCGCCCGCCGTATGGCGCTCGACCACTGGCACGTCGACGCCGCGAGCATCACCCGGCACCGCACCGCCGACGGCGCCGCACTCCCGCTCGACGGCATGGCGTTCTTCACCGAACTGCGGTCCACCCTCGGCCTCACGGACGCCATCCTCCCCGTCTACCTGGAGGAGATCGGCTCCACCCTCTCCGGTACCGCCTACAAGCTCGCCGGGGAACCCGTCACGGCCGCCGAACTGGCCGGCGCCGGCTTCCAGGCCATCGAGACCGGGATGACCGAGGGCCACCCGTGCTTCGTCGCCAACAACGGCCGCCTCGGCTTCTCCATCCGCGACTACCACGCCCACGCCCCCGAGACGGCCGCGCCCGTCCAGCTGCTGTGGCTGGCCGCCCACCGCGACCACACCACCTTCAGCTGCTCCGCCGACACCGGCTACGAGCGGCTGCTCCGCGCCGAACTCGGCGCCGCCGCCCTCGACGCCTTCGCCGCCCGGCTCACCGCCCTGGGCCTGGACCCCGCGGACTACCTGCTGATACCCGTCCACCCCTGGCAGTGGTGGAACAAGCTCTCCGTCACCTTCGCCGCCGCGGTCGCCCGCCGCCGGCTGGTCTGCCTCGGCGCCGGTACGGACCGGTACCTCGCCCAGCAGTCGATACGTACCTTCTTCAACACCACCGACCCGGCCAGGCACTACGTCAAGACGGCCCTCTCCGTGCTCAACATGGGCTTCATGCGCGGCTTGTCCGCCGCCTACATGGAGGCCACCCCGGCCATCAACGACTGGCTGGCCGGCCTCGTCGCACGCGACCCCGTGCTCCGCCGCACCGGGCTCACCGTCATCCGGGAGCGGGCCGCCGTCGGCTACCGCGACCCCGGCTACGAGGCCGCCACCGACCGCCACTCCCCGTACCGCAAGATGCTCGCCGCCCTCTGGCGGGAGAGCCCCGTGCCCACCCTGGAGCCGGGCCAGCGGCTCGCGACGATGGCCGCCCTGCTCCACACCGACCGCGACGGCCGTTCGCTGGCCGCCGCGCTGATCGACCGCTCCGGGCTCGCGCCGCGGGTGTGGCTCCGCCGCTACCTCGACGCCTATCTCACCCCGCTGCTCCACAGCTTCTACGCCTACGGCCTGGCGTTCATGCCGCACGGCGAGAACGTCATCCTCGTCCTCCAGGACGACGCCGTGGCCCGGGTGGTGTTCAAGGACCTCGCGGAGGAGATCGTCGTCATGGAGCCGGACACCCCGCTCCCGCCCGAGGTGGAGCGGATCCGCGCCGGGACGCCGGAGGAGGAGCGGCTCCTCGCCATCTTCACCGACGTCTTCGACTGTTTCCTGCGCCACCTCGCCGCGCTGCTCGTCGCGGAGGACGTTCTCGACGAGGAGGGGTTCTGGCGTACCGTCGCGGAGACGATCACCGCCTACCAGGAGTCCGTGCCGGAGCTCGCCGAGCGTTTCGCGCGGTACGACATCTTCACCGAGGAGTTCGCCCTGTCCTGCCTCAACCGGCTCCAGCTCCGCAACAACCGCCAGATGGTGGACCTCACGGACCCCTCCGCCGCGCTCCAGTTCGCCGGCACCCTGCGGAACCCCGTCGCCCCGTACGCGCCGGCGCCCGCCTCCGCGGGGGCCTGACCGGCGATGGGCGGGCAGCGGGACGGACAGCGGGACGGAAAACGGGAAGGGAAGCCCATGGGGACCGGCGACCCGGCGGCGCGGAGGCGGGCACGCGCCCGCCGTCCGGGAGCGGCCGGGGTGGAAGCGGCCGGCGCCGGGGCGGCCGGTGATTCCGGGGCGGGGCAGCTCTCCGGGCACCGGGCGCGGTGGGCCGTCCTCGCCGTGGTCTGCCTCGCCGAACTGGTCGTGGTGCTCGACCACACCGTGCTCAACGTGGCGATCCCCTCCCTCACCGCGGACCTCGGCGCCTCCACCGCCGACATCCAGTGGGTGATCAACGCCTACGCCCTGGTGCAGGCCGGGCTGCTGCTCACCGCCGGGAACACCGCCGACCGGTACGGGCGGAAGCGGATGCTCCTCGCCGGGCTCGCCCTGTTCGGGGCCGGTTCGCTCGCCGCCGGACTCGCCGCCACCGCCGGGCAGCTGATCGCCGCCCGTGCCTTCATGGGCGTGGGCGCGGCCCTGCTGCTCACCACCACCCTCGCCGTCGTCCTCCAGGTCTTCGACGCGGCGGAACGGCCCAAGGCCATCGGCGTCTGGGCGGCGGTCAACGCGCTGGGCTTCGCCGCCGGACCGGTCGTCGGCGGGGTCGTGCTCACCCACTTCGCCTGGGGCGCCGTCTTCCTGATCAACATCCCGGTGGTGCTGTTCGCCCTGGCCGCCGTGGTGGCGCTGGTGCCCGAGAGCCGCGACCCGGGGGCCGGGCGGCCCGACCCGCTGGGCGCGGCCCTCTCCGTGCTCGGGATGACGGCCGTGGTGTACGCGGTGATCAGCGGCCCGGGGCACGGCTGGACCTCCCCGGAGGTGCTGCTCACCGCCCTCCTCGGCCTCACCGCGCTGGGGCTGTTCACCCTCTGGGAGCGGCGTGTCCCGCACCCCGTGCTCGACCCGCGGCTGTTCCGGAGCCGCCGCTTCACCGGCGCCGTCACCGGCGTCGTCCTCATCACCTTCGGCAGCGGGGGCGCGCTCTACCTCCTCACCCAGCAGCTCCAGTTCCTGCGCGGCGCCACTCCGCTGGAGGCGGGCTGGGCCGTCGCCCCGTTCGCGGTGACCGTGGTGGTGCTGAACGCCACCGGGCTGCCCGCCCGGTGCATCGCGCGGCTCGGACTGCCGGCCGTGATCAGCGGCGGGATGGCGCTGCTCGCGGCCGGGTTCGCCGTCGTCGCCCTCGCCGGGGACGGAAGTTACGGACTGCTGCTGCCGGGGCTCGTGTTCATGGGAACGGGCTGCGCCTTCGCCAACCCGGCGATCGCCGAGGCCGTCATGGGGGCCATCCCCCGGGAGAAGGCCGGCGCGGGCGCGGGGGTGAACAGCACCATGGCCGAGCTGGGCGCCGGGCTGGGCGTCGCGGTGCTCGGCGCCGTCCTCGCCTCCCGGTTCGCCGCGGGGCTGCCGGGGGCGGCCGCCGGGGCGGAGTCGCTGCCCGCGGCGCTGGAACGCGTCTCCGGCCCCGCCGAACGGGAGGCCGCCCTCCAGGCGTTCGCCTCCGGACTGGAGACCGGACAGCTCGTGGGCGCCGCGGCCGTGCTCCTCGGCGGATGCGTGGCCGGCGAACTGCTGCGCCGGGCCCCACGCCCCGGCACGGGCCCCACCGCCACCGGCCCGGACGACGGGGTACCGCGGGAGCGCACGGAACCGGCGGAGCCGGGCGGGGCCGCGGACGGCGGGCCCGGGGGCGTGTCCGCGGCCGGGGCGGGAGCGGCCGTGGTGGCGGGGGTCGTCGGAGCCGCGGGAGCCGCGGGCGCGGTGGTACCCGCCGCCACGGCCCCGGAACCGGCCGGCGGGGACGGTGCGCCGGACCCGGCCGCCGCTTCGGGTCCGGCCGGCGGGGACGACGAGCCGGCCGACGCCGGAGCAAGGGAGAGACGGACGTGAGGACCTACCGGGACCGCTGGGGCGTTCCCCATCTGTGGGCGGAGAGCGCGCTCGAACTCGCGTACGCCCAGGGCCGTCACGCGGCCCGGGACCGCGCCTGGCAGATCGAGGTGGAGCGGCACCGCTCGGAGGGCACCACGGCCTCCTTCCTCGGCCCGGACGCCGTCGCCTGGGACACGTTCGCCCGGCAGGCCCGGCTGGACGACACCGCCCGCCGCTGCTGGCGCGCCCTGGAGCGGGGGGACCCGGAGACCGCCGCCTGGCTCGCCGCCTACACCGACGGCGTCACCGCCGGCCTGCCCGAAGGGGCCGCCCGGGCACCGGAGTTCGCCGCCACCGGCGCCGGGCCCGGCCGGTGGCGGCCCTGGACACCGCTGGGCGTCTGGCTCTCCGCCCACATCCTCTTCGCCGGCTTCCCCACCAAGCTGTGGCGCGCGGAGGTGGCCCGCCGGCTCGGCGCCGGCTGGACCACGCTGTTCGCCACCGACGGTCCCGGTACCGCCGGCAGCAACGGCTGGCTGCTGCCCGGTGAGCACACCGCCACCGGGGCCGCCCTCCTCGCCGGGGACCCGCACCGCGTCATCGAGGCGCCCGGCGTCTACCAGCAGATCCGGCTGGCCTGCCCGGAGTTCGACGTGGTGGGGTTCGCCGTGCCCGGCGTCCCCGGCCTCGCCCACTTCGGGCACACCGGCCACGCCGCGTGGGCGATCACCAACGCCATGGCCGACTACCAGGACCTCTACACCGAGCGCCTGCGCCGCCGGCCCGGACCGCCGGCCGGCGCTGCGGCGGACGGCCGCGGCGGGCCCGCCGGGGCGGGTGAGGTGGTCGAGGCCCTGGGTCCGGACGGCTGGCGCCCGGTGGCGCGTTCGCTGGAGACCGTCGAGGTCGCGGGCGGGGAGCCGGTGACCGTCGAGGTCCTCGAGACGGCGCGGGGCCCGGTGATCGTGCCCGGACCGCCGCCCGCGGACGCGTCCGCGTCCCCGCCCGCCGGTGCGGACGCCCGGGGAGAGCCGTTCGCCCCCGGTCCCCCCGGCGCGGGGGACACCGCCCTGGACGGCCACCCGTACGCCGTCAGCCTGCGCTGCCCCTCGCGGGTCCGTGAGGACCTCGGGTTCGGCGCCCTGCCCGCGCTGCTGCGGGCGCGGACCGTCGCCGACATCGACCGCGCGCTGGACGGCTGGGTGGAACCGGTCAACGTCGTCCTGGCCGCGGACACCGCCGGGGGGACGCTGCACCGCGTGGCCGGCGCCGTTCCGCTGCGGCACCCGGAGAACAGCCTGCGGCCCGCGCCCGCCTGGGAGCCCGGCCGCGCATGGCGGGGCCTGCACCCCATGCCCCGGGAGGCCGTGCGCGGACCCGCCGTCATGGCCAACCACCGGGGTATCGCGGGGCCGCTGGGGGTGGAGTTCGCCCCGCCGCACCGCTTCCGCCGGATCGGGGAGCTGCTGGCCGGGCGGTCCGGCTGGTCGGCCGGGGACATGGCCGCGATCCACGGGGACACCCATCTCGCCTCCGCCGCGCCGCTGCTGGACGCCCTGGCCCGGCTCGGCGCCGGCGGTGCCGATGGTGCCGGCGGCGCCGGTGGTCCGGGCGGTCCGGACCGCCCCGAGCCGGGCCTGAGCCCCGCCGCCGCCCGGCTCCGTGACCGCCTGCTGCGCTGGGACCGCCGGATGGACGCGGACAGCGCCGACGCGGCCACGTTCGCCGCGCTGCGGGCGCGCGTCGTACGGCGGCTGGCCGGTCATCCCGCGTTCGCGCCGCTCGCCGGTGCACTGCCGTATCCGGAGGTGTTCGCGCCCTGGCTCGCTCTCGTGCCGCGTGTCGCCTTCGCCCTGGAGGCCCTGCTCGCGGACGGCGGCCCGCTGAAGGACACGGACCGCGCCGAGGCCGTGGCGGCGGCGGCCGAGGAGACGGCCGCCGAGGAGGCGGAGCGGGAAGGACCCCCGCCCCGCTGGGGTGACCTGCACCGGCTCGCCCCGTGGCAGGCCCTCCCCGGGCCGGGCGACGGGGCCCAGGGTGTGGCGGGCGCCGGGGACGAGGCCACGATCGGCGCCGGCCCTGACGCCGTGACCGGCGACGGCACCGGCTCCCCACCCGGTGCCGACGGCGGCGGGGCGGCCGCTGCGCCTGCCGCTGCCGCGGCCGTTACCGGTGCCGCGGCCGTTACCGGTGCCACTGCCGGTACCGCTGCCGCTGACGGGGCCGGTGAGGTGGCCGTGCCCGGTGCCGGTTCCGGCGCCGATCCCCGGGCCGTCGCCGGAACCAGGGACTGGCCCGGGCTCTCCGGCGACCACGACTGCGTTCTGGCCACGTCCAGCGTGCCGGGCGTCACCCATCACAGCTTCCGCGCCCCGGCCGCCCGTTTCGTCTGGGACCTCGCCCGCCGGGAGAACAGCCTGTGGGCCGTGCCGCTCGGCGCCTCCGGGGTGCCGGGCGACCCGCACCACCGGGACCAGCTCCGGCTCTGGGCGCGCTGTGAACTCGTCCCGGTCGTCACCGACTGGCACCTGCTGACACCCGAACCGGAGGAACCAGGGCGACCGGACGGCTCCAGGCCGACCGGAGCCGGAGCCACGGGTGCCGGACCCACCGGAGCCGCTTCCGGCGGCCCCCGGCCCGTTCCTCCCGTCCCGGCAGCCGCCCCGCCCGCCCCGCCCACCTCTCCCCACCACCCAGGAGCGTCATGACGACCGCAGACCACCGGCCCCCCGTGCACGAGCGGCACGTCGAGGGCTTCGGCACCGTCCGGGTCGTTCCGCTCGATCCCGTACGGGACACCGACCTGGTCCACGGCTGGGTCACCGAGGAGCGCGCCCGCTTCTGGGGGATGAACGACCACTCCCGCGAACAGGTGCGGGAGATCTACGCCTTCCTGGACTCGCTCGACACCCATCACGCGTATCTGCTCCACCGGGACGGCCGCCCGGTGGCCCTGTTCCAGACCTACGACCCAGCCGCCGATCCCGTCGGCGAGGCCTACGAGGTGCGGCCCGGTGATTTCGGCGTGCACATCCTCGTCGGGCCCCCCGGTGCCGGCCCCGAGCCGGGGTTCACCGGGACCCTGCTGACCGTCTTCCTCGACCACGTCCTCGCCGAGGACCCCTCCCGCCGGCGGATCGTCGCCGAGCCGGACGCCCGCAACGCGAAGGCCGTGGGGCGTTTTCTGCGCAGCGGTTTCCTCCTCGGCCCCGAGATCGAACTCCCCGGGAAACGGGCCCGGCTGGTCTTCCTCGACCGGGAGACCCACCAGGCCGGCGCGGGGGCCGCCACCGGCTGACCCGGCTCCTCCGTCCCGACCTGACCTCCCTCCTTTCCCGGCCCGGACCGGCGCGCGCCGGCGCCGGTCCGCGCGCCGTGATGCCCCCGGGTACGCCGTTCGCAGCACGGCCGCCACCCGCACCGGGACGGGAGCGGCCACATGAGAGCCAACCATTCCCGTCCCGCCGTGGTCCCATCCGGCAAGGGGGGAAGGCCCCGCCGGCACGGGAGCCACGCGGCCCCGTGCGGCGGTGCCGGCGGACGGCCACGCCCGTGGCGACGGCCCGCGAGGGGCGGGCCAGGGCGCGCGGCGCCCACGGAGCACGGCTCGCGACGCGGCGGGCCGGGCCGGGGGCGCCGGGCCCGTCCCGCCGGCCGTCCCCGACCAGGACCGGACAACGGGGGAAACGACTCGTGCGGAACGAACAGCGGGGCGCACAGCGCACCGGACAGCAGACCGGACAGCAGACCGGACAGCAGACCGGACAGCAGACCGGACAGCAGAGCGGACAGCACGGCGAGCGCCGTGGCGAACAGGGGACGGAACCGCCGGTCCGCGGCCGGCGGGGCGGGCGCCACTACCGGGAGACCTTCTTCATCGTCGGTGAGGGAGGCGCCGGGCGCGTCGTGGAGACCGGCGGCGGCCGGGCCCGGGGCCGCGAGGCCACCGAGGAGGACCGGAAGAACCTCTTCCGTTTCTCCCGGCTGAGCCGGGCGAAGGGCCACCAGATCTCCGAGGAGCTGCGGGTCAAGCTGGCCCGGGCGATGACCACCGGGACGCCCGACAGCGACTCCGCCCCGGGCGTCCCCGCCGGATACACCTACCTCGGCCAGTTCGTCGACCACGACCTCACGATGGACGCCACCGAGGCCGCCCTGGGCGAGAGCGTCACCGTCGAGGAACTGGAGCAGGGCCGCTCGCCCTCGCTCGACCTGGACTCCCTCTACGGCCTGGGCCCCGGCCGCGCCGGCGCCGGTTACGGCGGCGCCGCGGGCCCAGCCGCCGGCCCGGGCGGCTTCTACGCCCCCGGCGGCCGGCTGAAGACGGGCAGCACCGTGGGCGTCGGCCTCCCGGCGAACTTCCCGCCGGCCAACGACGACCAGCCGGGCTTCGACCTGCCCCGGGCCGGCGAGGCCGGCGGTCCCACCAAGGCAGGCCGGCGGACCCCGCTCATCCCGGACCTCCGCAACGACGAGAACCTCATCGTCGCCCAGACCCACCTGGCCTTCATCCACTTCCACAACCGGGTCGTCGACGAGCTGGAGCGGCGGCGCGTACCGGCCGCCCGCCGCTTCGCCGCCGCCCGTGAACTCGTCGTCAAGCACTACCAGTGGATGCTGCGCACCGACTTCCTGCCGAGGATCGTCGACGAGGAGATCGTCGAATCCGTCTTCACCGGGGGACGTCGGTACTTCGAGGTCCCCGTGGGAGGCCGGCCCGGGCGGTTCCCGGGCGTGGGGCCCGGCCACCGTCCGACGATGCCCATCGAGTTCTCCGTCGCCGCCTACCGCGTCGGCCACAGCATGATCCGCCGGCGCTACGAGTGGAACCGGGTGTTCAGCAGTACCGGCCCGAACGGTGCCGCGCCGCTCGTCGCCCTCTTCCGCTTCACCGGCGTTTCCGGCAACCTCAGCCCGGGCCTGGGCGACGACCTGAACGACCCGGAGTCGGGGACGCTGCTGCGGCTGCCGTCGAACTGGACCACCGACTTCCGCCGGCTCTACGACTTCACCGCCGCCGGGCGGCCCGATCTCGCGGTGCCCGCCGCCGAGTTCAACCTCGCCCAGCGGATCGACACCCTGCTGGTGGACCCGCTCGCCACGCTGCCCACCGGCAGTTTCGGCGGCCGTGGCGCACCCGTGCCGGACCCGCTCCACCTCAATCTGGCCTACCGCAACCTCGCGCGCGCGGCCATGGTCGAGCTGGCCACCGGACCGCAGCTCGCCCGGGAGATGGGGATCGAGCCGCTGACCGCGGAGCAGATCCTCACCGGCGACGGCGGCGCCCCCCTCGGCACGCTCACCGAGGCCGAGCGGGCCGAACTGGTGGCGCACACCCCGCTCTGGTTCTACGTGCTCCGGGAGGCGGAGGTGAACCCCAAGCAGCCGGGGCGGCTCACCGGGGTCGGCGGCCACCTGGTCGCCGAGGTCTTCCACCGGGCCATCGAGGGGAGCCGTGACTCCATCGTCCGCGACCCCCGCTGGCGGCCCACGCTCCCGGCGCGCCGCAAGGGCGGCTTCACCATGCCGGACCTTCTGCTGTACGCCTTCGAGGGCCGGGCCGACCTGCTCAACCCACTGGGGGACGGGCCGATTCCGGCACCGTGACGGGCCCGCCACCCTCCCCGCCCGGCGGCCCCGGGCGGGGAGCCCCCGCCGGCGGCGGCACGGGGTTCCCGGCCGGTGCCGTCACGGGTCCTGAGGCGGGCACCGACGCGGGCCCCGATACGGCGGGGCCGGCGGCCGGGACGCCCCCGCCCGGCAGGGGTGCCGCCCGGCGGATCCACAACAGGGCGCCCAGGAGCAGCGCGGCGGCGCCCGGCAGCCAGGCCCACGGGCCGGGCGGCAGCGCACCGGCGACCACGCCCGCCGCGGCCCCGGCCGCTTGCAGGGCGAGGGACTGCACGGACAGCGCGGTGGCCCGGCCCGCGCTGTCCACCCGGCGGTGCAGCAGCTCGTTCTCGCTGGGCCCCGCCGAGCCCAGCCCCAGGTAGAAGGCGCCGTACCCGGCCGCCGCGAGCACCAGGGCCGGGGCGCCGGACCACAGTGGGGTCACGGTGAGCACTGCCAGGCCCGCCGCGCTCACGGCCAGGCTCAGCAGCACCGCCCGTTCACCGCTCCCCGCCAGCCGGGCCACGAGCGGCGCGCACCGGCCGCCCAGGGCCGTGCAGAGGAAACCGGCGCAGGCCAGCCCCGCGAAGAGCAGGGCGCCGGACGCCGGGGAGCCCGTCAGGGCGGCCGCCCGCGGCGGGGTGAGCAACTCGACGACGGCCAGCCCGCCCCCGCAGGCGGCGGCGGTGAGGAAGAGCCGCCGCACCAGCGCGTCCCGCCCACCCAGCCGCAGTCCGGCCAGCATGGTGGGCCCCACCCCGCGCAGCACCTCCCGCGCCGTGACGCGGGGCCTGGGCGGTTCGGCGAGCGCCGTCAGGACGTATCCGATGAAGCCCACGGCGACGGCCGCTCCGAGCAGGGCCGGCACGGACAGCGGGAGCACCCGGTCCCCGGTGGCCGCCCCCAGCGCGTCCCCGACCCCGGCGGCCGGCCCGCTCAGCAGCCAGGGCAGCCCGCCGCCCACCAGGGTGCCGAGGGCCAGCGCGGTGGCCGAGGCCGTGGTCGCCCGGGCCAGCCCGGTGCGCAGCTCGGCACCGGGCCCGTCGAGGGCGTGGGCCGTGTCCACGTACCAGGCCTCGGCGGGGCCGCTGGACAGCGCCCGTCCGGCGCCCATCGCCAGCATGGCCGGCACCAGCGCCCACAGCGTGCCGCCCAGCGCCACCAGCAGCAGGGCGGTGAGGTTGAGCAGCCCCGCGGCGACCAGCACGGGCCGGCGGCCGAGCACGTCGGAGAGACCGCCCGTCGGCAGCTCCAGCGCGGCCACGGTGCAGGAGTGCACGGCGAAGAGCGCGGCCACGGCGGCGAGGCTCAGCCCGCGCTCGCGGAGCAGCAGCACCTGGCAGGCGAGGGAGAGCCCGGCCGGCAGCCAGAAGAGAAAGGTGACGGTGGCGAACCGGCGGCGTGCGCCGTGCGGGGTGAGCCCCGCGAACCCGGGACCGGCGCCGGGCGGGGGCTGCGCGCCGGGCGCGGGGACCGCGGGCTTCCCGGCGCTCACGGCCGGCCGCCCGGACGGGCGGTGCCGTCGCTGCCGTTCCTGACGTCCGCGCCGTCCGCGCCGTCCGTGTCGTCCGTGCCGCCCCCGCCGTCCGTGCCGGTCGCGGCGCCCGGCCAGCTTCCGCGCTCGGGGGTACGCGGGCCGTCCGCCCCGTCTCGCCGGCTCGCGTCCGTGCCGGTGTCCGCCGCGTCCGCGCCGTCTGCCCCCTCCACGGTCCGGTCCCGGTCCCGGCGGGCCACCGGGAGCCCGGCGGTGACGAGGACGACCTGTTCGGCGTCGGCCGCACCGGCGTCCCGTGCGGCCAGTTCGTCCGCGGTGCGGGTGAAGACCTCCCACAGCTCGGTGAGCGAGGCGGGCGTCAGCCGGACCACGCGGTCGTCGATCCCGGACGGCTCCTGCCAGCCGGCGGCCAGCCGGCCGGCGCCGAGATCCGCCTCGTGGCGGGCGATCGAGCGCTCCAGATGTTCGATCTGCGCCCGGCGCGCGACATCGAGAAAGGCCCGGTGGGCGGGGGAGGCGCGCATCGCCTCGTTGCTCCAGGCGGTCACGGTGTGCTCGGCCCGCCAGCGGCGCTCCCGGCCGTCCCGGTGCGTGGCCTCCGCCACGAACCCGTGCCGGGCCAGCACCCGCAGGTGGTAGCTGGTCGAGGCCGAGGACTGGGCGGTGGCGCGCGCCAGTTCGGTCGCGGTGGCGGGACCGTCCTGCCGTAGCGCGCCGAGCAGACGGATGCGCAAGGGGTGGGTGAGGGCCTTCAGCGCCTCGGAGTCCCGCTCGGGGTCGAGGGTGCGCCGGTCCGGTCCATCGTGCCGGTCGTGCCGGTCATCGGTCATGCCGGGAGCGTAGAACAGCTGGGGAACTTTGCCAACAAAGTTTTGCAGAATTTATTTGGCATACATGCCGGGCCCGGCCTCACCCGACTCCGCCCGCACCGCTGTCCGCCGCACCGCTGTCCGCCGTCCCGGCGTCCGCCGTTCCCGGCCGGGTCAGTGCCGCCGGTCCGCCCGGTGGCGCAGATACTCGATCACCAGCGCGAGGGCCGCCGCCACGGTGTCCCGGCGTACCTCCTCGCGCGTCGTCCCTCCGCTGCGGAACTCGCGGCTGAACACCCGCTCCGCGTCGGCCAGGCCGAGGTACACCAGGCCGACGGGCTTGCCGTCCTGGGCGGCCGGCCCGGCCACGCCCGTGGTGGAGACGGCCAGCGAGGAACCGAACAACTCCCGGGCCCCGGACGCCATCTGCTCCGCGGTCTCCGCGCTGACCGGCCCCCGCGCGGCCAGCGTCTCCTCGCCCACCGCCAGAACGGACGCCTTCGCGGCGGTGGCGTAGGTGACGGCACCGCCCAGGTAGTACGCGGAGGCGCCGGGCGTCCCGGTGACGGCCGCCCCCAGCAGACCACCCGTCAGTGACTCCGCGGTGCTGATCGACAGGCCGCTGCCGCGGAGCAGGGCACCGAGTTCGGCCGCGCGCTCCCCGGCCCTCCGGTCCTGGTGATCGCGGTGATCGCGTCGGTCGTCGTGGCGGTGGTGCCGGTCGTGGCGGTCGTGGCGGTGGTGGCGGTTCACGGCGGCTCCTGGGCGCGGGGCGGGACTCCCCGGTCTACCGGAACCCACCCGGAAGGTCACGGCGTTCACGGCGGGGGCACCTCCGTGTCAGGGCCGCTCCGCCCCGCCTCCCGGAGCGGCGCTCACCCCTGTGGGGGAGGGGAGTCACCGGGCGGGCCCGGCCGGTGACGGGTCCGCTTCACCGGCTCCGCCCCCTCCGCGCGCACCCTGTCCTCTCCGGCCGAGGACCGGGGGCGTCCGTCACGGTGATGCCGACGGCCGCGGCGAGACGCGGCGCCAGCTCCAGGAGCTGCCCGGAATCGACCACCGCGCCCCGCAGGGAACCGAGACCCGCCGTGATGTCCAGCGGGCCGGCGCCGCGCAGGTCGACCCCGTCCGCCCGCGCCTGGCGGAAGCGCACGTCCTCCAGCGCCGAGCCGGGGAAGGAGACCTCGCTGAGCAGCGCCTCACCGAAGTCCACGTCGCGCAGCAGGCAGTCGGTGAAGGTGACCTCGCGCAGTTCGGCGGCGGTGAAGGTGACCCCGTCGAACTTGCAGCGGTGGAACGCCACCCGGCGCAGCTCGGAGCCGAAGACCGGCAGCCCCGCGAGGGAGCCCGCGACGACCTCGGCGTCCACCCACTCGCTCTCCGCCAGATCCACGCCGACCAGCCGCGGCTCGTGCAGCCAGACGTCGTGGAAGCGCGCCCCGCGGAAGCGGCCGCCGGTGAGGACGGGGGAGGAGAAGGCGCACTCGGTGAAGCGCGCGCCCGCGCTGTCCGCGTCCTCCACCGTGACGCCGTCGAAGTGCAGCGTGTCGTGGAAGGCGCCCGGTGTGAGAGACCCGGTGAACGGCAGCAGATGGTCCGCGTACGGCAGGTCGCCGAGCGCGCGGGGTGGTGGCATGGCCGTCCTCCTCATTCACCGGCGCCGGGGCGGTGGCGCCCTGCGCGGCCGGCCCGGCTGCCCACGGAGCGCGGCCCGGCCGTGGCCGGACCCTCCGGCCGCCGACGACTCTACGGTCCGCCACCGACAGCGGCCGGAAGCCGCCGGGAGCGGCCGGCAAGCGGCCGGCCGTGGCGCGCGGCCGGCCCGGCGGATCCCCGCGCCCCGCCCCCGGGCCGCCGTCGCGGAGCGCCCCGCCACCGCCCGGGGTTCCGGCAGGAGCCGGTTCGCCGGCCGTCCCGTCCCGCGCCTCCCGGGCCCCGGCGCGGGGCGCGGGGATCCGCCGGGCCGCGCTGTCGCCACCGTCGCGTTTCAGCCCGATCCGGAGCGCGCCCCGGGCGTTCACCCCCGGCAGTTCGCCGAGCGCGCGGGGCGGCCCGCCGGGAGCCCGTGGGCCCGGACGGCCGGCCTCACACCGCCGGCCTCCGTCGAGCAGCGCCTCAGTCGAGCAGTCCGTACGCCGGCAGGGTCAGGAAGTCCACGTACTCCTCGTCGAGGGCGACCCGCAGCAGCAGGTCGTACGCGCGCTGCCAGGCGCCGGTGGCGAAGGCGTCCTCGCCCAGCTCCTCGCGGAGCGCGGCCAGTTCCCCGGCGGCCACCTCGCGGACCAGCCCCGCGGTGACCTTCCGGCCGTCCTCGAACTCCACGCCCGCGTTCACCCACTGCCAGATCTGCGAGCGGGAGATCTCGGCCGTGGCCGCGTCCTCCATCAGGTTGAAGATCGCCACGGCGCCCGTGCCGCGCAGCCAGGACTCGATGTACCGCAGCCCGACCCCGACGGCGTTGACCAGCCCGTCGTAGGTCGGCCGCGCCGTCAGGGAGTCCACGGCGAGCAGGTCGGCGGAGGTCACGCGGACGTCCTCGCGGAGCCGGTCCTTCTGGTGCGGCCGGTCGCCGAGCACCGCGTCGAAGGACGCCCGGGCGACGGGCACCAGATCGGGGTGGGCGACCCACGAGCCGTCGAAACCGTCCGCCGCCTCACGGTCCTTGTCCGCGCGGACCTTCTCCAGCGCCGCCTCGTTGACCCGGGGGTCCCGCCGGGAGGGGATGAAGGCCGCCATGCCGCCGATGGCGTGCGCTCCCCGCTTGTGGCAGGTGCGGACCAGCAGTTCGGTGTAGGCGCGCATGAAGGGAGCCGTCATCGTGACGGCGTTGCGGTCCGGCAGCACGAACCGGTCCCCGGCGTCGCGGAAGGTCTTGACGATGGAGAACAGGTAGTCCCAGCGGCCGGCGTTGAGCCCGGAGGCGTGATCGCGCAGCTCGTAGAGGATCTCCTCCATCTCGAACGCCGCCGGGATCGTCTCGATCAGCACGGTGGCGCGGACGGAGCCCTGCGGGACGCCGAGCAGGTCCTGCGCGTGGACGAAGACCTCGTTCCAGAGGCGGGCCTCCAGGTGCGACTCCAGCTTCGGCAGGTAGAAGTAGGGGCCCAGGCCGCGGTCGAGCAGGCGGCGCGCGTTGTGGAAGAAGTAGAGGCCGAAGTCGACGAGCGCGCCGGGGAGCGGCCGGCCGTCCCCGTCGCGGAGGTGCCGCTCGTCCAGGTGCCAGCCGCGGGGTCGGGTGACGACCGTGGCCAGTTCCTCGTCCGGGCGCAGCGTGTACGTCTTGCCGCGCGGGTCGGTGAAGTCGACGCGGCGCTCGTGGGCGTCGATCAGGTTGAGCTGGCCGAGGACGACGTTCTCCCAGGTGGGGGCGGTGGCGTCCTCGAAGTCCGCGAGCCAGACACGCGCCCCGGAGTTGAGCGCGTTGATGGTCATCTTCCGGTCCGTGGGGCCGGTGATCTCCACCCGGCGGTCGGTGAGCGCGGGCGGCGCGGGCGCCACCTGCCAGTCGCCCTCGCGGATGTGGGCCGTCCCGGCCGGGAAGTCCAGGGTCCCGGTGCGCGCGATCTCGCGGCGGCGCTCTCCCCGCAGGGCGAGCAGCTCGTCGCGGCGCGGGGTGAACCGGTGGTGCAACGCGCCGAGGAAGGCCAGCGCCTCGGGGGTGAGGACCTCCTCCTGGCGGGCCGGCGGCGCGGCGTCGACGACGGTCGGTGCGGACGGCACCGGTGCGGCCATGGTCGGTCACTCCTTCGGGCAGGGGTGTCAGGGGTGTCCAGGGGCGGCCGGCCACGGATCCGTGGCGTTCCGGCCGGTGCGGACGAGGTGCCGGAGGCGTGGGCGAGGAGGACGCGGCGGGGCTCCGGGCCGCCTCCGGTTCCTGGCCTTTCCTGCCCCCGGCACTCGCTCAGGGAGCGTAGTTTCCTCATGGTGGAACTTCAATACCGGTAAGTGAGAGGGGCGGGCTCGGCCGGGAACCCCGCCGGCAGCCGGGCGGCGCCGGGGCCGGTACCCCGGAAGGGCTCCCGGCCCGCCGCTGCCCGGCTCCCGGCCCCGCCCCGGCCCCGCCCCGGCTCCCCGCGCGCCACCCGCCGCTGCCCGGCTACCGGGCCGGTTCTCCGCCCGGTCCCCGGCCCGGCCCTTCGCCCGGCTCCCGGCCACGCTCCGCGGGGAGTTCCTCCCCGGAGCGGGTCAGCCGCCACAGATCCCCGGGGGTGTCCACGTCGCCGGGATCGGCGAGGCCCGAGCAGTCCACCAGGGTGATCTCCGCGCGGTGTTCCGCGAGATAGGCCCGCGCTCCCCGGTCCCCCGTGGCCTGTTCGGCGACGGCCGTCCAGTGGCCGGTGCCGAGCAGCACCGGATGACCGCGCCGGCCGTCGTAGGAGGCCGCGGCCAGGCTCGCGGGCGAGCGGTACGCGCCGCGGACCCGCGCCACCGCCGCCGCCCCCACCCCGGGCTGGTCCACCAGCATGACGAGGACCGCCACCGGGCCGCCCGGAACCGCCGCCGGCGTCGCGAGGGACGCCAGCCCGGCGCGCAGGGACGTGCCCATGCCCTCGGCCCAGCCCGGGTGTTCCACCAGGACGCACCCGGGCAGCGCGGCGCGGGCCCGCACCCGGTCCGCCCCGGCGCCCAGCACGACGTGCACCGGATCACAGCCGCCGGCCCGGAGCGCCGCCGCCGCGCGTTCCACCAGGAGCCCCCCGTCGTGGGGCAGCAGCGCCTTGGGCCGCCCGCCCAGCCGCCGCCCGCCGCCCGCGGCCAGCAGCAGCCCCGCCACCCGTGGGCCGTCCGCGCGGCGGCCGTCACCGCGGGGGCTCGCGGCGTCCGGTTCCCCGTCGCGCGGGCGGTCGCCTCCGCGCGGGTCGTCGCTCCGTCCGGCGGTACCCGGCGTCCTCCGCGAGGTCTGGTGTTCCGTCATGCTCCGTGTATAGCGGGACGGGTCCGGATCCGTGCGGGCGGTCCGCCCCCGCGGACTTCCGGGCGGGCGGCGTTCGGGGCCGTGGTCACGGGCGGCGGACGGGACCCGTGCCTCCTGCGGAGGTGAGGGGAGGGCTCCGGGCGGGGCCGGATGGTCGCGTCCCGGTCGCGCGGGGGCATGGCCGCAGCTCACCCGTGCACACGGCGGTCCCGGCCCGCCCGCGCGCACCCGCCCGGGAGGCCCCCCCCCGTCCGCGAGATGGTCCGGTACGGACGGGTATGGTACGGCCGGTTTTCGCCCTCCGTGTGGCGCCGGCGGCGGAGCGTGGCGTTAACTGTCGGCGACTCCGGTGCGCCGCGCCCACGCGCCCGGAGCCGCGGGGGCCCGTAGCGCCATGCGAGGAGCGAGGGGACACGCATTGCGAAGTGATCGGACGGACTGCGGTACGCGGACGGCCGTCGTCGCGTACGGAGGGACGCCGGGCGGCGAGGGCCGGGCGGACGGAGGCGGTGGGACCGCGGGCACGGACCCGCGGTTGACGGAGTTGTGCGCCGCGGTGTCGCGGCTCCGCCGGGAACTGGCCGGTCATCCGGCCGATCTGCGGGACCGGGGGGCGGCGGAGGAGGAACTGGCCGCCCTGGACGCCATGGTGGCCGCGGGCGTACCGGAAGTGCCCTGCCTGCAACGTTCACTGCTGCTCATCACCGGCGCGGTCGGCTCGGTGAGCGCGCTGGCACCGGCGCTCGCCGAGGTACGCCACGTGATCGAACTCTTCGGCGCCCAACCGGCGCCCGGACGCGGGGGCTGAACCACCGGCACCACCGATACCGGCACCACCGTTACCGCTGAAACCATCGGTACCGCCGGTGCCGGCGTCTCCGCGGACCCGGGCCGGTATCGGGGCCGGGTCACGCCGGCGCGGCCGGGGATGCCCCGCCGGTGCCGTTCAGCGTCTCGGAGAGGTCGGCGGCGACCTGGTGCAGGAGCGGCGCGATCCGGGCGGTCGCGTCCTCCGTCAGCCGGCCGGCGGGCCCGGAGACGGAGATCGCCGCGGCCGTGGGGGAGTGCGGAACCGCCACGGCCAGGCAGCGCACGCCGAGTTCCTGCTCGTTGTCGTCCACGGCGAACCCCGACTCCCGCACCTCGCGCAGCGCGGCGAGGAAGGCGTCCGGCCGGGTGATGGTCTTCTCCGTCGCCGCCGGCATTCCCGTGCGGGTCAGCAGCGCTCGGACGTCCTCGTCGGGGAGGTGCGCCAGCAGGGCCTTGCCGACGCCGGTGGAGTGCGGCAGCACGCGGCGGCCGACCTCGGTGAACATCCGCATCGAGTGGCGCGAGGGCACCTGGGCGACGTAGACGACCTCGTCGCCGTCGAGCAGCGCCATGTTCGCCGTCTCGCCGGTCCCCTCCACGAGCCGGGCGAGATGCGGCCGGGCCCAGGTGCCCAGGAGGCGCGCGGAACTCTCGCCGAGACGGATCAGCCGGGGGCCCAGCGCGTAGCGGCGGTTGGGCTGCTGCCGTACATAGCCGCAGGCCACGAGGGTGCGCATCAGCCGGTGGATGGTCGGCAGGGGCAGTCCGCTGCTGCCGGAGAGCTCGCTGAGGCCCACGGAACCACCCGCGTCCGCCATCCGCTCCAGCAAGTCGAATGCCCGTTCGAGGGATTGCACCCCGCCGGGACCGCCGGTGGTCCTGGTGCCTGCGGTGTTCCTGTCGCGGGACGGCGGCACGGAGCATCCTTTCGGGCGGGGGTGGCGGGATACGGCGGGACGGCCGGAGCCGGGGGCCGGGGCCGGGTGCGGGCAGCCTACCGGGCCCGATCCGCCACCCGTGGGGAAGCGGGCTCCGGACGGCGGCCGGGGGCGGGCCGGGGCGGGGGGCCCGGGACCCGCCGGACGGGCGGTGGGGTGGGCGGATGCCGCCGTGGGGGTCCTGTGAACGGCATGCGAACATCTGTGGCATCCCGTTGAAACGTGGACCCTGCACACGTGAGGGTGTGGGCTACGGATCCCCCCATGGTGTCGTCTGGCGACGGCGGCCGCCCACCCCCACGGGCGGCCGCCCGTGCAGCCTCTCGCCCGGCGGCCCGGGCCGTGCCCGCTGCGCCGGCCCCTATCTCAGGTTTCTGCGGTTCTCCCGCCTCCGGCGACGACCGTGCCCGTCCGGCGCGGCGCCCCCTGCCGCCCGGCCCGCTCCGTGTGACCGGCGGTGCGCCACCTGCCCGTCCCACGCCGGCACCACCGAACCCGGCCCCCCGCCGACGGGACCGTACGCCCGCTGCCCCTGCTGCCCCGGCCGGGCCGCTCCCGCCGTCCGGCCGCGCGGGCGCCCGCGCCGGGGCCGCGGGGACTCCCGCGGATCCGGTCAGATCCGGCCGGCCACCCGGTCGCCCAGCGCACGGAACTGACGGGCCTGTAGCACCGGGTACCACGGCTCCCGCAGAAGCCCTTCCACGGCGCGCATCAGCGGCCGGGGGCGGCCGTGGCTGCGGACCCGGGCCACCAGCCGGGTCCCGCCGCCGGGCGCGGGCCCCAGGTGGAAACCCCAGACGGCGTCGGCGTACGCCCAGGGGCGCGGCTCGGAGCGCGGGTCGAAGGGCCGTCCGGAGGGCAGCTCCAGCAGCACGCGGAGCACGAGGGTCCGCTCCGGTTCCACCTCCGCCACCGTGAACCACGACTCCCCGCACGGCGTCACGGTGACGCGCCGTCCCACGCGGACGTCCTGCCACTGCGGCACCACCCGTTCCGCGCTCGGCCGGCCGCCGTTGACCAGGCCGTCCCAGCCGTACCAGCCGCCCCGGTCGCAGCCGAGCTGCGCCAGCCAGGGCCAGACCTCCTCCGGCGGGGCGGGCAGGGTGACGGCCATCGTGGAGGTGGACGCGGCGCCGGGGACGAGCGCGTCACCGGGGTAGGTCCGTTCGGCCTCCTCCACGGTCGCGCCCCAGGTCAGCAGCCGGGGGCGGACGAACAGGCGGTGGAGGACGGCCACGGCGGGCAGCGCGAGGGCGAACAGCCGTACGGTGCGGCGCCGGCCGGCGCGGGCCCGGGATCCTCTCATGCGCTCAGCCTCGCAGCCGGCCCCGCACCCCACCACCGGAGACCACGGCGCGCCCCGGGCACCCACTCCACGGGCCCGTCACCGCGGGACCCCGCCGGAGGGATCGCCCGAGGGCCAGGGAGCCGGGGGCCGGAGAAGCACCCAGGATCGTCCCGGACCACGGACCACGGACCACGGACCACGGGCCACGGGCCACGGGCCATGGGCCACGGGCCACGGCACCGGCGCCGAATCCGCGCCCGCGGACCGGACGGCCGACCGTACCGCGGGCCGGAGCGCGGGCCGGATCGCGCGATCGGGGCTGCCTCCCCGGGCCTCCCGGGGTGCGGCGGAATCCGGGCGCGGGTGCAGCCGTGCCTTGCCGGGCCGAGCGGTTGTGCCGCCACCGGCGCGGGTATTCGCTCCGCACAGTGCGCCGTTCACCGTTCCGCGCGCCGTCGCGCCCCCGGGCGCCGGCCGCGGATCCGGTCCGGGCGTATGCGGCGGGCGAGCGCTGCCCCCGCAGCCGGGCCGGGCGGGGGCCGGCAGGTGACGGGGCGGAGCCACAGGCGAGGGGGCGGAGGTGCGGAGTGACGGATAGACCCGGGGTGTGGCGTCCGGGGGGCCTGCCGGCGGGACGCGCGCACCGTCGTGATCAGGCACCGGGACCACGCGGCGACGGCCGTCACCGCCGGCGGCCGGTGGCGGCCGGAGCCCTTCCCCCTGACGGCGGTCGATCCCGCCGGTGCGGGGGACGCCTTCGCGGCCGGTTGTCTCTCCGCGCGCCTGCGCGAGCTGCCCGAACCGGACGCGCTCGCGGAGGCGGCCTGCGTCGCCGCCCTCACCGTCCAGTGCACCACCGACACCGGCAGGCTGCCCTCGGCCACGGTCCGCGGCCGTGCCCTGGCCGGCTGCACCGCCGGCCGTGAGGCGGCGGTACACCGCTGACCCCTGCGCCGGATCACTCCCACCCCTCCCCGCCGCCGTCCCCCCATCCGTCACCGACTCCCGACCGGCCGCGACCCGCCCCCCCCCGCCCCCCCCCCCCCCCAACCCCCCCCCCACCCCCCCCCCCCCGGGCCGGCCC
>NZ_JAATEN010000033.1 GCF_012034935.1 Streptomyces zingiberis
CCCTCCTCCTTTGTTTTTTTCTCCCCGCCGCCCCCCCCCCGCCCCGCCCCCCCCCCCCCTCTCCCCCCCCCCCCCCCCCCCCCCCCCCCCCCGCCCCCCCCCCCGGGGGGGGGGGGGGGGGGGGGGGGGCCCCGCCCCCCCCCCCCCCCCCCCACCGCTCACCGGGCGTCCCCGGTGTTCACGGGGCGGCCCCGCCGCTCAGCGGCGCTCTCCGCGGCCGGCCGCAGCGTCCGCCTTCTGGGCCCGCAGCGCGCGCTCGACGCCGGCGCGGGACTCGGTGACCAGCCGGCGCAGCGCCGCCGTCGGCTCCGCCGAGGCCAGCCAGGCGTCCGTCGCCTCCAGCGTCTCCGGGGAGACCTGGAGCGCCGGGTAGAGGCCGATCGCGATCTGCTGGGCCATCTCGTGGCTGCGGGACTCCCAGACGTCCTTGAGGGCCGCGAAGTACCGCTCCGTGTACGGGGCGAGCAGCTCGCGCTGGCCGGTCTGGACGAAACCGCCGATGACGGCCTCCTGCGCCGCGTTCGGCAGCGTGTCCGACTCCACCACCGAGGCCCAGGCGGCGGCCTTGGCCTCCGCCGTCGGGCGCGCGGCGCGGGCGGTGGCCGCGTGCCGCTCGCCCGCCGAGGTGCGGTCGCGCGCCAGTTCGGCCTCGATCTCCTCCTCGCCGGCCCGGCCGGTGGCCGCCAGCCGCTCCAGCAGCGCCCACCGCAGCTCGGTGTCGATGGTCAGCCCCTCGATGGTCTCGGTGGCGTCCAGCAGCCCCTGGACCAGGTCGAGCTGGCTCTCCGTGCGGGCCGTCGCGGCGAAGGCCCGGGCCCAGGCGAGCTGGTGGTCACCGCCCGGCGCGGCGGCGCGCAGCTGCTCCAGCGCGGCCTCCGTCCAGCGGGCCAGCCCCTTCTCGCGCCAGTCCGGCGCGGCGTACAGCTCCAGCGCCAGCTTCACCTGCCGCTGGAGGGACTGGACGACGCCGATGTCGGACTCCTTGCCGATGCCGGAGAGCACCAGCTCCAGGTAGTCGCGGGTGGCCAGCTCGCCGTCGCGCGTCATGTCCCAGGCCGACGCCCAGCACAGGGCGCGCGGCAGCGACTCGGCGAAGTCGCCCAGGTGGCGGGTGACCTGGGCCAGCGACTCCGGGTCCAGCCGCACCTTGGCGTAGCTGAGGTCGTCGTCGTTGAGCAGGATGACGTCCGGGCGGGCCCGTCCCGCCAGCTCCGCCACCTCGGTCCGCTCGCCGTCCACGTCCAGCTCGATCCGGTCGGTGCGGACCAGCCGGCCGTCCTCCAGCGTGTAGCAGCCGATCGCGATGCGGTGCGGGCGCAGCGTGCCCAGCCGGGTGCCCTGCTCGCCGGAGACGGAGGTGGTGGCGCCGGGGGGCAGCGTGGGCGCCTCCTGCCGGACGGCGAAGGAGGTGATCGTGGAGTCCGCCCCGGTCTCGATCTCCGGGCGGAGGACGTTGATGCCGGCCGTCTCCAGCCACGCCGCCGACCAGGCGCGCAGATCGCGGCCGGAGGTCTCCTCCAGCGCGGTCAGCAGGTCGGACAGGCGGGTGTTGCCCCAGGCGTGGCGCTTGAAGTACGTCTGCACGCCGCGGAAGAACTCGTCCTGGCCGACATAGGCGACGAGCTGCTTGAGTACCGAGGCGCCCTTGGCGTAGGTGATGCCGTCGAAGTTGACCAGGACGTCGTCCAGGTCGCGGATCTCGGCCATGACCGGGTGCGTGGACGGGAGCTGGTCCTGCCGGTACGCCCAGGTCTTCATGGAGTTGGCGAACGTGGTCCAGGCGTGCGGCCAGCGCGAGCCGGGGGCGTGCGCCTGGCAGGCGATGGAGGTGTAGGTGGCGAACGACTCGTTCAGCCAGAGGTCGTTCCACCACTCCATGGTCACCAGGTCGCCGAACCACATGTGGGCCAGCTCGTGGAGGATCGTCTCGGCACGCGTCTCGTAGGCCGCGTCGGTCACCTTGGAGCGGAAGACGTACTGGTCGCGGATGGTGACGGCGCCCGCGTTCTCCATCGCCCCGGCGTTGAACTCCGGGACGAAGAGCTGGTCGTACTTCTCGAACGGGTACGGGTGGTCGAACTTCTCCTGGAACCAGTCGAAGCCCTGCCGGGTGACCGCGAAGATCGCCTCCGCGTCCAGGTGCTCGGCCAGCGAGGGACGGCAGTACAGGCCCAGCGGCACCGACCGGCCGTCGCCGTCCCAGCTGCTGTGCACGCTGTGGTACGGGCCGGCGATCAGCGCCGTGACGTAGGTGGAGAGCGGCTGGGTGGTGGCGAACTCCCAGAGTGTGCCCGTGGGCTTCTCCGCCCCGTCGGCGAGCGGCGCGTTCGAGATCACCGTCCAGCCCTGCGGGGCCGTCACGGTGAAGCGGAACGTGGCCTTCAGGTCCGGCTGCTCGAAGCAGGCGAAGACCCGCCGGGCGTCCGGCACCTCGAACTGGGTGTAGAGGTACGTCTGCCGGTCCACCGGGTCGGTGAACCGGTGCAGCCCCTCACCGGTGTTGGTGTACGCGCAGTCGGCGACCACCCGCAGCTCGTTCGCGCCCGCGGCCAGGGAGGGCAGCGCGATCCGGGAGTCGGCGAAGACCTCCGCCGGGTCCAGGGCGGTCCCGTTCAGCACCACCTCGTGCACCGTGGGCGCCACCAGGTCGATGAAGGTGGCCGCGCCGGCCTCGGCGGCGTCGAAGCGGACGGTGGTCACCGAACGGAAGGTGCCCGTCTCCGGCTCCGGCGCGCCGCTCAGGTCCAGTTCGATCTCGTAGGCATGGGTGGCGAGGAGGCGCGCCCGCTGCTGCGCCTCGTCCCGGGTGAGGTTCGTGCCAGGCACGGTAGGTATCTCCCATTCGTCGGAGGGACGGCCATCCTCGCACGTGGGAGTGGGTTCCCCGCAGGGAATTGACGGGGCGCGGCGGGCCCGCGCACCACGGCGCCGGGGCCGCCTTCCCCACGCCGGGGGAGTGCGGCCCCGGCGCGGGGGCGGGCGGCTCGCGCCAGGTCAGCCGGTCTCGGCCGCGACCAGCTCGGCGATCTGCACGGCGTTGAGCGCGGCGCCCTTGCGGAGGTTGTCCCCGGAGCAGAACAACGACAGGCCGTGCTCCACCGTGTCGTCGGCGCGGAGCCGGCCGACGAACGTCGGGTCCTGGCCGGCGGCCTGGAGCGGGGTGGGGACCTCGGAGAGGGCGACCCCGGGGGCACCGGCGAGCAGCTCCCGCGCCCGCGCGGGGCTCAGCGGCCGCTCGAAGCGGGCGTTGATCTGGAGCGAGTGCCCGGTGAAGACGGGGACCCGGACGCAGGTGCCGGAGACCTTCAGCTCCGGGATCTCCAGGATCTTCCGGCTCTCGTTGCGGAGCTTCTGCTCCTCGTCGGTCTCGGCGGAGCCGTCGTCGACGACCGAACCGGCCATCGGCAGCACGTTGAACGCGATCGGCCGGACGTACTTCTCCGGCTCGGGGAAGTCCACGGCGGAGCCGTCGTGGGTCAGCGCGGTCGCCTGCCCGCCCGCCGCGCGGATCTGCCGGTCCAGCTCCTCCACGCCGCCCAGGCCGCTGCCGGAGACCGCCTGGTAGGTGGAGACGACCAGCGCCGTCAGCCCCGCCTCGGCGTGCAGCGGGCGGAGCACGGGCATGGCCGCCATGGTGGTGCAGTTGGGGTTGGCGATGATCCCCTTGGGGCGGCGCAGCGCCGCGTGCGGGTTGACCTCGGCCACGACCAGCGGCACCTCGGGGTCCAGCCGCCAGGCCGAGGAGTTGTCGATCACGACGGGGCCGGCGGCGGCGACCTTCTCGGCCAGTGCGCGCGAGGTGGCGCCGCCCGCCGAGAAGAGGACCACGTCCAGACCCGAGTAGTCGGCCGTGGTGGCGTCCTCGACGGTGATCGCCTCGCCCCGCCAGTCCAGGGTCTTGCCGGCCGAGCGGGCCGAGGCGAACAGCCGCAGCCGCTCCACCGGGAACGCCCGTTCGGCGAGGATGGCGCGCATCACAGCGCCGACCTGACCGGTGGCTCCGACGATTCCGATTCTCACGGTGACTCTCCTCTGGACTGGCCCGGGGCGGGCGTACGAGCGGGCGAGCGACCCCATCATGCGCCGCTGACCGGCCGTTCTGTCCAATCCTTCCCCGCCGGGAGTGACCGATGGCACCCCCGGTGGCATCCGGTGACAGCGGGCCCGGCCGGGCCGCCCGGGACGCCGGATCCGGCCCTCCCGGCCCGTGCGCGGCCGGGCCTCCGGGGTGGCCCGCGCCCCTTCGTGCCCCCGGTCCGCCCCGTCTGTCCCGCCCGTCCCGCCCGCTCCGTCCCGTGCCGGTGCCGGCCGGGTGGGCAGGGCAGGCCGGGTGGGCAGGGTGGGCCGGGTGAGCAGCGTGGGCAGGGCACGGGCGAACGGGCCGGGCACGGATGAGGGGCGGGCACCCGCCGGGCGCCCGCCCCCTCGTCCGCCGTCACGCCCGCCGGTCACCGCCCTCGCGGGAGGTGACCGGCGGATCCGTCAGGGCCGTACCTTCTCGATCTTCACGCTGCCGGTGCCGGCCACCGTGCCGTGCGCGTTGACCAGGCCGACCTCGCCGAAGAACTCACGGCCGGCCGGAGCCTCGCCGCTCACCAGGACCTCCGCGCCGACCTGCGCGGACTGCCCGGTGCCGAGCTTCACGGCCGAGTCGTCCACCCGCACCTCGCCGAGCGAGGAGGAGTAGAAGACGTCGAGGTAGTCGTACTCCGTGGTGCCGGCGGGCACCGCGTAGCCGTCGACCACGACGGTGTACGTCCCGGCCGCGGGCTTGCTCAGCGAGACGGACTCCTCGGAGTCGCCGTCGGCGTCGTAGCCCACCAGCACGCCGTCCTTGTAGACGCTGAGGTCCAGGTCCGCGCCGGTGTCCGAGGTGGAGCCGATCGACACGTCCAGGCGCGAGACGCCCGCGGGCACCTCGACGGTGGTCTCCCGGGACTCACCCTCGCCGATGGACGGCCGCTCGGAGTGCGCGGAGCCCAGCTCACCGCCGGTGAGCTTGCCCTCGATCGGCGCGAACCCGTTCGTGACCTTCCACTCCACCGGGGCCGGCGTGCCGGCCTCGGCCTCGTCGATCACCTGGACCGCCGGGTCGAAGTCGGCGCCCAGGACGGTCGCCGTCACCTGGTAGGGGTTGTCCAGCAGCGGCGAGGTGCGCCGCGACTCGACCTCGATCTCCCAGACCCCCGGCATCGGGTCGGTGTAGCCACGCCGGCCCGGTTCGCAGGTGTTGGTGGGGCTGGTGTAGTTCGGGTAGCAGAAGATCGTGGACGTCGGGTCGGCCGGCACACCGTACGGGTTGATGGCGATCCAGCGGGTCTGGCTGCCCGCCGTGAGGCCGTCCATCCGTACCTCCAGCGTCTTGGCGCCCTCCGGCACCGTGACGAAGTACGAGGTGGAGCGGTTGCGCTCGGCCGTGCCGGACTTCTTCACCGCGTAGGACGGCGTGGCCAGCGGTTCGGAGACCACGACACTGGTCATGACCAGCTTGTCCGTGCCCTCGGTGGCGCGGTCGTTCACCCGCAGGGCGGCGCTGTGGAACCCGGCGGTGCGGGCCTTGGCGCGGACCTTCACGGTGACCGGCTTGTTCAGCGGCAGGTCCACCTTGGGGGAGCCCACCAGGGAGAAGGTGCCGTCGTTCCGAGCCCACCCGAGTTCGTGCCGGACGGAGCGGTCCGGGCCGGTGGTGCGGGTGATCTTCACCGCGTAGTCGCGGGACTGCCCGGCCTTCAGACCGCCCTCGCGGTCGTAGACGCCGGTGCCGCGGTGCGGGGTCTTGAGGTAGCCGGAGAGCGCGGTGTTCACCGGGGCCTCGACCGTGTACTCGTGCGCCGTGGCCTTGCGGCTGATCGCCTTCCAGGCCTTCTCGACGTCCATGAGACCGGCGCCCTGCTCGTAGGCCTGGAAGCCCTTGATCTCCTTCGCCGTGCTGGTCAGCGCGGTGCGCAGGGCCGCCGGGGTGAGGTCGATCCGCTTCTGCTTCGCCGCGGACAGCAGCAGCGCGGAGGCGCCGGCGGCCTGCGGGGACGCCATCGACGTGCCCTGGAGCATCCCGTACCCGGGCGGCAGGGAGTAGCCCGCCTCGGCGACCGGCTGGCCGGGCTGCCAGGTCGGCACGGTGTTGACGGAGGCGCCCGGGGCGGCCAGCGTCGGGGTGAAGCCGCCGTCCTCACGCGGTCCGCGGGAGGAGAACGGCATCATCGAGTACTTCGTCCGCATGACGGAGCCGTAGTTGGCCTCCCAGGTCTCCCGGGAGGCGGAGGCGCCCACGCTGATCACCTTGTCGGCGAGCGAGGGGTCACCGATGGTGTTGGCGCCCGGCCCGCTGTTGCCGGCGGAGATGACGAGCTGCACGCCGTAGGTGTCGATGAGCCGGGTGTAGAGCTGGGCGCGCGCGTTGTTGCCGTCGTTCAGCGGGGGCAGCCCGCCGATGGACATGTTGACGATGTCCACACCGCGGTTGACGACGAGGTCGATCATGCCCTCGGTGAGCGCGACGTTGGTGCAGCCGCCGCTCCAGGTGCAGGCGCGGGAGGAGACCAGCTTGGCGCCGGGCGCCGCGCCGTTCATCTTCCCGCCGAAGAGGCCGTTGGCCGCGGTGATGCCCGCGACGTGGCTGCCGTGCGAGCCCTCGACCACGCCGATGTTGACGAAGTCGGCCGTCTTGCCGACCCAGTCACCGCCGTACGGGTCCATCGGCACGTCCTTGCGGATCTCCACCACGAAGGGGATCCGCTCGGCGATGGCCGTGTTCGGGTCGTCGGTGCCGAAGTAGCGGACCTGGTGGTCCTCCTTGTACGGCTTCATCGGCTCCTCGTCGCCGAAGTCGCCGTCGTCGTCGAGGTCCACGCGGACGGTGCCGGTGGCCGGGTCGTAGAGCACGCCCCAGCGGTCGGTGGTGTCGCCGTCCCGGTTGAGGTCCCCGGCCATGTCGCCGCCGGTGGTGGCCGCCTCGGCGAAGGTGCTGACCAGGTACTCGCCGGCGGGCGCCGTCCAGGTGCGGTTCTGGTAGGTGAAGGTCGGGCCGGAGACGGCCGAGACCATCGGGCGCCAGGTGCCGTCGGAGTCGACGATCGGGTCGGTCGCCGTCACCCAGTCGGTGATCTTCCGCTCGCCGGTGGTCGTCTTCTGCAGGGCGGGGTGGGCGAGGTCGACGCCGGAGTCGAGGATGCCGATGGTGATGCCGCGCCCGTCCGCCTTCGGGTTCTTCTTCACGAAGTCGACGGCGCCGGTCTCGTGCGACGGCTGGTACGGGTTCTTCGCCGGGGTTTTCCGGTCCGGACCGGGGTAGGAGCCCTTCGGGCCGGACGTGGCGCCCTTGGCGCGGTCGGCCGCGGGCGTCGGGTCGGGCAGCTCGATCTCCTGGCGGAGGTCGATGGCGTGCACGGAGGAGAGCTTCGCCGCCTTGTCGATGGCGGCCTCGGCCCGGGCGGTGGGCACGGTCGCGCGGACGTAGCCGAGCTTGTCGTAGGTGCGCCCGACCGACGCGCCCTTGACGGACTCCAGCTCCGCCACGGCCCGTCCGGTGGCACCGGGGGCGGTGGCGAGCATCATGGTGACGTGCTTGTCGCCGTCCGACTTGGCCTGCGCGAGCAGTTCCGCGTCGGCCGAGCCGAGCTTGTCCTGGGCGGACTTCGTCCGGGCCGGGGCGGAGCCCGGCGCGTCGTCCGCCGCGAAGGCCGGGACGGCGCCGGTCGCCGCGAGCGCGGCCACCAGCCCCGCGGCGATCGCGGCGCGGGCCGCGCGTCTCGGGCCGGACGGCGGCTCGGTTATGGGAGAAGAAGGCATGGCCACCCTTGTTCGGAATTCGGATCCGGTTGACCGCACTTATATGTAAGTGCGGAGAGTTTGGGGAGGGGCGGGCGCCCGGTACGCACCCGGTGGCGTATTCCCGCCACTTGCCGGCTCCCCTCATTCCCGGACCAAAGGTGCGGCAGGGTCAATTCCGCCGGTGGGGAAGCCCGTTGAAAGCGTGGTGAATGCCGCGGAGGCGACAGGGCGGAACGGCACACTCCGGCCGCGGCCCGCGGGCCGGCCCGGGAGGTCGCCCGTCCGGGCGCGTCCGTCCCGGCCGTCACGTCGCCCGTCCGGCCGGTACGCCCGCTCGACGGGCGCCGCGGCTCGGCCCTGTCCCGGCTCCGGCCCTGTCCGGCCGCAGCCCCGTCCCGCCGGCCGCCGGCCCGGCCCCCTTCCGTCGCCGGTCGCCGGTCGCCGGTCGCCGGTCGTCCGTGGCCCGTCTTCCGTGAACGCGCGGTGAGCGGCGCAGAACCAGCAGGCCAGGGACGGGTGACCAGGGCCCGGACCGAGATCCATGTGGAGCGATGGGCGCCGGACGTTACGGCCTCGTTCAGCCGTGGGCCACCCCCGCTGCCGAGCATCCGGAAGGGACGGGGAACCCCCCGCCACCCCCGTGCTCGCGCACCCGGGAGCCGCCATGCCCCCCACCGGAACGACCGACCCCGCCCTCCGCCGCCGCGCGCTGCTGGCCGCCGCGGGCGCCGTGACCGCCTCCGCCGGAATCGGCCTCACGCTCGGCTCCCGCGGTGGCGCCGCGGAGGCGTCGGCCGCGGCCCCGCCCTCCGCCGGCATCCCCTCCACCGCGCCGCTCCCCGTCCGGGGCGCCTCCGCCCGCCGGGCCACCACCCTCGACGCCGTCGCCACCCCACGGGGCACCGGCGGTTACCGGCGGCTGGGCGACGGCCCCGGCTGGCCCCGGGTGGTCCGCACCGAGCAGGCGCCCGCCCGGCGCGGCCGGGAGGACCGCCGGACGGTGCTCGCCTGCTTCGTCCACCTCACCGATCTGCACCTGACGGACGTGCAGCACCCGCTGCGCTTCGAGTACCTGCGCGCCGCCGCGGCCCAGGCGTGGCGCCCGCAGGAGGCCCTCTCCGTGGCCGGGGCCGTCTCGCTCGTCGAACGCGTCAACGCCCTGTCCGGGGGCCCCGCCACCGGCAGCCCCATCGCCTTCGCCATGACCACCGGGGACAACACCGACAACAACTCCCGCGCCGAACTTCAGTGGTTCCTCACCGCCCTCAGCGGCGGCCGGATCGAGCCCAACACCGGGGACGGACAGCGGTACGAAGGGGTGCAGAACAGCGGTCTGCCGCTGTACTGGCACCCCGAGGACGGGCTGCGCGACGGGGACAAGCGGGCCGGCCTCCCCCGGATCGACGGCTTCCTCACCGCCGCGATCCGCGAACTCCGCAGCCCCGGCCTGCGGATGCCCTGGTACTCCACGGTCGGCAACCACGACACCCTGCCCGGCGGCGCCTACGCCCGCGGCGGCTACTTCGCCGAGTTCGCCGCCGGTGACCGCAAGCTGGAGTCGCTGCCGCCGGCCGAGGCGACCGCCCTGCGTACCGCGCTGCGGCAGGCCGGCGACCCGCTCGGCCGGGACCTCGCCGCGCTGCTGCGTTCGCGTACCCGCGCGATGCGCCGGGTCACCCCCGACGAGCGCCGGGCCCCGTTCACCCCGCAGGAGTACGTGGCCGCGCACCTCGACCCCTGGCACACCGGTGCCGGCCCGCGCGGCCACGGCTACACCGCCGCCAACCTCGCCGAGGAACGGCTGTACTACTCCTTCCGGATCGCCGACGGGGTCCTCGGCATCAGCCTCGACACCACCGACGACGGCGGCCACTACGAGGGGTCCCTCGGCACCGCCCAGCTCCGCTGGCTGGAGCGCACCCTGAAGGGCCACCGGGACGACCACGTCCTGGTCTTCAGCCACCACACCGGTGCCACCATGCGCAACCTGCGGCCCGACCCCGCCCGGCCGGACGAGAAGCGCCACGGCGGCGAGGAACTGCTCGCCGTCCTCAGCCGCCACCCGAACGTCCGCGCCTGGATCAACGGCCACAGCCACAAGAACGACATCACTCCGCGCGGCGGCTTCTGGGAGGTCTCCACCGCCTCTCACGTCGACTTCCCCCAGCTCGCCCGGGTGATCGAACTCGTCGACAACCAGGACGGCACCCTCTCCCTCTTCACCACCTGCCTGGAGGCGGCCGCCCCCTACCGCGCCGACCCCGCCGACCTCTCCGCGCCGGGCCTGGCCGCGCTCTACCGGGAGCTGTCCCTCAACGCCCCGGGCGCGCGCCCCGGCCTGGAGGGCGAGCCCGGCGACCGGAACACCGAACTGCTGCTCACCCGGGGGTGACCGGGGGACCCGCCCGGCCCGCCCGGAACACGCCGTTCACCGGCCCGGAACCGGCCGTTCCCGCCCCGCCGCCCCCACCGGCTCAACCCCCGCCCCGCTCCGGTGGTCCCCACCCGCGCCACACGGACCACCGGAGATCCGCGGCCGATCCGCGGCGGGCCACCGGGGAATCCGCGACAGAGGGGATGGCACACATGGCGCACAGAACGGGACTCGGACACGGCGGAGGGCGCCGCCGGGCGCTCACCGCGCTGGTGGCGGCGGCCGTGCTGGCCGGCGGCGCGCTGAGCGCCCCCGCCGCGCTCGCGGCGGACCGGGGCGCGGTCCGCGCCGGCGACCGCGGGCACCCCGCCACGCAGCAGGCCCTGGACGCGCAGGTGGCGGCCGGGCTCCCCGGGGCGCTGGGGCAGGCGGTGGACCGCCACGGCGTCTGGAACGGCTCCGCGGGCGTCGCCGACCTGCGCACCGAGCGGCCCCGGCTGCCGCAGGACCGCTTCCGCGTCGGTAGCATCACCAAGACCTTCGTGGCGACCGTCCTCCTCCAGCTGGAGGAGGAGAAGAAGCTCGACCTCGACGACAACGTGGAGACCTGGCTGCCCGGGGTGGTCCGGGGCCACGGCCACGACGGCCGGAAGATCACCGTCCGGCAGCTCCTCAACCACACCAGTGGGGTCTTCAACTACACCCAGGACCCCGGATTCGCCGAGAAGGTCTTCGGCCCGGGTTTCCCGGAACACCGCTACGACAGCTGGACGCAGGAGCAACTCGTGGCGGTGGCCATGGAGCACGCCCCGGACTTCGCGCCGGGCACCGACTGGAACTACTCCAACACCAACTACGTCCTGGCGGGCCTGGTCATCGAGAGGGTGACCGGTGAGAGGTACGGCAAGGAGATCGAACGTCGCATCCTCCGCCCGCTCGGACTCCGCGCCACGTCGCTCCCCGGCACGGACCCGCGGATGCCCGGTCCGCACGGACGGGCGTACTCGACGTTCGGCGCCGATCCCGAGACGGAGATCCACGACGTCACCGAGATCAACCCCTCGGTGGCCGGAGCCGCCGGCGAGATGGTCTCCACCACCGGCGACCTCAACCGCTTCTACCGGGCGCTGCTGCGCGGGCAGGTCCTTCCCCGCCGGCAGTTGACCGCCATGCTGACCACCGTGGAGACGGGACAGGAAGGTACGGAGCGCTACGGTCTCGGCATCGCGCCGCAGACCACCTCCTGCGGTGTGACGGTCTGGGGACACGGCGGCGGCATCCACGGCTCCTCGTCCCTCGCGACGGTCACCCGCTCCGGGGACCACGCGGCGGCCTTCAACGTCAACGGCGACTGGGCCGGTGACAGCCGGATCCTGCTGGAGGCGGAGTACTGCGGCAGGACCTGAGCGCGTACGCGCTCACCCTCCGGGCCGCGCCCGGCCGTCCGCACCCCGGGAGGGACGGGCGGCCGGGCGCGGGCGGCCGGGAGCGGGCGGTTGCGTCCCGCGGCGGGCCTCAGCCGCCGAGCGCGCTCCCGGTGAAGCCGGCGTTCCGGTCGCAGTCCTGCCCGCGCAGGGCGCGCGCCAGGTCGGAGTGCGCCTCCAGGACGAGCCGGCGCAGCGCGGGCGGCGCGTCCCGGTGCCCGTCCAGCCAGGTCTGCGTCGCGTCGAGCGTCTCCTGGTTGCCCTGGAGCGCGGGGAAGAGGCCGCGCACGACCGACATGGCGATCTCGATGGACCGCTTCTCCCACACCTCCCCGATCGCCGCGAAGTAGCGCTCCACGTACGGCGCGAGGAGTTCCCGCTGCGAGGGCTGGTCGAAGCCCGCGATGGTGGCCTCCACCAGGGCGTTGGAGAGGGCGTCGGACTCCACCACGTCGGCCCAGGCCCGCTCCTTCACCTCCGGCGCGGGGCGGGCCGCGAGGCAGCGGGTCGCGTGGCGCCGGCCGGAGGCGGTCGCGTCGCGGGCCAGCTCGGCCTCGATCTCCGCGGCCCCGGCCGCGCCGTGCGAGGCGAGCGGCTCCAGGAACGCCCAGCGCAGCTCCTGGTCGACCTCCAGGCCGTCGATCCGCGCGGTACCCGCCAGCAAACCCTGGAGCAGTTGCAGGTCGGCGGCGCTGCCCGCGGTCTGCGCGAAGAACCGCGCCCAGGCGAGCTGGTGGCCACTGCCCGGCTCGGCCCGGCGCAGCGCGCCGAGCGCTCCCTCGGCCAGCTCCCGTCCGCGCTGCTCGCGGCGGTCCGGCGCGGTGTAGTGGACCAGCGCGGAGTGCGCCCAGGCGTGCAGCATCTGCACCACGCCGATCTCGCTCTCCCGGCCGGCGAAGCGGAGCACCAGGCCGAGGAAGTCCCGGGCGGGCAGCAGCCCGTCCCGGGTGAGGCCCCACAGCGCCGACCAGCACAGCGCGCGGGCCAGCGGGTCGGTGAGGTCCCCCAGATGGCCGTGGAGGGTCTGGAGGGAGCGCTCGTCGAAGCGGGTCTTGGCGTAGGTCAGGTCGTCGTCGTTGACGAGGATCAGATCGGGCCGCCCGGCCCCGGCCAGCTCGGTGACGACCGTGCGCGCCCCGGCGACGTCCGTCTCCACCCGGCGGTGGCGCACCAGGCCGCCCGCCTCACGGTGGTACAGCCCGATGGCGACGCGGTGCGGGCGCAGCTCGGGGTACGCGGGCGCGGCCTCCTGCACCACGGCGAGCTCGGCGATCCGCCCCTCCGCGTCGTACACGACCTCGGGGGTGAGGGAGTTGACGCCCGCGGTGCCCAGCCAGGCGCGGGACCAGTCGGCCATGTCCCGGCCGGAGGTCTCCTCCAGCACGGCCAGCAGATGCTCCAGCCGGGTGTTGCCCCAGGCGTGGCGGCGGAAGTAGCGGCGCGCGCCCTCCAGGAAGGCCTCCCGCCCGGCGTAGGCGACGAGCTGCTTGAGGACGGAGGCGCCCTTGGCGTAGGTGATGCCGTCGAAGTTGAGCTTGGCGTCCTCCAGGTCCCGGATGTCCGCGGTGATCGGATGGGTGGAGGGGAGCTGGTCGGCCCGGTAGGCCCAGGCCTTGCGGCGGTTGGCGAAGGTGATCCAGGCGCCGGTGAAGCGGGTCGCCTCGACCTGCGAGAAGGTGCCCATGAAGTCCGCGAAGGACTCCTTCAGCCACAGGTCGTCCCACCACTCCATGGTGACGAGGTCGCCGAACCACATGTGCGCCATCTCGTGCAGGATGACGTTGGCCCGGTGCTCGTAGCTCGCCTGGGTGACCTTCCCGCGGAAGACGTACTCCTCGCGGAAGGTGACCAGGCCCGGGTTCTCCATGGCGCCGAGGTTGTACTCGGGGACGAACGCCTGGTCGTACTTGCCGAACGGGTACGGGTAGCCGAAGTGCTCGTGGAAGAAGTCCAGGCCCTGCTTGGTGACGGTGAAGATGTCGTCCGCGTCGAAGTGGCGGGCGAGGCCCTTGCGGCAGAGCGCGCCCAGCGGGATCTCCAGCTCGGTGCCGTCCTCCAGCGTGCGCCGGTAGACGTCGGTCACCCGGTGGTACGGGCCGGCGAGGACGGCCGTGATGTACGTCGAGATCGGCTGCGTCCGGGCGAACCGCCAGGTGGTGCCGGAGCCCTCGGCGGGAACGGGCTCGCCCTCCACCGCCCCGTTGCCCAGCACCGTCCAGCCCTCGGGGGCGGTGACGGTGAAGGTGTAGGGGGCCTTCAGGTCGGGCTGCTCGAAGGTGGTGAAGACGCGGCGCGCGTCGGCCGGCTCGTACTGCGTGTAGAGATAGACCTCGCCGTCCTCCGGGTCCTCGAAGCGGTGCATCCCCTCGCCGGTGCGGCTGTAGGCGCACCGCGCGTCCACGGTGAGGACGTTCTCCTCCCGCAGGTCGTCCAGGGTGATCCGGGTGCCGTCGAAGACCTCGGCCGGGTCCAGCTCGCGGCCGTTGAGGACGACGGAGGTGACGGACGGCGCCAGCAGGTCCGCGAAGGTCGACGTGCCGGGGCGGGCGCAGCGGAAGCGGAGGGTGGTGAGCGAGCGGAAGGTGTGCGGCCCGGTGGCGGGCGGCTCGGTGGCGGACCGCAGGTCGAGCGTCACCTCGTAGCCGTCGGTGGTCAGCAGCCCGGCCCGCTCGCGGGCCTCCTCGCGGGTCAGGTTCTCACCGGGCACGACGGCTCCTTTGCCTCGTCTTCTCGCTCATCTGATCTCCCGCGCGCGGTGCGTCTCACAGTGCGGGCAGTCGCCATGGTGTCATGCGCTCACCGGCGGCGGGGAATGCGTTTCGCCGGGTGACCGTTGGCCATGGGGGCCCGGGAGGCCGCCGGGGAACGGCTGTCCCGGGAGACGGGAAGACGATGGGCCCGGGAGTCCGGGAACACGGGTGGCGGAACGGTCCGCCGGATGAGGAGAGAAGTGCTGTGAGCGTCGCCGACAATGCACCGGAGAGCACCACGGAGAGCACCACGGCGGGCACGGCCGGGGCCCCGACGGGAGAGGTGGCGGGGGAGAAGGTCCGCGCCGACTTCTGGTTCGACCCGGTCTGCCCCTGGGCGTGGCTGACCTCCCGCTGGATGCTGGAGGTGGAGAAGGTGCGCCCGGTGGAGGTGCACTGGCACGTGATGAGCCTCGCCGTGCTCAACGAGCCGCGGCTGGACGAACTGCCGGACGAGTACCGCGAGATGCTGGAGAAGACGGCCTGGGGCCCGGTGCGGGTGGCCATCGCCGCCGAACGGGAGCACGGCTCCGCGGTGCTGGGCCCGCTCTACACCGCGCTCGGGACCCGTTTCCACGTCCAGGGCGAGGGCGTCTCGCGCGACTCGATGGCCGCCGCCCTCCGCGACGCCGGCCTCCCGGCCGAACTGGTGGACGCCGCCGGCTCCGACACCTACGACACGGAGCTGCGCGCCTCGCACAAGCAGGGCATCGAGCTGGTCGGCCAGGAGGTGGGCACCCCGGTGATCGCCGTGCCCGGCCCGGACGGCGAGCCCTGCGCCTTCTTCGGCCCGGTCGTGACCCCCTCGCCCAAGGGCGAGGCGGCGGCGAAGCTCTGGGACGGCACCCTGCTGGTCGCCTCCACGCCCGGCTTCTACGAGATCAAGCGGACCCGGACCGAGCGGCCGATCTTCGACTGACGTCGCTCCGGCCGGCCGATCGACTGCCCGCCCGGCGGCCGGGGTCCTCCGGCCGCCGGGCGGCGCACCGGTTCCGCGGCCCGCCGCGTCGCGCACCCGTCGGCCGGTCAGCCCCCGGCCGGCGGGTCAGCCCCCGGCGCGCCGCGTCCGCCGCTGCCGCAGCAGGCCCACGGCGGAGAGCGTGAGCGCCAGCCCGCCGGTGAAGTACAGCTGGGTGCGGGTGTCGCCGTCGCGCAGCATCAGCAGCAGGATGACCGCGACGCCCGCCAGCGCCACCCAGGTCAGGTAGGGGAACAGCCACATCCGCACCGTCAGCCGCTCCGGCGACTCCCGCTCCAGCCGCCGCCGGGAGCGGAGCTGGGCCACCGCGATGAAGCCCCACACCACGAGCACCGCCGCGCCCACCATGTTGAGCAGCCAGGCGAAGACCGTCTCCGGCCACCAGAAGCTGAACAGCACCGCCAGGAAGCCGAAGGCGGAGGAGGCCAGCACCGCGCGGCGCGGCACCCCGCTCCGGGAGACCCGGGCCAGGCCCGCGGGCCCGTTGCCCCGTTCGATCAGCGAGTACGCCATCCGGGAGGCCCCGTAGATGTTGGCGTTCATCGCGGAGAGCAGCGCGGCCAGCACGACGGCGTTCATGATCTGCGCCGCGGCCGGCACCTCCAGGACATCCAGCACGGCGACGTACGGGCCGGGCTTGACGACCGCCGGGTCGTCCCAGGGGATCAGCGTGACGATCACCGCCATGGATCCCACGTAGAACAGCGAGATCCGCCACATCGCGGTGCGCACCGCGCGGGCGACCCCCTGCCGGGGCTTCTCCGACTCGGCCGCCGCGATGGTCACCGTCTCCAGGCCGCCGTAGGCGAAGACGGAGGCGAGCAGGCCGATGAGGAAGCCGTCCACCCCGTTGGGCAGCCAGCCGCCGTTGCCGGTGAGGTTGCCGGTGCCGGGGGAGGGGGAGCCGGGGAGGAAGCCCAGCACCGCCAGCGCGCCGAGCACCAGGAACGCGGTGATGGCGGCCACCTTCAGCGCCGCGAACCAGAACTCCGTCTCGCCGAAGTTGCCGACGGCGGCCAGGTTGGTGCCGCAGAACACCGCCATGAACAGGGCGACCCACATCCAGGAGGCGGTGCCGGGCAGCCAGGTCGTCATGATGGCCGCCGCGCCGATGGCCTCGGCCGCGATCGCCACGCACAGCAGCGCCCAGAACATCCAGCCGGCGGTGAAGCCCGCCCAGGGCCCGACGGCCCGCTCGGCGTGGACGGAGAAGGAACCGGAGGAGGGGTGGGCGGCGGACATCTCGCCCAGCATCCGCATCACCAGCAGCACCAGTGCGCCGGAGAACGCGTAGGCGAGCACGATCGAGGGGCCCGCGGCGGCTATGCCGGCGCCGGAGCCGACGAAGAGGCCGGCGCCGATCACGCCGCCGAGGGCGATCATCGACAGATGGCGCTGTTTGAGGCCGTGGGAGAGCGGGCTGCCGCCCTCCGGGGCCTCCTCCGGCCCGGCGCCGACGGGTGCGGGGGTGTCGGTTGTCCGGTTCATGGGGCGTGTGTCCAGGTGGTGAGGGGGCGTGGGGGAGCAAACCGCCCCAGTGTGCGGAGATTGAGCCGCCACGAACAAGATCGGCCAGCGATCGTCCGCTATGCGGACGGATGGATGACCCTCGGTGATCCGGCCGTGCCCGCCCGGCACGGCGGGCCCGCTGTGGAGGGCCGGCTCACCGCCCCTCCGCCCCGGCCGTTCCCGCGCCGCCGCGCTCGGGCCTCCGGCCGCACCGGTGTCCGGCGGCCGGACCGTCTTTGGTGGGACCCCACAGTCGTCCGCGGGCCACCTCCGGGGCCGCCCGCCCGCCCCGTGGCCGCTCCCCCCGCCGTCGCGCCGCGTGGTGAAGGTGACGAGCATCACGGCCCGCGGGTGCCGGGACGCCGGTCGCGCCGTGGCCCGGCCGGCCGGGCGGGGCAGGGGTCTTGGAGGGACCCCACCAAGCCGCCGAGTCCGGCTTTGTCGGCGGCTCATGGTGAACGATCGTTGACGCGTCGGCTAGCGTCACCGTGTCCGTTCGCCGTCCCGACCCGCGGAGCCCTCATGAGTACTGCCGCCGTCACCCGCACCCACCGCCCCGGCGCGGTCCTCGCCGACCTGCTGCCCGCGGCGACCGCCACCCGCGCCCGGCTGCGGGACGTGGCCCTCGTCGTGGGCGGTGCCGCGCTCACCGGCGCCGCGGCCCAGCTCGTGGTCCCCGTGCCCGGCTCCCCGGTGCCCGTCACCGGCCAGACCTTCGCGGCGCTGCTCGTCGGCGCCTCCCTCGGCGCCGGGCGCGGCTTCCTCTCGCTGATGCTCTACACCCTGCTGGGCATGGCCGGGATGCCGCTGTTCGCGGGCGGGGCCTCCACCGCGACCTTCGGGTACGTCCTCGGGATGCTGCTGGCCGCGACCGTCGTCGGCTCCCTGGCCCGGCGCGGCGGTGACCGCGGGGCGCTGCGCACGGCGGGCACGATGGCCGTCGGCTCACTGATCATCTACGCGGTCGGCGTGCCGTACCTGGCCGTGGTGGCGGACCTCTCCCTCGGCGAGGCCCTGGCCGTCGGCATGGTGCCGTTCCTCATCGGGGACGCCCTCAAGGCCGCGCTCGCCATGGGCGCCCTGCCCGCCGCCTGGCGCCTCGCCGGCCGCCGCGGCTGACCCTCCCGGCCGGTCCTCCCGCCGCTCGGCCCACCGCACTCCGCACATACCGGGCCGGGCCCGCGTCGCCACCCGCGGCCGGGCCCGGCCCGCGCCGTCCCCGCGGTCGTCAGCGCCTCCCGTCAGCGCTCCCGTCACCGCTCCCGGTGCCGGGCCCGTGACCCCTCGGCGGCCACCCCCGGCAGCCGTGCCACACTGCTCCCCATGCGCGTGTACCTCGGCTCCGATCATGCCGGTTACGAACTCAAGAACCACCTCGTGGAGTGGCTCACCGCCCAGGGCCACGACCCCGTCGACTGCGGCCCGCACATCTATGACGCCCAGGACGACTACCCGCCCTTCTGCCTGCGCGCCGCCGAGCGCACCGCCGCCGACGACGCGAGCCTCGGCATCGTCATCGGCGGCTCCGGCAACGGCGAGCAGATGGCAGCGAACAAGGTGAAGGGCGTCCGCGCCGCGCTCGCCTGGAGCGAGCGGACCGCCGCGCTGGCCCGCGAGCACAACAACGCCAACGTCCTCTCCATCGGCGCGCGGATGCACAGCGAAGAGGAGGCCGAGAGGTTCGTCGCCACCTTCCTGGACACCCCGTACTCCGGCGACGAGCGGCACACCCGCCGCATCGACATGCTCACCGTCTACGAGCGCACCGGCACCCTGCCGGAGATCCCGGCGCACCACCCGCGGCAGGACTGAGCGGCGGGAGCCGGCCGCCCATGCCCGAAGGGCACACCGTCCACCGGCTCGCCGCCGACCATCTCGACCGGTTCGGCGGCCGGGCCGTGCGCGCCTCCAGCCCGCAGGGCCCCTTCGCCGAGGGGGCCGCGCTCGTCGACGGGCAGGTGCTGGAGTCCGCCGAGGCGCACGGCAAACACCTCTTCCTCGGCTTCCCCGGCGACCGGTGGATCCACGTCCACCTCGGTCTCTTCGGCAAGCTCGGCTTCGGGCCCGCCCCCGCCCCGCCGCCCGCGCCGACGGTACGGCTGCGGCTGGCCGGGTCCGGGGCGTACGCGGACCTGCGCGGCCCCACCGTCTGCGCGCTGCTCACCGCCGGCGACAAGCGGGCGGTGCACGACCGGCTCGGCCCCGACCCGCTGCGCCCCGGCGACGACGGGGAGCGCGCCTGGCGGCGGATCAGCCGCAGCCGCAGCAGTGTGGCCGCGCTGCTGATGGACCAGAAGGTGGTCGCGGGCGTCGGCAACGTGTACCGCGCCGAGGTCCTCTTCCGGCACGGCGTCGACCCGTACCGGGCCGGCCGCGACCTCACCCGGGCCGAGTGGGACGCACTCTGGGCCGACCTGGCGGAGCTGATGCGCGAGGGCGTGCGGAACAACCGCATCGACACCGTGCGCCCCGAGCACACCCCCGAGGCCATGGGCCGCCCGCCCCGGGTCGACGACCACGGTGGTGAGGTCTACGTGTACCGCCGGGCCGGGCTGGCCTGCCATGTCTGCGGCGGCGAGGTCCGGACGGCCGGCCTGGCGGCCCGCAACCTCTTCTGGTGCCCCCGGTGCCAGCGGTCCTGAACGGCGGCCCCGCCGGGCCGCTCACCGGCCGCGCCGGCCTCTCCACCGGCCCGGCCGCCGGCCGCACCGGGCCGCTGACCGGCTCGCTCACCGGCCTGAACGCCGCCCCGGACAGGGTCCGGTCAGCGGTCGGGGCCGACGGGACCGGCAGGGCCTGTGCGGCCGGGGCGGACAAGGCGGCCAAGGCGGCCGGGGCGATCGGTGAGCGGCCGCGCGGGACGTCACCGGGAGGGCGCGCCGCCCCGTGCACCGCCGCCCCGCGCGCCGCCGCGCCCCGCGCCGCATCACCTCCCCCGCCCCGGCTCGTGCCGCATGCCCCGCCCCGGGTCCGGCGGGCCCCCGCCCGGTCAGAAGCCGTGCGGCAGCCAGGGCGCGACCTCGCCGAGGAAGGCGCGCGCGGTCTGCGCGAGCGCCCCCTTGCGTACCTCACGCACCCGTCCGGCGCCCGCGAGCGCGGCCAGCGAGGTCCCGCCCAGGTAGGCCTCGCCCAGCTCCCGTACGGAGAGCGACAGTTCGGCCGGGTCCGAGGTGCGGGCGCACTGCGCTCCGCCGGTGTCGCCGGTCAGCCGCCAGCGCCCCTCGTTCCAGGGGCAGAAGGTGTCGGTGACCTCCAGCACCACGTCCACCGGGGCGGAGTAGGCCCGCGCCGCCAGCGCCGCGCCCACGTCCACGGGACGCAGGTGCAGCCCGTCCCGGAGCCGCGGGGAGCAGCGCCGCACGTCGGAGACGAGGTGGAGCAGCGGGTCGTCCACCGGCCGGGTGCGCGCCCGCAGCCGGGAGGTGAGGTCCAGGTCGAAGAGGAAGCGCCACAGCGCCGCCGTCACCGCCGGCTCCGGCGCCTCCAGGTCCCGCAGGACGACGACGCCCTCCGGGCCCTCCGGGGTCCACTCCGGCTTGATCGCGTACCGCGCGTACCCGATCACTTCTCCGCCCCGCTCGGCCACCACGCACTGCAGCGGCGAGGCGCCCGCCCGGCTCGCCACCGGGTCGAGCAGCGGCAGCCGCTCCCACCCCGGCCGCCGGGCCAGCATCCCCGGCCGCTCCGTCACCCGCCGCGCGTAGATCCGCTCGCACGCGTCCTGGACGTCGTCCGGCGCGACCATCCGCAGCGTTACGCCGTCCGGGTGATCCGGGACGGTCAGACCGGCCCGTCCGGTGTCGATGTCCAGCGACAGTTCCTGGGTGGCGGCGCCGTAGCCGAACCGGCCGTAGATGCCCGGCTCGGAGGCGGTGAGGACGGCGAGCGGCTCGCCCAGTTCCCGTACGCCGTCCAGCAGCCGGCGCATCATGCCCGTCAGCACGCCGCGGCGGCGGTGGGTGGAGAGCACGCTCACCATCGTCACCCCGGCCGCGGGCACGGGCGCGCCGCCCGGGACGGTGAGCCGGAAGCTGAAGGAGCCCGCCGTGCCGACGCAGGTGGAGCCCTCCCAGACGCCGATCGAACGGTCGAACTCGGTGAGGTCGTGCCAGAGCTTCCGCTCCTGCGGGGCCTCGGCCACGCCACCGAAAGCAAGTTCGAGGCGGCCGTACCACTCGTCCCATTCGGCAGGTTGCAACACGCGGGTCTCAGTGCTCATGGGCCCATCCCTACCAGCAGTGTCCCGAACAGGCGAACGGATTTGAGCGGCGCCGGGAGCGCACGGGGCGGGCCGGGGGCGGATGCGCACAGCCGAACTCTTTTTCCGACGCGCCGTGAATCGACGCGCCGCCGAACGGGTGGATAGGGTCCCGGTGCAATGGCACAAGAGGTGAGAGTGGAGACGTTCACGGCCCGTATGCGCCGCAAGACGCACCGGGTCCGGAACGGGCTGCGTAAATCCGCCGTGGACTACTTCCGGGGCGACGGCTCCGACTGGATCGCGCTCGTCGCCCTCCTGCTCACCGTCCCCACCATCGCCGCCGGCACGATGGCGGCGCCCCTGTGGTGCCCGCCCGCCGCGCTCGTGCTGCCGATCGTGGCCGCCGGGCTGCTGCTCCGGCCCGCCAGCGTCCTGCTGATGTACGGGGCGGCGGCCGTCGCGCTCATCGTCGAGGCCTCCGTGATCGACGAGTACGAGGATCTCGCCGCCGTCACCCCCGGGGACATCCTCGTCGTCGGCGCGGTCGGCCTCAGCGGGCTGGTCATCGCGCAGTTCCGCAGCCGCGTCGGGGTGCCCTGGCGGCGGGGCGGCACGATGCTCTTCGACCTGCGGGAGCGGATCCGCGTGCAGAGCAAGCTGCCCGCCCTGCCGCGCGGCTGGCACCGGGAGATGGCGCTCCGCCCGGCCGGCGGCCAGTCCTTCTCCGGGGACTTCGTCGTCGCCGCCCGGACGAACGACGGCCGCACCCTGGAAGTCGTCCTCACCGACGTGTCCGGCAAGGGGATGGACGCGGCCTCCCGCGCCCTGCTGCTCTCCGGCGCCTTCGGCGGCCTGCTCGGCTCCCTCCCGCCGCACCAGTTCCTCCCCGCCGCCAACGCCTATCTGCTCCGCCAGGACTGGGACGAGGGGTTCGCCACCTCCATCCACCTCGTCCTCGACCTCGACAGCGGCGACTACGAGCTGATCTCCGCCGGGCACCCGCCGGGGCTCCAGCTCGTCGCGGGCACCGGCCGCTGGGAGCAGAAGGGCTCCGAGGGCCCGCTGCTCGGGGTCTACGACGGGGCCGAGTTCGAGCCGGTGAAGGGCACCCTGAACCCCGGCGACGTGCTGATGCTCTTCACGGACGGCCTGGTGGAGTCCGCGGAGCGGGAACTCACCGAGGGCATCGACCGCCTGACGGGCGAGGCCGACCGCTATGTCGCCTCCGGCTTCCACGGCGCCGCCTGGCACCTCATCGAGGCGGTGGCGAAGGACGTCAACGACGACCGCGCGCTGCTGCTGATCTGCCGCGACTGACGGGTCGGCCGGGCGGCCCCCTCGCAGGTTCCGATGTGGCGTCAGTCATGTCGCCGTGGGAACCAGTTGTGCGCGCACAGGCGTACTAGTACATGTAGAAGCGGTCGTGTCGGGAACTCTGACCCACGGGGGTGTGCTGGTGAAGTTCGACATGGGCAATACGGCGCTGTCGAGCCTGGCGTCGAACACGCAGGGCTCGTCGGACGATCTGGGCGGCCTGATCCGCCAGTTGATCGCCGCCGCGGAGCCGCTGGAGGGCAAGTTCAACGGCTCCGGCAAGGCCGCGTTCGACCAGTTCAAGGCCAACTCGGACGAGGTGACGGCGGCGCTGAACTCCGCGCTCCAGGGGATCCTGGGCGGCCAGCGCGGCATGGACCAGTCCTTCGGCACGGGTGACCAGGAGGCCGCGGACAACGCGCGGCAGCAGATGTCGGCGGCGAATTTCGACGCGGCCCGCTTCGGCGGGCGCTGAGCAGACGGGGGTTGGCTGTGGGGAATCAGGACCGCCGGTCGTACGACGTCGGCGCCTCCACGGAGGTGCAGGGCTCGCTGTCCTCGATCGTGGGACAGCTGGAGCGGGTGCTGGGGGAGCGGGACCGCGCGGTGAAGGCCGCGATGGCCGACTTCCAGGCCGACGGCGTCTCGGATCTGTACCACGAGAAGGAGATGCGCTGGAACCAGGCGGCCGGTGAGGTGCGGTCGATCATCCAGCTCGTCCGGTCCACGCTGGAGCAGAACGACAGCACCGCGCAGGCCACACTGGCGAAGGCCAAGTCCGCGGTCGACAACATCGGCTGACGGTCGCGGCGGCCGGTCGGCAGGCAGGCGCAGGCAGCCGGGCAGCCAGGCGCAGGAAGCCAGGAAGCCAGGAAGCCAGGAAGCCAGGCAGGCAGGCAGGCCGTGGCCGGTCCGGCCCGGGACTCCCGTGCCGGGCCGGCGGCCGTGAACGGCCTGAGCAAGCGTTCGCACACACGGGGATGACGGGGGACGGGGGTCACGGTGCCGGGCTGGGACATCGACGTCGGCGGGGTCCAGGGCGTACTCACCCAGGTGGGTGAGGTCGCGGGAAAGCTGGAGAAGCAGGCCGCCACCTACTCGGAGAACATGGAGAGCGCCGCGGCCTCCGCCGGGACGATCGCCGGCGGCGGTGAGGCCCCGGCCATGGGGCTGGTGGGCGCCGCGCTGGCGGAGTTCGCGACGAAGACGCAGGACGACCTGATGTTCGTCGGCGCCCGCGCGGGCAAGTCGCTGACCGGCGCGGTGGAGGCCGTCAAGGCGTACAACCAGGGCGACTTCGACATGGCCGCGGCCGCGCAGAGGGAGGCCCTGAAGGCCCCCGATCTGGCCGCGCTGAAGGCGCAGGCGAAGAACGCCTCCGGTGACGGAGGCGGCGGCGGTGGCGGTGAACACGGGGGGCAGGCGCCGGCATGATCGAGCCAGGGGCGATACCGCAGTTCACGGGTGATCTGGAGCAGCTGGAGACGGACGCCACCGGGCTGGGCAAGGACGCGGCGGCGATCCGGGGCACGGGCAAGAGCGTGCACACCCAGTTCCAGGGGTTGTCGGCGTTCTACACCGCGCCGGAGGCGGAGGCGCTCTTCGCCTCGACCAAGCCCGTGCAGGACCGGGCGGACGCGTTCGCGGACAACCTGGAGAAGGTCAAGTCCGCGCTGAACGAGTACGCGTCCGAGGTGCGCCCGCTCGTCGCCAAGCTGAAGCGGCTCAAGGCCGAGGCCGAGGCGTTCGTCGCCGACGTCAAGGACGACGACGACTGGCGCTACGACGGCGACAAGATCGAGGAGCACAACGCGCTCCAGTCGGACGTGACGGCGACCGTCGCCGCGTTCTGGGCCGCCGAGCGCACCGCCGCCAACAAGATCACCGGGCTGGTCCCGGGCGGCACGCGCTACCGGGCCGACGACGGCTCCGGCGGGGAGAACATGTACGGCTTCTCCGCCGACGACATGAAGGACGCCAAGGTCCCCTGGGGCACGGCGGAGAACGAGAAGTACCACTGGTACGAGGTCCACCAGCACCTCAAGAGCTTCGTCTGGGACGGCCTGATCGTCGACGGCGTGTGGGGCACGATCAAGGGCCTGGGCACCCTGGTCGGCTTCGACGGCTGGGACGCGATGAAGGACGCCTGGAAGGGCCTGGGCATGCTGGTCGTCGGCACCGCCCTCTACACCTCGCCGCTGGCCTACGCGATCCCCGACTCGGCGCTGCCGCAGTGGATGAAGGACTCCAAGGAGGTCGCCAAGGAGACCGGCAAGGCCCTGCTGGCCTGGGACACCTGGGGTGAGAACCCGGCCCGCGCGGCCGGCGCGGTGACCTTCAACGTGCTGACGTCCATCACCGGCGCGGGCAACATCGCCAAGGGCGGCACGGTCGCCAAGGTGGCCTCCGCCGCGGGCAAGGCCGGTAAGTTCCTGGACCCGATGACCCACATCTCGGCGGTGGTGGGCAAGGCCGGCGGCGCCCTGAAGATGGGCGACGTGCTGGCCGGGCTGAAGAACCTCAACTTCGGCTCGCTCGGCAAGCTGGACATCCCCACCATCCCCGAGGGCGCCGCGCTGCTGCCGGACGGGCGGCTGGAACTGCCCGACGGCACGGTACGCGTCCCCGACACCCCGCTCCAGCTCGCGGACGGCACCGTCCACGTCCCCGAGGGCACCGCCCCGCGGGTGCCGTCCGAGCTGCCCGGCGGCTCCGTCCTGATGCCGGACGGCTCGGTCATCCACGCCGACGGCCGCCTTCAGCTCCCCGACGGCAGCATGAGCCGCGTGGACGCCCCGGCCGAACCGCACAAGGCCGACCTGGCCGGCGCCACCGACCCGGAGCGGGCGGCCGTCCGCGCCCCCGAGCCCGAACTCGTCGGCGCAGGCGCCCGCAACGCGCCCCCGGGTAACGCCGCGCACGTCGGCGACGCCGGCAACCCTGGCTCCCTCGCGGACAACGCCGTCGTCGGCGGCGCCCGTTCCGGCGACAACCTGCCGGGCTCCACAGCGGACCCGGGGGGCCCTGTTCACGGTGGTCCGGGGGGCCCGGGCGGGCCCGGTGGTCCCGGTGGTCCCGGTGGTCCGGGCGGCCCTGGAGGGCCCGCCGGACCGGGTGGCCCCGGTGGTCCCGGCGGCCTGGGCGACAACCTGCCCGGCGCCACGGGCCGCGCGGGCGACCACCTGGGCGGCGGGGGCCGCGGCGGCCCGTACGAGGGCCCGTCCATGTCCCACGCCGACAACGTCCCGGGCGGCACGGACACCCTGCCTCCCGGCGGCCGGGACCTGCCCGACGGCACCGGTCCGGGCCCTCAGCTCGGCGACTCGCCCACGCCCCACCCCGGGGGCCCCGGTCCCGCCCGCGACCTCCCGCCGGGCAACGCGATACCGGATCACGGGGGCGCCCCCGGTGGCGGTACCCCGGACGGCACGCCTCCTCCCCGGACTCCGCGGGAGATCATGCGGGAGCACGTCGACCGGGTCAACGACCCCGACGACTCGTTCTTCAAGGACCACTACAAGTCCAACGGCCACCGCCAGGACGTCGAGCGCCTGGTGGACGGCCAGCCCGTCCCCAAGCTCCGCCGGGACCTCAGCGACCCGGCCAACCCCAAGTGGATCGCGGCCGACGACGTCCCGCCGGCGATGCCGCCGAAGTACCTGGGCGATCCGATCAGCGGCGACCGGGCCACGGTCGCCCCCGAGAAGATCACCCAGCTCGACGACATGGCCCGGACCCGCGACGACGCCGTCGCCAGGGACCAGACCGCGGAAAAGGCCCTCGAGCAGGCCAAGGAAGCGAACCGGCAGGGTTCCACGCCGGAGACCCAGCAGGCCGTCCAGGCCGCCGACGACGCGCACAGTCCGCTCCACGGCGACATGCTGCGGGCCGCCGAGGACATGGGCGAGGCCGCCGCCCAGAACCACGCCATCCCGGAGCGGTTCCCCGGCGCCACGCTGGAGTTCGGCGGCCTCGACGGCCCGGGCGGCGCCAACCGCTTCGACCAGATCTGGCGACGCCCCGACGGCGGCTTTGTCGTGGTCGAGGCCAAGGGCAGCCTGACGGCGCAGCTCGGCACGCGGTGGGGCCATGGCGGCGGCCGGGTCATGCAGGGTACGCGCGAATACTTTGAAACGATCCTCAACCAGATGAAGCTTCGTGCCAACGACTTCCCCGAAGAGGCAGCGCTCGGACGAGAGCTACGTAAGGCGCTGAAGGAAGGGAACGTCGACTACGTCCTGGTGAAGGCCAACGTCGTCGACGGTAGGTATGCTGGCTACCAAATGAAACACTTTGACGTGCGATCGTGAGGAGCACGAAGGTGGCTATTGCGGTGCCGCGCCATGAGTTCTCCACGGCCAATACTGCCCGCGCCGTAGAGATATTGAGTGCGGAGGCGGATGAAACGATCGCAGACTTGGAGGAGTCTCCCGGTGAGTTCAACAACGCGTTGAACTCGGCTATGGCCGCTGCGCAAGTGCGTTGCCTGCTTGATCCACGCGCCGCCAAGCTGGAGACGTGGGAGGCATGGGTCGCGGCGATGCAGGTAGGTTCCGCGATGTTTGCTGCGGCCACTGCTCCGGCGGATGCATCGGTGGAGTGCCGCATCGCCCATAAGCTGCGCACGGTCCCGGCTACCGGGCCGCGGTACTATACAAATCCGGGTAACTGGATCAATTCCTACTGGCTGGCTATCGTTGGGCGTGACACAAGCAGGATGGAGGAACTTTGCAACGTTCCCTTGGAATTGCTGCGGCAGCCTAGAGTGGAGTTCGACGAGTATGTCTACCACTGGGTGGACACGTTGCAGACCGGTTGGCTCCAGCGACCCGGCATGCAGGACAAGCTCGTCGCTGCGATGCGGGGTACGGATCCCGAGCAACTGGTCGTGGGAAACCGTGAGCTGACGCTCAAAACCCTCTATCCGCCGATCAATCTCTTCTATCGCTACCTGCGGCAGGACTACGATGTCTTCAACGCGGAACTGGCCAAGGCGCTGGAGTGGCACAAGGATTACTGGACGGCTGATGAAGAGCGGGCTTCGAGTATTGAGGGGCTGGTAGCGCTCGGTCCGCTGGCGATCGCGTGCCTCGCCTACGACTCGGGCTTCCCGATCGAGGTGGAGTCGGAGTATCTGCCGAAGCATTTGTTGCAGCGCACCTGGGTCGGCGAGTTCGAGACCTGAGGGTGCCCGTGCCGCCGACCCGTGGTTGGAGTCGGCGGCACGCCGCGCTGTGGGCTCAGCCGTTACCTGCGTAACGCACGAAACGGGACCAGTCGTCCCGGCCGATGGCGAGGCCTGGGCGTGAGCTGTTCTTGGAGTCGCGCACGTATGCGGTCTGTTCGGTCACCGCGACTTCCCCGCAGTCGTCGTCTTGCGCACTGCCGTTACTGCTCTTGCTGCCGGCGATGCGGCTGAGGTACCTGGGTGATCCGATCAGCGGCGACCGGGTCACGGTCGCGACGACGCGCACAGTCCGCTCCGCGGCGACATGCTGCGGGCCGCCGAGGACATGGGCGAGGCCGCCGCCCAGAACCACGCCATCCCGGAGCGGTTCCCCGGCGCCACGCTGGAGTTCGACGGCCCGGGCGGCGCCAACCGCTTCGACCAGATCTGGCGACGCCCCGACGGCGGCTTCGTCGTGGTCGAGACCAAGGGGAGCCTGACGGCGCAACTCGGCACGTGCTGGGGCCATGGCGTCTGTCAACGGGTCATGCAGGGGACGCACACGCACTTCACGACCATTGTTGATCAGATGAAATCCTGTGCGCACAAGTTCCCGGAAGAGGCATCACTCGCGCAACAACTCGAGTTGGCCATCCTTGATGGGAAGGTCGACTACGTTCTGGTCAAGGCTGATGTCGCTGATGGTAAGTATGCTGGTTACGAGGTGAAGCGACTTCGATCTACGGCCTTGAGGAGCGCGCCCGGTGGCAGTGAACGTGCCGCGTCATGACTTTCCGAGCGACAACACGGACCGTGCTCTGGAGATTCTGCAACAGGGTGCCGATCAGATGATTCCCGCCCTGGAGCGGACGCCGAATGCATTGCCAAGTGCGCTGAGTTCTGCCCTGGCGGTGGCCAGGTCCCGCTGTGTGGTTGATCCGCGCGTGGCGAAGCTGGAGTCCTGGGAGGCGTGGGTCGCCGCTATGCAGGTGGGATCTGCGATGTTCGCGACCTCTGCGGCCCCGGAGGGTTCGTCGGTGGAGTGCCGCATTGCGCACAAAGAACGCGTGATTGCCACGACGGGCCCACGGAACTACGCCCATGCAGGTAACTGGATCACGGCCTATTGGCTGGCCGTGGTATGCCGGGAACAGGAGCGGATGGCGGCGCTCTGCAATGTTCCCCTTGATTTGCTCCGCCAGTCTGAAGCGGAATTTGATGAATATGTCTACCACTGGGTGGACACATTGCAGACCGGTTGGCTCCAGCGCCCCGGCATGCAGGACAAGCTCGTCGCTGCGATGCGGGGTACGGATCCCGAGCAATTGGTGGTGGGGAACCGTGAGCTGACGCTCAAGATTCTCTATCCGCCGATCAATCTCTTCTATCGCTACCTGCGGCAGGACTACGATGTCTTCAACGTGGAACTGGCCAAGGCGCTGGAGTGGCACAAGGATTACTGGACGGCTGATGAAGAGCGGGCTTCGAGTGTTGAGGGGCTGGTAGCGCTCGGTCCGCTGGCGATTGCATGTCTCGCCTATGACTCGGGCTTCCCGATCGAGGTGGAGTCGGAGTATCTGCCGAAGCATCTGTTGCAGCGCACCTGGGTCGGCGAGTTCGAGACCTGAGGGTGCCCGTGCCGCCGACCCGTGGTTGGAGTCGGCGGCACGCCGTGCTGTGGGCTCAGCCGTTACCCGCGTAACGCACGAAACGCGCCCGGCGGTCCCGGCCGATGGCGAGGCCCGGGCGTGAGATGTTCTTGGAGTCGCGCACGTAGGCCGTCTGTTCGGTCACCGCGACTTCCAAGCAATCGTCGCCTTGCGCCCTGCCGTTACTGCTCTTGCTGCCGGCGATGCGGCTGAGGTACCTGGGTGATCCGATCAGCGGCGACCGGGTCACGGTCGCGACGACGCGCACAGCCCGCTCCACGGCGACATGCTGCGGGCCGCCGAGGACATGGGCGAGGCCGCCGCCCAGAACCACGCCATCCCGGAGCGGTTCCCCGGCGCCACGCTGGAGTTCGGCGGCCTCGACGGCCCGGGCGGCGCCAACCGCTTCCACCAGATCTGGCGACGCCCCGACGGCGGCTTCGTCGTGGTCGAGGCCAAGGGCAGCCTGACGGCACAACTCGGCACGCGCTGGGGTAACGCCGGTGGTCGGGTGATGCAGGGCACGCGGGCCTACTTCGACACCATCCTCGGGCAGATGAACAAGAACGTGAAGTTCCCCGAGGAGAGAGCACTGGCAAAGGAGCTTCGTGCGGCTCTCGACCAGGGCAAGGTCGACTATGTGCTCGTCAAAGCCAATGTCGTGGATGGTACATATGCTGGTTACCAGATGAAGCGCTTCGACCTTCGACCATGAGGAGCACGACCGGTGGCTGTGACTGTGCCGCGCCCTGAATTCACCAGCCCGAATCTGGCCGGTGCTGTCGAGGCGCTGGCTGAAGATGCCGACGAGGCGATCGGAAGCATCGAGGAATTTCCTACGTCATTCAACAATGTGCTGAGTTCGGCGATGTCGGCCGTTGAGGTGCGGAGCGCGGTGGATCCCCGTGTCGCCAAGTTGGAGTCGTGGGAGGCCTGGGTCGCGGCCATGCAGGTGGGCTCTGCGATGTTCGCGGCTGCCGTTGCCCCGGAGGGGTCTTCGGTGGAGTGCCGTATCGCGCACAAGGAGCGCGTGATTCCGGCGACGGGTCCGCGGTACTACACCCACGCGGGCAACTGGATCAAGGCCTATTGGCTCGCGGTGGTGTGCCGTGAGCAGGAACGGATGGCGGCTCTCTGCAGCGTTCCGCTCGATCTTCTGCGGCGGCCGGAGGTCGAGTTCGACGAGTACGTCTACCACTGGGTGGACACGTTGCAGACGGGTTGGCTTCAGCGGCCCGGAATGCAGGATAAGCTCGTTGCCGCGATGCGGGGTACGGATCCTGAACAACTGGTGGTGGGAAACCGTGAGCTGACGCTCAAGATCCTCTACCCGCCGATCAATCTCTTCTATCGCTATCTGCGCCAGGACTACGACGTCTTCAATGCCGAGCTGGCCAAGGCGCTGGAGTGGAACAAGGATTACTGGACGGCCGATGAGGAGCGGGCGTCGAGCATCGAGGGCCTGGTTGCGCTCGGTCCGCTGGCCATCGCCTGTCTCGCCTACGACTCGGGTTTCCCGATCGAGGTGGAGTCGGAGTATCTGCCGAAGCATCTGTTGCAGCGCACCTGGGTCGGCGAGTTCGAGACCTGAGGGTGCCCGTGCCGCCGACACGTGGTTGGAGTCGACGGCACGCCGCGCTGTGGGCTCAGCCGTTACCTGCGTAACGCACGAAACGGGACCAGTCGTCCCGGCCGATGGCGAGGCCCGGGCGTGAGGTGTTCTTGGAGTCGCGCACGTATGCGGTCTGCTCGGTCACCGCGACTTCCACGCAGTCGTCGCCTTGGGTGCCGCTGTGGCTCGACTTGAACCAGGTGAGTTCCGTCGCGCTCATGGTGTCGGTTCTCCTTGTGGTGGCTCCAACGGAGCCGGGGAGTTTTCGCGATTCAGGAGTTGCGAGCGGAGTGGGTCGGTGGAGAGGTGGCCCAAGGGGAGGGGCCGACGCGCCGTTGGCCCGAGGCCGACGGCGCACCCTGGCGCTTGCTCAGTGCTCGGCCGCGTAACGCAGAAATCGTGTCCACCCGTCACGGTCGACGATCAGGTGGGGGAGCGGGGCGCTCTTCGAGTCACGTATGTGGACGGTCTGCTCGGCAATGGCGACTTCCACGCAGTCGTCGCCTGCCGATCCGCTGTAGCTGGACTTGAACCAGGTGAGTTCCGTTGCGCTCATAGCTCCAGTTCTCCTCGCAGTCGCTCCAGCAGGCCCCGCGAGTCTTCAGGAGTGAGAGCCTGCGAGCGCAGTGTGTCATAGCGCTGCTGGAGGAGAGTCACCTCTTTCAGGTCAGCGATCAAACGCCCGTTCTCTTGGCCTTCCGAGTAGGCGAAACGCCGTCCTTCGACGGTCTGAAGCAGACGAACCGGGCCGTCCAGACACGCGTGTAACCGTGTCTTCGTGGGGATGACTTGGAAGGTCACGTTGCGCATGGCTCCGCATGTCAAGACGTGATCCACCAGTTCCCGCATCGCCTCGGCGCCACCGAACCGGCGCTGGAGCACGGCCTCTTCCACGATGAAGCTGACGGGACGCTTGTTCGTTCATGCAACATCCGTTGTCGGTCGAGTCGCGCCCGGACCTGGGCCTCCAGCTGTTCCTCCGACAGCAGAGGGAGACGGGCTTCGAAGACGGCCCGCGCGTACCCCTCCGACTGGAGGAGGCCTGGGATCAGTCGGCATTCGTAGGTGCAGAGGCTGACCGCCGTCCGTTCGAGGCGGGCCCAGCGGCGGAACCAGGCCGCGAGGCCCGGTTCGCCGCGGGTCAGGTGGCGGGCCGCCTTGCGGAGGGCGCCCGTGTCGCCCAGGACCGCTTCGGCCAGTTCGACGAAGGACTCGTCAGGCATCCGGCGGCCCAGCTCGACGGATTCCACCGTGTGCTTGGAGAAACGCACGCGCTCGCCGAAGTCGGCGCGGCTGAGGCCGGCGTGTTCGCGGAGCGCCTGGACGACGGCGCCGAAGGTGCGCAGGCTGTCCGACGGGTCGGGCTCCCGTGGGCAGCCGGTCCCGTCCTTCTCGGTCCCTCCGGTGATTTCCTCGTACGCCTCGTGGGCATCGCTTCCCCGGTTGCCGTGGCCGGGGGCGATGGGGCCGTTGCTGCCGGTCAACTCGTCGCTCTCGGTGGTCATGAGCGATCCCCCTCGTGCTTGACCTGGACCGTGCCCTCCAGGTGAACTCACTCAGAGTGACGCATGATTGTTGGATTGTCCACCGAGGGTGTCCGTACGCTTACTCACCGTACGGGGTGGGTGGTGGAGACCGGTGGGCCGGTGCCGGGTGGGCCGGGGAGCCGCTCCAGGGGCGGGACGGGGGAGGCAACGCCAGGCCGGGGCGGTGGAGTTCCGGTGCCGTGCCCGTGCCGGGCCGGTCCGGGGCCTCGCTCCGCCGTCCGGCCGTCGCGCGCCGGGGCCGCTTCCGCTCGCCGGTGTCGGAGGGCTCTGTCAGGATGAGCCCTGGCACGTGACCGGTGCTGTTCGCGCTGGGCAGTGGCCGGGTGAATGGCTCGGCCGCCGCGCGTGGCCGGGGGAGTTGAGGGAGGGGGCCTCATGACGGGTAAGGATTACGACAGTCAGCTTCTGGAGTCCGTCTCCGTACGGCGTCGACGGATGCGGGACGCGCTGCTCTACGGCCCGGAGCGGGCGCGGCGTACGGCGGACGAGCGGCTGGGGAAGCTGTTCGCGGGGATCGCCGTGGCGGCGGTGATGTGCGCGGGCTGTGTGGGCTGGTCGTTCATCCAGGACAAGCTGGCGGATCAGAAGGCCGAACGGTCGCGGACGGGCGTCTCGTCCGCGGTCGTGCCACCGTCGCGAGGACTGCCGGGGCTGCCGGGGCTGCCGGATCAGATGGGCTCGTCCCCGCGCTCGCCGGAGGCGCCGCCCGGCGCGCGGGATTCCGCAGCGGCCTCCATAGGCTTCCCGCCGGGCTCCTGACCAGGTGAAGCCTCGATGGTAAGTTCGGTCGGGTGGTGAGCATGGGGGAGCGGAGCGGGGAACTCAGCAGGGTCACCCTGGTCGGTGAGCGGCGACGGGTCGATCTGGTCCTGCCGGCGGACGAGCCGGTCGGCCGGCTGCTGCCGGATGTGATCGAGATGCTCGACGACCGCGTGGCCGCCCGCCCCGAACTGCGCCGGCTGGTCACGGCCGCCGGTGCCGTCCTGCCGCTGGACGCCACACTCTCCGCGGCCGAGGTGCGGGACGGCGCGGTGCTCCGGCTGGTCCGGGCGCAGGACGCGCCGGCCGCGCCCGTCGTGCACGACGTGACCGACGAGGTCGCCGAGGATCTGGACCTGCGGGCCTGGCGGTGGCGGCCGGAGGCCCGCCTCGCCACGGCCGGGGCCGCCACCGTGGGTTTCGCCGTCACGGCGGGGCTGCTCGCCCGTGACGCGTTCGACTCGGCCGGGGTCGCCGCGGGGCTGGTCGTGCTCGCCCTGCTGATCGCGGCCGGCGGGGCGCTCGCCGCCCGGCTCGGCGGCGGCAACCGCGGGCTCGCCACGACGCTGCACCTCACTGCCGGGGCGCTGGCGGTGCTCGGCGCCTGGACGGCCGCCGACGCGCGGTCCTGGTCCGGTGACGCGCGGCTCGCGGGCGTCACCGCGGCCGTGGTGCTGACGCTGCTGCTGCTCGGCCTGTTCTCGCCGGTCGGGCGGGGCGCGCTGATCGGCGCGGGCGCCGCGTCCGCCACCACCTGCGTGTGGCTGCTGACCGGTGCGCTCCAGGACGACCCGGCCCGCGTCGGCGCGGTGCTCGCCGTGGTCTCCGTCGTCGTCCTCGGCCTGCTGCCGCGGCTGGCGCTGATGGCGGCCGGGCTGACCGCGCTGGACGACCGCCGCTCCGCCGGGGCGTCGGTCAGCCGGCACCAGGTGGGCACCGCGCTCGCCGCCGCGCACCGCGGGCTGGCGCTGGCCACGGTCGTCACCGCCGTGTCGGCGACCGCCGCCGGGCTGCTGACGGTCACCGGCCCGGGGCCGTGGACGGTGCCGCTCACCGCGGTGCTGGCGCTGGTGCTGGCCTCGCGGGCGCGGGCCTTCCCGCTGGTGGCCGAGGTCGTGGTGGTGCTGGGCGCCGCCGCCGTGCTGCTGGTGCGGCTGGCGGTGCTGTGGGCGGACTCCTCGGACGGCGCGCCCTACGGGCCGCTGGGGCTGCTGGCCGTGGCGGCGCTGCTGGCGGCCGGGGTGCCGGCGGTGCGCACGCCGGAACACGTGCGGGTGCGGCTCCGCCGCCTCGCCGACTTCGCCGAATCGGTCGGCGTGATCGCGCTCTTCCCGCTCGCCGTGGGCGTGTTCGGGGTGTACGGGCGGCTGCTCGCCGCGTTCTGACGTGCCGGACGGCGGAACGCCGGACCACCGGAACGCGGGAACTGGACACGGAACGGAACGCTGAACGGGTCGCCACAGGGCGGGAACGGATCGCCGACGGGGCGGTTCGTGCCGCGGAACGGATCTGAGGGGGAAGCGGATGGCCGGGAACGATTGGCAGGGGGACGTCCTCCGTCAGATCGGTGGTGCCGGTGCCGGTGCCGGTGCCGGTGCGGGTGCGGGTGCCGGTGTTGGTGCGGGTCAGACGCCTGCCGCGCCGGGGGCCCCCGCCGCGCCGCCGTCCGCACCACCCGCCGCGCCGCCGCGCGGGGCGGACGGCCAGACCGCGCACCCGGGCCCGGCCGGACAGCTCCCGCCGCAGCCGGGGATGAGCCAGTTCGCACAGCCGCACACCGCCGGGCCGCACGGTGCCGATCCCCACACCGCCGACCCCCACACCGCCGATCCGCACGGCACCGATCCGCACCGCACCGATCCGAGCACCGCCCCCGCGCACGGCGCCGGGGCCCGGCCGCAGCAGGCGGCCGCCCGCCCTGTCCCCGTCTCCGTCCGCGTGGCCGACCCGGGACTCGTCCGCGCGCAGGGCAGGCCCCGGAGCGGTGAGCCGGTGCCCGTCCGCGCCGGGCGCCGCCTGCGCGAGCTGGTCTCCTCCTCGGCCGCCGCCGAGGTCGAGGCCGTCACCGGGGTCGCCCGCGATCTCCAGCAGCCGATCACCACCGGCCGGCAGATCGTCGTCACCGGGATCCGGGGCGGCGCCGGGAAGACCACCGTGACCGCGCTCCTCGGGCGCGTGTTCGAGCACTACCGCCACGACCCGGTGCTGATGGTGGAGGCCGACCCGTCGCTCGGCACCCTGCCCATCCGGCTCGGCGCCGAGACGGTCCGCTGGACCTGCGCCGACCTCGCGCAGATCGTCGACCCGTCGATGCAGCTCACCGACATCACCGGCTATCTGGTGCAGCTCCCCGACGGGGGCTGGCTGCTGCCCGGCAGCCAGGGCACCGTCGGCGCCCGCCTCGAACTCGCCCAGTACCGCGACGTGATGGTGGCGGTGCGCCGCTACTTCGGCATCACCCTCGTCGACTGCGAGTCGCTGCCCAGCGAGCTGGCCCGCACCGCGCTCGTCGCCGCGCAGGCCCGGGTCCTCGTCACCCCCGCCACCCTGGAGGGCGTCACCTCCACCCGGGCGATACTCGACTGGATGGCGGGCGTGGCCCGGCCCCGGCTGCTGCCCGGCACCGTCGTCGCCCTCGTCTCCGCCGCCCCGCACCTGACGATGGACGAGGAGGCCGCCGCCGCCCATCTGCGGCTGGACGGCGTCGAGGTGGTGCGCCTGCCCTACGACCGGCACCTCGCCGCGGGCGGCGTCATCCGCACCGGGCTGCTGGGGGAACGCACCCGGGAGGCCGCCACCCGGCTCGCCGCCGCCACCCTCAACCGGGCCGTGGGCGGCCGCCGATGACCACCCGCCTGATCCACCGCCCCGCGCGCACCGCCCGCCCCGCCCCGGCCCCCGCCGCCCGCACCATCGAGGCCCCGCCCAACCTGCCGGAGGGCAGGACCGGCAGCGGGGCGATGGCGCTGCTGCCGATGGCCGGGGTGATGAGCTCCGTGGTGATGATGACGGTCGTCCGCAACAGCCAGTTCGCGGTGATCGGCGCGGTCGTCCTGGTCGTCGCCGTGCTCGGAGGCGTCGGCATGCTGGTGTCGCAGCGCGGCAAGGCCCAGCGCACCCGGCGCCGGCAGCGCGAGCGCTACCTGGAGTACCTGGAGGAGCTGCGCGAGGAGCTGGCCGCCGAGGAGCGCCGGCTGCGCGACACGGCCCGGGTGCTGAACCCGCCGCCGGCCGCGCTCTACGACATCGTGCGCGACCCGTCCCGCCTCTGGGAGCGCCGCCGCCTCGACGCCGACTTCCTCGCGGTGCGCGTCGGCACCGGCGAGATGCCGCTGCGCCCGCTGACCGTCGGGCAGCAGAGCGGCTCCGTGCTCACCCCGCCCGACCGCTTCATGCTCAACGAGGCGAGCGCGCTCGTCGGCCGCTTCGGCACCACCGGCGAGATGCCGCTGACCGTGCCGCTGGACCGGGCCGGGAACGTCAGCGTCATCGGCGACCGGGACGGCGTGCTGCGCGTGGCCCGGGCGCTGCTGGCGCAGACCGCCGCCACCCACGCCCCCGACGACGTGCGCGTCGCGCTCGGCTGCCCCGGCGACCGGCTGGCGGACTGGGAGTGGCTCAAGTGGCTGCCCCACGTCGTCGACGCCGACGAGCGCGACGGGCCGGTCGGCGCCCGCCGTATCGCCCCCGACGTCCAGCAGCTCGCCCGGCTCCTCGGCCGCGACCTGCGGCAGCGCGCCGGTTACGCCGCCGAGCTGCGCCGCGGCCTGTCCGGCCGGGACGCGCTCGCCCTGGCCACCCGGCTGCTGGTGGTCAGCGACGAGTACGGCGCCACGGCGCGGGAGCTGCCCCGCCCCGACGAGGCGGTGTCCCTGCGGGACATGGGCGTCACCGTGCTCCACCTCCTCTCCGAACGGGTGCGCGAGCCCGGCCAGGTCTCCCTGCGGATCACCGTCGACGGCGGCGAGGTCACCGTCGAGGACCTGCGCGGTGAGGAGCCCCTGGTCGCGCGCGGCACCGTCGACGACGTCACCGCGGCCGGCGCCGAGGGCCTGGCGCGGATGCTGGCCCCCTTGCGGCTCTCGGCCGAGTCGCTGGCCGACGCCCCGCTCTCCGGCCCGGTCGACTTCCTCGGCATGCTCGGCATGGACGACCCGGCCGCCCTCGACCTCGACGCCCTGTGGGCGCCGCGCGGCGAACGGGCCTTCCTGCGGGTGCCGATCGGCGTGGGCGACTCGCGCGAGCCGGTCCTGCTCGACCTCAAGGAATCCGCCGAGCTGGGCATGGGGCCGCACGGCCTGTGCGTCGGCGCCACCGGCTCCGGCAAGAGCGAACTGCTGCGCACCCTGGTGCTCGCCCTGGTCGCCACCCACCCGCCGGAGGATCTGGCGCTGGTCCTCGTCGACTACAAGGGTGGCGCGACCTTCGCCCCCTTCGCGGACCTCCCGCACGTCGCCGGCGTCATCACCAACCTGGAGAACCAGGCGGGTCTCGTCGAACGCGTGCACGCCAGCCTCGCCGGAGAGGTGCAGCGCCGCCAGCGGGTCCTCAAGGAGGCGGGGCACGTCGCCGACATCGCGCACTACGCCGCGCTGCGCGAGACCCGTCCCGACCTCGACCCGCTGCCGCACCTGTTCGTCGTCATCGACGAGTTCGGCGAACTCCTCACCGCCAAGCCGGACTTCATCGACCTCTTCCTCTCCATCGGCCGCATCGGCCGCTCCATCGGCGTGCATCTGCTCCTCTCCAGCCAGCGCATCGAGGGCGGCAAGCTCAAGGGCCTGGACACCTATCTGTCCTACCGGCTCGGCCTGCGGACCTTTTCCGCCGACGAGTCCCGCACCGTCCTCGACACCCCCGACGCCTTCCACCTCCCGCCGCTGCCCGGCTTCGGCTACCTCAAGGTGGACACCTCGGCCTACGAGCGGTTCAAGGCCGGATACGTCTCCGGCCCGTACACCGGGCCCGTGCGCCGCGAGGCCGAGGAGGACACCGGCCCGGCCGTGCTGCCCTACCCGGCGTACAACACCATCGACCGGGGCGAGGAGGACCCTTCCGCCACCGAGAAGTCGTACTCCCGCCACCGCGACCCCGGCCCCACCGTGCTGTCCGTCGTCATCGGCCAGCTCAGGGCGGCGGCCGCCCCCGTCCGCCGGATCTGGCTGCCGCCGCTGCCCGCCGCGCTGCCGCTGGACACCGCGGCCGGACCGGTGGAGGCCGGACCGAAGGGGCTGCGGCTCACCGCGCGGAGCGGCCCCATGCGGGTACCGCTGGGCCTGCTGGACGACCCCGCCAAGCAGTGGCAGGGCCGCTGGGAGCTGGACCTGACGCCGGCCGGCGGCCACGCGGCGGTCATCGGCGGCCCGCAGTCCGGCAAGACGACGCTGCTGCGCACCCTCGCCCTCTCGCTCGCGCTCACCCACACCCCCGAGGACGTCGGGATCTACGGGCTCGACCTGGTCGGTGGCGGCCTCCAGGCGCTCGCCGGGCTGCCCCACGTCGGCGGGGTGGCCGGCCGCGCGGACCGCGAACGCGCCCTGCGCACGGTCGAGGAGGTGCGCGGCATGCTCGCCCTGCGCGAGGAACTGTTCCGCGAGCGGAACATCGACTCCGTCGAACGGCTGCGCGAGCTGCGCGCCGAGGGGAAGCTGCCGCAGCTCCCCTCCACCGACATCGTGCTGCTCATCGACGGCTTCGGCGCGCTCCGCGACGACTTCGAGGAACTGGACGACGCCGTCGTGGACCTGCTCAAGCGCGGCGGCGGCTACGGCATCCACGTGGTGGCGTCCATGCTCCGCTGGAACGACGTGCGCATCGCCACCCAGTCCACCTTCGGCACCCGCGTGGAGCTGCGCCTGAACGACCCCGGCGACAGCGGCATCGACCGCAAGCTCGCCGCCACCCTCGCCCCGGACGAGCCGGGCCGCGTCCTCACCGACGGCAAGCTCTTCGCCCAGGTCGCCCTGCCCCGGATCGACTCCCTCTCCGCCACCACCGAACTCGGGCCCGCCGTCGAGCAGGCGGCCCGCTCCATCCGCGCGGCATGGCCGGGCGAACCCGCGCAGCCGGTGCGGGTGCTCCCGCCGCGCGTGCGGCCCGCCGCCCTGCCCTCGGTGACCGCCGAGCCGGAACGGGTGCCCATCGGCCTGGACCAGACGGCGCTGGCGCCCGTCCTGCTCGACCTCTTCCGCCGCGACCAGCACCTGCTCGTCCTCGGCGACAGCGAGTGCGGCAAGACCAATCTGCTGCGGCTCGTCGCCGACGGGCTGCGCGCCCGCCACTCCGCGGACGATCTCGTCTTCGCCGTGATGGACCCGCGGCGGGGCCTGCGCACCGCGGTCCCCGAGGAGTACCGCGGCGGCTACGCCCACAACTCCAAGATCTGCGGGGCGCTGGCCGCCGGCATCGCCAAGGAGCTGGAGAAGCGGATGCCGGACGACCTCGCCGACCAGGAGGCGCTGGCCGACGGCGCCTGGTACACCGGCCCGCGCATCGTCATCGTCGTGGACGACTACGACATCCTCACCACCGCCGGGCAGCAGCCCCTCCAGCCGTTCCTGCCCTTCATCCCCTCCGCGGCGGACATCGGGCTGCACTTCGTCGTCACCCGCCGGTTCGCGGGCGCCGCCCGCGCCATGTACGACCCGTTCCTCACCACGCTGCGCGAGAGCGGCACGACGGCGCTCGTCATGACCGGCGAGCGCGCGGAGGGCCAGCTCTTCCCGGGGGTCTACGCGAGTGCCCGGCCCGCGGGCCGCGGCCTCCTCGTCCGCCGGGGTGAGCCGAACCGGCTGATCCAGACCGCGCTCGTGGACGGCACCGGGAGCTGACGGGGCGGCCACCGGCCACCGGGGCGGGGTCCGCGCCGCCGCCCCGGCACCGACGAGGACCAGGGCCACCGGAGAAGAGCGCCACCCAGGACGCCCGCGGACGGCACGGCGCAGCCGACCGCCGGGCCGATCACCGGGCCGATCACCGGGCCGATCACCGAGCCGACCGACGAGACAGCCAGGGACGCCGTATGACCAAGGACATCATCGCGCTCACCCGGAAGATGCCGGACGCCTGGAGCGTCGTCGCCGGCCTCCTCGCCGGCGGGCCCGACCTGCGCCTCGGCGCCGCCGGTGACGGGGCGGTGCTCCAGCTCTGCGACGAGGCCGGCCGGCCCCTGGTCTCCGTCGAGTCGCCGGTGCTGGTGCAGGTGGCCGGCGAGACGGCCCGGCTGCTGGGCCCGGACGGGGCGCCGCCCGGCGAGGGCCCCGTGTGGTGGGTGGAGGCCCGCGCCTCCACGGCGGTGCCCGAGGCGGAGCGGCTCGCCGGGGCGTTCGCCGGCCGGCTCGCCGCGATGCTGGACGGCACCGTCTGGCCGCCCGGCGCGGGCGAGGCCATGGGCGACGGCGATCCGGTGCCGCCCGGTGTCACCGCCGCCCCCGCGCCGGTCGCCGCGCAACCGGCCGTGGACGTGCTGACCGGCCACGCCGCCGTGGTCATCCAGGACCGCCCGGTGATCGCCATGACCGCCTGGCTGTCCGACGCCCGCCGGGCCACCCTCGCCTCCGGCCGCGGGCTCCAGATCGTCACCCCGCACACCAGCCGCCTCACCTTCGCCACCCGCTCCCTGCTCTTCGCGCCCCCGTCGCGCTGGGTCGTCCAGGACGGCCGCGGCGGTTACTACGACGGGCTGTCCGGCGCGGTGCTGCGCTGGCGGGACGGGGCCTTCGGGCCGGCCCCCGCCGAGAGCGGGGAGACGCCGGTCGCGGAGGTCTTCCGGGACACCGCGCCCACCGGGGAGCGGCGGCTCGGGATCTCCGTCCGCACCGCGCACCCCGCCGACGACCGCCTCGTGCTCGGCGGCGCCCTGGAGGCCGTCTGGCAGGCGGTGACGGGCGGACCGCCGGCGGGCTGGGGCACCGCGGAGCCGGTCAACCTGCCCTGGTCACGGCGGCGGCTCACCGAACTGGCCTACCAGCGCGCGCCCGAGCCGACCTGGGCCGTCGCGGTCGGCGACCCCGGGCGTCCCGCCACCGCGACCCTGCGCGTCCTGCGTACCGAGGAGGGCGTCGAGGAGGACATCACGTTCACCGCCGGCTACGGCGAGGACGAGGAGCCGCCGCTGGACGCGCTCGCGGGGCTCGCGGAGGAACTGGCCGCCCGCCACCACCTCGTCACCCTGCTCGCCCAGGTGCAGACGGGCGGACGGGACCTGCACGTGCCGGCCCGGCTGCACGCGCCACCCGTTCCGGTCGCCTTCGCCCTGGGCGCGGCCGAGGTCCGGGAGATCGGCGCCGGCCACGCGCGCCGGCCGCCGCTCTCCCTCAGCCCGGTCGAGCTGGGGCCGGACGGCCGGCACGGCCTCCACTACCCGCTCGGTGACGGCTCCACCGCCGACGGCTGGACCCGTCTCGACCTGCTGATGCGGCATCTCCGGCGCTCACCGGAGCCGGAGCCGGAGCCGGGGCCGGGGCACGAGCCGCGGGCCTGACGGCCGCGTGGACGGTACCCGGGGACCCACCCACCGGGGACCGCCCGCCCAACCGGAGCCCGCGCGGCGGGCGCGCACGCGGCAGCCGGCCGGCACACGGACCGACGGAGTGCGGGCGCGAGCGGTGAGCCGGGGGAGGGAGCCGCGCTCCCCGCACCGAGCTCCCCGCACCGAGCTCCCCGCACCGAGCTCCCCGCACCGCGCTCCCCGCCGGGCGGGCACGCCCCCGGGCCGGCCGTGCCTCGGTGACCTCGTGACCGCCGCGCCGGCCGGCCCGGCGGTCACCGAGGCGCGCTCCGGGGACGCGCCGCGCTCGCCCGCCGTGCTCCGCCGGTCCCCTCCACGGCCGCCACCTGCTCGATCCCCGCACGTGCGCCGGCGCCGCGCGGCGGAGATCTCCCGTCCGGTTCCGGGTAGGAGGGGCCGGAAGCCGGTCGCGTCGCACCCCGGCGGGCGGCGGTAGGGTCGGGTTGATCTCCGGCCAGATGTTCGACGGCGCCGGGGTGGATGTGGGAAAGGGAGGGCACACATGGGGTTCACACCGGGTCGCAGCGTCACCCACTGCCCGTACTGCGGCGTCGGGTACCCGGAGGCGGCGGGGTGGCCCCGGGACTGTGTGGGCTGCGGTGAGACGCAGTGGGCGAACCCGCTGCCGGTGGCGGTCGCCCTGCAGCCCGTCGTCGCGGCGGACGGCCGCCGCGGACTGGTCGTGGTGCGGCGGGACATCGAGCCGTTCCGCGGCGAACTGGCCCTGCCCGGCGGCTACATGGAGGTCGGGGAGACCTGGGAGCAGGCGACGGTACGGGAACTGGCCGAGGAGACCTTGCTCTCCGCCGACGCCGAACGCGTCCGGCTGTTCGCCGTCGAGAACTCCCTCCGGACCCTGCTGGTCTTCGGCCTGCTGCCGGAGCGGGACGCGGAGACCCTCCCGCCGTCGGTGCCCACCGAAGAGGTGACGGAGTGGCTGGTGCTCCACGAGCCGGCCGACCTCGCGTTCCCGACGCACACCTCGGTGATGAAGGCCTACTTCGCGGGCTCCCCCGGCATCTGATCCGGGGCGTGCCCGACGGCTGACGGCCCCCGGGCGCGTGCCGCCCGCTCCGGTCCGTTCCCGCCTGCCCCCGCCCGTTCCCGGCCCTTCCACGGCGAAGGGCCGCGGCCCCGGAGAAGTTCCGGGACCGCGGCCCGCGCGGTGTCGCCGTGACGGCGCCGGTGCCGTCGGAGGCGGGGTGGCCGGGAGGGGCGGGTGCGGCGGCGGCGCGCTCAGCCGCGTTCCGCGGCCTTCCCGCCGTCCCGCTTCTCCCCGGCGGCCTCCCCGGCGCGCGGTGTGGCCCGCGCGCCACGGCCGCGGCCCAGTTCGGCCGCGTCCCGGCGGAACGCCCACGCCATCTTCGGCTCCATCGCCCAGCGGAACATCCACTGCACCGGCTTGGTGCACAGCACCGTGACGATCACCGCGGCGGCCAGGGTCAGCACGGCCGCGCCCCACGGGGTGTACAGCCACTCCTGGTCGTACCAGTCCCAGAAACGGGAGCCCTTGGCCAGGAAGCCGTGGAGCAGGTAGCCGTAGAGGGTGCCGGCGCCGAGGGCGGTGAACCACATCTCCCGCCGCGGTACCCAGGCCAGGAAGGCGATGGTGAGCGCCATGGAGCAGCCGAACAGCGCCAGCGTCATCACGGGTCCGGTCCAGGCGGCGTAGCCCAGCTCCTGGACGCTGTCGCGGTGGTAGAGCCAGCTCACCTTCATCCGCGGCGCGGCCCAGTAGGCGCAGACGAGGCCGGCGGCGAGCACCGGGATCGCCAGCAGGCGCACCTCACGGCGGCGCATGAGCTGGAAGTGCTCCGGCTTGAGCACCAGGCCGACCACGAAGAACGGCAGGAACTGCAGCACCCGCTGGAGGTCCAGGTCGTCGCCGATGTCGGGGGAGACGGAGGCCAGTACCGCGATGGCCAGCGCCAGCGGGACGGGCCAGCGCACCACCTTCCACAGCGGGGTGGTGAGGCGCCAGATGAAGAGGGCGATCAGGAACCAGGTGAGGTACCAGGGGTCCAGCAGGCTGATCGGATAGCCGGGGTCCGGGTCCGCGTAGCGCTTGAAGTAGGTGTACGCGATCTCGAAGATGACGTACGGCACGGCCACGCCGGTGATCAGCCGCTGCAGCCGGTCCGCCCGCATGTCGAAGCTGCGGGAGAAATAGCCCGAGACGACGATGAACGCCGGCATGTGGAAGGCGTAGACGAACATGTACGCCGCTTCGGCGAGCCGGCTGTCGGAGATCAGCGGCTGCCAGGCGTGCCCGCAGGCGACGAGGACGATCGCCAGGTACTTGGCGTTGTCGAAGAACGGGTCGCGCTTCTTCGGGGAACCGTTTCCGCCCGGCGGCGTGGGAGACCGCCCGGGATGTGGTGTTCCCGGGCTGTGCGACGGGGCGTGCGGGGCGGCCGTGTCCTCGGCTGGGGGGAGGGGGACCCTCCGGTGGCCGTGGGAGCGCAGTACGTCGCTCATGCACCCTCCCGGAACGGAGGCAGGGGAGTGGACGACCGAGGCGTCGCCGTGCACGAGGGGGACGGGGCAGCGTGCAACATCTGAGGCACCATAGCGTTGGGAGGCATTGTCCGTAAAACCTTCCCCCTCCTCTCTTCGTTGGCCCTCGGATACCCCACGCGGACCAGCTCAAGGGGGGTGATCCGCCCGTTTGACGGTCCTCCGGCCGGTTCCCCCGCCGTGGTGCGGATCACGTGGCGCGGCGGCCCTCCGCCTCGATCGTTTGCCCGAGGGGTGGGCGTGGGCATAGGGGTGGCGTGAACAGATGGGCGACGAAATGCCAACGGGGAACGACCCGGTACCGCGTTGGTGGCACCATGGTTCCGGCTGGGGGTGCGGGGCCGCATGTCCGGGGCCGGTGACGTCTTTTCCGACCGAGGGTGGGATCAGCTGTGGTCATTTCGCTGTCTGCTGTGGTGGTGCTCCTGGTCATCATGCTGGTGATGATCAGGTCGAAGTCACTGAAGGCCGGGCCGGCCCTCGTGGCTGTCCTGTTCGGTTTCTTCCTGGCGTCGACGGGCATCGCACCGACGATCCAGAGACTCCTGGACTCCCTGGCGAACACGCTCAACCAGATCAGCTTCTGACACGGCCGGCCGGGGTTCTCCGGCGCGGCCCACCCGGGGGCGGCGCCGGCGGTGTGCGCGAGGCGGCCCCGCGCCTCCCGGCGGCACCCCGGCCCGGCCGGGTCCCTGCCGCCGTTACGCCGTGGCCGCCGTGCCGTCCGGCGGCCACGGGCGGCCTCAGCGTCCCCGCCCGGCGACGGCCCGCACGGTGGCCTCGTCGCGGGCGACGGCCGCGCTGCCGTCGTCGGCGGTGATGATCGGACGCTGGATCAGCCGCGGGTGCGCGGCGAGGGCCCCGATCCAGCGCTCCCGCTCGGCGGGCTCCCTCGGCCACGCCGCGATCCCCAGCTCCCGCGCCACCGTCTCCTGCGTGCGCGTGATGTCCCAGGGCTCCAGGCCGAGCCGGCCGAGGACGTCCCGCAACTCGTCGGTGGAGGGCGGGTCCTCCAGATAGCGCCGCACCGTGTACTCCGCGCCCGTCTCCTCCAGCAGCCGCACGGCGGAGCGGCACTTGGAGCAGGCCGGGTTCACCCAGATCTCCATGCGGCCACCCTAGTGCGGCCGGGCGGGACCACTCGGCGGGCGGGGCGCGCGGGACGTCGCCGGCGCACGCGGGGGCGGACCTGGGTACGAACGTTCGTACCTGCTTGGGCGCACTCCCTGGCGCACGCGGGGGGCGCGACCGGCCGGGCGCCTGCCCGGAACGGCGTCAGGGCCAGGCCGGGGAAACACCCTCTGACCTGGCCCTGACGGGGATGGAGCGGGCGACGGGAATCGAACCCGCGTAGCCAGTTTGGAAGACTGGGGCTCTACCATTGAGCTACGCCCGCCTGTGCCACGGATACCGCCCGCCACCACCGGAGAACCGGCGGCCGCCGCGGTGGTGCCGTGGCACGCTGAGCATCGTAGCGGGTCCGCCCGCCGGCTCGCACACCAGCGTCCGGCCGCCGTCCGGGCGGGGTTCGGAGGCGGGCGCCGCCGCTGTTCCGGGTCTCCCCGCGCGGGTGCCGTCCGCGCGATGGCGGCGCCGGCAGCACCGACAGCACTGGCAGCCCTCGTGGGGTTTGCGGGCATGTACGCTACGTCTCGCAAGCAGGCGGGGTGTGGCGCAGCTTGGTAGCGCGTCCGCTTTGGGAGCGGAAGGCCGTCGGTTCGAATCCGGCCACCCCGACCACCACCGGGCCGGCCCCCACCACAGCGCCCTCCGGGCCTCCGGCCGCTCCGCCCCTCCGGCCCCCGGGGCGCCCCCCTGCGGAGCCCGTCCGGGCCCTCGGTGCGCGGCCCCCCCCGGGAGCGCCGGCGCGAGGCCCCTCCGGGACGGGACGCCGGGCCCCTGCCGGGCAGCGGTCCCGGAGCCGTTCCCGGGCCGCCGGTCCACGGCTCCTCCGGGGCTCCGCGGGCCCCGCAGGTTTAGGGGCGGATACCGCTTGCGGTTACTATGCAAGCTGCGTGCCCGTGTCCGGCTGTGTCGATCGCCCACCGTCGATCAACCCCGTCGATCACCGCATGAGGCGCCCTCCGCAGAGAGTCGCGATCCCTCTGCCCATCCCCGAAGTCAGCCCCAAGGAGACCGAACCGTGAAGAGCGCCGTGGAGACCCTGAACCCGACCCGGGTTCGGCTCACTGTCGAGGTGCCCTTCGAGGAGCTCAAGCCCAGCCTCGACGCGGCGTACAAGAAGATCAACCAGCAGGTGTCGGTGCCCGGCTTCCGCAAGGGGAAGATCCCCGCCCGCGTCATCGACCAGCGGTTCGGCCGCGGCGCGGTGCTGGAGGAGGCCGTCAACGACGCGCTGCCGAAGTTCTACACCGACGCGGTCAACGAGGGCGAGCTCAACCCGCTCGGCCAGCCCGAGGTGGACATCACGGAGCTCAAGGACGGTGAGGTGCTGGCCTTCACCGCCGAGGTGGACATCCGCCCCGCCCTGGAGATCCCGGACTTCTCCGGCATCGAGGTGACCGTCGACGCCGTCGAGGTCACCGACGAGGACGTGGACAAGGCCGTCGAGCAGCTCCGGGACCGCTTCGCCTCCACCACCCCGGTCGAGCGCGCCGCCGCCGAGGGTGACGTGGTGACCATCGACCTGGAGGCCAAGGTCGACGGCGAGGTCCTGGAGGACGGCGTCGCCCAGGGCGTCAGCTACACCATCGGCTCCGGCGAGCTGCTCGACGGCATCGACGAGGCCGTCACCGGCCTGGAGGCCGGTTCGAGCGCCACCTTCACCTCCGAGCTCAAGGGCGGCTCCGCCGAGGGCCGGGAGGCCGAGGTCAAGGCCGACGTCACCGCCGTCGCCGCCCGCGAACTCCCCGAGCTGGACGACGACTTCGCCCAGATGGCGAGCGAGTTCGACACCCTGGAGGAGCTGCGCACGGACAGCCGCCGGCGCCTGGAGCAGCAGAACCAGTACGAGCAGGCCACCCAGGCCCAGGAGAAGGTGCTCGACGCCCTCCTGGAGCTGGTCGAGGTGCCGGTTCCCGAGAAGCTCCTCGAGGACGAGATCGGCACCCGCAAGCACAACCTGGAGCACCACCAGCTCGGCCAGATGGGCATGGACCTGGACGGCTACCTGAAGATCCAGGGCAAGACCGCCGAGGAGTTCGACGCCGAGCTGCGCGAGCAGGCCGAGAAGGGCATCCGCACCCAGTTCGTCCTCGACGAGCTGGTCAACCGCGAGAAGGTCTCCGTCGGCCAGGAGGAGCTCACCGAGCACCTGATGCGCCGTGCGCAGTCCTCCGGGATGAGCCCCGACCAGTTCGCCCAGGCCGTCGTCGAGGGCGGCCAGGTGCCGGTGCTCGTCGGTGAGGTGGCCCGTGGCAAGGCGCTCGCCCTCGTGGTGGAGGCCGCGACGGTCAAGGACACCAACGGCGAGATCGTCGACATGGACGACGAAGACGCCGAGGACGCCGAGGACGGCCAGGCCACCGAAGCCGCCGGCACCGACGGGCCCGCCGCCGGTGAGGCTGCCGCGGGCGACGCCGACGCCGCGGAGAAGGCCACCGAGAAGGCGGCGGAGAGCGGCCAGGCCGGCGCCTGACCCATACGCTCCCGGCCGCGGACCCCTCCGCCGGCCGGGCGGCGACCGTCACCGGCGGGCCCGGACGCACGCACGCGTCCGGGCCCGCCGGGCGGCGCGGGCCGGCCGCCGCCCCCGCGGCGGGGGGGGGGGGGGGGGGGGG
>NZ_JAATEN010000034.1 GCF_012034935.1 Streptomyces zingiberis
CACCGCCCCGGCCTCCCCACCCCCCCCGCCCCCCCCCCCGCCCCCCCCCCCGGGGGGCGCGGCGGCGGGGGGGGGGGGGGGGGGGGGGGGGGGGGGGGGGGGGGGGGGGGGGGGGGGGGGGGGGGTCACGATCCGCCTGCCGTCCAGCGGCGGGCGGGGGCGGTGCAGTGCGGCGGCACGCCGGGCCCGGACCCTCGGGTGAACCGGGCCCGGCGTACCGCCGCGCACCGAGGGCCCGTCGTGGGCCGCCGGCCCGTCCGCGGCCGGCCTCCAGCGGCGAACGGTCCGCCTCACCAGGCGGAGGCCGATCCGGCCCCGGCACCGCCGAACTCGCCCCCTACAGGGACGTCACCGCTCACCCGCGAGGCCGAGATCCTCCCTGCTCGTCCCGGCCGCGCCCTCGGTGCTCCGGGGGCGGCGCCACGGACGGTCGATCGGCGCGGACACCTCCCGCCACCACGCCTCCACCGGGAGCTTCCCCGCGGGCTCGAACGGCTCCCCCGGCCGGGGGAACGCCACCGCCTGACCGGCTTCCTCCGCCGCGTCCTTCGTCCACTCGCCCGGCTCCGCCCACGCGTGCGGCGCCAGGTTGAAGGTTCCCCAGTGGATCGGCAACAGCACCCCACCCGGACGGCCTCCCTGGAGGTCGAGGTGGGTCCGCACCCCCTGGGCCGGTGACATGTGGATGTCCGGCCAGGCCCCGGGCAGCGGCGTGGGGTCCGTGTGGTTCCTGGGCCAGTGCGCGCTGTAGGCCCCGATCTGGATCATCGTGGCGTCGAACGGGCCGTAGGTGGCGCCGGTCTCGGCGAAGCCGGGGAACCAGCCGGTGTCGCCGCTGTGGAAGATCCGGTGGTGGGGCCCGGCGACGACCCACGCCGCCCACAGGGTGCGCATGCGCAGCAGAGCACGGCCGCAGAAGTGGCGGGCGGGCGTGGGGGTGAGGGTGAGTTCGCCGATCCGGACCGGCTCGTGCCAGTCCAGTTCCTCGATGTGCGCCGGGTCCACACCCCAGTGCTCCAGGTCGGCGCCGACCCCGAGCGGGACGGCGAAGCGCGTGCCGCCGGCCGCCAGGGCGCGGATCGTCCCCATGTCGAGGTGGTCGTAGTGGTCGTGGGAGATGACGACGACGTCCACCGGGAGGAGTTCGGCGAGCGGCAGCGGCACGGGGTGGAGCCGGCGCGGTCCCGCGAAGGCGAACGGGGAACAGCGCTCGCCCCACACGGGGTCGAACAGCACCCGGTGGCCGTCGATCTCGGCGAGGACGCTGGAGTGCCCCGTCCAGGTCAGCCGGAGCCCGGACGCGGGCGGGCCGTCCGGGAGACTCCGGTGGAGCGGCACCGGCGCGGCCGGCGCGCGGCGGGCGCGCGCGGCGCGGCCGAACTGTCCCCGCAGCATCGCCCCGAGGTCGCCGGGCGACATCGACATGGTGCCCGTGGGCACGGGGTTGTGGAACCGGCCGCCGGCGTACTGCGGTGAACGGCGCATCCGCTCCAGCCGCTCCCCCGCCGGGCGCGCGCCGAAGGCGGCGGGCCGCAGCCGGGCGGCGAGGGACCGCCGGGGCGGGGTGGCCGGCTGACCTGGGCGGGGCGCGGATTCCGTCATGGGACCTCCGTGAGGCAGGGGCGGCAGGGGTGGCTCACGCCGTGCCGCTCCGTGCCGGAGGCGGCCCGGCACCCGGCCCGGTCCGGTACCACGCCGTGGTGAGGCGTGCGGGACCGCGCGGAAGGTGCGGGCGCGGTACGGACGGGGCGGACCGGGCGTGAGGAGTGAACGCCGGGCCGCTGCCGGGAATTCCCGCGCGATGCGCGCTCCGGCCCGCCTTCGGCGCCGGGCCCGGCCTGATACCCGCCCGTCCGGGCACCGGTTCTGCCCGGACGGGCGACCGGCCCGGCCCGTACGGGCGCGTCTCTTCTCCCGGCATGTCACCGGGCCGGGGCCCGGGAGTCACCGTTGCGGCGGCCGTCCGGCTGGTTCATGTCCGGCCATGCCCGCTCGTGTACGGGAGATTTCCGGGCGCCGGGGACGGGGCCAGGGCCTCCCGCACCGCTCATCCACCTCCGGGGATTCACCGCCCCGCCCGGCGCCGGGCTGTCCCCAACCAGCCCCGAGCGGTCCCGCGCGCCCACGCGCCTCCCGCCCCGTCGCCGCACCCGGCCACCACCGGGCGCCCTCTCGGGGACGGTTCACGGGCAGCGAGGGCCACCCCGCGGGGCCGGGCCACACCGGCCCCCGGACCCGCCCGTTCCGCCCGGAGTCGGGGGCCGGGGCGGGCACCCCGGCCCCGGCGGACCGGCCCGGGCGGACCGGCCGCCGCTCGTCACCCCGTCAGGGCTTCCGCGCCACCCCCGCGTAGAGGGCGGCGACGTCGTCGAAACCGGCCCGGATGCCGGCCCCGTCCTGCGCGTCCGCAGCCCCCGGGGCGTCCTGGAAGGTGCCGTCCTCCGCCTCCGCCGCATCGTGCCCGGCGTCCTCCGGCTCCAGCTCCGGACGCCAGGCGGAGGCCTGTACCAGCCCCGGTTCGAGGAGGTCCCAGCCTTCGAAGAACCGTGCCACGCCGTTCCGGTCGCGCAGGGTCACCGCGGCCGCGGTGCGTTCGTAGACCTTCCGCGCCCCGACCCCCGGGTCGTCCCGTCTCGCGATCTCCTGTTCGCCGCCGTGGAAGTCGGCGGTGACATGGCTGAGGATGAGGTGGCTGCCGCTGGGCAGCCCCTCGCCGAGGGCGGCGACGATGCCCGCCGGGTCGGCGGCGTCCTCCACGAAGTGCAGAACGGCCACGAGCATCAGCGCGACCGGCTCGCCGAAGTCGATGAGGTCGCGGAGCGCGGGGCTCTCGAGGATCGACCGCGGGTCCCGCAGGTCCGCGTGGACGAAGGCGGTGCCGCTCTCACCGGCCAGCTTGGCGTCGGCGTGCGTGGCCACGATGACGTCGTTGTCGACGAAGGCCACCCGGGCCGCGGGGTCGATCTCCCGGGCTATCTCATGGGGGTTGGGCGAGGTGGGGATGCCCGTGCCGATGTCGATGATCTGCCGGACCCCGGCCCCCACCACCGCGCGGACCGCGCGGCGCATGAAGGCGCGGTTGGCGAGCGCGGTCACGCGGGTGCTGGGGGCGAAGCGCAGGACCTCCTCGGCGGCGTGGCGGTCCACCTCGTAGTTGTCCCGCCCCCCGAGGTAGTAGTCGTACATCCGCGCCGGGTGGGGTCTGCTCGTGTCGATCCGCTCGGCGGGGAAACCCTGGTCGGTCACACCGGTCTCCGTTTCCGTCCGGCCCCCGGTGCCCGCGGCGGCTGCTGCCGCGGCGGGAGGGAGCCGAGTTCTGTCCTGGTCGGGACGCCCGTTCCGGACGTCGGTCGGGACGTCGGTCGGGGCGTCGGTCGGGGCGGGGCGTCCGGGACGGCGCCCGTCACGGCGCCGGCCCGGGTCAGGCGAGGAGGAAGTCCGCCTCGCCGCCCTTCGCGCCGCGGATGAAGGTCGCCATCTCGTGGTGTGTGTATATCAGCGCGGGGCCCTCGGGGTCGGTGGACTGCCGCAGGGCCACCCTGCCGTCCCCCAGCTTCATCGCCTCCACACAGCTTCCGCCGTTGCCGCCGCTCCACGGCCGCTGCCAGCCCTCCGTGCCCAGGTCCTTCGCGGGCATCCCGTTGTAGATACGTGTCCTGCGATCCATGGTTCAGATCTCCTTGCGAATACCACCCAGCAGGGACCGGATGGAGTGGGCGGGCGCGGCCTGCGCGCACATGCGGTCCAGCGCCTCCAGGAACGTCGACACGTCATCCCGCTGATCCATGTAGGCGGCGCCGACGAGGCTCTCCGTGTAGACGACGTCCGGGAGTTCCGGGACCGGGAACCGGAAGATGTGGAAGGGCCCGTACATGGCCGGGTGCGGTCCGGCGGCGAAGGGCATCAGCTGCAGCCTGACCCGGGGCATCTCGGCGGCCTCGGCGAGCCGGTCGATCTGCTCACGCATGACCTCGGGGCCGCCGATCGGCCGGCGCAGCACCGTCTCGTCCATGACCACCCACAGCAGCGGCGGTTTCTCACCGGTGAGCACCGCCTGGCGTTCGGCGCGGAGCGCGGTGAGGCGCTCCACCTCCTCCTCGGTGGCGTGGGGCATCCCGGCGCGCAGGACGGCGCGGGCGTAGGCGGGCGTCTGGAGCAGGCCGGGCACGTAGTGCGGCTCGTAGGCCCGGATGACGCTCGCCTCCCCCTCCAGGGCGACGAAGACGCTGAACCACTCCGGCAGGACGTCACGGAAACGGTGCCACCAGCCGGGCTGGTTGGCCTCCCGGACCAGGGCGAGGAACTCCTGGACCTCCTCCTCGCCGGTGACCCCGTACACCTGGAGCAGCTTCTCCACATACGGGGTCTTGAGCCCGACTTCCGCCTTCTCCATCCGGCGGATGGTGGCGTGGGTGACATCGAGGGCCCGCCCGGCCTGCTCGTAGGTCAGCCCCGCCGTCTCCCGGAGGTCCTTCAGGCGTCTGCCGAGCACGACCCTCAGGACGGTCGGCGCACCCCCCGACCGCGCGTCCTTCACCGCACATCCCCTCCAACAACCTTGACCCGCACGCAGTCTGGCACGGCGTCAGGCGACCGGGCCAGGTTGACTTCACCGTTTTGCAAATTACAGACTGATCCTTGCCAGGCGTGTGTGGCAAGCCGCATAGTGGCGACGTGGTCCCTTACCAAGACGCGTTGCGACTGGGCCGCTCCGGCGGTCTCGTCGCCCAGCCCTTGCAGGACGTCTTCCATCTGCCGGCGAAGAGCACATCGGTCGCGAAGGCACGGAGGCGCGTCCTGACGGTGCTGTGCGAGTGGGGAATCGGCGAGAGGTGCCGCGCCGACGCCGAACTCGTGGTGTCGGAGCTGTTCACCAACGCGGTGTGCCACACCGACAGCGTGAAGGTCACCTGTGACGTGCGGCTCACCGGGCGGCTGGTGCGGGTGGAGGTGGCCGACCAGGGCCGCGCGGAGACAGAGCCCCGCGCCACGTTCTCCCACGCCGACGACGAGGGCGGGCGGGGGCTGCTCCTGGTGGGGGCGCTGGCGGAGGAATGGGGAGTCCGGCCGCACGAGAGCGGGCGGGGCCAGGTCGTCTGGGCCTGCCTGCGCTGCGCCGGCCCGCGCGGCTGACCGCCGGGGACGGCGGGAACCAGCCGGGGGACGGTCGGCGAGGGGACCGGAGAGCGGCTCCCGGCCGCGTACGAGGCGGACGGAGCCAGGAGCGTCCGGGCCCGCCCGCGGTACGGCGGCACACGCCGCCGCGTCGCGGGGCGGGTGCCCGGACCGGTGCCGTCCCGCGCCCGGCACGGGGCGGGCGCGGGACGGCGGCGGGCAGGGGACGGCGGGCGCGACGGGGACGGCACGACGGCGGCCCGGGGCGCCCGCGCGCCCGGTGGCCGCCCCCGCCCGCGCCACGCCGGGGACGGCGTACCCGGGCCTCCGCGTACCCGGGCCTCCGCGCGCGGCCACCCTTCCGGGTGACGGGCCGGCCGTCCGCGCGGGTGCCGTAGGGTCGGCAGGACCGCGCCGGTGTGGGGCCGGCGCCGACCGGGAGGAGCGCCCGTGACGCAGACGCCTCAGGTATCCCAGGTTCCGCAGCCCGAGCCGGTGCTGGCGGGGGTGCGGAACTTCCGCGACGTGGGCGGCCTGCCGGCCGCGGACGGCCGCCGGGTACGCCGGGGGGTGCTCTACCGCAGCGGGCATCTGGCGAAGGCCACATCCGAGGACGCCGCGTTCCTCGCCTCCCTGGGACTGCACACCGTCTTCGACTTCCGCAACGAGGCCGACGTGGCCCTGGACGGCCCGGACGTCGCCCTGGACGGGGTGCGGCTGGTGAACCTGCCGCTGACCGACCCGGCGCACGGCGCGGAGTTCTGGCGCATGGTGCGCGACGGCGACCTGGCCCAGCTCCGCGCGGCGCTGGGCGACGGCCAGGGGGCCCGCCGGATGGCGGACACCTACCGGGAGATCGTCCTCACCCGCACCGCCGAGCACAGCCAGGTGCTGCACGCCCTGGCCGAGGACAGCGTGCCGGCGCTGATGCACTGCGCCGCGGGCAAGGACCGCGCCGGCCTCTCGGTGGCGGTCACCCTCCTCGCGCTGGGCGTGGAGCGGGCCGACATCGAACGGGACTACCTGATCAGCGCCGCACCGCACCGCCGCTACCGGTACCGGCGCGCGGAGGGCGCCGCCGGCGGGCTGTCCCCGGAGGTCGGCGAGTTGCTGGGCCCCCTCTTCGACGCCCGCCTGGAGTACCTGGCGGCGGCCTTCACGGCGATCGAGGAGGAGTGGGGCACGGCCGACGCCTATCTCACCCGCGGCCTGGACTTCGGCCCGCACGCCCGGGAGCGGCTGCGGTCCCGGATGCTCGACGGCTGACCGGCTCCGCCCGGGACCGGGTGACGCCGGGGCCGCACCGGGGCCGGTGCCCCTCCCGGGGCGCCGGCCCCCCAGGACCTGACCGGCCGTTCCCCCGCCCCGTCAGCGGCGGCTCCCGCCCGCGGTGTCGCGCACGGCCCGCAGGGACTCCCGCAGCGATCCCATGGTGGCGAGCACGGCGGTGGGTTCGTAGCCGCAGTGGGCCATGCAGTTGGCGCAGCGGGGGTCCCGGCCCCGGCCGTAGGCGTCCCAGTCGGTCTCCTCCACCAGTTGCCGGTAGGTGGGGACATGGCCGTCGCCCATCAGATAGCAGGGCCGCTGCCAGCCGAGCAGGGAGTAGTTGGGAATGGCCCAGGCGGTGCAGGGGAAGTCCACCCGGCCCTCGAGGAAGTCGAGGAAGAGCGGGCTGTGGTTGAGCCGCCAGCGGCGCCGGTTCCCGCCGTCGAACGCCTTGGCGAACAGTTCGCGGGTCTGTTCCACCCCGAGGAAGTGTTCCTGGTCGGGCGCCTTCTCGTAGGCGTAGGCGGGGGAGATCATCATGTGGTCGACGCGCAGGTCGTCGTTGAGGTAGTCCAGCACCTCGATCACCGTCTGCGGGGTGTCGGTGTTGAAGAACGTCGAGTTGGTGGTGACCCGGAAACCGCGCCGCTGGGCCTCCCGGATCGCCTCGACGGCCTCGTCGAAGACGCCCTCCTTGGCGACGGAGGCGTCGTGGCGCTCGCGCAGCCCGTCGATGTGGACGGTGAAGGCGAAGTAGCGCGAGGGCGTGAACTTGTCCAGATGCTTGCGGAGCAGCATCGCGTTCGTGCAGAGGAAGACGTAGCGGCGCCGGGCCACCAGCTGCCGCACGATCTCGTCGATGTGCGGGTGCATCAGCGGCTCGCCACCGGCGACGGACACCATCGGGGCGCCGGACTCCAGCACCGCTCCGACGGCCTGGGCGACGGGCATCCGCTGCCGGAGCAGCCCGGCGGGGTGCTGGATCTTCCCGCACCCCTCGCATTTGAGGTTGCAGGCGAAGAGTGGTTCCAACTCGACGATCAGCGGGAACTTCGCCCGCCGCCGGAGCTTCTGGGCGAGGAGATAGGTTCCGACGCGGATGGTCTGGCGCAGCGGCATGGCCATCTGGCTCACCTCCTGGGGAGCGGCAGGGAACGGTGCCATTCGTAGAAAGCCGGCAGGACGGTCCGCAGGACGCGGAAGGCCGATATTCCACCGAGCACCGTGGCCGCCCGGGCCAGTTCGCGCTCCGGGGTGTCCACGACCACCCGTACGGCGGCAACGGGGCGGTCCCCAGCGGCCAGGGCGGCACGGAGCGTGGCCGCCGACTCCATGTCGGCGGCGATCGCCCCGGTGGCGGCGTGGAGGCGGGCGCGCTCGGCGCCACGGACGAGACGGCCACCGCTCACGAGCGGCCCGGTGTGCACGGTCACGCCGCCCCTCCGCCGTGCGGGCGGGGCCGGCGCGGCGGTGAGAGCGGCGGCGAGGACGGCGGCGCCGTCGCACGGGATCACCCGGGCCGGTGTGCGCGGGTCACCGTCCGCCGTGCCCCGCGTCCGGGCGGCTCCGCCGGCGGCCCCGGCTGCGTTGCCGACTGCGTTGCCGACTGCGTTGCCGACTGCGTTGTCGACTGCGTTGCCGGCCGTTTTCCCAGCTGCCTTCCCGGCCATGTGCCCTCCGGCAGGTGCGCCGGGCACATCGCCGCCCGCCTCCCCGTGCACCCCGTCGCCCGCCGGGTCGGCCGTGGCGCCGGCTGTGGCGCCGGCTGTGGCGCCGGCCGCCTCCGCCATCACCTCGGCCACCACCTCCGCCACCACAAGGTCCCCGGGGCGCATCCCCGGGGCGAGCGCTCCGCAGAAGCCGGTGGCGAGGACGGCGGTGGGCCCGGTGCCCCCGGTGCCCGCGCCGGCGCTCCGCAGCCCGCGGCGGACGGCGTGCTCGGCGGCTCGTGGGCCCATCCCCGTCCGCAGCAGGGTCAGCCCGTCGGGCGCACCGGCCCGGCCGGCGGTGCGCAGGGCGAACCGTTCGACGGAGAGCGCGCAGGCCACCAGCAGCGACGGCGGGCTCGCGGGGGGCCTCATCAGCCGTCCCGCGGGCCGGGCCGGACCGTGGGCCGCACCGCGGCCACATAGCGGCCCAGCGCCGTGAGGGGGAACACCACGCGGTAGAGGTGGTAGTTGATCGAGAAGTCCCAGGGGAAACCGGTGCCGGTGAACTGCGGCTCGTCCCACGAGCCGTCCTCGCGCTGGGTGCGGGCGAGCCAGGACACGCCGCGCTCCACGGCCTTGCAGTCCTCCTCACCGGCGGCGAGGAGGGCGAGCAGCGCCCAGCCGGTCTGGGAGGCGGTGGAGTCACCGCGGGCGATCCACTCCGGGTCGGGGTAGGAGCGCAGGTCCTCACCCCAGCCGCCGTCCTCGTTCTGGACGCTCTTCAGCCAGTCGACGGCACGCCGCACCGCGGGATGACCGGCCGGGACCCCGGCGGCGGTGAGCGCGGGGACCACGGAGCCGGTGCCGTAGAGGTGGTTGACACCCCAGCGCCCGAACCAGGCGCCACTGGGCTCCTGTTCGGCGAGGAGCCAGGTCACGGCGCGCCGTACGCGCCGGTCACCCACGAGCCCCTCCCCCGCGAGCATCTCCACGACATGCGCGGTGACGTCGGCGGACGGTGGGTCGATGACCTCCCCGAAGTCACAGAACGGCAGCCGGCCGGCCAGCCGGCTGGTGTTGTCGGCGTCGAACGCGCCCCAGCCGCCGCCCGCGGACTGCATCCCGAGCGTCCAGCGGACGGCGCGCCGCACGGCCGTGTCCACCCGTTCCCGGTCGGGGTGGGCGGCGCGGCGCAGCGCCAGGACGACCTCGGCGGTGTCGTCGGTGTCGGGATAGGTGTCGTTGTGGAACTCGAACGCCCAGCCGCCGGGCTCCAGCCGGGGCCGGCGGACGGACCAGTCGCCGGGGCGCCGGACCTGCTCGCCGAGCATCCAGTCGGCGGCCCGGACGAGCGCGGGGTGATCGGCGGGCAGCCCCGCCTCCGCGAGCGCGACGGTGGCGAGGCAGGTGTCCCAGACCGGGGACTGGCAGGCCTCCACCATCCGGCAGGGCCCGCCGTCCGGCCCGGGGAGTTCGCTCCACACGGCGTAGCGGTCGAGCGAGGCCAGCCCGGCGCGGAGCACGGGGTGGTCGAGGTCGTGGCCGAGCAGGTGGAGCGCGATGACGGAGTAGACGGCGGGCGGCTGGATGCCGCCCCAGCAGCCGTCGTTCTCCTGCCGTTCGGTGATCCAGCGGGCGCAGGCGGCGAGCGCCGCGCGGCGCAGCGGGCGCAGCGCGAACGGGCGGTAGGCGCGCAGGGCCCGGTCCAGACGGTGGAAGAGACCGTCCCAGCTGGTGAGGGGGGCGCGGGTGGCGCCCCGCTGCGCGGTGTCCGGGCCGGCGCGGAGCTCGTCCAGCGGGAAGGGGGCGCGGCGCACGGGGCGCTTCGCGGAGACGACGGTGAGCGGCACGATGGTCTGCCGGGCCCAGCAGCCGAAGTCGTAGATGTTGAGCGGGAACCACCGCGGCAGGAAGATCATCTCGGGCGGCAGTTCGGGCAGGTCGTCCCAGGACCACCAGCCGAACAGGGCCAGCCAGACGCGGGTGAAGACCCGGGTGGCGGCGATACCGCCACGTTCGCGCGCCCAGGCGGAGGCGGCTGCCATGTGCGCGGCGTCGGGCGGGTCGCCCGCCAGCCGGAGCGCGGTGTACGCCTCGACGGTGGCGGAGAGATCGCCGGGGCCGCCGTGGAAGGTCGACCAGGTGCCGTCGGCACGCTGCCGGGAGCGGATCCAGCGGGCGGCGGCCTCGGTGGTGCGCGCGTCACGGATGCCGAGGAACTCGCGGAGCAGCAGGTCCTCGGCGTCCATGGTGACGTTGGTCTCCAGGTCGCCCTTCCACCAGCCCTCCTCGTCCTGGCGGGCGAGCAGGTGACGGACCGCGGCCTCCGCGGCGCGCGCGGCGTCCTCCGGGGGGCCGGAGGGCGTGGTGGCGGCCGGGAGGACGGGGGCCGGGCCGGCCCCCACGGTGGTACGGGCGGCGGGCGGGCGCGGCGGGGTGCCGCCGTCGGTGGTGGACGGTGCCGTCATGGGGTGCCCTTCGTACGTCGGCGGGGAGGGTGAGGTGGTGGGCCGGGCCGCTCCGGTCGGTATGGGGCCGGGGTGCGGGATCGGGGGGCGGGGCCGGGTGCGGCGCCGCCCGGCGGCCGTTCTCCTGCTCCAGGCCCCGGGGGCCGGGCCCTGGAGCGGGGCGCCACCACACGGCGGACCATGCGGCGCGGTGCGAGGGTGCGACGGGGCGGGTCGACGAGGCGGGGTGCCGGAGCGGGGCGGGGCGGCGGGATGGGGCGGCGGGCGGCGCCACGAGGCGGGGGCCGCGGCGGTGCGTCGCGGCGTGCCCTGTGGCGCCGTCACGGCTGCGGCACGTGCCCGCGGCCCGGCCGGGAACACCCGGCCGCACGAGCCCGGTCTCAAGTGACCCGGTCTCCCCGGTCCGGCTCACGGCCCCGGTCTCACAGCCCTCGTCTCACGGGTCCCGTCCGCCCCGGCACCACGCCCCGCGTCGGGCCCCGGGCGGCCCGGCCGCCCGGGGTTCCGCCCGCCGCCGCTCGTCCCGGTCCGGGCCTACGGGCGGCGGGCGCCGTCCTCATATGGACCGGCGGGGCTCCTCCGGGCCGGGGACGCGGCGGCTCGGCCGGTCCGTCCCTCCGGCGGCCGGAACGCCGCGTCCCCGGCCTGTGCTCTGCGGCGGCTCGGGCCTCACCCCCCGCACCGTCCTCGTGGCCACGGACCGCGGAGCGGCCGTGACCTGTCCGGCGGTTGCCCGCTCCTGCACGGGCGCCGTCCTCCCGGCGGCCTGCGGGACACCGCCGGCTGCCCGCCCATCCGGGTACGGCCGGTCCCCCACGGCCATCACCCGCGCCGCGGTCCCTCCCGCCGTGCGGCCGGTCATCTCTGCCGCACGACGACGAAGTCCGCCAGGGCGACGAGCTGTTCGCGGACGCCGGGGTCGAGTTCGACCCGGTCGAGGGCGGACAGCGCGGCGGTGTGCTGGCGCTGTGCCTCCTCCGCCGTCCAGGAGCGGCCGCCGGCCTCCTCGATCAGCGCGGCGCGCTCGGCGAACTCCGTCTCGTCGAAGTCCTCGGCGCCGTCGCTCCCCGCGTCCACGGCCAGGATCGCCCCCAGCCGGTCCGAGGCGGGGCCGCCGGCGGCGAGGGCGGCGACCACCGGCAGGGATTTCTTGCGCTGGCGCAGATCGCTCCAGGTCTGCTTGCCGGTGGCCTCCGGGTCGCCCCAGATGCCGAGGATGTCGTCGACGGCCTGGAAGGCGAGGCCGAGGTGGTAGCCGTAGTCCTCCAGCGCGTCCGCGAGGTGGTCGCCGGCGCCACCGAGGACGGCGCCGATGGAGGTGGCGCAGGCGAGGAGGGCACCCGTCTTGTTGCCCTCCATGCGCAGGCACTCCTCGACGGTGACCCGCTCACGGTGCTCGTAGGAGATGTCCTGGGCCTGACCGTCGATCAGCTTGCGGCTGGCGGTGGTGAGACGGCGCGCGGCGCGGGCCCCTTCGGCGGTGCCGAGTTCCAGCAGGACCTCGCTCGCCAGGGCGAAGAGGGCGTCGCCGACGAGGATGGCGAGGGCCGGGCCGTGCACCTTCCAGACGGTGTCGCGGTGGCGCCGCTGCTCGTCCCCGTCCATGAGGTCGTCGTGGAGCAGGGAGAAGTTGTGCACCAGTTCCACGGCGACGGCCCCGGGGACGCCGGTCTCCGGGGCGGCGCCGGCGGCCTCGGCGGAGAGCAGGGCGAGCGCGGGGCGCACCGCCTTGCCGCCGTCGCCCTCGGCGGGGCGGCCCCCGGCGTCGATCCAGCCGAAGTGGTAGGCGGCGACGGTGTCCATGGGCGGGGCGAGGCGGGCCACGGCGGCTCGCAGCACCGGCGTGGCGAGCGTCCGTCCGCGCAGCAGCAGCGCGGCGACGTCCGCGGTGTCGATGGCGGGATGCGCCGTATTCACACTCTCTCCTCTGGTTCCTGGACGGCCGGGGTCCTGCTCCGGCCGGGACGGCCCGGGTGGTACGGGGTGCCCGGTGCGGGCGGGTACGGGCGTGGTGGTCATACGGCCGTGCCTTCCTGGGTGTGTCCCGGGCGGCGGCCCGGGTCCACGGCGGTCGGGGCGGGGGGCGGGTCGGCGCGGCCGCGGGCGGCGCCCAGATGGCGCAGGGCCGCCGCGGCCGCGGTGGCGCCGCTGCGGGCCGCGCCTTCCATCGTGGCGGGCCAGCCGGTGTCGGTCCACGCCCCGGCCAGCAGGAGACCGGGGGCACGTGAGATCGCGTGGGGGCGCAACCGCGCGGTGCCGGGCGCGGGAGCGAAGGTGGCCGCCCGTTCGCGGGTGACGAAGAAGTCGAGGACCCGGGCGGGCCGGGCGGCCGGCAACAGGCGGGCCAGCTCGGGCAGGAAACGGGCGCGCAGGTCGGCGGCGGGCTGGTCGATGATGTCTCCGGCGGCCGACTGCGACAGGGCGAGGTACTGGGCGCCGCCGGTGAGGCCGGAGGGCTCCGTCCGGTCGAAGACCCACTGGACCGGGGTGCCCAGCGCGGCGAGGAAGGGGCGGCGCAGCACCCTGCGATCGTAGACGACGTGGAGGTTGACGATCGGCGCGGTCCCGAGCCCGCGCAGGCGTGCCGGCCGCTCCAGGGCACCGTCCGGCAGCAGCCGTTCCGCCTCTTCGGGCGGGACCGCGAGGACGACGGCGTGGGCGCGGAGGACCGTCGGAGTGCCCCCGGGACCGTCGAGGTCGGCCCGCCAGCCGCCGTGCCCCGTCCCGCTCCCGTCCGCGGCGCGGTCCGGGGAGGTGCCCCGGGAGGTGCCGGTGGAGGTGTCCGGCGGTCCGGGCTCCGGGGCCGCCCCCGGTGGACGCAGCCTGCGGAGACGGGTGCGGAGCAGGGTGCGGACGCCCGCGCGGTCCAGGGCCCGGCGGGCGCGGACGTCGTGGAGTTCGCCGAGCGGCACCCGGGCCCGTCCGATGTCGGCGGCGCCCGCCTCGCCGAGCAGCCCGGTGCGGAAGACCATGGCGGCGAGAGCCAGGGAGACCTGGTCGGCGCGGGCGTTGAGGGTGGCCGTGCCGACGAGGTCCCACAGCGCCTCGACGGCGCGCGGCGACTGGCCGTGGTGGCGCAGCCAGTCCCCGAAGCGGGCCCCGTCGAGTGCCGGATCGGCCGGGTCGAGCCGGCGCAGGGCGAGCGCGGCGCGGGCGGCGGCGGAGCGCTCGGCGAGGGACAGGTGCGGGTAGCGGGCGAGGGAACCGGCCAGGTGCAGCGGCGCGGGGAGCGCGGAGCGGCGCAGCCTCCCCAGCGTGTGGTCGCGGGCGTCCAGGACGGGCACGTCGAGGCGGTCCTGCACGGGCGCGAGCGGGGCGCCGCCGACGCGGTCCAGCAGCGCGCGGTAGGCGGTGCAGCAGCGCAGATGGACGTGCTGGCCGTTGTCGGCCGTCAGGTCCCCGGCCGGGGAGGAACGCCGGAAGGAGAAGGCCAGGCCGCCCAGGCGCGGCCGGGCCTCGGCCAGCACCACGCGGACGCCGGCGTCGGCGAGCGCGAGGGCCGCGGCCGTCCCGGCGATGCCCCCGCCGGCGACCAGAACGGTGGGCTGGCCGTCCGGGCCGCCCGGGGCGGGAACCCCGGGCGTGGCGCCCGGCGAGACGGGGACGGCGGTCACCGCACGCACCTCCCACCGGTCCGGACGGGACGACGGCGGGACACGGACCGGGCGCCCGGCCCCGACAGGGCGACGGTCACCGCACGCACCTCCCACCGGTCCGGACGGGACGACGGCGGGACACGGACCGGGCGTCCAGCCCCGACAGGCCCCGCACCGCGACATACGCCTTCTCGGGCGCGGGCAGCGAGACCCGGCCCCGCAGCACGGCCTCCGGATCCCGCGCGATGCGGTCCAGCAGCCGGCGGTAGATACCGGCCATGGCGGCGACGCAGGCCCCGCTGCGCCGGTCCAGCAGCGGCAGCAGCCGCAGCCCTTCGGTGAACAGGGACCCGGCGCGGCGGGCCTGGAAGCGCACCAGCCCCGTGAAGTCGGCCCCGGCGGGCGGGACGAGCGGGGCGGCGGGGGCGCCTGCGCCGGGGGTGTCACCGGAGGCGCCCGGCTCGGCGGGGGCGCCCCGCGGGCCGGCCGGTGGACCGACGGGGAACGGAAGGCAGTCGAACGCGGCGAGATCCTCCGTGGGGAGGTAGATCCGGCCGTCGGCGGCGTCCTCCCGGATGTCGCGGAGGATGTTGGTGAGCTGGAGGGCGAGGCCGAGCGTGTCGGCGTACCCGGGGGCGCGCGCCGCCTCGCCGGCGCCGTGCCCTTCCGGGTCCGTGACCCCGAACACCCCCAGGGAGAGCCGGCCGACGGACCCGGCGACGCAGCGGCAGTACGTCCGCAGGTCCTCCCAGGTGCCGTAGGCCGTGCCCCGTACGTCCATCAGCACGCCGTCGACGAGTTCGCCGAACGCCCCGAGGGGGATGGGGTACCGTCCGGCGGCGTGCGTGAGGGCCACGGCGACCGGGTCGGTGTCGTCGGGACGGATCTCCCCGGCGCGGATCCGGCCGAGCAGGGCCCGGGTGGCCTCGAGGCGTTCCCGCTTGGCGGCCTCGGGGAGGTCACCGTCCCCGATGTCGTCGATGCGGCGGGACAACGCGTACAGCGCGGACATGGCCCGCCGCTTGCCCGGCGGCAGCAGCCGGATGCCGTAGGCGAAGTTCCGCGCCTGCCGTCCGGTGACGGTCTCGCAGTACCGGTAGGCCGCGAGCACCGGTTCCGCCAGCGGCGGCGGCGCGGGAACCGCGGACGGCGGCGTGGGCACAGATCGGGTCACCGCGCCTCACCCCCTCTCTTCGCCGGGGAGCACCGGCGGCCCCCATCCACCGCGGTCGGGGGCGGAAGCGCGGGCCGGGTGGCGGCGCCTCCCCCCGCCTCCGCACGGGGGAGGACCACCGGCGGCCCCCCGTGCGCCGCGGGCGGCAGCGGAAACACCGGCCGGCACCCGGCCGGGGACACACACCGGCACACAGACCGGGACACAGCCCGGGACACAGGCGGGAACACAGACCGGGTCAGCGGCCGGGGCACGAACCGGGGCACCACCGCTCACCCCTCTCTTCGCAGGGTGACCGCCACCGCTCGCAGCAGGGCGGTACGGGACGGCCGCGGGGGTTCCGGCAGCACGTCGTACCCGGCGGCGGCGATCGCGCCCAGCGCGGCCCGCCCGCCGCCCACGAACCCCGCGAGCAGCAGCCGGAGCCGGCCGGTGACGCCGCGCACCAGCGGGCCCCCCTCGTCCAGCAGCGCGTGGGCGCGCAGCGCCTCCTCGCGTACCAGAGCGCGCACCGAGGGGCTGCCCTCGGGCCGGCGCAGGTCCTCCTCCCGGACGCCGTGCCGGGCCATGGCGTCGGCGGGGAGGTAGATCCGGCCGCGGGTGAGGTCCTCGGCGACATCCTGCAGGTGCTCGACGACCTGGAGTCCGGTGCAGACCGCGTCGGAGCGCCGGACGCGTTCGGCGCTGGTGGTCCCGGTGACGGCGAGGACCAGCCGGCCGACGGGGTTGGCGGAGAGTTCGCAGTAGCCGAGCAGGTCCTCCCAGCTCCGGTAGCGGGTGACGCGCTGGTCACGGCGGCCCGCCTCGATCAGGGCCAGGAACGGTTCGGGCGTCAGACCCTGACGCCGCACCAGCGGCCGGAGCGCCCGCAGCAGGGGGTGGCGGGGCTCGCCCCCGGGGGCGAAGACCCGGTGCAGGTCCCGCTCGGCGGCGTCGAGCAGGGCCAGGCGATCGACGGCCGGAACGGCGGGCTCTGCCGCGCCGGCCACCGGGCGGGTGACCCGGCCGGACGGGTCCGGGTGGGCGACCGGCTCCCGGCGTCGCTCCCCGTCGGGCCGGCGGTCCGCGACCGGATCAGCGGCCGGACGCCGGGGACCGTCCGCCTCCGGGCCACCGGCCAGGTCACAGGGGCCCTCACCGAGCAGGACCGCCGCGTCACCGCCCGCCGGGTCGAGGTCGCCGTCTCCGATGTCGTCGACCAGGCGTGCGTAGCCGTAGACCGCCATCAGATCGGCGCGCCAGGCGCGGGGCAGGAAGAACGGCGCGACGGGGAAGTTCTCCCGCGCCGCCTTGGCGAGGGTGGCTTCCGGCCGGGCCCGGGCCGGATGCGGCTCCGTCGCGGCGGTCACCGGCGCCCGCCCGGGGCGGGGCGTCTCGTGGGGCCGACCGGTCGCGGGACGGCACAGGCGCCGTGGATCCGGAGAGTTCCCGTAGCCATAGCCGTCACGTCCTCTGTTCTCCACCGTCCGCACAGAACACCTTGCTCCCGGCACAAAGCCCGGGCGATCACCCCATCCATACCACTTCATACGGAAAACACGCATGGAGCGGCAAATGCCCGTGATGCGATGCGCGCCCAGACTACGGGACAGGACACCCGAAGGCGCGCCGGGAGCGCAGACGGCGAGCGGCGGGCCACGCGAGGCCCGGCGCCACCGGCCCCGGGCGAGCGGGCCCGGGCGGACGAACACCCCCCGGTCCCTCGTCACTTCGGCGCCGGCGGGCGCGCCGCCACCCGCGAGGGAGCGCGAACGCGAGGGTGGACGGCCCGGCGCGGCCACCTCCGGCTAACGGGCCTGATCGGGGGACCCCCCGCACCACCACCACGCCCCATCACGCCCCACCACGCCCCACCACGACCGGACGCCACGAGGCGGCTCCCCGAACACGAACGGACAGCCGGCCGAACAGACCGGCACGACGAACGGACGGGCGCAACCAACCGACATACAGACAGGCAGACAGGCAGACAGGCAGACAGGCAGACAGGCAGACAGGCAGACAGGCAGACAGGCAGACAGGCAGACAGGCAGACAGGCGAGTGGATCACCGGGAGCCGGCGGCCGCGAGCTTCTCCGCCCTCGGCACGGACGCGGAGTCGGCGCTGCGGCGGACGGCGGGGCATCACGCAGTGCTGGGCGGAGCCGGCGCGGCGGCTGGGGCGAAGCCGGTGGGGACCACCGCCCCGGGGCCCCACCGGGCGCCGGGGCGGGAGCGGGAACGGGAACAGAAGCGGGGCCGACACCACGGGGTCCCCGCCGGATCGTTCCGGCGGGGACCCCGTGGTCGGCTTCCTCTCCTGTCCCCCGTCCCCCGCCCCCGCCTCCCAGGCGGGCCCGGTGACCGGGGGGCCGACGGGGCCGACGGGACCGACGGACCGACAGGACTCAGGGGCCCGGGTTACTTCCCGGTCTCCTTCTCGTACGCCTTCAGCACCTCGTCGGTGGAGCCGTCCATGACCAGTTCCCCGCGCTCCAGCCACAGCGTCCGCTCGCAGGTGTCACGGATGGACTTGTTGTTGTGGCTGACCAGGAAGACCGTGCCGGCCTCCTTGCGCAGTTCGCGGATGCGGGCCTCGGAGCGCTTCTGGAACTTCCGGTCGCCGGTGGCCAGCGCCTCGTCGATCATCAGCACGTCGTGGTCCTTGGCGGCGGCGATGGAGAAGCGCAGCCGCGCCGCCATGCCGGAGGAGTACGTGCGCATGGGCAGGGTGATGAAGTCGCCCTTCTCGTTGATCCCGGAGAAGTCGACGATGCTCTGGTAACGGGAGCGGATCTGCTCGCGGGTCATGCCCATGGCCAGCCCGCCGAGGATCACGTTCCGCTCGCCGGTGAGGTCGTTCATCAGGGCCGCGTTGACACCGAGGAGCGAGGGCTGGCCGTCGGTGTAGACCTTGCCACGCTCGGCGGGGAGCAGTCCGGCCACCGCCTTCAGCAGGGTGGACTTGCCCGAGCCGTTGGAGCCGATCAGGCCGATGGCCTCACCGCGGTAAGCGGTGAAGGACACGCCCTTGACGGCGTGCACCTCGCGCATCCCGGCCGGCGCCTTGCGGCGGATCAGCCGGTTGAGGGCGGCGGTCGCGCTGCCCTTGCCGCGCGGCCCGCCGTTGACCCGGTAGACGATGTGCAGCTCGTCGGCGATGACGGTGGGGACGCGGGTGGCGTCGCCGCCCGGACGGGATTCGCTCTGCTCAGCCACGGCCGTACCGCTCCTCAGCCTTCCAGAAGTAGATGAAGCCGCCGATGCCGATCAGGAGGGCCCAGCCGAGGCCGAGGGCCCAGACGTGGTCCGGCAGGCGTGAGCTGCCGTATCCGTCGATCAGCGCGAACCGCATCAGGTCCATGTAGACGGCGGCGGGGTTGGCCATCAGCACGTCGGCGAGCCAGCCGGGGGCCGAGGCCTTGGAGAGCATGTAGTCCAGCGGGAACATCACACCGGAGGCGTACATCCAGGTCCGGGTGACGAACGGCATGAGCTGGGCGAGGTCGGGGGTCTTGGCGCCCAGCCGGGCCATGATCATGGCCAGTCCGGAGTTGAAGACGAACTGGAGCGACAGCGCCGGCAGCACGAGCAGCCACGACAGCATCGGGTAGTGCCCGAACGCCGCCAGCACCACCACCAGGACGATCATCGAGAACAGCAGTTGCTGGAGCTGCTGGAGCGAGAAGGAGATCGGCAGCGAGGCCCGCGGGAAGTGCAGCGCCCGCACCAGGCCCAGGTTGCCGGAGATCGACCGCACGCCCGCCATCACCGAGCTCTGGGTGAAGGTGAAGACGAACACCCCGGTGACCAGGAACGGCACATAAACGTCATGGCCCAGGTCGCCACGGGCGCCGAGCAGCAACCCGAAGATCAGGAAGTAGACCGCCGCGTTGAGCAGCGGGGTCGCCACCTGCCACACCTGGCCCAGCTTGGCCTGGCTGTACTGGGCGGTCAGCTTGGCCTGCGAGAAGGCGACGATGAAGTGGCGCCGGCCCCAGATCTGCCGGACGTACTCCAGGAGGGAGGGCCGGGCCCCGCTCACCGACAGTCCGTACTTGGCGGCGAGCTCGGCCGGGGACAGGCCGTCGTCGGGGGATGGCGGGGCGCTCACCGCGACCGCACCTTTGTGCGATGTCTCACTCACAAGTGGAAACTTTCGTCCTCATGTAACGCAGCCATAGGGAACGCGGCCGTACGGGGCCGGCCTGGACCCGGCCCCGGGCACGGCCGGGGCTCACACCCGCTCCCCCGGTCAAAGGTTCTCCGGGGTCTCAAGGGGTCCCAGGGAGAGCTTGTCAGATGATGGGAGGCCGGCCCAGTCGGGTCAGACGCCATACCGTACGCCACTTCATGGGCCGCCGGGGACCGCAGGGCGACCGCCAGCCCTCCGCGAAACCGCCGAACCAGGCCCGCAGCGCCGGCCGGGACGGCCGGCGGGCGAGGGTGAGCAGCAACCACACCCCCAGATAGAGCGGCACCAGCGGAAACGGCAGGTTACGGCGGGCCAGCCAGACGCGGTTCCGCGCCACCATGCGGTGGTAGACCGCGTGCCGGCTGGGCGAGGTCGCCGGATGCAGCAGCACCAGGTCCGCGCGGTAGTCGATGGACCAGCCGGCGTCCAGGGCCCGCCAGGCCAGGTCGGTCTCCTCGTGAGCGTAGAAGAAGTCGTCCGGCAACCCGCCGACCTGCTGGAAGACGGCCGTGCGCACCGCGTTGGCGCCACCGAGGAAGGTGGTGACCCGGGAGGAGCGCATCGGGTCGGCGGCGCGCAGCCGGGGGACGTGCCGCCGCTGCGTGACCCCGGAGTCCGGGTCCGCGATCCGGAAGCTGATGATCCCCAGCCGCGGGTCGGCGCCGAACGCCTGCCGGCAGCGCTCGGCCGTGCCGGGGTCCGGCAGCAGGCCGTCGTCGTCCAGGAAGAGCAGGACGTCCACGTCCCGGCCGCCGGGCCCGAACGCCTCGATGCCGACGTTGCGCCCGGCGGGGATGCCGACGTTCTCCTCCAGCTCGACCGTCCGCACGGTGAGGTCCGGCACGCTCAGGTCGGGCAGCGGCGACCCGTTGCCCACGACCACGACCTCGACGGGGTCGCCGTCCTGCTTGGCCACCGAGTCGAGCAGCGCGCGCAGCTCCTCGGGACGGTTGCCCATGGTGAGGACCACCGCCCCGAGGCGGGTCACCGGCGCGCTCACTTCAGCCTGCTGGAGGCGAGGACGGACACGAGGTGGAGCAGCGTCTGCAGCAGGGCGATCCCGGCCAGCACGGCCACGCCGAGGCGGGTGAAGAAGAGGTCGCCCCGGACGGCGTCCGCCACCGCCACCACCAGGATGAACAGCGAGGCCTCGACGCCGAGGATCAGCCGGTGGAACTTGAGCGCCGCGGCCGCCTTCCGCGCCGTCGCCACCCCGGAGGAGCGGGGCTCGGAGGCCGCCTCCTGCACCGGCGGCAGCCCGCCCTGGTGCCGGGCGACGCCGACGAGGTCGGTCTCCGCCTTGATCAGCACGGCGCCGAGCGCCGCGAGGGTGCCGAGGAAGGCCCACAGCCAGTCCACCCGCCCCTCGCCCCACAGGTCGGCGGCGCGCAGCCCGAAGCCGACCAGCACGGCGGCGTCGCACAGGTAGGCGCCGACCCGGTCGAGGTAGACCCCGCCCAGGGAGAACTGCTTCTTCCAGCGGGCCACCTCACCGTCCACGCAGTCCAGCAGCAGGTAGAGCTGGACCGCCACCACGCCGAGCAGCGCGCCGGTGATCCCCGGCACCAGCAGCGCCGGGGCGGCGAGGACGCCGCAGACGGTCATCACATAGGTCAGCTGGTTGGGCGTGACCCGGGTGTTCACCAGGTGCCGGTCCACACGGAGCGAGAGTTCGCGCATGTAGAGCCGGCCGGCCCAGTGCTCGCCGCTCCGCCGGTCCTTCACCCCGGGGGGGTGAACGACCGGGCGGAGTTCAGCTACCGATGGCTTTGGCATAGTCGGCGTAAGCGTCCCTGATCTGGTCGGTGGAGAGGTTGAGGTGCTCCAGGATGGTGTACCGCCCGGGGCGGGTCCGCGGCGCGAACTCCACCGCCTTGACGAACTCCTCGTCGCTGAAGCCGATCTCGCCCGGGAGCACCGGCAGCCCGTGCCGCCGCAGCCCCGCGGCCATCAGCGCGGCCTGCTCGTGCGCGCCACGCAGGTGCATGGCGAAGGCGGCGCCGAGCCCGCACTGCTCACCGTGGGCGGCGGCCCGCTTGGGGTAGAGCAGGTCGAGGGCGTGGTTGATCTCGTGGCAGGCGCCCGAGGCGGGACGGCTGTCCCCGGCGACCGACATGGAGATGCCGGTCAGGACCAGCCCTTCGGCGAGCACCGTGAGGAACTCGTCGTCCCCGCAGCCGCCCGGGTGGCGCAGCACGGCCTCGCCGGACTGCCGGGCCATGGCGGCGGCCAGGCCGTCGAGGTGCTCCCCGGTCTCCCGGTGGGAGAGCTCCCAGTCCGCGACGGCGGAGATGTTGGAGATCACGTCTCCGACGCCGGAGCGGACGTAGCGGATCGGGGCCTCACGGATCACGTCGAGGTCGATGACGATCGCGATCGGGTTGGGCACCCCGTAGGAGCCGCGGCCCGCGTCGTTGTCGAGGGTGGCGACCGGCGAGCAGAGACCGTCGTGGGAGAGGTTCGTCGCGACGGCGACCAGCGGGAGGCCGATCCGCGCCGCGGCGAACTTCGCACAATCGATGATCTTGCCGCCGCCCATGCCCACGACCGCGTCGTAGTGGCCGGACTTCATCGCGTCGGCCAGCTTGATCGCGTCGTCCAGGGTGCCGCCGCCGACCTCGAACCAGGCCGCGTCGGGCAGCGCCGGGGCGAACCGCTCACGCAACGCGGGCCCGGAGCCCCCGCTGATCGCGATCGCCAGCTTGCCGGAGGCGGAGATCCGCTGGTCGGCGAGGAGACCGGCGAGATCGTCCAGCGCCCCGGCGCTGATGTCGACGACGAGGGGGGAGGGGATGAGTCGGGTCAGTACCGGCACGCGATCTCCCGGCCACGTGCGAGGTCGTCGTGGTTGTCGATCTCGACCCACTCGACCTCGCCGATCGGGGCCACGTCGACCTGGAAGCCGCGGTTCACCAGTTCCTGGTAACCGTCCTCGTAGTAGAGGTCGGGGTCGCGCTCGAAGGTGGCCTTGAGCGCGTCGGCCAGCTCGGCGGCGGCCTCCGGCTCGATCAGGGTGACGCCGATGTACTCGCCGGTGGCCTCGGAGGGCTCCATCAGCTTGGTGATGCGCCGCACGCCCTTCTCCGCGTCGGCGACGACCTTCATCTCCTCGTCGGCGAGGGTCTTCACGGTGTCCAGGGCGAGGATGATCTTCTGGCCCCGGCCGCGGGCGGCCAGCAGGGACTTCTCGACGGAGACCGGGTGCACGGTGTCGCCGTTGGCGAGGATGGCGCCCTGGGCGAGGACGTCACGGGCGCACCACAGGGAGTAGGCGTTGTTCCACTCCTCGGCCTTGTCGTTGTCGATCAGAGTGATCTTCAGGCCGTACTTCCGCTCCAGGGCCTCCCGGCGCTCGTACACGGCCTCCTTGCGGTAGCCGACGACGACGGCGACCTCGGTGAGGCCGACCTCGGCGAAGTTGCCCAGGGCGATGTCGAGGACGGTGAGGGACTCGGGGTCGCCCTCGGGGCCGACCGGCACCAGGGCCTTGGGCAGCGTGTCGGTGTAGGGGCGCAGACGCCGTCCGGCGCCGGCGGCCAGCACAAGGCCGATCATGCGGGTTCTCCTGATTCGTCGTGTACGGCGGGTGCTCCGGAGGAGACCCAGAAGCGGATGCTCTCGGCGAGCACCACGAGCGCGACGGCCACCGCGAGGGCGGTCAGCGCGAGCGTGAATCCCGGGGCGGTCAGCAGGGCCGCGGCGGTGACCACGAGGACCCGGCCCTCCTGCCCCCCGGCCGCCCGGACCAGCCAGGCCGGCGGGGCGCCGGTGCCACCGCGGATGCGGTACACCGTGTCGTAGTGATGATAGGCGGCCGCGGCCACCAGCCCGAAGGCCGCGGGCAGGGCGCCGTCCGCCGCGGAGCGGGCCGCCAGCAGCAGCACGGTGCCGTACTCGGCGGCGCGGAACACCGGGGGGACGAGCCAGTCGACGGGCCCGGTCAGCGGCCGGGCGGTGGCCAGCCCGGAGAGCGCCGCGTAGCCGAGCGCGGCCAGGACCGGCCAGACGCTGCCGAACGGGGCGAATCCCGCGGTGAGCAGGATCAGCGCGGCGGCGAGCAGGGCGGCGGCCGGGGCGCCGAACAGCGCGGGCAGCCGGCGGGCGGCACCGCCCAGCGCGGCGGACGCGGCCGAGGCGAGCGGGCCGGAGTCGGCGAGTTCCGCCAGCGCGCGGGCGGCGCGGCCGGTGCGGGGGCCGCGGCGGGCGAGGGAGCGCAGCAGCCGGCCCGCGGTGGTGTAGCAGGCGGCGAGGGAACAGCCGGCGAGCAGGGCCAGGAAGACGACGCGGGGTGTGGTGAGTGCCGTGAGGACGGCGATCATCGCCCAGCGCTCCCCGATCGGGAGCACGATCATGCGGCGGGCCCAGACCGTCCAGCCGACCCTGTCCAGCTTGCCGGAGAGCCCGGCGGCGGGGCCGGTGGAGCCGGGGGCGTCGTGATCGGCCTCGGTGAAGGAGAAGTCGACCACGTGCCGGACGGTCTGGAGCACCATCGCGGCGAGGGCGAGCACCCATACGTCCACCCCGCCGAGGTCCCAGGGACCGCCGCCGTCACCGCCGCCGTCGCCGGCGCGGACGGCGCCCACGGCGAGGCCGGCGTAGAAGGCGTACTCCTTGGCCCGGTCGAAGGTGGCGTCGAGCCAGGCGCCGAGGGTGGAGTAGCGCAGCGCGTAACGGGCGAGCTGCCCGTCGGCGCAGTCCAGCACGAAGGAGAGGAGGAGCAGCGCCCCGGCGGCGACGAAGCCCGGACGGGTCCCGGTGGCCGCGCAGCCGGCCGCGGCGAGCGCGGTGAGCAGCGAGGCGGTCGTGACCTGGTTGGGGGTGAGGCCGCGCCGGGCGCACCACCGGGCCAGATGGCGCGAGTAAGGGCTGATGAAGAATGTGGTGAAGAAACCGTCACGCGCCTTCACCGCGCTCCGCAGCCGCACCTGCTCGTCGTCGGTCCCCGCGACGGCGGCGAGCGCCCGCTCCCGCTCCTCGGGGCCGGTGGCCACGGTGGCGACCAGCACGCCCAGCTCCGGCCGGTGCACCTCTTCACCGGCGGCGGCCAGCGCGGCGGCGGCCGCCCCGGGCACCGAATCGGTCGCGGACGGCGCGGGGGGCGCCGCCGCGGTGGCGCCGGCGGCCGCGTGGCCGGACGGCCGTACCCCGGAGACCGGTCCGGCCAGGGCGCGGACCAGCGCGGCCCGCGCGGGCGGCTGTGCCGTGACCGCGCCGGGCACGGCCGCGGCGGGGAAGCGGGGGTCGGTCAGCGCCAGGCGCAGCGCGTGCCGGTGGGCGACCAGGCGGGTGTCCACCAGGGCGACCCGCTCCCCGGCGGGCAGCTCGCGGACGCGGGCGGCCAGGTCTGCCAGGTCGTCGCCCTCCGCGGCCGTGACCACGGCGAAGCCCAGCGCCCGGAGGTCGCTGTGCAGCTGTTCCCCGGCGACCGGCGGGCCGGTGAGGATTGCGGTCGGCAGGACGACTCACTCCTTGGGGCAACTGGGTTCGGCCGGAACGCGGCCGGGGCAGGGCGCACAGGCCCGTGGGCCGGGGCCCGCCCGCGGCCGGGGCGTGTCGGGAGAGGCTATCCGATCCCCGGAAGCCGCCGTTCATCGGCCGTTTACCGGGCGGGGCCAGGGGGGAGGCGGGGCTGTCGATCTTGATCATACGGAGCGCCGGGCGGATGCCGGACCACGGGCCGCGCCGGCCCCGGGCACCCCCGCCGGGCCCCGGCCCGGAGCCGCGCGGAACACCACCGGGCGAACACCCGCCCGAGCGAAAGCGGCGACCGGGCGGCCCTCCGTCCCGGCGGCCGGCCCCCCGTACCACCGGCCTGCCCGTCGGCGCAGGCAACCGCCGGAGTTTTCACATCATTCGGGTGTACGTCATGACGGGCGGCGAGGTAACGGACGGGAGGTGTGAGGCAGACTGGTCCCTCATAGCCGACCAGAAGGATGGCCATGCGGACCACACCAGCCACGCCGGCGGACACCCGTTCCGCGCCCCCCGCCGGACGCTCCGCCGGGGATGCGGGAGCGGCACCGGAGGACGCCGCCGAACCGATCATGCTCGAACTGGTCGACGAGGACGGCAGGACCACCGGTACCGCGGAGAAGCTCTCCGCCCACCTTCCGCCCGGCCGGCTGCACCGGGCGTTCTCGGTCTTCCTCTTCGACTCCGCGGGGCGGCTGCTGATCCAGCAGCGCGCGCTGGGCAAGTACCACTCCCCCGGCGTGTGGTCGAACACCTGCTGCGGCCACCCCTATCCGGGTGAGGCACCGTTCGCCGCGGCGGCCCGGCGGACCTCGGAGGAACTGGGTATCTCCCCCTCGCTGATGTCGGCGGCGGGCACCGTCCGTTACAACCACCCCGACCCGGCCTCCGGGCTGGTGGAGCAGGAGTTCAACCACCTCTTCGTCGGTCTCGTCGACGAGGAGCCGCGGCCGGATCCGGCAGAGGTGGGCCGTACGGCGTTCGTGACCCCGGCGGAGCTGGAGCGGCTCCACGGCGAACGGACGTTCTCCGCGTGGTTCTCCACCGTGCTCGACACCGCCCGCCCCGCCGCCCGCGAGCTGACCGGGCCGGCGGCCGGCTGGTAACCGGCGGGCGGGGGCCCGCCCGGGGCCTCGGGCCGGGCGGACGGCCGAGCACGGTCCGGGCCACGGGGCACGGGACCCCGGCCGGCGAGCCTCGACCGGCGACTCACGGAACAGGGCCGACGGGACACCCGTCCATCCGGCGGAGTCCCCGGCCCCGGATCCACCCGCTCGCCCCCGGTGACGGTCGCCCTTCCCACCCTCACCGACGGCGCATAGCGTGCTCGCCATGACGACGACCTCACCCTCCCCCGCACTGCCCCGGCGCGCCGGCCGGACCTGCCACAACGCGGTCAACCCGCTCCACTCCGTGCTCTACTTCTCCCCCGATCTGCTGCGGGAGTCGGCCGCCATCGGCCTCGACAGCTTCGCCCCCGCCTATCTCGCCTTCCGCGCCGCGCCGCTGGGCGCGGTCGGGGCGGGTGTCGTCACCTCCACCTTCAACAGCTTCAAACACGACCTGGTCGCCCGCCACGTCCCGGCCGTCTGGGAGACCGCCTCCCCGGCCGCGGCGCTCGCGGCGCGGCTGCGCGCCGTCGACGCGACCCTGCGCCGGGTGCTGGGGGACGACGTGGTCACGTCGCCGGAGATGGCCGAGGCGGCCGGGCTGGCGCTGCGCGCGGCGGAGGCGTGCGACCGGACCGGGCGCCCGCTGTACTCGGCGCACGCCGACCTCCCGGTACCGGAGGAGCCGCACCTGGCGCTCTGGCACGCGGCCACACTGCTCCGGGAACACCGGGGCGACGGTCACATCGCGCTGCTCCTCCACGCGGAGCTGTCCCCGGTGGAGTCCGTGGTCACGCACAGCGCCAGCGGTCGCGGCATGCGGCCCGAGTGGGCCATGCGCATCCGCGGGTGGACGGCGGAGGACTGGTCCGAGGCCGAGGCGCGGCTGCGCGACCGGGGCCTCCTCGACGCCGCGGGCGAACTCACGCCCGAAGGTGCCGAGTTGCGCAAGACGCTCGAGGAGGAGACGGACCGCTTGGACCACGCGCCCTACGAGCACCTGGGGGCGGCCGGGGTGGAACGGCTGACCGAACTGGCCTCCGCCTGGCGCGACCGCGCCCTCTCGGGCGGGGCCTTCCCGGCGGACCTCTTCGGCAAGGGCTGAGCCCGGCCGCCGCGCCGCCCCGCCACGCCCGTCGGGCGGGGCCGTGCGGGAAGGCCATGGGCGCAAAGCCGTGCAGGAGGCCGTCGTCAGAAGCGGTGTCGGGAAACCGTGTCAGGACCGTCTCGGGAAGCAGTCCGGGCAAGCCGTGCCAGGAGAGCGCCGCACGGCTGTTTGACGCGTCCGTGCGGGGTTAAGCGCAGCGTACGGCCGCACGGACCGGGAAGTTCCGGTCACCGGCGGCCACCGTACCGGCGTTTTCCCAGCCCCCGGGTCTCACCGGGGGCGGCCGTCCGGACCGGCCGGTCCGGACCGCACACACCAGAGGAGGCCCTCATGTTCAAGGCCATCGCAGACGCCCTGCGCACCGTCGGCGGCGCGCTCGCCACCGTGGTCACCCTGCCGTTCCGCGTCGTGGCCAAGCTCTTCGGCGGTGCCTCCCGCTCCACCGGCCGCGCCTGATCGCGGGCCGGCTCCCGGACTCCCGGGGCCGCCCGACGAGTCCCCCGCCCGGCTGTCCGTGCCGCCTGCCACAATGCAGGCTCCAGCACGACGACAAGGCGGAACGGGATCGTGACAGTCGGGACAACCTCGATCGAGGGCAGGATCGCCGAGGAGCTCGGTGTAGGGGAACGGCAGGTCAGGGCGGCCGTCGAGTTGCTCGACGGCGGCTCGACCGTGCCGTTCATCGCGCGCTACCGCAAGGAGGCCACCGGCACCCTCGACGACGCTCAGCTGCGTACCCTCGAGGAACGCCTCCGCTACCTGCGGGAGCTGGAAGAACGCCGCGCGGCCGTCCTGGAGTCGGTACGCTCCCAGGGCAAGCTGGACGCCGCGCTGGAGGCGAGCATCCTGGCCGCCGACTCCAAGGCGCGGCTGGAGGACATCTACCTCCCCTTCAAACCCAAGCGGCGCACCAAAGCCCAGATCGCCCGTGAGGCGGGGCTGGAGCCGCTGGCGGACGGCCTGCTGACCGACCCGTCCGTCGAGCCGGCCGCCGCCGCGGCGGCCTTCGTCGACCCGGACAAGGGCGTCGCGGACGCCTCCGCCGCGCTCGACGGCGCGCGGGCGATCCTCACCGAACGGTTCGGCGAGGACCCCGACCTGATCGGTGAGTTGCGCGAGCGGATGTGGGAACGGGGCCGGCTGGCCGCCCGGGTGCGGGAGGGCAAGGAGGAGGCGGGCGCCAAGTTCGCCGACTACTTCGACTTCTCGCAGGAGTTCACCGGTCTTCCCTCGCACCGGGTGCTCGCGATGTTCCGCGGTGAGAAGGAGGAGGTGCTCGACCTCGTCCTGGAGCCGGAGGGGCAGGAGGAAGCGCCCGCCGGGGGAACGCCCGCCGGGCCCACCTCCTACGAGAGGGCCATCGCGCGGCGGTTCGGCATCGCCGACCGCGGCCGGCCCGCGGACCGCTGGCTCGCGGAGACGGTGCGCTGGGCCTGGCGCACCCGGATCCTGGTCCGCCTGGGGATCGACCTGCGGCTGCGGCTCCGGCAGGCCGCGGAGGACGAGGCCGTGCGGGTCTTCGCCGCGAACCTGCGGGACCTGCTGCTGGCCGCCCCCGCGGGCTCCCGCCCCACCATGGGACTCGACCCCGGTTTCCGCACCGGGGTGAAGGTGGCCGTGGTGGACGCCACCGGCAAGGTCGCCGCCACCGACACCATCCACCCGCACGTCCCCCAGCAGAAGTGGGACGCCTCGCTGGCCACCCTGGCCCGGCTGGCCCGGGAGCACCGTGTCGAGCTCATCGCCATCGGGAACGGCACCGCCTCCCGGGAGACGGACCGGCTGGCCGCCGATCTCATCGCCCGGGAACCGGAGCTGGGGCTGACCAAGGTGGTGGTCTCGGAGGCGGGTGCCTCGGTGTACTCGGCCTCCGCCTTCGCCTCGCAGGAGCTGCCGGAGCTCGACGTCTCCCTGCGCGGCGCGGTCTCCATCGCCCGGCGGCTGCAGGACCCGCTGGCCGAGCTGGTGAAGATCGACCCCAAGTCGATCGGCGTCGGCCAGTACCAGCACGATCTCTCCGAGGTGAAGCTCTCCCGCTCGCTGGACGCGGTGGTGGAGGACTGCGTGAACGGCGTGGGGGTGGACGTCAACACGGCGTCGGCGCCGCTCCTCGGGCGGGTGTCCGGCATCGGCGCGGGGCTGGCCGAGAACATCGTCGCCCACCGCGACGCCCACGGCCCGTTCGGCAGCCGCACGGCGCTCAAGGACGTGGCACGGCTCGGCCCGAAGGCCTACGAGCAGTGCGCGGGCTTCCTGCGTGTCCAGGGCGGGGCGGACCCCCTGGACGCGTCCGCCGTCCACCCGGAGGCGTACCCGGTGGTGCGCCGTATCGTCCGGTCGTCGGGCACCGATGTGGCGGGCCTCGTCGGCAACACGGCGGTGCTGCGCAAGCTCCGCCCGGCGGAGTTCGTCGACGACTCCTTCGGGCTGCCCACCGTCACCGACATCCTGCGCGAGCTGGAGAAGCCGGGCCGCGACCCGCGGCCGGCGTTCCGCACCGCCGCCTTCAAGGAGGGCGTGGAGAAGATCGGCGACCTGGTGGCGGGGATGCTGCTGGAGGGCGTCGTCACCAATGTCGCGGCGTTCGGCGCGTTCGTGGACGTCGGCGTGCACCAGGACGGCCTGGTGCACGTCTCGGCGATGTCCAGGACGTTCGTGAAGGACCCGAGGGACGTGGTGAAACCGGGTGACATCGTCCGGGTCAAGGTGCTCGACGTGGACATCCCGCGCAAGCGGATCTCGCTGACGCTGCGGCTGGACGACGAGGTTCCGGCACCGGGCGGTGGCTCCGCCGGCGGTTCCGGGGAGCGGCGTCAGGGTGGCCGGGCCCCTCAGCCGCGGCAGGGCCGTCCGGGCCAGGGCAGCCCGGGCGGCCGGGGCGCGCAGGGCGGCCGGGGTGGCGATCAGCGCCGCGGTGGCGGGCAGCCCGGCCGGGGCGGTGGCCAGGCCGGCCGGGGCGGCCGGGGGCCCGCACCGGCGAACGACGCGATGGCGGACGCCCTGCGCCGGGCCGGTCTGCTCGGCCCGGAGGGCGGCGGACGCCGCTGACCACCGCCTGCCGCGTGCCCCGGCCCCACCCGCCGGGGCACGCGGCGGGCTCGCGGCCCGGGTACACCCCGGGCCGCCACGGCCGACCGGCCCGGTAGCCCTTCCCGTCCTCACCTGCGGCTACGGTTTTCCTCCCGTGACGGCGTCCCCGTAGCGTGGGGGGGATGCCTGAGGAGACCACCGTCCACGCGCCACGCACCTCCGCCTCCGGTGCGGATCCCGGCCCCGGCCCGTCCGGAGGGCGGGGAACCGGCCGGTTGCGGGCCTCGGGTCTCGTCCTCGGGAGCGCGCTGTCCCTGCAGTTCGGGTCGGCCGTGGCGGCGCTGCTCTTCCCCCGGGCCGGGGCGCTGGGGGTGGTCACCCTGCGGCTGGTGCTGGCGGCCGTGGTGCTGATGGTCGTCCTCCGGCCGCGGCTGCGCGGGCACACCCGCGCCGACTGGGGCCTGGTGGCGGCGTTCGGGCTGGCGCTCGGCGGTATGAACACCCTCTTCTACCAGGCGATCGAGCGGATCCCGCTGGGGGCCGCCGTGACCCTGGAGGTGCTGGGCCCGCTGGTGCTGTCGGTGGTCGCCTCCCGGCGGGCGGCGAGCTGGCTCTGGGCACTCCTCGCCCTCGGCGGGGTGCTGCTGCTGGGGCGGGGCGGTTTCGACGAGCTGAACGCGTCCGGCGTCGCGTACGCCCTGGGCGCGGGCGCGATGTGGGCGGCCTACATCCTGCTGTCGGCCCGCACCGGCCGCCGTTTCCCGGGCAGCGACGGCCTGGCGCTGGCCATGGTGGTGGCCGCGGCGGCGAGCCTGCCGCTCGGCGTGGCGAGTTCGGGGCGGGCGCTGGTCGACCCGGTGACGCTGGGGCTGGGCGCGGCGGTGGCGCTGCTGTCGTCCGTCCTCCCCTACAGCCTGGAGCTGGCGTCGCTGCGCCGTCTCCCCGCCGCCACCTTCGCGGTGCTGATGAGCGTGGAACCGGCGGTGGCGGCCGTGGCCGGTGCCGTGGTGCTGGACCAGGCGCTGACGCTGATCACAGCCGCGGCCATCGGCCTGGTGACGGCGGCGAGCATCGGTGCCGTCCTCACGCCCCCGGCACGGGGCCCCGTGGCCCCCGGCGCCCCGTAGGGCCGGTCCCGCCCTCCCCCGAGCCGCACGCAGGCCCCGGCACGCGGACCGGGGGCGTCCCGCCCTCCTCTCCCGCCGGTCCACCCGCACACGCCCCTGAGAAAGCAGACGCCGGGAGGCCCGGGCCGAAGCCCGGCTCCTCCCGGCGTCTGACACCGGCCGCCGGTCACACCCGCCCGCCGGTCACCGCCGGCCGGCGGAGGGAGGGCGGAGTCCGGTGGCCCGGATCACGGGGTGCCGCTCGAACCCTCCGGTCCCTTCGCGGGACCCAGGTCCTTCGGGCCGTCCGGACCGGCGGCGGGACCGGAACGGTCCGGTGCGCCCGGCTCCCCCGGCCCGCCGGTCCCTTCGGACCCGCCGGTTCCGTTGACGCCGTCCTCGCCGCCGGGGCCGATGTGCAGCTCGAAGTCGCCGGCGTACCGCTCGTGACCGGCGATCACCGCCGTCTCGATCGCCTCCTCGGCGCGCTCACCTCGGACGATCAGCGGGTCGCGGCGCAGGTCCCGCATGAGGGCGACACAGAGGCCGACCATGACGAACGTGAACGGCGCCGCGGCGAGGATGGTGATGCGCTGCAAGCCGGACAGCGCTTCGTCGCCCCCGCCTCCCACGAGCAGCATGACGGCCGCGACCGCTCCGGTGACCACACCCCAGAAGATCACGACGGGGCGGGTCGGCTCGATGGAGCCCCGCTGGGAGAGGGTGCCCATGACGACGGAGGCGGCGTCCGCGCCGGAGACGAAGAAGATGCCGACCAGGATCATGACCAGCACGCTGGTCGCCGCGGCGAGGGGGTACTCGCGCAGGACGGCGAAGAGCTGGCCCTCGGGGGTGGACTCGTCACCGAGGCGGCCCGCCTCCTGGAGGTTGATCGCGGTACCACCGAAGATCGCGAACCAGACGAGGCTGACGACGCTCGGCACCAGGATGACACCGCCGATGAACTGCCGGATGGTACGGCCGCGGCTGATGCGGGCGATGAACATGCCGACGAACGGCGTCCACGAGATCCACCAGGCCCAGTAGAAGACGGTCCAGCTGGAGAGCCAGTCGGCGACGTCCTGGCCGCCGGAGGCCTCGGTGCGGCCCGCGAGCTGCGGCAGGTCGGCGAAGAAGCCGCCGATCGAGGTGGGCAGCAGGTCGAGGATGAGCACCGTCGGACCGACCACGAACACGAAGAACGCCAGCACCACGGCGAGCACCATGTTGATGTTGGACAGCCACTGGATGCCCCGGGCGACACCGGACACGGCGGAGACGATGAAGGCCACGCTCAGCACGGCGATGATAGCGACGAGCAGCCCGGTGCCGATCGAGTCCATCCAGCCGAGTTCGGTGACACCGCTGCCGATCTGGAGGGCTCCCAGGCCGAGGGAGGTCGCGGAGCCGAAGAGGGTGGCGAAGATCGCGAGGATGTCGATGACCCGGCCGGCCGTGCCGTTGGCGTGCTTGCTGCCGATCAGCGGCTTGAAGACGGAACTGATCAGTTGCCGGCGCCCGCGGCGGAAGGTGCTGTAGGCGATGGCCAGGCCCACGACCGCGTAGATCGCCCACGGGTGGACCGTCCAGTGGAAGAGCGTGGTGGACATCGCGGTGCGCATCGCCTCGGCCGCGTCGGCCGGGTCCGTGCCCGGCGGCGGGTTGGTGAAGTGCGACAGCGGCTCGCTCACGCCGTAGAACATCAGGCCGATGCCCATGCCGGCGCTGAACATCATCGCGATCCAGGACACCGTGCGGAACTCGGGTTCCTCGTCCTCGCCGCCCAGCGGGATCCTGCCGTAACGGCTGAAGGCGAGCCACAGGGCGAAGACGACGAAGCCGGAGGCGGCCAGCACGAACGCCCAGCCGGCGTTGTGCATCAGCCCACCGAGCATCGAGGTGGAGAGGGAAGCGACCGAATCGGTGGCGACGGCGCCCCAGACCACGAAGGCGAGGGTGAGCGCCGCGCTGACGCCGAAGACCAGGCGGTCGGTGTGCGGACGGCGGGTCAGATGAGGACTGCCGGGCAGGGTCGCCACGACCTCATGGAGTGGATGGGGAGCCGGGCCACCATCGGTGGCCTCCCCGTTCTCGCCCTCATGGACGGAATGAGCACCCCTCCTTTCCACCGCATGCTCATGCTCCTGCTCCGCCATGTCTGAAACCTTTCGTTGACCGGGTAACGCGGATGACCGCTACCCATACTCTCTCGTCTCACTCGTGCGGAAGGTCACAACAACCTCACAGGTCATACCGTGACCATCGCCGACTGGCGGCCCCGCCACGAGGGCTCCGTCCCATCCGGCCGCTCCGCCCGGCAGCCTCACGCCCTGGCCGGTAATCGGCGCCGCCGACCCCTGCGGCGGCCGGTCGCGGCCGGCGCGGCGTGCGCGCCCCGCCGGGAACCTCGCGCGGTCCGGCCGGGCCCGGCTCCGTCCCCCGCGGCCGCCCACCGGACGCGGCAGGCGGCCACCGTGGCGCTCCCGGCGCCGCTCCGTTCCCCGTCGCCCCCGGACCGGGGATCAAGATCAGCCGCCGGCTGCCCGCCCGAGAGGTTACACACTCCTGGTGGGACAGCAATACTGTTGGGCGCCCGGCCGCCCCAGCCCGGCGGACGGGGAGGCGAGACGTGAGAGAGTGAGGCGCCGCGGATGACGCACGAGCTGACCGCCCACGGCCTGACGGTCGACGAGCTGGCGGCCCGCGCGGGGGTGACCGTCCGCACCATCCGCTTCTACTCGACCCGCGGCCTGCTGCCGCCCCCCGAGATCGGCCCCCGCCGGGTGGGGCGGTACGGCCAGGAGCACCTGTCCCGGCTCGCGCTCATCGAGGAGCTCCAGCAGCAGGGCATGACGCTCGCCGCGATCGAACGCTATCTGCGCCGGCTCCCCACCGACCTCAACGCCCAGGACCTCGCCATCCACCGGGCCCTGGTGGCCTCCTGGACACCGGACGCGGCGGAGGAGATCACCCGGGAGCAGCTGGAGAGGCGCGCCGGGCGGCCGCTGGAGGAAGGCGACATCGACCGCCTCGGCGCGATGGACGTCCTGGTACGGACGGACGAACCGGACGTGTACCAGGTCGATCCCGCGCTGGTGCACCTCGGTGTCCGGCTGCTGGACCTGCCGATCACCCTGGAGACGATCCTCGCGGCCCGCTCCGTGGTCGTCGAGCACACCCGGGAGGCCGCCCGGGAGCTGAGCCGCCTCTTCCGCGAGGAGGTCTGGGAGCCGTACCGGCAACGGGAGACGGACCCGGAGCAGGTGGAGTCGGTGCGCTCGCTCTCCGCGCACATGCAGCCGATGGTGGTACAGGCCCTGGTGACCGCCTTCCGGCGGTCCATGCGGGAGGAGCTGCGCCCCGTGTTCCCCGGGGAACACGGCGACGGCGCACCCTGACCCGCCCGCACGGCGCACACGGCCGGCCCCCTTCGGGCAGGTCGTTCGGCTCCCGGCTCAACCGGCGGCCCGTACCCCGGACCGCCCGGCGGGCGCCCGCCGGGCACCGTCTCCCGCACGGCGGGCACCCCTGCCCCGCCACACGGGTGGGGACGCACCCCCGTAGCGGGAACCCACCCGCCCCATCCGCGCCGCATTCCCCGCCTGTCCCCCGAGCCCCTGGTCCGGGCGCGCGGAGCGGGAATGTTCATTTCCGTTCCGTCACGACCCGGGCACGCACGGACATCGAACGGCGCCGAGGGGGAAGACTTGCTGGGCGCGGTGCGGCCCCGGCGGGAAGGGGCCTCGGCCCGATCAGTCGCACGGAGTCCCGGGAAGGCCCGTACCGGAACGAACCGAAGTCCCGCCACCGGCCGTCGACCCGGCTCGGGGCGGTCACGATCGGGACGGGGTGTGACGTGCGGGGAGGACCAGCGGACCGGCTCCGGCTCCGGCGGCCGGACCGCGCGGGCGGGGTGCGGCTCCGGGAGGACCGCCGCCCACGCCGGACCACGGGGGATCTCAAGGGGGACGTGTCATGCCGGAACCACCGGGCGAGCTGCGCGGCCGTGTGCCGGTCCTGGAACTGGTCCGTGACTGCCTGGCGCTGCCGCCGGGCGCGGACCGGCCACTGACGGTGCTGCTCGGGCCCACCGGCATCGGCGCCACCGATCTGCTCGCCCGGGCCAAGGAGAAGTTCGCCCCCGGCACGCCGTGCGCGTACCTCAACTTCGACGCCGCGAGCGGGCTGGACATGCGGACGGTGCTGGGCGGCCTGGCACGCGAGCTGGAACGCAAACTCACCGACTACAAGGAGCCGAGCTTCCCCCGCTTCATCGTCGGGCTGCTGGCCACCGGCACCCCCGTGGACGAACTGGTCCGCGCCCAGGCGCGGCGGCGGGTGCCCCGGCTGATCCGTGACGAGCTGCGGAACCGCGAGGGCCGCTACGGCAGCTTCCTCGGCCAGCTCGCGGAGGTCCTGGCGGAAGCGCTCGACGCGCCACCGGGTGTCTCGGACGCGGCCGGCGCGGTGCTCTCCTCGGTCACCCCGCGCACGGGCCAGCTCCCCTGGCGCGCGCTGGGCCGCGGGATCGCCTGGTACGGCGGCGGGCGCATTCCGCCCTGCGCGGACCCGGCCGACGCGCTGGTGGAGCTCAACAGCTGGCAGCACGGCGGCGACGGCGGCCGGGAACAGGGTCCGCAGGACGTCGAGCGGGTGCTGCTCTCCGCGTTCCTCGCCGATCTGCGGGAGCACGCCAAGGGCTGGCTGAACCACCGCTCGTTCCTCGTACTGCTCGACAACTGCCACACGGACACCGGCCGCCGGTTCCTGAACCTGCTGCTGGAGGCGCGTCAGGAGGACAAGGCGGCGCGGCGCGGCTGCGACCCGCTGGTCACCCTCGCCAGCATCCACCGGTGGCTGCCGGAGTGGGGCCCGTCCACCGGAGTCCAGTGGGGCCTGCGCCCGCACGACTCCGACCTGGCCTCGCTGGCCCACTGGCGGGACGGGCGGCCCGGTGAGAGCAGTGCCGAGTTCTGGTGGTACCCGCTGACGCTGCGCCCGCTGCGCACGGCCGACACCCGGGTGTTCTGCGCCGAGGCGCCGCGCCGCCCGGACATCGTGCCGGGGGTGCAGCGGCTCACCGGCGGACTGCCCTGGGCCGTCCGGCACACCGTCAGCACCCTGCTGCGCGCCGCGCGTGAGGGGGAGGCCGCCGAGGACGATCCCTACCGCCGGCTCCGCCAGGTGCCCGGCCTGCCCCCGGCGCCGCCCGTGCCGGGCCCGGACCCGGCGGCCCCGACGCTGGCCGTGGCCTCCCTCGGCCATCTGCTGGAGGACCTGGCCGACGAGCCCGGGAGCGACCGGCGCGCCACCCTCGTCCGCTGGTCCGCCGCGCGGGATCTCTCCGTGTGCGCACGGGTGTTCGCGGGGCACCCCGGTGACCAGGGCGAACCGCTGTCCGCACGATTGCGGGAGCGGTGGCTGCTCTCCCTCTCCCAGGACGGGCGGCTGGTCCTCCACCCCTGGCTGCGCCGTCTGCTGCTGTGGGAACTGGCGGCCGACGAGCGGGCCTGGCGGGAGAGCCACGAGGCGCTGGCCGCCTACTACCGGGCGGAGAGCAGCCGTCCGCCGCAGGTGGCACCCGGGAAGGACATGGCGCTGGAGGAGGCCTACCACCGGCTGGCGCTCGGCGAGACGGAGCCGGTCGCCGCCCTGCTGACCCAGCGGTTCACCGAGGGCAGCGGCGAGGGCTTCATCCGCGACCTGGAGCTCGTCACCTCGGCGCCCAACCGGCTGGACAAGTCCCTCCCGCCCCTGCGGTTGCTGGACACGCTCACCTCCGTCGGAGGCGCCCCGGCGATGACACCGGAGGGGGTGATCCGGCGGCTGGTGGTGGCGCGCTGGATCTGGAACGACCCGCTGAGCGACCCGGGGCGCCGGCTCTCCACGGTCATCGCGGGCAACTTCGATCATCTGGCCGCGCTCCGCGGCTCGGGCATCGTCCCGCTGTACGACGAGGCCATCCGCTACCGGCAGTGGCGCGACGAGTGACGGGGCCGGAGGGAGCGGCCGGGGAGGCGAGGGAGAGAGACGAGGAGGGAGCCGCGGTGGGGAGCTCACCGCACCGTGCGCGAGGTACCTGACCACCGGAGAGGCCGCACGCCGGACGCCGCGGCGGGACCAGGGGACGGGACGACGGGGACGGGACGAGGCGGCCCAGGCCCGGCCCGGGAGGGTTCCCCGTCGGCCGCCGGCCGGCCGTACCGCGCGACCCCGACGGCACGACCGGCCCCGACGGCACACGCGCGGACCGCGCACGGAGGAACCGCGCCGCCGGCCCGACCACACCGGCGTATCGGAGAACCACACGGAGAACCGCACGCGGAACCACACGGAAAGCCACACGGAGAGCCACAAGAAGCAGTGGGGAGATGGGGGACGTGTCCATGGGGAGTTGGCGGCCGACCCGCCCGGTGGTGCGCTGGGCGGTCTGCGTGGTGGTGGCGGCACTGGTGCTCGGTACCGGTGTCCCGGCCCTGTACGACTGGTGGCAGCAGCGGGAGGCCCGCTGCGCGGAGGGGGTGACACGGCTCGGCCCGCTGGACGAGTGTGTCGGTGTGAGCGACGGAGTCGGCGAACCCGATTTCGCCTTCGATCAGCATCTGGCCGACATCCAGCGGCGTATCGGCAAGGAGAACCGGCGGGTCGTCGACGACGCCGAAGGGGGAAACGGAGGCGAGAGCGAGAGCGCCGGGACGGGCGGCGCCGGCAGGAGCTACGTCACCATCGCCTACATGACGTCGCTGACCGTCCAGAGCGACGACAGCAACTCCGAGGGCGCGGTGCGCCGTCAGCTCCAGGGCGCGTATCTCGCCCAGTACCGGGCCAATCGGGGTGACCAGCCGGGCTCGCAGAAGATCCGGCTGCTGGTCGCCAACACGGGCAGCGGCGCCGCGCACTGGGAGCACACGGTGGACCAGCTCATCGAGATGAGCACGGCCGGCAAGCGGCAGGACCGGGTGCTGGCGGTCGCCGGCCTCGGCCCGAGCACCGACCGCAACCGTGCAGCGATGCGGAAACTCTCCGAGCACGGCATCGCCATGGTGGCGAGCACCATGACCGCCACCAACCTCACCGGCATCCCCGGCCTGGTCAGGGTGGCTCCGACCAACCGGGACGAGGCCCGCGCGGCCTCCGCCTTCCTCAAGCGGCACGACTTCAGGAGCGCCGTGATCGTCCAGGACGAGGCGGAGGCGAATCTCTACGCGCAGACGCTCGCCGAGGAGTTCCGCAAGGTCTACCCGGACAAGAAGCACCATCTGCCGGAGGAGAACGCCGGGTACGACGCCTCCCGGCCGGACAGCTGGGAGGGGGAGCTGTACTGGATCACCCGGACCCTCTGCGACGAGAAACCGGACGTGGTGTATTTCGCGGGCCGCGGCAAACACCTGATGACCTTCATCAACTCACTCGCCAACCGCACCTGCCAGTGGCGCGACTTCACGGTGATGACCGGTGACGACACCACCAACCTGACGCCCTCCCAGCTCCGTGCCGCCGCCGCGAAGGGCATCGACGTCTACTACACCGGGCTGGCTCATCCGGACATGTGGCGGGACCATCCGGACGCGGTGTCGGCGCCGTCCGCGGAGTACTTCCAGGAGGGCGGCTGGATGAGCAAGACCTTCCCCTCCGACCCGCGGGACGACGCGCAGGCCCTGATGGCCCATGACGCCACCCTCACCTGCGTGCGCGCGGTCCGGATGGCCGCGCACGAGGGCAGCACCCTGACCGGTGCGGCGACGGCCCGCATGTTCCGGCAGATGCGGGGCCGGAACCAGCAGGTGGAGGGGGCCAGCGGCTTTCTCGCCTTCCGCAACAACGGCGATCCGCTGAACAAGGCCGTCCCCATCCTGAAGCTGGAACGGGACGGGCACTTCACCCTGGACGACGTCGTCCTCGGCGACCACGCGCGCTGAGCACCGCCGCGCCCGCACCGCCGGCCGGGGCCGGGCCGGCCGCCCGGGCGCGGGCCGGTGCGGACGGGCGCGGTGGACGCCCGCGCGCCGGGGCACCCCGGCCCGGCCCCGGTGGAAGCCCACCACCGGACGCCGGGGAACAGGCCGCGCGACGGGGGAAGTCGTCACCGAGCGCGGGGTCCCCAGGGTGGCCGTGGGACCGAGACCGGGAAGCCGGAGCCGGGCCGGTCCTCAGTCCCCGGGGCCGTGCTCCGCCCGGTAGTCCGCCCGGCCGCGCTCCGCCCGGTCCCCGGGGCCGTCGGTGAACGTCTCGCCCCTCTCCGCCTTCTCCCGCAGCAGTTCCGGCGGCGCGAACCGGTCACCGTACCGCTCCTGGAGCTCCTCCGCGCGGGCCAGGAACCCGCGCGGCCCGCCGGGGTAGCCGTTGACGTACTGGAGCACGCCGCCGGTCCAGGCGGGGAAGCCGATGCCCAGGAGGGAGCCGATGTTGGCGTCGGCCACGGAGGTGAGCACGCCCTCCTGGAGGCAGCGGACCGCGTCCAGGGCTTCGGAGAAGAGCATCCGCTCCTTCATGTCCTCGAACGGGATCGCTGCGCCCGGCTTGCCGAAGTGCTCACGGAGCCCCGGCCAGAGCCCGGCCCGCCGGCCGCCCCGGTGGCCTCCGCGGCCGTCCCCGGCGCCCCGGGCTCGCCCTTCCCCCCCGTCCTCCGGGGCCTCGTAGTCGTAGAAACCGGCGCCGCCGTTCCGGCCGGTGCGGCCGAACTCGTCCACCATGCGGTCGATGACCGTCTCCGCCGGGTGTTCCAGCCAGACACCGCCGGCCGCCTCCACGGCCCGCCGGGCCTCCTTGCGAATGCGCCGGGGCAGGGTGAGGGTCAGCTCGTCCACCAGGGAGAGCACCTTGGCGGGGTAACCGGCCTGCGCCGCGGCCTGTTCGACGGAGGCCGGGTCGAGGCCCTCACCGACCATGGCGACCCCCTCGTCGAGGAACTGCCCGATCACCCGGGAGGTGAAGAAGCCCCGCCCGTCGTTGACGACGATCGGGGTCTTGCGGATCTGCCGCACCAGGTCGAAGGTGCGCGCCAGCGCCTCGTCACCGGTCCGGGCGCCCTTGACGACCTCGACCAGGGGCATCTTGTCGACGGGCGAGAAGAAGTGCAGCCCGACGAAGTCGGCCGGGCGCTCCACCCCCTCGGCCAGCAGCGAGATGGGGAGGGTGGAGGTGTTGGAGCAGAGCAGCGCGTCCGGCGCCACGACATCCTCGATCTCCCGGAACACCCGGTGCTTGAGATCCGGGTCCTCGAACACGGCCTCGATCACGGCGTCGCAGCCGGCGAGGTCGGCGGGGTCCGCGGTGGGCGTGATCCGGGCCAGCAGCGCGTCCCGTTCGGCCTCGGTCGTCCGGCCACGGGCGACGGCCTTCTCCAGCAGCGCCGCGCAGTGCGCCTTCCCGCGCTCCGCCGCCTCCCGCGAGACGTCCTTGAGGACGACCTCGATCCCGGCGCGGGCACAGGAGTGGGCGATGCCGGCGCCCATCATCCCGGCACCGAGCACCGCGGTCCTGCGCACGGTACGGGGCCCCGGGCCATCGGGGCGGCTGCGCCCCGCGTTGACGGCCCGCAGGTCGAAGAAGAACGCCTGGATCATGTTCTTCGCGGTCGGCCCGGTGACCAACTCGGTGAAATAGCGGGCCTCGATCGTCTGGGCCGTCGCGAAGTCCACCTGCGCGCCCTCGACGGCGGCGGCCAGGATGTTGCGCGGCGCCGGACAGGGCGCGCCGCCGAGCTGCTTGCGCAGGCTCGCGGGGAATGCCGGGAGGTTGGCGGCGAAGGCCGGGGTGGACGGGGTGCCACCGGGAACGCGGTACCCCTTCTCGTCCCACGGCTGACGGGACTCCGGGTGGGCGTCGATGAAGGCGCGGGCGCGCGCCGACAGGTCCTCCGCGCCGGCGGCGAGCTCGTGGACGAGGCCCGCCTCCAGGGCGCGGTGCGGGGTGTGCCGACGGCCCTCCAGCAACACGGTGAGCAACGCGTCGGTGATGCCGAGCAGCCGCACGGCGCGGACCACGCCCCCGCCGCCGGGGAGCAGGCCGAGGGTCACCTCGGGCAGCCCGAACCGGATGTCGGGGTCGTCCAGCGCGACGCGGTGGTGACAGGCGAGGGCGATCTCCAGACCACCGCCGAGCGCGGTGCCGCCCAGCGCCGCGACGACCGGTACGCCGAGCGTCTCGATCCGGCGCAGATCACGCTTGACGGCCATGCTCGAGTCGAAGACGCGCCGGGCGTCCCCGGGATGGGCCGAGAGGAGGTCGTGGAGGTCCGCACCGGCGAAGAAGGTCTTCTTGGCGGAGGTGATGATCACGCCGCGGACGCCGTCCCGCTCGGCCTCCAGCCGGTCGGCGACAGCCGTGAGGGAGGCGCGGAAGGCGGCGTTCATCGTGTTGGCGGAGTGCGCCGGGTCGTCCAGGACGAGGGTGACGACGCCGGTGCCGTCCTGCTCCCAGCGGATGGTGGTGGGTGTGGGCTCGTTCATGGTGTGGGACGTCTCCGTGGAAGGGTGCGGGGGCCGGGTCCGGGGTGGCGTGGGGGTCGGCGGCCGCTCAGAGGCGTTCGACGACGGTCGCGATGCCCATGCCGCCGCCCACGCAGAGCGTGGCGAGCCCGTAGCGCAGCCCGCGGAGTTCCAGTTCGTCGACGAGCGTGGAGAGGATCATCGCGCCGGTGGCGCCCAGCGGATGCCCCATGGCGATCGCTCCCCCGTTGACGTTGACCTTCTCGATGTCGAGGTCCATATCGCGGATGAAGCGGAGGACGACGGCGGCGAACGCCTCGTTGATCTCGACGAGGTCGATGTCACCGATGGTCAGCCCGGCCTTGGCCAGTGCCTTGCGGGTGGCGGGCGCCGGGCCGGTCAGCATGATCGTCGGGTCGGCGCCGGAGACGGCGGCGGAGACGATCCGGGCGCGCGGGACGAGGCCGTTACGCCGCCCCGCCTCCTCGCTGCCGACGGCCACCAGAGCGGAGCCGTCCACCATTCCGGAGGAGTTGCCCGCGTGGTGCACATGGTCGATCCTCTCGACCCAGTGGTACTTCTGGAGCGCGACGGCGTCGAAACCGCCGGCCTCGCCGATGCCCGCGAAGGACGGTCCGAGCGCGGCGAGTGACTCGGCGGTGGTGCCGGGGCGGATGTGCTCGTCGTGGTCGAGGACGGTGAGGCCGTTACGGTCCCTCACCGGGACCACGGAGCGGTCGAAGCGGCCGTCCTTCCAGGCGGCGGCGGCGCGCTCCTGGGACAGGGCGGCATAGGAGTCGACATCGTGGCGGCTGAACCCCTCCACGGTGGCGATGAGGTCGGCGCCGATGCCCTGGGGCACGAAGCCGGTCTCGTAGGCGGTCATCGGGTCCATCGCCCAGGCACCGCCGTCGGACCCCATCCGCACCCGCGACATCGATTCCACACCACCGGCCAGGACCAGGTCCTCCCAGCCCGAACGGATCTTGGCCGCGGCGAGGTTGACGGCCTCCAGCCCGGAGGCGCAGAAGCGGTTCTCCTGGACTCCGGCCACGGTGTCCGGCAGCCCGGCGGCGATGGCGGCGATCTTCGCGATGTCGGAACCCTGGTCGCCGATCGGGCTCACCACGCCGAGCACGATGTCGTCGACCGCGGCCGGATCCAGCTCGGGACAGCGGCGGCGCAACTCGTGGATGAGTCCCACGACCAGGTCGATGGGTTTGGTGCCGTGCAGGGCACCACCGGCTTTGCCGCGGCCCCGCGGGGTGCGGATCGCCTCGTAGACGTACGCTTCGGTGCTCACGATCGGCGGCCTTCCGTTCTTCCGTGCGGTCCGGGCGCGGTTTGCTGTGCGGTCTGCTGTGCCGTCTGCTGTCCAGTCTCCCCGCGGAGGGGAGGTGCCGGTGGAGGGCCGGGCCCTCGCGGGTGTGCCGCGCCACACGGGGCCCTCCCGTCCTGAAGGCCCGGTGTCAGCGATGGGACGCCGATCCGCCCGGCAGGGCCCCAGCCGGCGCCCTGGCCCTGCCGGCGTGCTGATTCCCCCGGTGTATCCGGCCCGTCCCTTTCCGCGTCCCACCCTGCTGATGCGCGGTTCCCGGGCGCGCCGCCGCTGAGACGGCACGTCGTGAGGGTGCGCATGCCGTGCCGGCCGCCGGACACGGCCCGCGCACCGACCGGCCGTCCGGCCTGCTCCCCCATGCTCCTCTGGATACCGTCGTTCTCGGTTACACCGCCCCGCGTCCGGCGGGCGCCCTCCGGCTGCGAGCCGCCGCGCGCCACGGTGTTCACTCACGCGCCCGTGGCAGCCCCGGAGCGGGAGGCGCCGATCGGCGGCCTTCTTCCGGCCGGCCGGTGAGACCGGGAACATCCCAGTCCCGGGCCACGGCGCCGGCGTCCGCGCCAGGCAGAGCCGGCGGCCTGCGGATGGAACCGGGCGTCACGGAGAAACGAGGCGCCGGAGCGGGCTGGGTGACCCCGGCATACTCGGTGAAGGTCGCCCGGGCAGCGAGATGCGGGTGGTCCGCGGCCTCGCGGAGCGAGAGCACCGGTGCCACACATGCGTCGGAACCGGAGAACACCTCCGTCCACTCCTCGCGGGTGCGGCTGCGGAAGCGGGCGGCCACGGCCTCCCGCAGTTCGGGCCAGTGACGCGGGTCCCCGCGGTCCGGCACCACTGCGGGAACACCGGCCTCCCCGGGACCGGCGGGCTCCGCCTCCCCCTCGCCCCCATCCGTCTCCCTGCCGCCTCCGCCCAGGCCGAGCAGACGGATGAACTCGGCATAGAAGCGTTCCTCGAGGGCGCCGACCGCCATCCAACCGCCGTCGGAGGTCTCGTACACCCCGTAGAAAGGGGCTCCGCCGTCGAGCAGGTTGACACCCCGCCGGTCCTGCCAGGCGCCGGCGGCCAGCAGGGCGTGGATCATCGTGGTGAGGTGGGCCGTGCCGTCCGTGACGGCCGCGTCGACCACCTGTCCGAGGCCGGTGGCCCGCGCGTGGTGGAGCGCGGCGAGGACACCGACGACGAGATAGAGGGATCCCCCCGCGTAGTCGCCGAGGAGATTGGCGGGAAACGCGGGCGGCCCGCCATCCGGGCCGGTCAGGTGAAGGGCACCGGTGAGAGCGATGTAACCGATGTCGTGACCGGCGGTCGAAGCGAGCGGCCCGTCCTGGCCCCAGCCGGTCATCCGCCCGTAGACGAGACGGGGGTTACGTGCCAGACAGTGATCCGGACCGAGGCCCAGGCGCTCGGTCACTCCAGGACGGTGACCTTCCAGGAGGACGTCCGCGCGGTCGATGAGCGCGAGGGCGGCCTCACGACCGGCATCGCTCTTGAGGTCGAGGAGCACGGACCGCTTGTTCCGCCCGGTGAGATCGGAGGCCGGGTCGACACCGAGGCCGGGGCCGCCGGGGCGATCGATCCTCACCACGTCGGCGCCGAGGTCGGCGAGGAGCATCGCCGCGAACGGCCCCGGGCCGATCCCCGCCAGTTCCACCACCCGCACGCCTGTCAGCGGACCGCTTCCGGTTACTGCCATCGAGACCTCAGATCCCAGACTCACGCCGCGCGGCCGGACTTCTCCCGCCGCGGTCCGCCCCACCCCGGCTCCACTGCGGAATTCCGGATCCGCGGGGTGCGGATCTCCGGGACTCCGGACGGGCCCGGCGGATCCGGCGCGCGGTCCCGGACGGCCGGACGCACCGCTTCCACCGCCGCTCGACCCACACTGACGCGATGCTGCTGTGACACCACTGATGTGACAGCAACAATGCTATGGACGGGCCGACACTCAGCACAACCCCTCTGTCCGGGAGTGCGACAGGACAGCCGCACCCCGGGAACGTCCCCCCGCGCCCCTCTCCTTCCGGCCGGAGACCTGCCGCACCGGCGGCGCTGAGGGGACGGAAGGCTCCTCCGGCGCGGTGAGAACGCAGTGAAGTTGAAGAGGAGAGGGCAAGGCCTGGCGGACACCGTGAGCGGTCACCGTGCTGGATAGGGACGCCGACCGCAGAATCCTGGCTTGCGCATGCGTGCGGTAGGGGCGAGGTCGAGGCGTGCGCCGTGAGCCACGCCGGGTGGACGTGCGGTGGCGTGTCTCGGATGCGTTGACGGGCTGCGGCTCGGTGGTGCCCTTGCACTGCGGTTACGGCTCGATGGAGCCCTTGCACTGCGGTTACGGCTCGATGGAGCCCTTGCACTGCGGGGTTGAGGCTTGGGGTGGGGTGCGGTTACGGCGCCGGGGGGGGGGCGCGGGGGGGGGGGGGGGGGGGGCGCGGGGCGGGGGGGTTTGGGGGGGGGGGGGGTTTTGGGGC
>NZ_JAATEN010000035.1 GCF_012034935.1 Streptomyces zingiberis
GGTGCGGCGGTGCGGCGGTGCGGCGGTGCGGCGGTGCGGCGGTGCGGCGGTGCAGGTGGCGCCGGGTGGAACGGCGCCCCGGGAGGTGCGGGGGTGCGGCGCGCGGCGGAACGGTACCCGGCCCGGTGTGCGGTGCCGGGGAGTTCCGCGGGGTGGTGCGGGTGACGCCGGTCGCGGGGCGGTGCGCCCCGCGTGGTGCGTGTGGGGTGGAACGTCTCCCGCGGTGAGCGGCGCGACGGCCCGGGCGCAGGGGTCCGGGCGGTGGTCGGGTCAGGGCGGTCACTGCCGTCCGGCCCGGGCCGTCGTGCCGGGACGATCACCGGGCCCGCGCCGACGACGGGTGCGCGGTGGCCGGCCGGTGATCGCGCCCCCCGGCCGCAGGACCTGGGAGCGCTCTTAGAGTGAGTGTGGGTGGTGTCCCTGTCAATAGGATCGGCATGAACCATCCGCCAACCCGCCTGGCTGCGTGCGGAGTTGGGGAGTCCGGGCCCCCGGTGGCGATTTCCCGGCCGGCCGACCGGTGAAAGTCCTGGCCGGGGGCGGGGTCCCGGACAGGGCCGGTGGGTTTGTCCAACCGGACTGACGCGTAAGGGTTTTCACGGTCCGGCGCGAACGCTACAGTCCCGGCACTGGAAGCGGTTTCAGGAAGCCGTACCGAGAGCCTCGCCCCCACCCGCCCCCACCAAGCGCCACCCCCCACACCTGGCTCCCGGATCCGCAGCGCGGATGACCCGGCCCCTCCGGCCCCGGCCCCTCGCCGGCGCCGCCCGCACCGCGACCACAGCGCCCGGTCCGCCCCGCGCCGTCCTGACCCCACGGCGCGGGGGCCGTCCGTCCGCCCCCGAACACCGGCTCCGTGAGCGGCCGCACCGCACAGCCCGCTCACGGAGCCGGATCCAACGTGCCGCGTACGTGCCCCCGGCGGGCGCGCAGGCGGCGGCCCCACCGTAATCCCTCATGTTCCGGACATATGGCCCCACACCATGTGACAGAGAGGAACCAGCAGGCCATGAGATCACACCAACGGCGCAGGCTGCGGCCCGGCCCGGTCACGGGGAGCCTCGCCCTCGCCGCTCTGGTCGCGGGGGTGGTGCCGGGGACGACCTTCGCCTCCGAGGCCGCCGGCTCCGCCGAGACCGTCGCCGTCGCCCTCACCTCCTCCCAGCCGGGCGCCGACAACTACGTGGTGTCCGCCGAGTCGGTGCCGCTGAAGGCCGAGACCTCCGGCGAGGTCACGAAGGTCGAGTTCTACGCCGACAGCAAGCTGCTGGCCACCGACACCGAGGCGCCCTTCGAGGGCGAGTGGAGGAACGCCCCGGAGGGGCAGTACTCCATCACCGCGAAGGCCTACGACAAGAAGGGCGAGCCCGTCGGCTCGGTGCCCTCCCTCGTCAACGTCCTGGAGAAGCCGGCCGTCATCGCCTCCCCGGTGACCCGCCAGGTGAAGCAGGGTGGTTCGGCCACCGTCGGCGTCAAGCTGTCCACCAAGCCGGCCGCGGACGTCGAGGTGACGCTCCGGCACACCTCCGGCACGGAGGACATCACCGCCGGGACGTCGAAGCTGACGTTCACCCCGCGGAACTGGGACCGCGTCCAGCGCGTGAAGGTCACCTCGGGGGACACCACCGGAGAGCTCGCGAAGGCCGTCTTCACGGCGAGCGCCCCCGGCCATGAGAGCGGTTCCGTCCCCGTCCAGGAGATCTCACCGCAGGCCACCGAGTACCAGCAGGCGTTCCTGGACCAGTACAACAAGATCAACGCCCCGTCGAGCGGCTACTACCGCACCTTCAACGGGCTGAAGGTCCCGTACCACTCCATCGAGACGCTGATCGTCGAGGCGCCCGACCACGGCCACGAGACCACGTCCGAGGCGTTCAGCTACTACCTGTGGCTGGAGTCGGAGTACGGCCGGATCACCGGCGACTGGGCGCCGTTCAACAGCGCCTGGAAGTCACTGGAGACCTTCGCCGTTCCGCAGACCAAGGACCAGCCGACGAACGCGGCCTACAGCGCGTCCAGCCCGGCGACCTTCGCGCCGGAGTACAACAGCCCCACCAACTACCCGTCGCGCCTCGACAGCAACGTCAAGGTGGGCCAGGACCCGATCGCCGGTGAGCTCAAGTCGGCCTACGGCACCGACGAGGTCTACGGCATGCACTGGCTGCTGGACGTGGACAACACCTACGGCTTCGGCTTCTGCGGTGACGGCAGCAAGTCGGCGCCCGCGTTCATCAACACCTTCCAGCGCGGCTCCCAGGAATCCGTCTGGGAGACGATCACGCAGCCGTCCTGCGACACCTTCAAGCACGGCGGTAAGAACGGGTACCTCGACCTGTTCACCGGTGACTCCGCGTACTCCAAGCAGTGGAAGTACACCAACGCCCCGGACGCCGACGCCCGCGCCGTGCAGGTGGCGTTCCAGGCGAAGGAGTACGCCAAGGCCCAGGGCAAGAGCGGTCAGGTCTCCGACGTGGTCGCCAAGGCCACCAAGATGGGTGACTACCTGCGCTACGCCATGTTCGACAAGTACTTCAAGAAGATCGGCAACTGCACCAGCCCGTCCTGCGCGGCCGGCAGCGGCAAGGACAGCGCGCACTACCTGATGGCCTGGTACTACGCCTGGGGCGGCGCCGCCTCGGACGCCCAGTACCCGTGGGCCTGGCGCATCGGCGGCTCCGCCGCGCACCAGGGCTACCAGAACCCCATGGCCGCCTACGCCCTGGCCAAGGACCCGGAGATGCGGCCGAAGTCCGCCACCGGGCAGGCCGACTGGGCCAAGAGCCTCGACCGGCAGCTGGAGTTCCTCCAGTGGCTGCAGTCCGCCGAGGGCGCCATCGCCGGTGGCGCCACCAACAGCTGGGACGGCGCCTACGGTGCACCGCCGTCGGGCAGCCCGACCTTCTACGGCATGTACTACGACTACCAGCCGGTCTGGCACGACCCGCCGTCCAACCGCTGGTTCGGCTTCCAGGTCTGGGGACTCCAGCGGACCGCCGAGCTGTACGCGGAGTCCAAGGACGCCCGCGCCGGCAAGATCATGGACAAGTGGGTCGACTGGGCCCTGAAGAACTCCACGATCGACGGCACGGCCGACTTCCAGATCCCCTCCGACCTGGAGTGGACCGGCAAGCCCGACACCTGGAACGCCTCCAGCCCGGGCAGCAACAGCGGTCTGCACGTCTCCGTCCTGAACCACACCAACGACGTCGGTGTGGCGGCCTCCTTCGCCAAGACGCTGCTCTACTACGCGGCGGGCTCCGGTGACGCCGAGGCCCGCGAGGCCGGTGAACTGCTGCTCGACGGGCTGCTGGCGCGGAAGACCGCCAAGGGCATCACGGTTCCCGAGGTCCGCAAGGACTACAACCGGTTCGAGGTGAAGTCCGGCTCGGACAAGCTCTACGTCCCGAACGGCTGGACGGGCACCATGCCCAACGGTGACCAGATCAACTCCAGCTCCACCTTCCTGTCCATCCGCTCCTTCTACAAGAGCGACCCGGACTTCGCGAAGGTGCAGCAGTACCTGAACGGTGGCCCGGCGCCCGAGTTCACGTACCACCGGTACTGGGCGCAGACGGAGATCGCGACGGCCTTCGCCGCTCACGACGCCCTGTTCGGCTGACGTCACGGCGGCCCTGCCTCCGGGGCCGCCGTGACCACCGGCCGGCCACCCGCCCGCCCCCGGCGGGTGGCCGGCCACCCACCCCACCAGGACCACACGGGCGCGTCGGCGCCGGCGGCACAGCGTTCCTCCCGCGCGCCGCCGGGCCGAGCGGATCCGCACGCGCCCTCCAGCGGTGGATGACCACCGCCCGTCGCGGTGGGGGCCTGGGGAGGCCCCCACCGCGACGCTGATCCGCGGCGCGGCCCCTCCGGCGGACCCGCCGTCCTCCGGACCCCACCGGGGCCCGCCGGCTCCCCCGGGCCCGCCGCCCCGCGGCCGGCCCGCGGCCGGCGCACGAGGCCAACCTGGACGCCCTGGAGGTTCCACCGCCCACCTCACCCTCCGAGGAGATCGGGACCCATGTCCCTGCCCACGACACCCGCGAAGCCCGCCGGGGCCCCGGCACCCGGCCGCCCCCCGGCGCCCGCGGCGGACGCGGCGCCCTCCGCGGCGCCCCCCGCGTCACCGCCCCCGGCACGGCCGGGAGACCGGTCCCCCCGGCCCCCGGCCGCCGTCCGGCGCCGCCAGGCCCTCGCCGGGGTGACCGCCGTCCTGGCGCTCGCCGCCGCCGGCGCCACCGGCACGGCCGCCGCCGGCGAGCCGGCGCCCCGCCCCGCGACCGGAGCCGCCTGCACGGCCGACGGCTTCTGCGAGGACTTCGAGTCGCAGACCGGCACCACCCCCTCGGGCCGCTGGACGGTCGGCGCCCCCAACTGCTCCGGGACCGGCAGCGCCGTGGTGGACTCCACCACCGCGCACACCGGCGGCCGTTCGCTGCGCGTCGACGGCCGGGCCGGCTACTGCAACCACGTGTTCGCCGCCACCCCGCTGACCGGTGTGGCGAACGGATCCTCGCTGCACGTCCGCTTCTGGGTCCGCCACACCACGGCGCTGCCCGCCGCCCATGTCACCTTCGCGGCCATGAAGGACTCCGCCGACAACGGCAAGGACCTGCGCATGGGCGGCCAGAACGGCGCCTTGCAGTGGAACCGCGAGTCCGACGACGCGACCCTGCCCGAACAGAGCCCCGTCGGCGTCTCCAGGAGCACCCCGCTGCCGGTGAACCGGTGGACCTGCGTCGAGTTCGCCGTCCAGGGCTCGACCCTGGAGACCCGGGTCGACGGTGCCGTGGTCGAAGGCCTCGTCATCGACGGCACGCCGACCCCGGACGTGGACCGCCAGTGGCTGGGCCGGGCCGGATGGCGCCCCTCCCTGACCGACCTCCGGTTCGGCTGGGAGAGCTACGGCAACGGCGACGACACCCTCTGGTACGACGACATCGCCGTCGGCACCGCGCCGATCGGCTGCTGACCGGTGGTCCGTGCCGTCCGTGCCGTCCGTGCCGTCCGTGCCGTCCGTGCCGTCCGTGCCGGCCGCGGTTCCGCGTGACCGCCAACGGTCCTACCGGGTGCCGTCCGCCGCCGCCCGGCGGAGGCGGCCCGCTCACGGCCGGCCCGCGGAGCGGACCGCCGGTCCCCGCGCCCCGCGTGTCATCGGCGTCCCGTCTGCCCTCCGGGGCCCGGGAGCAGCGGCGCGTGCCCGGCAGCCTCCCGCCCCCGGGCGCGCCTTCACCACCGGATGCCCTGCGGCGGCGGAGGCGCTCCGGGGCGCGCGGGCCGTCGGGCCGCCCGGGAGCGGGCGCTCCACGGCGTGACCTGGGGGGTGACCGGGGGCGCGACCGGGGACGGGAGCGGTGCTGCGGTCGTACCCGGCGGCGCCGCGCGCTCCCGGCGACCGGGCACGGCCCAACGGCCCCGGGGACGGGGCGTCGGGCGGTCCCTGAGGGACGCTTCCTTCCGGGGGGCTCCGTGGGTAGTCTGAAAGCGCTTCCAGTGTTCCGTAGGCGAGGCGTCGCCGTACGGCCCACCGGAACCGGACGCCATCAGTGGGGGTAGGGGAGTGTTCACCACAGAGCAGCGCGCCGGTGTGCCCGGCCGCGCCCGGCCACGCCGAGGCGGTGGGGCCGGTGGCGCGCCTGCGCCGGGCCGCCCGGCGCCCGGTGGCCGCAGCGCTCCGCCCCCGCCGCGCCCGGCGGACCGGGGGGCGGGCCGCCGGACGGCCCCCGCTCCCCGCCCGGCCCCAGCGGCCCGCGCGGCCCTGACCGGCGGGGCCGCCCGCCTGTGGCCCGCGCGGCGCCATCCCCTCCCACACGCGGAGAGCCGGTGACTGAATCCATGGAGGCTCAGCCGATGACCCGTACGGGCAGTCCGGTCGCGAGCCCCACTCTCGAACAGGTGGCGAGGGTGGCGGGAGTTTCCCGCGCCACCGCCTCACGGGCCATCAACGGCCTCCCCTACGTCAGCGAGAAGGCCCGGGAACAGGTCGCCCACGCCGTCGAGACGCTGGGCTACCGCGCCAACCAGGTCGCCCGCTCCCTCGCCACGAGGAGAACGGGCTCCATCGCGCTGGTGATGTCCGAACCGGGCAACTTCGTCCTCAGCGACCCCTTCTTCGCCCGGGTCCTGCGGGGCATCTACAGCGGCCTGTCCGGCAGTCAGCTCCAGCTCGTGCTGTTGATGACCAACGAACAGGACGAGGACGGATTCGCCCGCTACCTCTGTGGTGGCCACGTCGACGGCGCGCTCGTGGTCAGTCTCCACGGCGAGGATCCCCTGCCGAGCCTGCTGGTGGAGGCCGGGCTGCCGGTGGTGCTCGGCGGCCGGCCGCTGGTCCGCGTCGACGCCCCCTATGTCGACGTCGACAACTTCAACGGGGCCTGCCTCGCGGCGCGGCACCTCATCGACACCGGCCGCCGCAAGGTGGCGACCATCGCCGGGCCCGCCGACATGGCCGTCGGCATGGACCGGCTCAGCGGCTGGCGCCGGGGCATGGCCGGCACCGGCATCCCCACCGACGCCGTCGCCCACGGGGACTTCACCGTCGAGGGCGGCGCTGCCGCCATGCGCCGGCTGCTCGCCTCGCACCCGGACCTCGACGCCGTCTTCGCCGCCTCCGACCTCATGGCCCTCGGAGCGCTTCAGGTGCTCCAGGCGGCGGGCCGGCGCGTCCCCGAGGATGTCGCCGTGGTCGGCTTCGACAACCTCGACATCACCGCCACCACCTCCCCGCCGCTGACCACCGTCCGTCAGCCCATCGAGGAGTTCGGCCGCACCATGACCTGGCGCCTGCTGGCCCAGCTCTCCGGCGAATCGGGGCTGCCCCCGTCGATCCTGCTCCAGACGGAGCTGGTGCGACGGGAATCGGCCTGAGCGAGAGCAGCCTCAGCCTCCGGCGGGTCGCCGGCCGACCGCACAGGCCGGCTGCTGGTGGCCGGGGGCACCGCGCGCCACGAGGCGCCGGCGGGCGAGGTGGAGCGCGCGGGCGGCGGCATGCCGGTGAAGAACGATGGTCGCCCCACCGATCTCGCGGTGCGGTGCCGCGCGGTGCGGCGCCGTGTGGTCCCCCGCGCCGCGCCGCGCCGGCCGGGCGCGCCGGTGCGGCCCGGGGCGCCCGGCCGGGTAGGGTCCCCGGACACATGGCCCAACTCCCGGGGCGGCGGGGCGCGACCCGGGGGCGGTGCCCGGTCCGTCCACCGGAAGGGCCGGGGAGAACGGTCCCCCGGGGCGGGGCGCGCCGCTCCTGAAACGCCCTCGGCCCCCGCGTTGATCGTGTGTTCAGCATATGTTGACGCGCGCCGTCCACCATGGCCACATGCTGATCGACTTCATCGCACCGGGGGAGCAGGCCACCGACTGGCGGGAGCGCGCACTGTGCGCGCAGACCGGGCCCGAGTTCTTCTTCCCGGTCCCCGGCGGCTCCACCCGCGAGGCCAAGCAGGTGTGCCGGGCGTGCGAGGGCCGTGTCGAGTGCCTGGAGTACGCCCTCGAGAACGACGAGCGCTTCGGTGTCTGGGGCGGTCTCTCCGAGAAGGAGCGACGGCGCCTCCGCCGCTCCCGCCGTGACGGGGTGAGCCGCGGCCCCTCCTGATCCCTGCCGGTGGGCTCACGGGGCCGCACGGCCACGCGCCGACGGGTGATCGTGGGGGGACGGCGCGCGTACCACGGCGCACACGTACGACAGCGTGCACGGACGCGAGCGCGCGTCTGAACGTCTGAACAGGAGCACGAACGCACGGGGAGCGATCGAGGACCGGCCGGGCCGGTTCCGGCCGGGACGGGGGTCCGGCCGGGACCGGCCCGGCCCGCGTTCCCCGGCCGGCCGCGGAACGCGGGGTGATTCTCCGTGCGGGGTCCGTTCCGCGGGCTCCTTCCGTGTGGGTGTGGCCCCTGGTCACCGTGGCGGCCTCCCCGTCACGCGGCCTCGCCGACCGGGCCACTGGCCTCTCCGGCCGCTCGGTCCGACGGCTCCGGGAGGGCCGCACGCCCCGCTGCTCGCCGGCCGCATCTGCGTGGGCAGCCGCACCCGCGTGGGCAGGCGGCGGCACGTGACAGCAGCGGAACGCCTCCGGCGCGGCCGATTTGGCGCTGCGGCGCCGAGCACGTAGAGTCGGGTTCACCGACGCGGGGTGGAGCAGCTCGGTAGCTCGCTGGGCTCATAACCCAGAGGTCGCAGGTTCAAATCCTGTCCCCGCTACTGACACGGGCCCGGTGCGTGAAGCGCACCGGGCCCGTTGCCTTTCTCCTGCTCATCCCGGGGCGTCTCGCTGCCTTCCCCGGGAGCGTGTTCCGCCTGGCGTGGCCCGTTCGGGCCGACCGGCCGGGGCCCCGGAACACACCGGCCGCCCTCAGCCGTCGGTCCGCCAGCCGGCGCCCGGCTCCACCCCGTACCCGTACACCGGGCGGCCTTCGATGCCGCTGGTGCGGAACGGCTCGCCGCCGTCGTCGATCCGCAGCGTGCCCTCGCGGCCCTCGCTCGTCCAGTCCAGTTCCAGGAACCACCGGCAGTCGCAGCCCTTGGTGCGCGCGCTGACCCGCAGGACCACCGGATCCTTCGGCGACACCGCGAACGGCAGTCGCACGGCGGGCAGTTCGCGTCCCTCCTCGCCGTCGAACCCGTCCACCGGGCGGGGCACGGGCCGGTCCTTGTCGAGGTTCACGGAGAACAGCGCCGGACTGAGCGACCCTCCGCAGCCGTTGTTCATCTCGAACACCGGCCAGGCGAGCGGGGTGCCGCGGCCCACCACGCGTACCCGCAGCGCCCGGAGCACCACCGCCGCGTCCGGCGAGGTGCCCTGCACCGTCGCCTCCACGTCCGTCTGTTCACCGTGCACGGCGCCGAGCTTCCCCGCCCAGGAGGCGGCGTCCTGCTCGACGGGCGGCGGCGGGACCTCGGAGGCCGGTCGGTCGATCAGATAGCGGTGGTCGCAGCCGTAGGCCCAGACATGGGAGCGGGTGGTGACGGTCAGCGGCGCGGCCCCGCCGGGCCGGTCCGGGCCCCCGCTCTCCTGCGCGCCGCCGTCGCCGTCGGTACGCGCCCCGTTCTCCGGCGCCCCTGTGCCGTCACCGGGCCGGTCCGCGGAACCGGGGGAGGAGTCCGGTGCGGCGGTCGCGTCGCCGGCGGTCGACGGGGACGGGCCGGCGGAGTCCCCGCCGGACACGCGCGGCGCCACGGAGCGCGGACCCGGCTGCCAGGAGAACCCGGGGGCGACGGCCCGGTCGCCGTCCGGCGGCCGCCCGCCTTCCCCGGCGGTCATCGCCAGCCCTGTCGCGGCCAGCGCCGTCACGCACCCGGCGGCGACACCCACGGCGATCCGCCGCCGTACCGATCCGCCGGGCGTCCCGCCGAACCACCCCGCCACCGTTGATCGCAGCCGTTCCCGCGCGGCGGAGGCGCCGGCCAGCGCCGGGGCGAGAAGGACGAGAGGGCCGGAAGGCCCGGACGTATCGGGGGAGGGTGGCGTGCCGGGGGAGGACGCGGGTGTCACCCCGGGGAAGGAACCGGTGGGCGGGGGACCGGGGTCGGTGGAGCGAGGCGGGGAGCTGTCCCCGCCCGGTGGGGAAGCGGAAGCGGAGCCGTAGCCCGGCACATGCCCACCCTCAGGGGAGCTGGGCCGCGCCACGGATGGCGTGCCGGGGGAGTCCGTCGCGCTCTCCGCCGGGGCGGCGGTGGCGTCCGCGCCGGTGACGGTGGATGTGCCGGCGACGGGGTCCGGGCCGCCGACGGGGTCCGGGCCTGCGGTCCGGCCGGGCTCCCGAATCGGGTCCGGGCCGTCTCCCCGGCGGCTGCCCGGTCGTTGGCCGTTGCCGTTGCCGTTGCCGTTGCCGTTGCCGTTGCCGTTGCCGTTGCCGCGGGCCGCGTTCCGCTCCGCGTCGGCACGCAGCCACAGGCGGTGCAACCGGATCAGCTCCTGTGGCGTGGCGTCACACAGCCGCGCGAGACGCTCGACCGGCGCGTACTCCGCGGGCACCGCCTCGCCGCTGCAATAACGGTGCAGCGAGGACGCGCTGACATGCAGCCGCACCGCCAGCGCGCCGTAGCTGCGGCCCGAACGCTCCTTGAGGCGGCGCAGCTGGGCCGCGAACTCCTCGCTCCCGCCGTTTCCGGCCACCACGACCCCCGTCCCCCGCCCGGCGCGTCCTCCCGCCATGAAGCGGGCGCGTCCCAGGGCATGTTCGTCTCCCCAGGCCAGAGTACGCGCAGCCGTCCCTGCGTCCCGCATCCTCCGGTACCTCTTGCCGTCCCGGCGGGGCGCGGCGGAGGCTGCTGCCGTACCGCTCGGGACCGCCCCGACGGCCGGCTGGGTAGCGGTCGAGGTCAACGGGGGCCGGCGGGGGGCCGTGCGCCCGGGTGGCCCCGAGCGGTACGTACGGACGAGGACGCACGAGCACCGATGGGCGCGTACGACCGGACCCTGCCCGTCCGCGGCACGACGGCGCGGGCCGGGTACGGCCAACGGTCGGGTACGGGCACCACCCGGACCGGAGAGGCGAGGGACCCCACACCGGCCCGGTCGAGTACGACCGCGGACGAGCACCACCGACGAACGAGCACCACGACCCTGATACGGAGCACCACCATGCGCGAACGCACCCCGGCGACCCCGGGTGAGTCCACCGGTCCGGCGACCCCGGGCACCACGATCACGTCGGACCGCACGTCCGAGAGCACGTCCAACGGCGGGACACCGTCGCCCCGGAGACGGCGGACCCGGCGCGCGGCGGCCACCGCGTTGCTGGCCCTTGCCGGGGCCCTGGCGACGGCGGGTCCGGCGGGGGCGGTGACGCCGCCGTGGACCGCCGCGGTCACCGCTCCGGCCTTCCTCTCCGCCGGCGAACTCCCGCCGCACTGGGGTTCGGAGTGGCGGGCCCTGCCTCCGGCCGCCGGACTGCCGGAGACGCAGCCGTTCTGTGTGGCCGGCCTCCTGCCCCGGACCGGCGTCTGGCACCGGGAGTTCACCACCGAGTTCGAGACGAACGCCCGGCAGATCACCCTTCGCGCGGAAAGCGCCGCGGCGGCCCGGAAGCTCACCGCCACACTGGAACGGGCCTTCGAGAACTGCGCGGACCGCGTGACCACCGAGGATCCGGGTGCGTCGGCGACCGGTGAGGACTACGGCCCGATCGACGTCGAGGACGGCGCGCACGTCTACGGCGTGGGCATCGCCCGGCCCGAGTCCTCGACGGACCGGCACCTGTTCGGCGTCGGCCGGGACGGGCGCACCGTCACGGTGGTGTCCTGGGGTGAGATGGGGAAGCTCGACGGGGCGCCGGTGGCGGACTTCCGCGACACCACGAGGACAGCGGTGGACAAGCTCCACCGCTGACGGGGCGCCGGCCGGCCCGGCGGGTCGCCCGGCGGGGGGAGCGCGGGGGCACGAGAGCCGCGGGGCGGCCCCGCCGAGCGGACGGTCACCGGATCCCCGGGCGCCGTCCCGGCTCACGCCCCCGCCGGTCCGTCCGGCCCTGTCGGGGGCCGGCGCCGCGCCCGTGCGATCCGCCGAGGCGCCGGCCCGCCGGGGTCCCCAGGCTCCGGGCCCGCACAGCCGCGGGGTCCCGGCACCCCCGGCACCCTCGGCGCCCCCGGCGTCCCAAGGGACCCAGGAGACCCAGGGGGCCAGGGGACCCCGCATCCACCGAGACACCGTCACGGCTGCCACAGGGGAGTGGCCGTGGCGGGGCGGTCCCGGGCGCTCGCCGCCCGGGACCGCCACCGTTCCTCCCCCGGAGGATCACCGGCCGGTCGGTTCCCCTCCACCGCCCCGGACCGTTCCCGATCTCCTCCCGGAGGCACTGGCGGGCTCCGGCTCCGGCTCGGGCCCCGCCCCCGGCTCACAGCTCCTCCGGATCCACCTCCGTCAGTTCCTCGTCCAGCATCAGCCACCGCGTGATCCCGATGCCGCGGAGGAACGGCAGATCGTGACCGGCGACGATCAGCGCGCCCCGGTACGACTCCAGGGCCGCCGTGAGTTGTTCGACGCCGGGCAGGTCGAGGTTGTTCGTCGGCTCGTCCAGCATCAGCAGCTGGGGAGCGGGTTCGGCCAGCATGAGCGCGGCGAGGGTCGCCCGCAGGCGTTCGCCGCCGGAGAGCGCGCCGGCCGGGAGGTCGGCGCGGGCGCCGCGGAAGAGGAAGCGCGCCAGCCGTGACCGGATGTCGTTGGCCGTGGCCGCCGGGGCGTACCGTGCCACGTTCCGTGCGACGCTCAACTCGTCGTCGAGGAGGTCCAGCCGCTGCGGCAGATAACGGACCGGCACCCCGGTCGTCACCTCTCCCTCCACGGCGTCCAGTTCACCGGCGACCGTGCGGAGCAGCGTCGACTTGCCCGCGCCGTTGCGCCCCACGAGGGCGATCCGTTCCGGGCCCCGCACGCCGAACTCCGCGACCCGTGCGCCGCCGCGGAGCTGGGCCCCGCGCACGGTGAGCACGGTGCGGCCCGGCGGAACGGCGGTGTGGGGGAGGTCGACGCGGATCCGGTCCTCCTCCCGCACGGACCGCTCGGCCTCGTCGAGGCGCTGCCGTGCCGAATCCACCCGTGCGTCCTGCGTGGCGCGGTCCTTGCCCGCGGAGACCTGGGCCGCCCGTTTGCGGAGCCCCATCACGATCTTGGGTTCGCGCTTTTCCTCGTTCATCTTCCGCCCGTACCGGGCGCGGCGGGCGAGCCTGACCTCCGCCTCGGTCCTCTCCCGGCGCTGCTTGCGCAGATCGGCCTCGGCGGTGCGCACCGTGCGGCGCGCGGCTTCCTGCTCGGTCCGGAGAGCCTCCTGGTAGGCGGTGTAACCGCCGCCGTACCAGTGGACCTCACCGTCGCGCAGCTCGCCGATCCGGTCGACGCGTTCCAGCAGGTCACGGTCGTGACTGGCGACGATCAGCACGCCCGGCCAGGAATCCACCGCCGCGTACAGCCGGCGCCGGGCGTGCAGATCGAGATTGTTCGTCGGCTCGTCGAGGAGCAGGACGTCCGGCCGGCTCAGCAGCAGGGCCGCGAGGCGCAGCAGCACCGCCTCGCCGCCGGAGAGCTCGCCGACCGTGCGGTCCAGCCCGAGATGGCCGAGGCCGAGCCGGTCGAGGGTGGCCAGGGCCCGCTCCTCCACGTCCCAGTCGTCGCCGACCACCGTGAAGTGCTCCTCGCGGGCGTCCCCGGACTCGATGGCACGCAGCGCCGCCCGTGCGGCCGCGACGCCGAGCGCCTCGTCCACGCGGACACCGGTGTCGAGCGTGAGGTCCTGCGGCAGCCGGCCGACACGGCCGGAGATCCGCACGCTGCCGCCGGACGGTGTGAGGTCACCGGAGACCAGCCGCAGCAGGGCCGATTTCCCGGCTCCGTTGGGCCCGACCAGGGCGGTGCGGCCCGGGCCCACGGACAGATCGAGCCCGTCGAACACGGGGGTGCCGTCGGGCCAGGTGAAGGTGAGAGCGCTGCAGACGACAGCGGAGCGCCCGGGGGAGGACGCGGTGGATGAAGTGGATGAAGGTGCCATGGTGGCCTCCGGAACGCCGTATGTGCGATGGGCGTGAGGAGACACCGGAGATGCCGCGGCGTACGAGGGCGGCCGGGGAACGAGGCGCACCGGGGAAGGGCCGGTCGGGCCGGTTCGGAGCCGAGGTCGCGGGCGGCCCGCGCCCGTCCGGCCTGCCGGCCGGGGCGCGGAACTCGGTGTCCCATGACCTCAGAGGAGCAACGCCCACTCCGTCCCTCGACGACAGTTCCGCCGGTCACGGTAGACGGGCGGGGAAACGCCGGCAACGCGTTTTCCGCGGCGGGGTGCCGGGGTGCCGGGGTGCCGGGGTGCCGGGGTGCCGCACGGGGGCACCGGAGGGCGCCGGGGCGGGGAAGGGGGCTCGAAGCGCACGCCGCGGGGCCGGTGTCATGGCTGCGTCCGTGCGGGATGCAGGGGTGGGGGAGCTGCGGGGGTTCCGGGCTCTGGGGTTCCGGGCTCTGGGGTTCCGGGGCTGCGGAACCGCAGGATTCCGGGGTTCCCTGGTCTCCCGGGTCTCAGAGGGGCCCCGAGGGGTTCGGGCCCCGCCCCCGCGAGACCGGGCGCACAGCCCTCGTATCCCTGTCCCCGGGGCGGGCTCTCGCACGCCGCCCCGGTTGCCGGCCGGGTGCCCCGGACGGCGCGGATCGCCGGTCAGGCCTCGCGCAACAGCTCCAGCAGGTCCTCGTCGAGGTCGAGGTGGAGCGACTCGTGGCCCATGGGCACCAGGGCGTACGTCTGGTCCAGGAACTGGCGCACGTCGGCGCTGTCCAGCCGTACCAGGGCGGTCCCGGCGGCCGCGTGGAACTCCACCACCGTCACCAATGGCCCGAACGGGCGTACGTGCACGTCCCCGTCCCCGACCGGTTCGAGCAGCCCGGCGGCCAGCAGGTCCCTGGAGAAGACCCAGGTCACGTCCGTCCCTCCGAGGGAGGCGCGGGGCGGGAAACAGGCGCGGACGGCCAGCGGGTCGTCGCGCCGGTAGCGCAGCGCCGCCGGCACGTCCATCACCTGCCCGTCCGACGTGATGAGGCCGGCCTGGACGGCTCGGTCGATAACAGGGGACAACTCCCGCCTCCCGGTGTGGTGTTCACAACTGCTCACGCTCTCTATGACGTACGGGCGGCCCTGTGTGTGTGCGAGTGGGTGACGTGACATCGGTCACGCACCCGTCCGGCGTACCCCGGGAGGCATGGCGGACCGGGGCCTGGGCACCCGATGGACCCCGGCCCCGCCCGGTTCCACGACGCCCCGCGGGCGGCGGAGCCGGGCGGCGACGCCGGCACGAGCGGAGGACGGCGGTGGACCAACGGTGGACCGAGGGAGGCCGGGCGCGATGACGACCGTCACCACCAGCGGGGGCGCGGACACCCGGGGAGCGTCCGGCGGCCCGCCGCTGCCCGAACCGCGCGGCCCCCTGTCGGCCGCCGTGACCGCCCTGCTCACGGGCGGCGGGCGCACGCCGCCCGCGCTGCCGGACGTACGGGACGCCGAAGCCGCCGACCCGTACGGTGACGACGTGCAGCTCGCGCTCTACATCGCCTACGAACTGCACTACCGGGGCTTCGCGGGCGTCGGCGACCACTGGGAGTGGGACCCGGACCTGCTGCGGCTCCGCCAGGCGCTGGAGCAGCGCTTCCTGTCGGCCCTGCGGGACGACGCCCGCCCCGCCGGCCCCGCCGCGGAGACCCTGGACGCGCTGCTCGTCGAGCCCGTGGACGGTGACGGCGTGAGCCACCGCCTCCAGCACGGCGGCGAACTGTGGCAGCTCCGCGAGTACGCGGCCCACCGGTCGCTGTACCACCTGAAGGAGGCCGACCCGCACGCCTGGGTGCTGCCGCGGCTGGAGGGCCGCGCGAAGGCCGCCATGGTCGCCGTCGAGTTCGACGAGTTCGGCGGCGGGCGCGCCGAGCGGGTGCACGCCCATCTCTTCGCGGAGCTGATGACCGATCTCGGCCTGGACCCCGCCTACGGCCGTTACCTGGACGTCGTCCCGGCACCGATGCTGGCGGTGGTCAACCAGATGTCGCTCTTCGGCCTCCACCGGAGCCTGCGCGGCGCACTCGTCGGGCACTTCGCCACCGTGGAGATCACCTCCTCGCCGGGCTCACGGCGGCTGGCGAAGGCACTGGAGCGGGCCGGCGCGGGACCGGCCGCCGTCCACTTCTACACCGAGCACGTCGAGGCGGACGCGGTGCACGAACAGATCGTCCGCCATGACGTCGTCGGCGACCTCCTGGAGCGCGAACCGGCACTCGACGCGGACCTCGCCTTCGGCGTCACCTCCACCGAGTACCTGGAGGAGCGCCTCGGCGCCCACCTCCTCGGCGCCTGGGACGCGGGCCGTACCTCCCTGCGGAGGCCGCTGCCGGCCCCGCCGGCGGACTGACTGAGCCCGCCAACCGGCCGGCGTGCCCTCAGCCGTCCGCGGGGGAGGAGCCGTCCGGGGAGGAGCCGTCCGTGGAGGAACGGGTGCGGCGCCGGTGACTGGTGTCGCACCAGGGCCGGCTGCGGCTGCGGCGGCACGTGCACAGGGCGACGGTGAAGCGGTCCGAGCGTGCGACGGTCCCGTCCTCCATGACCACCTCCACCGGCCCCTCGACGAGCATCGGCCCGCCCGGCACCTGCCGGACCCGGCGCACGTCCCGCGCGGCGCCCTCCCCCGTGGCCGTCCGGGGCGCCGGTGGAGGTGCCGCGGACGGCGCCTCTCCGCTCGCTCCGTTCACCTCTCGTGCTTCCGTCTGCGTCCCAGCCGGAGCGGTCCGCGCCGCCCGCGCCGGGCCCCTCTCCCGCCCCGGATCGATCACGCGGCCCTCCCCGCGGATACGGACGCCCTCACGGGTGCGCGCCCCCCTGCCGGAACGCCGCTTTCCTGGGTTCCCCGGGAAGGGGACCTTCCCTCCGGGCGGCCTCGTCCGTCCCCGCCGGACGCACGCGGTCCACCCGGGCCCACGCCGGACGCGCCGGACGTGCCACTGCTCTGCGCGCCCTTTGGCGCACCCCGCCCGGCACCCCACCTGGTACCCCACCTGGTACCCCGCCCGGCCGGCCACTCACAGGGCCGCCTCACCGCGGATCACCACCAGTTCCTCCTTCTCCACCCCGGCCGCCACCAGGCCCTGCGTCCGCAGCCACGCGGCGCGCTCGCGCAGCCGTGGCCCGAAGGGCACATACCGGCGGTCCGCCACCTGGGCGTCCAGCCCGGTCCGTACCAGCGCGTCCAGCGTGGGGGCCACGCCGCTGAACGCCGACTGCACGATCAGCACGACGCCGCCCGGGCGGAGCCGGTCCGCCACCTCGGAGCAGATCCGGTCGAGCAGCGCCCGCCCGTCCCGCCCGGCCTCCCAGGCCCGGGCGCGGCCCCGGCGGGGCAGCTGCGGGTGCGGCGACGGCACGTAGGGCGGATTGCTCAGCACCAGGTCGAACCGCTCGTCCGGAACCGCCCCCAGCAGGTCACCGCGGAGCGCCCGCACCCGCGCCCCGGCCAGCCGGGCGTTGAGGCGGCAGGTGAGCACGGCGAGCCGGGAGGTGTCCACGGCGGTCACCCGCGCCCCCCGGCGCGCCGCCGCGAGGGCCAGCGCCCCGGTGCCGGTGCACAGGTCCAGCACCCGGGCGCCCGGGGCGAGGGGCTCCTCGTGGAGCGCGGTGGTGAGCAGGGACGTGTCGTCCTGCGGCGCATACACCCCTGGGGGCTTCAGGAAAAGCACGGCAACCAGGTACCCAGAGGGGCCCGGCTAAACGTCGCGCGGGGTGAGCGGTCGCACGGCTGGACCTTGGATGACCTCCCCGTCCACCCCGAACCGCGACCCGTGGCAGGGGCACTCCCAGGCCCGTTCCCCGGCGTTGAACGCGACCATGCAGCCCATGTGGGTACAGCGCGCGGAGACCGCGTGCACGGCGCCCTCCTCGTCGCGGTAGACCGCGCAGGAACGCCCCCGGACCCGGACGACCGCGCCGGCACCGGGCGGGACATCGGCCACCGAGTCGGTGAAGGACGGCCGGAACTCACCGGCGACGAGGTGCTTGGCCACGGTCGCCTGGTGGGACAGGAGTTTCCCGCCCTCCCGCAGCGTGCTCAGCAGCCGCCGCGGGTCGTACAGCCCCGCCCACTCCGGGGCGTCGCCGCGGATCAGGCCCGTGAGCAGCCGGCCGGAGAGGACACCGCTGCTCATGCCCCAGCCGCCGAAGCCGGTGGCGACCCAGGCGTGGCGGGCACCCGGGTGGAGCGGGCCGATGAGGGGGACGGTGTCCGTGGAACTGTTGTCCTGGGTCGCCCAGCGGTAGGTGATCTCGGCCTCGGGGAAGTGCTCGGCCGTCCACGCGGCCAGCCGGGCGAAGCGCTCGTCGGCGTCGGCCGTCCCCGGGAGGAACGACTCGCCCGTGACGATCAGGAGCCGTCGGCCGTCCGGTCCGGGCGCCGTCCGCACCGACCGCTTGCCCTCGTCCGGAGTGATGTACATGCCGGCAGGATCCCGGTCGGCGGGGATCGGGCCGGCGACCACCAGCTCACGGTGGGGGGAGAGCCGCGCGAAGCCCAGGGAGCGGTCGAAGACCGGGTAGTGCGTGGCGACGACGACGTCCCGTGCCGTCACCGTCGCGCCGTTCTCGGTCGTGACCCGGCAGGGCTTCCCCTCGTCCAGTCCGGTGACCCGGCTGCGTTCAAAGATCCGTCCGCCCCGCGCCATCAGGTCCTCGGCCAGGGCCAGCAGATAGCGGCGGGGGTGGAACTGCAGCTGGTCGTCGACCCGCACGGCGCCCGCGATCGGGAACGGCAGCCCCGTCTCCGTGACGTAGGTGGCCGGCAGCCCGGCCTCGGCGGCGGCCCGGGCCTCGGCCTCCAGTTCCGCCGTCCGCGACGCGTCCCGGAAGTAGGTGTACGACGGCTGACGCTCCAGCTCGCAGTCGATGCCCAGGTCGGAAGCCGTGGCGGCGACGTGCTCCACCGCGTCCTGTTGCGAGCGCGCGTAGTGCCGGGCGGCCTCGGCGCCCCGGGTGCCGCGGAGCCGGTCGTAGACGAGGGTGTGCAGGGCGGAGACCTTCGCCGTGGTGTAGCCCGTCACCCCGGCGGCGATCCGGTCCGCCTCCAGCACCACGACGCCCAGCCCGGCACGGGCCAGCTCCCACGCCGTGCACAGACCGGCGACACCGCCGCCGACCACGACGACATCGGTCTCCAGCTCACCCTCCAGCGGGGGATGCGCGGTCCGTGGCGTGGTGTCGATCCAGTACGACTCGTAGGTCGCGGGCGTTCGGTCCACCGAGTGCGCCTCCGGCTGGCCCGGTCGCTCTGGTCGTGTGTGCCGAGCGCGCTGTGTGGGGGGCTCGTTCGGCTCGGATGTGCCCGGGAGATCTGTCATGTGGCAGCGGGTGCCCGGTACGCGGGATTCCGCACCTGCGCCACCCGGGCGGATGACACGCGGCGGGCGGGGCACGCGGTGGCGAGCAAATGACGAGCAGATGAGGCGAACCGCTGGGGCCGGCTGAGTATCCGGTGCGGGCCGGCTGAGTATCCGCACGCATGTGTGGTGTCAGTGGCAGGGGACAGGATGAGAGCCATGGAGAAGATCACGCACACCCGCGTCCAGCAGGTCCCGCCGCACCGCCCGCGCGCCGGCGCGAGCGCCCTGCCGTCCGGTGGACGCAGGAACCTCCACGGCGCATACGCCGGCCGGGGTGTCCGCCCCGTGCACGGCGTTCACGGTGCCGAGGGCGCACACGGCGTCCAGGTCCAGGGCGGGATGAAAGCCGGTCTGGCGCTCGGGGGCACCGCCGCGGCGCTGTGGTTCGTCTCCATGTGCTACACCCTGACCTCATGGACGCTGGGCGGCTGAAGGACGGATCACTCCAGGAGGACGCGCCGGGGCCAGGGGCGCCGTGCGTGCGGAGGATTCGCCCGGAAGGCTCGCCGCCGGATGCTCCGTCGAAGGGGAACCTCCTGCGGCAGACTCCTTCCGGGGACGGGGACGGGGACGGGGACGGGGACGGGGACGGGGACGGGCGAGTGGCAGGGGTGATCCGGGGCGGCTTTCGCCGGGAGACCGCGGCGCCGCCGGAAGGGCACCGGCCCTCCACCGGGATCCGGCCCTGGCCCGCCACGGAAGCGGAGGCGGTCGCGGAGCAGTTGCGGCTGCGCTCTCTGACGGATACGGCGGGCCCCGGGCCCGCGCCCGGAGAGGTCCGCACCGTCGCGGGGGTGGATGTGGCCTACGACGAGGCGAGCGGTCGGCTCGCCGCCGCGGCTGTCGTCCTTGATGCGGAGACGTTGCAGGTCGTCGAGGAAGCTACTGCCACCGGCCGCGCCGAGTTCCCCTACGTCCCGGGGTTGCTGGCCTTCCGTGAACTGCCGTCCGTGCTTGCCGCGTTGAGCAGGCTGTCCGAGCCGCCCGGGCTGGTCGCCTGCGACGGGTACGGGATCGCGCATCCGAGGCGCCTCGGCCTCGCAGCCCACCTGGGAGTGGTGACCGGCCTCCCCGCCTTCGGCGTGGCCAAGACACCGTTCGGCTTCGCCTTCGACGCGCCCGGGCAGGGACGTGGCGCCGTATCACCGCTGTTCGACGGGGGCGAGACAGTGGGACGAGCCCTGCGCACCCAGGACGGGGTGAAGCCCGTCTTCGTCTCCGTGGGCCACCGCATCGGCCTGGATCACGCCGTCGCGCACACCCTCCGGCTGGCCTCCCGCCACCGGCTGCCGGAGACCACGCGCCGGGCCGATTCCCTCTGCCGCCGCGCCCTCGCCGCACTTCTCGCGGCCGATGCGCGGAACTGATCCCTGAGCAGCACCGCTTCGCGGGCGTCGGGTTACGGGTACGGGTGGGCGACGCCGGCGGTCGTGGTGGTCGTGCCGGTCGTGCCGGGGTGCCGGGTGGGCGGCGCGGTGGTGGTGGGGGGTGGGTTGCGGGCCGGCGGGTTTGTGAGGGGCGGGGGTTACGGCGCCGGGGTCGGGGTTTGCGGTGCCTTTCGCCACTCGGGGTCGGGCGTGCCCGGTGGGCGGGTGGAAAAGATCGAGTGGCTGGGGTGGGTGGGGGTGCGCGGGGCA
>NZ_JAATEN010000036.1 GCF_012034935.1 Streptomyces zingiberis
CCCCCCCACCCCCACCCCCACCCCCACCACCGCCACGGCTGCCGCCCCCACCGCCGCTGGCACGGCCACTGCCCCCGCCACCTCCGCCGCCACCACCGCCACCGCCGGCCCGGCCGGGAACCCGGCCGATCAGGTGACCCCGCTGCCCACCGCGACCCTCGGCGGCGACCGGAAGCGGTCCATCGAGCAGATCACGCTGCTGCTCTTCATCACGATCCCCTTCGTGGCGCTGGCCGCGGCGGTGCCGCTGGCCTGGGGCTGGGGGGTGAGCTGGCTGGACCTGGGCCTGATGACCTTCATGTACTTCCTGGGCTGCCACGGGATCACCATCGGCTTCCACCGCCACTTCACCCATCGCTCCTTCAAGGCCCGGCGGCCGCTGAGGATCGCCCTGGCGATCGCCGGATCGATGGCCGTGGAGGGCCCGCTGGTCCGCTGGGTGGCGGATCACCGCAAGCACCACAAGTACTCCGACGCCGAGGGCGACCCGCACTCGCCGTGGCGGTTCGGGGAGACGGTCCCGGCGCTGATGAAGGGCCTCTGGTGGGCCCACATCGGCTGGATGTTCGACGAGGAGCAGACCCCGCAGCACAAGTACGCCCCGGACCTGATCAGGGACCCGGCACTGCGCCGCATCTCCCGCCAGTTCTGGGTGTGGACCCTGGTGTCGCTGCTCATCCCGCCGGTCGTCGGCGGCCTGGTCACCTGGTCCTGGACGGGCGCGCTGACCGCCTTCTTCTGGGGCTCCCTGGTGCGCGTGGCGCTGCTCCACCACGTCACCTGGTCGATCAACTCCATCTGCCACGCGGTCGGCAAGCGCCCGTTCACATCGCGGGACCGCTCCGGCAACGTCTGGTGGCTGGCGGTGCTCTCCTGCGGGGAGTCCTGGCACAACCTGCACCACGCCGACCCGACCTCCGCCCGCCACGGCGTGATGCGCGGGCAGATCGACTCCAGCGCCCGGATCATCCGCTGGTTCGAGATGCTGGGCTGGGCGTCCGACGTGCGCTGGCCGAGCGCCAACCGGGTCGCCTCCCGGCGCAGGCCGGCGGCCGGGGACGGTAACTCCCGTGAAGTGGGGACCGCCGAGACGGCATGATGGGCCACTGTGGCGAGCGAGGAAAGCAGTAACGACAAGACCAGGACCCCCGCGGCCGGCCGGCGCGGCCGGCGCGTGCGGATGACCGGCAAGGAGCGCCGCGAGCAACTGCTGGACATCGGCCGGTCGCTCTTCGCCGACAAGGGTTTCGAAGGCACCTCGGTGGAGGAGATCGCGGCGCGGGCCGGGGTCTCCAAGCCGGTGGTCTACGAGCACTTCGGCGGCAAGGAAGGGCTGTACGCCGTGGTGGTGGACCGGGAGATGCGCAAGCTCCTGGAGATGGTGACCAACGGGCTGACCGCGGGCCACCCCCGGGAGCTGCTGGAACAGGCGGCCTTCTCCCTGCTGGACTACATCGACACCTATACCGACGGGTTCCGGATCCTCGTCCGGGACTCCCCGGTGGCGCAGTCCACGGGCACCTTCGCCTCACTGATCAGCGATATCGCCACCCAGGTCGAGGACATCCTGGGCCGGGAGTTCAAGGTCCGGGGGTTCGACCCCAAGCTGGCGCCGCTGTACGCGCAGGCGCTGGTCGGCATGGTCGCCCTGACCGGCCAGTGGTGGCTGGACGCCCGCAAGCCGAAGAAGGCGGAGGTCGCGGCACATCTGGTGAACCTCGCCTGGCACGGGCTGGACGGCATGGAGCAGAAGCCCCGGCTGATCGGCCACCGCAAGAGCTGAGCGCGGCGGGCGCCCTCCCCTCCCCCGGGGGAGGGGAGGGCGCCCGCGTCCGCGTTCCCCCGGGCGGCCCGGCCCGGACCCGCATGGACCCGGGTGGACCCGGGTGGCCCCCGGGCGACTCGGCCGGCTCCGGATGGACTCAGCCCACGGGTTTCCGGCCCAGCGCGAAGATCCGCCGGAACGGGAAGACGGTGCCGTGCGGCCCGGGCGGATAGGCCTTGCGGAGCAGGTCACGGTACTGGGCGAGGAACTCCGTGCGGGCGGCCTCGTCCTCGGCGAGGGCGGTGAGCACGGGGCGGAGCGCGGTGCCCTTGACCCAGTCGAGCACCGGGTCCTCGCCCCGCAGCAACTGGATGTAGGTGGTCTCCCAGGCGTCGGCCTCGCAGCCGAGGTCGGTGAGGTGTCCCAGGTACTCCCAGGCCTCGAGGACGTGGACGTAGCGGCGGGCGTGCGGGCCGACCCTCGGCCGCCACTGCGGGGAGTCGATGAGGTCGTCCAGGATGGCGTGGCTGGGAGAGGTGAAGTTGCCCGGCACCTGGAGGGCGAACGTCCCGCCGGGGGTGAGCGCCCCGGTCCAGGCGGCGAACGAGGCGCTGTGCCCCGGCACCCATTGCAGCGCGGCATTGGAGACGATCAGGTCGAAGGGTTCGTCCGGGACCCAGTCGGCGGCGTCGGCGTGGCGGAAGTCGAGACTGCCGCCGCCCGGGGTGGGCCCGGCGTACCGGGCGGCCGCCGCGAGCATCTCCGGGGAGCTGTCGAACCCGGTGATCCGGGCGCCGGGCCAGCGCCCGGCGAGCAGCGTGGTGACGTTGCCGGGGCCGCAGCCGAGGTCGGCGATGCGGGCGGGGCGGTCCCGGGCGGGGAGGTCGGGGATCCGGGCCAGCAGGTCGTGGAACGGCCGGGTGCGGTGACCGGAGTGACGGAGATACTGCTGCGGGTCCCAGGTGGGTTTCCGGGAGTTCGGCATCGATGGTGCCCCTTCGGCGCGGGTGTGGGCGGGTGGGGTGGGACGGGCCGGCGGCCGGACGAGTCCGGCCGTGCGCCCGGCGCGGTCGGCGGACACGCGGTACTGAGCGGTACTGAGCGGGGCGGTACGGGGCGGTACGGGGCGGTGCTGAGGTGTACCGGGCGGTGGTGGGCAGTGCTGGGCGGTGCGGTACGGGGCGGCGTACCCACCGCGTGGGAACCGGCGGGCGTCGCGTGGCAGCCGGGAATCATTCTCGATGTCAAGATGATCGACTTCAAGAGACTTCATGTCGACAGACCTATTACACTGATCTCCATGGAGGACGAGGTCGACCGGCTGGTCGGAGCCTGGCGCCGGGAGCGCCCGGATCTGGACGTGGAGCCGCTGGAGGTGCTGAGCCGGATCAGCAGGCTCGCGCGCCATCTCGACCGCGCGCGGCGGCTGGCCTTCTCGGAACACCATCTGGAGTCCTGGGAGTTCGACGTCCTCACCGCGCTGCGCCGGGCCGGCTCCCCCTACCAGCTCTCCCCCGGGCAGCTGCTCACGCAGACGCTGGTGACCTCCGGCACGATGACCAACCGCATCGACCGGCTCACCAAGAAGGGACTGGTGGAGCGCCTCCCCGACCCGAGCGACCGGCGCGGGGTGCTGGTGCGGCTCACCACCGAGGGGCGGGACCGCGCGGACCGCGCGCTGGCCGGGCTGCTCACCCAGGAGCGGGCCATCCTGGCCGAGCTGTCCCGGGAGCAGCGCCGTGAACTCGCCGGTCTGCTGCGGCGCCTGACGGCCCCCTTCGACAACGGTCCCGGCTGAGGCGCCCGCCGCCGGCCGGGCAGGGCGGTACGGCCCCGCCACCCTCCCTCGCCGCCCCGCCGTCACGGATGGCGCGTCCCTCCTCCTCAGCCCGCGCTGCCGACCACGGGGAGATCCTCCACCGGCCCGACGCCCGCCCGGCGGGCCAGGGCGACGGCGGCCAGGGTGGAGTGCACCCCCAGCTTGCCCAGGACGTTCTGCATATGGGTGCGGACGGTGTGCGGCGAGAGGAAGAGCCGCTCCGCGACCGCCTTGCGCCCCAGACCCGCCACCATGCAGCGGAGCACCTCCCGCTCCCGGGGCGTCAGCGACTGCACCAGCCGCTCGCTCTCCGTGCGGTGGCGGCGCGCCGCGGTCAGCTCCCGCAGCACACCGGTGAGCAGCGCCGGGGGCAGGTGCGTCTCCCCCCGGAGCACCCCGCGGATGACGGCCAGCAGCCGGGAGAGGGAGCAGTCCTTGGCGACCCAGCCGGAGGCGCCGGCCTGCAAGGCGGTGGCGGCCCGCCCGGGGTCGTCCCGCTCGGCGAGGACCACCGTGCGGACACCGGGGCGCCGCTCCCGCACCGCCGACACCAGGGATATGCCGTCCACGGCGCGTTCGGCGCCGTCGGAGCGGGCGGGGCCGATGGCGGCCGGCCCCGCGCTCCGCGCCGGCGCCGGAGGGGAACCGCCCAGATCGGCGTCGACGAGCATCACGTCGAACCGCCGCCCGTCGGCGGCGGCCCGTTCCAGGCAGCGCACCGCCGCGGGACCGCTGCCCGCCGCGGCCACCTCCACGTCCTGTTCGGCGGCGAGCGCGGCGGCGAGCGACTCGGCGAAGATGCGGTGGTCGTCCACCACCAGCACCCTGATGACCGTCACGGAGAGACCCCCTGCGTCGGGGCAGCGCCCGGTACGGGGCTGCGTCGGAACGGCAAGGGGCGGGGCATGTGTCGTCAGGTCCGTCCACACACATCGTCACCGGGGAGTGCGCCGGCCGGCCGCCCCCGCGCCACGCCCACCGCCCGGGGCACCGACCGCCTCGCCCCTGATCCGCACCGGCCCCCACCGGTGCTGAGCATCAGCGTACGGATGCGCTCCGACAAGTGAAGCCGATTGGCGAAAGTGTTCGCCTGAGAAGTTCGGCGTGTGTTCCCTGTTGTTTCTTGTGCAAGAAATCGACTGGGAATGCCGGTTGTCCGACCAGTGGCGGATGAGGCAACTCCGGCGCGTGGCACGGGAGTCGGGGCGGTACCGGGGTGACGGCCGGGGGCGGCCCCGGCGGCGACGGCCGCGCTCCGCACCGGCCCGGCGGCGGTGCCCGGAGCCGCCCCGCCCCGGAGCCCGGGCACGGCGGGGCAGAGCACGGCAGGGCAGGGCGGGGCGGGGCAGGGCGGGACGGACCCGGGCAGGACCACGGGTGCCACCGCTCCGGCGCGTGGTCCGGGACGGCCGCGGCGCGGTTCAGGCCAGCCGGCGGGCGCCCGCCGAGGGCACGGCGGGGAAGATCCGCGGTGCCCGGTGGCCGGCCGCCGCGAAGGCCGCGGAGACGGCCTCCGCCACCGTCACCGCCGCCGCCTCCGTCACCAGGACGATCGCCGAGCCGCCGAACCCGCCGCCCGTCATCCGGGCCCCCAGCGCGCCCGCCGCGCACGCCGTCCCGACGGCCAGGTCGAGTTCGGCGCAGGAGACCTCGAAGTCGTCCCGGAGCGAGGCGTGCCCCGCGGTGAGCAGCGGCCCGACGGCGTGGGTGTCACCGGCCGCCAGCAGTGCGACGACCTCCTCGACCCGGCGGTTCTCGGTCACCACGTGGCGCGCCCGGCGGAACAGCGTCTCCTCCCCCGGACCCGCGAGCCGGCCCGGCGCCTGCGCCAGTTCCTCCGGGGTCACGTCCCGCAGGGCGGGCACCCCCAGCCGGCGGGCGGCCTCCTCGCAGCTCGCGCGCCGTTCGGCGTAGGCGCCGTCGGCCAGGTCGTGGCTCACCCGGGTGTCCACGACCAGCAGCCGCAGCCCCTCGGCCGCCAGGTCGAACGGGACCTGGCGGCGCGTCAGGTCCCGCGTGTCCAGGTGCAGGGCGTGCCCCTCCGCGCAGCAGGCGGAGGCCGTCTGATCCATGATCCCGCAGGGCACGCCGACGAAGTCGTTCTCCGCGCGCTGCGCCAGCCGCGCCAGCTCCCCGGGGGGCAGCCCCAGCCCGTAGAGGTCGTTGACGGCCAGCGCGGTGACGGTCTCCAGGGCCGCGGAGGAGGACAGCCCCGCGCCGGTGGGGACGGCCGAGCGCAGATGGAGGTCGATCCCGCCGGCCTCGTGACCCGCCTCGCGCAGCGCCCAGACCACCCCGGCGGGGTAGGCGGCCCAGCCGAGGTCCCGCGCGCCCGGGGCCAGCTCGCCGGCCGCCACCTCCACCACCCCGCCGGGCACGTCGGCCGAGTGCAGCCGCAGCGCGCCGTCCGCGCGCCGGGCGACCGCGGCCCGCGCGGTGTGCGGCAGGGCGAGCGGGAGGACGAACCCGTCGTTGTAGTCGGTGTGCTCCCCGATGAGGTTGACGCGGCCGGGGGCCGCCCACACGCCCTCGGGCGCGGTGCCGTACAGGGCCGTGAAGGCGCCGGTGAGTCCGGTGACGTCGGTGGCGGAGCCCGGGGCGGTGTGCGCGGTCCCGGTCCCGTTCGAGGTCGTGGTCGTGTTCGTGTTTGTGGTCGTGGTCGTGTTCGCGCTGGTGCTCGCGTTCGTGGTGGTGGTCATCCCCGTCCCCGTGGAGGTGGTCGCGGTCCCCGCCGTGGGTGACTCGGGGGTCCCGCTCGTGCTCATGGCGTCCCCCGGCTCCGGGCGCGGGCCCGTTCCGGTGCCGCTCCGGCAGCCGGTCACGCGCCGGTCCCGTCCGCCGGGCCGTCCCCCGCCGGGCGCCGGGCGAACTCCCAGGCGTCCGCCACGATCCCGGCCAGTTCGGGGCGGGCCGGTTTCCAGCCGAGCCGGTGCCGGGCCCGCTCGGCGGAGGCGACCAGCACCGCCGGGTCGCCGGGGCGGCGGGGCGCCGCGCGCACCGGGACGGGCCGGCCGGTGACCCGCCGGACCGTCTCGATCACCTCGCGCACGGAGAAGCCGTTGCCGTTGCCGAGATTGCAGACGAGGTGCTCGCCGGGAACGGCGCTCTCCAGGGCGAGGAGATGGGCCTCGGCGAGGTCGGAGACGTGGATGTAGTCGCGGACGCAGGTGCCGTCGGGGGTCGGGTAGTCCTCGCCGTACACCGCGACGGACTCCCGGCGGCCCAGGGCCACCTGGAGGACGAGCGGGATGAGGTGGGACTCGGGGTCGTGGCGCTCGCCGTGGAGGGTGCCGCCGGGGGCCCGGTGCGCGCCGGCGACGTTGAAGTAGCGCAGCGAGACGGCGGCCAGCCCGTGCGCGGCGCACTCCCCGGCGATCATCTGGTCCACGGCGAGCTTCGACGCGCCGTACGGGCTGGTCGGGGCGGTCCGCCCGGTCTCGGTGACCGGGATGGACTCCGGCTCGCCGTAACAGGCGGCGGTGGAGGAGAAGACGAGCCGGCGGACGCCGGAGGCGCGCAGGGCGGTGAGGAGTTCCATGGTGCCGCCGACGTTGTTCCGCCAGTACTTCTCCGGGTCGGCCACGGACTCGCCGACCTGGGAGAAGGCGGCGAAGTGGAGCACCCCGTCGAAGCGGGGCGGGCCGCCGCCGGCGCCGGCGAGCCGCAACGGCGCGTCCGGCGCCGTGAGGTCCTGCACCCGGGCCTCGACGAACTCGGCGCCGGCCGGTACCGCCGCGCGGTGGCCGGTGGAGAGGTCGTCGAGCACGGTGACCCGGTGCCCGGCGGCCAGCAGCCGGGCGGCGACGGCGCTGCCGACGTAGCCCGCCCCGCCGGTGACCAGGTAGCCGCGGGTCTCGCCCGGCTCGCCGCCGCGCTCCCCGGCCGGTTCGGCGCTCGCGGCCGGTCCGGGGCCGGAATCCCCGGTGGTCCTTGCGTTCACGTCCGTGCTCCCGTTCCTTCGCGGCCCGTCCGGCCGCGCCTGTGGTGGTCCCCGCGGGTGGCGCGGGGGACGGCGGCGCCGGTGGCGCGGGCGCCGTGCGGGGTGTGCCGCGCGGAGCCGCGGGCGGGCGTCCGGGCGGTCACGCGTCCGCCACCTCGCGCAGCCGGGCCGCGGCCGCCTCCGGCGCCACGTCGTTGATGAACACGCCCATGCCGGACTCCGATCCCGCGAGGAACTTCAGCTTGCCGGAGGTGCGGCGGATGGTGAAGAGCTGGAGGTGGAGGGCGAAGTCCCCGCGTTCCACGGGGCGCTCCTCCCAGCCGCGCACCGGCGCCTGGTGCCAGCCGGAGATGTAGGGGGTGGCCGGTTCACCCGGGCCGAAGATCCGGTCGAAACGGCGCAGCAGGTCCAGGTAGATCCGGGGGAACTCGGCGCGGGCCTCCTCGCCCAGCGACGGCAGGTCGGGCACCCGGCGGAGCGGGTGCAGATGCACCTCGTAGGGCCAGTGGGCGGCGTGCGGCACGAAGGCCGTCCAGTGCTCGCCTTCCAGTACGACACGACTGCCGTCCTTGCGCTCGGCGGCGACGAGGTCGTCGAAGAGGTTGGCGCCGGTGCGCTCCCGGTGGCGGGCGAGCGAGCGGAGCATCAGCTCGGTGCGCGGGGTGGTGAAGGGATAGGCGTAGATCTGGCCGTGCGGGTGGCCGAGGGTGACACCGATCTCCCGGCCGCGGTTCTCGAAGCAGTAGATCTGCTCCACGGCCGGGTCGCGGGCGAGTGCGGCGCTGCGGTCGGTCCAGGCGTCCAGGACGAGCCGGGCGCGCTCCTCGGTGAGTCCGGCGAAGGAGGCGTCGTGGTCGGCGGTGTAGCAGACCACCTCACAGCGGCCGGTGTCCCCCGCCAGCGAGGGGAAACGGTTCTCGAAGACGGCCACCTCGTAGTCGGGGGCGGGGATCTCCGTGAGCCGGTCGCCCCGGGAGGGGCAGAGCGGGCAGGCGTCGGCCGGCGGGTGGTAGGTGCGCTCCTGGCGGTGGGAGGCGATGGCGACGGCGTCACCGAGCAGGGGGTCGTGGCGGATCTCGGAGGCGGTGGCGACGGGGCCGAGCGGGCGCAGGTCGGGGGCGTCACGGACGCGGGCGTCGCGGACACCGGTGCCGTGGGCGGGGTCCGCGTCGGCGGGGTCCGCGTCGGCGGGGGCGCCGGTGCCCGGGGGCGCCGCGTCGTAGTAGATCAGCTCGCGGCCGTCCGCGAGCCGGGTCACCGTCTTCTGCACCGGGGCTCCTCGCCTGGTCCTCTTCAGCAATGCCAAACATAATCCAACATCGAAACTCAAAAGAAAACGCCCCCTCGGAGGCCGGCCGCCGGGGCGGTGCGACCTGGAAGGCCGGTCCATCGCCGCCCTCGCCCGCAACCACGGCATCGGCCGCGGCGCCGTCCGCACCGCCGTAGCCCACGTCCCGCGGGTTCATGGGACGCCTCACCTGCCTGTCGTCAAACGATCTCTTGCCGACAGGTATCGCGGGTGAAGGCGTCGCGGCCTTCGGCATTGCGCGGCAGTGGGGAAATTCCGGCTTCGGGTCAGGCCCCCGGGTCCGGGGTGTATCTGGCAAGCATGGTCCGGACGGCCTCTTCGACGGCGTTGTGGATGTCGGAGGCTGCGGGGTTCCAGTCGGTCAGCAGCATGCGGGGCCACAGGACGTAGTTGGCGATCATGCCGAGGAACTGGTTCGCGGCGCTCACGCTGTCGGGCACGTCGGCGTTGCCCGCCGCATGCTCGGATTCCAAGTAGTGCTGGACGGAGGCGAAGTAGGGCAGTTTGCCGAGCTGGAACTGCATCCGCCCCAGCTCGGGGAAACGAGGCAGTTCGGCGATGACGATCCGGAACAGGCCCGCCATGCGGGGCCGGCCGATCAGGTCGGCGTAGCGGTGACCGATGACCGTCAGCCCGGAGCGCAGATCTCCCGCCCGTGGCCGCGCGGCGACATCGCCGGCGTCACGCTGCCAGGACTCGGTGACGATGGCCTCGAAGAGGGCCGCCTTGGTGGGGAATTGCTTGAACAGGGTGGACTTCGAGACCCCGGCCGCTTCGGCGATCCGCGCGAGGGAGGTGCCGTCGTAGCCACGGTCCAAGAACAGTTCTGTGGCCGCGGAGGTGATCGCCTCGCGCTTCTGCTGGGCGAGCCTGCGGTGATGCGCGGTGAGTTCTGCTGCCATGCGGAGAGTATGCCGCAGCCCCGAGGCGAGTCACTTGACTCGCCTCGGGGGGCCGCTTACGGTACGGCAATAAGGCGAGTCGAGTGACTCGCCTCGGGGCTATGGCACCTGGGCGCGTCCCGGTTGCCGCACAGCGGAGGACGTTCATGACAGTTGACAGGATCGCTTTGGTGACCGGTGCGAATCGCGGCCTCGGGCGCAGCGCGGCCGTCGCCCTGGCCACACGCGGGGTGCGGGTCGTGGTCACCCACCGCGGTGATGCGGCCGGGGCCGAGAGGACGGTGGAACAGGTGCAGGCCGTGGGTGGGACTGCCGCTGTTCTCCGGCTCGACATCAGCGACGTCTCCTCCTTCGCGTCCTTCACCTCCGAACTGGGCGCGCGGCTGGAGCGCTGGGGTTCTTCGCGGCTCGACATCCTGGTCAACAACGCGGGAGTGGGAGTCTTCGGGCCGCTGGAGACGGTCACGACCGACGACTTCGACACGGTGATGGGCACCAACGTCAGGGGCGCGTTCTTCCTAATCCAGTCGCTCGTGCCACTGCTGGCCCAGGGCGGCCGGGTCATCAACGTCTCGACGTCACTGACCCGCCACACCAGCCCCGCCACCTCGGTCTACTCCGCCTCGAAGGCCGCCGTCGAAGCTCTGAGCCGCACCCTCGCCGCAGAACTCGGACCTCGCGGCATCCGGGTCAACTCCATCGCCCCGGGGCCGACCGCCACCGACTTCAACGGCGGAGCGATGCGGGACGACACCGGAATGCGCCAGGTTCTGGCCGGACAGACCGCGCTCGGCCGGGTCGGCGAACCTGAGGAGATCGGCGACGCCATCGCCACGCTGGCCTCCGAGGGACTGCGCTGGGTCACCGCCCAGCGCATCGAGGTCTCCGGCGGCGCCCTCCTGTGACGCCGGGCGACGGCCGGCAGGGAAGCAGGCGGTGACGGCTCACCGCACTGCGGGCCGACCGGCCCGTCCTCATCCTCGTCCAGCTCTGGCGCATCGGGGGGCCGAAGCGGGCGCAGGGCGCCGGCGGCCCGTTCCCGAGGCCGGTGAAGGCGGACCGGGCGGCTCGGCGGCGGCAGGGACCGGGGGCCCTGGCCCTTCCGGACGGACCGAGGCGGGCGGGACGAACGGGGCTGCGGGAGGGGGTAAGGGCCACGGGCCCCGCACGGCCGCCAGGGCGGGCGCGGCCCACCGCGGCCGCACGTTTTCCGGCCCCGGCGCCGTGAACCGCCCGCCGCGGGGCCGCCGGCTCATCCCGGCTCGGTGCGGGCCGCGGCGCGTTCCAGCAGCCCCGTACGGGCCGCGAGCGCGGCGGCCTCCAGCCGGGAGCCCACCCCGAGCTTCATCAGCACCCGCTGCACATGGGTGCGGGCGGTGCTCGGGGCTATGCCCATGCGCGCGGCGATCACGCGGGTGTCCTCGCCGTCGGTGACCCGCATCAGCACCTCGACCTCACGGGGCGTCAGCATCCGCAGCAGCCGGGTGGCCTCGTCGTCCGGCTGATCCACCGGGTCGAGCAGCTCGGCGAACGCGCCCTGGAGCAGTTGGGGCGCCACCGCCGCCTCGCCCGCGCGCGCCTTCATCATGGCGCGTTCCACTCCCTCGATCCGCTCGTCCTGCCGGACGTAGCCGGAGGCGCCGGCGGCGAAGGCGGCCGCGATCCCCCGCGGGTTGGGCACCGGGCCCAGCACCACCACGGCGACCTGTGGCCGTTCCCGTCTGATCCGCGCCACCGGGTCGAACACCCCCGGTTCCTCGGGCGCCGACGTGCCCAGCAGGCAGATCTCCGGGATCCGGGTGACGACCAGGTCCGCCGCGCCGGAACTCGGCGCGGTGGCGGCCAGTACCCGGTGCCCGCGCAGCTTGAGCGCCGAGGCCAGCGCCTCGGCCAGCAGACGGTGGTCGTCCACCACGATGAGCCGTACGCCCATGAGCTCTCCCCAATCCCCCGCAGCCCCGGGCTCTCGTCCCGCGCAAGCTACACGTTCATGCGGTCCGATGCGCCCGTTGCCCGGGAAAAGTGCCATGGAACGTCGAAATACCAGTCAATTCGGGTCTGAATTGCGACAGTCTCGATCAACGCGTGCGCAGGGCACCGGTGGTGCCCGCCGGGATTTCGCGGTGCGCGGCGGGATTTCACGCGCGGCGGGACTGCGCGGCGGACGGACGCCGTAACACCCGGAACAACAGCGGGCCCGGCGGAAGGGCGCCGTCGCGCGCCGTTCCGCCGGGCCCCGGCTCCCGCGGGGGGAGCGGCGGCTCACTTACCGCCGTAGGCCAGCATCATGTAGTCATCCGCCGAGGAACGCTCGGAGATCATCATGCGCCCCAGGTAGAGCCGTCCGCCGTGGTAGACCACCTGGACGTTGAGGGAGGGCCGGAAGGCCGACTCCGTCTGCGCCGTGCTCTTGGTGTTCTTCAGATAGACCGTGCTCTTCATGGACTTCGGGTCGATGGCCATGATCTGCCCGCCCATGTCGTAGGTGGGCTCCATGTAGGCGATGAGCTTGTCGCCGTCCATCTGGAGCGGCGTCATCACACGGCGCCCGCCCGCCTCGGCCTTGCCCCGCGGCTTGCCGCTGTCCAGGTCGAAGGCGACGACCTCGTTGGTCCGCCCGTAGTCCTCCGTCTGGCTCTCGCGCTCCTCGGTGGCCATGTAGAGGGAGTCCTCGTCGACGACGATCATCTTGCAGTCCTCGACGTCGGTGGCGGCGCACCGCGCGGTGTACTTGCCGTTCCCCGTGGAGATCCGGCTGCGCATCGCGCCCTTGTCGTCGAGGGCGATGACGTCGGACATGCCCGCGCCCACGGTGTCCCCGGCGTCGATGCCGATCACGACCGGGTCGGTGGAGATGACGTGCGCGTAGTCCACGCCGCCGGGAACCTTGTAGGAGAACTCCGGCTTGCCCGAGGACGGGTCGATCTTCTGCACCTCCAGCCGCGGCGAGGAGTAGCTGCCGCACCGGCGCACGGCCACCAGCGCCTTGCCGCCGCCGTACCCGGAGTCCTTGCACTCGGAGGCCTGGTCCGGCTGCCACAGCTCCTTGCCGGAGTCGAGCTTCCACGCCGCGCCGCCGTTGAGACCGCCGGCCGCGACCACGCCGGGGCCGATCGTCACCTCGTCGAAGCGGATCTTCTCGTCGCCGGAGCCGACCTGCTTCTCCCACTCCTTCTTGCCGGTGGCGATGTCGAACACGGCGACCCGGGTGCACGGCTGGTAACGGCCGTCGCCGCCGATCTTCTTCTCCTGGAAGAGCACCGCGGCCTTGCCGTCCTCGCTGATCTGCCGGGAGGCCCAGCAGATGTTGCCGGCGAGCGGCAGCTTCCACTTCTCCTTGCCGCCGTCCGCGGTGACGCCGATCACCGAGTCGACGGAGCCCTTGGCGACGACGCCGCCGGCCGCCCAGAGACCCTCGACCACCACGACGTCGTCCACCTCGGGCTGCTGGACGGTGAAGAGCAGCTCCGCGTCGGTCTTCGCGGGCTTCTCGCCCGCCGGGACGCCCGCGTCTCCCTTGGGTCCGCCGGTGCCGCCACCGGTGCCGCCCTTGTCCCCGCCGCCGTCCGGCTGGGAGTTGCCGGCCTCGTCCTTCTCCTTGCCGCCCTCGTCGTCACCGCTCGCCAGCCAGATGCCGCTCACGGCGATCAGCGCCACGGCGACCACCGCACCGATGATGATCATGAGTCGCTGCCTGGCGCCCTGGCCGCCCCCGGGCGGTGTGCCCGGGCCGGCGCCGGGGGCCGGCGGATACATGGCGTACTGCTGCTGGCCGTACGGCTGACCGGGCTGCCCCGGCTGACCGTACGGCTGAGTCGGCTGGCCGTACGGCTGGCCCGGCTGCCCGTACGGCTGGCCCGGCTGCCCGTACGGCTGCTGGCCCGGGTAGCCGTACCCCGCGGCGCCGGGGGGCTGCTGCGGGTAGCCGTACCCCGGGGCCGGCGGGGGCTGCTGGGGATAGCCGTAGCCCGGTGCGGGCGGCGGCGCGGGCGCGCCGAAGCTGCCGGCGGGTGGCGGGGCGGCGGGGGGCGGACCTGCGGGGGGCGGAGGTGGCGGCCCGCCGGCGGGCGGCGGGGCGGCCGGTCCGTCCTGCTTCGACAGGTCCGGGCCGGGACCGGGCTGCGGAGCCGGGGACGGCTGCGGCGGCGCTGCCGACTGCGGCGGCTGCGGCGGCTGGGACGGCTGCGGAGCGCCGGAGCTGTCACCGCGCTCCGCGGGCCGGCCGTCGGAACCGGAGTCGTTCCCGCTCCCGGGAGGGTCGGCGGAGGGCTGGTTGGGCGGTTGGGGCGGCTGCGACATCAGCTTTCCTCTTCACGCGGGCACAGGGCCCGAGATCGGTCTCCCCCTCGCGCCGGCGGACGGGGGACCGCCTGCCGGAGCGGAGCGATTCGGACACGAGACCCGCCCGCCGACGGCGGAGCGAGCACGCTCTTTGTACCACCCGGGTCGAACGGCGCAGCGAACGCTGACGGAGCTATCGAACAGCTGAGACCGCCTCGTGACGCGGCCGTTGCCCGGCCGCCGTCCCCTCCGCGCCCGCCCCCGTGCCCGCGCCGGTGGCCGGCGCGGGCGCCGTTCCGCTCAGACCTCGTCGGCGAGTTCCAGCCACCGCGTCTCCAACTCCTCGCGCTCCTTGAGGAGTTCACGGAGTTCGGTGTCGAGCTCGGCCACCTTCGCGAAGTCGGTGGCGTGCTCCGCGATCCGGGCGTGCAGCGCGGTCTCCGTCTCGCCGACGCGGTCCAGCCGGCGTTCGATGCGCTGGAGCTCCTTCTTCGCCGCGCGGGTGTCCTTGGCGGCCTTGGGGTCGGCCGCCTCCTTGACGTCCTTACCCGCCTTGCCGTCCCGCGCCGGAGCGCCCGTCCGCTCCCGGTCCGCCACGGCCCGGCGGCGTTCCAGGTACTCGTCGATACCGCGGGGCAGCATCCGCAGCGCGCGGTCGCCGAGGAGCGCCATCACCTTGTCCGTGGTGCGCTCGACGAAGTAGCGGTCGTGGCTGATGACCAGGAGGGAGCCGGGCCAGCCGTCGAGGAGGTCCTCCAGCTGCGTCAGGGTCTCGATGTCGAGGTCGTTGGTGGGCTCGTCGAGGAAGAGGACGTTGGGCTCGTCCATCAGCAGGCGCAGCAGTTGCAGCCGGCGGCGCTCGCCGCCGGAGAGGTCGCCGACCGGCGTCCACTGCTTCTCCTTGGTGAAGCCGAACTTCTCGCAGAGCTGCGAGGCCGTCAGCTCCCGGCCGTTGCCGAGGTCCACGCGCTGCCGCACCTGCTCCACGGCCTCCAGGACCCGCAGCCCGCGGTCGAGCTCCGCGACCTCCTGGGAGAGGTAGGCGAGCCGGACGGTCCTGCCGGCGACGATCCGGCCGGCCGCGGGCTGCCGCTCGCCCTCGTCGTCCGCGGCGTCCGCCATGGCGCGCAGCAGCGAGGTCTTGCCCGCCCCGTTGACGCCGACCAGACCGACGCGGTCACCCGGGCCGAGCTGCCAGGTGAGGTGCGTCAGCAGCTCCTTCTCCCCGGCCCGGACGGTGACGTCCTCCAGGTCGAACACGGTCTTGCCGAGGCGGGAGCCGGCGAACCGCATCAGCTCCGCGCGGTCCCGCGGCGGCGGCACGTCCGCGATCAGCTCGTTGGCCGCCTCGATGCGGAACCGGGGCTTACTGGTGCGGGCGGGGGCGCCGCGGCGCAGCCAGGCCAGCTCCTTGCGCATCAGGTTCTGCCGCTTGGTCTCCTCCGTGGCGGCGATCCGCTCGCGCTCGGCGCGGGCGAAGACGTAGTCGGAGTAGCCGCCCTCGTACTCGTGGACCGCGCCGCGCTGGACGTCCCACATGCGGGTGGCGACCTGGTCGAGGAACCAGCGGTCGTGGGTGACGACGACGAGGGCGGAGCGGCGGGCCCGCAGATGGGCGGCGAGCCAGGAGATCCCCTCCACGTCGAGGTGGTTGGTGGGCTCGTCGAGGACGATCAGATCCTGCTCGGCGACGAGGAGCTTGGCCAGCGCGATGCGTCGGCGCTCGCCGCCGGAGAGGGGGCCGATGACGGTGTCGGGGCCCTGCGGGAAGCCCGGCATGCCGAGGCTGCCGAAGAGGCCGGTGATGACGTCCCGCACGCGGGGGTCGCCCGCCCACTCGTGCTCGGCCAGGTCGCCGATGACCTCCTGGCGGACCGTGGCCGCCGGGTCCAGCGAGTCGTGCTGCGTCAGCACGCCGAGGCGGAGACCCCCGGCGTGGGTGACGCGCCCGCTGTCCGCCGGCTCCAGCTTGGCGAGGATCCGCACCAGGGTGGTCTTGCCGTCACCGTTGCGGCCGACGACGCCGATCCGGTCCCCTTCGCCCACACCGAGGGAGATGCCGTCGAGCAGCGCACGGGTGCCGTACACCTTGCCGACGGTTTCCAGATTGACGAGGTTGGTGGCCATTCCGCTCCTGATTCCAACGGTTCGCAGGGCTCGCGGGCCGCGTCGGGCGGCCTCCGGTGAGCTGGTTCTCCAGGGTAGTCGCCGCCGTCGCCGCCCCCGCCGGGCTGTGGACGACGCGGACCGCGGGAGCCGGCGGGGCAGGCACTCCGGGGCCTCCGGCCCGCTGGGGGACGAAGAAACGGAAGCGGCGGCTCCCGCGTACGGCGGGACGCGGCGGCACACGGGGTGCCGGGGCCGTCGTGCGCCGCCGGGCGGCCGCCGCCCGCCCGGGCGCTACCCCCCGGCGCCGGTCACGGCCGCCCCCGCCGCCGGGGACGTGGCGACGCGCGCCGTGCGGCAGGTGCCGGAGGAGCGCAGGGCCGCGGCCAGCCGCTCCGCCCCGTCCGCCGAGGCGGCGAGGAAGGCCGTGGTCGGCCCCGAGCCGGAGACGAGGGCGGCCAGGGCGCCGGCCGCCGCGCCCGCCGCCAGGGTCCGGGCGAGGGAGGGGCGCAGGGAGAGCGCGGCGGCCTGGAGGTCGTTGCTCGTCCCGGCCGGGCCCGAGGTCAGGGCGGCGGCGAGGGCCGGGGTGTCCCCGGCCGCCAGCGCGGCCAGCAGCGGCCCGGAGGGTTCCGGGTCGGGGACGTCGGCCGAGGTGGCGCCCGTGCCGGAGGCCGTGCGCAGCCGGTCGCACTCCCGGTAGACGGCCGGGGTGGAGAGGCCGCCGTCGGCGGGGGCGAACACCCAGTGGAAGACGCCGCCCACGGCGAGGGGGGTGAGCAGCTCGCCCCTCCCCCGGCCCAGCGCGGCGCCGCCGACCAGGCTGAACGGCACATCGCTGCCCAACTCGGCGCAGATGGCGAGGAGCTCCGCGCGCGGGGTGGCGGTGCCCCACAGCGTGTCGCAGGCCAGCAGGGCGCCGGCCGCGTCGGCGCTGCCGCCGGCCATGCCCCCGGCGACCGGGATGTCCTTGGCGATGCGCAGCCGCACCCGGGGCTCGATCCCGTGGTGGGCGGCGAGGAGTTCCGCCGCGCGGACCGCGAGGTTGGTGCCGTCCAGCGGCACCTGGTCCGCGTCCGGGCCGGTGACGGTGACCGAGATCCCCGGCGCCTCGGCCGCCTCCGCCGTGACCTCGTCGTACAGGCCGACGGCGAGGAAGACGTTGGCCAAGTCGTGGAAGCCGTCCGGGCGGAGACCGCCGACGGCGAGCTGCGCGTTGACCTTCGCGGGCACGCGGACCGTGACGGCCGGGGCGCCGGGGGCGGCTGGGCCGGGGGCGCCGGGGGCCGTCCGGCTTCCGCTGCCGCCGCTCGCCGTGTCCGGGGTGCTCGGGGTGCTCGCCGTGTCCGGGGTGCGGGGCGTGCTCGGCGTGCTCGTTTCGCTCACTGGGTGGGCTCCGTGTCGTCCTGCCGGTCCGCCGGCGTCCGGGTTTCCTGTTCTGCGCGGGTCCGCTCCGTCCCCGGGGCCCGGCGCGTCACCGTCCGCCGGCCGGTTCCGGCTCCTGTTCCAGCTCCTGTTCCAGCACCGGGGCCGTGTTCCGCGATCGCCGCGAACTCCTCCACCGTCAGCTGCTCCCCGCGTGCCCGCGGCGCCACCCCCGCGGCGAGCAGCGCCTCCTCGGCGGCGGCCGCGGAGCCGGCCCAGCCCGCGAGCGCCGCCCGGAGCGTCTTGCGCCGCTGCGCGAAGGCGGCGTCCACCACCGCGAACACCTCCGCGCGGGAGGCCGTGGTGGCGGGTGGGGCGGCCCGGCGGACCAGGGAGACCAGCCCGGAGTCCACGTTGGGCGCCGGCCAGAACACGGTGCGCCCGATCGACCCGGCCCGGCGGACCTCCGCGTACCAGGCGGCCTTCACCGACGGCACCCCGTACACCCTGGAGCCGGGGGCGGCGGCCAGCCGGTCGGCGACCTCGGCCTGCACCATGACGAGGGTGCGTTCGATCGAGGGGAAGCGCTCCAGCATGTGCAGCAGGACGGGCACGGCGACGTTGTAGGGGAGGTTGGCCACCAGCGCGGTCGGCGGCGGGCCGGGCAGTTCGGTGACGCGCAGCGCGTCGGAGTGCACCAGTTCGAACCGGTCGGCCCGCTCGGGAAGCCGGGCGCGGACGGTGGCGGGGAGCGCCTGCGCGAGCACGTCGTCGATCTCGACCGCGACGACCCGCTCGGCGGCCGCCAGCAGCGCCAGGGTCAGCGACCCCAGCCCGGGGCCGATCTCCACCACCGTGTCCGCGGGCCGCACCCCGGCGGCGCGGACGATACGGCGCACCGTGTTGGCGTCGATGACGAAGTTCTGGCCGCGCTGCTTGGTGGGGCGTACGCCGAGGGCGGCGGCCAGTTCGCGGACGTCGGCGGGGCCCAGCAGGGGGCCGGGCCCGTCGGGCTCGGTGCTCGTGCTCACCCGTGCAGCTTACGGCGGGCGCCGGGGCCGTCCCCCGCCGCCCGCGTGACCGCCCGCGGGCGGGGCCGGGCCGGCGGCGGGCCGGCGGACCGCCGGAGTCAGGCCGGGAAGGGGCCCGCCTCGCCGGCCGCCCGGGCGTCCCCGGCCCGTTCCACCCGGATCACGCTCCCGCCGCGCGGGAAGCCGTCCGGAGGGAGGGAGGTGGTGTCCCGCTCCCGCAGCTCCACCCCGGCCTCGGCCACGGCCTCCCGCACGGTGCCCGCCGTGGTGCGCAGCACCAGCCGGCGGCCGTCGGCCACCACCGTGACCGTGCGCTCCGTGCGGACCCGCAGCGCGAGCCCGTGGAGCGGCACCTCCGTCCAGGGCGGCACGGAGAGATGGGCGCCCGCCGTGTCCACGCCGAGTTCGCGCAGCGCCTCCCCCACGGTGTCCTCGGTGGTCCACTCCGGGCGGCGGCGGTCGTCGACGGTCAGCTCCAGCGGACGGCCGCGGCGGACGGCGACCTCGTCCCCGTGGACGAGCGGCCGGCCGATGCCGACCGGGGGCGACACCGCGTCGTGCGGGCCGAGCCGCACCCCCTCCCGGGCCAGCAATTCGTCCACGCCGCCCGCGAAGGTGTGCAGCGTGCGCTGGCGTCCGTCGACGCTCAGCCGCACCGCCTTGTCGTGGATGACGAACGCCCAGGTGCCGCCCGCCAGCACCACCAGCACCAGGGCCCGCGGGACCAGCGTGCGCAGCCGCGCGGGGCGGACCTCCGGTCCGGACACGGGACGGGACACAGGGCGGAACACGGGGCGGAACACAGCCCGGGGCGCGCGGACCGGGCGGTGGCGCCGGCGCGCAGCCCGCCGGGCGCGGACCCGGGCGTGCGCGGTGTGGCCCAGGTCCGCGCCCGGCAGGGGCGGCAGCAGGAACCCCGGCAGGGTGGGGTCGAGCGCCTCCCCCGGCCGTACGGGTGGACGGGGGGAAGGAGCGGCGGGGGGGGGGGGCGGGGGGGGGGGGGCGGGGGGGGGGGGGGGGGGGGGGGGGGGGGGGGGCAGGGGGGGGGGGGGGGGGGGGGG
>NZ_JAATEN010000037.1 GCF_012034935.1 Streptomyces zingiberis
CCTGTTGACGCGGCGCGGCTGCGCAGGGGTGTCACCGAGGACGGACTGACGGCGGCCCATCTGACCGCGGGATCCTTCCGGGTGCTCGCGGGGGAGTCGCCGGAGTGTTTCGCCGGGTTGCGTGAGGTGCTGACCGGTGGGGACGTGGTGCCGGTGGACGCGGTGGCCCGGGTCCGGGGAGCCTGCCCCCAGGTGACCGTCCGGCACCTGTACGGGCCGACGGAGGGCACGCTGTGCGCCACGTGGCACACGCTGTCCCCCGGTGAGCCGCTGGGGGACAGGCTGCCGATCGGCCGCCCCCTGCCCGGCCGCCAGGGGTATGTGCTGGACGCCTTCCTGCATCCCGTGCCGCCCGGCGGCGTGGGCGAGCTGTATCTGGCCGGGGACGGTCTGGCCCAGGGGTACCACGCCCTGCCGGGGCCGACGGCCGAGCGGTTCGTCGCGTCGCCGTTCGCGCCGGGTCAGCGGATGTACCGCACCGGGGACCTCGTCCACCGGACGGACGGCGGTGAACTCCTCTTCGCCGGGCGGGCCGACGCGCAGGTCAAGGTCCGGGGTTTCCGGGTCGAGCCGGGGGAGGCCGAGGCCGTTCTCGCCGGGTGCCCCGGTGTGGCGCAGGCGGTGGTGGTGGCCCGGGACGACGGGCCGGGGGAGGAACGCCGCCTCGTCGGCTACGTCGTCCCCGAGCGGCCGGACACCCCCGAGCGGCCGGACACCCCCGGGGGGCCGGACACCCCCGGGGGGCCGGACACCCCCGGGGGGCCGGCGGACCCCGCGGTTTCCGGGGAGCCGCGCTGCTCCGAAGCCCCCGTCACCCCCCGGCGGTCCGGGGCCCTGGACGCGGGGAAGATCCGTGAGTACGCGGCCGGGGTGCTGCCGGAGTACATGGTTCCCGCCGTGGTGCTCGTCCTGGACGCGCTGCCCGTCACCGCCAACGGCAAGCTGGACCGCCGGGCGCTGCCCGCCCCCGACTTCGCCGAGCGGGTCTCCGGCCGGGAACCGCGCACCGCGGGTGAGCGGGCGCTCTGCCGCCTCTTCGCCGAGATCCTCGGCCTGGAGCGGGTCGGGGCCGAGGACAGCTTCTTCTCCCTCGGCGGGGACTCGATCATGTCGATGCAGCTCGCCGCGCGGGCCCGCCGGGACGGTATCCGCCTCACCCCGCAGGACGTCTTCCGGTACGAGACGCCGGCCCGGCTCGCCGCGGCCGGCGCCGTCCCGGAAGCCGGAGCGGCGGCCGGAGCGGAGGGCGCGGCCGGAACGCCGGCGGTGCCCGGGGGGACGGAGCCCGGACCCGGTGGCGCGGAGGGGTCCCTCCTCGCCGGCCTCCCGGCCGCCGAACTCGGCGATCTGCGGGCCCGCGTGCCCGGCCTGGAGGACGTCTGGCCGCTGTCACCGCTCCAGCAGGGGATGCTCTACCACGCCACCTTCGACGCCGCCGGGCCCGACGTGTACACCAGCCAGCGGATGCTCGCCCTGGACGGGCCACTGGACCCGGCACGGCTGCGGGCCTCGTGGGAGGCGCTGGTGGCGCGCCATCCGGTGCTGCGGGCGGGCTTCCACCAGCGCCCGTCCGGCGAGACCGTCCAGGTCGTGCGGCGCGCGGTGACCCTGCCCTGGCGGGAGGCCGATCTCTCCGGCCTGCCCGAGGAGGACGCGGCGGCGGAGGTGACCCGCCTCGCGGACCGGGAGCGCGCCGAGCGGTTCGACCTCACGGCGGCCCCGCTCCTGCGCCTGCTGCTCGTGCGCCTCGGACCGGAGCGGTACCGCCAGATCGTCACCGCCCACCACACCCTGCTGGACGGCTGGTCCACCTCGGTGGTCTTCACCGAGCTGTCCCGGGCCTACGCGGACGGCGGCCACACCCGGTCGCTCCCGCCCGCCGTCTCCTACCGCGCCTACCTCGCCTGGCTGGCCCGGCAGGACGCGGACGCGGCCCGGGAGGCGTGGCGGGCGGAACTGGCCGGCCTGACCGAGCCGACCCTGGTCGCGCCCGAGGAGCGGGTCCGTACACCGCTGGTGCCCCAGCCGGTGACCTTCGACCTCGGCGCGGAACTGACCGGCCGGATACGGCGGATGGCCCGCTCGCGCGGGCTGACGGTCAACACCGTGCTCCAGGGGGCCTGGGCCCTGGTCCTGGCGAGGCTGGTGGGCCGCACCGACGTGGTGTTCGGCACCACCGTCGCGGGCCGGCCCGCGGAACTTCCGGGGGCCGAGACCGCCGTCGGCCCGTTCATCAACACCCTGCCCGTGCGCGTCACCCTCGACCCCGGGGAGCCGGCCGGGGAGCTCCTCGCCCGGGTGCAGCGGCGCCAGGTGGCCCTGATGGGCCGGCAGTACACCGGCCTCCAGGAGATCCGCCAGGCGGCCGGGGCCGGGGCCGGGTTCGACACCCTCGTCGTCTACGAGAACCTGCCGGGCGCCGAGACCGGCGAGGCCGCCCCCGGTGGGCCCGTCATCCGGCCCGTGGGCGAACCGCAGGACCGGGGGCACTTCCCGGTGGCGCTCATCGTCATCCCCGGCGAGCGGCTCCGCGGCCATCTCGTCCACCGGCCCGACGTCGTCTCCCCGGCCCGGGCCGCGGATCTCGTCCGCCGGTTCACCCGGGTCCTGGAACGGATGACCGAGGAGCCGTCGGCGTCGGCCGGCCGGATCGGGCTGCTCGACGCGGCGGAGCGGGCCGCCGCGCTCGCGGCGGGGAGCGGCCCGGAGACGCCCGAACCGGAGGCCATGGCGCCGGAGCTGTTCCTCCGCGCCGCGGCGGCCGCGCCCGCCTCCGTCGCGGTCGTGGCCGGCGAGCGCTCACTGACCTACGGAGACCTGGCCGCGCGGGCCGGGCGCCTCGCCCGGAGCCTCGCCGGGGCGGGGGTGGGGCCGGAGACCCCGGTCGCCGTGGTGGCGGACCGCTCCGTCGAACTGGTGACCGCGCTGCTCGCCGTCGCCCTGGCGGGTGGCGTCTACGTTCCCGTCGACCCGGCGCACCCGCCGGCCCGGGTGCGGCAGACCCTCCGGGACGTGGCACCGCCGGTCGTGCTCTGCACCCCGGGCGCCCGCGCCGCGGTCCCCGGCGGGTGTCCCGGGCGGCTGATCGACATCGACGCGCCCGGCCACCCCGTTCACCCCGGCCCCCCGGACCCCGGGCTCCCGGACTCCGTTCGCGCGGACGGCGCCCCCGGCCGCAGTGGCCCGGCCGGGGCCGCCGCCCCGCCGCGGCCGGAACAGGCCGCCTACGTCATCCACACCTCCGGCTCGACCGGGCGGCCCAAGGGCGTCCTCGTCTCCCACCGCGCGCTGCGCCACCTCGTCACGGCGCACCGCGAGCGCTACGCCCTCGGCCCCGGCAGCCGCGTCCTGCAACTGCTCTCACCCGGCTTCGACGTCTCCCTGGCGGACATCTGGCCCGTGCTCTGCGCCGGAGGACAGCTCGTCCTGGCCCCGCCGGCCCGCCTCCACGCCACCGGTGAGGAGATCGTCCGGCTGATGCGCGAGAACCGCGTCACCCAGGTCGCGATGACCCCGACCCTGCTGGCCCAGCTTCCCGCGGCGGAACTGCCCGACCTGCGGGTGCTCGTCCTCGGCGGCGAGCCGGCCGCCGAGGAGCTGCGACGGCGCTGGTCCGCCGGGCGTGACCTGCGCACCGAGTACGGGGTCACCGAGGCGACGGTCACCTCGACGGCCGGGCCGGCGCTGCGGGAGGACGGCCTCCCCGCCATCGGGCGCCCCGTCAGCCGCACCCGGGCCCACGTCCTGGACGCCTTTCTGCAGCCCGTGCCGCCCGGCACCACGGGGGAGCTGTACCTGTCGGGCGCCGGGCTGGCGCGCGGCTACCTGGACCGGCCCCGGCTGACCGCGGAACGGTTCGTGGCCTGCCCGTTCGTCCCCGGCGCGCGCATGTACCGCACCGGTGACCTGGCGCGGCGGGCCGAGGACGGCACGCTCCTGTTCGCCGGGCGGGCGGACGCGCAGGTGAAGATCCGCGGTTTCCGGGTGGAGCCGGCCGAGATCGAGGCCGCCCTCACCGCGCACCCCGCCGTCGACCGGGCCGTGGTCGTCCTCCGCCGGGACCGGCCCGGCGGGCAACGCCTCGCCGGATACGTCACCCTGCGCCCCGCCTCCCGCGCCGCCACCGGCGCGCCCACCCCGCCCGGCGGGCAGGAACTGCGCGACCATCTCGCCCGCGAGCTGCCGGACCACATGGTCCCCGCCGCCGTGACCGTCCTCGACGCGCTGCCCGTCAGCCCCGGTGGGAAGATCGACACCGCCGCGCTGCCCGCCCCCGACTTCACCACGGACCCGTCCGGGCGGGCCCCCGCGGACCGGGCCGAGAGCACCCTGTGCGCTCTGGTCGCCGAGGTGCTGGGGCTGGCGGACGTCGGGCCCGAGGACAACTTCTTCCGGCTCGGCGGCGACTCGATCACCTCGATGCAACTGGTCAGCCGGGCCCGGCGGGACGACATCCACTTCACCTCCCAGGACGTCTTCGCACGCGAGACGCCGGCCGGACTGGCCGCCGTGGCCCGCTTCGGCGGCCCGGCCGCCGGGGGAGCGGACGACAGCACCGGTGAGGTGGTCCGGACCCCCGTCATGCGGGCCCTCGGCGCCCATGTCACCGGCCCCGGATTCGCGCAGTGGGTGGTGGCCGGGGCACCCGCCGGGCTGGGCCACGACACCCTCGTCGGCGGAGTCGCGGCCCTGCTCGGCACCCACGCCGCGCTGCGCCTGCGCGTCGAACCCGGGGACGGCGCGCCCCGTCTGGTCATCGGCGCCGCCGGCGCGCCCGGGGGCGCCGGCGCCGCGGACCTGGTCACCCGCGTCGACGCCACCCGTGTCGCCGACGCCCGGCTGGACGCCCTCGCCGCGCAGGCCGCGCGGGAGGCCGTGGACCTGCTGGACCCCGCCTCGGGGGCGATGTTCCGCGCCGTGTGGCTCGACGCGGGAGAGGGCCGTACCGGACGGCTGGCCCTGGCCGCGCACCACCTGTGCGTGGACGGCGTGTCCTGGCGCGTCCTGCTGCCCGACCTCCGCGCGGCCTGCGAGGCCGCCGCGGCCGGCCGGGCTCCCGCCCTCGACCCCGTGCCCACCTCCTTCCGCCGCTGGGCCGCCCTGCTCACCGCCCAGGCCGCCACCCCCGCCCGGCTGTCCGAACTGGACGGCTGGACGGCCCTGCTCACCGACGCCCCGCCGCCACCCGGCCTGCCGCCCCTGGACCCGGCGCGCGACACCGCGGCCACCGTGCGGCGCCGCGCCTGGACCGTGGACCCGGGCCAGGCCCGCACCCTCACCGGCCGTACCCCGGCCGTCTTCCACTGCGGCGTCCACGACGTCCTGCTGGCCGCCCTGGCCGCGGCCGTCACCCACTGGAGGCGTGACGGTGGCACCACCCTCCTCGTGGACGTCGAGGGGCACGGCCGGGAACCCGTCGAGGGCGCCGACGTCCTGCGCACCGTCGGGTGGTTCACCTCCGTGCACCCCGTCCGGCTCGACGTGGCGGGTGTCGGCGTCGCCGAGGTGCTCACCGGCGGGCCGGCCGCGGGCACGCTGCTGAAGGCCGTCAAGGAACAGGCCCGCGCCGTCCCCGGGGACGGCCTCGGCCACGGCCTGCTGCGCCACCTCAACCCCGCCACCGGTCCCGCCCTGGCCGCTCTGCCCACCCCCCGGATCGGCTTCAACTACCTGGGCCGCTTCCCGGCGGGCGCCCGTCCCGGAACCGTCCGGCCCTGGCAACTGGCCGGGGACGTCGCCATCGGCGGCTCCACCGACCCGCGCATGCCCGCGCCGCACACCCTGGAGGCCGGCGCGGCCGTGCGCGACACCGCCGACGGGCCCGAACTCGTCATCCACCTCAGCCACCCCGCCGCCCTCGACGAGACCGAAACCGAACGGCTGGGCCGGCTGTGGCTGGCCATGCTCGCCGGTCTGGCGGCACACACCACCGACCCGGGGGCGGGCGGACACACCCCCTCCGACTTCCCGCTGCTCGACCTCGCCCAGGACGAGGTGGAGCAATTCGAAGCCATAGCGGCGCAACTCGAAGGAGGACTGCCGCGGTGAACCCCACCGACCCCGCAGCCGGTACCCGGACCGCCGCGCACCCGCCGGCCGCACCGGCGGCCTCCCCACCGTCAGGGCCTCCGGCTCCCGCGGCGCCGTCGGTTCCGCCGGTTCCGTCGGCGCTGACCGAGGTGTGGCCGCTCTCGCCGTTGCAGGAAGGGCTGCTCTTCCACGCCGCCTTCGACGACCTCGGCGACCACGGCGACCACGGCGACCACGGGCCGGACGTCTACACCGTGCAGACCGTCCTGGCCGCCGACGGCCCGGTGGACCCCGCCCGGCTCCGCGCCTCCTGGGAGGCGCTGGTCCTGCGCCACGCCGCGCTGCGGGCCAGCTTCCACCGGCGCAGGTCCGGCGAGGCCGTGCAGCTGATCACCCGTGAGGTCGCCCTGCCCTGGCGGGAGACCGACCTGTCCGGCCTGGCGGAGCCCGAGGCCGCCGCCGAGACCGGCCGGCTGGCCGCGGCCGAACGCGCGCACCGTGTCGACCCCGCCGCCCCACCGCTGTTGCGGCTGCACCTGATCCGCCGGGCCCCCGACCGGTACCGGCTCGTGGTGACCTCCCACCACCTGCTGATGGACGGCTGGTCCATGCCGCTGCTCCTGGACGAGCTGACCGCGCTCTACGCGGCCGGCGGTGACGCGTCCGGACTGCGCACCGCACCCTCCTACCGCGACTACCTGCTCTGGCTCGGCCGGCAGGACAAGGACGCGGCCCGGGCGGCCTGGCGCGCGGAACTGGCCGGGACGGACGAACCGACCCTGGTCGCGGGCCCCGTCACCGCCGCCCGCGCCGGGGCCGCCCCCCGGCGGACCTCCCTGCGCCTCCCCGGGGCGACCGCCACCGCGCTCGGTGAACTGGCCCGCCGCCACGGCCTGACCGTCAACACCGTGCTCCAGGGCGCCTGGGCACTCGTCCTCGCCCGGCTCACGGGCCGCACCGACGTGGTGTTCGGCTCCACCGTGGCCGGCCGGCCACCGGAACTGCCCGGCGCCGAGGCGATGATCGGGCTCTTCATCAACACCCTGCCGGTCCGGATACGGCTGGACGGCGCGGAGCCGGTGGTGGAACTCCTGCGGCGGATACAGGAACGGCAGTCGGCGCTGATAGCTCATCAGCATCTCGGCCTCGCCGAGATCCAGGGCATCGCCGGCCCGGGAGCCGGCTTCGACACCCTCATGGTCTACGAGAACTACCCCAGACCGCCCGCCGACCCCGCCACACCCGAGACGCTGCGCCTGACCGTGGCCGAGGCGCACCAGGCCACGCACTACCCGCTCACCGTGGGCGTCCTGCCCGGCGACGGGTTCCGGCTCGACGTCACCTACCGGCCCGACCTGGTGAGCGAGCGCGTCGGGGAGACGGCCGGACGGTGGCTGGCCCGGGTGCTGGAGCGGATGGTGGTGGACCCGTGGGGGCCGGTGGGGCGGCTGGACGTGCTGGAACCGGCCGACCGGGCACGGGTGGTGGACGGGTGGGGCGGCACGCCGGGCGCCGAACCGGTGCTCCCGGTGCCGGAGCTGGTCGCGGGGCGGGTGGCCGCCGAGCCGAAGGCGGTGGCGGTGAGCGGGGAGGGCCGGGCCGTCTCCTACCGGGAGTTGGGCGAGGGGTCCGGTCGCCTGGCGGCGTTTTTGGCCGGTGTGGGGGTGGGGCGGGGTGATCGGGTCGGGGTGGTGCTGGAGCGGTCGGTCGGGTTGCCGGTGGTGTTGTTGGGGGTGTGGCGTGCGGGGGCGGCGTATGTGCCGGTGGATGTGGGCTGGCCGGCGGAGCGGGTGGCGGGCGTGCTGGCCGATGCCGGCGTGTCGGTGGTGCTCTGTGAACGGAAGACGCGGGGTGTCGTCCCGGAAAGCTCCGGTGCCTTGGTCCTGGAGGTGGATCAGCCGGAGACCGTCGCCCGGCTGGCGGCGTCGCCGGGTGGTCTGACCGTGCCGGTCGG
>NZ_JAATEN010000038.1 GCF_012034935.1 Streptomyces zingiberis
CCTCCCCCCCCCCCCTCCCCCCCCCTCCCCCCCCCCCCCCCCCCCCCCTTCCTGCTTTGGGGGGGGCACTCCCCCCCCCCCCCCCCCGCCCCCCCCCGGGGGGGGGGGCCCCCCCCCCCCCCCCCCCCCGCCACCGGTCCCCGCGCCGCCCCGGCCGGCCACACCACCGGCCGGGCCGGCCCGCCCCCTCGCTTCCCCGGTACCGGAGGAAGGAGCACCACCCCGTGCACACCCCCTGGCAGACCACCCGCCCCACGCCGCCCCCCGGGTCCGGCCCGGGCGGCCGCGCCGCCCGGCGGCTCTCCGGCCGCCTCACCGCCACCGCCCTCTCCGCCGTCCTCCTGCTCGGCGCCATGGCCCTCCCCGGCAGCGCCGCGCCGCTCGGCGACGACCACGCCACCGCCGACGCCGACCGGATCCTCGTCTTCTCCAAGACGGCCGGTTTCCGCCACGACTCCATACCCGAGGGCATCGCCGCCCTGGAGAACCTCGGTACCGAGCACGGCTTCACCGTGGACGCCACCGAGGACGCCGCGGACTTCACCGCCGCCAACCTCGACCGCTACGACGCCGTGGTCTTCCTCTCGACCACCGGCGACGTCCTCGGCGACGACCAGCAGAACGCCTTCGAGGAGTACATCGCCGCGGGCGGCGGCTACGTCGGCATCCACGCCGCCGCCGACACCGAGTACGACTGGCCCTTCTACGGCGGCCTCGCCGGCGCCTACTTCGAGAGCCACCCGCACATCCAGCCCGCCACCGTCACCGTCGAGGACCGGGCGCACGCCGCCACCGCCCACCTCGGCCCCGCCTGGGAACGCACCGACGAGTGGTACAACTACCGCAGCAACCCGCGGGACACCGCCCGCGTCCTGGCCAGCCTGGACGAGACCTCGTACGAGGGCGGCACCATGGACGGGGACCACCCCATCGCCTGGTGCCAGGAGTACCAGGGCGGCCGCGCCTTCTACACCGGCGGCGGCCACACCAAGGAGTCGTACGCCGAACCGGAGTTCCTCACCCACCTCCTCGGCGGCATCCGCTACGCCACCGGCGCCGTCCAGGCCGACTGCCGGCCGGAGAGCGGCTACACCCCGCTCTACGACGGGGCCGCCGCCGGCCTCGGCGACTGGCGCCAGGCCGGCCCCGGCTCCTTCACCGAGGACGAGGGGACCCTCACCTCCTCCGGCGGCATGGGCCTGCTCTGGTACGGCAAGCCCTTCCAGTCCTACTCCCTGAAGCTCGACTGGCGCATGGCGGGCGACGACAACTCCGGCGTCTTCGTGGGCTTCCCCGCCTCCGAGGACCCCTGGTCGGCCGTCGAGCGCGGGTACGAGATCCAGATCGACGCCACCGACGCCGCCGACCGCACCACCGGCGCGATCTACGGGGTGCAGTCCGCCGACATCGAGGCCCGTGACCGGGCGCTCAACCCGCCGGGGGAGTGGAACACCTACGAGATCCGGGTCGAGGGCGAACGCCTCCAGGTCCTGCTCAACGGCGTGCTCGTCAACGACTTCGTCAACCGGGACCCCCGGCGCAGTCTCCGCAACGGCCACATCGGCCTGCAGAACCACGGGGACGAGGACGAGGTGTCCTTCCGCAACATCCGCGTCCAGAAGCTGCGGCAGGGCTCGTAAGGGCCCCTGACGCCGCGCGGCTCCCGCGGCGGCCCCGCGCACCACGGGGCCGCCGCAACCGGCCGCACCGCTCGCGCCACCTGTACTGGCCGCACTACCCATACCGCTCGCACCACCCGTACCGCCCGCGCACGCCCCGGCGTGCCCGCCGTTGCGCGACCCCCGTCGCGCGCCCGTCCCCAGGGAGGCAGCCCGTGACGCACGACCCGCACCCCACCGGCCCCCGGCCCGGCGACCCGCAGGCCACCGACGGCGGCCGGCCCGCCGTACCGCCGTCCGGGCCGGACGGGCCGGACGGGCGCCCCGGGCCGGACCGGCAGGACACGGGCCGGACGGGTACCGGCGGGACGGCCCGGCCGCGCACCGGCGTGTGGCTGGTCGGCGCGCGCGGCTCCGTGGCGGTCACCACCGTCGCCGGGGCCGCCGCGCTGGCGGCCGGGCTGCACCCGCCGACCGGCATGGTCACCGAGACCCCGCCCTTCGCCGGGTGTGGCCTGCCCCCGCTGGACACCCTCGTCTTCGGCGGCCACGACACCGCCACCTGCCCGCTGCCCAAGCGGGCCGAGGCCCTCGCCGAGGGCGGAGTCCTGCCGCACGGTCTCCCCGCCGCCGTCCGGGCCGAACTCGCCGCCGCCGACGCCGCGATCCGCCCCGGCGGCCCGCTGCCCGGCGACACCCGCGGCGACGAGGAACTCATCGGCGCCTTCGCCGCCGACCTCACCGCCTTCCGGGCGGATCGCGGGCTGAACCGCGTCGTCGTCGTCAACGTCGCCTCCACCGAACCCGCGCCCGCCCCCGGCACCGGCCGGCTGCCGGCCAGCTCCCTCTACGCGGCCGCCGCCCTCCGCGCCGGCTGCCCCTACGTCAACTTCACCCCGTCCACCGGGCTGCACCACCCGGCGCTGGCCGAGGCGGCCGCGGACGCCGGCCTGCCCTACGCGGGACGGGACGGCAAGACCGGCCAGACGCTGCTCCGTTCCGTCCTGGCGCCGATGTTCCTCCACCGCGCGCTGCGGGTCCGCGCCTGGTCCGGTTCCAACCTGCTCGGCGGGGGCGACGGCGCGGCCCTCGCCGACCCGGCCGCCGCGGCGGCGAAGAACGCCGGCAAGGAGCGCGTCCTCGCCGACACCCTGGGCACCGTGCCGGAGGGAGAGGTGCACATCGACGACGTCCCGGCGCTCGGTGACTGGAAGACCGCCTGGGACCACATCGCCTTCGACGGCTTCCTCGGCTCCCGCATGGTCCTCCAGACCATCTGGCAGGGGTGCGACTCGGCGCTCGCCGCCCCGCTCGTGCTGGACCTGGCCCGCCTCACCGCCGCCGCGCACGCCAAGGGGATCACCGGGCCCGTGCCCGGCCTGGGCTTCTACTTCAAGGACCCGGACTCCGGGCCCTCCGGCCTCTCCGAACAGTGGGGCGAACTCCTCGGCCTCGCCGGCCGGCTGGGGGAGGACGGATGACGGCTTCCGGTCACCCGCCGGGGCGGTTCCCCGGCCCCTCCGGCGGCGCCAACGGCCGCCCGCCCGCGGGGCGCGTGCCCCGGCTGACCGAACTGGGCGGCGCGCACCCCCGGCCGGACGCCGGCCGCGGCGACGGGGACACCACCGTCCCCGTCGGCCCCGGTACCCCCGGGACCACGGGGAGCACGCCCGCCGCCCGGACCGGTCCCGCCGGGACCGGGGGTGCCGGGAGCCCCGGGGCGCGGGGGAGTGGCGCGGGCGTGCCAGGCGCCGGACGGACCGCCGGGCGAGCCACCGGACGGTCCGGCGGACGGTCCGGCGGGCGGGGCGGCGGGCGGGGCGGCGGCCGGGCGCGGGCCTGGCTCGAACTCCTGCGTGTCTCCGCCCTGTTCAGCGTTCCCGGCGACGGGCTCGCCGGTGCCGCGGCGGCCGGGTACGCCCCCAACCGGGGCACGGCCCTCGCGGTCTGCTCCTCCCTCTGCCTCTACGAGGCGGGCATGGCGCTCAACGACTGGTCCGACCGGCACGAGGACGCGGCCGAGCGACCGCACCGCCCGCTGCCCTCGGGCCGGATCAGCCCCGCCGCCGCCCTCGGCGCCGCCGCCGGGCTCACAGCGGCCGGACTGGGGCTCGCCGCGGCCGCCGGGCGTCCGGCGCTGCTCACGGCCACCACGCTCGCCGGCACCGTCTGGGCGTACGACCTGCGGCTCAAGCACACCGCGGCGGGCCCGGCCGCGATGGCCGCGGCGCGGGGCCTGGACCTGCTGCTCGGCGCGGTGGCCACCGTCACGCGGGCGGCGGGACCCCGGCCCGGGAGGCCGCCCGGCCCCCTGACCGGGCGGCCGGCGCACGGGCCGGCGGACACCCGCGCGGTACCGGGCGGCGGGCTCGCCCCTGCCCGCGCGGCGGCCGTCGCCGGCACCGGCCACGCGCCGCCGGGACCGTCCCCCGCCTCCCCGTCCCGGCCGGGCGCGGACACCGCACCCCCCGGGCCGGTCACCGGGGGCGCCCTCCCGCCCCGCCCGGGCGGTACGCCCGCGGGTGACGCCGCGCGGCGGGCGCTGTCCGCCGCCACCCTGCTCGCCGCGCACACCGCGGCCGTCACCCTCGTCTCCCGCCGGGAGACGACGGGCGGTTCGACGGCGCTGCCGCTGGGCGCGCTGGCCGTCGTGGCGGCCGTGGCCCGGTCGGCCGCCCCCGGGCGCGCGGGCCACCGCGCCACGGATCCCGGCCCGGATCCGGCCGGCGCCACCGCGCGGCCGCAGAGGCCGGTGGACGCTGCGCAAGCGCCGGCCGCGGCGCGTGCCGCGGGGCCGGAACGTGCCGTGCGGTCGCTGGCCGCCGCCGTCTACGGCGCGACCGCCGCCCGCCCGTTCCTGCACGCCGCGCTCAACCCGTCGCCGCACCTCTACCAGCGGGCCGTCGGTGGCGGCATCCGCGCCATGATCCCGCTCCAGGCCGCGCTCGCCGCCCGCGCGGGCCGCCCCGGCACCACGGCCGCCCTGCTGGCGCTGGTGCCGCCGGCCCGCCGGCTGTCCCGGAAGGTGAGCCCCACATGACCGCTCTCCCGCCGCCGGCGGACCCGCCGGACCCGGGATCCGCCCCCCGTGACGCGCCGCTCCCGCCGGCCCGGCCCGCCCCGGCGGCTCCCGGCCCGTCACCCGCTCCCGGCGGTGAGCCCGGCCCGGACCGCACCACCGTGCCCACCGCCGTACCGGGCGCAGGACCCACCGCCCGGCCCGGCGCCGCGCCCGCGCTCCGGTTCGGGTACGGCACCAACGGCCTCACCGATCTCCGTCTCGACGACGCGCTCGCCCTCCTGGCCGATCTCGGCTACGACGGCGTCGGGCTGACGCTCGACCACATGCATCTGGACCCCGTGGGCCCCGGTCTGGCCGAGCGCACGGCCCGCGCCGCCCGCGGCCTCGCCCGGCACGGCCTGTCCGTCACGGTGGAGACGGGCGCCCGCTACGTCCTGGACCCGCGCCGCAAGCACGGGCCGGCCCTGCTGGACGACGACCCGGAGGCCCGGCGCGCGCGGACCGGGCTGCTGCTCACGGCGGTACGCGTCGGCGCGGACCTCGGCGCGCACGCCGTGCACTGCTTCAGCGGCGTCCTCCCCGCCGGTGTGGCGGAGGAGACGGGGTGGCGGCGGCTCGCCGAGTCTCTCACCCCGGTCGTGGAGGCCGCCGCGGACGCCGGTGTCCCCCTCGCCGTCGAGCCCGAGCCCGGCCACCTCCTCGGCGACCTGGGCGGCTTCCACCGGCTCCGGCGCGAGCTGGGGGACCCCGCGCCGGACGCCGTGGGCCTCACCCTGGACCTCGGCCACTGCCAGTGCCTGGAGCCCCTCCCGCCCGCGGACTGTGTACGGGAGGCCGCGCCCTGGCTGCGCCACGTGCAGATCGAGGACATGCGGCGCGGGAGGCACGAGCATCTGCCCTTCGGGGAGGGCGAGATCGACTTCCCGCCCGTGCTCGCCGCCCTGCGGGAGAGCGGATACCAGGGCCTGGTCGGTGTCGAACTGCCGCGCGACTCCCACCGGGGACCCGAACTCGCGCGCCGCTCACGGGTGTTCCTGGCGCGGGCCGAGGCGGAGGCCGCGTCGGTGGCCGTGGCCGGAACCGTTCCCCCCGCCTCCGGCCGCGCCCCGGACCCCGCCGGGCGGATCCCCGGCCGGGAGCCCGCCCCCGGTCCCGCCCGCTCCGGAACAGGAGGACGCTGATGCCGCCGGCGCCGTCACCCGTACCCCCGGAGGGGCAGCCGTCCGGTGCCGTACCGTCAGGTCCGGCGGGTGGAGCGCCCGGGACTCCGGGGGAACCCCCGGTTCCGCCCGGGGACCTGCACGCCCGCCTCGCGGGGCGCCTGTCCCCACCGGGGCGGCGGTGGCTGGACGAGGCCCTGGCGGCGGCGCGCGAAGCCGCCGGGGGAACCGCCGGGAACGACGCCTCCGCCCCGGCGTCCGGGCCGGCGCCCGGCGCCGGCCACCCGCCGGAGGCACCGGCCGTCCCCCGGGAGGCCCCCCCCCCCCGGGGCCGCCCCCCCCCCCCCCCCCCCCCGCGCCCCCCCCCCTCCCCCCCCCCCCCCCCCCCCCCCCCCCGCCCCCCCCCGGCCCGG
>NZ_JAATEN010000039.1 GCF_012034935.1 Streptomyces zingiberis
GGCCCCACCGGCCCCACCGACCGGACCAGAGCAATCACCTGACACACCGGCACCCCCGCACCACCGCGCCACCGCACCCGCCAGCCCCGCCAGCAACACCTCCCGCACCCCACAGTGGAAGGCCGCCGGAACGGCGTTGACCAGCGCGGCGGCCCGCTCTGGGGGCAGGGTCCAGGAGTGGTGGCACAGGGTGGCCGCGGTGTCCCGGACCGGGTCCGGGGCGGGCAGCCCGGGCGTGTCCCGCTCGGTGCCCTCGCCCAGCAGGGCCGTCCACGCGTCGAGTTCGGCGGTCCGCTCCGCCGAGAGGGCCTCGGCGGCCAGGGTCTCGGACCAGCGGCGGAAGGAGGTGCCCGGGGCGTCGAGGGCCGGCGGCCGGCCCGCCACCGCGGCCTCGTACGCGGTTCGCAGGTCCGGCAGGAGGATCCGCCAGGACACCCCGTCCACCACGAGGTGGTGCACGGCCAGGACCAGCCGGCCGACATGCTCCGGGCCGGCGTCCAGCCACACCAGGCGCACCATCCGGCCGGCCGTGGGGTCCAGCGCGCGGGCCGCCTCGCGCGCCGCGTCCGCCGCGAGGCGGTCCAGCTCCTGCGGTGTGGCGCCGGTGGCGTCCGTGCGGAGCAGCACGCCGGCCGGGTCCACGGAGTCCGGGGCCCCGGCGGCGAGCACCGGGCCGCCGTCCCGGGCCGTGACCCGGGCCCGCAGCATCGGGTGGGTGGAGAGCAGGGCGCCGGCCGCGGTGACCAGGGCGTCCCGGTCCAGGGCGGGCGGGGCGCCGACCACCGCCCACTGGGCGAAGCCGGGCCGGGTGGCGTGGGTGCCCAGCTCCCGCATCACCGGTGTCCACGCCACGGGGCCCTCGCCGCTGTCCCGGACGCCGGGGCCGTCACCGGCGGTGTCCACGGGGCGGGCCACCCGGGCCAGCCGTTCGGGGGTCTTCTCCTCGAAGACCTGGCGCGGGGTGAGGACCAGCCCGGCCCGGCGGGCCCGGGCGACGAGCTGCATGGAGGAGATCGAGTCCCCGCCGAGGGAGAAGAAGCCGTCCTCGGCGCCGGCCCGGGCCAGGCCCAGCACCTCGGCGAAGAGGCGGCACAGCGTCTCCTCGACCGGTGTGCGGGGCGCGCGTCCGGTCGACCGGCCCGCGAAGTCGGGCGCCGGCAGGGCCTCGCGGTCCACCTTGCCGTTGCGGGTGACGGGCAGCGCGTCCAGGACGACGACCGCGGCGGGCACCAGGTACTCGGGGAGCAGCCCGGCGAGGTGGTCGCGGACGGCGTCCCCCGTCAGGGCCGGCCGCCCGCCGCCGGTGCCGTCCGGCACCACGTAGCCGACGAGGCGCCGTTCGCCGGGCCCGTCACCGCGGGCGACCACCACGGCCTGCCCCACCGCCGGGTGCGCGGCGAGCACGGCCTCGGCCTCGCCGGGCTCCACCCGGAAGCCGCGGATCTTCACCTGCGCGTCCACCCGCCCGGCGAACAGAAGTTCACCGTCGTCGGTCCAGCGGACCAGGTCGCCCGTGCGGTACATGCGCTCGCCCGGCGCGAACGGGCAGGCCACGAACCGTTCGGCGGTCGCCGCCGGCCGGTCCCGGTAGCCGCGCGCCAGGGCGGCTCCGGCCACATACAGTTCGCCGTTCACACCCGGCGGGACAGGCTGGAGGAAGGCGTCCAGGACGAACACCCGCCGGCTGGGCAGCGGCCGGCCGATGGGCAGCACCGACCCCACCGCCTCACCGGGCCGCCACACCCGCCAGGTCGCGCACAGGGTGGTCTCCGTGGGCCCGTAGAGGTGGCGCACGGTGACCTCCGGGCAGACCTCGCGCACCCGGGCGACCGCGCCGACGGGGACGACGTCCCCACCGGTCAGCACCTCGCGCAGCCCGGAGAAACACCCCGGGTCCTCGCCCGCCAGCACCCGGAAGGAGCCCGCGGTGACGTGGAGCCGGGTCACCCCGCCGGCGATGTGCCGCCGCACCTGCTCGGCGTCGACGGTCTCCGGCCCGGCGAGGACGACCCGCGCCCCGTGGGCCAGCGGCACCCAGATCTCGAACAGGGACACGTCGAAGGCGTGCGGGGCGTGCATCAGCACCGCGTCGTCCGCGGCCACCGCCCAGTCCTCCTCCGCCACCAGGGCCGCGACGCTGCCGTGCGGCACGGCCACCCCCTTGGGGGTCCCCGTCGAACCGGAGGTGTACATCACGTAGGCGAGGTCGTCCGCGCCGGGCGGCGGGGCCACCGGGCCCGCCTCGGCCGCGCCCGCCCCGGGCGTGCCCGGGTCCCCGCCCGGGCCGTCGAGGACGAGCACCGGCGCGGTGGTGTCCGCGGGGAGGGCGCCCCGGGTGGCGCCGGTGCACACCACGGCCGCCGGCGCGGCGTCCGCGAGCACCCACCCGACCCGCTCCACCGGGGTGCCCGCGTCCACCGGGACGTACGCCGCGCCCGCCCGCCAGACGCCGAGCAGCACGGCAGGCAGTGCGGCCGTCCGTTCCATCACCACCGCGACGCGGTCGCCGCGCCCCACCCCGGCACGGGCCAGCCGGGCCGCCAGGACACCGGCGTCCCGCTCCAGTTCCCGGTAGGTGAGGGTCCGGCCGCCGGTGGTGACGGCCACCGCCTCCGGCGCGCCGGCGGTGCGTTCCGCGATCAGCTCCGGCACGGTGGCCGCGGGTGGCTCCCCCGCGGTGGCGCTCCACCCCTCCAGCACCAGGCCGCGCTCGGGCCCGTCCAGCACCCCGATCCGTCCCACCGGCAGCGCCGGGTCGGCGGCCATCCGCTCCAGCACCCGCAGCAGCCGGCCGAAGACCGACGCGGCGGCGTCCCGGTCGAACAGGTCCGGGCGGTAGTCGAGCTTGCAGCGCATCGGCTCACCGGGTGCCACCACGAGGGTCAGCGGATAGTGCGCGGCCTCCCGCCCCTCGGCGAAGCGGACGGCGAAGGTCCCCGGCGCCGGGGGCCCGGCCGGGGGACGCGGGTAGTTCTCGTAGACCACGAGGGTGTCGAAGACCGCGCCCGGTCCGGCGAGCGCCTGGATCTCCGGCAGTCCCAGATGCTGGTGCGCCAGCAGCGCCGACTGCCGCTCCTGCACCCCGGCCAGCAGGTCCGCCACCGGCTGCGCGCCGTCCAGCCGTACCCGCACGGGCAGGGTGTTGATGAACAGGCCGACCATCGACTCGACCCCGGGGAGGTCGGCGGGGCGGCCGGCGACGGTCGCGCCGAACACCACGTCGGTACGGCCGGCGAGCCGGGCCAGGAGCAACGCCCAGGCGCCCTGCACCACGGTGTTGACGGTGAGGCCCTGGCTCCGGGCGAAGCGGGCGAGGGTCCGGCCGAGTTCCTCCGGAACCTCCGCGATCAGGCTCTCCGGCGTCACGGGCAGCCGGCCCGGGTCGGCCGGGGCGACGAGGGTCGGCTCGTCCGCGCCGGCCAGTTCGGCGCGCCAGGCGGCCCGCGCGGCGTCCTTGTCCTGCCGGGCGAGCCAGGCGAGGTGGTCGCGGTAGGAGGCCACGGGCGGCAGCACACCGGCGTCGCCGCCCGCCGCGTACACGGCGGAGAGCTCCCGGAGGAGCACCGGCACGGACCAGCCGTCCATGAGGACGTGATGGCTGGTGATCACCAGCCGGTGGCGCTCCGCGCCGGTACGGATCAGCAGCAGCCGCAGCAGCGGCGCGGTGGCGAGGTCGAACCGCTCGGCGCGCTCCCGTTCGGCGAGCCGCTCCGTCTCGGCCGCCGCGCCGTCCGCGGGGAGTGCGGATACATCGGCCTCCCGCCAGGGCAGCACGGCGTGGCGGGCGACGACCTGGACCGCGTCCCCCGACCGGCGGCGGCGGAAGGCCGCCCGCAGCGCGGCGTGCCGGGCCAGCAGCGCCTCCCACGACCTGCGCAGCAGGCCCGCGTCGACGGGGCCGAGCAGGTCGAGCGTCCGCTGCCCCTGGTAGACGTCGGGTCCCCGGTCGTCGAAGGCGGCGTGGAACAGCAGCCCTTCCTGGAGCGGCGACAGCGGCCACACGTCCTCGACTGCGGATCGGGTCATCGCTTCTCTCTCCTCGGGCGACATGGGGCGAGCGGATGGGCTGGTGCGGCGGCGACGGGCCCCCGGGGGCGCGCACGCGCGGGGCCGGTCGGGGAAGGGCGTGGGACGGTGCGGGCGGTGCGGGTGGTGCGCCGGAACAGCGGCTGATCAGGGCAGGTCGCCGGCGAACCCGGATTCGAGTTCGTCGACCTCGTCCTGGGCCAGGTCGAGGAGCGGGAAGTCGGACGCCGTGTGGCCGCCGGCGGCGGGGTCCTCGGTGTGGGCGGCGAGCCCGGCGAGCATCTCCAGCCACGACCGGCCCAGGCGCTCGGCCTCCGCCGCACCGAGGACGGCGGACGGCCGGCCGAGCGTGACCGTGAGCTCCGGCCCCTCCGGGCCGTCCTGGACGAACGCGCCGGCCTCGACGGTGTGCCCGACGGGCATGGCC
>NZ_JAATEN010000004.1 GCF_012034935.1 Streptomyces zingiberis
GGCTCAAGGGAGACAGCTACCGCATGCGCGGCCGAGACCTCGGACGGGTCCCCGCCGCCAACACCAGGGAATGACCAACATCAACTGACAACGGGTCCACTTTTCATCCGTTGCCTCCGGTCCACGATTGCGCCGTTGCCGACAAAGCGGATACGGAACGGCTCACCTCCGCTCGCGCGGAGAGGACGTCAGCGACGGACACGAGTTCAGCACCAGCGACGGCTCACCTCCGCTCGCGCGGAGAGGACATCAACGGCGACTCCGCGGTGAACCCCGACGCCGGCTCACCTCCGCTCGCGCGGAGAGGACCGCGCCGGGGTGGCCAGGTGAGGCCCGACCTGCGGCTCACCTCCGCTCGCGCGGAGAGGACGACATCGCGACCGTGTCAGGTTCCGGCTGACGCGGCTCACCTCCGCTCGCGCGGAGAGGACCAACGAACCGGTGGTGGCCCGGTGACGATCCACGGCTCACCTCCGCTCGCGCGGAGAGGACCCGTTCCACATGGTCCCGATCCAGTTGAAGAACGTGCTCTCCGCGCGAGCGGAGGTGACCCATCGCCGCCATGGCGGTGCGCGCGGCCGAGACCGTGCTCTCCGCGCGAGCGGAGGTGACCCTGACCACCCCTACGCAGACCTGGGTACCGTCCGGTGCTCTCCGCGCGAGCGGAGGTGACCCGGCGTCCGGGCCGGCGGACATCCAGTCGATGTAGTGCTCTCCGCGCGAGCGGAGGTGACCCGTGCCCACCCACACGCCCATCACCATCGAGCAGGTGCTCTCCGCGCGAGCGGAGGTGACCCGGTCATGGCAGCGGCGAGCGCTGCGAATGTGAGGTGCTCTCCGCGCGAGCGGAGGTGACCCGCCGTCCCAGGAAGGGCCGCCGACGGCATCGGCGTGCTCTCCGCGCGAGCGGAGGTGACCCGGCCGAGGCCGCCCTCGCCCCGCTGCCGGAGCCGTGCTCTCCGCGCGAGCGGAGGTGACCCGGAGACCCACGCATGAGCACCTTCACCTACCTGGTGCTCTCCGCGCGAGCGGAGGTGACCCGGACACGCAGGACCCGGCGACGACGATCCGCCCGTGCTCTCCGCGCGAGCGGAGGTGACCCGCACCGGGAGGTCCACGCCGATACGGGCCGCGAGTGCGCGCGCGCTGAGCGGAGGGCGCCCGGCAGGAGAAAACCCTGGTCAGGCGCCCTCCGTCGGCTCTCTAAAAGAGGCCCAGCTTCTTCGGGGAGTACGACACCAGGAGATTCTTCGTCTGCTGGTAGTGGTCCAGCATCATCTTGTGGTTCTCGCGGCCGATGCCGGACTGCTTGTAGCCGCCGAAGGCCGCGTGGGCCGGGTAGGCGTGGTAGCAGTTGGTCCAGACGCGGCCGGCCTGGACGGCGCGGCCGGCCCGGTAGGCGGTGGACATGTCGCGGGTCCACACGCCGGCACCGAGGCCGTAGAGGGTGTCGTTGGCGGTCTTCATGGCGTCGTCGAAGTCGCTGAAGGACGTCACCGAGACGACCGGGCCGAAGATCTCCTCCTGGAAGATCCGCATGTGGTTGGAGCCCTCGAAGATGGTGGGCCGGACGTAGTAACCGCCCGCCATGTCCCCGTCGTAGGTGACCTGTTCGCCGCCGGTGAGGATCTTGGCGCCCTCCTGCCGGCCGATGTCCAGGTAGGAGAGGATCTTCTGGAGCTGGTCGTTGGAGGCCTGGGCGCCGACCATCGTGTCCGTGTCCAGGGGGTGGCCGGGCACGATCTTCTCGGTGCGGGCCACGGCCGCGTCCAGGAAGTCCCGGTAGTGGCCCTGCTGGATGAGCGCGCGCGACGGGCACGTGCACACCTCGCCCTGGTTGAGGGCGAACATCGTGAAGCCTTCCAGCGCCTTGTCCAGGAAGTCGTCACGGGCCGCGGAGACGTCGTCGAAGAAGATGTTCGGGCTCTTGCCGCCGAGTTCGAGGGTGACCGGTTTGATGTTCTCGCTGGCGTACTGCATGATCAGCCGGCCCGTCGTCGTCTCACCGGTGAAGGCGATCTTGGCGACGCGCGCGCTGGAGGCGAGCGGCTTGCCGGCCTCTGCGCCGAAGCCGTTGACGATGTTGACCACGCCCGGTGGCAGCAGGTCCCCGACGAGGTCGACGAGGACGTGTATCGACGCCGGGGTCTGCTCCGCGGGTTTGAGCACGACCGCGTTGCCGGCCGCCAGCGCCGGGGCGAGCTTCCAGACGGCCATGAGGATCGGGAAGTTCCAGGGGATGATCTGGCCCACGACGCCCAGCGGCTCGTGGAAGTGGTAGGCGACGGTGTCCTCGTCCAGCTCGCTGAGGCTGCCTTCCTGGGCGCGCAGGGCACCGGCGAAGTAGCGGAAGTGGTCGATGGCGAGCGGGATGTCCGCGGCCAGGGTCTCCCGGACGGGTTTGCCGTTCTCCCAGGTCTCGGCGACCGCCAGTTGCTCCAGATGCTCCTCCATCCGGTCGGCGATCCGGTTCAGGATCACGGCGCGCTCGGCGGGCGGGGTGCGGCCCCAGGCGGGCGCGGCCGCGTGCGCGGCGTCGAGCGCGGCCTCGACGTCGTCGGCGGTGCCGCGTGCCACCTCGGTGAAGGGGCGGCCGTCGACCGGGCTGGGGTTCTCGAAGTAGCGGCCGCCCTTCGGCGGGACGTACTCCCCGCCGATCCAGTGGTCGTAGCGGGCCTGGTAGGAGACGATCGCTCCCTCGGTGCCGGGCGCGGAGTAACGGGTCATCTCGATGGCCTCCTCGGTTGCGCGGGGGCCGCCGCGCGCGGTGCGGCGCGCGTGCGGTGGGGCACCGGCGCAGTCGGCCGGTCCGGCGGAGGGTAGTGACGGGAACGTTGCAACGACGTTGCGCCAGGCCGCACACCGGGCGTGCGGCCCGCACCGGGTCAGGGCAGGCGGTGGCCGCCGTGTTCGGCGTCGAGCGCCCGGACGCGTTCCAGCACCGGGGCCTGGCGCGGGGACCCGTGGGGGAGCGCCGACGCCAGCGCCGTCCAGGCCTCCAGGTCCTCGGCGCCCCAGGGGGAGGCGGTCCAGGCGGACAGCAGCTCCGGGTCGCGGCGGGCGAACAGGCCCTCGCGGAGCTGTCCGTGGACGCGCCGCCGCAGCCGGCGCACGGCCGGTGCCTGCGAGGAGGGGAGCAGCGGCCCCCGGTACGCGGCCAGGGCCGCCGCGGGCGCTCCGGCCGCCAGGTGGCGCAGGATGGTGTCGACGTCCGTGGCCACCGGGGCGGTCAGCCGGTAGGGGCGGGAGCGTAGCAGCCCGTCGCCGAGGATCCGGCGCAGGCGGGAGAGCTCGGCGCGCGGGGTGACGGGGGTGGTGTGCTCGTCCTCGTAGAGGGCGACGAGCAGTTCGTCCCCGGTGAGGCCCTCGGGGTGGCGGGCGAGCAGGAGCAGCAGCTCGCTGTGGCGCCGGCTGAGGCGGAGTGCGCGGCCGTCCCGGGTGAGCACCGCCTCGTCGGTGCCGAGGGCGGAGAGCTCCGCGTCGGGCGAGGGCACCGGAAGCGGTGCCTCCAGGGCGAGCTGTGACTCCGCGGCCCGCGCGACCGCCTGGACGAGGGCCAGGCTGTGCGGGTGGGCGAGCCGGTCGCCGCCGGTGATGTCCACGGCGCCGAGGAGGCGTCCGCTGTGCGGGTCGTGGACGGGCGCGGCGGCGCAGGTCCAGGTGTGCACGGTGCGGGTGAAGTGCTCGGCGGCGAAGACCTGGACGGGCCGGTCGAGCGCGACGGCGGTGCCGGGTGCGTTGGTGCCGACGGCCGACTCGCCCCAGGCGGCGCCGGGGACGAAGTTCATGCCGTCGGCGCGGCGCCGCGCCGCGGAGTGGCCCTCGACCCACAACAGCCGTCCCCGGGCGTCACAGACGGCGAGCAGGTGTTCCCCGTCCACGGCGACGGTGCCCATCAGGTCCCGGAACAGCGGCATCACCCGGGACAGCGGGTGTTCGGCGCGGTAGGTGTCGAGTTCGTCCCCGGGGAGTTCGACCGGCGCGGTCCCGTCGGGGCTGACGCGCGCGCGGGCCGAACGGCGCCAGGAGTCGGCGACGACGGGCCGGACGGAGGGGGCGTGCGGCGCGGCGCCGCGCGCTGTGGTGTGGCCGGATCCGGACGTGTCCCGCCCCGCCGGGTCCGCCGTGAAGGCGTCGTGCGCGCGGCGGATGGCGCCGGCCCGTTCGGCGGGGTCGGCGCCCGGTTCGAGGGCGACCCAAGGATTGACCAAGGCGGCTTCCCGGAATGGATGAGCGCGGCGGAATCGTTTCCCATCGTGGCGGTGGCGCGGGTCGTTCGACAACAGGCCGGCACGCACCACGCGCGTACAGCGGAACGGCAAGGGCCGGTGGGAGACCGGCGGCAGGCGAACGGCGGACCGGGCCGGCGGGCCCAGTGGGAGGCGGCTGATGAGTCGGGAGACGGACACGGCGGGGGAGCTGGCGGCCTTTCCCGCCGGGTGGGAGCGCTGTCTGGCGGTGGTGGCCCACCCGGACGACCTGGAGTACGGCGCCGCGGCCGCCGTCGCCGTCTGGACGGAACAGGGCAAGCACGTCAGCTATCTGCTGGTCACCCGGGGCGAGGCGGGGATCGACGGGCGGGAGCCGGGGGAGTGCGCGCCGTTGCGTGAGCGGGAGCAGCGGGAGAGCGCGGCGGCCGTCGGTGTGGAGAGCGTGGAGTTCCTCGACGGCTACCCGGACGGGGTGATCGAGTACGGCCCGGGGCTGCGCCGGGACATCGCGGCGGCGATCCGCCGCCACCGCCCGGAGGTGGTGCTGACCCTCAACCACCGCGAGACCTTCGGCGGCACCGTCCTGAACTCGCCGGACCACCGGGCGGTGGGCCAGGCCGCCCTGGACGCGGTGGGTGACGCCGGCAACCGGTGGATCTTCCCGGAGCTGTCCCGGGAGGGGCCGGCCCCCTGGGACGGGGTGCGCTGGGTGGCGGTCGCCGCCTCGCCCCGGCCGACGCACGCGGTGGACGTGACGGACGGCCTGGAGCGTGGGGTGCGCTCCCTGCTCGCGCACCGGGCGTACATCGAGGGTCTGACCTGCGAGGACCCGGAGAGCTACGCCCGGGCCTTCCTCACCGGCAACGCGGAGGCCGCCGCGGCCCGGTTCGGCGGGCGCCCGGCGGCCACCTTCGAGGTGTTCGCCCGCTGACCCGGGCCGGCGGGACCTGCCGGGTGCCCCGGAAGGCGTCAGGGCAGCCGCAGCGGCCGCCGCTCGAAGGCCACGGCCAGGTCCTCGCCGATCCGGGCGGCCGTCTCGCGGAGCGCGGGCAGCAGGCCGGCCCGGGATTCCTCGGCGGTGCCCCGCCCGGTGTGGGTGGAGACGTTGAGCGCGGCGACCGTCCGGCCGTCGGGCCCGGGGACGGGGACGGCCAGGGAGCGCAGCCCTTCCTCCAGTTCCTCGTCGACCAGGGCGTGCCCGTCGGCCGCCACCGCGTCCAGGATCCCGCCGAGGGCGGCCGGGTCGGTGACCGTGCGGTGGGTGAAGCGGGGCAGCGGGCCGGCGGACAGGAGCGCGGCGCGGTCCGCGGGGTCCAGCCCGGCCAGCAGGACCCGGCCCAGTGAGGTGGGCGCGGCGGGGAAGCGGGTGCCGATGGTGATGGTGACGCTCATGATGCGGTAGGCGGGGACGCGGGCGACGTAGCGGATCTCCCGGCCGTCGAGCACGGCGACCGAGGCCGACTCGTGGACGCGGGCGGTCAGTTCGCGCAGATGCGGCTGGACGATCTCCGTGAAGTCCAGCTCGGACAGGTGTGCGTAGCCGAGCTCCAGGACCCGGGGGAGCAGGTGGAAGCGGCGTTCGTCGTGGCGGACGTAGCCGAGCTGTACGAGGGAGAGCAGCGCGCGGCGGGCGGTGGCTCGGGGCTGGCCGGCCGCGCGGGCGGCCTCGCTGAGGGTGAGTCCGCGGGGGTCGGTGCCCAGCACGGCGAGCACGTCCAGGCCCCGGGCCAGGGACTGGAGGAAACCGGCGCCCAGTTCCCGCTTGGCCTCGGCCACCGGGGTGAGGGGCCGTGCCCCCGCGGTGGCGCGCGGGGGGCGCGAGCGGGCCGCGGCCAGGGCCGCGGTCATCTCGGGGAGGAGGGCGCGCAGCTCCGGCAGGGCCGTGGCGGTGAGGGAGGCGGCGGTGTGGCGGCCGGTGGTGCTGACCACGCTGACCCCGCAGGCCCGCCGGCCGTCCGGGCCGGTGACCGGCACGGCCACGGCGATCAGGCCGGGTTCCAGCCGCTGGTCGTCGACCGCCCAGTCGGGGGCGTCCGGGCCGGTGACCAGGCCGGCGGCGCAGCGGTCGGCGGGCAGCAGGTCGCCGATGCGGAAGACGGGGGTCATGGCGCGGCGCCGGATCACCTGGGCGACGAAGCGCACGCCGTCGCCGTCGGGCACCGCGACGGACACCGACTCGTCCAGCGCGCCGGCGAGGCGTTCGGCGAAGGGCTGGAGGGCGTCCGCCGTGCCGCTGCCCGCCAGGTAGGCGTTGCCGAACCGCATCAGGCCGGGGGAGAGGACGAGGTCCCGGCCCGTCGCGCGGAGCAGGCCGAGGCGGAGCAGGGTGGAGACGACCCGGTCGACGGTGGCGCGGGCCAGTCCGGTGGCGTGGACCAGGTCGCTGGGGCGCAGCCGTTGCTCGTCCGCCGCGGCCGTCGCGCGGAGCACGGCGAGGCCGCGCTCCAGCGGGCCCACCACCGGCCCGGCGGGCGTGTTCGCCGGCGGGCCGTCCGGCGGCGGGCCGTCCGGCGGCGGGCCGTCCGGCGGCGGGCCGGGTACGGCCGTGTCCTCGCCGGTCATGGCGGCCTCCTGTGCTCTCGTCGGGTGTTCTCTTCGCGCGTCCCGGTGCCGGCCGCGCGCCGGTCGCCGTGGGCGGTCCGGCCCGATCCGGGACGGACCGTTGACAGCGGCGGGCGGCAGGACGGAAACTCACCGGAGATTATGAACTAACGTTCACCCCGCGAACAAGTGAGAGGGCATGGCAGAGATCCGCAGCCTGCGCGATGCCGTCGCCGATCTGATCCACGACGGTGACACCGTGGCGATGGAGGGGTTCACCCATCTGATCCCCTTCGCCGCCGCCCACGAGGTGATCCGCCAGGGCATCACCGACCTGACCCTCGTCCGGATGACGCCGGACGTCGTCTACGACCAGCTCATCGGCGCGGGACTGGTGAGAAAGCTCGTCTTCTCCTGGGGTGGCAACCCGGGCGTCGGCTCCCTGCACCGCTTCCGGGACGCCGTCGAGAACGGCTGGCCGCGCCTCCTCGAACTGGACGAGCACAGTCACGCCGGGATGGCCAACCGCTATGTCGCCGGCGCCTCCCGGCTGCCGTTCGCCGTCCTGCGCGGCTACCGCGGCAGTGACCTCGCCGACCGCTCGGACACCGTCTCCACCGTCACCTGCCCCTTCACCGGGGAGCGGCTGGCGGCCGTCCGCGCGCTCAACCCCGATGTCACCGTCATCCACGCCCAGCAGGCCGACCGTGCGGGCAACGTCCAGCTCTGGGGGCTGACCGGGGTGCAGAAGGAGGCCGCGCTCGCCGCGGAGCGGGTCCTGGTGACGGTGGAGGAGATCGTCGACACCCTGGAGCCCCGGCCGCGCTCGATCGTCCTGCCCGGCTGGGTGGTGACGGCCGTGGCCCACGTCCCCGGCGGGGCGCACCCCTCCTACGCCGCGGGCTACTCCGTCCGGGACAACGGCGCCTACGCGGACTGGGACCCGGTCTCCCGGGACCGCGAGGCCTTCCAGACCTGGCTGAAGGACAACGTGCACGACAGGAGCGAGCCGCAATGACCACCGACGCCCCCGCCGTGCCGCCGGCGGATCGCACGGAGTGGACCTCCGACGAGCTGATGACCGTGAACGCCGCGCGGGCGCTGGCCGGCGCCCGTACCTGCTTTGTCGGCATCGGGCTGCCCAGCGCCGCCGCCAACCTCGCCCGGCACACCGCCGAACCGGGCCTCGTCCTGATCTACGAGTCCGGCACCCTCGGCTCCCGCCCCACCCGGCTGCCGCTCTCCATCGGCGACGGCGAACTCGCCGACACCGCCGACGCGGTGGTCTCCGTGCCGGAGATCTTCAACTACTGGCTCCAGGGCGGCCGGATCGACGTGGGCTTCCTCGGCGCCGCGCAGGTCGACCGCTTCGCCAACATCAACACCACCCTCGTGGACCGCGGCCCCGACCGCCCCGAGGGGCGGCTGCCCGGCGCCGGCGGGGCCCCGGAGATCGCCGCCAACTGCGGCCGGGTGCTGCTGGTCCTGCGCCACTCCACGCGCAACTTCGTGCGGAAGCTGGACTTCGTGACCACCGTCGGCCACGGCGCCGGCCCCGGCGACCGGGAGCGGCTCGGGCTGCTCGGCGCCGGCCCGACCGCCGTCATCACCGACCTGGGCATCCTGCGGCCCGACCCGGAGACCTCCGAACTCGTCCTCACCGACCTCCACCCCCAGGTCACCGTCGAGCAGGTGCGCGCCGCCACCGGATGGGAGCTGCGGGTCGCCGGGGAGCCGGCCGTCACCGCGCCGCCCACCGGCGCCGAGCTCGCCGCCCTGCGCGCGCTCCGGCCCGCCGGCCGGGACGCGTGAGCCGCCCGGCCGCCCGCCCCCGCGGCCGGGCGTGCCCCGGCGCCCGCCGTGCCCCGCGACCCCAGGAGAACCCGGTATGAACCTGCCGAACCCCGCGCCCGTCCCCGCGCCGGAGTCGGTGACGCCCCCGCCCCCGGGACCGCCCGCCCAGGCGGAGATCGACCGCGAGATCGCCGAGCTGCACCGGGCGTACCAGCGGGACCGCGCGGGGGGCGCGCCGGCCCGCCACCACCCGCCGCGTGACTTCACGCCGTACCGCAGCAGCGCCCTGCGCCACCCCACCCGGCCGCCGGTCGCGGTGACCGGGGATCCCGAGGCCGTCGAGCTGCACGGCCCGGTCTTCGGCGTCACCGACGTCACCGACCTCGACGCCGACCTCACCCGCCACCACGCCGGTGAACCCCTCGGCGAGCGGATCACCGTCACCGGCCGGCTCCTCGACAGCCGAGGCCGCCCGGTGCGCGGCCAGCTCGTGGAGGTCTGGCAGGCCAACGCCTCCGGCCGCTACGCGCACCTGCGCGACCAGCACCCCGCGCCGCTCGACCCCCACTTCACCGGTGTGGGCCGCTGCCTCACCGCCGAGGACGGCACCTACAGCTTCACCACCGTGAAGCCGGGCGCCTACCCCTGGCGCAACCACACCAACGCCTGGCGCCCGGCGCACATCCACTTCTCCCTCTTCGGGACCGCCTTCACCCAGCGTCTGGTCACCCAGATGTACTTCCCCGGCGACCCCCTCTTCCGCCACGACCCGATCCTCTCCGCGGTCACCGACGCCGCCGCCCGCGAACGGCTCGTCGCCGCCTACGACCACGACCTGTCCAGCCCCGAGTGGTCCCTCGGCTACCGCTGGGACATCGTCCTCGACGGACCCGCCGCGACCTGGATCGAGGAAGGCCGATGAGCACCACCCCCGCGCTGCCGCCCACCCCCTCGCAGACCGTCGGCCCCTTCTTCGGCTACGCGCTGCCCTTCACCGGCGGCAGTGACCTGGCCCCGCCCGGCCACCCGGACACGATCACCCTCCACGGCCGGGTCCTCGACGGGGCCGGGGAGCCCGTCCCCGACGCGCTGCTGGAGTTCTGGCAGGCCGGCCCCGACGGCTCCCTGTCCGGCGCGCCCGGCTCGCTCCGCCGCGACCCGGTCACCGGCGCCGTCCTCGGCCGGGACGGCGTCGAGTTCACCGGCTTCGCCCGGATCGCCGTCGACGCCGACGGGCACTACGCGCTCCGCACCCTGGCCCCGGGCGGCGCCCCGTATGTGTCGGTGTGTGTCTTCGCCCGCGGGCTGATGCACCATCTGTTCACCCGCGCCTACCTGCGGGACGACCCGGACGACGCGCTGCTCGCCGCGGTGGACCCGGAGCGGCGGCACACCCTGCTCGCCCCCGAGGAACCCGGGCGGCACCGCACCCACCGGTTCGACATCCGCCTCCAGGGCGGGGAGGAGACGGTGTTCCTTGAGTTCGGCTGAGCCCCCGCCCGGCGGCGGGAGCGCCCCCGCGGACGGGGACGACGCGGGGCTCCTCTCTCCCGTCCGGGCCGCCACCGCCGCCGAGGCGGCCACCGGCGACCGCGCCTGGCTCACCGCCCTGCTCGACGCCGAGACCGCCCTGGTCCGCGCGCAGGCGGCGCTGGGCCTCGCGACCCCGGCGGCGGCCGGTGCCGTCGCCCGCGCGGCGCGCGAGACCGCGGCCACCACCGACCTGCGCGGACTCGCCGAGCGGGCCCGCTCCGGAGGCAACCCCGTCATCCCGCTCGTCCACGACCTCACCGCGGCCGTGGCGCGGACGGACCCGGACGCCGCCGGTTCCGTCCACCGGGGCGCCACCAGCCAGGACATCCTGGACACGGCCACGATGCTGGTGGCCGCCCGGACCCTGCCGCTCCTCCTCGCCGACCTCGAACGCGCCGCGGCGGCCCTGGCCACGCTCGCGGCCCGGCACCGTGCCACCCCCATGGCCGGCCGCACCCTCACCCAGCACGCCGTGCCCACCACCTTCGGGCTCAAGGCCGCCGGCTGGCGCGCCCTGCTGCTCGACGCCCACGACCGGCTCTCCGCCCTCCTCGACGGCGGCCTCCCCGCCCAGCTCGGCGGCGCCGCGGGAACCCTGGCCGCCTTCGGGGCGTACGCGGACGCGGAGGCGGCTGCCGGCGAGGGACCGGGGGAGACCGGCCCGGACGGCCACGCGGCCGGGGAGAGCCCGCCGGACGCCGGCGGCCCCGGCCTGCGCCTGGCCACCCGGTACGCCCGCGAACTGGGCCTCGCCGAACCGCCGCTGCCCTGGCACACCCTGCGCACCCCGGTCGCCGACCTGGCCGCCGCGCTCGCGTTCACCGCCGGCGCGCTCGGCAAGTTCGCCGCCGACGTGCTGGTGCTCTCCCGGACGGAGATCGGCGAGGTCGCGGAGGGCACCGGCGGCGGCTCCTCCGCCATGCCGCACAAGGCCAACCCGGCCCGCGCGGTGCTCATCGCCGCCGTGGCCCGGCAGGTGCCGGCGCTCGCCGCCGTGCTCCACGGCTCGCTCGCCGCCGAGGACGAGCGGCCCGGCGGCGCCTGGCACGCCGAGTGGCAGCCGCTCCGGGAGGCCCTGCGCCTGACCGGCGGCGCCGCCGAGGCCGCGTCCGGGCTCGCCGAGGGGCTGCGGGTGGATCCCGCGCGGATGCGGCGGAACCTGGGCCTCACCCGGGGGCTCGTCGTCTCCGAACGCCTGACCGCCGCGCTCACCCCGCTTCTCGGCCGCGCCGAGGCCCGGGACGTCCTCACCGCCGCGGCCCGCCGCACCACCGCGGACGGCGTCTCCCTGGCGGACGCGCTGGAGGAGGCGCTGGGCGCCGACCCCGCCGTCCGCCGCGCCCTGCCGCAGCACCGGCTGCGGGAGCTGACCGACCCGGCGCGCTACACCGGCGAGGCGCCGGCGCTCACCGACCGCGCGCTGCGCCGCGTACCCCGCCGGACGGTCGCCGGGCCGGCCGGACCCGCCGGACCCGCCGGGCCGGAGGAGCCGGCACCGGCCCCGCCGCACCGGGAGGAGAAGCCCTCATGACCGGCCGCCCCCTCGCCCACCACCGGCTCGACGGCCCCCGGGCCGCGCCCCCGCTGATCCTCGGCCCCTCCCTCGGCACCTCCACGGCGGTCTGGGAACCCCAGCTCGCGGACCTCGCCCGGGAGCACCGGGTGCTCCGCTGGGACCTCCCCGGCCACGGAGGCACACCGGCGGACATCCTGCCCTCGGTGTGCGAGCCGGGCGCCACCACCGTCGCGGACCTCGCCCGGCTGGTGCTCGACCTCGCCGACCACCACGGCTGGCCCCGCTTCGGCTACGCCGGGATCTCCCTCGGTGGCGCCGTCGGCGCCCACCTCGCGGTGCACCACCCCGAGCGCGTCGGGGCGCTGGCCCTGGTCTGCTCCTCCGCCCGCTTCGGCGAGCCCGCCGCCTGGCGGGAGAGGGCCGCTCTGGTGCGGGAGCGGGGGACCGCCGCGGTGCTGGCGGCCACCCCCGGCCGCTGGTTCGCCGACCCGGACGCGGCCGCCGCCTCCGGACCCGGGGGCGCCGTCCTGGCCGACCTCGCCGCGGCCGACCGGCACGCCTACGCCGCCTGCTGCGACGCGCTCGCCGGCTACGACCTGCGCGCGGCGCTCGGCGGGATCTCCGCGCCCACCCTCGTCGTCGCCGGCCGCGACGACCCGGCGACGCCCCCGCCCCACGCCCGGGAGCTCGCCGACGCCATTCCCGGCGCGGACCTGCTCGAACTCGGCCGCGCCGCGCACCTCGCCGGTCTCGACCGGCCGGCGGACACCGGCCGGGCCCTCGCGGCGCACTTCGCCGCCCCCGCGGGCCGGTCCCGGCACGGGGAGACCGCCCACCACGGCGCCCCGGCCCGGCCGGGCGCCCCCGCCCACCCCGACACCCCTTAAGGAGCCCCTGATGCGCACGACCGTCGGCATCATCGGCGGCGGCCCCGCCGGGCTGCTCCTGGCCCGGCTGCTGGACCGCGCCGGGATCGAATCCGTCGTCCTGGAACACCGTGACCGCGCCTACGTCGAACAGCGGCAGCGCGCCGGCATCCTCGAACAGGGCACCATGGACGCGTTGCGCGCCTGCGGCGCCGGCGAGCGCATGGACCGTGAAGGACTCGTCCACCACGGCATCGAACTCCGCTTCGACCGCCGCGGTCACCGCATCGACTTCCCCTCGCTCACCGGCGGGCGGGGCGTCATGGTGTACGCGCAGACCGAGGTGGTGAAGGACCTCGTCGCGCTGCGACTGGCCGAGGGCGGGCCGCTGCTGTTCGAGGCCGAGGCCGTCGCGGTGGAGGGGACGGAGACCGGCGAGCCGCTCATCCGCTTCCGCCACGAGGGGCGCGAGGAGACCCTCTCCTGCGAGGTCGTGATCGGCTGCGACGGCTTCCACGGCATCGCCCGCCAGGGGATACCACGGAGCGTGCGCCGCACCTACGAGCGGGTCTACCCCTACGGCTGGCTGGGCATCCTGGCCGATGTCCCGCCCTCCTGCGAGGAACTGATCTACGCCCACTCCCCGCGCGGTTTCGCCCTGCACAGCATGCGCACGCCCGAGATCAGCCGTCTCTACCTCCAGGTCCCCTCGGACACCGACCCGGACGACTGGCCCGACGAGCGGATCTGGGACGAACTCGACGCCCGCTTCGCCGTCGACGGCGACTGGGAGCTGCGGCGCGGGCCGATCACCCAGAAGTCCGTCACCCCGATGCGCAGCTGGGTCACCGAACCGATGCGCCACGGGCGGCTGTTCCTCGCCGGCGACGCCGCGCACATCGTGCCGCCGACCGGGGCGAAGGGGCTCAACCTGGCGATCGCGGACGTCTGCGTGCTCGCCCGCGCGCTGGAGCACTGGCGGTCCACCGGCTCCGAGGACCTCCTCGACGCCTACTCGGACACCTGTCTGCGCCGGGTCTGGCGGGCCGAGCACTTCTCGTACTTCATGACGACGGCCCTGCACACCGACCCCGGGCAGAGCGCGTTCGACGGCAAGCTGCAACTGGCCCAGTTGCACCGGATCGCGGACTCCACCGCGGCGGCCACGGAACTGGCCGAGAACTACACGGGCATCCCGCTGGGCTGAGCGGCCGGGGCGCCCGCCCCGCCACGCCCCTCTGCCCCGCCGCTCCGGGATCCGGGCGGCCGCCGGGGCGCGGGGGCCGCCGGTCAGGCGGGGGCGGGCGCGGCGCCCAGCGGGTCGTCCAGCACGTCCTGCACCACCGACCGCGCGGCGCCGAGCAGCGCGGCGTCCCGGCCGAGCCCGGACACCACGATGCCGCCGTGCGCCGCGCGGGCCGGGTCCGCCACATGACGGCGCAGTTCGCGCTCCGCGGCGGGCACCACCCACGGCGCCAGCTCCGTCAGCGCGCCGCCGAGCACCACGGCCTCCGGATCGAGCAGGTTCACCACCCCGGCCAGCGCGGTGCCCAGGGCCGCGCCCGCCCCGCGCAGCGCGCGCCGCGCGGCGCCGTCCCCGGCGCCGGCCCGGTTCCGCAGCTCCGCCACGCCCGCCGGTCCGCGCTCGTCGATCCCCGCGGCCCGCAGCACGGCCTCCTCCCCCGCGTACCGCTCCAGGCACCCGCGCCCGCCGCACGCGCAGCGCAACCCCTGAGGGCGTACCGGGACATGCCCCAGCTCACCGGCGAAACCGTGCGCCCCGCGCAGCAGGGCGCCGTCCACGACGACCGCGGCGCCGATGCCGATCTCCGCGGAGACGTAGACGAAATCGCGCGGCGCGGGGGAGTGGCCACCGCACCACAGCTCCGCCAGCGCGCCGATGTTGGCCTCGTTGGCGACGGTGACCGGCAGGGTGAGCGCCTGTGCGAGCGGGGCCCGGGCGTCGAGGCCCTCCCAGCCCAGATTGGGAGCGCGCACCACCGTCGCCGCGTCCCGGGCGACCAGGCCGGGGACGGCCACCGTGAGGCCCGCGGGCCGCAGCCCCTCCCGGCCGGCGTCCGCGGCCACCCGCGCGCACAGCCGGGCCAGCCGCCGCAGTACCGGCCCGGGCGCGCTGCCCCGGTGGGCGGCGGGTTCCTCCGCCCGCACCCGTACCCGGCCCCGCAGGTCGACGGCGCAGACCGCGAGGCGGTCCACGCCGATCTCCGCCCCCAGTCCCGCCGGGCCGCTCTCGCTCAGCGCCAGTTCGCTGCCCGGGCGGCCGACGGTGCCGGGGCGGCCCGGGCCGAGTTCCACCAGCAGTCCCGCCCGGTCCAACTCCTCGACCAGCGTGGACACGGCGGAGCGGGTCAGCCCGATCCGGGAGGCGACCCCCGCCCGGGAGATCGGCCCGTGCGTGGCCACGGTGTGCAGGACCAGGGAGAGGTTGCGCCGCCGCATGCCGTGCTGGGTGCCGGGCGCCGGTACGGCCACCGCCCGCTCCCTTCTGCCGTGTCTGTCGTGTCCGTCGTGCTCGTGTCCGTGTCCGGCGGGTCCGCGCCGGGCCCGTCGTGTGCGCCGGGTCCGTGTGCGCCGGGTCCGCCGTGGTGCGCTCGTGCGGCCCGGGCGTTCCGGGGTCCGTGTGGTCCAGCGCCGAAGCGTTGACCGCCGGCGGAGCGCCTGGGCGCCACCTCGCCGGCCACCACGAGCGGCGGTCCCGTTCGACGGCCGGCGGGCCCGGCGGCGGTGCCGGATGCCGGGCCGTCCCGCCGACCTTATGCCGTCCGGCCGGCGGCCGGGCGGGCCGCCCACCCCGGCGCGCCGGAGCCGGGGCGGGCTCGGAGCCCGGCCCACGGACGCGCCGCCCGCGGACCGGGTCCGCCGTCCCGGGTCAGCCGCCGAGCAGCGGGCCGGCGTTCTCCAGGGTCCGCGCGATCCGTTCCAGCGCGGCCTCGTCTCGTTCGACGGGGTCCAGGAGCAGGCCGCGGTCCGTGCCCCAGCGCCGGGCGACCTCCGCCGGGTCCTCGCCGGTGACCAGCCCCGCCGCCTGCGCCGCCGCGCCCAGCGCGACCAGCTCGGAGGCCTCGGGGACCAGCACCGGCCGCCCGGAGAGCCGCCGCACCGTCTCCCGCCACGCGGTGCCCCGCGCCCCGCCGCCGATGAGCAGGACGGGGGCCGCCGGGTCGGCGTCCTCGTCCAGGACCAGGTCCAGCGCCGACAGCAGCGCGTACACCGCGCCGTCGTAGGCGGCCTGGAGGATCTGGCCACCGGTGGTGTCGTGCCGCAGCCCGTGGAGCAGCCCGGAGGCGTAGGGCAGGTTCGGCGTGCGCTCGCCGTCCAGGAACGGCAGCACCACGGCGGAACCGCCCGGTTCCACGTCCTCCCGGTCCCGGCCGAGCACCTGCGCGACCCGGTCCACGGCGAGCGTGCAGTTGAGGGTGCAGGCCAGGGGCAGCCAGTCGCCGCGGGCGTCGGCGAATCCGGCCACCGTGCCCGTGGGGTCGGCCGGACGGCGCGCCGAGACGGCGTAGACCGTGCCGGAGGTGCCCAGGCTCAGCACCGGCCGGCCCTGCCGGAGGCCGAGTCCCAGCGCGGCGGCCATGTTGTCGCCGGTGCCCGCGCCCACCACGGCGCCGGGCCGCAGCGGCAGCCCGTCCAGGCCGTCCCGTACCGTGCCCGCGGCCTCGCCGGGTGCCACCACCGAGGGCAGCAGCGCGGGGGCCAGCCCGACCCGGCCGAGGAGGTCCTCGTCGTACCGGCCCGCGGGGGAGCCGTCCCCGCCGAGCCACCAGCCGGTGCCGGAGGCGTCCCCGCGGTCCGTGGCGGCCTGTCCGGAGAGCCGCTCGGTCAGGTAGTCGTGGGGCAGCCGCACCGCCGCCGTGCGCCGGGCCGCCTCCGGCTCGTTCTCCAGCAGCCAGGCCCACTTGGTGACGGTGAACGCCGGGGCCGGGACGGAGCCGGTCCGCTCGGCCCACCCCTGGGCGCCGCCGAGTTCCCCGACCAGCCGGTCGCGCTGCGGCGCGGAGCGCACGTCGTTCCAGAGCAGCGCGGGGCGCACCGGCCGCCCCGCGCCGTCCAGGGTCACCAGGCCGTGCTGCTGGCCGCCGACCGCGATGCCCTCCGCGCGCCGGGCCGCCTCCCCGCAGCCGCGCAGCGCCTCGCCCAGCGCCTCCCACCACTGCTCGGGGTCGCTCTCGCGCCCCGCTCCGGTGGAGACGCGGTGCGGGGCCTGCCCGCGGGCGACGATCTCCCCGGTGGCCGCGTCGACGACCAGTGCCTTGGTGGACTGGGTGGAGCTGTCCACCCCGACCACGAGTGGCCCGCCGTCCGGCCGCCGGCCTTCCGCTGCTGTCATCGCGCGATCCCTTCCTCCCGGCGGGCCCCTGCCGTCCCGCCGGCGCCCGCCGCTCCGGTCCTCTGCCGCTGTGTCGGCCCTGCTGTTCCGTGCTGTCGGTGTTTGCCCGTGCCCGGCCGGCATCCGTGTCGCCGGTGTTGGTCCGTGCCGGGGCGCGGCCGGGTTCCCCGGGGCCCGGTCGGTTCCCGGCCTTCCCTGTCGCGCCTGTGCATACTAATTTGTTCAGTGCCCTGACGAAATACCTGAGGAGCCGCGATGAACTACCAGCCCACCCCGGACGACAAGTTCAGCTTCGGCCTGTGGACCGTGGGATGGCAGGGGCGCGACCCGTTCGGTGACGCCACCCGCTCCGCCATCGACCCCGCCGAGTCCGTACGGCGCCTGGCGGACCTCGGCGCCCACGGCGTGACCTTCCACGACGACGACCTGATCCCCTTCGGCGCCTCCGAGAGCGAGCGCGAGGGGCACATCAAGCGCTTCCGGGAGGCGCTGGACGCCACCGGGGTGGTCGTCCCGATGGCCACCACCAACCTCTTCACCCACCCCGTCTTCAAGGACGGCGGGTTCACCTCCAACGACCGTGACGTGCGCCGCTACGCGCTCCGCAAGACCGTGCGCAACATCGACCTGGCCGCCGAGCTGGGCGCCCAGGTGTACGTCGCCTGGGGCGGGCGTGAGGGCTCCGAGTCCGGCGCCGCCAAGGACGTCAGGGTCGCCCTCGACCGGCTGAAGGAAGCCTTCGACCTGCTCGGCGAGTACGTCACCGAGCAGGGCTACGAGCTGCGCTTCGCCCTGGAGCCCAAGCCCAACGAGCCGCGCGGTGACATCCTGCTGCCCACCGTCGGGCACGCGCTGGCGTTCATCGAGCGGCTGGAGCGCCCGGAGCTCTACGGCGTCAACCCGGAGGTCGGCCACGAGCAGATGGCCGGGCTCAACTTCGCGCACGGCATCGCGCAGGCCCTGTGGGCGGGCAAGCTGTTCCACCTCGACCTCAACGGCCAGTCCGGCATCAAGTACGACCAGGACCTGCGGTTCGGCGCGGGCGATCTGCGCTCCGCCTTCTGGCTGGTCGACCTGCTGGAGACGGCCGGTTACACCGGCTCGCGCCACTTCGATTTCAAGCCCCCGCGCACCGAGGACTACGACGGCGTGTGGGAGTCCGCGGCCGGCTGCATGCGCAACTACCTCATCCTCAAGGAGCGCGCGGCGGCGTTCCGCGCCGACCCGGAGGTCCAGGAGGCGCTGCGCGCGTCGCGCCTGGACGAGCTGGCCCGCCCGACCCTCGGCGAGGGCGAGACGCTCGCCGGGCTGCTGGCGGACCGTACCGCTTTCGAGTCCTTCGACGTCGAGGCGGCAGGGGGGCGCGGGATGGGCTTCGAGCGGCTGGACCAGCTGGCGATGGACCACCTGCTCGGCGTCCGCGGCTGACACCGGGCGGAACGGACCGGGGCGTGCGCGCGGACCGCGCACGCCCCGGCAGCCGCCCTCCGCGGTCCGGGCCGGTAGGTGAGCGGCCCGCCCGACCCTTCCGGGTCCGCGGGGGCGGATCTCAGGGTCGGCTCGGGGTGGGCGGCGGAACCCCGGGGGCGGCGCCGGGCGTTTCCCCGGTGGGCGGCGCGTGCCGCCCGGGCTGTACGAAGGAGGCGCGGGAGATGTCGAACAGGACGAAGGTCGTCGTCGGTGGTGCGGTGGGCGCCGTGCTGCTGCTGTGGCTGCTGCCCTTCTGGGCGGCGCTGCTGGTGATCGTCGGGGTGCCGGTGGGCGCGTATCTGATGCTGGACCCCTCCCAGCGGCGCCGGCTGAGGCGGGTGAATCGCCGGGAGCTGGGCCGCTGAACCCGCGGCCGGGCATCCGGCGCCACTCCCGGGTGCCGCCGCGCCACCGTGGGCAGGTGTGCGGCGGGTACGGCGGGTGGCCGTACGGGTCAGGGCGTGGCGAGGGCGGGAGGCGGGGCGGATGGACGCCAGGGTGGTGGCGGTCGGCAGGGACGCGGAACACCGGTTCTCCAAGGAGACCGCCCCGGTGATCCGGCTGCTCGCCGGGCTCGGCGTGGCCGGCGACGCGCACCTGGGGGTGACCGTCCGGCACCGCTCGCGGGTCGCCCGGGACCCGTCCGCGCCCAACCTCCGCCAGGTCCACCTCCTCCAGCGGGAACTCCTCGACGAGGTGGCCCGGGACGGGTACGCGGTGGCCCCGGGGCAGCTGGGTGAGAACGTCACCACCGCCGGTCTCGACCTGCTCGCCCTCGGCACCGGCACACTGCTGCGCCTCGGGGGCGAGGCGGTGGTCGAGGTGACCGGGTTGCGCAACCCGTGCGCGCAGATCAACCGTTTCCGGCCCGGGCTGCTGCGCCGCGTCCTCGGCCGTGACGAGCGGGGCGCCCCGGTGCGCCGGGCCGGGATCATGGGTGTCGTCCTGACCGGCGGGGAGGTGCGGCCGGGGGACCGGATCGTGGCCGAACCGCCGGCCGGCCCGCACCGCCCGCTCGCGCCCGTCTGAGCACGCCCCGGCAGTCCTCGCGCGCCGGGCGGACGAGGGCTGCCGGGCGCGGGCCGGTCCCGGGCACGGGCCCGGCCCCGGTACCGCCGGCTGGTCAGGCCGGTTTCGCCGCCAGCCCGTCGAGCGCGGTGAGCAGCGCGGGCAGCCGTGGCCCCCGCTGTAGCGGGAACACATCTCCCGGCGCGTCGTCCAGCAGCACGAACGCCATGTCGTCGGTGCGCGCCACCATGCTCCAGCCCGGCCCGTCGGCCCGCAGGGTCCGCGCCCCGTCGGAGGCGAAGGAGGAGCGCACCCGGCCGGGCGGCGGCGGGGTCTCCACGTAGGCGTGCGCCTCCCGCAGCACCCTCCGCAGCCCCGGGTGCGCCACCCGCGGGGAGGCCCCGGGGCCCTGGCCGACCGGCGTGGTGTCACCGGGCCCGGCCGGGGCCTCCGCCTCCGGCGCGGGGTCCGGTTCGCCGCCCCCGGCGGGGGGTGTGCTGTTCCCGCCGGCTGTGCTGTCCGTGCCGTCGGTGCCGCTGCCGGGTCCGGGTTCGTCGAACTGCTCCCGCCAGACGGCCCACTGGAGCGCGATCTCGTCCGCGCCCAGTCTGCGCTGTGCCGGTCCCCACTCCGTCGCGTCGGGTGGGGCGAGCGGCGGCGGTCCGCCGTCCGGACCGGGCGCGGGATCGTGCGGCGCGGGCACTCCGGGGGCGGCGACGGCCAACGCCAGTGGCCAGCCGGGCAGCACGCCCACGACGCTCCGCTCGTCGGGGGAGAGGTCGTACTCCATGCCGCAGTCCCAGGCGGCGAGCGCGCAGGCGACCAGCGAGACGTCGTCCACCACCACCGTCCAGCGGGCCCCCTCGCCGTCCTGGCCGAGCACCAGCCCGTACCCCTCCTCATACGGGGTCAGGCCCAGCGCCGCGCACACCTCCGGGTAGTCGTCGCCGAGCACGCTCGGGAAGCGGGCGGGTGTGAGCAGGACGGCGGTCAGGACGAACAGGGCGTCCTCACCTGCCGCGCTCTCCTCCGTCGCGGACACGGCGGCCTCCCATCGGGATCGGTGGTCCGCGCACCCTAACCAGTGGGTAACCCCGGCGTCGAGACTCCGGGGGAGCCGGCCCGGCGCGGTCCGCCCGGGGGGCGCGGGGCCGGGCGTCGCGTGCCGCGCGGAGCCACGGTCATCCGCCGGGCACTCCGCGCGTTCCGCCGCCCGGATGCGCTGCTCCACTCCGCCACGGGCCCGGCCTCACCTCCGTAGAGTGAGGAGCCCGGCGACACCGTGAGGGGGCGGGCGGTATGAGACGTTACGACCGGCTGAGGGAGATCCGGCGGCTGGACCCGGAGCGGGATTTCCTGCGGATCTACCGGCTCACCTCCTGCTACGAGTTCCCCTGGGACACCGTCCGCGCTCTGGAACTCGCCCTGTACCGCACCTACGCCGTGCCGCGCATCGGCCGATTGCTCGCGCGGACGGGGGAGTTCACCGGCCGCACCCAGAAGCGGTACGACGACACCGCGCTGCTCCTCGACGCGATCCTGGAGCACGGCTTCGACAGCGAGCGGGGGCGCGTGGCCGTCCGCCGCGTCAACCAGATGCACCGCGGCTACGGCATCGGCAACGACGAACTGCGCTACGTGCTGTGCACCTTCGTGGTGGTACCGCGGCGCTGGATCGACGCCTACGGCTGGCGGCGGCTGTCCCGGCACGAGGTCCGCGCGTCCGTGGCGTACTACCGCACCCTGGGCCGCCACATGGGCATCCGCGACCTCCCCGGCAGCTACGAGGAGTTCGAGCGCTGTCTCGACGCCTACGAGGCCGCCCACTTCGGCTGGGACGAGGGCGGGCGGCGGGTGGCGGACGCGACGCTCGGACTCGTGGCGTCCTGGTACCCGGCGCCGCTGGCCGGGCTCGTGCGCGACGCGAGTCTGGCTCTGCTGGACGACGCCCTGTTGCGGGCCTTCCGCTACGCGCCCCCCAAACCCGCCGTGCGCACGGCGGTGCGCACCGCCGTGCGGCTGCGGGGCCGGGCCGTTCGGCTGCTGCCGCCGCGTGCGAAGCCGCGCTACGCACGGGAGAATCCGCAGATCAAGAGCTATCCCGGGGGCTATCGCGTGAGTGAGCTGGGCACCTTCCCGGTGGCCGGGGCCGGGGGGTGCCCGGTGGCGCGCTCCGGCGGCAGTCCTTCCTGACGTCCCTGGGGCTCCGGGGCTTCCCGTACTCCACGCCGCGTCCTCCCGTGCTCCGGACGCTTCCCGGCGGGGTGTGCGCCGGAGCGCGCAGGGGAGCGCCGGGAGGATCTTCCCCGGCATGGCATCGGTTTCTGTCATATTCCACTGGATTGTGCGCACCTGGGGAGTGTGCAGGGGTTGGGCTGATATGTGTCTGTCCTGGTCAGCTCCGGACGTCGCCCGGTCGGATGCTGTGGACTTCCGAAGTCCTCCCGGGGCGCGAGGGGTCTCCCGCGTAGCGTGCGGCTTCCGAGGACAGCAGCGGCAGGCCCGCGTGCGCCCCCTGCGTGCGGGCCGGGCTGCCGGAGCGAAGGAGAGCGGATATGGGCGAGGCGGAACAGAAGGGCGCCGGTGTCCGCGCCGGTGTCGGGTTCGACGGCTCCCTGAACGAACTCCTGAACGAATTCCTGGACGAGCTGGTCGGTGAGGTGCCGGGCCTCCGTCACGCCGTCCTGCTGTCCGCCGTCGGTCTGGTGACGGGCGCCTCACGCGGGCTCAGCCGGGCGGACGCGCGTCACCTGGCGTCTGTGGCCGCCGGATTCCACCGGGTGGCCACCGATGCCGGCCGCCGGTTCGGGGCCGGCTGCGGCCGCCGCACGACGGTCGAACTGGAGGCCGGAGGCCGGTTGTTCGTCGCCGCCGCCGGTCGTGACACGTGTCTTGCCGCCATCGGCACCGGGGAGGCCGATCCGGGCGTCGTGTCCGGGGCGATGGACCGGCTCGCCCGGCGGCTGGGCGCGCCGGGCCCGCCGGGCCCGCCTGCGCCTCCCCTCCCGTCCCCGTCCGGCCGGGCTGGCCACCGGGGCTGACGCTCTCCCGCCGTCCCGTACAACCCCGGAGCCGCGCCCCCGGCGGGCCGTGCGGGCCCCGCGGGGCGAGGGCTTCCGGCGCTGGGCCGGGGAGCCCGCGCCTTCTCTCCCGGTTCGCCGTGGATGGCACACATCGTGCGGTACGTGGCCGGGGGCTGTCTTGCCCCGAACCCGGCGGTGGGCCAGGCTTGTTCCCAGCCGAGGCGACCGCCGACGGGGAGGCAGAATGGCGCTCAGCAAGGGGCTCGACTGGCTGCTGAACGACCTGGCGAAACGACTGGCCCACGTCCGGCACGCCCTCATTCTGTCCAACGACGGTCTGGTGACCGCCCGGAGTGAGGACCTCGCCCGCGCGGACGCGGAGCACTTGGCCGCCGTCTGCTCCGGGCTGCACAGCCTCGCCAAGGGCTCCGCGCACCACTTCGCGGCGGGCCACGTCCGGCAGACGATGGTCGAGTTCGACGACGGCGCGCTGTTCGTGACGGCCGCCGGAGACGGCAGTTGCCTGTGCGTGCTCACCGCCGCGGACGCCGATGTCGGCCAGGTGGGCTATGAGATGACGCTGCTGGTCAACCGGGTGGGCGAGCATCTGGGAATCTCCGCCCGCGACCGGAACGGGTAACACCGGACCCGAGGTGCCCGGTTCGGTGTGGGCGCGCCGCGGCACGTCCGCCGTCGGCGCGCCGTGCCCCGTCCGCCCACCGCGGGCACCGGGGCGGTATCCCCTCGGGCCGGCTTCCGTCCTCTGGCCGCCGCCCTCCGTTCTTCGTGGCCCGCGGCTCTGAGCTGCGGGGCAGGTGGTTATCCACAGCCCCGGGCAGCGCCTGGCCTTCCGCGCTACGGTTCGTCACCGAGAGTGATGGAATCGAGTGGGGAGATGGCCATGCCAGTGGGAACGCGGGACGGACACCGGCCGGTGCGGCAGGAGGCGGAGCGGGGGCTGGCCCTCCGCGGCGCGGCGATGCGGCTCGGGCTGAAACCGGGCGAGCTGGATCTCGCCGTACGCCTCGGCGAGGTGCGCACGGTGGGCGGCCCGCGGGGCGGCCGCCGGGTCCCGCGCGCCGAAGTCGACCGGCTGCGCTCCGCCGCCGACTTCCCCGGAGGGCTCCGGGAGCGGGTCCGCGCCGTCGGCGCGGGCGCCGGCGCGGAATTGCTGGGCATCGGGCGGGCGCGGTTCACGCGTCTGGCCCGGGTGGGCTGTTTCACCCCCGTGAAGTTCACCGTCAACCGCTACCGCGCCCTGGTGTGGCTCTACCCCGTCGCGGAGCTGCGTCTCTTCGCCGAGCGCGAGCCGGGTCTGCTCACGGGGAACACCCCGCCCGCGCTGCGGGCGATGCTGGATGCCGGTGAGGACTGGCGGGCGCGTACCTGGCGCGGCCGGCGGGTGGCCCAGCTGTGCCGCGAGGCGGAGGGGCCGTGGGAGCGGGCCGCGGTCGCCGCGGCCGTGCTGGGACAGGACCAGCTGGCCGACGCGGTCGAGGACCCCTATGAGCGTGCCCATCTGCGGCGGCTCCGGGTCTCGTTGCTGCCACCGGAGGAGGAGGCGGCGTCCTCCCGGCCCGTGGTGGAGCCGGTTCTCACCGCGGACGATCCGGATGAGATCTGCTGGCACCGGATCAGCCTGGCCCTCTGCCTGGACGAGGCCCGGGAGTACGGCCCGGCGCCCAGGCCGGGTGAACGGCCCGTGGCCGGCGGACCGTTCACCACACGGGTGGAGAAGCCCCTTCCGCGTCCGGTGCCGGACCCCGTGGCGGACCCCGTGGCGGACTCCGGGGTGGACTCCGGGGTGGACTCCGGGGTGGACTCCGGGGTGGACGTCCCGGGTGTGCGCCCGCCCGGTGGCGGGGGTGGCGGCCGCGGCGCCCTCCCGGGGCGCGGCCGGCCCGGCGGCCGGCGGGAGCGCACGGGGCCGCCGGGCGCCCGCAGCCCGGGGCGCCGATCGCGCCGGGTGGGCGTCCGCTGGCCCCTGGCGTGAGGCGGGGCCGGGTGACGGGGCGGGAGGCTCTGGTCCTGCCCGCGAGCGTTCCCCGGCCGTTGCGGACGGGTGGGGTACCGCCCGTTCCGGGGGCCGCGCCGGCGGTTGTCGAGTTCGCGCCCGGGGGTGCGGACGATGCGGTACGCAATCACCGGTGGAGCCCGGCGCCGGGCGCCTCACACGACCCACGCATCCGTTACTGAACTGATCACGGAGGACGGAGAGAGCCATGACCGAGGAGCGCGGAGGGTGGAGGACCGGCGGCCGGACGGGCCCGGTCCGGCGCGGCGGAGACCGGAGAGATCGGACGGTGGCGCGAGCCGGCGGACAGGCTGCGCCCGCGCCACCCGGGTCAGAGCGGGCCGACGGCCGTGACCCGGACCACGGCTCGGCTCTCCTCGTCGGAGGCGGCGAGATCCACCTCGCCGCTGATGCCCCAGTCGTGGTCGCCCGAGGGGTCGGCGAAGGTCTGCCGTACCTGCCACAGGCCGTGCTCCGGGTCCTCCTCGATCCGCAGCAGACCCGGTCCCCGCGCCTCGGGGCCGGTGCCGAGGTCGTCGTACTCCTCCCAGTACCGCTCCATGGCCTCGGCCCAGGCGTCGGCGTCCCAGCCGGATCCGGCGTCCATCTCGCCGAGCTCCGTGTACTTCTCCAGCGCGGCGAGCTCCACCCGCCGGAACAGCGCGTTGCGGACCAGCACCCGGAAGGCACGCGTGTTGGTGGTCACGGGCCTGACCTGGTCCGCCCGCTCCTGGGCCTCCTCGGCCGTCTCCTCCTCCGGGTTCGCCAGCTGCTCCCACTCGTCCAGGAGACTGGAGTCCACCTGCCGCACCATCTCACCGAGCCAGGCGGTGAGGTCCTCGAACTCGGCGGACTTCCGGTCCTCCGGGACGGTGTGCTCCAGCGCCTTGTAGGCGCTCGCGAGGTACCGCAGCACGATGCCCTCGGTCCGCGCCAGCTCGTAGAAGGCGGTGAACTCCGTGAACGTCATCGCCCGTTCGTACATGTCGCGGATGACCGACTTCGGCGACAGCGGGTGGTCACCCACCCAGGGGTGGCTCCTGCGGTAGAGGTTGTAGGCGTGGAAGAGCGGCTCTTCCAGCGGCTTGGGGTAGGAGACGTCCTGGAGCCGCTCCATCCGCTCCTCGTACTCCACCCCGTCGGCCTTCATCTGCTGGACGGCCTCGCCGCGCGCCTTGTTCTGCTGGGCCGCGAGAATCTGCCGCGGGTCGTCGAGGGTCGACTCCACGACGGAGACCATGTCGAGGGCGTAGCCGGGGGATTCGGGGTCGAGCAGGTCGAAGGCGGCCAGGGCGAAGGTGGAGAGCGGCTGGCTGAGGGCGAAGTCCTGCTGGAGGTCGACCGTCAGCCGGATGATCCGGCCCTGTTCGTCCGGCTCGGGGAGCCGCTCCACGACGCCGCCGTCGAGCAGGGAGCGGTAGATGGCGATGGCCCTGCGGATGTGACGGATCTGGTTCTTCCGCGGCTCGTGGTTGTCCTCCAGCAGCCGGCGCATGGCCTCGAAGGCGTTGCCCGGCCGGGCGATCACCGACAGCAGCATGGTGTGGGTGACGCGGAACCGGGAGGTGAGCGGTTCGGGATCGGAGGTGATCAGCTTCTCGAAGGTGTTCTGCCCCCAGGAGACGAACCCCTCGGGAGCCTTCTTGCGGACCACCTTCCGCCGCTTCTTCGGATCGTCACCCGCCTTGGCGAGGGCCTTCTCGTTTTCCACGACGTGCTCCGGGGCCTGGGCCACGACGAAGCCCGAGGTGTCGAAACCGGCCCGGCCCGCCCGCCCGGCGATCTGGTGGAACTCGCGGGCCCGGAGGGTCCGCACCCGCTGGCCGTCGTACTTGGTCAGAGCCGTGAACAGCACCGTGCGGATGGGGACGTTGACCCCCACCCCCAGGGTGTCCGTGCCGCAGATGACCTTGAGCAGGCCGGCTTGGGCCAGCCGTTCCACCAGGCGCCGGTACTTCGGGAGCATCCCGGCGTGGTGCACCCCGATGCCGTGGCGCACATAGCGGGAGAGGTTGCGGCCGAAACGGGTGGTGAAGCGGAAGTTGCCGATCAGCTTGGCGATCTCGTCCTTCTCGGCGCGGGTGCACATGTTGATGCTCATCAGCGCCTGCGCCCGCTCCACTGCCGCGGCCTGGGTGAAGTGCACGATGTAGACCGGGGCCTGGTGGGTGTCCAGCAGTTCGGTCAGCGTCTCGGTCAGGGACGTCGTGCGGTACTCGTAGGAGAGCGGCACGGGCCGGGTCGCGGAGCGCACCACCGTCGTGGGACGGCCGGTCCGGCGGTGGAGGTCCTCCTCGAACCGCTGGACGTCTCCGAGGGTCGCCGACATCAGGACGAACTGCGCCTGCGGCAGCTCCAGCAGCGGGACCTGCCAGGCCCAGCCCCGGTCCGGTTCGGCGTAGAAGTGGAACTCGTCCATCACGACCTGGCCGATGTCGGCGTCCCTGCCGTCGCGCAGCGCGATGGAGGCCAGGACCTCGGCCGTGCAGCAGATGACGGGCGCGTCGGCGTTGACCGAGGCGTCGCCGGTCAGCATCCCCACGTTCTCCGTGCCGAAGAGCTTGCACAGGTCGAAGAACTTCTCCGACACCAGCGCCTTGATCGGCGCCGTGTAGAAGGTGACCTGGTCCCGGGCCAGCGCCGCGAAGTGTGCCCCTGCCGCGACCAGGCTCTTCCCCGACCCGGTCGGGGTGGACAGGATGACGTTGGACCCGGAGACCACCTCGATCAGCGCCTCCTCCTGGGCGGGATAGAGGGAGATGCCCCGCTCCTCGGCCCAGCCGGCGAAGGACTCGAAGAGGGCGTCGGGGTCGGCGTCGTTCGGCAGATGATCGATAAGGGTGGTCACTCTCCCATACTGCCTGCTCGCCGACCGGATCGTGGAACCGGTGGCGGGGGCGAAGATCGTTTCAACTAGGGTGATGCGCCAACGCCGCATCGGCGCGGGACGATCCAGAGTTCATGGCACAGGAGAAGACGGGGGCGGGCCACCAGATGATGGGACCGGCGCATTCACTCTCGGGAGCGGCGGCCTGGCTGGGGGCGGGAGCGGTGGCCTCGGTGGCCGGCCATCCCATGCCGTGGCCGGTGCTCGTCATCGGCGCGCTGATCTGCTCCGGCGCGGCCCTCGCCCCCGATCTGGACCACAAGGCGGCGACCATATCGCGGGCCTTCGGGCCGGTCTCGCGTACCCTCTGCGAGATCATGGACCGTCTCTCGTCGGCGGTCTACAAGGCCACGAGGAAACCGGGCGATCCGCGGCGCAACGGCGGCCACCGCACCCTCACCCACACCTGGCTGTGGGCCGTGCTCATCGGCACCGGCACCTCGGTGCTGGCGATGACCGGCGACCGCTGGGCGGTGCTCTTCATCCTCTTCGTCCACATGGTGCTCGCCGTGGAGGGACTCCTCTGGCGGGCGGCCCGGGTCTCCAGCGACATCCTCGTCTGGCTGCTGGGCGCCACCAGCGCCTGGATCCTGGCCGACGTGCTCAGCGACACCCCCAGCGGTGCCGGCTGGCTTTTCACCGCACCGGGGCAGGAGTATCTCTGGCTCGGCCTGCCCGTCGTCCTGGGGGCGCTGGTGCACTGCGTGGGCGACGCGATCACCATCTCCGGCTGCCCGATCCTGTGGCCGATACCGATAGGCAACAAGCGCTGGTACCCGGTGGGCCCGCCGAAGCCGATGCGCTTCCGCGCCGGGAGCTGGATAGAGATGAAGGTCCTGATGCCGGCGTTCATGCTGCTCGGCGGTATCGGCGGGGTGGCCGCCCTCAACATCATCTGACCCCTGGCGCCCGCCTGCTTCCCACCGGGCGGACCGGCGGGAAGCAGGCGGACGGACGGTACCGGGTGGTCTCAGCCGTGCCAGGAGCGCCACAGCGCCGCGTAGGCGCCGTCGGCCGTGACCAGCTCGTCGTGGCTGCCCAGTTCGCTGATCCGGCCGTCCTCGACGACGGCGATCAGATCGGCGTCGTGAGCGGTGTGCAGCCGGTGCGCGATCGCCACCACCGTGCGGCCGTCCAGCACCCGGGCCAGCGAGCGCTCCAGATGGCGGGCGGCGCGCGGGTCCAGCAGCGAGGTCGCCTCGTCCAGCACGAGGGTGTGCGGATCGGCCAGCACCAGCCGGGCCAGCGCGATCTGCTGGGCCTGGGCCGGCGTCAGCGCCAGACCGCCCGAGCCGACCTCGGTGTCCAGCCCGGCGTCCAGGGCGCGGGCCCAGCCGGCCGCGTCGACGGCGGCGAGCGCCGCCCACAGCTCCCCGTCGTCCGCGCCGGCCCGGGCGAGCAGCAGGTTGTCCCGCAGGGAGCCGACGAAGACGTGGTGCTCCTGGTTGACCAGGGCCACGTGCTGCCGGACCCGTTCCGCCTCCATCCGGGCCAGCTCCGCGCCGCCGAGGGTCACCGCGCCGGTCCGCGGCGCGTAGATCCCCGCCAGCAGCCGGCCCAGGGTGGACTTGCCGGCACCGGACGGGCCGACCAGTGCCAGCCGGGTCCCCGGCCGGATCTCCAGGGAGACGCCGTGGAGCACGTCCTGGCCGCCCGTGTGGTAGCCGAAGCGCACCCGGTCCGCGCGGACCTCGCGCCCGTCGGGCGCGCCCGCCCCGTCCGCGCCGTCGCTCCCGATCTCCCGGACACCGACCAGCCGGGCCAGGGAGACCTGCGCCACCTGGAGTTCGTCGTACCAGCGCAGGATCAGCCCCACCGGTTCGGTCAGCATCTGCGCCAGCAGCGCCCCGGTGGTCAGCGCCCCGACCGTCATCCAGCCGTTCAGGACGCAGACACCGCCGATCATCAGCGCCGAGCCGAGGATCAGCAGGTGCGAGACGTTGATGACGGGGAACAGCACGGAGCGCAGCCAGAGCGTGTACCGCTCCCACGCCGTCCATTCCTGGACACGCCGGTCGGAGAGCGCGACGCGGCGGGCGCCCAGCCGGTGCGCCTCCACGGTCCGCCCCGCGTCGACGGTCTCGGCGAGGACGGCGGCCACGGCCGCGTAGCCGGCGGCCTCGGAGCGGTAGGCGGCCGGTGCCCGGCGGTAGTACCAGCGGCAGCCGGCCAGCAGGACGGGAAGCGCCACCAGCACGGCGAGGGCCAGCGGGGGCGCCGTCACCGCCATGCCGGTCAGCAGCAGGCCCGCCCACACCACCCCGATGCAGAGCTGGGGCACGGCTTCCCGCATGGCCTCGGCCAGCCGGTCGACATCGGTGGTGATCCGGGAGAGCAGGTCACCGGTACCGGCCCGCTCCAGCACCCCCGGTGGGAGGGCCACCGAGCGCACCAGGAAGTCCTCCCGCAGGTCGGCCAGCATGCGCTCACCCAGGACCGAGCCCCGCAGCCGCACCAGCCGGACGAAGGCCGTCTGGACCGCCAGCGCCGCCGTGAACAGCGCGACGGTGCGCACCAGGGGGATCTGCCCGTCCGCGCCGCCTCCGGTGGAGAGGTCCTCCACCAGTCCGCCGAGGAGATACGGGCCCACCATGGAGGCCGTCACCGCGACGGCGTTCACCACCACCAGCACGGCGAACGCCCGCCGGTGGCGCCGCAACAGCTCCCGCACGTAGCCGCGGACCGTCGCCGGGGAGCCGACCGGCAGCGTGGTCGCCGACTCGGGCGCGGCCGGATCGTAGGCCGGGGGCCGTGGACCGATCATGCCGGTTCCTCCATCTCCGCGCGCCCGGAGCGCGGCCCGCGCTCCGGGCGGCTGCCTCGGGCCAGGGCCGCCTCCGGCCGTGGGGTGTCGTCCGTGGCGCCCCGGGTGACGACGGCCCGGTACCCGGCGTCGGCGCGCAGCAGCTCACGGTGGGTGCCCGCGGCGGACACCCGGCCTCCGGGCAGGAACACCACCCGGTCCGCGCGGTCCAGCAGCAGCGGGCTGGAGGAGAACACCACGGTGGTCCGCCCCTGCCGCAGGGCGCGCAGTCCGTCCGCGACGCGCGCCTCGGTGTGCGCGTCGACCGCGCTGGTCGGTTCGTCCAGCACCAGCACCTCGGGATCGGTCACCAGGGAGCGCGCCAGGGCGAGCCGCTGACGCTGACCGCCGGAGAGGGAGCGTCCCCGCTCGGTGATCCGGCTGTCGAGGGGGTCGGGCGGGCCGCCGGCGGTGGACCGGGAGAGGGCGGACAGCACGTCGTCGCACCGGGCGGCGGTGAGGGCGTCGGCCGCGGCCACCCGGCCGGAGGACGGGACGTCGAGCAGTTCCCGCAGGGTGCCGGAGAGCAGCACCGGGTCCTTGTCCTGGACCAGGACGGCCGTCCGGGCCTCGGCGAGCGGCAGCGTGTCCAGCGGGACGCCGCCGAGCAGCACCGACGGCCCCTCCGGGGGTGGCGCCGTCTCCGCCGCCGGGCCGTCCGGGCCCCCGGCCGCGTCCAGCGGCTCCCGTGCGTCCGGCGCGTTCCCGTCCGTGCCCGGCCGGGGGCGGAGCACCCGCGCGGTGGGCTCCTCTGCCGGGGTGTGGCCGCCGAGCCGGTCGGCGAGCCGGCCGGCGACGTCCGGGTCCCCGCAGACCGCGACGGTCAGCTGTCCCGCCGGGGCGAGCAGCCCGCTCACCGGGTCGTACAGATCCCCGCCGGGTGGGGATCCGTTCCCGGCGTGGCCTCGCGCGGTCACGGGCCCGGTACGGCGCAGCGCCAGGACCCGCGCCGCCCGCTTCGCGGAGGGCTTGGAGAAGGAGTACGCCATGGCGATCTCCTCGAAGTGGCGGAGCGGGAACAGCAGGAACGTCACCGCCCCGTAGACCGCCACCAGTTCGCCCAGGGAGATCCGCCCCGCCCGGGCCAGGGAGACGCCATACCACACCACGCCCACCAGCAGCAGGCCGGGGAGCAGCACCTGCACCGCGCTGATCAGCGCCCACATCCGGGCGCTGCGGACGGCCGCCCGCCGCACCTCCTGCGAGGCACGCCGGTAGCGCCGCAGGAAGAGTTCCTCACCACCGATGCCGCGCAGCACCCGCAACCCCGCCACGGTGTCGGAGGCCAGCTCGGTGGCGCGGCCGGCCTTCTCCCGCTGCTCGTCCGCCCGGCGGGTGGCGGGGGGCAGCAGCGGCAGCACGGCCAGCACCAGCAGCGGAACCCCCACCGCCACCACGGCGCCCAGCGCGGGCTGGTGGATCACCAGGACGGCGCAGACGGCGACCGTGGTGACCACCGCGGCGGTGAACCGGGAGAGGGCTTCCACGAACCAGCCGATCTTCTCCACGTCACCGGTGGAGACCGCGGTGATCTCCCCCGCGGCGACCCGCCGGGTGAGACCGGCGCCCATCTCGGCCGTCTTCCGCGCGAGCAGCTGCTGCACCCGGGCGGCCGCGGTGATCCAGTTGGTGACGGCCGCGCGGTGCAGCATCGTGTCGGCGGTGGCGACCACCGCGGCGAGGGCGGCGACCATGCCGCCGGCCAGTGCCAGCCGCTCCCCGGAGCCGTCCACCACGGCCTGCACGGCGATTCCCACCACCAGCGGTACGGCCGCGAGCGCCGACATGTGGGCGGTGCCCCAGGCCAGCGACTTGAGCTGGCCGCCGAGCTGGCACCGGCCGAGCCACAGCAGGAGACGCCCGCCGGACCGGGTGTCGGGGACGCCCGGATCGCGGTACGGAAGATCGTGAATGTGCATGTCACCCCAGCGGTCGTATCGCGGACTTCCCGGCGGGATGCCAGGCTCGCCGTTCCCCCGGTCCCCATCAAATGGTTTTCCGCTGCCCGCCGGGTGCGACCATGGGGCCATGCGCATCACCGCCCTCCACCGGACAGCGACCGCCCTCGCGGTGACCGGGCTCCTCCTCACCCTCGCGGGCTGCGGCGGCGCGGGAAACGCGAAGGACGCGGGGAACGCGACGGCTCCGCCCGGCGGAGGCAAGCCCTCCGCCGGGCGCTCCCCGGCGGCGGACCCGACCGTCCTCCCGGGCGTCGGGGAGCGGCTGCGGGACCGCGTCCCGGGCGACTCCCGCCAGGTCCTCGTGGTCCGCGGCGAGGGCCGGGACGAAGCCGGTGCCCGCGCCGTGCTCTACACTCGGCAGGGGCGGGTCTGGGAACGCGACCGCGCCTGGCCGGCGCACAACGGCAAGCGCGGCTGGACGACCGGCCACCGCGCCGGTGACCGGCGGAGCCCTTCGGGGGTGTTCACCCTCTCCGACGCCGGAGGCGTTCTCCCCGACCCCGGCGCCCGGCTGCCCTACACGCGCTCCGCGGCGTTCACCGCCCCCCGCTCCTGGCCCAAGACGCACTGGCACGACTTCGACTACGTCATCGCCATCGACTACAACCGGGTCCGGGGCACCGCGCCGAACGACCCCAACCGGCCCGAGGGCGAGGCCAAGGGCGGGTACATCTGGCTCCACATGGACCACGGCAGCGGCACCTCCGGGTGCGTGAGCCTGCCCCGGGCCGGTATGGAGTACCTGCTGCGCACGCTGGATCCCGCCGCGCATCCGGTCGTGGTGATGGGGGACAAGGGCTACCTCGCCGGGTGAGCCGCCCCTGTACGCCCCGGACGCCCCGGACGCCCCGGACCCGCCCCAGGAGCCGCCCGTCGCCGCCGGCCGGCCGCCCCGGACGGCGCACGCGCCACCGCCGCCCGCCGGACAAGTGATCACCGAGCCCCGAAGGAGCCCATGCGTCACCACGACACCCTCGCCGTCACCGACGACGGCCGGCCGCCGGTGCCCGACCCGGAGCGGCCCGTCCAGCTCCGGCGTGTTCTGCGCCTGTTCCGCCCCTACCGGGGCCGGCTGGCGCTCGTCGGGCTGCTGGTGGGCGCCGCTTCCCTGGTCAACGTCGCCACGCCCTTCCTGCTGCGGGAGATCCTCGACACCGCGATCCCCGAGGGCCGCACCGGCCTGCTGAGCCTGCTCGCCCTCGGCATGCTCGCCGCCGCCGTCGCCGGGGGCGTGTTCGGGGTGGTGCAGACCCTGATCTCCACCACCGTCGGCCAGCGGGTGATGCACGATCTGCGGACCGCGGTCTACGACCGGTTGCAGCGGATGTCGCTGGCCTTCTTCACCCGCACGCGCACCGGCGAGGTGCAGTCCCGGATCGCCGACGACATCGGCGGGATGCAGGCCACGGTGACCTCCACGGCCACCTCCCTGGTCTCCAACCTCACCGGCGTCATCGCCACCGTGGTCGCCATGGTCGCCCTGGACTGGCGGCTGACCGTGGTGTCGCTCGCCCTGCTGCCGCTGTTCGTGTGGATCAGCCGCCGGGTCGGCCAGGAACGGAAGAAGATCACCGCGCAGCGGCAGAAGCAGATGGCGGCGATGGCCGCGATGGTCACCGAGTCGCTCTCCGTCAGCGGCATCCTGCTGGGCCGCACCATGGGCCGCGCGGATTCCCTGGCCGGCCGGTTCTCGGAGGAGTCGGAACGGCTCGCGCGGCTGGAGATCCGCTCCAGCATGGCGGGCCGCTGGCGGATGGCCGTCATCGGGGTCGTCATGGCGGCCATGCCCGCGGTGATCTACTGGGCCGCGGGGCTGGCACTGCGCGGAGGCGGGCCGCAGATCTCCCTCGGCACCCTCGTCGCCTTCGTCTCCCTCCAGCAGGGGCTCTTCCGCCCCACGGTCAGCCTGCTCTCCACCGGAGTGCAGATCCAGGCGTCCCTGGCGCTCTTCCAGCGGATCTTCGAGTACCTCGACCTGCCGGTGGACATCACCGAACCGGAGCGCCCCGTCCCGCTGGAGCGGGTCCGCGGCGAGGTCCGCTTCGAGAGCGTCGACTTCCACTACGGCGCCGCCCCGGGCGGCACCGGCGGTGACGGGGGAAAGACCGGCCCGACCCTCTCCGGCATCGACCTCACCGTCCCGGCCGGCGGCAGCCTCGCCGTGGTCGGGCCGACCGGCTCCGGCAAGAGCACCCTCGGCCAGCTCGTGCCGCGGCTGTACGACGTCACCGGCGGGCGCGTACTGCTGGACGGCGTCGACGTGCGCGAACTGTCCTTCGACACCCTCGCCCGGGCCGTGGGCGTCGTGTCCCAGGAGACCTATCTCTTCCACGCCTCCGTCGCCGACAACCTGCGCTTCGCCCGGCCCGGGGCGACCGCCGAGGAGATCCGGGAAGCGGCCCGGGCGGCCCAGATCCACGACCACATCGAAAGCCTGCCCGACGGCTACGACACCCTCGTCGGCGAGCGCGGCCACCGCTTCTCCGGCGGGGAGAAGCAGCGCCTGGCCATCGCCCGCACCATTCTGCGCGACCCGCCGGTGCTCATCCTGGACGAGGCGACGAGCGCCCTGGACACCCGCACCGAACAGGCCGTGCAGCGCGCGCTCGACGAACTCTCCCGGCGGCGCACGACCATCACCATCGCCCACCGGCTCTCCACCATCAGGGAGGCCGGCCAGATCGTCGTCCTCGACGGCGGCCGGATCGCCGAGCGCGGCACCCACGCGGAGCTGATGGCCCTGGGCGGGCGGTACGCGGCCCTGGTGCGCCGGGACGCGGAGACGGCGGAGGAGACGGAAAAGGCTTTGGACGGCGGGAAGAGCGGGGAGACCGCCGCTTCCGGGGACGGTCTGGATTCCGGGGACGCCCGGGACGGTGCCAGCGGGCCCGTACCCTCCGCCGGAGAAGCCGTCACGGGAACGGCGCCGGACCGGCCGGGCCCGGCACCGGTCGGCGCGGGGTCCTGACGTCCTGACCCCGCGGCCGGTCCGCGGAGAACGTGCGGTGGGCGCGGGCCGGTGGGCGCGGGCCGGCCGGCCGCGCGGGTTCAGGCCGCGGCCGTGCCCGGGGCCGGCAGCCGCCGGACCTCGCGCGCCGCGACGCGCCCGTAGCGGTTGGCGCCGACGGTGCTCGCCGATGGGCCGTAGCCGACCAGGTGGATCCGCGGGTCGCGGACCACCCGGGTGCCCTCCACGTGGATGCCGCCGCCCTTCTCCCGGAGCCGCAGCGGCGCCAGGTGGTCCAGGGCGGCGCGGAAACCGGTGGCCCACAGGATCGTGTCGGCCACCGCGGTCCGGCCGTCCTTCCAGGCCACGCCGTCCGGGGTGAGCCGGGCGAACATCGGCCGGCGGACCAGCACGCCGCTCTCCCGGCCGCGCCGCACCTCCTCGTTCATCAGCAGGCCCGTCACCGACACCACGCTGCGGGGCGGCAGCCCGGCGCGCACCCGTTCGTCGACCCGGGCCACCGCCTCCCGGCCGAGGCGCTCGTCGAACGGGCCCTCGTGGAAGACCGGCGGCCGGCGGGTCACCCAGAGTGTGGACGCGGCCACCTCGGAGACCTCCAGCAGGTGCTGCACCGCCGAGGTGCCGCCGCCGACCACGACCACCCGCTCACCCGCGAAATCCGCCGGGCCCCGGTAGCCGGCGGTGTGCACCTGACGTCCCCGGAAGGTCTCCGCGCCCGGGTAGTGCGGGATGAACGGACGCTCCCAGGTGCCGGTGGCGTTGATCAGTGCCCGCGCCGACCAGTCACCGGCGGTGGTCCGCACCAGCAGCCGCCCACCGCCCCCCTCGGAGACGGAGAGGACCTCCACGGGGCGGCGCACCCGGAGGCCGAACTCCTCCTCGTAACGGGCGAAGTAGCCGCCGATGACCTCCGAGGACGGCCGGTCGGCCGGCGCGTCGCCCAGCGGCAGCCCCGGCAGGTCGTGGAGGCCGTGCACCTTCCCGTAGGTGAGCGACGGCCAGCGGTGCTGCCAGGCGCCGCCCGGAGCGGGGGAGCGGTCCAGGACGACGAAGTCCCGGCCCGGTTCGCCACCGGTCCGCCGGAGGTGGTAGGCGGCCGAGAGACCCGCCTGCCCCGCACCGACGACCACGACATCGACCTCGTCGACCTCATCGGCGGCGTCGGCTGTCCGGGCGCCACCGGCCTCGCTGCCCCTGGCCCCGCCACCGGCCGCGCCGGCCCTGATGCCGTCCGCCGCGCCGCGGGCCCCGGCCGTCCGTGCGGCACCGTCCTGGGCACCGGGGCCCCCGGCCGGTCCGACGGCCTCGGCGGGCACGGCACGCACCGGGGCCGGGTGCAGCGCCGGGTCCGCCGGGTTCACGCCGTCCGTCCGGAAATCCTTCATGCCCCCGACAACCCGAACGGGCCCCGGTGTCTTCCCCGGGCGCCGTCATCGGCCAGGATGGAGGCATGTCCGACGCCTTCACCACCCGCACGATCGACATCGCCACCGGCTCCGCGGAGACGGTCCACGACCTGACCGGGGCGTGTGTGGAGTTCCTGCGCACCCACGCCGCCGGCCGGGACGGGCTGCTCAACGTCTTCGTCCCGCACGCCACCGCCGGAATCGCGATCCTGGAGACCGGCGCGGGGAGCGACGACGACCTGCTCGCCACGCTGCACGACCTGCTGCCCGCGGACGACCGCTGGCGGCACCGGCACGGCAGCCCCGGGCACGGCCGCGACCACGTGCTGCCCGCCCTCGTCCCGCCGCACGCCACCCTGCCGGTCGTCGGCGGCCGGCTGGAGCTGGGCACCTGGCAGTCGGTGTGCCTGGTCGACACCAACAAGGACAACGCCGACCGCACGGTCCGGCTGAGCTTCCTGGGCTGACCGACCGCTCCGTACCGTCCCGGGCGTGACCGGGGGATTCCCGTCGCGCCCGGCCTACCCGTCCGCGCCCTTCTCGCCGCTGCCCGGGACGGCGGGCGGCGGGCCGCCGGTGTCCGTGAAGAAGTCCCAGACCGTGATCACGCCCGCGATCTGCACCAGGACGTACGCGAACTGCAACGACAGGTAGCGCATCTGGTAGACGGAGAGCAGCAGCCCGAGTCTGGACTGCCAGTAACGGCGCTCGCCCCGGAAGGTCTCCAGGTCCACGGCGATCCCCGTCAGGGTCAGCACCAGCAGCATCGCCGCCGCGTACAGCGGGTGACTGCTCTGCGATTCGTTCATCACCCGCGCCACCACCGCGTCCAGGGCCAGCGGCAGCCCGAACGCGGCCGCGACCGGCAGCGCCTTCACCGCCCCGCGCCGCCCCGGCAGGACCCGCCACAGGGCGCCGAGCACGAAGCCCGCCCCGACCCAGCCCAGCTGCCAGTAGAGGAACGTGAGCACGGTGTCGGGCAGGCCGAAGCCGTAGTGCAGCGCGTTCGTCCAGGCGTCACCCCGCACCGCCGACGCCCAGGTCGTCAGCGCGCTCGCCGGGAGCCCGAAGAAGGCGGCCAGCAGCGCGCCCCGCCGCCCGTTGGCCCACCAGGTGTTCTCCGGCCCGAGGGCGAGTGCCGCGTCCACCACCGAGATCCGGCCGGGTAGGCGGCACGCCGTCCCCGCGCTGTCCGTCCAGTCGTGCAGCTCGCTCAGCTCCCGCTCCAGGGCCCGCCGTTCGACGGCCGTGTCGTCGGCCTGCCCCTGGTCGAGGCGGCGGAGCGTGGCGTGGATCTCGCGGTAGCGGCGGGCGCGTCCCATCAGCAGGGCGCGCCGCTCACCGGTCACCGTGGTTTCCAGGCGCTCCTCCGAGCCCTCCAGCCGCAGACCGAGGACGGCGCGCCTGGCCCCGGCGGCGGCCATCAGGCGCAGCGCCGCCATGTGGAGGAACACCCAGACCCAGCACAGCGCCCCGTTCCCCGCGTACCAGCCGAGGTCGATCCCGACGACCACGGGGAAGAACACCAGGACCAGCAGCCGTTCGGGCCGCCGCTCCAGCGGTGACACCCGTACCGGCTCCACCGAGGCCTTCAGCGCGCCCAGTATGGCCACCCCGGTGAGGACCCAGAGGTAGGCGAACAGCCAGTCCTGGCCCACCGAGGCGAACCAGGCCGCGTCCTCCGTGAGGAACGTGGTGTGCCCCTCCCCGAACGCGAGCTCCTCGTGCGGCCGGAGCCAGGTGTACCGCCGGAAGTTCCGTTCGGAGGCCAGGGCCCAGCCGACCGCCGCGAAGACGAGGACGCCGAGGACGGCCGGTACCGCCCACCGCAGCAGCAGCCGCCCCCGGTGGAGTCCGCCGTCCCGCGCCAGCCGCCACCCGGCGGCGGTGAATCCGAGCAGGCAGAGCGCCAGGCCGCAGCCCTGGACGGCCAGGACACCGGCGAGTTGGGCGCCGGGGGAGAGCCACGCCGCGCCGGCCGCCAACTCGTCCGCACGCTGCTCCATCACCCAGGCCCCCAGCAGCGGGACGGCCAGGAGGACCGCGCCGGCCGCCACCACGGGGCGGGGTGGCCGGGCGAACAGCAGGAGCACCAGACCGGGAGCGGTACCCCAGACCAGGGCGTCGGGGTAGGACCAGCCGACCTGGTTGAACAGGAGGTCGTCACCCTCGACGACCAGTGCGACGGGCAGGACGGCCCAGCCCCAGCGGCGCAGACTCCGGAACGCCTCGGCATCCGCACGTTCGCGTCCGCGCGGTGCCCCGGGGGGTCCGGGCGGGGGAGGGGCGAGGGCCCGCCGGAGGCGCCGGCGGAGAGGGCGTCCCCGTGCCGCCGGCGCTGCCGTGCGCGTCCCGGGAGGGCTGCCGCCACCGCCGTCACCGGCGGCGTCGCCTGACCCGGTCGGACCACCCCCGGGCCCGGGACCGGCGGAGCCCGTCCTCCGCCGTGACGCGGCCCCCGCCGCGTGGATCAGCAGGCCGGAGACCACGAGGTAGGAGAGCAGTTCCCCCGCGCCGCTCAGCACGGAGAACGGCGGCTGCGAGGACCGCGCCGCCCATGAGCGCTGCCAGTCCGGTGTGAGACCCACCGAGATGTCCGGCGGGGATCCGGCCGGCTGCCCGGCGCCGGCGGGCTTCCACACCAGCGCCGTACCGTCCGCCCGTTCCGCCGGTGCGGGTGATGCCTCATCGGCACCGGGGCTGCCCGGATCGACGCTGATCCGGCTCCACCCGGCCGGCAGCAGGGCTTCGGAGGGCTGGAAACGGACCCGCCAGTGCCGCACCCCTGTGCGGACTCGCCAGGGGCCGAGGAGCAGATCGTCGTCGCCGTCCTGGGTGTCGATCCACGAGTACGTCGCCGACCGCACCCGGAAGCCGTCACGCACCGGCGTGACCTCGGGCTCCGAGGTCCGCCACTCCCGGAACCGGCCGTCCCCCCACAGGTCGCCCGGGGTGTCGCCGCGGAGCAGACAGCCCATCGCCCGGCGGTAGGCCTCGGAATCCCGGCTGAGCAGCAGATCGGGGGCGAGTGGCCAGACCGCGGGCACCCGTACGGTCAGCTCACTGGTGATCTTGGTGTGGACGCGGCCGTCGTGGAGCAGCCGAATGGACGCTTCCGCGCGGGCCCCGCGCAGCCGGTCGACGGCGCACCGGACGGCGAGGTCCGTCATGTCGCCGTCCACCTCGTCACCGGGGAAGGGGATCGTCACCTCCGGACGGGGCGCGGCACCGGCCCCGTCGTCCTTGGCTCCGCCGTCCTCCGACCGCCAGACCAGGGCTTTGCCGGCCGTACCCGTGTCGGGCGGCGGGCTGGCCCGCACCGCGCCCGGCCACCCCGGATCGACGGTGATCCTCGTCCAGACCACCCGCTCCAGTGCTTTCGCCGGCTGGAGACGGACATGCCATCGGCCGTCCCGCTGCCGCACCGACCAGGGGCCGACCATCGTCTCGTCGTCACCCGTCCGGGTGGCGAGGCGCGCGAACAGCGGTGACCGGACCTCGGTCCCGCCCTTCACGACCGTCACCTCGGGCGTCCCGTCCCGGCCCTGCCCTCCGGCCTCCCCCGGGTCCCCGCCGAGCAGGCAGGCCAGGGCCTCGCGGTACGGGGCCGCGGTCTCGCTGAGGAGCAGGTGGTGGCCGAGCGGCCAGGCGGCGGGTACCCGCACGGTCACCTCGGTGGAGACGGCGACCTCGCCGGATACGTGGTGGTCCCGCGTCAGCCGGATGGACGCCTCGGCACGCGCACCGCGTAACCCGTCCACGGCGCAACCGGCCGCGCTCCCGCCCCCCGGCCGCTCTCCTCGCTCCGCAGACCCGTCACCGGCCACGGCCGGTCCGGGTCGCAGCAGCACACAGAAGAGAACGACCGCCAACACGACCGGCGCTCTCACGCGTCCCCCTCGCCCCCCTGGTGGTCCCCGCCACCTACCGGACTCGGGTCCCATGATGGCCGTGCGCGGGGAGAGGGGTAGGCGCTTCGGCCCATTCGGCCACCACCGGGGCCGGCCGCGCGCCGGGCGGCCGGCCGCCTTGCCCCGCCCGTACCGGACCGCGGAACCCGGCGGGGTGGATCAGTGGTGGGACCGATGACGTCTCACCGGGTGGCTCAGGAGAAGAACGGAGCAGGGCCACTCAGGGGCCGGAGCCAGGAGAGCGGTTCCGGCGTGGCGGCGACTCCACGGGATCGCCGCATCGTCTCCGGGGCGGGATTCCTGGTGGCCGTTCAGGAGCGAGCCGGCAGCGGGACCGGGCCCGCGCGGGTGTGGGCCCGCTCCTGTTCAGGGGGCGAAAGCCCGGAGGGTCACGGCGACGAGCGAGTCGGCGTACGCGGCGTCCAGCGGACCGCTGCGGTGCAGCCACCGCTGGAAGAGGGGGGCGTAGAGCACTTCGAGGACCAGGTCCAGGTCGGCGTCGGTGCGGAGCTGGCCGACTGCCTGGGCACCGCGCAGGCGTGCCTTCTTCGCTTCGTCCAGTGGCTGGGCGAGCTTCTCGCGGTACTCGGCCGCCAGTACGGCGTCGTTGGCGATCTCGGTGTTGAGGGCCCGGATCAGCCGGTCGAAGGACGGGTCGGCGAACTCCTGCGCTGTGGCGCGCATGACGGCCTTGAGATCCGCTTCGAGATCGCCCGTGTCCGGCAACGCGACGGACTGTCCGTCCACGCCCTCACTCAGAGCCAGCAGGGCGGCGAAGACCACCGCGCTCTTCGACGGCCACCGCCGGTAGATCGTCTGCTTCCCGACACCGGCGCGGGCGGCGATGGCCTCCACGGTGACCTTCTCGTACGCCTCCTCGGCGATCAGGGCGCGGGCGGCGGCGAGGATCGCCTGCCGGGATCGTTCCTTGCGCCGGGAGTGGTCCGGCCCCTTCTCGTTGGACATGTGTCCAGTCTACGCGTGAAGTGAAACAAGACGGTCCGTATTGATTGGTGCCTGGATGCCGCCTAGGATGAAGCGAATCGAGACGGACCGTTTCCTTTACTGAGGGTAAGGTTTTCTGTGACGGACTCAAGAGTCTGGTTCATCACCGGCGCGTCCCGCGGCCTGGGCAGGGCTTTCGCCGAAGCCGCCTTGGCGGGTGGTGACCGGGTGGTCGCCGCCGCCCGCGACGTGGGGCCGCTGGAGGAGCTGATCGGGAGGTATCCCGGCCGCCTGGTCCCGCTGCGGCTGGACGTCGCCGACCGGCGGGGCGTGTTCGACGGGGTGGAGCGGGCGGCAGCCGCGTTCGGCAGGCTGGACGTCGTGGTCAGCAACGCGGGCGGAATGCTCTACGGCATGGTGGAGGAGGCCACGGAGCAGCAGATCCGGGCGCACATGGACGTGAACTTCTTCGGCGCCGTATGGGTCGCTCAGGCGGCCCTTCCTCACTTGCGGGCCCACGGCGGGGGACGGCTCCTGCAGGTCACGTCGATGGGCAGCGGCGGTGGCATGGCGACCGTCGGCTTCTACGGTGCGGGCAAGGCCGCGCTGGACTCGCTCGGCGACGCCCTTGCGACGGAGGCCGAGGACTTCGGCGTCAAGGTCACCAACGTGCAGATGGGCGGCTACAACACCGGTCTGTTCACCGTGGGCACGACAGCTACCGAACCCCTGCCGCGGTATCAGTCGCTACGCGCCGAGATGGAGGCCATGTGGGGCGACGCCGTCGGCCCGGAGCCGGAGACCGCCGCCCCCGTCATCATGGAACTGGCCGCACTGCCGGACCCGCCCCGGCGGCTGATCGTCGGCAGCCGGTCCTTCGACCACGTCGTGGAGATGGGGCGGACCCGAGCGGACCTGTACCGATCGTGGGAGCACCTCAGTCGTCTCGCTCCCGGCTGAGGGCCATCTCCCGCACCGCGCCTCTCCCGCCCCTCCGCGCGGGGCGGAGGCTCCCCGGTCACGGACCGCCGGGGAGGTTCACCCGCTGCCGACCGCCCGGCGGGGAGTGGGGACACCGGCCTGTCGGACCGGAGCGCCCGGCGGCGCCGTTCCATGCCGATCAGCGAGGGGGGTTGGCGGCGAGCCCGAGGAAATCGGCCCAGGCGCCCGGGGGGACCGTGAGGACCGGCCCGGTCCAGTGCTTCGAGTCCCTGATGTGCACGGCTCCATCAGTGGACGCCACCTCCAGGCACTCCCCGCCCTCGGCTCCGCTGTAGCTGCTCTTGGACCAGGTGAGTCCCGCCATGGTGAACGGCGTCTCGGCTATGTTCATGCCTCTCCCAGCAACCTCTCGATGTGTTTTCTGCTCTCCTGGGGACTGAGGGCCTGAGAGCGGATGATCCCGTAACGAGCGGCCACCGCGCGCACCTCTTCACCATCGGTGAGCAGAGTGCTCCGCCCCTGGGCTTCCAGATACGCCACCTGGCTGCCTCCCCGACGCGTAATCACGGTGAACGGGCCGTCCACACCGGCGTTGTCCTCCCGGTCCAACGGCATGACCTGGATTTCAACGTTTCTCATCTCCCCGAGGTGGTGCATCCTTTCGAGTGCGCCTCGAAGAACGTGCTTCCCACCGAAGGGCCTTCGTAGTACTGACTCGTCGATGACGAAGCTCATCAGGGGTGCCGGCCATCGGCTGAGGATCTTCTGCCGCGTGGCGCGGGCGGTGACGCGCCGCTCGATCGTCTCCTCATCCAGCAAGGGGCGGCGCATCGCCAGCAGCGCACGCGTGTATGCCTCGGTCTGCAAGAGCCCAGGTACCGCGTACACGGCGTACAGCCACAGCTCGAGGGCCTCCGCCTCCAGCCGGGCCGCGTCGCGGAAGAAGGCCGGGTACTGGGCCCGTTCCATCTCGTCCTTGAGGGCGGTGAGCAGGCCTCCGGCGTCCAGAACCTCATCGGCCCGCTCGATGAACTTCCCCGGCGGGACGCGACGGCCCTGTTCGAAGGAGGCGATGGTCGACGGGGCGTAGCTCAACCGGGCGCCGCATTCCGGGCGCTCCAGGCCCGCCCGGGTGCGGAGCAGTTTCAGCTGGCGGCCGAAGGCCACCACGAGGCCGGTGCCGGGGTCCTGTCCGGACCGGCCGTCGCCGAGACTGCCCGCTTCCGCCACGCCCCGAGCCGCGCCGTCCCGGAGGGCGGCGCCGGGTACGGGTCCCTGCCATGCCTCGCTGGTCTCTGGTGTCTCCGGTCGCTCCATGCGCCCAACTCCCTTCCCACGCTCGGAAGAACGGGGGCGCGCCGCCCGGGTCATGCCGTCACCGCGTACAGCGGCAGCAGGGGCGCGTACAGCGGACGTGGGCGGTGCGGAGGGCGGGCGGCGCCAACCGTTCGACAGGAGAGGGCGGGACTGGAACGATCCCCCGGATCACCCGACGCGAAGTGAACCGCGAAAGCAGGAGCCACCGATGCACACCCCCGCCATCCAGCACATCACCTTCGACTGTGCCGCCGACCCCTACACCCTCGCCCGTTTCTGGAGCGACCTGCTCGGGCGCCCGATCTCCGACGAGGACGAGCCCGGTGACGAGGAGGTGCTGGTCGAGGGCGCGGCCGGCGAACCGGGCCTGCTGTTCGTCAAGGTCGAGGACGGCAAGACGGTCAAGAACCGGATCCACTTCGACCTGCGTCCGGCCGGCCGTACCCGCGCCGAGGAGGTCGAGCGGGCCAGGGAGCTGGGCGCCCTGCACCTCGCGGACCACATCGGCCCGGAGGGCAGGGGATGGGTCGTCATGGCCGATCCCGAGGGGAACGAGTTCTGCGTCGAACGCGGGGAACTGGGCTGATTCCGGGGTTCGCGTGCGTGGGGCAGCCCTGCCGGTGTGGCACGGGCGCCCCGGGCGCCGCGGCCGGGCTGCCCGTACCCGAAGCACCTGGGCGGCCGGTGCGCGCTCCCCGCTCCTGGGGTACGGGCTAACCGCGTGCCCGCGGCCGGGCCGCCGTCACCCAGGGCGGTGACGACGGGGACGGGCCGGGCCGCCGCCTGCCTGGCGGCCACCCGGACCGTGCCGCGTCGCCCACCTCCACCATCACCCCCGAGGGGCCTGGAGCAGGCCGGCTCAGCGTCCTCCGGCCTCCCGGGCCACGCGCTCCAGCCGCTCCCGGTAGCCCTCCCAGTAGCTCCGGTCACCGGGCGGGAGGTTCTCCTTGCCGTCCAGCAGGCCCGCCGAACCGTCGATGAATTCCCGCACGATGTCCGCGTGGCCGACGTGCCGGTTGGTCTCCGCGAGTACGTGGACCAGGAGCCGGTGCAGCGAGGTCTCCCGCCGCTCCTCCGGCCACCACGGGACCCGGCCCACCGCGTCCAGCGGCTGCGACTCGATCGTGGTGTCCGCGTGCTGCCACGCCTGGTGGTACAGCTCGATGATCTCCTCACGGGACTCGTCGGCCGTGGCCCACATGTCCGCGTTGTCCTCCGCACCCTCGCCGTACCACACGGGGGCCTTGCCCTCGGCGAAGAACGGCCGGCCGAAGGAGTCGCCGAAGTACCCCAGCTCCACGGCGGCGAGGTGTTTCACCAGCCCCAGCAGGTTGGTGCCGGTCGGGGTCAGCGGGCGGCGGACGTCGTACTCGGAGAGCCCGTCGAGCTTCCACAGCAGGGCTCCGCGCGCGGACCGCAGATAGTGGTGCAGGTCCGCCTTCATGGTTGCTTCGGTCATGCGGCGCAGTCTCGCAGCGGCCACTGACAACGGACCCGGAGCACGGGAACGCTCCTGGGCGGAGGCGGGGCCCGGGCCCGGAGAGTCCACGGCGGAGCCCGTGGCTCTCCCCTAGACTTCACCGGCCGGCCGGTACGGCTGGACGCGGCTCGGTGCGAACCGGAGAGCAGGAAAGGCGGCGGCGCACGATGGAACAGATCCGGATACCCACGTCCCAGGGTGTTTTCGACGCGCTCACCGCCGGGCCCGCGGGTGGCCGTCCGGTGTTGCTGCTGCACGGCTTCCCGCAGACCGGCGCGATGTGGCGGCGGCAGGTGGAGGCGCTGGCCGCGAGAGGGTTCCGGGCGGTAGCCCCCGACCAGCGGGGGTACTCACCCGGCGTCCGCCCGGAGGATCCGGCCGCGTACGGGGCCGAGTTCCTCGTCGGTGACGTGTTCGCGATCGCCGACGCGCTGGAGTGGCCGGTGTTCGACCTCGTCGGCCACGACTGGGGCGGCGCCGTGGCCTGGTGGGCGGCGGGGGCTCGCCCCGGGCGGCTGCGGACCCTCACCGTCGTCTCCACCCCGCACCCCGGCGCCTTCACGCACGCGCTCCGCACCGACGAGGAGCAGAAGAAGCGCTCCCGCTACATGCTCGACTGGCAGGAGACGCCCGCCACCGAGGAACGCATGCTCGCGGACGGCGCCCGGCTGCTGCGCTCCCTCTTCGGCGGCTCCGTCCCGCCGGAGCGGGTCGAGGAGTACGTCCGGCACCTCTCCGAACCGGGCGCGCTCACCGCGGCGCTGAACTGGTACCGCTCCGGCTCCGGCGTGCCCACCATGGGCGCCGTCGGCCTCCCCACGCTGTACGTCTGGGGCACGGAGGACATCGCCTTCGCCCGGTCGACGGCCGAGGACACCGCCGGCCGGGTCACCGGCCCCTACCGCTTCGAGGCTCTGGCGGGGGTCAGCCACTGGGTGCCCGAAGAGGTGCCGGAGGAGACGAACCGTCTGCTCCTGGACCATCTGGCGGCACATCCCGCGGACTGACCACCCCGGCGGTCCGTTGCCTGTGCGCTCCTCGGGCGGCCCCGACCCGCCGCCCGAGTCGGGCAGGACGCTCGGGCCGGTGATCCGGCTCGGAGTGTCCGGGTGTCGGAACCGCACATGGCCATTCCCGCACTCCTCGGCGCGGCACGGGCCGATCGCCTCCGGGCGGCCCTGGAGGCGGTGCCGGCGGCGACAGCCGCCCACGGTGAGGAGTACCCGGCCCTCATACGGGAGGTCTGGTCCCGGCTGCCGGAGGTGCGGGAGGTTCGCCAACAGGCCGACAGGGGAGCCGGCGCCGCCGCGGAACGGGCGCCCGTGGAGGGCTGAGCCGGGCCGGCCGGTGAACAATGCCGGTCAGGCCAGGCTCTGGCCGCGGCGGGAGCGGCCCGAGGGGCTGTCGCCCAGGGCGGGCACCGAATGGTGGGCGGGGAAGGAGTCCGACGAGGCGCGGGCGTCCTCCTGGGCCTGACGCCTCACCTCGTTCTCGATGCGCTGTCCGTCCGTGTGCCGGGTCCGTGCACCGCTCCGGGTCAGCACGACCGCGATCAGCAGTACCGCGATGAGAGCGAGTGTCCCGAACACCGCCAGCAGCGTGGTCATCCGTCGGCCCCTTCCGTCGTCTCCGTCACGGCGCCCGGCTCTGCGGCGGAGCCGGGCGGCGGCCGGGCGGGCCGGTGGCCCGGCGCCGTCCCGCGCGGCACCGTCACCAACTCGCCTACCCGGAAAGGCCGCTGACAAGGGCGCGTGTGGGCGGGCCCCCGTCCGTGGCGGTGGGACGCCCGGCGGGGGACCGGCCGGTGACGGTGGTTCAGCCCGGCCAGTGGTGGCGGCCGAGGCCGATCAGGCGCAGCCGGCGGCGGGCCTCGGCCGCCACCCGGCCGACCGCGGCCTCCGGGTGCTCGTCGTCGGCGGCGTCGAGGAAGCCGGAGGCCGTCATCACCATCTGGTCGACGTAGACGCCGCCCAGCATCCGCAGATCGTCCTCGCTCCAGCCGCGGCCGGCCGGCTGGCTCGCGTACTCGGCGGCCACCTCGTCCGCGAAGCGCCGCAGCTGGGCGCCGATCGCCTCACGGACCAGCCGCACACTCCCGTGCCGTTCGCGGATGACGAAACGGATGTGGGCGGGGTGGGCGCGGACATGACGCGCGATCGCCTCGACGGCGCGGTGCGCGCGTTCCGCCTCGCGGTGCTTCCCGCGGGTCTCGGCCAGGACGGTGGAGATCATGGAGTGCAGGCCGTCGAGCGTCTCCTCGACCAGGGCGACGCCGAGTTCGGCGGGGCCGGTGAAGTGGCGGTAGAAGGCGGACGGTGTCACGCCCGCCGCGCGGGTCACCTCGCGCAGGCCCAGGCTGCCGAGGCTCTTCTCCTCCAGCAGCGCCAGGGCGGCGTCGAGCAGCGCCTGGCGGGTCCGCAGCTTCTGGAGGCTGCGGCTGCCCGGGGGCGGTGCGGTGGCGTGACTCATGCCGTTCATTCAAACAGCCGGTGAGCAGGGACGGGACCGGCAGGGGACGGGTGAAGGGAAAGGGTGGGGGGTTTGCGTCCCGGTTCAGTGAACACTCGTATACTGAAATTCCCGCGCCGCCGTGCGGTCGCCACCGCCCGGTGCCGGCGTGGGGGACCTCTACCGGAAAGGCAGATCGTGATCTTCCTGGTCGCAGCTCTTCTCCTGCTCGGGGTGGTGCTGGGGTCCGTGGCCCACCTGCCGGGGCCCGTGAGCCTCGCGGCCGCCGCGGCCATCGCCGCGTGGCTGGCCGTCTTCGCCGTCCGCGAGCGGCGCGGGCGCCACCGCCGTCACCAGCGGGAAGGGGTCTGATCATGGGCACCGCCGTCGGCATCCACCACCGGCCCACCGGGGTCCGCCGCGCGGACCACATGGCCGTGGCCTCCTTCGTGCTGGGCCTCGTCGGCCTGCTGGCGCTGAACCTGATCCTCGGCCCGATGGCCCTGGTGCTGGGCGCGCTCGCGCTGGGGAAGGGCACGGTGCGCAGGGGCCGGGCCTGGCTGGGTATCGTCCTCGGGGTCTGCGATCTGGTCGTGCTCGGCCTGCTCGTGGACCTCAGTAACACCGTGTCCTGGTCGCTCTGACGGCCCTTACGCCGTCGCGGCCGGCTTCCCCGGGCGCCCGACTTTCCGGGGCGTGCGGAAGGAACCCGGGCGCGGCGGATGCCGCGGCTGCCGGACGGGGCCGCGGCAGCCGCAGGGCGGCGGCCCGTCAACCGGGCCGGCACGGCAGGGGGTGCCGCGCCGGCCGCGCCGCTCAGGCCCCGTGGCCCGTGGGGAACCCGTCGCGGGGCATCGACTCCCAGCGCTGCGCCAGGTCCTTGGCGAGGTCCGGCTGCCCGGCCGCCAGGATGGGGGAGTCGAAGGTGAAGTCCCTGCCCTCCGCGCCCAGGACGGCGAGCCCGCGCTCGCGCAGCAGGGCGACGCCGGCTCCCACGTCCCAGGGGGAGGGGCCGAAACACACGGCCGCGTCCAGCCAGCCCTCCGCGACCCCCGCCAGGTCCAGGCTCATGCAGCCGTGGATCCGGACCCGGTAGGCGCCGCTCATCAGATGGGCCAGGAACCGGCCGGAGCGGGAGTCGGGCGAGCCCGTGCCCGTGACGCCGACGACCGCATGGGAGACCTCACGGACGCCCGAGGGTTCCCCGCACCGGCCTCCGCCGGTGTGCTCGCCCCGCCGGGCGGGTTCCGCGCCGGCGGTCCAGCGCCGTTCGAGTGCCGGGGCGACGAGTACGCCGACCACCGGGGAGCCGCCCTCGGCGTAGGCGAGCGAGACCGCGTACAGCGGGGCGCCGCGCGTGTAGTTCATCGTGCCGTCGATGGGGTCCAGCAGCCAGCAGCGGGGCGGCAGCGGACCGCCTTCGCCGCCTTCGGAGAACTCCTCGCCCACGACCGGGATGTCGGGGTAGCGCTCCCGCAGGACGCGGCTCACCCGCCGCTCGACCTCCACATCGGCGTCCGTCACCTCCTCGCCGGACTCCTTGAACTTGGTCGCCGACCATTCCGCGCCGGCCCGCGTGAGCCAGGAGACTCCCGCCTCGACGGCTTCCTCGGCGGTGGCGAGCAGGTCGTGGTGCGCTTTCACGTGAGGTCCAGGGCCTTTCAGCTGGGTGTCCGCGTCAGGCGCCGGCGCGCGGCCCGCTCCCCGGGGCGGCCGGCGGTGGAGCGGGGCGTACCGGTGCAGCGGTAACCGTATCGGGTCGGGGGTGGCGCCCGGGCAGTGCAGGGAGACCTCCATGCGGGACGCGTGCCGCGGGGGCGGGCCGGATTCGGGCGTGTGGGCACCGGGCCCGGCCGGACGCTTCTGCGAGGCCCCGGGGGCCGTCAGGCCCGGGAAGCCGCCTATGGGGAATGCTAGGTATTTGCCTAAAGGTATTAGGTAAATGCATACTGGGCTTCGTTAGCGAAGGGAGAGGTCATGGCGCGTGCGGGATTGACCACGGAACGGTTGACCCGGGCCGGCGCTGAGCTGGCCGATGAACTGGGGTTCGAGCAGGTGACCGTCTCGGCACTGGCCCGGCGGTTCGACGTCAAGGTCGCGAGCCTGTACTCGCATCTGAAGAACTCCCAGGACCTGCGGACCAGGATCGCTCTGCTCGCCCTGGAGGAACTCGCCGACCGGGCCGCCGACGCCCTGGCCGGCCGGGCGGGGAAGGACGCCCTCGCCGCCTTCGCCAACGCCTACCGCGACTACGCCCGCGAGCACCCCGGCCGCTGGGCCGCCGCCCAGTTCAGGCTGGACCCGGAGACGGCCGCCACCAGCGCCGGTGTGCGGCACGCGCAGATGACACGGGCCATCCTGCGCGGTTACGACCTCACCGAGCCCGACCAGACGCACGCCGTCCGGCTGCTCGGCAGCGTCTTCAACGGCTACGTCGGCCTGGAGGCGGCCGGCGGCTTCGACCACAGCGCCCCCGGCTCGCAGGAGTCGTGGGAGCGGACGCTCGACGCCCTCGACGCCCTGCTGCGCAACTGGCCCGCGCCCTCCTGACCGGAGACGGGACCCGGCTTGGGTCCCTCCCTCCGGCCGGGGTGTGCCCGGACTCCCCTCACCCACACCACCATCGACTCACAGGCTGGAATCATGTCCACCCCACAGCGCGACTGGATCACCACCCCCATCACCGCGGACCTGCTGCGCGGCGCCCTCGACCTGGAGGACACCGGGCGCGGCCTGCTGCCGCACCGGCTTCCGGCCCGGGCGCGCGCCCAGTGCGCCGACCCGCAGCTCGCCATGGCGGAGTCCCAGCCCTCCGGGGTGCGGCTCGCCTTCCGCACCCGGGCCACCGCCCTCGAACTGGACACGCTGCCCACCAAGCGCGTCTACACCGGCGCCCCGCCCCGCCCGGACGGGCTGTACGAACTCCTCGTCAACGGGGAGCCCGCCGGGCAGGGTGGCGTCACCGGGGGCGACACCCTCACCATCGACATGTCGACCGGGAGCTTCGACCACAGCCCGGGCTCCCCCGGAACCCTCCGCTTCACCGGACTGCCCGGGGGCGGGGAGCACGTCAACGACGTCGAGCTGTGGCTGCCGCACAACGAGACCACCGAACTCGTCGCCCTGCGCACCGACGCCCCCGTGGAGCCCGCCCCCGACCGGGGCCGCCCGGTGTGGCTGCACCACGGCAGTTCGATCAGCCACGGCTCCGACGCGGCAGGCCCCACCACCACCTGGCCCGCCCTCGCAGCCCGCCTCGGGGGTGTGGAGCTGATCAACCTGGGCTTCGGCGGCGGCGCGCTGCTCGACCCGTTCACCGCCCGCGCCCTGCGGGACACCCCGGCCGACCTGATCAGCATCAAGATCGGGATCAACCTGGTGAACGCCGACCTGATGCGGCTGCGCGCCTTCGGCCCCGCCGTCCACGGCTTCCTGGACACCATCCGTGAAGGCCACCCCACGGCCCCGCTGCTGGTGGTGTCGCCCCTCCTGTGCCCCATCCACGAGGACACCCCCGGGCCCAGCGCCCCGGACCTCTCCGCGCTGAGCGAGGGCCGCGTCGCCTTCCGGGCCACCGGCGACCCGGCCGAACGGGCCGCCGGAAAGCTGACGCTGACGGTCATCCGGGAGGAACTGGCCCGGATCGTGGAACAGCGGGCGGCCGACGACCCCCACCTGCACCACCTCGACGGCCGCGCGCTCTACGGCGAGGCCGACGCCGCCGAACTCCCGCTGCCGGACGCACTCCACCCGGACGCGGTCACCCACCGGCGCATCGGCGAACGCTTCGCCGAACTGGCCTTCTCCAACGGGCCGTTCGCGGATCGCCCCTGACCACCCACGCGCCGCGCCCCGGCCCGCCGTGAACCGCGCCGCACCACCGGACGCGACACGGCTCGCCGGGGCGGGGCGCGGCTGCCCTCGATCCGCTGCTCAGCCGCCGGGGCGGTGTGGGGCGGTGAGGTCGAGGAACGTCTGCCAGGCGGTGGGGGAGGTGGTGAGGACGGGGCCGTGGGGGCGGGTGGAGTCGCGTATGTGCACGGCGTCGGCGTGGTCCGCGACCTCCACGCACTCGCCTCCACCCCCGGTGCTGTGGCTGCTCGTGAACCAGGCGGTTGTGGGCACGGCCGGTATCGGCTTCTGAGCGGTCATGATTCTCCCAGCGGGTTTCTCGGTGAGCTCTTGGCCGAAACCGGCCCCGCGCGAGGTGGTGCGTCGGGGCCGCTGAAGTTGTTTGCCGGCCGGGGACTCCTCGCGCGATCCGCTGCTCAGCCGCCGGGGTGGCGTGGGGCGGTGAGGTCGAGGAACGTCTGCCAGGCGGTGGGGGAGGTGGTGAGGACGGGGCCGTGGGGGCGGGTGGAGTCGCGTATGTGCACGGCGTCGGCGTGGTCCGCGACCTCCACGCACTCGCCTCCGCCTCCGCTGCTGTGACTGGACTTCCACCATGCCGTCTCGGGGATGGCCGGCGCCGTGTGCTGAACGGTCATGTCTCTCCCAGAAGGCTCTCGACAAAAGCCAGCGACTCACGTGGGGTGAGTGCCTGGGAACGGAGAATGCCATAGCGGCACTCGAGTTCGTGGATCTTCGTCGGGCCTGTGTACAACCGGCTGTCGTCCTGGACCTCGGTGTACGCGATGCGCTGCCCGTGCCGGGTGTCGATCAGGTTGAACGGTCCACCCAGGGCCGCGTGGTCGTCGCTGTCGAGAGGCATCACCTGAATCTCGACATGGGGTTGCCGTCCGAACCAGAGGATCCGTTCCCACTGGCCTCGCAGGACTTCCCGGCCCCCGATAGGCCGACGCAGCACCGGTTCCTCGATGACGAAGCTCATGAGAGGTGGCGGCTGCCGGTCGTGCAGGAGCTGTCGTGCCATACGCGCGTCCAGGCGCTGGACGATCACATCCCAGGTGAGCAGCGGCCGCTGACGCCGGAAGACCGCTTCCGCGTACTCCGCCGTCTGCAGCAACCCGGGGACAAGCTGGTTGGCGTAGACGCACAGCGCCACCGCGTCCGCCTCCAGCCGGGCCGCGTCGCGGAAGAACGGGGGGTACTGGGCGCGTTCCACCTCCTTCTTGAGGGCCTTGAGGATGCCGCCCGCGTCCAGTACCTCGTCCGCGCGGTCGATGAACTTCGGCAGCGGGATGCGCCGGCCCTGCTCGAAGGAGGCGATGGTCGACGCCGAGTAGCCCATGCGGGAACCGAATTCGGGGCGCGGCAGCCCGGCCCGGGTCCGCAGCAGTTTCAGCTGGCGGCCGAACGCGGTGACGATGCCGGTGCCCGCGTCGTCCGGCCGCCTGCCGCGTTCGCCGCGAGTGCTCCTGATGTCTTCGTGCACGGTGATTCCCCCTGCGGCCGCTGGTTTCCCGGCACAACGCGCGCTGTCCGCGGGCCGTCACGCCGGACGGCGCGTACAACCGCGTACAGAACGCGTACGGCGTCCCGGCGGGCCGAGGGGAGCCGCGGGGTGCCCGTCCGGGGCGCCGGGGCCGCGGACGGCCGGGGGCCCGGGGTGAGGTCTCACCGCCGACAGCGTCCGGGCGGAGCGGGTACAACACCGGGCGGACGGTGCGTCGTCGCTGGTCACAGCGGTGGACCCGGGGCGAGGCTCGGGGCATGAACAGCGAGAACGACATGTGTGGCGTCCCAGCCGGGCCGCGTTTCACCGGCTCCCCGGTAGAGCCCTTCACCCTGCGGTTCAGTTCGACGCCGCGCGGCGCGCGGCTGGCGCGGCGGCTCGCGGGGGAGTGGCTCGACAGGTGCGGGGTGGGCTACGGCTCCGCCGGGCATGACGCCGTGACGCTGGTGGTGGCCGAACTCGCCGCCAATGCCGCGCGCCACGGATGTGTGCCCGGGCGGGATTTCCGGGTCCGGCTGACCGCCGGGGCCGGGCGCGTGCGGGTGGAGGTGACGGACCCGCGGGGCGAGCGGCTGCCCGCCCCGTCCCCGGCGCCGGGGGAGGTCGGGGGCGCCGGGGAGGACGGGGACGGCGGAGGGTTCGGCCTGCTGCTGGTGGCGGCGGTGGCGATCCGCTGGGGGTGGCGGCCCCGGGAGGACGGGCCGGGGAAGACCGTCTGGGCGGACTGCGCGGTCCCGGGGCCGTGACGGTGTGTGAGGCGGCGGACGCCGGTCAGGATGTCTCAGCGGGTCGTCTGGGCGCGTTTGAGTTCGTGGGCGATGCCCTGGCCCCACCGGCGGACGCGCTCCGGGTCGCGGAAGTCGCCGCGCCGGTCCTGTTTGAGGATCTGGCGCGCGACGAAACCGTGGGTGCCCCGCACCAGCCGGCCGCCGAAGGTGATGTGCCCCCGGGCGTCGAGGTTCTCGGCGACGCGGGCGACGGACTTCGGCGGGGGGAGGTCCGTCCGGGAGGCCGAGAAGTCCAGCGGTCCGCTGCTGAACAGCCACACCGGGCGGTGCAGCAGCCCGTCGCGGTGGCGGCGGGCGAAGCGGACCGCGCTCCACCGCCACCGGTTGGCGTAGAGCGCCGACCCGAGCACCACCGCGTCGTACGGGGAGAGATCACGCACGGCGGCGGCCGGCCGGACCTCGACGCCGAACCCCTCGGAGTGCAGCGCCTCGCCGATCCAGTCGGCGATCTCGGCGGTGGCGTCGTTCCGTGAGCCGTAGGCGACGAGTACGCAGCCCACCGGGGTCATGGTCCCTCACCGTCCTCCCGCGCGTCGTCCTCCAGGGTGTCCCGGGCGTCCCCGTATCCGGGTTATCGGCCGGTTCACGGGCCCAGCCGGCCGGTGCCGCCTCCGTGCCCCCCCGTCCCGGTGGCGGGCCGTTCACCGGCGCCTCCGGTGCGTCCCGTCCCAGTCTCCCGGCTGTGCGCCGGTTCCGCCTCCGCAGCCCGCGCGAGGGGCGCGGCGTGGAGCGGGGCGGCAGGGGTACCCGGGTGCCTCCGGGAGCCGGGCCGTTCCGCCGGGCCCGGGCCCCGCCGGGCGGCACGAGGAGGTCGGGCCATGGCCGGGAGCGAGGCCGGAGACGGTGTCCCGGTGCTGGTCGCGTACGCCAGCGCGCACGGTTCGACGCGGGAGATCGCCGAGCGGATCGCGGAGCGCCTGGCCCGGGCCGGGCACCGGGTGGAGACCTACGAGGTGGACGGGACGGTGCCGCCCGACCCGGGCCGCTACCACGCGGTGATCATCGGCAGCCCGGTGCACGACATGCGGTGGGTGCCCGAGGCCGCCGCGTATGTCCACCGGCACCAGGCGGCGCTGGAGCGGCGGCGGGTGTGGTTGTTCAGTGTGGGGATGTCCGAGGCGCTCGGCCGGCCCTTCCATGCCCGCGCGGTGCGTCACGAGCCCCGGGACCTGCCCGGCCTCCGCGAGGTGGTCCATCCGGAGGAGACCCGGCAGTTCCCCGGTGCCCTCCGGCGCCGGCACCTCACCCCTCTCGGCCGGGTGATCTTCAGGGCCATGGGCGGCCGTTACGGCGACCACCGGGACTGGGACCGGGTCGACGCGTGGGCCGAGGCGATCGTGCGCGGCCTGCCGCGGGCGGAACGCCGCCGGCCTCCCGTATGAGATGACATGTGCGCACATGCGGCGGTAAAGGGCTTGTGCGAGGCTGTGAACCGGTCTGCCGCGCGCCCGCCGTCCGGCGCGCCCGCGCCGGCCGCGTCCCGGTGCGGCCGGCGGGAGGAGAGGTGGTCAGCTCATGGTGCTCCCCGTCGTGGCCGGGGTCGACGGCTCCGGCTCCAGCCTCCGGGCCGTGGAGTGGGCCGCGGACGCGGCGGCGCGCCATGGCACCCCCTTGCGCCTGCTGTGCGCCACCGGGCCGCCCCTCGGTGAGCCGGTGCCCGGCCTGACGGAGAACGCCGAGCGCATCCGGGACACGGCGGTCGCCCACGCCCGCGCACGCGCCCCCGGGACCGAGGTGTCCGGCGGGATCGTCCCCGAGGGCCCGGCCGAGGCGCTGCTGTGCGCGGGCCGCAACGCCTTCACCCTCGTGGTCGGCAGCCACGGCGGCGGCGGGGTGACGGGCATGCTGCTGGGTTCGGTCGGGCTGGCGGTGGCCGGGCGCGCCGACTGTCCCGTGGTCGTCGTCCGCGGCGAACCGGACGGCGGTGGCCCGGTCGTCCTCGGCGTCCAGGACGAACGGCCCGCGGACGAGAGCCCCAGTGGTGTGCCCGGTGTCGAGGACACCGCCGAGGGCCGCACCGCGGGCGAGTACGCCTTCCGCGAGGCACACCGCCGGGGGCGCGCGCTGATCGCCGTGCACGCCTGGCGGGTCCCGGCCGGGGAGGCCGCCACCGCGGCCCGGGGCGGCGGGGACGGCGGGGACGACGGGGACACCGTGGCCGGACGGTGCCGGATCCGGGCCGGACGGGTCCTCGACGAGGCGCTGGGGCCGGCCCGGGAGCGCTATCCGGCGGTGCCCGTGGAGCGCCGGGCGGTGGAGGGCTCCGCGCGGCGGGCGCTGCTGGAGGCGTCCCGGGACGCCGGTCTGCTGGTCGTCGGCGCCCACGCCCGGCGCGGCCATTTCGGGCTTCAGCTCGGTCTGGTCAACCATGCCGTGCTGCACCACGCGCCGTGTCCCGTCGCGGTCGTCCCGCAGGCGTGAGGCGCGGTTGTGAGGGGGCGTGAGACGGCCGTGGCACGGCGGGGAGCGCGGACGGGGGAGCGGCGGAGGGCGCGGATGGCGGAACGGCACGGCAGGGCACGGCAGGGAGCCAGGAGGTGGGCGGATGGCCGGGACGGCGCGGCGGCCGGTGGAACGGCCGGCTGAGCGAGGGGCGGCAGAGCCGGGCGCCCCGGGCGGCGGGGTGGTCGCCGTCGGCGTGGACGGCTCCCCGCAGAGCCTGACGGCCGCGGAGTGGGCGGCCGACGAGGCGCTGCGCTCCGGCCGCGCCCTGCGGATCGTCCAGGTCTGGGACCCGCCCGCCGCCGCAACCGTCCGGCCCGACGCCGTCGCCTCCCACCGCCGCTGGGCGGAGCAGCGGCTGGACGCGGCCCGGCGGACGGCCGGGGAGCGGGCCCCCGGGGTGGAGATCGCCGTGGAGCGGGTGGAGGGGGCGGCCGTCAGGACGCTGTCCGAACAGGAGGCGGAGGTGCTCGTGCTCGGCTCGCGCGGGCTGGCGGGGATGTCCGGGCGCCTGGTGGGCTCGGTCGGCCTGGCCGTCGTCACCCACGCGGCGCGGCCGGTGGTGCTGGTCCGTGACGGCGGGGACGGGCCGGTGGGGCGGCCCGGCGACGAGGGCCCGGTCGTCCTCGGCATCGACGTCCGCCATCACGGTGACCCCTTGCTCGCCTTCGCCTTCCGGGCGGCGGCCGACCGCGGGGCGCTCCTCGACGTCGTGTACGCGTGGAACCCCAAGCGGGTCTACGGCTACGCCGCCGCCCCCCTGGACGGAGATCTGACGGAGGAGTACCAGGAGCAGGAGGAGGCGGACCTGGCCCGGGTGCTGGCCCCCTGGCGGGAGGCGTATCCGGGGGTGGCCGTCGCCGAACGGGTGGTGCACGGCTCCGCCGCCCACGAACTGATCACGGCCTCCGGTGACGCCGCGCTCCTGGTCACCGGCCACCGCCGGCCCCGTCCCGCGCACCCGGCCCGCCTCGGCCACGTCACCCACGGGGTGGTCCACCACGCGCCGTGCCCGGTGGCCGTCGTCCCGCACGACGGGCAGGCGGGGGAGGCAGGGGATGCCGGGGGCGCCGGGGAGGCGAGCGGGGCGCCCAGCGCGGACGGGGGGACGGCGCGCGCCGCCGCGTGAGCCGGCGGGTTCCGCGGCGTGACTCCATGGGCCCCCGGCGCGGGGTCCGGTGCCGGGGGCCCGGCCGGATGGAGTCACGTGCGGAGGGCCACGGCGCCACCGGGTGCGGGGCACGGGCGGGGGAGAGGGCCCGGGGCGGCGCCGTCTCAAGGGAGGCGGATCGCCAGGACCGCCATGTCGTCGTGGCCGTCGCCCGGGTGCTCGTCGGCCAGGACGCGGACGAGGTCGTCCAGGGGTTCGGCGGCGTGGGCGGCGGCGGTGCGGGCGAGGGCGGCCAGCCCGTGGTCGACCGGGTGGTCCCGGTGCTCGACGAGACCGTCGGTGAAGAGGACGAGCGTGGATCCGGGCGCCACCCGGTCGGTGTGGTCGGGGCGGGGGAGGCGGAGGTCCACGCCGAGGGGCAGGCCGGGTTCGCCGCTGAGATAGCGGGTCTCCCCGCCGGGCGTGAGGACCAGCGGCGGGGGATGGCCCGCGGTGGACCAGTGCAGCGTCCACGGCGCGCCGTCCCGCGAGGGCTCCACCCGGGCCAGACAGGCGGTGGTGACCGGGTTCTCCGTGACGGCGTGCAGCGTCCGGTCGAGCCGCGCGAGGACGGCGCCCGGGCCGGTCCGCCGGTCGTAGAGCAGGGCGCGCAGCATGTTGCGGGTCTGCGCCATGGCGGCCGCCGCGATCAGGTCGTGGCCGACGACATCGCCGATCACCATGGCGCAGGAGCCGTCCGGCAGCGGCAGGGCGTCGTACCAGTCGCCGCCCACCTGGCCGGGGTCCAGATCGCGCTCCGTGGAGGGGCGGTAGGCGGCGGACCCGGAGAACGGGGCCAGGTCGGGCAGCCTGGGCAGCAGCAGCCGCTGGAAACGCTCGGCGCTGCCCCGGGTCCGCTCGAACAGGCGCGCGTTCTCGATGGCGACGCCCGCCGCGCCGGCGAGCGCGACGACCACCGACTCGTCGTGCCGGTCGAACGGTTCGTGGTCGAGCCGGTCGGCGAGGTAGAGATTGCCGTAGATGCGGCCCCGCACGGTGATGGCCACCCCCAGCAGGGTGCGCATGGGCGGATGCCCCGAAGGGAAGCCGACCGACTCCGGGTGGGCCGGGATGTGCTCCACCCGCAAGGGCTCCGGGCAGTGGATCAGATGCCCCAGCAGCCCGCGGCCGTGTGGCAGTTCGACACCTTGCAGCGCCCGGTACTCGCCCTCGTCCAGCCCGACGGGGATGAACTCCGACAGTCCCTCGCCGCTCTCGTCCAGGACGCCGAGGGCTCCGTAGCGGGCCCGGACCAGTTCCATGGCGGTGGTGACGATGTTCCGCAGGACGACCGGCAGGTCCAGTTCACGGCTGACGTTGAGGACCGCGTCCAGCAGGCTCTGCAGGCGGCTCTGGGCCTCGGTGAGCTGCTGGAGCTGCTGGGACACCTCCGAGAGCTCCTCGGCGCGGTCACCGGGGCCGGAGGGGGTCCGCTGCTCGTGCTCCATGACTGCCGTTCTTCTCCCGGTGGCGGTGGTGTGCCGGAGCCGCCGCCCCGGTGTGCGCGCCGGACGCGCCGCACCGTAGGGGCGAAAAGCCCCGAAGGGCATATTTGATCACGCATGACAGCGAACCGCGACGTGGCGGGAGGTGACGCGCTGGGACGTGGCGTGGGGGGCGGCTGCCGCCGGCCGGCCCCCGTCCGTCGGGCCAGGTCAGGTCAGGGCCACGGGTGCTCACCGTGCTCCCGGTCCCTGCCCGGCCGCTCCCGGGTCGCGCCCGGCGCTCCCGAGCCACGGGCCGGGCTCAGCCGGTGTCGATGCGGCGGCCGGAGAGCTGCTCGGGCTCGATGAGCACCCAGAAGTCCCGCACGCCGCCCGCCCACGGCTCCGCCCGGGTGAGTCCCGCCAGCCGTCCCACGGCCCCGGTGTCGGTGACGTGGTGCGCCCGGCCCACGGCGAGCACGCTCCAGCCACGGCTCATCGCCTCGTCCACCTGGTCCACCTCGAACGCGACCTGGTGGCCCGCCGCCCGGGCGAGCACGGTCCCGGGCGCCGTGCGGTAGGCGATCCTGCCCTGGTCGACGAGGTAGTTGAGCGGTACGACGGCGGGATGATCGTCCGCGAGGGACACCCCGAGGCGGCCCACGCCGTGCGAGGCGAGCAGCGACCAGCACTCCTCCGCGTCGAGCGGCACCAGCCGGGGATGGGCGGCGGCCCGGCCCCGGCCGGGCGGCCGGTCCGTCCCGGCGCCGCGCAGCGTGTCCGCCGAGGTTCCCAGGGCGCCCGCCAGCCGGACGATGCCGGGGGCGCTGGGGTCGGCCGCGTGCTCCTCCAGGTAGGCGAGGTAGCCGGGCGCCATGCCCGCGCGCGCCGCGGCCTCCTCGCGGGACAGGCCCAGCTGCGTCCGCCGGAGGCGGATACGCCGTCCGATGTCCCCCGGGTCGGGGGCGTGCTGCACGGGTCCGTTCTCCGCCACGGTCGTGGTCCTTCCCCTGGGTCCGGGCGCGGCCCCCGCTTCCAGGGTGGTCCGGCCGGCCCGATTCCGCCTGCCGGAGGCGCCGGAGGGGGACGTGACGGGCGGGACGGCGGGCAGGGTTGTGCGCGTGGCGGTGGCGGTGGCGGTGGTGGTGGCGGTGGCGGCGCGCGGGGCGGGGCCGGGCACGGGGCCGTGAGCGGCGCGTGGCCCCGGGCCGCCCGGCCGTCAGGGGGAGCGGACGACGGCCACCGGGGCGTGGGCGTGCCGGAGCAGGGCCTGGCTGACGGAGCCGAGCAGCATCCCCCTCATGCCGCCCCGGCCGCGCGCGCCGAGGACCAGCAGCCCGGCCGCCTCGCTCGCCTCGACCAGCACCTCACGCGCCCGGCCCCGCACCACCCGCGGTTCCACGGGCACGTCCGGATACCGTTCGCGCCGGCCGGCCAGCGCCTCGGCCAGCAGCCGTTCCTCGTCGTCCTGGAGCATTCCGGGCGCGTAGGCGTAGGGGGCCGCCTTGTCCGGGGGTGGTGGGACGGGGTCGGCCCAGTCGGACCAGGCGTGTACCGCCACCAGCCGCGTCTCCCGTGCCGCGGCCTCCGCGAAGGCGAAGCCGATCGCGCCGTCACCCGCCGGGGAGCCGTCGGCACCCACCACCACCGGCCCCTCGGCGGCCACCCGGCCGCGGACGACCAGCACCGGGGCGTGACTGTGCGCGGCGAGCTGGCCGGCCACCGAGCCGAGCAGCAGCCGGGAGAAGGTGCCCAGGCCCCGGCTGCCGACCACCATCAGCGCGGCACTTCTGGACTCCTGTTCGAGAACGCTGAGCGCGTCGCCCGTCACGACCGCGCCGCCGGCCTCCGGGACGGGGCCCGCCGCCCGGGCCCGCCGCAGCGCCTCCTCGACGATCCCGTCGGCCTCGTAGCGCAGATCGCCCTCGACCGCGCCCAGCGGCATGCGCGTCGACGGCCAGACGAAGGCGTGCACCACCCGCAGCGGGCGGTTCCGGAGGCGGGCCTCCCCGGCGGCGGTGTCCACGGCCTCCAGCGCGGCCGGGGAGCCGTCCACGGCCACCACCACGGGGGCTCCGGGGGTGTCGGTCGCCATGCGGGTCACCTCTTCGCTCGGGGCTCGGCCGGGCCGGGAGGGGCCTTGTCACCGGGTGGAGCGGGACGGGCGGCGGGCGCCGCTCCGATTCCGGGCCCGTGGCTCGCGGCTTCGTGGCCCGCGGGACGGGGGAGCGCCCGCCCCCACGGTCCGGGGCTGCGGCCCGCCGCGGTTCCGGGGCCCGCGGGCCGTGCCGGCCCACCCCACTGCCCAGGCCGGCGCGCGGCTCGCCGTGGGGACCCCCGCGAACCGGCCGCTCGGTGGTTCGCGGGGGAGCCGGGGTCCGCCCCGTGTCCCGGCCCGGCGCCACGCTTCCACGATGTGCCCTCGCCCTCCCGGCGGCAACCGCACAGGTGACCCGCGCGGAGCCCGCTCCCCCGGGCGGGCCCGGCCCGCCGCCACCGTGCCGCCCCGGGGCCCCGGACCCCGCCGTTTGCGGAGGTCCCGCCCCCGGTGGAGGCTGCGGCCATGGTGAGGCAGGAGGGCCCGGGGGCGCCGTCCGCGGACGGGCTGACGGCCGAGGAGGCGGCCGCCCGTCTGGAGCGGTACGGTCCCAACGTCGTCGCCACCGGCCGGGCCACCCCCCTGTGGCGCCGGATCGCCGCGCAGCTGCGGGACCCGCTGATCCTCGTGCTGCTCGCGGCCATCGTGCTGACCGTCGCCACCGGCGACCTCCTCGACACCGCGATCATCTCCCTCGTCGTGGTGGCCAACTCGGCCGTCGGGGTGGCGCAGGAGGTCCGCGCGGAGAAGGCCGTCATGGCGCTGCGGGAGCTGAGCGCGCCCATGGCGCGGGTGGTGCGCGGCGGGCGTGAGCGGCAGGTGCCCGCGCCGGAGGTGGTGCCGGGGGATCTGGTGCTGCTGGGCGAGGGCGACATCGTGCCCGCCGACGGCCGTCTGCTGGAGGAGGCCGGGCTGCTGGTCGATGAATCCTCGCTGACCGGGGAGCCGGAGCCGGTGGGCAAACCCGTGCCGGAGGGCGGGCCGGCGCCCTCGGTGTCGGCGGGCACCGTCGTGGTGCGCGGCCGGGGGCGGTTCGTCACCACCGCGACCGGCGCGGACAGCGCCACCGGCCGGATCGCCGCCCTGATGACGACCCGTCCGGGCGCCACCCCGCTGCAGCGCAGGCTGGCCGGTTTCGGGCGGGTGCTCGCGGGGGCCGCCGTGGTGCTCTGCGTGGCGGTCGCGGTGATCGGCCTGGTGCGCGGGCAGCCGCTGGAGCTGATGGCGGTGACGGCGGTCAGCCTCGTCGTCGCGGCCGTGCCCGAGTCGCTGCCGGCCGTGGTGACGCTGGGGCTGGCGCTGGGAGCGCGGCGCATGGCGGAGCGCAACGCGATCGTGCGGCGGCTGCCCGCGGTGGAGACCCTGGGCTCGGTGACGGTGATCGCCACCGACAAGACGGGCACCCTCACCGAGGGCCGGATGGCGGTCCGGCGGCTGTGGACCCCGCGGGGCACGGCGGAGGTCTCCGGCAGCGGTTACGCGCCCGTGGGCCGGGTGGAGCGCGCGGGCACCGCGCTGCGCCCGGAGACGGCGCCGGACGTCGCCGCGCTGCTCACCGCCGCCGTGCTGTGCAACGACGCGTCGCTCCAGCCCCCGGAGGCCGGCGAGGACCACCGGGGCGGTGGCGCGGGGGCCGCGGACGGTACGGGGAGCGGAGTCGGCGGACCCGCCCGGGGAGGTGGGCGCGGCGTGACCGGCCATGACGGCGGACCCGGCGGCGGGGACGGCGGGGACGGCGGGGACGGCGGGGACGGCCGGGGCGGCGCCACGGGAGCGGGACCCGGCGCCCCGGGGGAGCGGCACGCCGCCACGCCGGGACGGAAGGGCGGCGACCCACCGGGGGAGTGGCACGCCCTCGGCGACCCCACCGAGGCGGCCCTCCTCGCCGCCGCCGCACGCCTGGGCCTGGACGAGGCGGCGCTCCGCCACGACTGGCCCCGCAGTGACGAGGTGCCCTTCAGCAGTGAGCGCGCGCGGATGACCACCGTGCACCGCCGGCCCGGCGGCGGTCTCCGCGTCATCTGCAAGGGTGCGCCCGAGGCGGTGCTCCTCCCGGAGGTCCTCGACGCGGACGGGCCGTCCCGCGGCGGGGCGTCCGAGGCCGCCCGGCGGCTCGCCGGCGAGGGCTACCGGGTGCTGGCCGTCGCCGCCGCCGACCGCGCGGAGCCCCCGCCGCCGGGCGGGGACTGGGAGTCCGGGCTCACCCTGCTGGGGCTGGCCGGGCTGCTGGACCCGCCGCGCGAGGCGGCGGCCGCCACGGTGGCGTCGGTGCGCCGGGCCGGCATCGTCCCCGTTCTGATCACGGGGGACCACCCGCTGACCGCCGGGGTCGTCGCCCGGCGGCTGGGGATCACGGAGGACGGCGGCGAGGCGGTGACCACGGGGGACCGCGTCCGGGACGGTTCCGCCGGCGATCTCACCGTCCCCCGGGTCTTCGCCCGCATCGGCCCCGAACAGAAGCTCGACATCGTGGAGGCCTGGCGAGGCGCCGGGCACGTCGTCGCCATGACCGGTGACGGCGTCAACGACGGCCCCGCGCTGCACCGCGCCGACATCGGTGTGGCCATGGGCCGGCGCGGTACCGAGGTGGCGCGTCAGGCGGCCGACCTGGTGCTGGCCGACGACGACCTGGGCACGGTGGAGGCCGCCGTCGAGGAGGGCCGCCGGGTCTACGCCAACGTCCGCCGCTTCCTGCTCTACGGTCTCGCGGGCGGCCTGGCGGAGATCCTGGTGATGCTGCTCGGCCCGTTCCTCGGTATGCCGCTGCCGCTGCTCCCGGCCCAGATCCTCTGGGTCAACCTGCTCACCCACGGACTGCCCGGGGTAGCGCTGGGCGCGGAACCGGTGGCCCCCGAGACGATGCGGCGCCCGCCACGGCCCCCGGAGGAGAGCGTGCTCGGCGCCGGGCTGTGGCCGCGTGTCCTGGTGCTCGGGGCGGTCATCGCCGCGGCGTCGCTGGGGGTGGGGGTCTGGGCCCACGCGACGGGACGGCCCTGGCAGACGATGATCTTCCTCGTGCTCGGCGCCACCCAGCTCGGTGTCGGCCTGGCCTCCCGCGCCCGCCCGGGCACCCTGGCCAACCCCTTCCTGCTGATCGGCGTGGCCACCGCACTGCTGCTCCAGATCGCGGGCGTCTACCTGCCGCCGCTGCAGAAACTCCTGGGCACCCAGCCCCTGGCCCCCGCCGACCTGGCCATCGGCTGCGCCCTCGCCGCCCTCGGCTACGGCGCGATGCGCCTCCAGTCCCGCCTGACGGCACACCGGGGCGCACCGGAGGAACCGGCGGGCCCCGGCCGGTGACGTCCGCCCCGGCCGGGCACGGAGGCGGGGCCCGTCCGTGCCGGGCCGGGGCGGACGTCCTTCCGGTGGTCACCGCCGCGGGACGGCCGGTCCGCACGGCGCGCCCGGCGCCGCCGGTGCGGGCGCCGGGGAGAGGCGGGCGGGTAGCGTGCGTCGTCCGTCCTCCCGTGCGCCCCGCCCCGGACCCGCGGCGAGGGAACGCGGCCCGGCCCGGCCGTGCCGGTGGGCGGGACCGGGGCCGCCCGGGCGGGCCGGCCCTCCCTGTGCGGTGGATGCCCGCGCGGGCGGGTAGATCAGTCAAGAGGCCGTGCGCGAGGCGAAGACCGGAGGGTGAGGACCATGACTTCTGCTCCACGCGGCCCGGCGGCGCTGCTGGCCGCCGCGGCCGTGCTGTTCGGGGCTGCCGCCTGCGGGTCCGGGGGCGGCGAGGGCGACGGGGAACCGACTGCGTCCCCCTCCGCGAGCGAGACGGTGGAGTCGGCGGCCACCACCCCCGCGCCGAGCACGTCGCCCTCCTCCTCGCCCACCCCCACCGCCACCGCCCCCAAGGACCCGGAGCGGGCGGAGAGCGACATCCGCGCGGCGTGGCAGGGGCTCTTCGACCACGGGCTGTCCCCGGAGGACAAGACCGGCCTGGTGGAGGACGGCGGCCAGTACGAGCTGATGATCCAGGGGTTCGCCGACGACGACCGCGCCAAGGAGCTGCGGGTCCATGTGGAGTCGGTGGACTTCACCTCGGCGCGGGAGGCACAGGTCGGCTACACGCTGCGCGGTGGCGGCGAGTCGATCCGGCCGGAGAAGCCGGGGGAGTCCGTACGGCAGGGCGGTGACTGGAAGATCTCGCTCCGCACGCTCTGCGACCTGGCGGATTACGGATCCGACGTGCCCAAGGCCGTGGCCTGCTGAGACGCGGCCGCGCACCCCACCGCCCCTGAGCGGCGGTTTCATCCCCTTCGTCCGGGAACCCGGAACGCGGCACGGGGACCTGCGGGCCCGCCGTCGCCGTCGCGCGCCGTGCCGCAGCGGAGCCACGGCGCCGTCTCACCGAGCAGCGGCAAGGAGTGAGCCATGGCGCACACCAGCGTTCCGCGGGTCCTGCACGCGATCAAGGATGTCGACTTCCCCGCCGGCAAGGACGAGCTGATCCACGCCGCGCGGGAGGGCGGGGCGTCCGAGCAGGAGATCGCCGCGTTGCGGGGCATCCCGGCGGAGCGGTACGACAACCGCGAGCAGGTGGCGCGTTCCGTGCGCGTCGACCCGGACTCCGATCTCGGCCACAGCCCGGGGCAGCGGGGCGCGCAGGCCCGGCGGGGCGGCAAGCGGCACCTCGCGCGGTATCTGCGGGACGCGCCGAAGCCGCCCGTCGAAGAGGAGCTCGAGCATCCGCGGCGGCTGCCCGGCACCGGGCCGCGGCAGGGGCCGCGCCATCCCTGAGGCGGCGCGGCCCCTGAGCACCGCGGGGAGGGACCGGCGGCCCGGTGGGCCCCGGAACCCGGCCCGGACCCTGGACCGGACCGGGTGACGCGGGGCGCCCCGTGCCCCCGGGCCTGCCGTCCCGCTGCTCAGGCCGTCGGGCGGGACGGCCCGGCGCCCCCGGGACCGGCCGCCACGGCCGCGTCCCCCGGACCGCCCGGTTCCGCCGCCCGGTCGTGACGCAGGGAGCTGGGCCACCACACGGCCGGGCCGATGTCCCGGACGAGGGCGGGCACCAGCAGCGAGCGGACCACCAGGGTGTCCAGCAGCACGCCGAAGGCGACGATGAACGCGATCTGCACCAGGAAGGCCAGCGGGATGACCACCAGCGCGGCGAAGGTCGCGGCCAGCACCACGCCGGCCGAGGTGATCACACCGCCCGTCGCCGTGAGCCCCTTGCGGACCCCGAACCGGGTGCCCCGCAGCTGCGCCTCCTCGCGGACCCGGGTCATCAGGAAGATGTTGTAGTCCACGCCGAGCGCGACGAGGAAGACGAAACCGTAGAGCGGCACGGAGGGATCCACCCCGGAGAAACCGAGCAGATGCTCGAAGACCAGGGAGGCCACACCGATCGTCGCCGCGTAGTTGAGCGCCACCGTCGCCACCAGCAGCACGGGCAGCAGCAGCGAGCGCAGCAGCGCTATGAGGATCAGCAGGATGATGCCGAGCACCACCGGGACGATCACCTTCAGGTCGCGCTGCGCCGTGGTCTGGGTGTCGTACTGCTGGGCGGTGTAGCCGCCGACGACGGCGTCGGCGCCGGGCACGGCGTGCACCGCGTCCCGTATCCGCTGCACGGTGTCCCGGGCGGCGGTGCTGTCGGCACCGTCGGCGAGGACGGCGTTGATCTCCGCCCGGCCGTCCACGACCAGGGGTTCGCCGCCACCGGGGCGGCCGGACTCCGTCACGGGCGCCGCCGAGGAGACCCCCTCGGTGTCCCGCACCGCGCGGGCCACCTCCGCCGCGCGGTCCGCGTCGGTGATGATCACGGCGGGGTTGCCGGTGCCGCCGGGGAAGTGCTCGCTCAGCGTCTCCTGGGCGGAGACCGACGGCGCGTCGTTGACGAAGATCTCGCTCAGCGGCACCCCCTGCGACTTGAGCTGCGGGGCGAAGACGGCGCATGCGGCGAGCACCACGAGGGTGACGGCCCAGATCCGCCGGGGCGCCCGGTCCACGCGAGCGGCGACCGTGGACCAGATGCCGCTCTCCGCCGCCTCCGGGTGCTCCGGGTCCGCGACGGCCTTCGGCTTGGCCGGCCAGTACGCGGACCGGCCGAGCAGCAGCAGCGCGGCGGGCAGGAACGTCAGCGCGGACAGCACCGAGCAGACGATGCCGATGGCGCCGACCGGGCCGAGCGCCCGGTTGTTGGAGAGGTCGCTGAGCAGCAGGGCGAGCAGCCCCAGCGCCACGGTGGCCGCGCTCGCGGTGATGGCCCCGGCGGAGCGGCGCACCGCGGAGCGCATGGCGGTGAACCGGTCGCCGTGCAGGGAGAGTTCCTCGCGGAACCGGGACGACAGCAGCAGCGCGTAGTCGGTCGCGGCGCCGATGACGAGGATGAAGAGGATGCCCTGGACCTGCCCGTCGACCCGCACCAGATCCCGCTGGGCGAGCGCGTAGACGATGCCGCAGGCCAGGGAGAGGGCGAACACCGCGCCGAGGATGATGGCCAGCGGCAGCAGCACGCTGCGGTAGACGAGCAGCAGGATCAGCAGCACCACGCCGAGGGCCACGCCGAGCAGCAGCCCGTCGATGCCCGCGAACGCCTTGGAGAGGTCCTGCTGGGTGGCGGCGGGACCGGCGAGGGCGACACTCGTGCCCTCCACCTTGCCGGCCGCCGCCGTGACGCGGTCCAGGGTGGGTTCGGTCGCGTCGCCCAGCCCCTCGTCGAGCGGGACGACGCCCTGCAGGGCCCGGCCGTCCTCGGAGGGCACCGCGGGGGAGACGCGCCCGTTGACGCCGGGGCTGCCGGAGAGGGAGGCCAGGGCGCGGGTGGCGGCCTCCCGCTGGTCCGGGGTGATCTTCCCCTCGTCGGCCGTCCAGACGACGATGGCCGGCAGCGACTTGGTCTGCCGGAACGCCTTCTGCTCGTCGATCACCTGGGTCGACTCGGCGCTCTGCGGCAGGAACGCCGACTGGTCGTTGGTGGAGATCTCACCGAGCTTGCCGGCGTAGGGGCCGAACGCGCCGCCGACCCCCAGCCAGACGACGAGCAGCAAGGCGGGTACGAGCCAGCGGACGGCCCGTGGGGTGGACGGCATCGGTCTCCTCGGCGAGGTGCGTGGTCGGGTGCTGAGCACACGGTCTCGTGTCTCGTGCCCCAGATCTTGCGCTACGTGCGTGGACGGAGGGGATTCGGCCCCCGGCCCGCGACCGGATGCGCGCGGGCCGGGTCCGCATGAGGGCCGCATGAGGATCGGATGCGGAGGAGCCGTGGCGGCCCGCGCGGTCAGCCCTCCCGTCCCGTGCGGGCCGCGCGCCGGCGGATCAGGAAACGGCGCAGCTCGTCCGCGCCCCAGACGATCAGCGGGTAGGCCGGCAGCAGCGCCAGCGCGCTCGCCGGCGGCGCCGCCGTGCCCAGCAGCGCCTGGAACGGCGGCGCGTAGACGAAGAGCGCCGCCAGGACGATCGCGCCGCCGATGGCGGCCAGCAGATAGCGGTTGGAGAAGACCCCCACGGAGCGCAGTGACGCCCGCTGGGTGCGCACGGCGAAGGCCGTGCCGATCTGGCCGGCGATCATGCCGAGGAAGGTCATCGTCGTGGCCTGCTGGTAGGCGTGGTGCAGGGGGCTGCCGGCGCCGGTGGCGTCACCGGGGTGCCAGCCGGCCTGGTGGAGGACGTAGAAGAAGCCGGCCATCTGCAGGGCGGCCACGATCACTCCGAGGAAGAGCCAGGCGCGGATCAGCATCGGGCCGCGGATGACGCCCTCGGAGCGGGGCCTGGGGCCGCGGCTCATGATGCCGGGCTCGGCCTTCTCCCGGCTGAGCGCCAGCGCCGGCAGGGTCTCGCTGCCCACGTCGAAGGCGAGGAGCTGGAGGATCGTCAGCGGCAGGGGCACGGCGCCGCCGCCGAGGGCGAAGACGAGGAAGGGGACGACCTCGGGGGTGGCGTGGGTGAAGATGTAGAGGATGAACTTGCGGACGTTGTCGTAGATGCGGCGTCCCGCCCGGATGGCCTCGACGATCGATGCGAAGTTGTCGTCGGTCAGCACCATCGTGGAGGCCTCGCGGGCGACGTCGGTGCCCGAGCGGCCCATGGCCACGCCGATGTCCGCGCGGTGCAGGGCCGGCGCGTCGTTGACGCCGTCGCCGGTCATCGCGACGACGTGGCCCTGGCCGCGCAGCGCGTCGGCGATGTGCAGCTTCGCCTCGGGCGAGGCGCGGGCGAAGATGATCTCCGGTTCCGCCCGGAGCAGGTCGCCGATCTGGTGCTCGTGCAGCTCGTCCAGGTCGGCCCCGGTGACGACGCGGGGGTGCTCGCCCGTGATCCCCACCCGGCGGGCGACGGCGGCGGCCGTCAGCGGATGGTCCCCGGTGATCACGATGATGCGGATCCCGGCGGAGCGGCAGTGCGCGACGGCGTCCTCCACCTCGGGACGCGGCGGGTCGATCATGGCCACCAGGCCGATGAGGCAGAGGTCCCGTTCGACGTCCTCCCGTTCGTGGGGCGGGTCGCCGTCCCCCGGCAGGGCGCGCCGGGCCAGCGCCAGCACGCGCAGCCCGTCCCGGGCGAAGGCGTCCGCCCGGGCGGTGACACGCTCCCGGGCGGCGTCGTCCAGCTCCGCCGGCCGGCCCTGTGCGTCGAGCAGGGTGGCGCACCGCCGGAGGACGGCCTCGGGGGCGCCCTTGGTGTGCACGGTCAGTTCGTCGCCGTGCCGGTCGACGGTGGACATCAGCTTCCGCTCCGGGTCGAAGTGGAGCTGCCAGCGGCGGGCGCTCTCCCGGTGGCCCGCGTCCACATCGGCGCCCAGCTCCCGCGCGGCCAGCAGGACGGCCACCTCGGTGGGGTCGCCGCTCGGCTCTTCGCCCGGCTGGAGACGCGCGTTGTTGCAGGCGGCGGCGGTGCGGACGGCCGCCTGGACCACCGGGGCCGCCGGATCGGGGGCTCCCTCCGGTGCGGGCTCCGGGCCCGGCGCTCCGTCAGGCGCGGTGTCAGGCGCGGTGTCCGGCGCGGCAGTGGGCCCTGTGTGCGGGCCCTGCTTCCCGGGCTCCCCGGGGGCCGCGCCGGTCTCACCGCCGGTGTCCGCGCCGGTCCCACCGCCGGTCAGGCCGATCACCCCGGCCGTGGTCCACAGGGCCGTGGGGCGCATCCGGTTCTCGGTGAGTGTGCCGGTCTTGTCGGTGCAGATGACGTCCGTCGAACCCAGGGTCTCCACGGCGCTCAGCCGCTTGACCAGCGCCCCCCGGGCCGCCAGCCCCTTCACGGCGACGGCCAGCGCCAAGGTGATCACGGGCAGCAGGCCCTCGGGCACCATCCCGGCGAGCAGCCCCGCCGCGAAGACCAGCGCGTTCAGCAGGGACAGGTGGCCGCCGAAGGTGGCCACCGGGATGAACGCCGCCGCCAGCGCGATCGACACCGCGGCGATCAGCCAGGCCACCCGGCGCACCTGCTGCTCCATGGGGCTCGGCTCCTGCTCGACCCGCTCGGAGAGCGCCGCGATCCGGCCCAGCTCGGTGGTCATGCCGGTGGCGAAGACGACACCCCGCGCCTCGCCGCCGGTGCAGTTGGTGCCGCTGAAGACGAGGTCGTGCGCCTGGAGCACGGGCACGTCCACCTCCACGGCTGCGGCCGACCGCAGGGAGGGCGCCGACTCACCGGTCAGCGCCGACATGTCCGCCTCGATCGCGCCCGACAGCAGCCGCACGTCCGCCGCGATGCGGTCCCCCTGCCGGATGACCACGACGTCACCGGGCACCAGCTCGGCGGCGTCGATGTCCACGTGCTCGCCGTCCCGGATCACCCGGGAACGCTGCGGCAGATAGCGCGTCAGCGCCTCCACCGCCTTCTCCGCCTGCACCTCCTGGGTGAAGGCGAAACCCGCGTTGAGCAGGATGATCAGCACCACCGCGCCGGCCACCACGTGTGAGCCGACGATCAGCAGCAGGGCGGCGGCCACCCACAGCAGCAGGGCCAGCGGGTGCACGAACTGCCGGGCCAGCTCCCTCGGCCAGCGGCGTCCGCCCCGCCGCCGCAGCTCGTTCCGCCCGTACTGCACCAGACGGCGCCGTGCCTCCGCGGTGGACAGTCCCTTGCCGGAGCTGTGCAGATCGCGCAGGAGCCGCTCGGCCGCCTCCTCCGGATCCAGCCCGAGCGGCCGGAGCCGCGCCTCATGCCGGTTTCTCACCGCGCCGAGACTACCGGGGTAAAAGGTGCAAATCCGTCAGGTGCTTCTCTCCTCGCGTCCGGCGTCGCACCGCGTCACCGGGGCGCGGGAAGGCCCGGCGCCCGCCCCCGGCTGTCTGCGGGCGCCCCGCCGTGCCGCGCGCCCGGGTGGCGGCTCCCTTGCTTCCGTCAGACCCCGTCGGGCCCTGTCAGCCCCCGTCGGACCGTGCCCTCCGCGAGGCCGGGAGCGGTGTCCGGCGCGGAGGTGCCGTCCTCCGCCTCCGCCGCCTCCTCCCCGGCCGCGCCGCCCGCCCCGGACGCCGCGGCGCGGGCCAGGCGGGGGCGGAGCACGGTCCGGAGGTAGTCCTCGACGGTGGCGTCCAGGCCCACGTCGCGCTCGGCCCGCTCCGACATCAGCCAGCGGTGCTCCAGCAGTTCGTGGTAGATCTGCGCGACGTCCGCGGAGCCGCGGAGTTCCTTGGGCACCCGGCGGACGGTCGGCCGGAAGACGTCCCGCACCCAGCGGTGGGCCAGCACCTCGGGGCGGGCGCCCAGCGGATCGTCCGGCGCGTAGTCCTCCTGCGTCATCATCCACGTCTCCAGATCCCGCAGGAGGCTGCGGGCCTGGTTCTCCTCGGCGTCCATCCCCGTCAGGCGGAGCAGCTGCCGCTGGTGGTGGCCGGCGTCGACGACCTTCGGCAGGAACGTCACGGCGTCGCCGTCGGGAGTGGCCTGGATCTGCATCTCCGCCACGTCGAAGCCGAGCTCGTTGAGCCGGCGGATGCGCCGGTCGATGTAGTGGCGCTTGGCCAGCGGGTACACCGACTGCCGGGTCAGCTCGTGCCACAGTTCGGCGTAGCGCTCCGCGATGGCCGTGCCGAACTCCACGGGGTCCACCGACGGGTGCAGCGAGCCGCCCGCCTCCAGGTCCATCAGCTCGCCCGATATGTTCACCCGGGCGACCTCCAGGTCGTACTCCCGCTGGCCCCGGCTCAGTCCGGGCTGGAGCTGCCCCGTCTCCGCGTCGACCAGATAGGCGGCGTAGGCGCCCGCGTCGCGCCGGAAGAGGGTGTTGGAGAGCGAGCAGTCGCCCCAGGCGAAGCCGTCGAGGTGGAGCCGGACCAGCAGCACGGCCAGCGCGTCCAGCAGCCGGTTGATGGTGCTCGGCCGCATCGTCGTCTCGAACATCGAGCGGTACGGCAGCGAGCCGTCCAGGTGGCGGGTGATGAGGACGGGCTCCAGCGGTTCCCCGCGCGGGTCCGTCCGGCCCGTCACCACCGCGAGGGCGTCCACGGCCGGGACGGCCAGCCGGTCCAGATCCCGCAGCAGCTCGTACTCGCGCACGGCCGCCCACTCGCCGACCTCCTTCACCGCCACCACCTCCTCGCCCGCGCGGGCGAACCGCACCACGTGACGGGAGATCCCGCGCGGCAGCGCCACCAGGCACGACTCCGGCCAGTCCACCAGCGGCACGTCCCAGGGCAGGTCGAGCAGGGCGGCCGGGTGCTCGGGCGAGGTGGCGGTGATGCGCAGTTCCATGGGGACAGTCTGCGGCAGGCGGCCACGGGGCTGGGCAGCGGTGGGAGGTGAGGTGCCGGGAGGGCGGGGAACGGCCCGGGAGGCGGTCTCCGCCCACGGCGAAACCCGTACGGGGCCGGGCCGGTGCCGTGGTGGGGTGGCGGGATGGACATTCTGGTGCTGGGCGGGACGGCGTGGGTGGGCCGCGAGGTGGCGCGGGAGGCGGTGGCGCGGGGGCACCGGGTGACGTGCCTGGCCCGCGGGGAGAGCGGGGACGTCACGGCAGGGGCGCGGCTGGTGGCCGCCGACCGGCGCGACCCCGGCGCGTACCGGCCGCTGCTGGGGCACGACTGGGACGCCGTCGTCGAGGTCTCCTGGCAGCCCGGTTTCGTCCGGGACGCCCTCCACGCGCTGGGCGGCCGGGCCCGGCACTGGGCCTACGTCTCCTCCGTCAGCGTCTACGCCTCACACGCGGAACCGGGCGCCGACGAGACCGCGCCCCTCCTGGCCCCCACCGAGCGGGGCGAGGTGGACCGCTCGCTCTACGGCGAGGCGAAGGCCGCCTGCGAGCGGATCTCGGCGGACGCCGTGGGGGACCGGCTCCTCATCGCCCGCGCCGGCCTCATCGGCGGCCCCGGTGACCACAGTGACAGGACCGGCTACTGGGTGGCCCGTGCCGCGCGCGACCCGCACGGGCCGATGCTCGTCCCGGACGAACTGGAGCTCCCGACCCAGACGGTCGATGTACGGGACCTCGTCGCCTGGCTGCTCGACGCCGCCGGCGCGGGGACCACCGGCGCGTACGACGCCGTCGGCCCGGTCCTCCCGCTCGCGGAGTGGATCGGGCTCTCCCGGGAGACCGGCGGCCACACCGGCCCGGTGGTCACCGCCGGCTCGGACTGGCTGCGGGAGCGGGGCGTGGCCCCGTTCATGGGGCCCGGCTCGCTGCCGATGTGGCATCCGGAGCCGGGCTGGGAGGGTTTCTCGGCCCGCACCGGCGCGGCGGCGCGCGCCGCCGGCCTGCGCCACCGGCCCCGCGCGGAGCTGCTGGCCGACACGCTGCGCTGGGAACGCGCGCGGGGCCTCGACCGGGAGCGGCGCGCGGGGCTCGGAGCCCGCCGCGAACGCGAACTGCTCGCCGCCCTCGGCTGACGGCACGCGACGGCCGCCCCGGCGCGGGCTCCGCCGCCGGCGGCCCGCGGGCGGGCCCGCAGGGGGCGGAGCCCGCTCGGGGCGCCGGCCGGTTCCGTGCCGTGTGAGCCGGGAGGCTTCACCTCCGCGCAAGGGCTCTCGAGGTCACCGGAACGATGGCTCGCAGATGACCCGACGAGAACTCTCGGCTCTCCGACCGGCTCGGACGGCCGCCCCGCTCAGAATCGTCTCCACAGCATTCACCGGGTTGAGAGGCTCCACGAGTTCTTCGCCGGCGACGGCCACGAGGCGCGCGGGTGGATCACCGTTCAGCAAGGCGCTCACGTATGCGATGGCCTCCGCGGGCGAGAGCACGGGCAGCCTCTGGCGCAGCGCCCGCACAGCGTGCATGCGTCCGCGCGCGGCGGCGACTTCGCACAGCGCGTCGTGCAGGTCGTCCACTGCGGTGCGCACCGGTAGCCCGCGTATCCGGGCCCGATAGTCGGCCTCCCACTTCCCCGTCACCGCGGAGACGGCGCCGATCCGGTGCAGTCCACCGTCGACACGGTCGACCAGGTACGGACCGTTACCGGCCAGCATGGACGCCGGGTTCCCGGTGCGTACGAACTCCTCGGAGTTCCAGGAGACGATCCACACCAACTCGTGTTCCTCGACGCCGACCACGGCCATCCGCATGGCGTCCACACCCGCGGCCCGCCACCGCCGGCAGTCGCGCTCCAGCTGGTCCTCGACCGCCTGAACGGCGGCCTCTCGCTCGATCACGCAGGCAGCTTCCCGCACGGACCCCTCTCCCGGCCAGCGAACCCGCACGGCCCAGGGGCACGTACGAGGGGGTTGACGGACCTTCTTGGCCAGGGACACGACCGCCCTGGAGTACATACTCCGCGCCAGTATCTGCGCAGGGTGATTCGAGGGAGAAGCAGTGTCCCTTCCGTGCCCGGGGGTACTCGCGGTAACAGGGCGTGCCACCCTGATCACCGGCGCGTCCGCCACGGCCCACCCCGCCCCGCCGGTCCCTGGCCCGGCACGCCCCGCACGCGCCCGGCACACCCGGTGCGCCCAGGACGGCGTTCCGGCGCCGGGCGGCCGGGGTGGCGGAGCGCAGCGCAGCAGAGCCCGAGTCCACCAGGTCCAGCAGGCAGGAGCCGCCCGTGTCCCTCGCATTACCCCGTACGCCTGACCTGACGCGCCGCCACTTCCTCGGCGCCACCGCCCTCCAGGCCGCCGCCGCGGCCGGACTGACCACCGTCTCCGCCCCGGCGTCGGCCGCCGACCGCGGGGCCGCAGCCGGTGACTCCTTCCCCGCCGTCGTCGTCGGCTCCGGCTACGGGGCGTCCGTCGCGGCCCTCCGGCTCGGTGAGGCGGGAGTGACCACCCTGGTCCTGGAGATGGGCCGGCTCTGGGAGGAACCCGCCGCCGACGGCAAGGTCTTCTGCGGCATGCTCAATCCCGACCGCCGGTCGATGTGGTTCAAGGACCGTACCGAGGCGCCGCTGGACACCCTGCTCTGGCTGGACGTGGTGAACCGGCCCATCGACCGCTACCCGGGGGCGCTCGACCGGGTGAACTTCGAGGAGATGTCCGTCTACGTCGGGCGCGGTGTGGGCGGCGGTTCGCTGGTCAACGGCGGCATGGCCGTCACCCCGGCCCGCTCCCACTTCGAGAAGGTCCTGCCCGGGGTCGACGCCGACGAGATGTACCGCACCTACTTCCCGCGCGCCCGCGCCATGCTGGGCGTGAACTCCGTGGACCCGGACTGGTTCGGCTCCACCCCGTACTACCGCTACGCGCGCGTCGCCCGTGACCAGGCCCACCAGGCCGGCCTGACCACCGCTTATGTGCCGAACGTCTACGACTTCGGCTACATGGAGCGTGAGGAGCGCGGCGACGTGGCCGCGTCGGCCCTCGCGAGCGAGGTCATCTACGGCAACAACCACGGCAAACGCAGCCTGGACAAGACCTACCTGGCCGCCGCCCTCGGCACCGGCAAGGTGACCCTGCGCACGATGAGCGAGGTGGAGTCCGTCCGGCCGGAACCCGGCGGCGGCTACGTGCTCGCGGTGAAGGAGATCGACGTGAACGGCTCCGTGGTGAGCCGTTCGGAGGTCTCCTGCCGGTATCTCTTCCTCGGCGCCGGCAGCCTCGGCACCACCGAACTCCTGCTGCGCGCCCGCGAATCGGGCGCCCTGCCCGGCCTCGGCGAGGAACTCGGCACCGGGTGGGGGCCCAACGGCAACATCATGACCGGCCGCGCCAACCACCCCTGGAACCCCACCGGCGCCCGGCAGTCCGCGATCCCCGTGCTGGCCATCGACGACTGGAACCACCCCACGCACCCCGTCTTCGCCGAGATCGCGCCCGTTCCGGCCGGCATCGAGACCGGGATCAGTCTCTATCTGGCCATCACCGACAACCCCGAGCGCGGCACCTTCGAGCTCGACCCGGCGAGCGGGAAGCTGCGGCTGAACTGGCGGCGGGGACAGAACGCGCCCGCGGTGGCCTCGGCCAAGTCGCTGTTCGACCGCGTCAACCGCGCCAACGGCACCAGCTACCGCTATGACCTGTTCGGCGACGACCGTGCCTTCGCCGGCGACTTCTGCTACCACCCGCTCGGCGGCTGCCCGCTGGGCGCGGCGACCGACGCCTACGGGCGGCTCCCCGGCCACCCGGGACTGTATGCGGTCGACAGCTCGCTGATCCCCGGCTCGATCGGGGTCAACCCCTTCGTCACGATCACCGCGCTCGCCGAGCGCAACATCGCCCGGGTGCTCGCGGAGGACGTGACCACGGGCCGCTGAGGCGGGACGGAACCGGGCCCGGGAGACGGGGGACGGGCCGGGGGCGGACCCCGGAAGAGGGGGCCCGGCCCGGCCACCGGGCCGGTTTCCTTGCGCCAACTTCCGTCACCGGCAGGAGAATCCTGTGTGAACCATTTACGAATGAACCTCCCGCTGCTAAGAGTGGGAGCGCTCCCATTTCCTCGGACGGTCTCCCTCCACCTGACCGCCCGGGAGCGGGGAGCGGCGCCACGCAGTTCCACGTCAGTCGGACACGATCCGGCGGCGCGGAGCCGCCCGGCCGGCCGCATTCCAGCGGGCCGCCCGGACCGGTCCCGGCCCGCCGGATGACCCCCAGAGGAGACCCCCACATGTCCACTCGGCAGTCGGACCGCAAGAAGTCCACGGTCCTCCGCACCTCCCGCTCGGCGGCCCTCGCCGGAGCCGGGCTGTTCGCGCTCGTCATGGCCTCCATGCCGTCCCCCGCGGCGGCCCACGGCGCCACGATGATGCCGGGCGCGCGGAACTACCTCTGCTACGAGGACCTGATCCGTAACAACCACCAGACGCCGTCCAACCCGGCCTGCGCCGCCGCGGTCCAGGCGACCGGCACCACCCCGCTCTACAACTGGTTCGGCGTCCTGGACTCCAACGGCGGCGGCCGTACCGTCGGCTACATCCCCGACGGCAAGCTGTGCAGCGGCGGCGACCGCGGCCCGTACAACTTCTCCGCCTACAACGCGGCGCGCGCGGACTGGCCGAAGACGCACCTCACCTCCGGGGCCAACGTCCAGATCAAGCACTCCAACTGGGCGCACCACCCGGGCAAGTTCGACGTCTACATCACGAAGAACGGCTACAGCCCGACCAAGTCCCTGGCCTGGAGCGACCTGGAGAAGCTGCAGACCGTCACCAACCCGCCGCAGAACGGCGGCGCCGGCTCCAACGGCGGTCACTACTACTGGAACCTCCAGCTGCCGCAGCGGTCCGGCCAGCACATCGTCTACATCCACTGGACCCGTTCCGACAGCCAGGAGAACTTCTACTCCTGCTCCGACGTCGTCTTCGACGGCGGCAACGGCAACGTCACCTACTGACCGGAGCCGCGCGCCCGGGCCGCCGGAGCGGGCCCGGGCGCGGGGCGACGGGGTCTCACCGTGAGCCGGGGCGGGGACCCGCCGGGCGTCTGCCCGGCGGGTCCCCGCGCCGTTCCGGCCCCGTTCACGTCCGGCCCCGGCGTGGCTCAGAGGGGCAGGGCGAAAACGGGCACCGGGGCGGTGAAGGCCCCGGCGGGCGCGGGCGTGCCGGTGGCCGGGTCGACGGCGAAGACCGTCACCGTGCCGGACCGCTGGTTGCTCGCGAACATCCACGCCCCGTCCGGGGAGAGCGCCAGATGGCGCGGCCAGTCGCCGCCCACGGCCACGGTGCCCAGCAGCCGCAGCTCCGCGCCGTCCCGTTCGACGGCGAAGTGGCTGATGCTGTTGTGGCCCCGGTTGGTCAGATAGGCGTACGCCCCGTCCCCGCTGACCACTGGCTGCGCCGGGTAGCTGGTGGTGTCACCGGTGCCGGTGGGCTGCGGGGTGCCGGGGGTGAGGCGCCCGGTATCGGGGTCGTAGCCGCAGACGGCGATGGTGTCGTTCAGCTCGTTGGCGAGATAGGCGTGCCGGCCCGACGGGTGGAAGGCGAGCGCCCGCGGGCCCGCGCCGGGCGGCAGCGTGGCGACGGAGACCCGGATGAGCGTCCCCGCTGACACGTCCAGCCGGTAGCTGTGGACGCTGTCGCTGCCGAGATCGACGGCGAGGACATGGCCGCCGTCCGGGGTGGTGAGGATCTGGTGGGCGTGCGGGCCGGTCTGCCCGGGGCCGGGCGGCGGGTCGGTGTGCGTGACCAGGTCGGTGCGTTCCCCCAGTGAGCCGTCCGCCGCGATGGGGTGGACGGCGACGGACCCGGAGCCGTAGTTGGCGCTCAGCAGGAACCGGCCCGAGGGGTGCACGGAGAGGTGACAGGGGCTGTCGCCGCCGGTGGGCCGGGAGTTCAGCACCTCGTGCCGGCCGTCCTCGGTGACCGCGATCGCGGTCACCGAACCGGGCTGCCCCTCGCCCACGGCGTAGAGCGCGCGGCCCGAGGGCGCAAGGGCGAGGAACGAGGGGTCGGCCACCCCGGGCACGGTGCCGGTGGCGGTGATCCGCCCGCTGCCGGTGTCGTACGAGGCCAGCCCGATGCCGGTGCCACCGCCGGGCTGGGAGGTGTAGGTGCCCAGGTAGAGCGGGCGGGCGGCGAGCGGTCGCGGGTGCCCGGCCGGGGGCGGGACCGCCGCCGGGGACTGGGCCCGGGCGGACGAGCCGGTCACCGCGGTGACGGCGGTCGCCGCCGCCGCGGCCAGCAGGGCGCGGCGGCCCGGTGACGATGTGCTGCTCATGCTGGTGCTCCTCGCGTTCGGTGGGGGGTGTGTGGGGGTGTGGGGCGCGGGGCGGGGTGAGCCGGAGCGGGCGGGTGCGAGAGAGGGGGCGGACGGCCCCGGAGCGCCGCCAGCCTGGCCCACCCGGCCGCCTCCCACAAGACGCCCTGCGCTGTCGCTGGTCCGGCCTCGGCCCCGCCGTGCCCCGCCCCGGGCCGTCGGCCGGCCCGGCCGGGTCACCTGCCCATACCTGCGGCTTTCCGGCCCGGTGTGACGTTTCGCCCGGATCGCGGTGGCAACCCGGCCGGGAGCGGCGGTCGTGGAGCCGCCGGGAACGCCGCGCGGTCCGTACGCACGGCCCGGCACGGCGCGAGAGCACGAGGAGCCATCCCATGGAGCACGACACGTTCATCGGGCAGGTGCAGGCGCGCGCCCACCTGCCGAACCGCGGGGACGCCGAGACGGCCACCCGGGCCAGCCTGGAGACGCTCGCCGAGCGGGTCCCGTCGACGCTCGCGGAGAAACTGGCCGATCAGCTGCCGCGCGAGATCGGCGAGCACCTGCGCAGGGTGGCGCGGGCCGTGGACGAGCCCGTGACCGGCGTCCGGATGGACAGTCACGAGTTCTTCGAACGCGTCGCGGAGAGGGCCCACACCGGCTACCCCAAGGCGGTCCACGAGTCCCGGTGCGTCCTGGAGGTGGTGGACGAGGCCACCCAGGGCGGGATGACGGAGAAGATCCGCGCGGCCCTCGACGCCGAACTGGCCGAGGTGCTCTTCTCCGGCAGCGAGGGCCCCACGCACCACGCCTGAGCGCGACGGCGTCCGGGGTGAGGGCCACCGGGGCCCGGGGGGTCAGGCGCCGGCGGCGCCGAACCACCGCCGCAGCCCGTCCTCCAGGGACGTCTGGCCCTCACCGACCCACGCCACGTGCCCGTCGGGGCGCAGCAGCGCGGCGGGCACATCCGGCCCCGGGCCGCCACCGGTGACCTCGGCGTCTCCGGTGGTTCCGCCGTCTCCGGCGGTTCCGGCTTCGGGCCGGGGGCCGGAGTCACCGGCGTCGACGACGCCTTCCTCCCAGTCCACCCGGTCCACCCGGTCCGCCCAGCCCGCCACCGAGAGCCGGCCGGTCCGGTCGAGCAGCAGGCCGCGACCGCCGTGCGTCAGTTCGTAGAGGCGGCCCTGCTTCAGCGGAAGATCGCGCATCCGCCGGCCGAGCAGGTCGTGCCCCTCGCCGAGGTCGTAGCGGATGCCGATCGCGGTGATCATCTCGGTCATGTACCGGTTCACCTCCGCGATCTCCATCAGCTGGGTGAACACTCCCCGCAGCGCGGTCGTCCCGGGGTCGGTCCCCAGCAGGGCGAACCCCGCGCGGGTGTGGTTCAGCACGGCGGCGCCGACCGGGTGCCGCTCCTCGTGGTAGCTGTCGAGCAGCCCGTCGGGGGCCCGGCCGGTGACCTCGGCGGCCAGTTTCCAGCCGAGGTTGAACGCGTCCTGGACGCCGAGGTTGAGGCCCTGGCCACCGGTCGGCGGGTGGATGTGCGCCGCGTCGCCGGCCAGCAGGACCCGTCCCACCCGGTAGCGCTCGGCCTGCCGGCTGGCGTTGCCGAACCGGGAGAGCCACCGGGGCGCGCGCGCACCGAAGTCGGTGCCCGCGTAGGCCCGCAGCCGGCCGCGGAACTCCTCCAGGGTGGGCGGGGTCACGCGGTCCTCGGCCACCCCGTCCGCGGGCACGATGACGCGGTACAGGCCCTCCCCGAGCGGGTGGGCACCGAACCGCAGCTCCGTCTCGCGGACCTTCCCGGTGGTGGCGGCGATCACCGCCGGGTCCTCGGTCATCTCCATCACGCCGAGCAGCGTCTCGGCCGTCGCGGGATCACCGGGGAAGTCCACACCGAGCTGCTTGCGCACCAGGCTGCGGCCCCCGTCGCAGCCGACGAGGTAACGCGAGCGCAGCCGCGTGCCGTCCGCCAGCCCGACGGTCACCCCCGTCTCGTCCTGGCTCACCGCGACCACCTCACAGCCGCGCCGGATCTCGGCCCCGAGTTCGAGGGCCCGTTCGCCGAGCAGTCGCTCGGTGACGGGCTGCGGGGTGGCGAGACCGTACGGGTGGGCCGTGTCCAGGCCGTCCGGCCACGGGGTGACGATCCCCCCGAAGAGACCGCCGACCTGGAACTTCTCACTGACCGCGAGGAACCGGCCGAGCAGCCCGCGCTGGTCCATCACCTCCACGCTGCGCGTGTGCAGCCCCTGCCCGCGGGACTCCCCGGTCGGCTGGGCCAGCCGCTCCAGCACCACCACGCGCACGCCGTGCAGGCGCAGTTCGCTCGCCAGCATCAGGCCCGTCGGCCCGCCGCCGACCACGATCACGTCATCCATCAAGACCCCCTGTTCCCACGGCCGCGACCCGGCCGTGCACACGCCGCGAAGCGCGCTTATACCGCGAATCCCTGATTCCGTCAGGTTCCGGCTCAGGCCGGAGATTCTGCAGCACAAGGGGGGTCTTGCCGCAAGGCCCCCGGTGCGCTATACCTTGAGAGTGGCAAGGAGCGTGTGACCTCCTTGCCTTTCCTTGTGTCCCGGACCGCCGGGTGCGGGGCGTCCGCGGCGCCGGCCGGGTCATCGGTGCCGGTGGTCCGGTGCGCCGGGCCCGGCGCGGGGCGGGTCAGCCCACCGGTGTTCCCAGGAAGCCGAGCAGCAGCAGCCCGAGCCGGTCCGCGGCGTCCAGCGGGATCCAGTGCCCGCACCCCTCGATGCGCCGGTACTGCCAGGGGCCGGCGACATGGGTGGCGGAGGCCGTCATGGCGCGCTCCGTCAGCAGGGTGTCCCCGCTGCTCCAGACGCCGAGCACCGGCACCGTGGCGGGCACGGGCGTCACGCCGTACGGCGGGGAGACGAACACGTCCGGCGGTACCGCGGCGCGGTAGAGCGCGAGCGCGGCCCGCAGCGCCTCCGGCTCCCGGAGGCGGGCGGCGACCTCGTCCGCGTCCGGGTGGCCGCTCCACTCCCGCAGATTGCGGAAGTCGTCCTCGGCGAGCCACCGTTCGGCGACCGCGGGGAACTGGAAGAGCAGCATGTACCAGGACTTCTCGCGCTGCGCGGAACCGCCCGCCGCGAAGGCCGCGGGGTGCCCGGCGGACAGCGCGGTGAGCGAGGCCACGCGCTCGGGGTGCGCCGTGGCCAGGCGCCAGGCGACGGTCGCGCCCCAGTCGTGCCCGACGACATGGGCCCGCTCCACACCCAGCCGGTCGAGAATGCCGAGCTGGTCCCGCACATGGTGGGCGAGGCCGTACTCCGGCACGGTCCGCGGTCGGCCGGAGCCGCCGAACCCCCGGAGATCGGGCGCGATCACGCGGTGGCCGGCCACGGTGAGGAAGGGGATCTGCCGGCGCCAGAGGGCGTGGGTGTCGGGAAAGCCGTGCAGCAGCAGGACGGCGGGGCCGTCGCCGCGGGTGTCGAGCACTTCGAGTGAGGTGCCGTCGATGTCGATACGCAAGGGACGGAGCCTTTCGGTACCGGTGGGCGAGGGAGTGGCCCGGCGGCGTGCGGGGCGGAGCGCGGTGGGCGGTGCCGGGTCGTGCGGGGCCGGGCAGGGCGGTGCGGGCGGTGCCGGGTCGTGCGGGGCCGGGCAGGGTGGCGCCGGGCGGGCGGCGCCGCTCCGCGCGGGGTGGCCCGGAGCCGTACGGCGCGGGAAACGCGTGACGCGCCGGTACCGCCTCGCGGGCTCGCCGCGCGGTGCGGTGGGGGCCCGTGGGCCGGATGGTGCGCGGAGACGTGGTGCGGGGTGGCCGGACGCCACACCGTGCCCGGTGTGGCCGTCCCGTCGCGGTGGGTCACGGCCGTCGCCCGCGCCGTACGCGGCCGCTGAAGGGCGGGGCGGCTGCGCTGTCCGCGCCGTGCGGCGGCGCGTGAGGACGGGAGGGTGCTGCCGTGTCCGGCCGCGAGGGGCGGCGGGCCGGGGCCGGGAGGAGGGGCCCGGCGCGGCCCGGCGTCGGCGCCACTGTAGCGGGCGCCGGCCGTGTGCCCCAGAGCGGATCGGGCCGGTGGGGAGAACCGTGAGCGGTGCACCGGGGGCCGGAACGGCCCGGAACCCTCTTGCGGGGGAGCCCGGTCACCGCTCCATGGGGCGGGCGTTGCTTCACGGGGTGGGCGCAGGCGGAGGTGCGGCGGTGTGGACGCCGGGGGCGCCGGGCAGTCGGCGGTCCTGCGGTGCCGCGGTGTGGGCCGGGCCCGGGACTGCGGCGTGCCCGGCACCGGGGGCCGGGCGGTGCCGGGCGCCGTGGGGGTGGAGCCTGTGGCCGGTGGCGGGGGCTTGTGGCCCCCGGCCCGGCCGTGCGGAAGGTGAGGGAAGCGTTCCGGTGGCCGGCGGCGGAGTGCCGCCGGCCCTGGTGGGTGGCTCAGGAGACGGTCAGTAGACGGAGGCCTCCCGCGAGGTCTGCCGGATGCCACCCGCACCGTTGAAGATCCGGTTGCCCCAGCTCGTCAGCGCGTTCTTGTCGAAGTTGGCCACCATGTCGAGGTATTCCACGCCACCGCTGTTCCCGCTCCAGGACCAGCCGAGGTAGCCGATGCCGCGGGCCTGGGTCTCGGCGAAGATGGTGTCCTCGTCCGGGTTGCCGTCGGAGTGGTTGTGGCCGAACTCGCCCACCACGAGGGGGAGTTGCCGGGAGGCGAAGGCGTTCAGATAGTCCCGGATCTCGGCGGCCGTGTCGTAGACGCCGTACATGTGGACCGAGAAGATCGTGTTCCGGTCGGGGTCGGCGGCGAAGACGGCCGGGGCGTTGTCGCGCATGACCCCCGCCCAGTCCTGGCCCCAGTTCGGCGCGTCCACCATGATCGCGTGGTCGAAGCCCGCGTTGCGGAGCTTGGTGACGGCCGAGCGGGTGTCGTTCGTCCACCGGGTGGCATTGTTGTTCCCGAAGGGCTCGTTGCCGATGTTCACCACGACGTAGTCCTCCTGACCGTCCAGCGCGCTCTTGACGCTGATCCAGTAGTCGGCCGCGTTCGCGAGCGTGGTGGCGGCGGATTCCTCGCCGTAGCCGGTGGTGTCGTGCACCTCCAGGACGCAGATCAGCCGGTTCTGCTTGCACCGGCCGACGACGTTCCGCACGTCGTTCACGTCGTTCCGGGTCCAGCGCGCGCCCGAACTCAGCACCACGCGCACGGTGTTGGCGCCGAGGGACTTGATGTCGGCCAGCGCCTGCGTGGTCCGCGAGGTGTACCAGGTGTGGGCGTGGTTGACACCACGCATGACGAAGGGCGAACCGTCACGCTCGACGATCTTGCCGCCGCTGACGTGGATACCGGTGGCCGCGGCCCGCGCGGGCGCGGGACGGCCGGTCTCGGCCGCGGCCTGGGCGGTGACCGCCGCCGGGGCCAGCAGCCCCAGCACGGCCGCGACGGTGAGGACTGTCCGCTTTCTCATCAGGCGACTCCTTGGTGTGGGGGCCCCGGAGGGGGTGGGGGTGTCGCTCGCCGCCCGTACCGGTGGGGACGAGGGCGGCCACCGCCCTTTTGACATCGTTGTCAGAACCGAGCTGGGACAACGATGTCAACCCCGGGTGAACCCGAGGTGCGGAGGCGGTGGGACAGTGTGTACGGGGCCGCGGGGGAGGTGTCAAGTGCCCCTGCGGGCAACGGTGCCGGGGTTGCGCGGCATCGCCGGAGGGCGAACCGCGCCGCGCTCCCGGCCGCGCGTGGGGCCCGCCGTGACCCCGCGCTCCGGGACCGGGGGAGGTCACCGGTGTGACGAGCCCTTCCGGAGGTGAGTCGGGTGAGCGAAACGCGGGGGGAGTGCCGGGGCGACGGAGAGCGCGCCGGCCCGCCGCCGGGGGCGCGGATCGCTCATGGGGCGCGGGGCGATCGGGAGTACGGCCGGGGTCCGCCCGGCCCGGCGGTCCGGGCCCAGGGCCACGTGCCGTGGCGACGGGCCCGGGTGCGGGGAGGGGCGGGTCCGCCGGGCCGGGCGGCTCTCCCCGGACCGTGGTCCATCGCGACGGGACGGCCCGGGCCGGGGTCGCCGGTCCGGGCCGGGAGGGGGCCGCGCCCGTGCTGCCGTCAGCCGGTTACCCGGCAACCCGTTCGAAGACCGCGGCGAGCCCCTGCCCGCCGCCGATGCACATCGTCTCCAGGCCGTAGCGGGCCTCCCGGCGGCGCATCTCGTGCGCCAGGGTGGCCAGGATGCGGGCGCCCGTGGCGCCGACGGGGTGGCCCAGGGAGATGCCGGAGCCGTTGACGTTGATCCGCTGCTCGTGGTCGGTCTCCGTCAGGCCCAGCTCGCGGGTGACGGCGAGAGCCTGGGCGGCGAACGCCTCGTTCAGCTCGATGAGGTCCAGGTCGCCCAGCGCCAGCCCCGCGCGGTCCAGCGCCGTCCTCGTCGCCGGCACGGGGCCGATGCCCATCGTCCCGGCGGGGACGCCCGCGCGGGCGAAGGAGACCAGCCGCAGGATCGGGGTCAGCCCCAGCCGCTCGGCCGTCTCCGCGCCGGTCACCAGGCAGGCCGCCGCCGCGTCGTTCTGGCCGCTGGCGTTTCCGGCCGTGACGGTCGCCTCCGGGTCGGACTTCCGCATGATCGGCTTCAGTGCGGCCAGTTGCTCCGCCGTGGTGTCGGGTCGGGGGTGCTCGTCCGCCGAGACCACCGTCTCGCCCTTGCGGGTCTTCACCGTGACGGGGACGATCTCGTCCTTGAAGTACCCGGCCGCCATGGCCCGGCCCACCCGCTGCTGCGAGCGGAGCGCGAGGGCGTCCTGGTCCTCGCGGCTGATGCCGTACTCGCGGCGCAGGTTCTCCGCCGTCTCGATCATGCCACCGGGCACCGGGTGGTTGACGCCGCCCGCGGTGACACGGCCCCGGGCGAGCGCGTCGTGCAGCTCCAGGCCGGGGCCCTTGACGCCCCAGCGCGCGTCGTGGGTGTAGAACGGCGCGGCGCTCATCACGTCCACCCCGCCCGCGATCACGACCTCGCTGAAACCGGCGCGGACCTGCATCGCCGCGTCCAGGACGGCCTGGAGGCCGGAGCCGCAGCGGCGGTCGATCTGCGTACCGGTGACCGACACGGGGAGCCCGGCGTCCAGAGCGGCCACGCGGCCGATCGCCGGGGCGTCGGAGGTCGGGTAGGCGTGTCCGAGGATCACCTCGTCGACCCGTTCCGGCGCTATGCCGCTCCTGTGGACCACCTCCGCGACGACCAGCGCGGCCAGCCCCGCGGGACGCTGCCCCGCCAGTGCCCCGCCGAACCGGCCGATGGGGGTGCGCAGCGGTTCGCAGATGACGATGTCGGAGGAGTGTCCGGGCATGTCGGGGGCCTTTCCGGGAGGAGAGGGCAACTCTGCTCCCGACCTTGTCACCTCCGGACCGCCCTGGTCCACTTCCGGTCCTCGGGGAACGGAAGCGGACCGGGGGGCGGGTCCCCGGACCGAGCGGTGTCCGCCTCCCCGGCCGTATCCCGCCCGCCTCCGGCGGGGAATGCCGCCACTGGAGGGTGCTCGCTCCCGCGGCGCCGGGCGGCGGCAAGCGCTTGCGGAAGGGGTTGACCGCAAGCCGGTCGGCCGGGATAGTGCGGGAGTCCGTCCGGCTTGGGAGCGCTCCCACCTTTTTCTCTCCCCGGTCCCGCTCCACCCGCTTCCCGCCCACCTCACCGGCGTGCCTTGGCCGGAGGTCCGCCCGGTGCGTGAGGGAGCGGCCGGTTCGCGGCGGGCGGGCGCGCGCGGCGGTGACGGCCCGCTCACCGGCTCTGTGGCCGCTCCGTCCGTGCCGGGGCCGCGAGCCGCACGGCCGCGCGTCATCCGGGGCCGGCCGGAACGCGGAGAAGGAAGCCCGAGACGAGACGCCTGAGAAGCCCGGGAAAGGGGCCCCATGCGCACGGTCCGGAAAGCCACCCTCGCGGCGCTCGCGCTGCTGCTGGCGGGTGCCGCCGTCCCGGCTCAGGCCGGGCCCGTCCACCCGGCGGCCGCCGCGGCGGGACCCGCGCTCACCGTGGACACCTCCATCGGACGGCACGCCATCGACCCGAACATCTACGGCATCAACTTCGCCGACGAGGATCTCGCCGCGGACCTCCGGCTGCCCGTCCGCCGCTGGGGCGGCAACGCCACCACGCGCTACAACTTCACGCTCGACGCCTACAACGCGGGCCACGACTGGTACTTCGAGAACCTGTACTACCGCAACGGCACGGCGGATCTCCCCGCCGGGTCGGAGGCCGACAAGTTCGTCGAGCAGAACCGCCGCACCGGCACCGAGACCCTGCTGACCGTGCCGATGATCGGCTGGACCACGGCCGAACGCAACGACGCCTGCGGCTTCTCCATCGCCAAGTACGGGCCCCAGCAGGGCAGTGACGCCCAGTGGCGCCCGGACTGCGGCAACGGCACCGCCTCCGACGGCACCGAGATCAGCGGGAACGACCCCACCGACACCAGCGTCCGCATCGGCCCGGAGTTCAGCGGCGCATGGGTCCGCCACCTCCGGGAGACGTTCGGCGCTGCGGACGACGGCGGTGTCCGCTTCTACAACCTCGACAACGAGCCCGACCTCTGGCACGCCACCCACCGCGACGTCCACCCGGAGGGCGCCACTTACGAGGAGATCCGCGACGCCACCTACGCCACCGGCGCCGCCCTCAAGGACGCCGACCCCGGCGCGCGGACCCTCGGCCCGGCGGGCTGGGGCCTGAACTCCATGATCTACTCCGGCCTCGACCAGCAGGTCTGCAGCCGCGAGGGCGGCAGCTGCTGGTCCGACCCGCCGGAGCGCGCCGCCCACGACGGCCTCCAGTTCGCCCCCTGGTACCTGCGGGAGATGCGGGCGTACGAGGAGCGGACCGGCCGCCGCGTCCTCGACTACTTCGACGAGCACATCTACCCCCAGCAGCAGGGCGTCGCCCTCGCGGACGCCGGTGACGCCGCCACCCAGGAGCTGCGGCTGCGCTCCACCCGCCAGCTGTGGGACCCCTCCTACGTCGACGAGAGCTGGATCAACCAGCCCGTGCAGTTCATCCCCCGCATGCGTGACCTGATCGACGAGCACTACCCCGGCACGAAGGTCGCGATCACCGAGTACAACTGGGGCGCCCTGAACCACATCAACGGGGCCCTCGCCCAGGCCGACGTCCTCGGGATCTTCGGCCGTGAGGGCGTGGACCTGGCCACCCTCTGGTCGCCGCCGGGCGCCGGCGACCCCGGTGCCCACGCCTTCCGCATGTTCCTCAACTACGACGGCAAGGGCGGCCGGTTCGGGGAGACCGGTGTCCACGCGGCCGGCGCGGACCAGGAGAAACTGTCGGTGTACGCGGCCGAACGCGGCTCCGACGGAGCCCTCACCGTCATGGTCGTCAACAAGACGACCCAGGACCTCACGGCGCCGGTCACCCTGAAGGACCGCGGGCGGGCCCGCACCGCCGAGGTCCACCGCTACAGCCGGGCCGACCTCACCGCCATCACCCGCGAGGCGGACCAGGCGATCTCCCGCCGGGGCACCTTCACGGCCACCTTCCCCGCCTACTCGATCACCGAGTTCGTCGTGCCCGCCGCCGGGGAGGGCTCCCTCACCGCCCGGCCGCCCACGGCCCCTCCGGCCACCGCCGGGGCGGGCCCCATCCCGCCCGCGGTGGGCCGCGAACCCGGCGGCCACGTGGTGCGCTGACGCGGCGGCCCCCGGCCCGCCCCGCCCGTGACGGGCCGCGCCGGGGGCCGGGGAGCCGTGCGCCGGCGAGGGCGCGCCCGGCGAGGGGTGGCGCGGTCCGCCACCGGCCGGGTGCCCCCCCCGTGGTCCGTTCCTTCCCCTGCGGCGCGCCCGCTCCGTTTCCCCCGTTCGGGGCCCCGGCCCGCCTGCCGCACTCCGCGTACCGTTCCCCGTGCCGTGCCGTCCGCCGTTCCCCGTGCCGCCCGGCGCCGTCGCGCCACCCGGCGCGACTCTCCCCGGACCCCGTGCCGGTGTCCGCCGCGGCGGGCCGCGATAAGTTGGGGCGCGATATACGGGGTGACCGGATGACGGGGCGGCCGGGACGGGCGGGGAGGCGAGGAGACGGGTGCAGGGAGCCGTGGACCCGCGGGAGGAGGGCGCCGCGCGGTCCGTCCGGCCGCAGGCCCTGATGCTCGCCCTCTTCGGTGACCAGATCCTCGGCCGCTCCACCACCGTCTCCACGGGCAGCGTCATCGCCGTGCTGGACCGCCTCGGGGTCAGCGAGCACGCCACGCGCGCCACGGCCGCCCGGATGGTCCGCCACGGCCTGCTGCGGTCGGTGCGGCAGGGGCGCCAGGCGTTCCTGGGGCTCACCCCGCACGGCTCCGAGGTGCTGCGCGACGGCCGGAGCCGTCTGGAGGCCGACGTCGTCGACCACCACTGGGACGGGCGCTGGACGTTGCTGACGTTCTCCGTGCCGGAGAGCCGGCGCGCCGACCGGCACGCGCTGCGCACCCGGCTGGCCTGGGCCGGGTTCGGGATGCTCCGCAGCGGGCTGTGGGTCTCCCCGCGGGAGGCGGATGTGTCCGGTGCGCTGGCCGGCCTCGAACTGCTCGGCCACGCCCAGGTGTTCCGCGCCGAGGCGGCCCTGTGGACGGACCCGGCGCGCATCGTCCGGGAGGCGTGGGACCTGCCCGCGACCGAGGCCGCCTACCAGCGCTTCATCGACCGGTGGGCGGACGGCGGACCGCGCCGGGAGGACGGCGCCGGCGGAGCGGCGGGCGCGGCCGGGAGGGAGAGCGCCGGCCGGCGCGCCGGGGTGGCCGCCGCGCACGCGCCCGGCGCGAGGACAGATCTGCCGGACCTGCCGGACCTGCCGGGCACGTCAGGCGCCCCGGGCGGCGACGAACCGGACGACCTCTCGCGGCGGATCCTGCTCACCGCCGAGTGGCTGCTGCTCGTCCGCAACGATCCCCGGCTGCCCTCCGCGCTGCTGCCGGAGGAGTGGTCGGGCGTGCGGGCACAGCGCCTCTTCCGCGCGCTGCTGCGCCGGCTGGTCGGCCCCGCCGACAAACTGGCCGGTGAGCTGCTGGAGACCACCGCGGAGTGACCACCGCGAGGTGACCGGCGCGGATCGACCGGCGGGGACGGCTCCGGCCGGGCCCTGCTGTACGGGACCGCGCGCGGCCGGCGGCCGCCGATACCCCTTCCGGGCCTTCTCCGGAGCCCACCCTTCCGGTGACCGGGCGGTGGCCCGGCGAGGCGCCGGCCGTGCCCTGTCGGCGGGCTGGTCCAGAATCGGCATATGCCGACTTCTGCGTATCCCTCGATAGCGGCCCTGGACACGGTGCTCGCCTCGATGCCCGGCCTCGGAGAGGCGCGCCGCCGTCAGCTCGGCATGGTGCGGCGCGAGTTGGAGTCGGCGCTGCGGCAGGACGGACTGCCGGGGGCCGCCGGGGGCACGGTGCGCCGCCTGCTGGAGGCGGAGTCGCTGGGGCCGTACGTGCGGCTCGCGGAGTCCGGGGCGCTGCGTCACCGCCTGGTCGCCGGGGGCCGGCCGCCCACCTCCGCCCACACCAACCAGGCCCGGCTCATCTGCCTGGACCTGCTGCGGGAGGCGGCGGGGCTGCCCGCCCTCCACCTCGCGGTGACGGGCGCCCCGGTGCTGCGTCCCGTGCCGGAGGCGAGCCAGCTCGCGGCGTTGCGGCGCCGGCTGGACGGCGATCTCACCGGCCCGCTGCCGCCGGGCCGGGTACGGCTCACGGCGGTGCTCGCGGTGGTGCTGGACACGGCGGCCCGCTCCGGTGAGCTGACCTGGCTCCGCGTCGGCCACCTGTCCGAGGGCCGTCATGCCCTCTGGGTGGAGCGGCGGCCGCAGCACGGCACGCTCACACCGCTGCCCGGCGCGTGGCTGCCGCTGTCGGCGCTGGCCCGGGAGGCGCTCGGGCGGTGGCTGGACGTGCGGGAGGAACTGGTCGCCCAGGCCCACGGCACCAGCCGGCTCTGGGTCTCGCTGCGCCCGAACCACTCCGGGGTGCCCGGGGCGCGCGGATACCCGGTGGGCCGCCCGGCCGGGATGCCGCTGGAGGAGAACGGGCTCATCACCGCCTACCGGCGTGGCCGCGCCCGCTACGGCTTCCAGGGCCTGCTGCCGGAGAAGCTGGAGCAGTTGCGCCGTGCGGTCGAACAGCGGAGCGGAGGCGGCCCGGAGGCGGTGCCGGGCCTGCCGCCGTCCGCGGGGCCGCCGCGTCCGCGTGGCGACGGGGTGGGCCCCGCGGTGCCGCCCGGGCCGGTTCCGCCGCCTCCTCGGTAATTCCGTCGCTCCGCCGCCGGGACGCGCGTAGCCTCGACCGCCATGAGCGCCATGCGGACGATCCAGGACGTGCCCGTGCTGATGTGCGACCCGGAGGGCGAGCCCTTCCGCGGTGAACGCGAGGTGCTGGACCTCATCGGGGACGCCGGATACCAGGGGGCCCGGTGGGTGGTCGTACCGGCCGGACGGCTGGAGGAACCGTTCTTCCGGCTCAGCACCGGCGTCGCGGGCGAGATCGTGCAGAAGTTCGCCAACTACCGGCTCGGGCTGGTCGTGCTCGGTGACATCTCCAAGCACACCGCCTCCAGCACGGCCCTCCGGGACTTCGTACGGGAGTGCAACCGTTCCCGGCAGACCTGGTTCGTGGCGGACGAGGCGGAGTTGCGGGAGCGGCTGGGCGGCTGAGCGCCGCCTGCCGGGGGCCCGGCTGGGGAACCGCCGCCCGCGGGGGAGGGGAAGGAGCGGACTCCTGCCATGACCGACATGGGGGCGTTCCGGGACGCGGTCACCGCGTGGGTGGCTGGCGGCTCCGGTGGCCCTGCCCGTGAGCTGGCCGCGCGCCTCTCCGTACGGACCGTCGTCCTGCTGGAAGGGCCGAGCGACGCGGCGGCGGCCCACGCGCTGGCCACCGCCCGCGGCCGGGACCTGGCGGCGGAGGGCGTCTGCGTCCTGCCGATGGGCGGCGCGATGAGCGTCGGGCGCTTCACCGGCGCCCTCGGCCCGTCCGGCCTGGGACTGCGCCTGACGGGGCTGTGCGACGAGGCGGAGTTCCCCTTCTACGCCCGCGCGTGGGAACGGGCCGGCGTCGCACGGAGCGGTCCGCGGGAGATCCATGTGTGCGCGGCGGACCTGGAGGACGAGCTGATCCGCGCGCTGGGCGTGGCCCGGGTCCGCGAACTCGTCGCGGCGGAGGGCGATCTGCGCTCTCTGCGGGCCTTCCTGCGCCAGCCGGCGCAGCGGGACCGCACGGAGCGTCAGCAGCTCCGGCGCTTTCTCGGCACCAGGAGCGGGCGGAAGATCCACTACGGGCGGGTCCTCGTCGAGGCCCTGGCCCCCGGCCGCGTGCCGGTGCCGCTCGACGGCCTGCTCGGCGGCCTCTGAAGAGGGCGGCTCCAGGCGGCCGGCCGGCGGACTCCGGGACCTCGCCGTCCCACCGGCCGCCGGTGGGACGGCCGGTGGGACGTCACCCGCACTCGACGGCGGGAGAGGTCCGGCCCCGCGGGTGTGGGCGGGGTCGCGGGGCCGGACCGGCAGGAAAGCCCGTCAGCCGGACAGGCCGAAGAACTGCACGGCTGAGGCCGCCATGCCGCCCATCGGCAGGCTGTGTCCGGCGCCCTGCACGGCGATGGACTCGACGCGCACGGTGCCGGACGAGTCCGCGAACCGCTGGCGCTGCCAGCTCGGCTGCGGCTGGTCCGTCGAGGTCGGCGTCTGGCTCAGGCCGGCCACGTTGGTCCACTGCTCGGCCGCCTCACCGTGCAGCTGGAACGGGATGAGGGTGTCGTTGGTGCCGTGCCACAGCTGCACCCTCGGGCGCTGCCCGGTGTAACCGGGGTAGGCCTGCCGCACCGCGTCCCCCCACTGCTGGGGGCTCTGGTCCTTGCGGCCGTTGACGCACTGGCTGGTCCAGGGCGCGAAGTCCGCCTCGTTGAGGAAGCAGGAGAAGGGGACGCCCATGAACGCCGCCCCGGCCTTGAACACGTCCGGGTAGAGGGCGAGCAGGGCCTGCGTCTCCATGCCGCCGGACGAACTGCCGGTGACGAACACCCGCTGGGGGTCGCCCTGGTACTGCCGCTGGACGTACTCGACCATCGAGACGATCGAGGCCGGGTCGCTGCCGCCGCCACGCCGCTTCGAGGCGTCCGACCAGACGTCGAAACAGTTGCTCATCGCCGTCTGCTTGGTGGCGGTCGGGAAGATGAGGACGAAGCCGTGCCGGTCGGCCAGGGAACGGAACTCGCTGCCCTGGAAGAAGCCCGGGCCGTTGCCGCCGCAGCCGTGCATGGCCACGACGATCGCGGGGTTGGCCGGCCGGTTGTCCGGTACGTACACGTGCATGCGGGTGTTGCCCGGGTTGCTGCCGAAGTTGGTGACTTCCACCAACGAGGCGGCCTGCGCGGTGGTGGGGGAGACGATCCCGGCGGTCAGGATCATCAGCGCGCCGGCGAGCACCGCGAGGGCGGCTCTGAGTCGTGCCATCTCTGCCTCCTGTGGGGGTTGAGGGAGGAGTCAGAAGCTAGACATCTCCATGACGGTCGGCAAGAGAAACGACGAATGTTGGCCGAAGGTCGCCCCGGGCGCGGGACGTCATCCGCCGTGCGGGTGTGGGGAGTTGCCCGACGCGGGTGCCGCGCTCGTCCCGGTGTGCGTCTTCCGTCGCAGGGATTCCCTGCGGCCGGTGAGCGGGTTATGTTGATGGGAGCGCTCCCATTCCTGGCGGTGCCCCGCCCCCACGCGTGCCGCCGGGCCCCACCCCCGAAGGGAGAAGCACCACCCATGAACCAGACCCTGGGCTCCCCGCCCCCGGAGCCCGGCAGCGAACCCCGCACCCGCCGGCGCCTCCTCCCCCGGCTGGCGCTCTTCGGCGCGCTGGTCGTCCTCCCCGTTCTCCTCCTCGCCCTCTTCAACGGCTCGGGCGGTGAGAAGCCCGGCACCTCGGCGAAGGTGGCCACGGCCGACGCCGCCGCCGACGGCGAGCGGACGGCCGGCGACCCGGACGGGGCCGACGACGAGGCCGCTGGCCCCGAGGCCGGCGAGCAGGGCGAGCACGGAAGCCACAGCGGCCACGGCGGAGCCACCGGCGCGAAGCCGACCTGCTCCGTCACCGTGAAGGACACCCCCAAGGGGGACGGCTACCGGGCGGCCGTGACGGTCACCAACACCGGAGACACGGAGATCGACAACTGGATGATGCACTCCAGCATCTCCCCGGACGCCGAGATGGGGAAGTACTGGAAGGCGGTCTACGGCAGTTACGGACTGGCCATCACCTTCGGCAACACCGAGCACAACGGGACGCTCGCGCCCGGCGCGTCCACCACCTTCGGCTTCGTGGTGAAGAACGGCACGGCGCCGCCGGCCCCGGCCAACGTCTGCATGGTCCACTGAGTCCTGGCGCGGCCGGGGCGCGCGAGCCCTGGCCCGGGCCGGCCGGCGTCGTCAGACATTCGCCGGCATCGCCCGGGCCCGGACGCGCGGATCCGCGGGTTCCCGGCCGCCGCCCGGCCGGGAACCCGCGGTGACGCCGGCGTCCGTCACCCTCCGGCCCGTACCTGCCGCAGCTTCTTCTTGTCGACCTTTCCGACCGCGGTCACCGGCAGTGATTCCACCAGGACGACCTCCTTCGGCCGCTTGTACGCCGTGAGCACCTCGCGTGCGGCCGACATGATCTCTCCGGCACCGGTCCCGGGGCCGTCGGGCACGACGAAGGCGATGACCGCCTCACCCCAGTCCGGGTGCGGCACCCCGGTCACCGCCACCTCCCGGACCCCGGGCAGGCGCGCGAGGGCCTGCTCGACCTCGGCCGAGTACACGTTCAGCCCGCCGGTGATGATCATGTCCTTCTTGCGGTCCACGAGGTAGAGATAGCCGTCCTCGTCGAGACGGCCCAGGTCCCCGGTGTGCAGCCAGCCGTCGCGCAGCGCCTCGGCGGTTTCCGCCGCCCGGTTGAGGTAGCCCTCCATCGTGTAAGGGGTATGGGCGACGATCTCGCCCACCTCGCCGGGGCCGCAGACGGACCCGTCGGTGCCGTGGACCTCGACCCGCGCCATGGCGACCGCCTGCCCGCAACTGGACAAGCGGTGCGCCGCATGGTCGAGCTGGTGATCGTCACGGCGCAGCCGGGTCAGGAAGTTGGGCGCTTCGGACTGCGCGTACAACTGCATGAACACCTGCCCAAAGATGCGCAGTCCCTGTTCCAGGCGTTCCACGGCGATCGGTGCGGCGCCGTAGAGAATCGTGCGCACGGTGCCGGTTTCGGTCTCCGGCCGCTCCGTCAGGGCGTCCAGCAGGCGGTAGATCATCGTTGGTACGAGAAACAGATAGCTGACGCCATCGCGGTGGATCCGGTCGAGTACGGCGGCGGTCTCGAAGCCTTCCTCGACGATCACCAGCGCGCCCTTGGTCAGTGCGGCCTGGAGCAGGAAGCCGGCGCTGTGGGGGAGGGGCGAGGTCAGCAGGAGGACGTCCTCCGCGACCAGTTCCATCTCGATGAGGTGGGACAGAAGGTTGGCCGCGATGCCTCGCTGGGTGTGCACCACGCCCTTGGGGCGGCCGGTCGTGCCGCCGGTGTACATGATCAGGGCGCGTGCCCCCGGCGGCACGGCCGGCTCGGCGGTCAGGGGGGCGTGCGTGATCACCTCCTCCCAGGTCCCCGGGCCGCTGCCGCCACCCCGGACGATCACCCGCGGATCGGCGCCCAGAGCCCTCGCCGCGTGGACGGAGTCCAGCCGGTCGGCCTCCACCAGGCACACCCGGGCACCGGAGTCCGCCACGGCGTAGGCCTGCTCGTCGGCCGAGAGCATCAGGTTCACCGGCACCTTCGCCGCGCCCAGCAACGTGATCGCCAGGTCGGCCACCACGTACTCCACCCCGTTCCTCAGAATGACCGCCACCGGGTCGCCCGGACCTGTGCCGCACGCCTGGAGGTGGCCGGCCACCGCCCGGGACATCTGCTCGAGTTCCGCGTACGACCAGGTCCGGCCGTCCGCCACCAGCGCCGGACGCCTGCCGTGGCGCCGCACCGCCGCCGACAGGTGATCGCGGAGAACCATGTCGAACCCCATGGCGATCAGACCCGGGTGACGATCGGATGGCCGAGCCACGCCACCGCGTCCGCGAGGGCCGCCGACCGCACCACCGGGACACCGTTCAGCTCGGCGTAGGCGGCGTGCACGTTCAGCACGAACCGTTCCGGGTCGAGCAGGTGCGTCCAGTCCGACAGATCGGCGCTCCGCGCCACCCCGAGGGGGGTCAGCCCCTCCGCGAGGCCCCGCCGGCTCTCGGCGAGCACGAAGCGGTAGTACCTCTCGTGTTCCGCGAGGGTCTCCGCGAACCCGGCGGCGTCCAGGACCTCGCCGTGACCCGGTACGACGACCGCGGGCCGGAGGGAGGCCATCCACCCGAGGCAGTCGATCGCACCGGACGGGCTGCCCACCATGATCATCGGCGTGTGCCCCGGGAACAGCAGGTCGCCGGTGAACACGACGCGCACGTCGGGGATCCAGACGATCACGTCGCCATCGGTGTGCGCGGTGTATCCGGGGTGGAGCAGCTCGATCCTGCGATCACCGAGATGGATCGACATGCCCGAGGAGATCGTCAGTTCGGGCGCCCGCAGCGTCAGGTCGCCGAACTCCGGCGTGGGCTCCCAGAAGCCCGGGAACGAGCCGAGCGTGGTGTCCTTGAGCAGTCCGGCCCGCATGTTCTCATGCCCTATCAACCGGGTCGAGCCGGGGAGCAGGGAGTTCCCGTAGGTGTGGTCGCCGTGGTGGTGGGTGTTGACCGCGAACTCCAGTGATCGCGAGGGGTGCGCCGCCGTGACGGCGTCCAGGAACGCCCGGGTGCGCCGCTCCGTCGTGCAGGTGTCCACCACCAGGACCGATGTGCCCCCGGCGACGCAGCCCGCGTTGTTGATCCACCAGGTGCCGTCCGGCTGGACCCAGGCGTGGACGCCGTCGGCGACCTCCAGCAGTCGGCAGCCCGGGAGAGCCGGGCCTGCCTGTCCGATCGCGTTCATCGCACACCTCCCAGGCGGCGCTTGGCCAGCAGGGCCGACACCGCGACCGCGATGACGACCGCGGCGCCGTTGAAGAAGGGCTCGACCCAGTCGTCGGCACCGGCGAGGGTCAGGCCGTTGATGCTGATCGCGACGGAGAAGACGCCGACGAGGGTTCCGGCGACGGTGAACCGCCCCGGTTTGATGGTCGTCGAGCCGAGGAAGATCGCCGCCAGCGCGGGCAGGGTGTATCCCGCGCCGACACCGGCCGCGGCGCTGCCCGTCCGCGCCAGCAGCAGCACGCCCGCCAGCCCGGCGAGCGCGCCCGAGACGGCGAAGGCCAGCATCACCGACCGGGCGACGGGCAGGCCCACCAGCCGGGCCGCGGACTCGTTCGAGCCGATCGACAGCAGCGTGCGGCCGAACACCGTCAGGCCGAGCAGATAGGCGACGGCCAGCGCGACGACGACGAGCAGCCACACGGGCCGGGCCACCCCCAGCCAGTACTGGTTCCCGAAGGCCGCGAGACCGTCGGGAATCCCGAGCAGGGTCGTGTCCCCGGCCAGGTACGAGCCCACGCCGGCCAGCAGCGTCGACATGCCCAAGGTGATGACCAGGGAACTCGCGTTGAAGTAGGCGATGATCACCCCGTTGACGAGCCCGATGACCAGACCGGTCAGCATGCCCGCGAGGACACCGAGCGGCAGCGGCAGGCCCAGCTGGGTCACGACGGTGGCCGTGGTGATGGACGAGACCATGACGATGGCGCCCACGGACAGGTCGAAGCGTTCGGCCACGAGCGGGATCAGGGCGGCGAGGGCGGCGATGACGAGGATCGACTCGTTGGCCAGGATGTTGCGGAGGTTCGCGGTGGTGGCGAAGGTGTCCGAGGTCCCGGGCCAGAGTGCGAAGAACGCGGTGATCGCCAGCAGGAGAAAGACCAGGCCGAACCGCTCGACGACATGCAGCAGCCGGCGTGCCGGCCGGGTTTCCGCCACCGTGGCCGCCGGCTCGGTGGGTGGGCTGTCGGTGGGGAGTTGCGTCACCGAGGGGGTGCTCATTGGTCCTCCGTGGAGTGGAACAGGGTGTTCACGACCCATTCGCGGGTGATGGCGGAGCCGGTGGCGCAGGCGACCGGGGAGCCGCGCTCGAACACATGGACACGGTCCGCGAGGTGGAGCAGCTCATCGAGGTCCGAGCTCACCAGGAGCACCCCCGCACCGCCGCGGGCGACCTCCGTGATCTGCTCGTAGATCTCGGCGCGGGAACCGACGTCGACCCCCTGCGTGGGCTCGTCGAGCAGCAGGAGCCTCGGATTCCGGCGCAGCCACCGCGCCAGGACGGCCTTCTGCTGGTTACCGCCGGACAGGTTGACCATCACGGTGTCCGGGGCCACCGTGCGGATCGAGAACCGGGTGATGTCGGCAGTCGCGTCCCCGAGCTCGTCCCGTCTGCGGAAGAAACCTTTCTTCATGTAGCGGTGGAGGCCGGCGGCCGAGAGGTTCATCTCCAGGCCGAGGCCGTGGAACGAACTGTGCAGGGCCCGGTCCTCGGGCACGTAGGCGGCGCCGCCGCGGATCGCGGCCCCGATGCTGCCGCGGCGCAGCGGGCGGCCGCCGAGCAGGACCCGGCCCGACACGTGGCCGTGGACACCGAAGACGGTCTCCAGCAGGGACGTCCGGCCGGAGCCGACCAGCCCCGCCACCGCGACGATCTCGCCGGGGTGGACGTCGAGGTCGACACCGTGGAGAGGCCCTCCGGTGAGGCCTTCGACCCGCAGCACCGGGGTGGCCGAGCGATCGGCCTGGGCGGGGCCGCGCTTGTGGAGGATGCCGCGTTCCTCCCCGACGATCAACCGGGTCAGCTCGCGCCGGTCGAGACCTTCCACGGGCCGGGTGGTCCGGTGGACGCCGTCGCGGAGCACCGTCACCGAGTGACTGTGGTCGAGCACCTCGTCGAGACGGTGGCTCACATAGAGGATGGTCTGGCCGCCGGCGACCAGGGTGCCGAGCCGCTCGAGAAGCTCGTCCACCTCGGTGTGCGGGAGGCGTGCCGTCGGCTCGTCGAGCACGAGGAGGCCGACCCCCGTGGTGTCCGCGTCGCGCAGCCCGCGCGCGATCGCCACCAGGGTGGCTTCCGCGGGCCGGAGCCCGGCCACGGAACGGCGTGCCGCCACCGGGACCCCGAGCCGGTCGAGCACGTCTTGCGCCTGCTCGTGCGCGGCCCGCCAGTCGATCGATCGGTAGGCCCGGGGAAGCTCCGGGCCCAGCAGGTTCTCCGTGACGCTCAGGGCACGGAAGAGCCCCAGGTCCTGGTGGACGAAGCGGATACCGGCCTGGTGGGACCAGGCGGGGGTGATGTCGTCGGCCCCCCGCGCGTGCGGCCCGACGGTGATCGTGCCACCCGGATCGGCGCGGTACACCCCCGCCAGGACCTTGATGAGGGTCGATTTCCCCGACCCGTTGCCCCCCACCAGGGAGTGGAACCGGCCCGGGGTGACCGAGAAGGTCACGTCGTCGAGGGCCCGCATGCCGGGGAAGCTCTTCGTCACGCCCGAGAGAGCGAGGGCGGCCGGCGCGGCGGCAGGGGAGAGCGCCGCGTTCACCGGCGCCCCGTCCAGATCCGCCGGTAGTTGTCGACGTAGGGGGTGCTCGGGTCGTTGCCGTCGTACACGTCGGACTTGGGCAGGTGGCCGGCGTCCATGCTGCCGAAGCCGAACCCGGCGTCGACGGCCTTCTCACCGGCGAACATGCGGTTCACGCCATCCGCCGCCGCCCAGCCGGTCCAGCGCCAGGGGCGTCCGAGGGCGAACGACTGGGTGCCGCTCTTGATGAGCTTGACCGAGGCCGGCACCCCCTCCTGCCCGACGAGCAGGATCTCGCGGCCGCCGGCCCGTGCCTGCTGCACCGCGGAAGCCACCCCCAGGGAGATCGCGGCATCGACGGGTACGGTCACCACGTTCGCCCGGGGGGCTTTCTGTAGCGCCGCGGAGACCTTCCCCTGCAGCTTGCCTGCCGCGAGGTCCGCTCCGGTGTAGGACACGGTCGTCACCGTGCAGCCACCGCAGTCCTTGAAGCGCTCGTGTGCGGATTCGCCGATGTGGCGGGTACCGGCCGAGTCGTCCTGGCGGAGCTGGACGATGTCGGCCTTCCCCTTGGTCTTCGCGATCACCCAGTCCGCCTGGCCGGGTCCGACGTAGGTGTCGGTGAAGGCCGCGTAGTCGGCGTCGTCCGGGCCCCAGACGAGTTCACCGTCGAAGAGCGCCGTGCCGCCGCCGACGGCGTACTTGTCGTCGCAGTCGAGCGCGTTGGCCCCGAACACCTTCGTCCCGGACTTCTGGGCGGCCTGGATCGCGCCCTTCACCGGTGCGCAGTCGATCCCGAACAGCACGAGGGCGTCGGCGTTCGCCGCGGCCGCCGCCCGGATCTGCGCGTTGTACACCGAGGGATCGAGCTTGCCGTCGGCGATCGTGGTCTTCCAGCCGAGCACTTTGCCCGCCTCCGCAAGTCCCTCCGCCGGCATGCTGCACCCTGGTGCCACCGTCGAGCAGGCGATGGCCCAGACCTTCTTGCCCTTCTGGGCCTTGGGGCCGTCGGCGGGCAGCTCACGGTCGGTGCCGGCGAGGTTCGCCGCCGTCACCTTGCGGGCGGAGGCGAGCACCTCCGCGCTGGTCGCCTCGCCGGCGGACGGCTTGCCGTCCTCTCCGCCGGAGCCGCACGCCGTCAGGGCGGCTGCCATGGCGAGCACGGTGAGGGTGGCCTGAGTCTTCTTCATGTGGTGTCTCCTTGTGAGCGCCCCCGGCCCGCCGAGATGGTCGCTGTCGGCCGGACGGGGCGGGATCGGCTTCCCCCTGGGTGTTCCGTCGCGCTGCTCACCGGCCCGAGTTCGAGACGCGGTGCTCGAGTTCGGTGCCCATCCACACCGGTTTCTCCGGGGCCCAGCCGTGGCCGGCGCGTACCACCCGGTCGACCCAGGCGCCGGACTCGTCGAGTCCCTTGATCGCCTTACGGGAGATCGACGGGAGGAGCCGTCCGCCCTCCTTGACGGTGTCGCCGCCGACGAGCACCGTGTCGATGTCGGCGACGGTCACATGCATGACGATGGCGTTGACCGGATCGACGACCGGGTGCAGCCGCGGCGTGTCCGCCCGGATCAGCAGGAGGTCGGCGGCCTTGCCCACCTCGATCGAGCCGCAGACGTCGCCGAGTCCGAGGCCCCGGGCGCCGCCCAGAGTCGCGAAGTGCAGGACGTCCTCCGTCCGCAGCGCGACGTCCTGGAGCGCCGAGGTGCCCTCCGCCTCGATGACCGGCTGGTGGTAGCGGCCCCGCTCGCTGGCGAGGGCGATCCGCATGGCGGTGAAGAGGTCGGGCGAGTTGTTCGACTGGATGTCGGAGCCGAGCCCTGTCGTCACCCCGGCCCGGTCCGCGGCGCGCAGGACCGTGTAACCCAGCCCCATGCCCACCTCGGTCTCCGGTGTCGAGGAGACGGCGCAGCCGGTGTCGGCGAGAATCTTGAGATCGTCGGCGTCGGCACAGTTGCAGTGCGAGTGGAGCTGCTTCTCCCACAGGAGCCCGGCCTCGTGCCACTGCCGGATGTCGGACCGGTGGCCCGGCCGCCACCGCGTGTTCGTGTGCGGGTGGACCAGGCCGTCCAGCTCCTGGCCCATCCGGATCTCCTGGGCGATCCGCTCGAACGGGACGCGCGCCATCTCGTGCGGGGACACCCCGAAGCGGACGCGGTCGCCGTCACCGCCGAAGTACGTGGACCGGATCCGGCGGGCGTCGTCGTAGCGCTGTTCGGGCCTGGTGAACCAGGGGTCGTCGACGGGCTGGTGGTAGAACCCGTAGCACCAGACGGCGCGGATGCCCGAGTCCTTGATGGCGGTGATGCCCGCGTCGGCGTGTTCGGGGGTCACGATGCAGTGGGAGAAGTCCACCGTGCAGGTGGTTCCGGCGTCCAGCAGGCCCGCGGCGGCGCCGTAGGTGCCGTTGTAGACGTCGACGGCCCGATGGCTTCCCGAGTGGTTGCGCCGGATCGTCCAGAAGTAGTCGTCAAGGGTGAAGTCGGAGGTGAGGGCCCGCATCGTCGCCTGCCAGAGGTGGTGATGCGTGTCCACGAGGCCCGGGATGATCCAGGCCCAGGAGACGTCCCGCACCTCCGCTCCGTCCCGCGCGAGATCGTTCCCGATCCCGGTGATGACACCGTCGGTGATCTTGAGGTCGACCTTCTGGAACTGCCGGAGCCGAGGGTCGCCGACGACGGCATGCGCGCCCGCGAGGATGTAGGTGCTCAAGGTCTGTGCCTTTCAGGGGTGCGTGCGGTCCCGGGTGCGGGAGGACGCCGCCACGGGACCGCGGGGGCGGGCGCGGCGAGCCGGGAGGAGATGGTCCCGAGGGGGCCACCGTCGAGAAGGACGTGATCGCCGGCCTGGAGCCAGCCGCTGAAGCCCGGTGCGGCCGAGCCCTCCAGCAGACAGCCTCCGGGGATGGTTCCCGACGCGATGAGGTCTCCCGGGCGGACCTCCGCGCCGGACGAGGCGTAGGCGACGAGTTCCTCGAACGACCAGTCCATGCCGGTGAACGGTTTCGCCAGCACCGTCTCGCCGTTGACCTGGACGGAGACCTCGAAGGAGAAGCCATCGGCGCGCCGGTACGGCTCCGCTTCCGGTGCGGACAGGATCCACGGCCCGAGGGAGACCGCGGCGTCCTTCCCCTTGCCCTGGCCGATCTGCATGACGCGTTCCTCGGCCTGGATGTCCCGTGCGCTCCAGTCGCAGTACAGGACGTATCCGCCGATGCACGCGGTGGCCTCGGCCACGGTGAGGTTGGCGCCACCGGAGGTGAGCACCGCGGCGATCTCGAACTCGAAGTCGAACGCGGCGCTGCCGGGCGGGAGCGCCACCGGCGCGTCCCAGGGGTGCAGCGAGGCCGGATTCGCGAAGTAGAAAGCCGGCCGGTCGAACCACGGCGGGGGCAGCTCGTCGAACACACCGCGGGCTCTGCGGCAGTTCCGTACATGATCGAGGAACCCCACGCAGTCGCGCAGGCTCGCCGTCCAGTCGACCGGGAGCTCCGGGTGGAACCCGATCGTCCGGTGAGCGGCCGAGGCATCCGTGGCGAGTGCCTCGAGCACGCCCGGCGCACCGTCGGTCAGGCGCAGCCGGTCGCCGGCCACATGGCCTGCCACCGGCCCGTCAACGCTGTTCGTCCGTCCGACCGGCACCTGGCCATCTCCTTACACTCGAACTACTCATTACACTGAAGTGTAGTGAGTTTGAGTTCCCTGTATCACACTGTCAAGAGGGTGGACTCAGGCAGTTCGCGACGGGTCTCCGGGCGCCGCCGGCGCCGGGCGCCCGATCGTCAGTACGGGGCCGCCCGGATCGGCGAAGAAGTCGGTCCCCTTGTCGTCGACCACGATGAACGCGGGGAAGTCCACGACCTCGGCCAGCTGGACGGCCTCCATGCCCAGCTCCCCGTACTCCAGCGTCCGCAGGGACACGATGCAGTCCTGGGCGATGCGGGCGGCCGGCCCCCCGATGGTGCCGAGGTAGAACCCCCCGTGGCGCTCGCACGCGCGGGTGACCGCCGCCGACCGGTTCCCCTTGGCCAGCATCACGAGGGATCCTCCGGCCGCCTGGAACTGTTCGACGTACGCGTCCATGCGTCCGGCCGTCGTCGGCCCGAACGAGCCGGACGGCATGCCCTCGGGGGTTTTCGCGGGGCCGGCGTAGTACACCGGATGGTCACGCAGATACGCCGGCATGGCCTCCCCGCCGTCGAGCCGCTTCTTGATCTCCGCGTGTGCGAGGTCGCGCGCGACGACGAGCGGCCCCGAGAGGGAGAGCCGCGTCCCGACCGGATACCGGGAGAGTTCCTGCCGGATCTCACGCATCGGCCGCGCCAGGTCGACGGGGACCGCGTCCCCGGCGAGGCGCGCCGTCTCGTCGGGGAGGAACCGCGCCGGGTCGGGCTCGAGCCGCTCGAGGAAGACGCCGTCCGCCGTGATCTTGGCCAGCACCTGCCGGTCGGCGGAGCACGACACGGCGATCGCCACGGGGCAGGATCCCGCGTGCCGGGGGAGGCGGACGACCCGCACGTCGTGGCAGAAGTACTTGCCCCCGAACTGGGCCCCGAGCCCCAGCTCGCGGGTGATCTCCAGTACCTCGCGTTCGAGTTCCACGTCGCGGAATCCCCGCCCGGAGAGGTCACCCCGCACTGGCAGGGAGTCGAGATAGTGTGCGGAGGCGAGCTTCGCCGTCTTCAGCGCCGCCTCCGCCGAGGTGCCTCCGATCACGACGGCCAGGTGGTAGGGCGGACACGCGGCGGTTCCCAGCGCTGCGATCTTCTCGCGCAGGAACGCCGGCAGGCTGTCGCGGTTCAGCAGTGCCTTTGTCTCCTGGTGGAGGAAGCTCTTGTTGGCGCTGCCGCCGCCCTTGGCCATGAAGAGGAACTCGTAGGCGTCCTGCCCCTCGGCGAGGATCTCGATCTGGGCGGGCAGATTGGTCCCGGTGTTGCGTTCGTCGTACATGGTCAGCGGGGCGAGCTGCGAGTGGCGGAGGTTGAGCCGGTCGTAGGCGCGGGCGACGCCGAGGGAGAGGTGGGCGGCGTCGTCTCCGTCGGTGAGCACCCGCAGACCGCGCTTCGCCATGATCAGCGCGGTCCCGGTGTCCTGGCACATGGGGAGGGTGCCGCCCGAGGCGACGGCCGCGTTGCGCAGCAGGTCGGTGGCCACGTAGCGGTCGTTGGGACTGGCCTCCGGATCGTCGACGACGGCCCGCAGCTGCCGCAGGTGCGAGGTCCTCAGCAGGTGCGCCATGTCGCCGAAGGCCCGTTCGGCCAGTGCCACGAGTGTCTCACCGGGCACGGTCAGGAAGGTGCGGCCGAGTGCCTCGGCCCGCGACGGCGCGGGCAGGTCGAGGCGGAGGTACTCGCACGCGTCCGGACCGCGTTGGAGGATCGGCGCGTAGGTGAACTCATCCACGGGTGTTCCCCTCCGTGAAGCGGCGGCTCCGGTCGAGGACGCGGTTCGCCCGGGCGACGACGGGCGCGTCGGTCATCCGGCCGTCCACCACGAACACGCCGCCGCCCGCGCGGCCGGTGACCTCGCGGGCCCAGGTGATCTCCGCGGCCGTCGGCGTCATGACGTCGTTGACCACCGGCACCTGGAGGGGGTGGACGCAGAGTTTCGCGTACAGGCCCAACCGCCTCGCCCGCCGGCTGTCGCCGCGGACCCTGACCGGATCGCGCAGGTCGGTGGTCACCCCGTCGACGGGGCCGGGGAGCCCCGCCGCCGCCGACGCGAGCACCAGGCGGGAGCGCGCGTACCGCAGCGCCTCCTCGTCGTCGGGTTCCACGCCCAGCTCCGTGGCCAGGTCGACGGTGCCCAGCGCCGCGCGCACCACCCCCTCGGCCCGGCACAGCGACTCGGCGTTCACCAGGCCGGCCGCGGTTTCGACCAGCGGGATGACGGGGACCGGGCAGCGCGCCTCCGCGTGCACGCGTCCGATGCCGGCCGGGCTCTCGCACTTGGGCAGCACCACCGCGGCCGCAAGCCCGGCGACGGCGCCGATGTCCGCGCCGAACCCCTCGGTGCCGGCCGGGTTCACCCGCACCACGGCCGGGCCGCCCCGGCCGAGCCAGGCGCGGGCCGCCTCCCGGGCCGCCGTCTTCCGCTCCGGTGCGACCGCGTCCTCGAGGTCGATGACGACGGCGTCCGCACCGGAGTCCACCGCGCGGTCGAAGAGCTCCGGGCGGTCGCCGGGGACGAACAGCAGAGAGCGGGCATGGGAGAGTGCATCCAGATCGAGTTTCATGCATTATCCTTTCTTTCATGCATGATACTTCCGGATCGGCTCTCCCGGTCGCCCCGTACCGGCGCGACCTCCCGTTGCGCGGCGTCACGGTCGTCTCCTGCGAACAGGCGGTCGCCGCCCCGTTCGCGACCCGGCACCTCGCTGACCTGGGGGCCCGGGTCATCAAGATCGAACGCCCCGGCCGGGGTGACTTCGCCCGCGACTACGACGAGACCGTGCGAGGGATGTCGAGCCACTTCGTCTGGCTGAACCGGTCCAAGGAGAGCGTGGCGCTGGACCTGAAGGACCCCGGATCACGCGAGGTCATGACCGCCCTGCTGGAGCGGGCCGACGTGTTCGTGCAGAACCTGGCGCCCGGCGCGGCCGGCCGCCTGGGCCTCGGCGCGGCGGACCTGCGCGCCCGGTGGCCGCGGTTGATCACCTGTTCCGTCAGCGGGTACGGAACGGCCGGCCCCCTGCGGGACGCCAAGGCGTACGACCTGCTGATCCAGTCGGAGACGGGTCTGGTGTCGATCACCGGGACCCAGGACGAACCGGCCAAGGCCGGCATCCCCGCCGCGGACATCGCCGCCGGCATGTACGCCTTCTCCGGCATCCTGGCCGCGCTCTACGACCGCCGCCACACCGGCGTCGGCACCGCGCTGGACGTCAGTCTCTTCGACGCCCTCATCGAGTGGATGGGGTATCCGCTGTACTACGCCGGCCACGGTGGGGACGCGCCGCAGCGCACCGGCACGAGCCATGCGGCGATCGCTCCCTACGGCACGTTCCGGGCCGGCGACGGGACGGACGTCGTGCTGTCGGTCCAGAACGAGCGCGAGTGGGAGGCGTTCTGCTCGATCGTGCTCGAGGACTCCGGGACGGCCGCCGACCCCCGGTTCGCCACCGGAGCGCTGAGGGTGCGCAACCGCGGCGAGCTCGACGCCCTGATCCAGGACCGCCTCACGGTGCTCACCGGTGAGCAGTTCCAGGCGCGGCTGGAGCGGGCGGCGATCGCCCACGCGCGCCGGCGCGACCTCCACGACGTGCTGGGCCACCCTCAGTTGAGCGAGCGGGACCGCTGGCGTGAGGTCGACTCCCCGGCCGGCCGCATCCGGGCGACGCTGCCCCCGATCGGCATGGAGGGTGTCGAGCCGCGGATGGACCGGATTCCCGCGGTCGGCGAGCACACCGACACCGTCCTGGCCGAGCTGGGGCTCACCCTCCGGCGTTCATGATCGCCGGGGCGCCGGGGGGTGGACGGGGCCGCCGCCGCTACGATGATGCCCGGTGTGCCGAGCCGTGAAGGATACGACGTGCGACCACAGCAGCCGCTGGGTACCAAGCGGGACCAGATCGTCGAGGACCTGCGCCGGCTGATCCTCTCCGGTGAGATCCGCCGCGGCGAGCGGCTCCGTCAGGACGCGCTGGCCGAGCGGTTCCGGACGAGTATCACGCCCGTGCGGGAAGCGTTCAGCATCCTGGAATCCGACGGGCTGGTCGTCTCGGAGCCGCACCGCGGCGTGCGGGTCGCGGCGGTCGACCTCGCCCGGGTGGAGACCGTCTACGTGCTGCGCCGGCTCGCCGAGCCCTATGCGATGCGCCGGGCGACGGTGCGGGTGTCGGCGCTGGACATCCGCACCGCCGAGACGCTCGTCGACTCCATCGAACGGGCGGGAGCGGTGCCCGACGCGGAGGAGGTCCGCCGGCTCAACCGGGAGTTCCACTTCCTCTTCTACGAGCGCTGCGGCATCCCTGGGCTGGCCGACCACATCGCCTCACTGTGGACCTCGTTCCCCTGGGATGTGCTGCTGGGGTCGCCCGAGCGGCTCCGTGCCTCGGAGCGCGAGCACCGGGAGATCCTGCGTGCTGTCCGGTCGGGTGATCCCGACGCGGTGGCGGCGTCGGTCGAGACGCATCTCAGGGAAGGTTTCCTGGCGGTGACCGCGCGGCTGGGCGGCGACGGCACCACCGATCCGTTCGACGACGGCCTCGGCTGACCCGTCAGCCCTGTCGCTCGAGGAGGCCGTCGAAGGTCAGGTCGAGCAGCTGGGTGTACGCCTCGGCGAGGTCGAACGGTGCCTCCTGGTCGGAGCCGCCGATCCACTCGTACAGAATTCCGAAGTAGCCGCTGTAGAGGATCGTGGCCACGCGTGCCGGGTCCGTCCCGGGGCGGAGCTCGCCGCGTTCCTTCGCCCGGGCGGCGATACCCCGGAACACTTCGACCAGGAGGTGCGGGTCGACGTCGAACGGGCCTCCGGACTCGCGCCAGCCCTTCAGCATGCGGATCACCAGCGGGCGTTGCGCCTGGTTGATCGTCACCAGGGCATGGAAGTAGTGGCGCAGAACATCCTCGAAGGAATGCCCCGCCACCACCTCCTCGGACACCTCGCGCCGGACGAACAGACGGCGCCGCCGTCCCCACTCCGAGATGAAGTCCCGTTTGCGGGGGAAATGGTTGTAGGCGGTCTTACGTGCGACGTCGGCCCGCTCGGCGATCTCGTCGACCGAGGTCTCCAGGAAGTCGGACTCGAGGAAGAGCTCGCAAGCGGCGTCGTAGAGGCGATCGTGCACGTCCTGCCAGCGCCGCTGGCGGCGGCCGTTGGCCGGCGCGGCTTGCTCAACGCTCATACCCGTCTCCGTGTCGTCGCTCACGCGGTCATGATAACTACACTACAGTGTAATTTCATCGGCCCCTTCGAGGGCCGCCGGAATCGGCCAACTGATCGTGCCGTCAGGGTGGTTGGGTTCCGGAGCGCTGGGGGCCGGACCGCTGCCGATAGCGTTCCCCGGCCGTCCGGCGGGCACCCGAACGCCTTCGGGCCGGCCCTTACGGGCCCCGGCGCTCACCGTCCGGCGCGGCTGGTGCGGGCCGGTGCGGCCGGGGTGGTCCCGGGCACCGGCCCGCGGACCCGGGCCGCCCGGCGGGGGTGGAAGGGCGGCCCGGGCGTCTGAGGGGCTGACCGCGGCGGGTGGCGGCCGGCCGGGTGACGGCGCGGCGGGCCGGGGCCCGGGTGGCCTCGCGGTGCGCCGGTCCGCCGGGGCTCAGCCGGGCACGGCCGCCGGTGGCCGGGAGGCGCGCCACCGCCGGTACGGCAGCCACGGCGGGAGTTCCCGGCCCGGGGGCACCGAGAGCGCCGCCTCGTAGTCCTCCCGGCCGATCTCCGCGGTGGCCAGCAGGGTGTCCCGGTCGGTGAGCGGCAGCGCGGCGAGGATCCGGTGCCGGACGTGGTCCAGGTCGACCAGGCCGTCGAAAGCGGCGGGCCGCGGGACGGCCGGTCCCTCCGGGCGCAGCCGGGAGGGCGCCACCGTGCCGGACACCAGCCGCCAGTAGGCGGCGAACCGGGTGTGCGGGTCGGGCAGCGTGCCCGCGGCGAGTCCCATGCGGACGGTCTCCAGCCAGCAGTCCAGGTGGGCGCGTTCCCCGGCGCGCGCCGCGGAGCCCGCCGCGGTCCGCTCGCACCAGGCGGCCCGCCCGGCGGCGTCCGGCAGCTCGGCCCGCCCGCCGAGGACGGCCAGCACCCAGCCGGCGACGGCCTCGACGTAGGGGCAGGCGGCACCGAACCCCTCGGCGCCGGCGGGGACGCCGATGACGGCGAGGGTCGGGTCGCGGCGGTGGACGTGGTGGCCGTAGAGGTCCTCCGGCCGGAAGTCCTCGATGAAGCCGTGGTCCGGGGCGGCGTACCCCAGGCAGAGCACCACGTCGTCGTAGGAGCGCTCCGTCCGGGTGGTGCCGTCGGTCAGCACCGCCGCGCCGTCCGGGGTGAACCCCCCGAACGCGGGACGCGGCCGGATCCGGCCCCGGTAGACCCGGGGGATCACCTTGTCGTTGATGTGGACGGCGCCGTGGAAGCCCTTCCGGGGCAGCAGGCCCGTCTCCCGGTACATCGCCATGTACTCGGGCAGCAGGTCGCCCAGCCACTCCAGGTAGTCACGGTAGGGCAGCTCCTCCAGGGCGATCCGCCCCGCGTACGAGAAGAGCGCGTCGTTGTAGACACCGCCGCAGTCCCGGGGCAGGAAGAGCGGCCTGGTCCGGAGCGACCAGTCCACGCGGGCCCCGGCGTCGGAGAGTTCGGCAGCGATGTCCGCGCCGCTGACCCCGCCGCCCACCACCAGCGTCCGCCGCCCGGCGAAGCCCTCCGGGCCCCGGTAGGACTTCGCCGTCCACACCCGCACCGCGGCGCCGGGACCCGGCATCCGGTCCGGCAGCCGCGGTTCCCACAGCTCGCCGACGGCGACCAGCACCGCGTCGAACTCCTCGGTGGCCGGGGCGTGCCCGTCCCGTTCGGCGGTCACCCGCCAGCCGCCCCCGGCCCGCCGGGCCACCCGCGCCACGCGGTGGCCGAAACGGCAGCGGGCCAGGACCCCGAACCGCTCGGCGTACGCCCGCAGATAGGCGTGGACCTGCGGCAGGGTGGGGAAGTCGGCCACCCGTTCCGGCGGGAAGTCGGAGAAGGGGAGGCTCATCCGCGAGTGCTGCATCCGTACGCCCGGGTAGGCGCCGCCGGACCCCGGATCCCAGACGCCGCCCACGTCGGCGTTGCGCTCGTACACCACGACCTCGTGGCCCTCGGCGAGCGCCTGTTTGGCGGAGGTGAGGCCGGCCGGCCCGGCGCCGATGACCGCGATCCGCGCACTCCTCCCGGCTCGGGGGAGGAGCGCGGAGCGGCGCGGGGCCGTCCGGGGCCCGGCCCCGGCGTCACCCGGTTGCGGTACCGGTGGTGGTCCCCCGGGAAGGGACAGGCCGGCGGACGGCGGGGGTGACGGGGCGGGTGGCGGTGCGGCGGGTGGCATGGGCGTGCTTTCTCCGGTCTGCCGTCGGATGGACGGGTCGAAGCCGTCGGCCGGCTCCGGCGGTACCCCGCCTCGCGGTCCCCCGGTCGCGACGCCGACGGGGTGCCGGGCGTCGTGGAACCGGCGGACGGCGGGGGCCGGTGACGGTGGTGCCGGCGCGGGCCCGCATCTCCCCGAACGGCATCCCCGCGACGGCGCCGGGCCGCCCCTTCCCCCGAACCCGGCGGCAGGGGTGGATGCAGCCCCCGCTCCGGGCGGGTCGGGCCGCGCACGGCGCCGGGCCGAGAGCGGCCGTCGGCGGCCACCTCGGCCCGCAGCCCCTGTGAGGTCCCCCGGGCGGGCGGCGGGACCGGCGGCCGGTGGGGCCCGCCGAACGAGGCCGGGCTTCCGCACCCTCCGCGCCGTTCCCCGCGCCGGGCCCCCGTCGGGCCGGTCCCCGGCGGCGCCGTCGCCGCCGGGGTGCCCGGTCTGCCGCCGGCGCCGCCGCTCGTGCCGTTCACGCGTCCCCCGTTCGTGCGGCGCGCCTGCCGGGGCCGGACCCGCCGCGATGGACCGGCGGATCAGATGGCCTGCTCCGCGGGCAGGTCGTTGCGGAGCGCGACACCCCCGTACCACAGGGCGCTGTCCTTGGGGATGCGCAGCTGGGTGTCGAAGTCGACGTGGACGATGCCGAACCGCTTGGCGTATCCCTCGGCCCACTCGAAGTTGTCCAGCAGCGACCAGAGGAAGTAGCCGCGCACGTCCACACCGGAGGCGATGGCCTGCTGGACGGCGCGCAGGTGGCCGTCGACGTAGGCGATGCGGGCCTGGTCGTGGACCTTGCCGTCGGGCGAGACGACGTCGTCGAAGGCGGCGCCGTTCTCGGTGATCAGCATCTTGAGGCCGGGGTAGTCCCGGTTGATCCGCTCCAGCTGGGTGCGGAGCCCCTGGGCGTCGATCTCCCAGCCGATGTCGGTCAGCGGCCGGCCGCAGGAGAGGAAGCGCACGTCCTGCGCGCCGGGCCAGCAGGACGGCCCGTCGGCGGCCTCGCCACCGCCCGCGACGTGGTACGAGGTGTAGTAGTTGACGCCCAGGAAGTCGATGGGGGCGCCGATGAGCGCCTCGTCGCCCTGCTGGATGTGGCCGGTGCCGCAGACCCGCTCGACGTGGGCCAGGATGTCGGCCGGGTAGCGCGCCTGCATCACCGGGTCGAGGAAGATGCGGTTCTGGAGGATGTCGATGCGGTGGGCCGCGTCGAGGTCCGCGGGGTCCTCCGAGGCGGCGGACACCGGGTAGAAGTTGAGGGTGGTGCCGATCTCGATCTCGCCCGGGGCCGCGGCGCGCAGCGCCGGGACGGCCAGCCCGTGCGCCAGCAGCAGGTGGTGGGCGGCGACCAGGGAGCCGGGTGGGTCCTGCACCCCCGGTGCGTGCTTGCCCTCGCCGTAGCCGAGGAAGGCGGCGCACCAGGGCTCGTTGAGCGTGGTCCACAGCCGGACCCGGTCGCCGAGCGCCTCGCGGACGGCCCCCGCGTACTCGGCGAACCGGTACGCGGTGTCCCGGTCCAGCCAGCCGCCCCGGTCCTGGAGGGCCTGCGGGAGGTCCCAGTGGTAGAGGGTGACCGCGGGCTCGATGCCGCGTTCCAGCAGCGAGTCGACCAGGCGCCGGTAGAAGTCGAGGCCGCGCTGGTTGGCGGGGCCGCTGCCGTCCGCCTGGATGCGCGGCCAGGAGACGGAGAACCGGTACGCGCCGAGCCCCAGCTCGGACATGAGCGCGACGTCCTCCGGGTAGCGGTGGTAGTGGTCCGCGGCCACGTCCCCGGTGTCACCTCCGGCGACCCGTCCGGGGGTGTGCGCGAAGGTGTCCCAGATGGACTGTCCGCGGCCGTCCGCGTCCGCGGCGCCCTCGATCTGGTAGGCGGAGGTCGCCACACCCCAGAGGAAGCCGGTCGGGAAGGCGGCGGCCTGAGGCGCGGCCTCAGTCACCACAGCCGTCTGTTCATCCTGCATTGTCACGTCGGGACCTCATCAACAGCGGTCGAATACGGCTCGCAGCGCGCCTGCGAGGTGTGGGAGCGCTCCCAAATCCGAGCGGGGAAAGGCAGGCTCGCGGGCCGCGTGCATGGGCGGATGGACGAGGAGGGGATCGGCCTTCTGGGAGCGCTCCCATAAATGTGGCGGAGCCGATAGCCGGTGTCAAGATTTCACCGCCCCCCGCTTCGGTCCGCCCACGGGTCCCGGACCCCCGCCGCCGGCCCGGACGTACCGCACACGACCTGGGGCGATGGACATGCCGTCCGGTGTCTGCCGGCCGCCCGGGCGGGGGAGATGCCCCGTGGACCGGTGGCGGGGGAGGGGACCAGTGGCCCCGTGCGCCCCTCGGGCATCACCGGTCTCTTCGGCCCCGAACGGCTCGCAGGGGGCACCGTTCGATTCCAGCCGCGCCACGGGCGCCGCCCCGCGCGCGCGTGTTCAACATGTGAACGGGCTCCACCGGGGGCGCGGGTGGCCGCCGCCCGGCCGCCGGGGTGGCGGCCGGGCCGTCCGCCGGGCTGCGCCCTGGGACCGTGCCCCAGCGGTCCCGGCGCGCAGCCCCGCACCGCCCGGCGGGCCCGCGCCCCGCGGGCCGGGGGAGTGGGTCCGGCGGGCGCGGCCCCTTTCCGGCCGGTCAGGCGGACTCCCGCAGCACCAGCCGGGTATCCAGGACGACATGGCGCCTGACCGGGGACGGCGCGCCGATCTCCGCCAGCAGCACCCGCGCCATCGCCCGTCCCATCTCCTCCACCGGCTGCCGCACGGTCGTCAGCGCGGGGTCGGTGTGCCGGGCGATGGCCGAGTCGTCGAACCCGACGAGCGCCACGTCCTCCGGCACCCGCCGGCCCGCGGCGCGCAGGGCCGCCAGTGCGCCGGCGGCCATCACGTCCGACGCGGCGAAGACGGCGTCCAGGCCGGGCTCGCGCTCCAGCAGCCCGGCCATGGCGCGGCGCCCCCCGTCCTCGGTGAAGTCCGCGTGGGCCACGAGCCGGTCCGCCCGGGCGACCCCGGCGCGCTCCAGCGCCTGGTGGAACCCGTCGAGCCGGCAGCGGGCCACGTGCATGTCCAGGGCGCCGGTGATGGTGGCGACGCGCCGCCGTCCGGTGGCCAGCAGGTGCGCGACGGCCGTACGCGCCCCGCCCACGTTGTCGGAGTCGACGTAGGACACCGGCTCGAGGTCCGAGCGTCGCCCGCTCAGCACGGCCGGGACGCCCAGCTCCGCCAGCAGGTCCGGCAGCGGGTCGTGCGCGTGCACGGAGACGACGAGGACGCCGTCCACCCGCTGGGCCCGCAGGTACTGGGCGAAACGCTGCCGCTCCTCGGCGGTGCGGATCAGGGTCAGCAGCAGTTGCAGGTCGGTGCCGGCGAGTTCGGCTCCCACGCCGCGCACGATGTCGGAGAAGTAGGGCTCGGCGAAGAGTCTGGTCTGCGCCTCCGGGACGACCAGGGCGATCGCGTCCGTCCGGTGCCCGGCCAGGGCGCGGGCGGCCCGGTTGGGCACGTAGCCGAGTTCGGCGACGGCCTCCTCGACCGCTGTCCTGGTCCGGTCGCTGACCCGCTGCGAGCCGTTGATGACCCGGGACGCCGTGCCCCGCCCCACCCCGGCCCGCGCCGCGACCTCCTCCAGCGTCGGCCGGAGGCCACGCCGTCCGTTCACCGCCATCCGGTCTCCCCACCGTCCCCGCCGGCGGTCCGGCCGTCCGGCCCCGGCGGACCCGCGGGGCGGGGTGAGGGGCGGCCCGGCGCGGCCCGCGTCCGGCCGCTCGTTCGGACCGGGCAGGGCCCGGTCCCGCCCCTTCCTGGGAGCGCTCCCATGCTATCCGGGCCGGTCCGGGCCGTGATCGGCGCCCCCGGCCCCGGCCCGGTCGTCATCGCGTGGCGCCCCCGGGGTCCGGCCCGCCGGGTCGACCGGCGTGCGCGTCGTCGATGCGGGAGCCGCGGAGTCGAGCCTCCCTTCGGGAAATGACGGGCTGTCGACCGCCGGCGCCCGATCCGCGCGGCCCCGCCGGTCCGGTGCGTCATCGGCCGGGCCCCGCCCCGCCTGCCCTGACGCCGCGCTCACGGGCACCCCTGGGGGCCGTCAGGACACATGCCGACAACGAAACCGTATTCACGCCTTGACACTTTCCCTCCGAGGGGGAAGCCTTCCCGCATGGCGCGGAGTGGGAGCGCTCCCACTCCCGGCCGGGTGGAGTCGGGCTTTCCGGGGGGAGGCCCGGCCCCGCCGAGCCCGGCACCACCACGGCCGCCGGCCCCACCCGGGCCCGGAAGCGGCCTGGTCACCCCCTCAACGGTCCGGATGGCCCACGCCCTTCCGGGAGTTGGTGACGGTCCCGCACCCGGCCCACGCGGCCGGTGCGGGCGGCCCGCGAGGTACACCCCGCCGGCTCCGCCGCCTCCGCCCCGGCCCGAGGGGCCGTGGCCGGGCCGGCCGCGGCGGAACGCGCCGGACCGGGACGGGACCCGGGCCCGGCCCTCCGTGGCGCCACCCAGAGATCCACCTGGACAAGGAGAGTGGAATGCGCACTTCCAGCAGGACTCGCGGCCGCGGTCGCAGAACCGCGATCACCGCGGTCGCCGGATTCGTCACCTGCGCGGCACTGGTCACCGGTTGCGGCGGGGACTCCGGCGGCGGGTCCGGCGGCGATGGCAAGATCGAGTTGCGCATCGGTACCTTCGGGTCGTTCGGTTACGACAACAAGACGGGGGCCGGCCTCTACGCCGAGTACGAGAAGCTCAACCCCAAGATCAAGATCGTCGAGAACAACGTCTCCGACGGCCAGAAGTACTGGGACACCCTGAAGCTCCGCCTCTCCCAGGGCAGCGGGCTCTCCGACATCCAGGCGATCGAGGTCGGCTACATCGCCGAGGCGACCAACCCGAACATGGCGGGCAAGTTCGTGGACCTCAGCTCCGCCGAGGGGGCCAGCACCGCCGAGTTCCTGGACTGGAAGATCAAGCAGTCCACCACGCCCGACAACAAGGTCGTCGCCCTCGGCACCGACATCGGCCCGATGGCGATCTGCTACCGCAAGGACCTCTTCGAGGAGGCCGGCCTGCCCACCGACCGCGAGGAGGTCGGCAAGCTGTGGGAGGGCGACTGGGCGAAGTTCATCGAGGTGGGCCAGGACTACAAGGCCTCCGCCCCGGCGGGCACCGCCTTCCACGACTCCGCCAGCGGCCTGTTCAACGCCGTCATCTCCAGCTCGCCGGAGCAGTACTCCAACTCCCGTGGCCAGCTCGACTGGGAGAACAGCAGCGGCGTGGAGAAGGGCTGGGACCTGGCCGTCGAGGCGGCCCAGGACGGCCTCACCGCCAAGCTGCGCCAGTTCGACGAGAAGGGCACCTGGAACGCGGCGTTCAAGAACTCCAAGTTCGCCACGGTCGTCTGCCCGAGCTGGATGACCAACATCATCAAGGACCAGGCCGGCCCCGACAACCAGGGCAAGTGGGACATCGCCGCCCCGCCGGTCGGTGCCAACTGGGGCGGGTCCTTCCTCTCCGTGCCGAAGGCCGGCAAGCACACCGAGGAGGCAGCCAAGCTCGCCGCCTGGCTGACCGCCCCGGAGCAGCAGGCCAAGGTGTTCGCCAAGGCCGGCCTGATGCCGTCCACCACCAAGGCGATGGAGTCCGAGGAGGTCACCACCGCGAAGATGGACTACTTCGGTGACACCCCGGTGGGCCAGATCTACTCCGAGGCCGCGCAGAAGATCGAGCCGGCGCCGATCGGCCGGTACGACGGCCAGGTGAAGACCTTCATCACCGACAACGGCATCCTCGACATCGAGCAGCGCGGCACCGACCCGGACCAGGCCTGGGAGAACGTCAAGAAGCTGATCAAGGACAAGATCGATCAGTAGCGCCGTCGAGGGCCGCCCGCAGGCACCGGCCGCGGGCGGCCCTCCGCCTGAGCAACCGTCAGATCTCACCTGTTGAAGGGACGCCATTCGTGGCTACCTCCGTACGGGCGGCGGCGGACGGCAGTCCGCCTCCCGCGCCGCCCGCTCCCGGACCTCCCCGGCACCGCAAGACGCCCAGCGCCTGGCGCAGCAGGCTGTACCGGCTGGACGTCAAAGCGACGCCCTACACGTTCATCGCCCCGTTCTTCCTCACCTTCGCCGCCTTCGGCCTCTTCCCGCTGATCTACACCGGCTGGCTCTCCCTGCACCGGGTGGAGCTCGGCGGTGAGGCCGAGTGGCGTGGAGCGGAGAACTACACGGGGCTGGCCGACAGCGACTTCTTCTGGAACGCGCTGGCCAACACCTTCACCATCGGTGTCATCTCCACCGTCCCGCAGCTGCTGATGGCGCTCGGCCTGGCACACCTGCTCAACTACAAGCTCCGCGGCCGTGGTTTCTACCGGGTCGCGATCCTCGCGCCGTACGCGACCTCGATCGCCGCCGCCACGCTGGTCTTCGCGCAGCTGTTCAACACCGACTACGGCATGATCAACGGCTTCCTCGGCCTCTTCGGGATCGACCCGGTCAACTGGGAGACCGAGAAGTGGCCCGCGCAGATCGCCATCTCCACCATCGTCACCTGGCGCTGGACCGGCTACAACGCGCTGATCTACCTCGCTGCCATGCAGGCCGTGCCGAACGACCTCTACGAGGCCGCGGCGCTCGACGGCGCCTCCCGCTGGCGGCAGTTCATCTCCATCACCGTGCCGTCGATCCGGCCGACCATCCTCTTCACGGTCGTCGTCTCCACGATCGGCGCCACCCAGCTCTTCGGTGAGCCCCTGATCTTCGGCGGCAGCCTCGGCATCGGCGGCGGCAGCGCGAACCAGTACCAGACGCTGAGCCTGCTGATGTACGAGAAGGGCTGGGTCACCGGCGCCCTCGGCCAGGCGTCGGCCATCGCCTGGGTGATGCTCCTCCTCCTGCTGGCCGTCGGCGGCCTCCAGGCCCTCGTGGCGCGCCGGAACCGCAAGAAGCTGGGGATCTCCTCATGACACACGCCCTGACCAGGCCCCCGGCCCACGCCCCCGGGCAGCCGCTGCCTCCCCCGCGGCGCCGCGGCGGCAAGGCCGGCCGCGCCGGCGGCCAGCACCACGCCGGGCCGGTCACCTACATCGTGCTGGCCGTGGCGGCGTTCTTCTCGCTGTTCCCGCTGTACTGGAACTTCGTGGCCGCCTCGCACACCGGCGAGCGCGTCGTGACCGCGCCCTCCCCGCTGCTCCCGGGCGACCAGCTCTTCACCAATCTGGAGATCGCCTGGAACCAGGTCCAGATGGGCCAGGCGCTGATCAACACCACCATCGTGGCGGGCACCGTCGCGCTGAGCACGGTGCTCTTCGCGACCCTGGCCGGGTTCGCCTTCGCCAAGCTGCGGTTCCGGGGCCGGAACGCGCTGCTGGCCGTCGTCATCGCGACGATGACCGTACCGCCGCAGCTCAGCGTCATCCCGCTCTACCAGATCATCACCGACCTGGGCTGGGTCGACCAGCTCCAGTCGGTCATCCTGCCCTCCCTGGTGGCCGCGTTCGGCGTCTTCTTCATGCGCCAGTTCCTGCTGGAGGCGCTGCCGGTGGAGCTGGTGGAGGCCGCGCGGGTGGACGGGGCGAACAGCCTGCGGATCATCTGGCACGTGGTGTTCCCGGTGGCCCGGCCCGCCATGGCGGTTCTCGGCATGCTCATCTTCGTCCAGGCGTGGAACGACTTCTTCTGGCCGTTCATCGCGCTGACCCCGGACGGGAGCCCGACGCTCCAGGTGGCGCTCGCGGGGCTCGGAGCCGGCAACCACACCGTCAACCACGCGATCGTGCTGACCGGTGCGCTGATCGCGACGCTGCCCCTGCTCGCGGTCTTCGCCGTGCTGGGTAAGCACGTGGTGGGCGGCATCACCGCGGGAGCCGTCAAGGACTGACCGGCGCCCCGGCGGCGCACCACTGGGCCACCTGCCCGACCACCATCCCGACCAGCACTTCGAGCACCGCATCGAGCGGTGTGCGAGCGCCGGAGCCCCGCGGAGCCACCGCGCGGTGGCTCCGGCGCTGACGCCGTACCGCGCCTGACACGGCACCACGTCAGGCATCCGCACCCGGCCTCCGTCCGTACGCCCCGAACGGCCGTCGGCACCGCTGTGCCCGACCGGCCCGACCCGCTCGACCGGCCCGGCCCGCCCGGCCCGCCTGAGATCCGTCCGACCCGTCCGACCCGACTGCCCCGACTGCCCCGTCCGCCCTGCCGGAACTGCCGGACCCCTCGGCACCGTTCAGCACATCGGCACCATCAGCACCATCACCCCCACCGGCCCCGGACCGCCCGGTCCGCCGCACCGACCTCAAGGAGTGCCTCCCCCATGACCGCGCACGAAGTCCGGTCCGCCGCCTCGGCCCGCTCCTTCCCGCCGGGCTTCGTGTGGGGGGCGGCCACCGCCGCGTACCAGGTGGAGGGCGCCGCGGCCGAGGACGGGCGCACCCCGTCGATCTGGGACACCTTCAGCCGCACCCCCGGCAAGGTCTTCAGAGGCCACACCGGGGATGTGGCCGCCGACCACTACCACCGCATGCCGGAGGACGTCCGGCTGATGGCCGAACTCGGTGTGGACGCCTACCGGTTCTCCGTCTCCTGGCCCCGGGTCCAGCCCACCGGGCGGGGGCCGGCCGTCCAGCGCGGCCTGGACTTCTACCGCCGGCTCTGCGACGAACTGCTCAGCCACGGCATCCGGCCCGCCGTCACCCTCTACCACTGGGACCTGCCGCAGGACCTGGAGAACGTCGGCGGCTGGCCGCGGCGCGCCACCGCCGAGCGGTTCGGCGACTACGCCCAGCTCGTCGGGGAGGCGCTCGGCGACCGCGTGGAGCTGTGGACCACCCTCAACGAGCCCTGGTGCAGCGCCTTCCTGGGCTACGGTTCCGGCACCCACGCGCCCGGCCGCACCGACCCGGTGGCCGCGCTGCGCGCCGCGCACCACCTGAACCTGGGCCACGGGCGGGCCGCCGCCGTCCTGCGGGAGCTGCTGCCGCCGCGCGCCCAGGTGGGCGTCACCCTCAACCCGCATCTGGTGCGGCCGCTGTCGCCCACGCCGGAGGACGAGGACGCCGTCCGCCGCATCGACGCCGTCGGCAACCGCATCTTCACCGGCCCGATGCTGTCCGGCGGCTACCCGGAGGACCTGTTCGCCGACACCGCCCGGATCACCGACTGGTCCTTCGTCCGCGACGGCGACCTCGCGCTCATCGGGCAGCCGCTGGACACCCTCGGCATCCACTACTCCACCTCGCGGGTGGTCTCCGCCGCCCGCTCCCGGAGCGGTGAGCCGCGCGTCTCCCGCCCCGCCTCGCCGTGGCCGGGCGCGGAGGGCGTCGTCTTCCACCAGCCCTCCGGCGAGCGCACCGCGATGGGCTGGCCCGTCGACCCCACCGGCCTGTACCACCTGCTGATGCGCTGCACGGCGGACTTCCCCGGCCTGCCGCTGGTCATCGCCGAGAACGGCGCGGCGTACGACGACCGGCCCGGCCCCGACGGCACCGTCCACGACCCGGACCGGATCGCCTACCTCCACCGCCACCTGGAGGCCGTGCTGTCCGCGCTGGCCGACGGGGCCGACGTGCGCGGCTACTACCTGTGGTCGCTGCTGGACAACTTCGAGTGGACCTACGGCTACGGCAAGCGCGTCGGCGCCATCTACATCGACCACGAGACGCAGGCCCGCATCCCCAAGTCCAGCGCCCGCTGGTACGCGGAGGTGGCCCGCACCGGCCGCCTTCCCGTCGGGGCGCCCCCACCGCCCGGGCCGCCCCCCGCCCCGCCCCCCACCGGCCGGGCGCCCGCCGCCCGGCGCGGCCGGACCGCCGGTCGCGAGACCCTCCCGCACGACCGCGAGACCCTCCCGCACGACTGAGAGGAACCATCCTGATGACGGACCACGGCAGCAACGGCAGCCCCCCGGACCACGGCGCCACGGCCGGCGGGGACGGCACCGGCCGCCTCCGGAACCCGGCCGCCACCGGCGGGGCCTCCGGGTCGGAGGACCTGCCCCGCTTCCCCCGGGGCTTCCGGTTCGGCGCGGCCACCGCCGCCTACCAGGTCGAGGGCGCCCATGACGCCGACGGCCGCGCCCCGTCCATCTGGGACACCTACTGCCGCACCCCCGGCAAGGTCGCCGGCGGCGCCACCGGCGACACCGCCTGCGACCACTACCACCGCTACCGCGAGGACATCGCGCTTCTCAGCGGGCTCGGCGTCGACGACTACCGCTTCTCCCTCGCCTGGCCGCGGATCCGCCCGGCCGGCGACGGGCCCGTCAACGAGGCCGGTCTGGATTTCTACGACCGGCTCGTGGACACCCTGCTGGACGCCGGGATCACCCCCTGCGTCACCCTCTACCACTGGGACCTGCCGCAGGCGCTGGAGGACCGGGGCGGCTGGCGGGTGCGGGAGACCGCCGAACTGCTGGCCGAGTACGCGGCGGTGGCCGCCAAGCGGCTCGGGGACCGCGTCGGACGCTGGATCACCCTCAACGAGCCGTTCTGCAGCTCCTTCCTCGGCTACGCGCGCGGCCGGCACGCGCCCGGGGCGCGGGAGGGGCAGGGTGCGCTCGCCGCCGCGCACCACCTGCTCGTCGGCCACGGCCTGACCGTGCAGGCGCTCCGCGCGGGCGGCGCCCGGGAGGTCGGTATCACCCTCAACCCCGATCTGCTGCTTCCCGAGAGCGACACCGAGGCCGACCACGCGGCCGTGCGGCGCGCCCGCACCCTCCACAACGACCTCTGGCTCGACCCGCTGTTCGCCGGGCGCTACCCCGAGCACGAGCGTGAGACCTGGGGGGAGCTGATCGAGGAGACCCCGTACCGGCGGGACGGCGACCTCGCGCTCATCGGGCAGCCGCTGGACTTCCTCGGCGTCAACTACTACCGCCCCGTCACCGTCCGGGCCGTGCCGCACGCCGAGCCGGACCCGGCGGCGCGCACCGCCGTGGACATCCGCGCGGCCGAGCTCTGGCGGGAGGACGTGCGGCGCACCACCATGGGCTGGCCCGTCGTCCCGGAGGCGCTGGCGGAGCTCCTCACCGGCCTGAACCGGGCGTACCCGGCGCTGCCGCCGCTGTACCTGACCGAGAACGGTTCCGCCGAGGACGACGCCGTGGCCCCGGACGGCGCCGTCCACGACACGGACCGGGTCGCCTACCTCCGCGACCATCTGCGGGTGCTCGCCGCCACGGTCGCCGCCGGGGTGGACGTGCGCGGCTACTTCCTCTGGTCGCTGCTGGACAACTTCGAGTGGGCGTTCGGCTACGACCGGCGCTTCGGGATCGTCCGGGTCGACTACGACACCCTGGAGCGCACCCCGAAGGACAGTTACCACTGGTACCGCTCGCTGATCGCGGACCACCGCGCCCGGCACGGCGACGGCGGGCCGGCCGCCGGCTGAGCCCCCAGGGGCCGGCCGCCCGCCCGGCGCCCGCGCGGCCCCCGCCGGGCGGGCGGCCGGCCCGTTCACGTCCCCCGGCGGCCCGCCCGGGAGCCGCCTGACCGGACGCCGCCGTCCGGGGACGAAATCCCCGAAGCGGGATGCCGGTCCGCCCGCCCGGGCACACACCCCACGGTGTCTCGGTGGAGGTGTGAGGCCGGCGCGGGCCGGCGGGGCGAGCGGAGCGATGGGGTCGGCGGATGGAACTGCCCGTGGTAACCGGGGTCGACGGCTCGGCGCACAGCCTGGCCGCGCTGGACTGGGCGGTCGACGAGGCGGCCCGGCGGGGAGCGGTGCTGCGCCTGGTGCACGCGGACGGCCGGCCCGCGGACGGCACCACCGGCCCGGACGCGCCCGCCCGCCCGCCGGCCGCGCCACCGCCGGCGGAGCGGCTGCTCGCGGAGGCCGCGGACCGCGCCCGGCGGCGGAACCCCGCGGTCGGGGTGGTCACCGAATCCGTGCCCGGGGACCCCGTCCTCGTCCTGGTCGAGGCGGGCCGCGACGCCGCCATGCTGGTCACCGGCTCGCGCGGCCGGGGCGCGGTCGCCGGCCTGCTGCTGGGCTCGGTCTCGCCGGCCGTCGCCGTCCGCTCCGGCCGCCCCGTCGTCGTGGTCCGCCCCCGCGCCGACGGGCGCTCCGCCGCCAGTGAGACCGGCGCCCCGGTCGTGCTCGGGGCCGGGGACGCCGGCGAGGGCAGCGCCGCGGCCCGCTTCGCGCTCCGCGAGGCCGCCGCGCGCTCCACGGCGCTGCTGGCCGTCCGCGCCTGGCACCGGCCGCACGAGCAGATACGGCACCCGCTGCTCACCGGGAGCCCGTCCGCCGCGGAGGAGGAACAGGCCGAGTGGCTGCTGGGGGAGACGCTGCGGGCACCGCGCCGGGAGTATCCGCGGGTCGAGGTCGGCCACCGGGTCGACGAGGGTCCCGCGCACCAGGTGCTGCTCGACGCCTCCCGCAGCGCCGCGCTGCTGGTGGTCGGCGCCCACGGCCGGGCCGACCATGGGGCGGGCCTCCGGCTCGGCAAGGTCACCCACGCCGTGCTGCGCCACGCGGAGTGCCCGGTCGCCGTCGTCCCCGTCCGCTCCTGACCGGGGATCCCGGGGGCCCCGGCAGGACCCGCGGAGAGCTGAGGAGAGCTGAGGAGACCGGAGGAGAGGAAGCCGTGAACCCCGCCGACGGCGCCGATCGCGCCGGCACGTACCCGGGGCGGGCCCCGGAGGACCGCACCCCGCGCGAGGGTGAGGCGACCGGAGGGCTCGCCCCGCAGGTGCGGGCCGTCCGGGCCTGGGTGCTGGACACCGACGGCGTGATCACCGACTCGGCCCGGCTGCACGCCGCCGCCTGGCGCGCCGCCTTCGACACCTGCCTGCGCGAGCATCCGCCGCCCGCGCCCGCCGACCGCCGCCCGTTCGACCCGGACGGCGACTACCGGCACCATGTGGACGGCCGGGCCCGGCTCGACGGCGCCGCCGCGTTCCTCGCCTCCCGCGGGCTGCGGCTGCCCGTGGGGGCGCCCGGGGACCCGCCCGGCACCGGCTCCGTGCAGGCGGTCGCCGCCCTCAAGGACCACCTTTTCGTCGAACGCCTGCGCGCCGGAGGCATCGCGGCCTATCCCGGTACGGTGCGGCTGCTGCGGGTGCTGCTCCGGGCGGGGGTGCCGCGCGCCGCCGCGTCCGCCTCCCGGCACGCCGGTGAGCTGCTGGAGAGCGCCGGGGTGCGGGAACTGTTCGACGCCCTGGTCGACGGGCGCGAGGCGGACCGCCTCCGGCTCCCCGGCAAGCCCGATCCCGCGCTCTTCGTGGAGGCCGCGGCCCGGCTGGGCGTGCCCGTGCGGGAGAGCGCCGTCGTCGAGGACGCCACGGCCGGTGTCGCGGCCGGCCGCCGCGGCGGCTTCGGCCTGGTCGTCGGCGTCGACCGGACCGACGGCAGGGAGGGCGGCACGGGGGCGGACGGGACCGGCCCGGGCGACCGGGACGACGGGGAGATCCGGACGGGCCGGGCGGACCGGGACGGCGGGGCGGGCGGCGGGGGGCGGGCGGCCGACCTGCTCCGCCACGGCGCCGACCTGGTCGTCGCGGACCTCGCCGACCTGCTGGCGCCCGGTGCCGGCGACGCGGGCACCCACGGTGGCCCGGCCGGGCCCGCGACCGCCGAGGGGCCCGCATGACCGACTGGACCTGGCGGTACGAGGGGTACGACCCCGCCGAGGAACGCCTCCGCGAAGCGCTCTGCACCCTCGGCAACGGCTACGCCGCCACCCGCGGCGCCCTCCCCGAGTGCGCCGCCGACGACGTGCACTACCCGGGGACCTACGCCGCCGGCTGCTACAACCGGCTCACCTCCACGGTGGCCGGGCGCCGCGTCGAGAACGAGGACCTCGTCAATCTCCCGAACTGGCTGCCACTCCGCTTCCGCCCCCACGACGGCCCGTCCGGCGACGCCCCGTCCGGCGGCGGCGCGAACGGCACCGGCCCGGACGACGGCGCGGCGGACGGCACCGGCCCGGACCGCGGCGGCGCGGCGGAGGACCGGCGGACGGGGGACGCGGCGCCGGCCACGCCGTGGCTGACCCCGGAGACCGCCCAGATCCTCCACCACCGCCGGATCCTCGACCTGCACACCGGCACGCTCACCCGCCACGTCCGCTACGAGGACGCGGCCGGCCGCCGGGTCCGCGTCGAGCAGACGCGCTTCCTCCACATGGGCGACCCGCACCTCGCGGTGTTGCGCACCGTGCTCGAACCGGAGAACTGGTCCGGGGTGATCGAGGTGGAGTCCGCGCTCGACGGCGGGATCGTCAACGCCGGCGTGGCCCGCTACCGCGACCTCGCCGGCCGCCACCTCACCGGGGTCACCACCGGAACCACCGGCCCCGGCGGAAGCGACGGCCCAACCGGAGACGGCGGCCCGACGCGGAGCCCCGGCCCGGGAGCCCCAGGCGGCCCGGACACGCCCGGCGAACCGGAGACCTCGGAAGCCGGGGATGCCTCGGAGCCCCCGGATGCCCCGGACGGCCTCATCTGGCTCCACTGCCGTACCAGCCACTCCGACATCGGCATCGGCCTCGCCGCCCGCACCACCGCCACCGCCGCCCGCACCACCGCCACCCCGGCCTGTGCCACCGAGCCCGGCACCGCCACCGAGCCCGGCGGCAGCGCCCCGCCCCGAACCACCGGCCGTACCGAGACGGACGGCCCGCGCATCGCCCGGCTCCTGCTGCTCCCCGCCGCGCCCGGCGAGCCCGTCACCGTCGACAAGACCGTCGCCCTGCACACCTCCCGCGACCCCGCGATCGGCGACCCCCTCGAGGCCGCCACGGACCGGGCCGCCCACGCGCCCGGCTACGCCGAACTCCTCGGCTCCCACCGCCGCGCCTGGCGCGCGCTGTGGGAGCACGCCGAACTCGACGTTCCCGGCGAGGCCGGGCGCATCCTGCGGTTCCACCTCTTCCACGTGCTGCAGACCCTCTCCCCGCACACCGCCGGACTCGACGTCGGCGTCCCCGCGCGGGGGCTGCACGGGGAGGCGTACCGGGGCCACGTCTTCTGGGACGAGCTGTTCGTGCTGCCCTACCTCAACCTCCACTTCCCGGAGGTCTCCCGCGCCCTGCTCGAATACCGTCACCGGCGCCTCGGCCGCGCCTGCCGCGCCGCGCGCGAGGCCGGGCTGGCCGGCGCGATGTTCCCCTGGCAGAGCGCCGGCGACGGCCGGGAGGAGACCCAGGAACTCCATCTCAATCCCCGCTCCGGGCGCTGGCTGCCCGACCACTCCCGCCTCCAGCACCATGTGGGCTCCGCGATCGCGTACAACGTGTGGCACTACTGCGAGGCCACCGGCGACACCGGCTACCTCCACACCAAGGGGGCCGAGACGCTGACGCAGATCGCCCGCTTCTGGGCGAGCCGCGCCGCGTTCGACCCGGCGCTGGGCCGCTACCGGATCCGCGCCGTCGTCGGCCCCGACGAGTACCACGAGGCCTACCCGGGGGCGGCCGTCCCCGGAGTGGACGACAACGCGTACACCAACGTCACCGCCGCCTGGGTGCTGGCCCGCGCCCTGGAGGTGGTCCGCGCGCTGCCCGAGCCGCGCCGCCGCGAGCTGTTCGAGCAGACCGGCACCGACCCCGGCGAGCCCGAGCGCTGGGAGGAGGTCTCCCGGCGGCTGCACGTGCCCTTCCACGCCGGTGTCATCAGCCAGTTCGAGGGCTACGGCGACCTGGCCGAACTGGACTGGGACGGCTACCGCCGGCGCTACGGCTCCATCCGCCGCCTCGACCGCATCCTGGAGGCCGAGGGCGACAGCGCCAACCGCTACCAGGCGTCCAAACAGGCCGACGTCCTGATGCTCGGCTACCTCTTTCCGCCCGCCGAACTGGCCGGTGTCTTCCGCCGCCTGGGCTACCGGCTCGACGACGCCACCTGGCGCCGCACCGTCGACCACTACCTGCGCCGCACCTCGCACGGCTCCACCCTCAGCGGACTCGTACACGGCTGGGTGCTGGCCCGGGTGCACCGCGCCGACGCCTGGCGGTTCTGCCTCGACGCGCTGGACAGCGACGTCGCCGACCTCCAGGGCGGCACCACCGCGGAGGGCATCCACCTCGGCGCCATGGCCGGCACCCTCGACCTCGTCCAGCGCGGCCTGACGGGCCTCGACCCGCGCGCCGACGCGCTGGTGCTGGACCCCGCGCCGCTGCCCGAGCTCTCCGAGTACTGCTTCACCGTCCGCTACCACGGCCACTGGGGGCTGGCGATGCGGCTGAGCGCGGGCCGGCTCCGGGTGGACGTGCCCGCCTCGGACGAGCCGCCCGTCCGGCTCGTGCTCCCGGACCGCACCGTCACGCTCCGCCCCGGCGAGTCCTGCGCGCTGGAGCTCACCGGGGGCACGGAGGCGGAGCCGTGACCGTCCCACCGACCCCCGCCGGGCGCACCCGGCGGGGTGTCCCCCCATCCGCCCCCTTCCCTCGGACACGTGAGGTGACCTGCCATGCCCCGACCCGTCGTGGCCGGAATCGACGGCACCCGGGCCGGTTCCGCGGCCGCCGACTGGGCCGCCCGGGAGGCGCTCCGCCGCGAGCTGCCGCTGACCCTGGTGCACGCCTGGAGCTGGGAACCGCTGGACCTGCCCGTCACCCAGGACACCGAGGCCCAGCGGGAGGCGGCCGGCCGGCTGCTCCACGAGGCCGCCGGCGCCCTCCGCGAGCGCCATCCACGGCTGGAGCTGACGGCCGAACAGCCGCCCGCGCCCGCGGTGACGGCGCTGCTGGCGCGGAGCGAGGACGCCGAGATGCTCGTCCTCGGCACCCGGGGCCACGGCCGGCTGATGGGGTTCCTGCTCGGCTCGGTCGGTCTCCAGGTGCTGGGCCGGGCCGCGAGCCCGGTGGTGATGGTCCGCCCCGCCCAGGACGGCAGCGACCGGCCCGCGCCGCCCGGGCGCAGCGAGGTCGTCGTGGGGCTGGAGAATCTGACCGCGACCGGCGAGCCCGTCCTCGCCTTCGCCTTCGCGCACGCCGCGGCCAACGGGATGCGGATCCACGCGGTCCGGGCCTGGGCGCTGCCCACGGTGTTCAACTACAGCCCGGCGGCGATGGAACTGGCCGACGAGGCCGGTGGCATCGAGGCCCACGAGAAGCAGCAGCTCCACACCGCGCTGCGGCCCTGGCGGGAGCGGTACCCGCAGGTGGAGGTGGTCGAACAGGTGGAGATCGGCGCCGCGGCCGAGGTGCTGCTGACGGCCTCGGGCCGGGCGGGCCTGGTGGTGGTCGGCCGCCGTCGCCGCCCCGGCCGGGGCCACCTGGGCCCCGTGGCCCACGCGACGCTCCATCACGCCTGCTGCCCGGTGGCGGTGGTCAGCCACGACTGACGGGGCGACGGGCCGACGGGCCGGCGGGGCCGGTGTGGCCCCCGCGCCGGAGACTACATGTCGACATGACGAGGTGTCGTCGAAGAGATCCGCGCGGGGATGGCGCGGCGAGCGGCGAGCGCGCGTGCCGCGCGCGCCTGCCGGAAACGGCGCGCCGCCCCGTGACACGGCTCCGGCCCGCGGCGGGCAGCGCCGAGGGACCGGAACCAGGAAGAGTGAGCGGAAGCGCTACGGCAGCGGGGTGCCGCCCGTGGCGTTGACGATCTCCGCCGTGATGAAGCTCGCCTCCTGCGAGGCGAGGAAGACATACGCCGGGGCCATCTCCGCGGGCTGCGCCGGGCGTCCGAGCGGCGACTGCTTCCCGAACTCCTCGGTGTCCGGCATCGTCGCCGGGATCAGCGGCGTCCACACCGGGCCGGGGGCGACGGCGTTGACGCGGATGCCGCGGTCCGCGAGGTACTGCGCGAGCCCCTGGGTGAAGGTGACGATCGCGCCCTTCGTGGTCGCGTAGTCCAGCAGGTGCGGGCTCGGCTTGTACGCCTGCACGGAGGTGGTGTTGATGATGGAGCCGCCCTCGGGGATGTGCGGCAGCGCCATCTTCGACAGCCAGAACATGCCGTACAGGTTGGTGCGCAGGGTGCGGTCGAACTGCTCGGTGGTGATGCCCTCGATGCTGTCCGGCTGCGACATCTGGTACGCGGCGTTGATCACCAGGACGTCGATCCGGCCGAACTCCTCCACCGCCCGGTCGATCAGCGCCTGGCAGGCCGCCTCCTCGCGGATGTCGCAGGGCACGGCGACCGCGCGCCGTCCGGCGTCCTCGACCAGCCGGACCGTCTCGCGGGCGTCCTTCTCCTCCGCCTCCAGATAGGTGAAGAGGACATCGGCGCCTTCGCGGGCGTAGGCCAGGGCGACCGCCCGGCCGATGCCCGAGTCGCCGCCGGTGATCACCGTCCGCCGCCCCTCCAGCTTGCCGCTGCCGCGGTACGAGGACTCGCCGTGGTCCGGCTCGGGCCGCATCTCCTCCGTGTGACCGGGGTGCTGCTGGTCCTGCTGCTCGAACTCCGGCTGCGGGTGCTGCGTCACGGGGTTCTGCTGCTGCTCGCTCATCCGGGCCTGCCTGTTCTCGTGCGAATCGGTGGCCATCGGGTGCCCTGCCACCAGGGGCGGAAACCGCCGATTCGCCCGCCCGGGGGTGGCCACTCCGCCCACGTCAGCTCCTGGATCGGCGTTGTGGAGACGTCGGGTTCGTCCACCCGGGCGGCCCGGCCCCGACCTGCCGTCGGTGGGCACCGTGGTGCCCCTCACGCAGCGTGGATTCCCGCCGGGCCGGCCACCGGGCGGCCGACTCCTCCGTCGAACCGCCGGGATGTGTGCGGGAGATGCCCTTGACGTGCTCCCTTGTGGAACGGCGCTCGTTCGCGACCGCCCGCAAGCTGTGGCCCGACGCCGAGATCCTCTGCGCGTCGGACCCGCGGGAGTTTGCCGACTATCTGAGATCCATCGGCGACGAGATGCTCGTCCTCGACATGCTCGTCGGCGACCTCCAGCGGGTCATCGAGTATCCGAAGCTCGGATTCGCCGTCGAGCAGGAGGCCCCGGAGGATGTGCACGCCGCGTACGAATCCCTCATCCGCGACGGCTTCACCAGCCGCCTCATCACCTCGTGACCTACCTGCCCCCGGCGGGCCGTGATGTGCGGGCCCCGCACGTCCGCGGGGGCAGGCAGGTGAACTGCTGCGTGCGGTGCGGGAGCACCGTCGGCCTCTGGCACCTGACGCGCCCCCCGGCCGCGCTGTCCGGCCCCAACCGCCCCGCGTCTCCACCGAGACGTCGACGCCCCGGACGGGCCCCGGGCCCGGTTCCGGGGCGCGGGTGGGGTGAGAGCGCTCTCACCTCGGCTCATCGGTTCGCGGATGCCCGGAGGGCTGAACACCGCCCCACAGGGCTCCGTAAGACAGGGGCAGGCGGGTGGGCCGCCGCATGGGGTGGGGAGGGTGGATCGCTTGACCGTGTACCGCACGGCCGCGCCGGAGGTCCTGACCGCCGTCGTCCCCCGATCCACCGCCGTCTCCGCCCTGTCCGCGGCCGCCGCCCGCCCTGTCATCTCGTCGTCACGGACGTGCTCCACCCTCGCCGGGGTCCCGGACGAGGCGCGCCGGGACCGACTCCGAGCCCGACCCGAACTCCGGGCCCCGACCCCGAACTCCGAGACCGACCCGAGACCGACAAGGAGCACCCCGCCGTGTCCCAACCGCTCGATACCGGAGTGCTGCGCAGTACCGCCCACAGCCCGTCCTGGGCCATGCTCAACCGCATCTCCGGAGGAGGCACGTCCGGTGGCGCGGCCGGCGCCCTCCCCGGCGGGCTTCCCGGGGCCGTGAACGGCGGTCCCCAGGGCGGACCCCAGGCCGGACCCCAGGCCGGACCTCAGGGCGGCACCCCCGGCGGCGCGGCCGGGGGGCCCGGGCCGGTGACCCCGGCCCCGGTGCGGCAGGCCGAGGGGTCCGGCCGGGTGGCCGCCCCCGTGCCGCCCGCGCTCGGCCCCGTGGCGCCCTACGGCAACGGCGCCGCGCCCCAGCCGCCGGCCGCCACGCAGCAGCGGCTGGACTTCTGCATCCCCTGCAACCCGTACTTCCCGACCCCGCACATGTTCGGCCGGCTGCGGGACTCCCTGGAGACCATCCTCAAGTACTACCCGAGCGACGCCGACACGGTCACCGCCGAACTCTGCACGGTCCTCGGCCTGAACCCGCAGACCGTCGCCATGGGCAACGGCTCCACCGAGCTGATCACCTGGATCGACCATCTCCTCGTCAAGGAGAGCCTGGCGGTGCCCATCCCCACCTTCGGGCGCTGGACGGACCAGCCGATGGAGACCGGCAAGCGGGTGGACATGTTCCCGCTCCGCGAGGAGCAGGATTTCGCGCTCGACCTCCAGGAGTACGTCCGCTTCATCCGCCGCCGGGGCTCCCGGGTGGCCGTGGTCTGCAACCCCAACAACCCCGACGGCGGCTACCTGCGGCGCAGCCAGATCGTCTGGCTCCTGGACGAGCTGGCCGATCTCGACCTGGTGGTGATCGACGAGTCGTTCATCGACTTCGTCGACGCCGAGCGGGCCCCCTCGGTCGCCGACGAGGCGGCCATCCGCCCCAACGTCATCGTGCTCAAGAGCCTGGGTAAGAACTTCGGGCTGCACGGCATCCGCTTCGGCTACTGCGTCGCCAACCCGGCGCTCGCCGCCACCGTCCGGAACGCCCTGCCCAAGTGGAACCTCAACGCCTTCGCGGAGACCGTCGTCTTCATGCTCAAGGAGTACGGCGCCGAGTACCAGCAGAGCCTCACCATGCTCGCCGCCGACCGCGCCAACATGGCGATGGCCCTGGCCGCCCTGCCGGAGCTGGTGGTCTTCCTCTCCCAGGGCAATTTCCTGCTGGTCAAGCTGCCGAACGGGGTGGACGGGGCCGCCCTGCGCGACCGGCTGCTCACCGAGTACGGACTCTACGTCCGCGAGTGCGGCAACAAGCTGGGCAGCAGCAGCCGCTTCCTCCGGCTCGTCGTCCGGCCGCACGCCGACGTGGAGAGACTGGTGGCCGCGTTGCGCACCTGCCTCTACGGGACGCGGCCGGCCCCCCTCCACCCGCCGCAGCCGGCCCAGCAGCCCGTCCAGCCGCCGGCCCCGGTCCCGGCCGCCGCGCCCCGGCCACCGCAGGCGCCCGCGGTGGCCGCGCTGCCCGTGCCGGCCGCCGTCTCCTGACCGGCACCGGCACCGGCTCCGGCCCCGCCGTACCGGCCGCCCTGGCCTCCGGCGGTCAGCGCCCGGCACCCGGGCGGCCGGGGCCCGGGAGGCAAGGTCCACCGTGCAGAACCGTTCGTGAGACATGAGCCTGACATGAGCAACCGCTGAAGTGACCCGGCCGGCACAGGACGCACGCACCGTGGCCCGGTCCGCCCGGTCCGTCCGTACCGCGGACGAGGTGCTGGAGGAAGCCGCGCGGATGGCCGCGCGGCCAGCTCTGACCCCTCGCGTCGACCGGTTCGTCCTGCTGGTCGGCGAGGGTGCCGCGCCGCCGTCGGCCCTGGGGCCTTCCGTCCGCGAACAGCGGGAGATCGTCGTCTCCGTTTCTCGGAGGGTCCGGCGGCGACAGGGGGGGTGAGCGCCCTTTCAAAGATTCTGTCTCGAAGGGGTGTTGAGTTTCTGTGCGCCGATCACCGCCAGCAGCTGCAACTTGTCGTGACTTTCGCTGCCGGGTGCGGCGGTGAAGACCAGGAGTGTCTGGGTCTGCTCGGGATCCAGCAGGGTCTGGCAGTGCAGGTGCAGTTCGCCCACTTCCGGGTGCACCAGGATCTTCTGCTCGCTGTAGCGCCATCCGACCGGATGCTCCTGCCAAAGCCGGTCGAAATCGGAACTGTTGCCCGTCAGGGCCTGCACGATCTCGGCAGCACGAGAGCGCCGCAGGCCGTGAGTGAGTTCATGGCGCAGATGCGAGACCAGGATACGTGCGTGCCGGTCCCGGTCTCGGGGCCGGTAGACGCGCTGCTCGTCCGGATCGGTGAACCACCGGTAGATGCTGCTGCGGGACAGTCCCTGGAAACGCGTCTGGTCGCCCAGAAGGGCTGTTCCCAGCGGGGTCTGCAGCAGGGTCTCGCCCAGCGCGTTCACCACGGTCGCGGGGGTGTCGACGAGTCGGTCGACGATGCGCATGAGTCCGGCGTCGACGTGGTCGGTGCGTGCCATGCGCTGTGGTTTGCCGTAGCCGGCCATCTGGAAGAGATGGTCGCGCTCGGCCAGTGACAGCCGCAGCCCTCGCGCGAGCGCGGCGAGCATCTGCTCCGAGGGCTGGTGGCCGTCTCCACGCTCCAGTCTGGAGTAGTAGTCGGTCGACATGCCCACGGTTGCTGCGACCTCTTCGCGGCGCAGTCCCGCGGTGCGGCGCCGCTCGCCCCGCGGAAGGCCGAGGTCTTCGGGCTGAAGGCTTTCGCGGCGCGCCCGCAAGAAGTGAGCCAGAGCAGAGCTTTCCATGCGGCAAGTCTGCAACCCGCGCCGCTCCGGCATCCACTGTATGGCGTTCAGTGGAAAAGCAGGCCGTTCCTCACGAGCTGCCGGTCACCTAGCGTCCATTCCGGAAAGGTCATCGCAGCGACGGAAAGTAGTGGCCATGAGTAAGAAGTGGACCCTGGCGGATGTTCCGGACCAGAGCGGGAGGACGTATCTGATCACCGGCGCCGCCGGTGGTATCGGTCTGGTGGCCACCCGGGAGCTGGCGCGGGCGGGCGCCGGTGTGGTGATGGCCGTGCGGGACCCGGCCAAGGGGGAGCGGGCCGCGCGGTCACTGGGTCCGGTCCGGGGGCAGATCGAGGTACGCGAGCTGGACGTGTCCAGCCTGGCATCGATCCGGGAGTTCACCCGGGCGTGGTCCGGACCGCTGGACGTCCTGATCAACAACGCCGGCATCATGATGGTGCCCGAGGCGCATACCGGCGACGGCCTGGAGAGCCAGATGGCCACGAACTACTTCGGGCCCTTCGCCCTGACCAACACGCTGCTGCCGCACATCGGCGACCGGGTGGTGAGCATCTCCTCGCAGCTGCACCGGATGGGCCGGATGCGGGCCGAGGACCTCAACGGCCTGAACCGCAGGTACAACCCGTGGTTCGCCTACTGCGACTCCAAGCTGGACCTCCTGCTCTTCTCCCACGAACTCCAGCGCCGGCTGGAAGCGGCCCACAGTCCGGTGCGCTCGGTGATCGCTCACCCCGGAATCGCCAAGACCGGCCTGGTGAGCCACGTCGGCGGGGTTTCCGGGTGGCTCAACGGCCTGGCCCGGCCGCTGCTGAACGAGGCTGACAACGGCGGACTGCCCACCTTGTACGCCGCCACCCAGGACGTGGCCCCCAACGCCTACGTGGGGCCCGACGGGTTCGGGAGCATCCGGGGTTTTCCGAAGGTGCGCAAGCCCTCGCGGGCCGCACGCAAGGACAAGTCGGCCGCCGCCCTGTGGGACGCCACGATCGACATCATCGGACCCGAGTTCGACTTCCGTCCCTGATCAACGGCACCGGTCCGCCACGGAGATCGTGATGACCGACCTCGGCAACAGGGTTGCCCTGATCACGGGCTCCCCCTCTTCGCCGGCCCGGTGCCGCGGAGGTCACCGAACAGGCGCTCGCCGTTGTGCGGTCCGGGCCCGACGCCGGGCACCGCTTCGACCGGCGCGTGACGCGCCACCACGGACGGCTGCTCCAGGCGGATGAGCGCGTGTTCTGGGAGACCCGGGCCGGACGGGCCGAACCGGCCGGGAGACCGGGGCGAAAGCGGTGAGCGCACGGGGGAGACCCGAGGCCGACAGGGCGGCGGCCTCCCGCCGCTCCCGCCGGGGGCGTCATATGCGATCTTGGTGCGGTCGCCGGGCCCGCACCGCCCGCCCCGGAGGGGCCCGGGCGGCCCCGGCCGCGGGCCGGGGACCGCGCCCGGGGCCCAGCGGAGGGGAGCCGCCCATGCACACACCGAACCCGCCCGGCACAGCGAACACACCTGACACACCGAACCCGCCGAGCGCCACGGACGGGACGGAGGCGCCGGACGTGACCGGTGCACGTGACACTCCGGACAGACCGCAGACGCCGGCCTCCGCCGGGGAAGGGCCGCCGACGGCCGGTCACCCCGCGCCCGCCGTCACCGCGGAGCCCGTGGGGGCGGCGGGGACGGCGGACGCCCGGGGAACGGCCCCCGGCGCCGTCCGCTCCGTCCTGGTCATCGGTGGCGGCAGCGCCGGTACGGCTCTCGCCGTGCTGCTGGCCCGCGCCGGCGTCGCCGTCGATCTGGTCGAGGCCGACCCGGACTGGCACGCCGGGGCGGGCTCCGGCATCACCTTGCAGGGCAACGCGCTGCGCGTGCTGGCCGAACTCGGCGTCTGGGAACGCGTCCGCGAGGAGGGGTCCGGCTTCGACACCCTCGGGCTGACGGCCCCCGACGGCACCGTGCTCCACGTGATGCGCGACCTGCGCACCGGCGGCGAGGACCTGCCCGCCACCCTGGGCATCGAGCGCCCCGCCCTCCACCGGATCCTGGTGGACGCCGTCCGCGCCTCGGGCGCCCGGATCCGGCTCGGCACCACCGTCACCGCCCTCGGCCAGGACGCCACCGGCGTGGACGTCCGCCTCGCCGACGGCACGACGGGCCGTTACGACCTCGTGGTGGCCGCCGACGGCCTGCACTCCCCGACCCGCGAGCTGATCGGCGTCCCCGACCGGCCCGTGCCGACGGGCATGGGCATCTGGCGCTCCGCCGCCCCGCGCCCCGCAGCCGTGGAGCGCACCGACCTCAGCTACGGCGGGCCCTGCTGGATCGCGGGCTACTGCCCCACCGGCAAGGACTCCCTCTACGCCTACCTCGTCGAGCCCAGCCGCGACCCCGGCACCCTCGACCCCGCCCGGGCCGCCGAGGAGATGCGGCGCCTCGCGGCCGGCTACGGCGGCGCCTGGACGGAGATCCGCGAACACCTGACCGACCCTGCGCGGATCCACTACACCTGGTTCCACCGGCTGCTGGTGGCGGGCGACTGGCACCGTGGCCGCGTCGTGCTGGCCGGGGACGCCGCGCACGCCTGCCCGCCCACCCTCGCCCAGGGCGCCGCGATGTCCCTGGAGGACGCCCTCGTCCTCGCCGAACTCCTCACCGCGCCCGGCAGCGGCACCGGCGGGCTCGACGCGCTGCTCACCGCCTACCGCGACCGCCGCTTCGCGCGCGTCCGCCGCGTCGTGGAGGCCTCCGTGCAGCTGGGGGAGTGGCTGATGAACGGTGACCGGGACGCCGACGCCCCCGGTCTGATCGCCCGCACCATGGCCGCGCTCGCCGAACGCCCCTGAGAACCGCCGGGGCCGTCCCACCGGCCCCGGCACCCTCCTCCTGCCGCAATGGGCGCCGCCCCCGCACGGAACGGGTTTGAACGGGCGCCGTCCGTGTCAACCGGTGGACAAGGCCGCGGGCGCCTCCCGGTGCGCCACCGCACCCGCCCCGGCCCCCGGAATCAGGAGGCGATGAGCCGTGCGACCGTCCCAGGAGATGCCAGGACCCCACCCCGCCGGTGCCCGCGGCGCCGGTCCCGGCGCCTTCCCCCGGCTCGGCTGACGCCATGGCGCGCGAGACGGGGGAGAGACTGCGGTTCGACGGATGGATCGCCGGATTGGGCACCGCCTCCGGCACCCGGCTGGTGCTCGGGCACTGGCCCCGCTCGCCGTTCGGCCCGTTCAGCGACGTGATGCTGGAACGGCCGGACGGCCGGCGGCTGCTGCTCGCCCCGACCCGCCGGGTCGCCGAATTCGTCGCCGGTGTCTACGTGTTCGACGCCACCACCGTCACCCCGGTGGCCGTCGCCGTCGCCGGGCCGGTGTGGAGCGTCACCGCCGGACCGCTGCGGCTGCGCTTCACCACCGGACGGCGCGGCCCGCTCGGCCTGCTGCTGCGCTCCGTGCCCGGCCCGCTCGCCGCCCGCCCCGCCTGGGCGGCCCTCACCGACGGGCCCGCCCGCCTGCTGCGCGGCGTGCGGACCCGGGGCGGCGCGGCGCCCGGCACCCGCGAGTGGTACGGGGCGCGGGACCTGCGGCCCGTCACGGCCGCCACCGCCCGCTTCGCGGACGAGGACCTGGGCGCGCTCGCCCCCGTGGACCCGCCGGTCCGCTTCGGCTTCGGCTCCGTCCCGCGAGCCCCGGCGCTGGTCCGGGTGACCACGACGGTCAGGACGGCAGGGGCCTCGCCCGCGCCAGGGGCCTGAACGCCCGCACCGGCGGGGTGGGCCCCTCCGGTCCGGCCCGCTGCCGAGCGCTCCCCGCCCGCACCGGGGCCCGTACCCGGCGCGGGTTCAGGCGCCGGGGCGGCCGGCCCTGCGCCGGGACTGCACCCGGACGGCTCTCGCGTGGCCACTCCACCGCGTGTCGGCCGCGCCGCCGGTCACCGGCCCGGGGTCAGATGGGGAGGCCCTCCCGCCGCACAGGACGCCGGCGCGCCCTTCGGCGGGTGGGCCGCACCCGGTGGTGGCGGCCCACCCGCCGTCTCTCGCCGGACGGGTGCCGGTGGGTGGCCGGGACGAGCCGAAGGGAGCGCGGCCGTGCGGGACGTACTGGAGGAACTGGAGCGCTGGTGGCACGCCGGCGAGCCGGTCGGCATGGCCACCGTCACCGCCGTCCGGGGCTCCGCCCCGCTGCGGCCGGGGTCGGTGCTGCTGGCCGGCCCGGACGGATCGGTCTCCGGCGGCGTCTCCGGCGGCTGCGTGGAGGCCGATGTCCACGCCCTCGCGCTGGAGGCGGCCGGCGGCGCCCCGCCGCGCCTGGTGTCCTACGCCCCCGACCCGGGCGGCGAAGGGCTGTTCGGCATCGGCCTGACCTGCGGCGGCACGGTCGAGATCCTCGTGGAGCGGGTCGACCGCGCCACCTTCCCCGAACTGCCCCACCTGGCCGCCGCGCTCCGGGCCGGGGAACCGGTCGCCCTGGTGACCTCCGTGGCGCCCCCCGGTGACGGGCCGTCTGCCGGCGGGAGTCCCCAGGGCTTCCCGGCCCGGGACGGGGGGACGGGTGGCGGGACGGCCGGTGATCCCAGGGGCGGTGGCGTGCCCGCCGGCGGGACGGGCGGTCGCTCCCCGGGCTGCGGCGGGATGCCCGCCGGCGGGACGGCCGGTGGCTCCCCGGGCAGTGGCGGCACGGCCGGTGGCAGAAGAGTCGGCGACGGAATTGCCGGTGCCTCCCCGGCCGGTGACGGGACGGCCCGTGGCCGGACGGCCGGCAGCAGGAGCACCGGCGGCCGGAGAGCGCCTGGCCAGGCGGAAGAACCGGCCCCCGGCCGTCACCTCCTGGTCCGCCCCGGCCGGGTCGCCGGCACGCTCGGCGCGCCCGCCCTCGACGCCGAAGCGGCCCGCCGCGCCCGCGAACTGCTGGCGGCCGGGCGCGACGGCACCTTCCCGCTCGACGGGGACGCGGCCCCCGGGCCGGGGGGCGACGGCAGCTCCGCACCCGCCGGTGGCGCGGCGGCGCGGCCGGAGTCCGGCGGCCTCCCCCGCCACGGGGATCCCGCCGACGCCCGGCCGGGCGGCGCGCCGCGTCTGTTCGTCAGCGTCCATCCGGCGCCTCCCCGGCTGATCGTCGTCGGTGCCGCCGGGCACGCCGCGGCCCTGGCCCGTCTCGGGGTCTTCCTCGGCCACCGCGTCACGGTCTGCGACCCCCGCGCGGCCTTCGCCACCCGCCGCCGCTTCCCCGGCGCGCACGAGGTCGTCACCGCCCGCCCGGACCGGTACCTGGGCGAGGAGGCGGCGGCCGGGCGGCTGGACGGGCGCACGGCGGTCTGCGTCCTCACCCACGACCCCCGCACCGACGTACCGGCCCTGGCGGTGGCCCTCCGGCTGGAGCTGGGCCACGTCGGCGCGATGGGCTCCCGCCGCACCCACCACGACCGGCTGGCGCGGCTGCGCGCGGCCGGGCTCACCGAGCACCAACTCGCCCGGCTCTCCTCGCCCCTCGGCCTGGACCTGGGCGCGCTCACCCCGGAGGAGACGGCGGTGAGTGTCGCCGCCGAGCTGATCGCCCACCGCACGGGAGCCACCGGGGCCCGCCTCGCCACCCTGACCGGCAGCCTCCACCCACCGGCGGCCGTGGCCGCCACCCCGGCCCCTCCGGCCGCCTCGGCGGCACCGCGCACCCCGGTCGTCCGGCAGCCCGCAGCCCCTCCGCACCGCTCCACCCACTGATCCGAACGAGTGAAGAACTCGCCCCATCCGTAACTCCGGACGCTCTCGTCCGGGTTACGCCGATCGGCGTAGCTACGCTCGATATGTGCTGGACTTTCCCGTGTTCCTGCTCGCGCTCGGCGCCGTCGCCCGGGTGACCCGATTCGTCAACCTGGATGCCCTTGCCGGCCCGTTGCGCGCCTGGTTCATCAGGCGCGGGGGCCCCGAGTCCAAGCTCGTCACCCTCGTCGAATGCCCCTGGTGCCTGTCGGTCTGGGTGGCGGCCGCGGTCGTCCCCCTCGCCTTCCTCTACGGGCACACGCTCTGGTTCCAGATCCCCGCCACCGCGCTGACGGTCAGCTACCTCTACGGGGCCGCGGCGCGGTTCGTCGAGACCTGACGGACCGGCGGCCGGCGCGCTCCCCCCGCGGCGCCTGAACGGCCTCGGCGCGCGCCGGGGCCGGCGGATCCGGGACGGCGGCCAGGGGACGGCAACAGAAGGAGGTACCGCATGGGATGCAACTGCGGCGGCCGAGGTGGCGGCGTGGCACCGCCACCCCACATCCGCCGGCCGGTCTGGCGCCACCACCGCACCGACGGCACCACCCGGGACTACATGACGCCCGAAGAGGCGTACGCCGCCCTCCACTCCTCCGGCGGCCGGGTGGAGCGGATCCCGGAGACGCCCTGAGCGCGGGACCCCAGGCTCCCGGGCCGGTCCCCGGGGACGGCGAAAGCCCCCGGGTGCGGTGACGATCCGCACCCGGGGGCTCCCCCTTGTTCCGCCCGCCCGGTGGGGGCCGCACGGAGCCAGGAGGACGATCAGGCGTAGGTGATCGGCACGCTGGCCGAGCCGCCGGGCGTGTGGAGAACGAGTGTGGTGGCGCCAGGAGCGTGCGCGGGAGCGGTGGCGACCACCAGGAGGTCCGACAGCGCGGCGAAGCTGGTCGCCGGGGTGCCGCCGAAAGTGACGGAATCCGTGTAGGTGAGGTTGACGCCGGAGATCGAGATGCTGGTTCCGCCTCCCGTCGAAGCCTGGTTCGGGACGATCCCCGAGATCGACGGGACGGGCACGTAGATGTAGTACGGGTTGCCGAGCATGGGATCGCTCGTGCCCCCGGGGGACGTCACGGTGACCGCGACAGTACCGGTGCCGGCGGGGGCCGTCGCCGAGATCGTGAAGTCGTCCACCACGGTGAAGCTCGGGGCGGGAGCCCCGTCGAACTGGACCAGGGTGGCCGAGGTGAAGCCGCTGCCGTAGACCGTCACGGTGTTCTCGCCCGCCTCCGGGCCGAGACCCGGGAGGACCTGGGAGACGGTCGGGAGGGCGGCGTAGGTGTACGTGGACGGCGCGCTCACCCCCGACGGCGTCGTGACCGTCACACCGATCGGCCCCGCGACGGCGCCCGGCGGGGTGACGGCGGTGATCTGGGTGGAGCTGTTGACGGTGAAGGAGATCGCGGACACGAGCCCGAATCGCACCAGCGTGGCCCCGGTGAACCCGGTGCCGGTGAGCACCACCGTCTGGCTCCCGGCGAGGGGGCCCGTGGCGGGGGTGATGTTGCTGATCACCGGCACCGCGGCGGTGTAGGTGTAGGTGACGGCGTTGCTGGGGCCGCCGGGGGTGGTGACGGTGACGCTGACGGACCCGGCGGTGCCGGCGGGTGCGACGGCGGTGATCTGGGTGGGGCCGTCGACGGTGAAGGAGGTGGCGGGGGTGCCGCCGAAGGAGACGCCGGTGGCGCCGGTGAGGTTGGTCCCGGTGAGGACCACGGTGGTGCCGCCGGTCGTGGGGCCGTTGTTGGGGACGATCGCGCTCAGGACCGGCGCCGTGACGTAGGTGTAGGCGAGGCCGTTGCTGGTGCCGCCGCTCGACCGGACGGTGACGGTGACGGTGCCCGTGCCGGGTGGGGCGGTCGCGGTGATCTCGGTGGAGCTCACCACGGTGAAGGGCACCGGGATGGAGCCGAACCGCACCTGGGAGACGGCGGTGAGGCCGGTACCGGTGAGGGTCACGGTGTTCCCGCCCGCGGTGGGGCCGCTGGTGGGGGCGATCGTGATCAGGACGGGTGCCGTGACGTAGGTGTAGGTGAGGCTGTTGCTGGTGCCCTCGCCGGTCCTGACGGTGACGGGCACCGAGCCCGTGCCGGGCGGCGCCGTGGCGTCGAGCCGCGTGGGACCGGCGATCGTGAAGGGCACCAGGACGGGGCCGAACCGCACCTGCGCGGCACCGTCGAGGCCGGTGCCGGTGACGGAGACGGTGGTTCCGCCGGTGGTGGGCCCCTGAGCGGGGTTGAGCGCGGTGATCACGGGGGGCATGACGGGCCTTCCTGTTCTGGCCGGATAGGGCTGTGCCCTGGCCGGAGCCAGGGCACAGCGGTGGCTGGGCCCGCCGGTGACGGGTCCGAGAGGGCTCCTCGGGAGCGCCTGGGGGCGAAAGGCCGTCGGTTCAGGCCGTGACGGTGATGTCGTCGAACGCGGGGTTCGGGGTGCTGGTGCCGCCGGGTGTCTGCACCACCACGGAGTAGGCGTCCGCGGGGGTGCCGGCCGGGATGTCGAAGACGATCAGGCCCGACGTCGTGGCGAAGGCGTTCTCCGTGGGCTGGACGGGGGCGTCTCCCGGGTCGAGGGTCACGGAGATCAGGTCGTAGAAGTTGGCACCGGTCGCGGTGGCGCCCGTGGTTCCAGCGGGTGCCGTGGCCGGGCTCGCCGAGTTCGGCGTCACGGTCGGAGCCGCGTAGTAGGTGAACGAGGAGAAGCCGCAGGGGCTGGGGGTGCTGCCGCCGCCGGGGTTGGTGGCGGTGACGGTGACCGTCGCGATGCCGCTGGGGCCGATCGTGCCCGTGGGGGCGGTGACGGTGAGCTGCGTGTCACCGGTGCGGCTGACGATGGCGGTGGCGGGGGTGCCGCCGAAGGACACGTCACTGGCGGCGGTCACGGTGGACAGCCCGGTACCGGTGAGGGTGACCGAACCCGGTGACGCCGTGCCGAGCGCGGGCGACACCGAGGTGACGACCGGGCCGGTGATGTAGAAGAACGGCAGGGAGTTGCTGGTGGAGTTGAGCGCGGTCACGCTCACCTGCGTCTGGCCGGAGCAGCCCGCCGGGGCGGTGGTGGTGACGGTGGTGGCGGTCGCCACGGTTCCGTTGACGGTTCGGGTGCCGAAGTTGACCCGGACCGTGCTGCCCACCGTGCCGAAGGTGCCGGAGGGGCCGGTGATGGTGACCGCTGTGCCGGTGGTCCCACTGGTGGGGGCGATGCTGGTGATGGTCGGCATGGAAGAACTCCTTCGCTGAATGCCGTGTGAAGATCGTTCGGAAGAGGGGGCGCCGCTCGTCCCGCCGCCGTCGGGGGAGGCGCGGGGGGAGGGGAGCCGCGGACCGCGGGCAGCGGTGGCCGGAGAGCGGGCGGGGAGGAACGCGGCCGGGCGACGGCCGGCGGGATCACTCCACCGGACAAGGGCTCCGGGGGAGGGGCCGTCGGCCCGGGACGGAGAGCCGGGGGTGACCCGTGTGCGCCGGCCCGGGCGGGTGGCAGAACCCAACCGCACGTCCTGGGCGGGGAATGAGCCGTCGGCCTGACGGGACGCCGGCGCGGGCCGCTGCCGGCTGTCCGGGGACGGGCGCCCACCGGACCGGTACACGGCCAGTACGCCACCCGCCACCCCGGGGGGCAAGAGGCACCCCGGGAAGTCACCCGTGCGGGTGAGCGTCCCACCTGCCGCGGGTGGCACCGCCCGCACCACCGGCCGGGCACGGGCGCCCCCGGTGCGCCCGCTCACCTCGTCCGGGACCCCGGACGCCGGTGGTACCCGGCCACGACGGGGACGGGAAACGCGCTGCTCCGGGCGGGTGAGGCGCCTCATCCGCCCTTGCCGGGCACTCGGCGCGCTTGCGTTACTGAAACGGCCGGCGGGGGCCGGAACGGCCCACGGGCGAGCGACGGCCGGGCGGTTCCGCCCAGTTGGACCTGCCCACCCGCCGGGCCGCCCACCGCCCGGGAGAGCCCGCCGGGACACCGCTCCGGCGGCGGCACGGGCGTCACCGCCCCAGGTGGCCGGCGCCTCCCGCTCCGCCCCGCCGCCCCGGGAGGGGGCGAGTCCCCGGGATGGGCTCGTTCCGCCGGCCGCCCAGCCGGCCCCCTCCGCTCCGCCGACCGCTCAACCGCCCGGTCCCCGACCGGCCGGCCGCCCATCCTCAACCACCCGGCCGCCCAGCCGGCCGACCGTCGCACCCGGTGCGGCAGCCGCACCCGCGCGCGCATCCGTGGCCGGGCGGGGCCCGGAGCCGTGCCGGAGACACACGCGGGGTCCGGTGCCGCATCGCCTCCGGTGAGCGGAGCGGCGGCTCACCGCAAGACCCGAAGCCCCCGCCCCGGCGGCCCGCCTCCGCGCAGGAGTCCGCGGGCCCGCGGTGGGCCGGGCGCAGCCGCCGGCGGTCCGGTCCGGCGGCCACCGACACGAGAGGCAGGCCGTCATGGCCCCCGTCATCACCTCACTGAGCCCCACCCAGGGGCGCACACCCCAGCTCATGACCATCACCGGCACCGGCCTGGGGGCGCCGTCGGCGTCAACTTCGGCGCCCGCCGCTACCCCGTGGTGTCCGTCTCCAGCACCACGGTCACCGTGACGATCCCGGCGCTGCCACCGGGCCAGTACGACGTCTCGGTCTTCACGGGGACGGCCACCAGCAACTTCCTGCCGTTCTTCTACATCGCCATCCCGCAGGTCACCGCGCTCAGCAGCAACCGCGGCTCCAGCACGCCCATCCGGATCAGCCTCTTCGGCTCCTCCCTGGCGACCACGCAGAGCGTGGAGTTCGTCGGCGTGGGGCCCGGCACCGACGTCCGGGTGATCTCGGACACCATCGTCACCGTCCTGACCCCGCAGAACGGGCAGCACCCCGACGGCTGCACCTTCCCCTCCGAGGTCCGGGTCACCTCGCTCGGCGGCGTCAGCCCGGTCCAGGGCGGTCCCACGCAGTACGTCTTCTACGAGGAGCCGGCCGTCACCGCCGTGGTGCCCAACGCGGCCGTGGTCGGCTCGCTGATCACCGTCACCGGTACCTGCCTGCTGGACGCGGTGAGCGTCGTCTTCGAGCTGGAGAACGACGGCATTCAGGTGCCGGCCGACTTCACGCAGATCTCCGCGACCGTGCTCACCACCACCGTCCCGCCGACGCTCGCCCCCGGCACCTATGACATCAAGGTGACCACCCCCGGTGGCCAGAGCGATCCCGCGCCGCTGGCCGTCTTCACCGTTCCGCCGCTGTGACCGCGCGCCCGGCCCGTGGCTGCCGCGCTCCGGGGCCGTGGCTCCCGGCTTCCCCGCCCGCGCTTTCCGGGCGCCGGAGCGCGGGCCGGGCGCCGGGTGCGCCCGGTGGTACGCGGTATGGGGAGGGTGTGCCCCCGGTGGCCTGGTGTGACTAATCCCCGGCTCGTTGCCGGAGCCGGGGGCGGGTGCTTCCCTGAATACGTCCGCACCCTTCGGCCGACGGGCCGGGGGCGGGATTCGACAGGCAGCCGCACGGCTCTCCCGGGCAACCGGGGCGGGCCGGACGGACGCCGTGGTCGGTGGGCAGGTTCCGTCTCCGGACGTGGACCCGCCTGCCGGTGCCTCCCCAGGTGCCGGCCGGCGGTCGGCGGCCCGGGTCCCATGGCTTCGGTCACGGGACCCGGGCCGTTCCGCGTGCCGAGCTCCGGGAACGGGCGGGCGGGCTCGCGGGCTCACGGGATCTCCGACGGAAGCCGGGGGACCGGGGGACCGGGGAGCCCGGTGCGGCCGGGAACGGACCGCGAGCGGCCCGTCCCTGACGGGCCGGCGGCGGATCAGTGCTCGTGGCCCGGATCCTCCGGGTCGTAGCCCGGGATGGTGCCGTCCTCCTTCGCCACCAGGAAGAGGCCGACCATCCCCATATCGGAGTGGCTCTGCACATGGCAGTGGTACATCCACGCCCCGGCGCCCACGCCCTCGCCCGCGATCACCTGGAAGCCGAAGGAGTCGGCCGGGCCGGTGATCTTGTTGTCGATGATCGGGGTGCGGTCGTCGGGGCCGTCGAGCAGACCGGTGCGGTTGTCGGCCCAGCGGTGCCCGTGCACATGGAACGTGTGGTAGTACTCGCCGTGCGTGATCGAGATGAACTCGACCCGCTCGCCCAGCGTGGCCGTGACGTCGTAGCGGTCGTCGGCGGCCCGGTTGTTGATCGTCATGTCGTTGAAGACGATGGTGTACTGCTTGTCCGGCAGCAGGTCGCCCGCCCGGCGCACGATCAGCGGGCCGTACAGGCCCTTGCGGATGCCGGCGGTGCCGTGCGGGGTGCCGACCACGTGGTCGTGGTAGTGCCAGTAGCCCGCGCTCCCGGGGTTCCAGGTGCCGTCCGCGCGGCGGCCCGGCTCGTGGGTGCGCCAGGTGTAGGTGTAGCGCTCGCCCGGATCCACCGTGGACCCGCTCATGCGGGTGCCGTCGCTGGTGATCTCGTAGTCCACGCCGTGCGGGTGGAGGCTGAGGGTGACGTCCGAGAGGTTCACCAGCTCGATGTGGAGGGTGTCGCCCTCCGTCATCTCCAGCAGCGGGCCCGGGACGGTGGCCTTGCCCGGCTTGAGGCCGTAGCCGAGCTGCCCGCCCGGCAGGTTCTCCGCGTAGAGGGTGAGGTGCCGCTCCTCGCCGCCGGCCTTCGCGGTGCGCACGGCGGCGTTCGTCCGTGCGGGCGCGGCGGCCGGGGTCGCCGCCGAGGCGGCGGTCGCGGTGGGGGCGAGGGCGGGCGCGGCCAGGGCCGCGGCGGCGGCCACCCCGCCGGTGAAGGACCGCCGTGAGAAGAAGCGCCGGGAGACGCCTGTCTCGGTCATCGTGTCTCTCCCATCCCTGCCGGGCCCCTGCCTGTGCCGGGGCCCTGCGGCTGTTCAGCGGGTCGGCGGCGGTGGCCGGGCGTACGGACCGCCGGCCGCCGGGGGCGCCGGTGGCCGGTGGCCGGCCGTCAGGTGTCGTCGGAGCCAGGTGTCGTCGGTGGGCGGTGGGGACGGCGCCGGTCCCCGCCGGTACCCGCGGCGGGCGCGGCGGGGACGGCGGAAACAAGCGGCCGGTCCGGGGAATCCACGGCCGGGACGGCATCAAGGTAGCCGCCGCCGGACAGTTTCTCTAGCGCCAGGACAAAGTTTGTCGATGTGCGGTCATACCTATTGGCGGCTCGTCAAAAGACCTCTAGCTTCGAGACATTGCTGGGATCGCAGAGGGGTGAGAGAGCCATGCGGGTGAATCCGCAGCCGGAACCCTCGGCTCGACGAGGGCGCAGAAGCCGGAGCCGCAGAGGCCGCGCGTGCACCACGGCGCTGCTGGCCGCCGGCCTGACCGTGACCATGCTGGGAGGGACACCCGTCTCGGCGGCGCCTCCCGAGGGGGAGCGCCCGGCGTCCGCGCCGGTCCCGCTCTCCGTCGAGACCGCCGGGACCGCCGCGCAGGCCGCCGCGCCGCCCGGCGGATCCGCCCCCGGGACGGTGAAGGTGCTGGTCTTCCACGCCTCCGGCGAGCAGCCGTCGGCCCGGGCCCGGGCGGCGGCCGAGGCCGTGGAGGAGATCGGCTACGAGGGCCCGGCGGCCCAGCGGTTCGCCGTGGAGGCGACCGGCGACCCGGCCGTCTTCGCCAACGCGCAGAAGCTGCGCCAGTACAACGCGGTGGTCTTCGTCGACACCGCCGGCGACGTGCTGAACAACGCCCAGGAGGACGGCTTCCGCGCCTATGTGGAATCCGGCGGCGGCTTCCTCGGCGTGCACGACGCGGCCCGCACCGAGCCGGACTCCTCCTGGTTCACCGGCCTGATCGGCACCCGGCCCGCCGCCGGCGGCCCGGCGAACGTGCAGCGCGCCACCGTCGAGGTCGGCGACGACGACCACCCGGCCACGGCGGACCTGCCGCAGGAGTGGTCGCGGCGGGACGTCTGGCTCAACTGGAAGCCCAGCCCCTCCGGCGACGTGCACACCGTGGCCCGGGTGCGCGAGCGCACCTACAGCCCCGGCACCGACGCCCTCGGCTGGGACCACCCCGTCTCCTGGTGCCGCGACTACCGCGGCGGCCGCTCCTTCTACACCGGCATGGGCGGCACCGCGGACAGCTTCGGCGAGGAGCGGTTCCGCACCCATCTGCGCGGCGCCCTGCTGTGGACCTCCCGGCTCGCCCGCGCCGACTGCCAGGCGACCATCACGGGCAACTACACGGCGGAGCGGGTCACCCCGCCCAACGCCGCCGGCCAGTCCGACGTGATCGGCGAGCCGCACGGCCTGGTCACCGCCGAGGACGGCCGGGTGTTCTACATCGGCCGCGGCGGCGGCGCCAACAGCGACCCCGTCGTCACCGACTGGAACGACCCCGACATCGGCCTGGGCATGGGCACCGTCCACGTCTGGGACCCCGGCACCGGCAAGGCGAAACTCGCCGGCGTGCTGGAGGTCTTCGGCAACAAGGGCGGCGGCGGGGAACTCGTCAAGAACGAGGAGGGGCTGCTCGGCATCGAGCTGGACCCGGACTTCGCCGAGAACGGCTGGATCTACCTGCACTGGACCCCGCACTCGGAGATCGACCGGGAGAACCACCTCGGGCAGCGCCGGGTCTCGCGCTTCACCCTGGACCACGCCACCAACCGGATCGACACCGCCTCCGAGAAGGTCCTCCTGGAGTGGGAGGTGCAGATCCACAGCTGCTGCCACGCCGGCGGCGGCATGGCCTGGGACTCCCGCGGCAACCTCTACATCGCCACCGGTGACACCAACTCCTCGCAGTTCAGCGACGGCTACTCGGGCAACAACCCGCAGCCGAACTTCAAGGGCGTGTCCTTCGCCGACGCCCGCCGCACCTCCGGCAACACCAACAACCTCAACGGCAAGATCCTCCGCATCCACCCCGAGGACGACGGCACCTACACCGTCCCCGAGGGCAACCTCTTCACCGGCGCGGAGGAGGGCGGCGGCAAGACCCGCCCGGAGATCTACGTGATGGGCGTCCGCAACCCGTCGCGCATCTCCGTCGACCCGGCCACCGACACCCTGCACGCCGGCTGGGTCGGGCCGGACGCCGGGGAGCCCAGCCCCACCTGGGGGCCGGCGAAGTACGACACCTTCGCCGCCATCCACAGCGCCGGCAACCACGGCTGGCCCTACTGCATGGGCAACAAGCAGCCCTACCGGGACCGCAACCTGCCCGACCCGACGAAACCCCTCGGCTGGTACAACTGCGACAAGCCGAAGAACGAGTCGCCCAACAACGACGGCCTGGTCGACCTGCCGCCCGTGAAGTCCAACACCATCTGGTACTCGCCGCAGGGCGGCGGCCCGGACTTCCCGCGCAACGGCGACGGCGTCCCGTCCTACAGCAACGACGACGCGCGCTACCTGCTGCCCTGGCTCAAGGGCGGCTCGCAGGCCGCGATGAACGGCCCCGTCTACCGGCACGACCCGTCCGGTGACGGCGCCGGACGCTGGCCCGCCTACTGGGACGGCAAGTGGTTCGTCGGCGACTTCTACGACGGCGACCAGCCGCGCCACGCCATCACCCTGGACCCGGACACCTCCGACAAGGGCGGGCTGCCCGTCCACGCCGAGAGCCTGGACAAGATCATCCCCGTCGGCAGCACCGGCATCCGCAACCTGATGGACTGGAAGTTCGGCCCCGACGGCGCGCTCTACGTGCTCGACTACGGCCGGGGCTTCTTCACCTCCACCGACGAGTCGGCGCTGTGGCGCGTCACCTACACCGGCGGCGCCGCGACCCCGGCCGCCGGCGACCTGATCTCCGGCGACCCGTCCGCCGGAGCGAAGGGGAGTGACCGATGAGCACAGCGACCCCGTACCCCGCGGTGGTCCGCTCCCGTGGCCTGTTCGCCGCCCTCGTGGTGGCGCTGGTGGCCGCGCTCGGGCTGACCGCGCCGCCCGCCGCCCGCGCCGACGGCGGCGGGCGCCCCGCCACCGCCGCCGACCAGGTGCTGACCTGGACCGCGGACAGCGACATCACCCGCTACAAGACGGCCCCGCAGACCGCGGTGGCCGGGCCTGCGACGATCGTGTTCGAGAACAGCGAGGCCACCGGCAACACCACCGGGATGCCGCACACGCTGACCTTCGACACCTCCGATCCCTCCCGCTACAACGCCGACGTCGACCTCAACATCCTCGCCAACCCCTCCGACGCCAACGGCGGCAAGTACACCGCCGAGGTCACCCTCACCCCCGGCACCTACCGCTACTACTGCACCATCCCCGGCCACGGCTCCATGCAGGGCACCCTCGTCGTCACCGACGGGGGCGGCGGCGAGGAGGACACCGAGGCGCCCGAGGTCTCGCACGAACTGAGCGGCGCCCAGAACTCCGACGGTGCCTACCTCGGCGGCGCGACCGTCGCACTCTCCGCCACCGACCCGGGCTCCGGCGTGGAGTCCGTCGAGTACGCCCTGGACGACGGTGACTTCACCGCCTACGCGGAGCCGTTCACGGTGGACACGGTGGGCGAGCACACCCTGCGCTACCGGGCCACGGACCGGGCGGGAAACACCTCCGAGGTGGCGACCGTGGAGTTCACCGTCGCCGAACCCCCGGCCGACGACACCACGGCCCCCGAGACCTCCGCCGAGGTCTCCGGCGACCGGAACGACGACGGCGCCTACCTCGGCACCGCCACCGTCACCGTCAGCGCCTCCGACTCCGGCTCCGGTGTGAAGAGCATCGAATACGCGCTGGACGACGGCGAGTTCACCGGCTACACCGCCCCCGTGGCGGTGGACACGGTGGGCGAGCACACCCTGCGCTACCGGGCCACCGACCACGCGGGGAACACCTCCGAGGAGAAGTCGGTGGAGTTCACCGTCGCCGAACCCCCGGCGCAGGACACCACCGCCCCGGAGGTCTCCGCCGAGGTCACCGGTGACCGGAACGACGACGGCGCGTATGTGGGCGCCGCCACCGTCACCCTCACCGCCACCGACGAGGAGTCCGGCGTCGCCCGCGTCCAGTACTCCCTCAACGGCGGCCCGTACCTCGTCTACGCCGACCCGGTGCGCATCGACCGGGCCGGCGACCACCTGGTCCGCTACCGCGCCACCGACAAGGCCGGCAACACCTCGGCCGCCCGCTCCCTCGACCTCACCGTCGCCGAGGAGGAGATCAGCGAACCCGACTGCCCCGAGACCGACAACCGCCGCACCGTCATCGTCGGCACCGTCGACACCGGGGTGCCCAACCGCGTCACCGGCGACGGCTGCACCATCAACGAGCTGATCGAGGACGAGCGCGGCTGGGACGGCGAGCGGGACTTCCTCCGCCATGTCCAGGGCGTCGCCGGGGACCTCCGTGACCAGGGCGTCGTCGACCAGCGCGAACACGACCTGCTGGTGAAGGCCGCCCGCGACTCCGGCATCGGCACCGAGGGCCGCACCGAGGGGTACCGCACCCTCTTCGACGGCTCCGCGAAGTCCTTCGCCGAGTGGGAGCACGTCGGCGGCGGCGCCTTCGGCCTCAGCCGCGGCGACGCGATGACCAGCTCCACCACCCGCGCGGGCATGGGGATGCTCTGGTATCCGAACCGCCAGTACGGGGACTTCTCGCTGCGCCTGCAGTTCCGCGACGACGCGCCCGGCGACGGCCGCACCAACAGCGGGGTCTTCGTCCGCTTCCCCGACCCCGACTGGCATCCGGGGGAGACCCGCCCGGAGTGGGTCGCCATCAAGTACGGCCACGAGAACCAGATCTTCGACCGGCCGGACGGCGACATGTACAAGACGGGCTCCGTCTACGGCTTCGACAAGGTGAACCTGGCGGGCGCCGGGGTGGAGGAGAAGGGCGTCTGGAACGACTACGAGGTCCGCGTGGTCGACCAGCGCTACTGGATCTTCCGCAACGGGGTCCTGCTCAACGTCTTCGACAACGACCCCGGCCTCCTGTTCAACCCGGCGCGCGCGGACGACCCGGGCACCGCCGGCCGGCAGTACCGGCACGGGTTCATCGGGCTCCAGACCCACGGCACCACGGATGTGATCTCCTTCCGCAACGTCCGCATCCAGGAGCTGTGACCACCCCCCCCGGTGACGGCCCGCACGGAGCCCGCAGGAATGAAGAGGGGCGGCCCCGGCACGGAACTCCCGTGCCGGGGCCGCCCCGTGCCGTCCTCGTCCGCCCCCGCGCGCGGCGCACCACCGCCGTGGCCGGTTCCCGCCGGTCCGGGACGGCCCGGGAGGCCGGTGGAGGTGAGGGAGCGGTGACGGGGGCTGCGCGAGCGCCCGGGAACAGGGGATCATGGAGCGTGTCCACCCCGCCGAACCTCCCAGCGCCCGAGCCGGACGACCCCACCGGCCGTCAACCCGCCGGTCCGCGACCACAGATGGTGGTCTGCGGCGACGACGCGCTGGCGCACCGTCTCGCCGCCGAGCTCTCCGGCATGTACCGGGAACCCGTCACCCTCGTCCTCCCGCCCGCCCGCGGGCGCTCCGGCCACACCCCGGCCGGTATCCCGGGCCGCCGCGAACCCGTCGCCCCCGTCCGCGTCCTGGAGGCCCGCACCGTCGACGACGACGTGCTCACCGAGGCCGGGGTGGGCACGGCGCAGGCCCTGGCCCTGGTCCACGACGACGACGAGGTCAACATCCACGCCGCCCTCCGCGCCCGCCGGCTCAACCCCCGGCTGCGGCTGGTCATCCGGCTCTACAACCGCAAACTCGGCCGCCACCTGGAGGAACTGCTCGACCGGTCGGTGGAGATCCAGGCGCCCGACCTCGACGCCCGCGCCATCGACGCCTCCACCACCGTCCTCTCCGACGCCGACACCGCAGCGCCCGCCCTCGCCGCCGCCGCGCTCATCGGCACCAGCAAGGTCGTCCACGCCGACGGGCTGATCCTGCGCGCCGCCGAACGCGGCCCGGAGGCCGGCGGCGGGGCCGCGGGCGGACCGCCGTCGCTGTGCACCCTCGCCCTGCTCTCCTCCGACGACAGCCCCGACGCGGGCGAGGGCTCCGAGGCCAGCGGCGCCCGCGGCCCGCTGCTCCTCCCCGACGACGAACTGACGGCCGACTCCACCGCGCGCGGCCGGGTGGTGCTGGAGGCCGTCGGCCACGAGGGCCCGCCGCCCCCGCCCCGGCTGGGCCGCACCGCGCCGCTGTCCACGCTCTTCTCCCGCCGGGTACGCGTGGCCCTGCTGGGGCTGGTGTCGGCCGTCGCCGCGCTGACCCTCGCCTCCGTCTGGCTCACCGGGGACGGCGCGCTGCACTCCGCCTATCTTTCGCTGCTCGACCTCATCGCCATCAACGAGCCCGCGCTGGAGGACGAACCCGCCCGCCAGATCCTCCAGCTCCTCTCCGGCCTGGTGGGGCTGCTCCTGCTGCCGGTCCTGGTGGCGGCCGTCCTGGAGGGGTTCGGCAGCTTCCGCTCCGCCAGCAGCCTGCGCCGGCCACCGCGCGGGCTCTCCGGCCACGTGGTCCTCCTCGGCCTGGGCAAGATCGGCACCCGGGTGCTGACCCAGCTCCACGCGCGGGGCATACCCGTGGTCTGCGTGGAGCAGGACCCCGAGGCCCGGGGCGTGGCCGTGGCCCGCTCCTACCGGGTCCCGACCGTGATCGGCGACGTCACCGAGGAGGGCGTGCTGGAGGCCGCCAAGGTGCACCGGTCCACCGCCCTGCTGGCCCTCACCAGCTCCGACTCCATCAACCTGGAGGCCGTCCTCTACGCCCGCGGGGTCGCCGGCCGGCTGCGGACGGTGCTGCGCCTGTACGACGACCGGTTCGCCGCCGCCGTCTACCGCACCCTGCGCGACTCCCACCCCGAGGCCGTCACCCGCAGCCGCAGCGTCACCTCCCTGGCGGCACCGGCCTTCGCCGGGGCGATGATGGGCCGTCAGGTGCTCGGCGCCATCCCCGTCGAGCGGCGGGTGCTGCTCTTCGCCGCCGTGGACGTGGAGGGCTGCGAGGCGCTGGAGGGCCGCACGGTGGCGGAGGCGTTCCGCCCCGGCTCCTGGCGGGTGATCGCCGTGGACGTGGCCGCCTCCGACGACCGGGCGCCCGATCTGACGGGCCTGGTGCCCCGCCAGGGCTCCGCCGGGGAACGGGAGCTGCTCTGGCAGCCGCACCCGGGGTACGTGCTGCTGACCGGCGACCGGGTCGTGCTGGCCGCCACCCGGCAGGGGCTCGCCGAACTCCTCGGGCGGCAGCCGCGGGCCGGGGCGGGGGAGCCGGAACCGGCCGGCCGCTGAGCGCGCCGGGCGCCGGGCCCGCCGGGAGTGCGGCCCTCTTCGGTTCGGCCCGGCCCCGGACGGCTCGCGGGTGACGCCCCGGCCCGTCCCGGCGCCTCCGCCCCGCAACGGCGAGGGCCCGTCCGCACCCCGCCGGAGCGGTGGTGCGGACGGGCCCTCGCCGTTGCGGGCGGTCCCGCGGGACCTCCGGGTCAGACCTTGGCGGCCGGCTCGGGGGTGTCCGGCTCCCCGGAGTCAGGGGAGTTGACGCGTCCTTCGCGGACCAGACGGAGGAAGGAGGAGAGCTCCCGCTTGACGATCGGGGCCAGGAAGTAGAGGCCGATGATGTTCATGACGGCCGCGAGGAAGAGCATCGCGTCGGCCATGTTCATCAGGGCGCCGAGGGTCAGCAGCGAACCCGCGGCGACCGTGACGCTGAACAGCACCTTGTAGATGTTCTCGCTGGTGCTGCTGCGGCCGAAGAGGTAGGTCCAGCACTTCAGGCCGTAGTAGCTCCAGGTGATGATCGTGGAGAAGGCGAAGAGCAGCACCGCGACCGTGAGGACGTAGGGGAACCACGGGAGGACGGTCTCGAAGGCGTCCGAGGTGAGCGTGACACCGTCACCCGGGCCCTCGCCGGCCGCCGCCGCGTCCCGGGCGGCCTCCCAGCTCGGGGTGGAGGCGATGACGATGGTCAGCGCGGTCATGGTGCAGATCACGACGGTGTCGATGAACGGCTCCAGCAGGGCCACCAGGCCCTCGGTGACCGGGTGCCGGGTCTTCACCGCGGAGTGCGCGATCGGGGCCGAGCCGATGCCCGCCTCGTTGGAGAACGCCGCCCGCTGGAAGCCGATGATCAGCACGCCGATCACACCGCCGGCGACACCCTCGGGGTTGAACGCCCCGTCGATGATGGTGGCCACGGCGTCCGGGAGGGCTGTGATGTTGACGCCGATGACGATGAGACAGGCGGTGACGTAGATACCCGCCATCGCGGGGACCAGCCGGCTGGTGACGTTGGCGATGGAGCGGATTCCACCGAGCAGGACCAGGGCGACCAGCGTGGCCAGCAGCACACCGAAGATGAGGGCGCCGAGGGAGTTGCCGAAGATGCCGTCCTCGCCGCCGGTGACCGAGCGGAGCTGGGTGAAGCTCTGGTTGGCCTGGAAGAGGTTGCCACCGAAGAAGGTGAAGAAGAGCAGGGAGACCGCCACACCGACGGCGAGCACCTTGCCGACGCCGGCCATGCCACGCTCGGCGAGGCCCTTGCGCAGGTAGTGCATGGGACCGCCGGAGACGGTGCCGTCCTCGTGGACGTCACGGTACTTCACACCCAGCGTGCACTCGACGAACTTCGTCGCCATACCGAGCAGACCGCAGAGGATCATCCAGAAGGTCGCGCCCGGGCCGCCGATGGTGACCGCGACGGCCACACCGGCGATGTTGCCCAGACCGACCGTGCCGGAGACCGCGGCGGTGAGGGCCTGGAAGTGGTTCACCTCACCGGGGTCGTTCTTGTCCTCGTACTTGCCGCGGACCAGGTCGACGGCGAGCTTGGTCCGCCGGGCCTGGACGAAGCCGAAATAGATGGAGAAGACGATGCCCGCGATGACCAGCCAGCCCACGATCCAGGGGAAGGGGGTGGGGAAGATCCCGAAGTCGGTCTCGTAGAAGACCCACTTGCCCAGGAAGTCGGAGACGGGGTTGAAGAACCCGTTGACGGATTCCTCGATCGTCGAGGTGAATGAATCGCTTGCCATGAAGGAAACCTCGGGCTGGTGTGGAGCTGAGGACGAGGACGCGCCTCCCTGTGGTCGAAGGGAGTGCGCTGATACGACAGATTGGGAGTTCCTACCACGGAGAGCAACCACCATGGTGTGATGTGGGTCACTCCAGTTGCCCCCTATGGTCGTTTTATTCCTCCATCGCCGGACAAAATTCCAGGACGGTTTCGCTATACAGCAATGCCGGACCGGTGAGCGGGGCGAAATCGAGCACGGAACGTTACGGGATCGAAATGCGATCCGGAATGCGGCGGTGCTCCTTGCGGTGCTCCTTGCGGCGGGCACGCGCAAGGGCCGGGCCCGAAGGCCCGGCCCCTCGTCCGGCCGCCGCGCCGCTGCGGGAGCGGCGCGGCGGGAGAGCGGTCCCGGCCCGCTGGGAAGGGTTCCCGGAGCCAGGACGCGGGTCAGCGGGTCAGCGGGTCACGACATGGCGCTCGTCGGGCACGCAGTGCGTCATGGTGAGCCCGGAGACGTCGCGCGGCGGGTTCTTGCCGAGGTTCGCCAGCCGCCGCTCGTCCTCCTCGGTGAGCGTCTGCCCCGGCAGCGGCTCCAGGTGGGCCACCTCCGACGGGTCGACGCCCAGGCCCTCGGCGACCCGCAGCCCCAGGTCGTTCTCGACCAGCAGGAAGTGCCAGAGCATCCGCTCGCGCACCCGGCGGTCGCACTGGGAGAGCAGATCGGTGAAGTTGCGCACCAGGTCGTCCCGCTCCCACTCCTCCATCAGCAGATAGCGCTGGCCGGCCTGGAGGTAGTCGTTGGTGCGGGGGATCCGCTCGCGGGTCAGCCGGCCGGTGATCTCCGGGCCCTGCTCGCCGTGCGCGGGGCCGGGCGCCTCCTGGAGCCCGCCCAGGATCGACGGCTCGTAGTTGACCTGCGGGTCGTGCGTGTCCGACTCGCCGCCGTCGACGCCGTAGGCCATCTGCCCGTCGCGCTGGTTGGTGCGCACCCGGGCGTTCTTCGCCTGGTTGACGGGGAGCTGGAGGTAGTTCGGGCCGACCCGGTAGCGCTGGGTGTCGCTGTAGGAGAAGGTCCGGCCGACGAGCATCTTGTCGTCGGAGAAGTCCAGGCCGTCGACGAGGACACCGGTGCCGAAGGAGATCTGCTCGTTCTCCGCGAAGTAGTTCGCCGGCATCCGGTTCAGCACCATCCGGCCCACGGGCCGGGGCGGGAAGTCCTGCTCGGGCCAGGTCTTGGTGTCGTCCAGCGGGTCGAAGTCCAGCTCCGGGTGGTCGTGGTCGTCCATCATCTGGACGAGCAGTTCCCACTCGGGGTGCTCACCGCGGGCGACGGCCTCGTAGAGGTCCTTGGTGGCGTGGCCGAGGGAGTCCGCCTGGACGTTGGCGGCGTCCTCCTCGGTCATGCTGCGGACGCCCTGCTTGGGCATCCAGTGGTACTTGACCAGCTTGGTGTTGCCGTCCGCGTCCACCCACTTGTAGGTGTTGACGCCGAAGCCCTGCATGTGGCGGTAGTCCGCCGGGATGCCCCGCGGGGAGAACAGGTTGACCAGCATGTGCATGGCCTCGGGCGTCTGCGACATGAAGTCGAAGATGCGCCCGGGCTTCTGCTCGAAGGTCACCGGGTCCGGCTTCAGTGCGTGGATCACGTCGGGGAACTTGATCGCGTCGCGGATGAAGAAGACGCCCAGGTTGTTGCCGACCAGGTCCCAGTTGCCGTCCTCGGTGTAGAACTTCACCGCGAAGCCGCGCGGGTCCCGGGCCGCCTCCGAGGAGTCACGGCCGCCGATCACGGTGGAGAACCGGACCGCGACGTCGGTGCGCCTGCCGCGTTCCTGGAAGAGCTTGGCGCGGGTGTAGCGGCTGATCGGCTCGTCGCCCCAGGCGCCGTACGCCTCGAAGTAGCCGTACGCGGTGACGCCCCGGGCGTGCACCACACGCTCGGGGACGCGCTCGCGGTCGAAGTGGCTGATCTTCTCCAGGAACTGGTAGTTCTCCAGCGTGGCCGGGCCGCGCGCGCCGATCGTGCGCTGGTTCTGGTTGTCGTGGACCGGGTGGCCCTGCCGGTTGGTGAGGAACGGGCGGCCGTCCCCCTGGCCGGCGCCCCTGGTCGATGCGTCCGTCACGGTGCTGGGCTCCTTCTTCGCCGTCTGAACTCGGTCAGCGCGCCGCTCCCGTCAGGGCGGGCGGTTGACTGCGCCTACCCCGGCGGGTGGGGGCCTAACGGGAGAACGGGGCGGAAGCGCTGATTCCGGCGGGCCGGCGGGCCGGTCCTCCGGGCGGTTCGGAGCGCTCGCAGGGAGAAGAGCGGCGGCGGAGCGGGAGGGGCCGCCCCCGGGAGCCGGGGGCGCGGCAGGGCGGCGCGGACGGCGGGAGGCGCTGTTCCTGCTGTGGGGACCGCCGGGCGTCCTCCGGCCGGAGAGCGGGCCGGCCCCGGGCGCCGCCGGACGGTGCCGGCGGGCGCGTGACCGTACGGGCGGGGGTGCGGCCTCCGCGCGGTGGCGCGACCGGACCTCCCTGGGGGTCAGACGGAGCCGTCCTCCCGGTGGTGCGTCCCGCGGGCGGCGTCGCCGCGCGGCTCGGGCGTGGCCCGGATGATCCGGGGCTCGGGCCCGGCGCCGTCCCGTTCCCCCTCCTCCTTCATGGCCCGCCGCTCGCTCTTCAGGATGCGGGCCGCCTTCCCGGCGGACCGGGTCAGCTCCGGGAGCTTCTTGGCGCCGAGGACGACGATGACGACGATGAGCAGGACGGCGAGCTCGCTGAGACCGAACATCGGCGAGGGGTTCCTCCGGGTAGCGGGGGGTGCGGACGCCCGCGGCGCGGGACCCTCGGAATCTACAGCACTGTAGACAACTGGGACAGAGGGCCGGGCGGCCCCGCCACGTCCGCGCCCCACCGGGACTGGGGCGCACGGCGCCGGCGCGGCCGGGACACCGGGATCGGCGGCCTCCGCACCCCGGACCGTGCCGCCCCGGACCGCGACCGGCCCCGGCCGGTGAGCCGGGGAGCGCGGCCCGGCGGGTGCCGGGGACGGCCGGTGCGTAGCCCCGGCGGCCGGCCGCACGGCGAAGCGCGGGGGTGTGTGGCCGCGCGCCCGGCGCGTGACGTCACGCGCCCCGCGCCCGGAAGCCGTCACTCCACCGCCCGCCCGGTGGTGGAGTAAGCGGGGCAGACGGGGTACCAGCGTCACAGGCCACCGGCCGGCCCCCGGTCCGGTGGGCCACCAGCCGCGTACCACCGCGCACCGAGGAGGAGACACCGCCATGGCCATCGCCACCGTCAACCCGGCCACCGGGGAGACGCTGAAGACCTTCGACCCCCTGGGCGACGCGGAGCTGGAGGAGCGTATCGAACGGGCGCGCCGCGCCTACCACACGCACCGCACCACCGGCTTCGGCCGCCGCGCCGACCTGCTGTGCCGCGCCGCCGACCTGCTGGAGGAGGAGCGCGAGGACATCGCCCGGACGATGACCACGGAGATGGGGAAGACCCTCACCGCCTCCCGCGCCGAGGTCGCCAAGTGCGTCAAGGCGATGCGCTGGTACGCGCGGAACGCCGAAGGGCTGCTGGCCGACGAGGAGCCGGCCGCCCCCGACGTGGAGGACTCCGGCGCCAACCGGGCGTTCGTCCGCTACCGCCCGCTGGGCGTGATCCTCGCCGTCATGCCGTGGAACTTCCCGCTGTGGCAGGTGATCCGCTTCGCCGCGCCCGCGCTGATGGCAGGCAACGTCGGACTCCTCAAGCACGCCTCCAACGTCCCCCAGACCGCGCTCTACCTGGAGGACCTCTTCCACCGCGCGGGCTACCCGAACGGGTGCTTCCAGACGCTGCTGATCGGCTCCGGGGCCGTCGAGCGGATCCTGCGTGACCCGCGGGTGGCCGCCGCGACCCTCACCGGCAGCGAGCCGGCCGGCCGCGCGGTGGCCTCGGTCGCCGGGGACGAGGTGAAGAGGACGGTGCTGGAACTGGGCGGCAGCGATCCGTTCGTCGTCATGTCCTCCGCCGACGTGGAGAAGGCCGCCGCGACCGCCGTGACCGCGCGGGTCCAGAACAACGGCCAGTCCTGCATCGCGGCCAAGCGCTTCATCGTGCACACCGACGTCTATGACGCGTTCTGCTCCCGCTTCACCGAGGCCATGGCGGCCCTGACCGTCGGCGACCCGATGGCCGAATCCACGGACGTGGGGCCGCTCTCCAGTGAGCGGGGCCGCGCCGACCTGGAGGAGCTGGTGGAGGACGCCCGGGTGCGCGGCGCCGACGTGCTCTGCGGCGGGCGGCGGCCCGAGGGGCTGCCCGACGGCTGGTACTACGAGCCGACGGTGCTGGCCCATGTCACCCCCGAGATGCGGATCCACCACGAGGAGGCGTTCGGCCCCGTCGCGTCCCTCTACCGGGTCTCCGGGGTGGACCAGGCGATCGAGGTCGCCAACGACACACCGTTCGGGCTGAGTTCGAATGTGTGGACGCGGAGCCCGGAGGAGCAGCGTCGTTTCGTCCGCGACCTGGAGGCGGGCGCCGTCTACGTCAACGGCATGACCGCCTCGCACCCCGCCCTGCCCTTCGGCGGGATCAAGCGTTCCGGCTACGGGCGTGAACTGGCCGGGCACGGCATCCGCGAGTTCTGCAACGCCACGACCGTCTGGTTCGGGCCGTCGCACGCCGAGCCGGGGCCCGTCGGCGGCGACTGAGCCGGCCGGCCGGCCGGTGCCGTTGCCGGCCGCCGCGCGGCCCGTGCCCCCGACAGGTCCAGGGCCGCGTCCCCCGTCACGACCGTGTCCCCGTTCATGTCCCCCGTCCCCCGTCCCCGTCCACCAGGACGGGGACACCCCGGTCCGGAGGGGCACCGGCCGGGTACGCGTTCCCCCGTCCCCTCCGGCGGGCGCCGCCCCGGGCGGCCCCCGCCGGACCTGGACCACACCACTGGAGAGCTGATGACGAGTCCGCATCCCGACCCCGTCCCGCCGGCCCCGACGCCCACCCCGGGCCCCGGGCCGAACCCCGTCCCCGACCCGCTGCCCCCGGCCCCTACGCCCCCGCCGGAGCCCGGGCCAGGGCCGGGCCCGGGCCCGCGGCCGGGGCCCGGGCCGAACCCGGGACCCACGCCCGTCCCCGAACCGGACCCGGTCCCCCCGGTGCCGCCCGGCCCCAGCCACCCGGAGCCGGGGCCCGAACCACAGCCCGGTCCCAGCCCGGTCGGCGGAACGGCGGGGAACTGAACCATGGATCTGCTCGATGCCTTCGACAACGCCTGGCTGGAGTTCGACCGCCGGGTGCACCGCGTCGGAGCCGAACAGTGGGACGAGCCCACGCCCTGCGCCGACTGGACGGTGCGCGATCTGGTGAACCACCTGACCGCCGAGCACCTGTGGGCGCCCTGGCTGCTGCGCGGCGCCACCCTCGCCGAGGTCGGCGACCGCTTCGAGGGGGATGTCCTCGGGGACGACCCCGTCGCCGCCTGGGAACGGGCCGCCGCCGAGTCGCACGACGCCTTCCACCGGCCGGGCGCCCTGGAGGGCCGGGTGCACACCAGCGGCGGGCCGTCCCCCACCACCGAGTACGGCTGGCAGATGACCACCGACCTGGCCGTACACGCCTGGGACCTGGCCCGGGGCATCGGCGACGACGACACCCTGGACGAGGAACTCGCCGGCGAACTCCACGAGCGCACCGCGCCCCTCGCCGACTCCCTCCAGGGCTCGGGGCTGTTCGCGGCACCCGTGTCCGTACCCGGGACCGCGCGGGCGCAGGACCGGCTGGTCGGGCTGCTCGGCCGCGAGCCCTGACCCGCGCGGGCCGGGCGCGCGGGCTCTGACGGGCGCCTGGCCGGTCCCGCCGGGGCGCACCCGCAGGCCCGGGCGGCGACGGCGGCCCGGCCCGGCGGGCGCGGTGCCGTGGGTGCGGTCGCGTCATCAGCGCCGGGCCAGGCTGGGGCTCCCGGCGGTCCACGGAAGGGGATCCCACGCCGCTCGGGTCTCCCCGGCGCTATTCCCGCCCGCGGTTCCACCGGCCGAACCTCCGCGCCGGCGGGGCCGCTCACCGGCGGGACGCCGCCCGGCCGCCCTCCCGTGCCCGGGCCGGTACGCGCCGGCGAGCGGACCGCCCGCCCGCACCGTGCCCGGTGGACGGCCCGGACGGACGGAGTCCGTCACCGGTGGGGGCGGCCTCCCCGCCGGCGGAGGCCCCGCCAGGAGCGGAGGGCGTCCCACCGGCCGGGCGGGGCACCGCCGCTCCCGTCCGCGGCTCCTGCCGGGCCCCGGTCCTCGGCCCCGGTTCCGGCCCCGCCGGGGGCCGTGGCCGCCCACCGCGCCCGCCGCCGGCGCAGGGCCGGCCGCAGCGCCCAGGCCAGCGCGGCGCCGAGGAGAACCACCGCCCCGGTGTACGCCGCCGGGCGGCCCGCACCGTCGCCGTCCGGCTCGGGCGTGACGGTGGTCCCGGCGCTGTTGACCCCCGGCGGTGGCGCGGGCAGCGGGTCCCCCGGGCGCACCGGGTTGAGGGTGCCGACCGACGGCGCGTCACCGGCCACCGAGAAACCCCAGTCGAGCAGGGCCCGCGCCTCCTGGTAGACGGCGTGCGGCGCGCCGGACGTCGGGTTCATCACCGTCACCAGCAGCGTGCGCCCGTCCCGCCGGGCCGCCGCGGCCAGGGTGTTCCCCGCATGCGTGGTGTAGCCGTTCTTCACCCCGACCGCGCCCGGGTAGGGCGTCACCCCGGGCCCGCCGCTCAGCAGCCGGTTGGTGTTGGCGACTGCGTAACCGCCGAGCTGCCGCCCCGCCGCGTCCCGCCCGGTGGGGAAGTGGGTCCGGGCCAGTCCGCAGTAGCGGGCGAAGTAGGGCTGGGCGAGCCCGGCGCGGGCGAAGAGGCTGAGGTCGTACGCCGAGGAGACCTGGCCCGGGGCGTCGTAGCCGTCGGGCGAGACGACGCGGGTGTCGGTCGCCCCCAGCATCCGCGCCCGGGCCCGCATCTGCCGCACCGTCCGCTCCACCGAGCCGTTCATCGCCGCCAGGACGTGGACCGCGTCGTTGCCGGAGGCCAGGAAGACTCCCCGCCACAGATCGGCCACGGTGTACCGGTGGCCGGGCTTGAGGCCGACCATGCTGCTGCCCGCGCCCACCGCCCGGAGATCCTCGTCCCGGACGGTGCGCAGCGAGTCCTGCGGGAACCGGGGGAGCAGGGTGAGGGCGAACAGCATCTTCAGGGTGGACGCGGGCGGCAGCCTGCGGTGGGCGTCCTTGGCCGCCAGGACCTGGCCGGTACGGGCGTCGGAGACCATCCACGAACGGGCCGACAGATCCTGCGGCAGGGTGCGGGCGGCCCGCCCGGCCGGCACGTGCAGACCGGGACCGGCCGGCGGGCGTACGGCGTGGACCGCGGGCCGCTGTCCGGCCCGGTGGGCGTGGCGGCCGTCGTCCGGGGCGGCCGGGGCGGTCCGGGCCGCCGGCGCCGCCGTGGCCGCCGACGAGGGGCCGCCGGCGAGAAGGGCGAGGAGGGCGGCCGCGACGGCACCGGCCCGCAGGGGGAATCCGGGGGTTTTGTCCATGTCTGCACCGTAGGAACGGTTCGACCGCCGTGCCGCGTGTTCCTGCTCCATACGGGAAGCGGTGGCCGAGCGGCCGACGTACCGTCAAATCGCCGTGATGGCAGGGGGAATGGGCGGGCGGCCGCCCCGGCGGAACCGGCGGGGCACGGTCCTGCCGGTCTCCCGGCCGGCGCTCGGCCTGCCTGCCCCGAACGCCGCGCCCGGCGGCCGGGGGCCGGGGGTCAGGGCGGCGGCCGGGAATCCGGAGCTGGAGGGCGGACCGTTCCCGCCGTGGCCGGGCTCCCGCGTGCCGCAGCGAAGTCCCCGGAGACCGGAGAGCGGTGGCCCGGGAGGCCGGCCGCCGCGTGCGGGACTCGGCCGCGGCGGCCGGGGCCGCGCGGGTGCGCGGTCCGCGGTGGGCGGCGCCGCAGGGCGGTCCGCGGCGGCCTTGACCACGTGGCGGTGGGAGGGGGAGCGGGAAGAGGGGCGGCGGCCCGCCGTCAGCCGGCCCGCTCCGCCGGGACGACGAAGACGACGCCACGGCCCGCCGCCGTGCCGGTGCGCCGCTCGCCGGGGGAGAGCAGCACGCCGGGCTCGCCGCCGCAGTCGGGCGCCGGGTACAGCTGGGCGGCCAGATCGGTGTCGTTGCGGAACGCCGAGGGGGCGTCCCCCTCGAAGGGATAGCAGATGCCGACGCGGGGGGCGTCGATCCGCTGCCCGGGCAGCTTCTCCCCGTAGGTGAAGGAGAGCCCGCCCGGTGCCTGGGGGGCGGCGGCCGCCGGCGGGCGGTTGCTGTCCTCGGTGGGGGCCGGGTCCCCCGAGGAGGCCAGCTCGGCCCCGACGAGCACGGCGGCGATGACGCCCGCGGCCGCCGCGACGGACAGGTATCTGGTCAACACGCGCACGGTTCCTCCAGGTCGGCGGTTCGCCGGGCGGGCGGCGGATGCACCTTCTCGTCCTGCACCCTGCCGCCTGGCGGCCCGCCGGACCGGAAGACATGCCGTGAAATAACCCGATAAGCCTATTAATCGAGGTCCAGGCTTCCCCCCGGCCGGTCCCGGGAACCACCGGGGCCCGGGGCCGCAACGGGCGGGGCGCGGCGGAGCCGGCGAGATGCGGGGGGCCGCGACCGGCAGCACAGTGGGGCCATGGAGATGCTTTCGCTCAGATCCGTCGCGGAGGAACGTCTCGCCGCGGCGTACCGGGAGGACGACGGCCGGGCCGCCACCACGTCCTTCCCCGGCCACGGCCGCCGGCTGCGGCAGACCGTCATCGCGCTGCGCGGGGGAGCGGAGCCCACGGAGCACGAGAGCCCCGGCGAGGCCACCGTGCTCGTCCTCACCGGCCGGGTCCGGGTCGGCACCGGCCCGGACGACGTCGCGGAGGGCACCAACGGCGACCTCATCCTCCTCCCGGACGCCCCGCACGAGCTGGAGGTGGTGGAGGACTCGGTCCTCCTGCTCACCGTCGCCGGCGAGTGACCCACCCGGTCCGGCGGGCGCGATGCGGCACCGCCGCGACCCTGGGTGACCCCCTGCCCCGCCCCACGGCGTCACCCGGCCGCGCCACCGGACCCGCTCCCGGACCGTACCGGCGGTGACCCGGCCGAAAAATAACGGGAATCCGCGGCCTCCACGGTGAACGACGCAGGGTCACCGTCCGTACCTCCTGCCGTCAGAGGCGCACCCGCGCCGGACGGGTACAGCGGATCGCAGGAGAACAGGATGAGGAAGTGGCAGGGCGCCTCGGTCGCGGTGACGGCGGTGGCGATGATGCTGATGACGTCATGTGCGCAGGACCCGGGCGGGGCGGGCGCGACACAGCCTGCCGGGCAGCCCGGAGCCGTCACCCCGCAGGACCCGGCGGGCGGCGCGGGGCAGAATTCCGCACCGCCCGCGGGCGGCGCGGGGCAAGGGGCGCAGAAGGCCAAGCCGGCGGGACAGCTCACCATCGGGGACAGCGAGGAACTCGGCCAGGTGCTGACCGACAGCGCCGGCTTCACCCTCTACCGCTTCGAGAAGGACAAGGCGTCCCCGCCGCAGGCCACCTGTGAGGGCGACTGCGCCAAGGCCTGGCCGCCGGTCCCGGCCGCCGACGTCTCCTCCACCGCCGGGATCGACGAGGCCCTGCTGGGCGAGGTCAGCCGGGCGGACGGCACCAAGCAGCTCACCGTCGGCGGCTGGCCGATGTACCGGTACGCCAAGGACACCGAGCCGTGGCAGACCAACGGCCAGGGCATGGGCGGCACCTGGTACGCAGCCGCGCCCGACGGCAAGAAGGCGGCCGCCGGCGGGTCCGGCGGCGGGGCGGGCGGCAAGCCCGAGGGCAGCGCCCCGGCGGGAGGCGCCCAGGAGAGCCGGAACCTGCCGGCGGTCTCCACCGTTCAGGACGCCGACCTGGGCACGATCATCCGCGACGGCAAGGGCCGCACGCTCTACGCGTTCACCAAGGACAGCCGCTGGCCGATGAAGTCCAACTGCGCCGGGAAGTGCGAGGAGCTGTGGAAGCCGGTCGGCGCGGTGGACCTCAAGGACGTCAAGGGCATCACGCCGAAGCTGCTGACCACCTTCAAGCGGGACGACGGCACCGAGCAGCTCTCCATCGACTGCTGGCCGCTCTACACCTACACCGGTGACGAGAAGGCGGGTGACACCAACGGCCAGGGCGTCGGCGGCACCTGGTTCACCGTCTCCCCGAAGGGCAAGCTGATCAAGGGCTGACCCCGGCCCGTCCCGGTCCCCGCGGCCGCCGGGCCCGCGGGCCCGGCGGAGGCCCGTACCACCGTACCGACCGGCCACCCGGCCCCGTCCCGAGGCGCAGCCCACGGGACGGGGCCGGACGGCCGTCACGCCCCGGCGCCGCTGCGGTCGTGCCGCGTGACGGAAGGTGCCACAGTGGTCGGTGAGATCGTGCCGGAGGGAACGGCACACCGCTGACGGCGGCCGGCCGCGCCGGGAGGCCAGATGGGTGATCGTGACACGGCCCCCCGCGCCGGGCCGCCGGAGGAGGCCGCCCACGCCCCCGGCACCCTGGCGGCACGCCTGGAGGAGGCCACCACCGGGCTGGCCCAGGCGCTCGACGTCCGGGACGTCGTCCGCGTGGTGGAGGGCGTCCACGGCGCCGACCGGGTCGGGCCCGTGACGATGCTGGTCGGCCTGGTGGAGAAGGACCGCCTGCACATCATCGCCCGGGGTACCGACGGCACCGCACGGGCCCTCGTGACGGAGTACGCCGCCCTCGACAGCGACGACCCCCTGTGCGAGGCGGTCCGCACCGGGAAGGTCCGGCTGATCGGCACCCGCGCGGAGTTCACGGGCCGCCACCCTCGCCTGGCGCGGCGGCTGGCGGCCGTGCCGTTCGGTTCGGCCGCCTTCCTGCCCCTGGTGGCGCAGTCGCGCACCCTCGGCGCCCTCGGCGTCCTCTTCCCCGGCGAGTTCCCGGGGGAGGAGCCTTTCGGGGCCGAGGGCCGCAGCCTGTACGTCGGCTTCGCCAGCAGCCTCGCCCAGAGCCTCCAGCGCGCCATCCTCTACGACCAGGCGCACGACATCGCCGAGGAGCTCCAGGAGACGATGCTCCCCCGGGTGGAGCCCTTCCCCGGGGTCGAGGCCGCCGTGCGCTACCGCCCCGCCCGCCTCCGCAGCGAACTGGGCGGGGACTGGTACGACCTGGTGCCGCTGCCCGACGGGCGCGTGGGCGCCTTCATCGGCGACGTCACCGGCCACGACACCAAGGCCGCGGCCGTCATGGGACAGCTCCGCATCGCCCTGCGCGCCTACGCGGCCGAAGGGCACGCCCCCACCACCGTCATGGCCCGCGCCTCCGTCTTCCTGGAGGAACTGGACACCGACCGCTTCGCCACCTGCCTCTACGCCGAGATCCAGCCCGCCACCGGCGAGGTGCGCCTCGTCCGGGCCGGGCACCTCAACCCGCTGCTGCGGCAGGCCGACGGCGCCTGCCGCCCCCTTCCCGTGGCCGGCGGCCTGCCGCTGGGGCTCTCCGCCGAGTTCGGCGGGCTGGAGTACCCGGTGACCCCGGTGGAACTCGCACCCGACGAGACGCTGGTGCTCCACACCGACGGGCTCGTGGAGCGGCCCGGCACCGATCTGGAGGAGGGCTGCCTGGAACTGGTGGAGGCGGTACGCACCGGGCCGTTCCCCCTGGAGGACCTCGCCGAGCACCTCACGGCGGCCATGCACCCGCGCACCGGCGACGACGACATGGCGCTGCTGCTCCTGCGCCGCACGGCGCCCACCCGGCCGCGCGCCCCGCAGCGCCTGCACCAGCACATCGCGCCCTCGGACCCGGACTCCCTGGCCACGGCGCGCGGCATGCTCCGCGAGGCGGTCCGCGCCTGGGGCATCGAGGAGCGGGCCGACGACATCGAACTCGCCGCCGACGAACTGATCACCAACTCGCTGATCCACACCGACGGCGGCGCCGTGATCACGGCGGTGGTGCGGCCGGGCCGCGCGCGCCTGCTCCACCTGGAGGTGCGGGACCGCTCCAGCAGCTGGCCGCGCCGCCGGGAGCCCGGCGACGCCGGCACCTCCGGGCGCGGGCTGATGCTGGTGGAACTGCTGAGCGACGACTGGGGCGTGGAGTCCCGCGGCCAGGGCAAGTCCGTGTGGTGCGAGTTCCGCCTGCCCGCCACCGCCACCGCCACCGGTACCGCCACCGCCGACCCCGACGCCGACCCCGACGGCGGGGCCGCCGGTCCCCGCGCGGCGGCGGACCCCTGACCGGGCCGGCCGGTGGCCCCGCCTGAGCGGACAACCGTCACCCGCGGGGTACGAGCCTCAGGCCGCGTCGGTGCCGTGCCCGGTAAAGCTCACCTGGGCGTCGTCGTTGTCGAGGGCGATGTTGAGGGTGGCGTCCAAAGCCTTGGCGAGTTTGGCCAGGAGCGGCAGTGTGGGAACGGTGTCGGAACCTTCGATCCGGGAGATTTTCGCCTGGGTGAGGTCGGCACGGGCGGCAAGTTCGACCTGGGTGAGCCCGAGTTCGGTACGCCGGTCGTAGACTGCCTTTGCCAGAGCCATGGACAGCTGGACATCCCGACGGGTCTCGGTCACGTTCGCCGGTTCGGTGAAGCCCGCCGCGAGCTTACGCTCACGCAGGGTCTTCCAGCGGCTGTGGTTCATCGCTCCACCTCTCCTTCCTCGATGATGCGGATGAACTCCTCGTGGGCCGGTCCGTGCTCGGCCTCACAGACCTTCTGCGCGAGCTTGGCGCGCCTGACTTCCGCGTCCTCCCGCATTCTCGTCTTGCGGAAGACGGTCAGCAGGACTGCGGTGCGGTTCGGGGTAAGTCAGTAGGTGATGCGTATGGCTGCCCCGTCAAGGGTCGGTCGCAGCTCCCGGACTCCGTCACCGAGGTGGCGGGAGTAGGGCTCGCCGAGGGCGGACGCATGCTCAGCGAGTAACCCGACGTATTCGTCGATCTTGAGGAAATGCTTGGCTGGAAGCGCCTCCAGCCAGCCCCGTACTTCGGGCTCGAGTTCGACGGTGAAGAGCACCATTCACCTCACTACGCGATATGTCGCCAACAGCATACTCGGGACGGAGTGGCGGGGCGTCCCCGCTCTGCGGGGCTGCGGTCGTCCGCCGCTGAGATGCCGCTGCCGTTCCTCCGGCAACGTGCTGCTTCAAGGGTCACGATCACCAAGGCCGAGTGACGAGTCACCCGGTCACGCATCGGCTCACAGCTTCCGGAAGGTCCGTGCGTCGTCGGTGGCCGAGAGCACCAGGTCCATGCCCGCCCCGGCGGACGCCGTGACCAGGGCCGCCACCGCGCCTTCGACGAACGGCGCGTCCGCGATGCGCACCCCCGCGGGCAGCGCCTCCGGTCCCGTCTCGGCCAGCAGCGCCTTGACGGTGAGCACCGCGCTGCCCATGTCGCACAGGACGACCACCCCCGCGCCCTCGTCCACGGCCGCCACGGCACGGCGGACGAGCGCGGCGCTGGTGCCCACCCCGCCGTCCTCGACGCCGCCCGCGGGGGCGACCGGCGCCGGGTCGCCCGCGCCCACCAGGTCGCGGGCCAGGCGCGCGGTGGCCTCGGCCACCTGACGGCTGTGCGAGACGAGCACCAGGCCCACCCGGCCCGGCTCCTGCCGCGGGGTGGTCTCGGGCACGGCCTGCCGGGCGCCGGCGGCCTCCGGCTCCGCGGCCCGGCCCTCGTCCCCGTCCCGGCCGGCGGGGCGAGCCGCCCCCTGTGGTGCGGGGGCCGGTCCGGCGCCCCGAGCCGTCCCCGCCGCGTCCGGCGTCCCCTCCGGCCCGGCGGCGGCGTCTTCCGGTGCCGGGGCGCCGGGTGCGTCCTCCGGCCCGGCGGCAGGCCCCCGGGCCCCTTCGGACGCTCCTTCGGCGGACCGGTCCGGCGGGGCCGCGCCGGGGCCCTCCGCCGGGCCGGCCGCTGTCGCGTGGAGCGCCGTGAGCAGCAGCGCCGTGGAGGCCGCGCCCGGGTCCCGGTGGCCGGCGCTCCGCCCGCCGAGATAGCTGGCCCGACCCCGGCGGGCGGTCAGGCCGACGGTCGCGTCGGCACCCTCCCGCGCGGCGCGCGCCGCCGCGTCGAGGGCGCCGGGGAGATCCGCGCCCGCGCCGAGGGCCCGCGCGTACGCCTCGGCGGCCGGGTTCAGGGCGTCCACCATGGTCTTGTCCCCCGGCCCCGAGTGCCCGAGCCGGCACACGCCGGCCACCGCCGCCTCCAGCGCCTCACCCAGCGCCTCCGGGGAGACGGCCCTCTCGTCGCCGAAGACCTTGGCGGCGCGGCGCAGCACCGTCCCGTACAGCGGGCCCGAGGCCCCGCCGACCGTGCTGATGAGATGGGTGCCGAACCCCTTGAGCAGCTCGCCCGGCGTCGTGGCCGTCGCGTACGCCTTCGAGGCGATCGCGGAGTCGAAGCCGCGCCGCAGGTTGGAGCCGTGGTCCGCGTCCCCGATGGCCGAGTCCAGCTCGGTGAGGTAGCCCGCCTGCTCCCGGATGACGGCGGTGGCGCGATCCAGCCACCGGCGGAAGAAGTCGGTGTCGAGGACGGGGTCCCCCGAGGGGGCCGCGGGGACTCCGGAATCGGGGCCGGGGGAGCCGGGGGAGCCGGGGGAGCCGGGGGACACGGTCAAGGCGGTAACTCCTCGGTTCGCGGCGGCCGCCGCGCGGGGAGGTGGGGCGCGCGGCGGACGGGGCCGGGAGATCCGGTCCCGCCGTGGTCTCCAGTCTGGGGCGTGCGGCCGCCGCGCGTCGACGGTGGCGGTCCGCCGGTCGGCGCGTATGTCGGATGATCGGTGCGCGCGGCGGAGCGCGGCCGCCCCGGGCGTACGCCGTGGGCACGCGGGTCCCGCCGTCGTGGCGGCGCGCGGGTTCCGGGGAGGCGGGGGAGTACGGCCGGGACGGCCCCGGGGTCTTCCCTGGCCGCTCCAGGATGTTCGCGGTCGCGAAGGGCGGCGGCGCGGTGGAGCTGGTTCGCTCCCTGGCGGGCCGTCAGCGCGGGCCGGCGCGGCGGGACCGGTCCGGGGTACGGGACGCCGTCCGCTCACCGGGAGCGGGGCGCCGGGCGACGGCTGCCTGCGCGTCGCGCCTCTCGCGGACCCGCCGCGGCCTCCTGGCCTCCTGGCCTCCCGGTTCTCCACGCCAGCGCCTCGCCGGCGTCTCCCGCGGCTCCGCCCGCAGGCGTCCTGGCGGGCCCTCAGGTACCGGGCCGCCCGCCCCGGGTCCCTGCCCCGGGTCCCCGGGCGTGGGAAACGAACCGCCCCGCGCCGGGGACCCGGAGCGGGGCGTGAGGATCCGTCCCCGACCGGCGGCGCGGGCGGGCGGTGACCGGGACGGGGTGACGCCGCGTCACGCGACGCCGGGACACCGGGCCGCCGGGGCGTCCCCGGCGGCGGGCGGCGAACGTTCAGGGACGCGCCGTCAGGCGGTCTGGCGCATCGGCGGCAGACGGAACGGGCGCGAGCCCGGCCCACCGATGTGGGAGAAGGGCTGGGTCCGCCAGTCCAGCCCCTGCGGGAGCGTCAGCAGCAGTGCCGCCGCCTGCTCCTGGACCTCCGAACCCTCGGAGGCCGGGGCCGTCTCCTCCACGGAGCGCCCGGTTCCGGGGCAGACCGTGAGACCGAAGGGGTTCCACGGGCTGGCGCAGAGCGCGTGCTCGGGAAGGGCCTCCTCGTCGGCGAGGAGCGCGATCGGGCGCGCACAGTCCGGGCAGGTGACCCGGAACATCTCGTAGGTCTCGTGGTCCTGGCCGTCCTCCTCGCCGTCGGCCGGGCCGAGGCCCTGCGGCTCGACGGCGGTGACGGCCTGGGCGCGGTGTCCGCGGCCCGGGCGCTTCAGACTGCGCATATGTTCGTCTCTCCCCCTCGCTGGGACGGTGAGGCGCTGTGGCCTCGACCACAGCAGACTTTTCCCGCGCCCCGGCACCGGTAATCGCGGCGCTTTTCCAGGACACCGCACACGGGGTGTGGTCTTTGTCACACGGAGTGCGCCGTGGGTTCCGGGGGAGGGACGCGGCCGCGTGGCCGGTCCGGGCCTGGCCGGTTGCCCGGTGTCTCACGGGGCCGCGGACGCTGTAGGGTCCTACGGCTGTGGAGGAACTGGACCGACGGATCGTGGAACTGCTCGTCAAGGACGGGCGCATGAGCTACACCGACCTGGGCAAGGCCACCGGCCTGTCCACCTCGGCGGTGCACCAGCGCGTCCGCCGGCTGGAGCAGCGCGGCGTCATCCGGGGCTACGCCGCCGTGGTCGACCCGGAGGCCGTCGGCCTGCCGCTCACCGCGTTCATCTCGGTCAAGCCCTTCGATCCCAGCGCCCCCGACGACATCGCCGAACGGCTCGCGGGCGTCCCCGAGCTGGAGGCCTGCCACAGCGTCGCGGGGGACGAGAACTACATCCTCAAGGTGCGCGTCGCGACCCCGCTGGAGCTGGAGCACCTCCTCACCCGGATCCGCTCCCTCGCCGGGGTCTCCACCCGTACCACCGTCGTCCTCTCCACCCCCTACGAGGCACGGCCGCCCCGGATCTGACCACCCCGCGGCGGGGGACGGACCGCCGGGGCGCGACACTGGGGCCCGGCCCCGCGTCCCGCGCGCCCCCGATCCCCGACGGCCCCCGATCCGGCGAAGGCAGCCCCGTGAACGACCGCACCCCGCCCCAGGCACCCGAGACCCCCGAGGCGCCCGGCGCCGGACCCCACCGCACCGTCCTGCTGCGCGGGGGGACGGTGCACAGCCCCGCCGACCCGTTCGCCACCGCGATGGTCGTCGAGCGGGGACGGGTGGCCTGGGTCGGTTCGGAAGGCGCCGCGGAGTCCTTCGCCGACGGGGTGGACGAGGTGGCCGACCTCCGCGGCGCGCTGGTCACCCCGGCCTTCACCGACGCCCACGTGCACCTCACCGCCACCGGCCTCGCGCTCACCGGGCTCGACCTGGCCGGCGCCCGGGATCTCGCCGGCGCCCTGGACCGGGTCCGGGCCCACGCCACGGCCCGGCCCGGCGACGCCGTCCTGCTCGGGCACGGCTGGGACGCGGGGGAGTGGCCCGGGGGCCGGCCCCCCTCCCGCGCGGAGCTGGACACCGCGGCCGGCGGCCGGCCGCTCTACCTCAGCCGGGTCGACGTCCACTCGGCCGTCGTCACCACGGCACTCCTCGACCGGGTGCCCGGCGTCACCGCCCTGGCCGGGTTCACCGGCGACGGTCCGCTCACCGGGGAGGCCCACCACGCCGTGCGCCGCGCCGCCCTGGCCGCCGTCACCCCGGGGGAGCGCGCCGAGGCGCAGCGCGCGGCCCGCGCACAGGCCGCGGCGTGCGGCATCGGCTCCCTCCACGAGTGCGCCGGCCCCGACATCTCCGGCGAGGACGACTTCACCGCCCTGCTCGCCCTCGCCGCCCGCGAGCCCGGTCCGCGCGTCTTCGGTTACTGGGCCGAACCCGTCGCGGACGCGAAGGGCGCCGAGCGGATCCGCGCCCTGGGCGCCGTGGGCGCCGCCGGCGACCTGTGCGCCGACGGCTCGCTCGGCTCGCGCACCGCCCACCTCCACGAGCCGTACGCCGACGCCCCGCACACCGGCACCGCCCTCCTCGACGCGGCCGCCGTCGCCGCCCATGTCACCGCCTGCACCGAAGCCGGTCTCCAGGCGGGGTTCCACGCCATCGGCGACGCGGCGCTGACCGCCGTCACCGAGGGCGTCCGGCGCGCCGCGGAGCGGCTGGGGACCGCCCGGGTCCGGGCCGCGCGCCACCGCGTGGAGCACGCCGAGATGCTCACCCCCGGGCATGTGGCGGCCTTCGCCGAACTGGCCCTCACCGCCTCCGTCCAGCCCGCCTTCGACGCGGCCTGGGGCGGCGCGGACGGGATGTACGCCCGGCGGCTCGGCGCCGGGCGGGCCGCCGGCCTCAACCCCTACGCGGCGCTGCTGCGGGCGGGGGTGCCGCTGGCGTTCGGCTCCGACAGCCCCGTCACCCCCTTCGACCCGTGGGGCACCGTCCGCGCGGCGGCCTTCCACCACACGCCCGCGCACCGGATCTCCGTCCGGGGCGCGTTCACCGCCCACACCCGGGGCGGCTGGCGCGCCGTCGGGCGGGACGACGCCGGTGTCCTGGTCCCCGGGGCCCCCGCCGACTACGCGGTGTGGGAGCGGGGCGAACTCGTCGTCCAGGCACCGGACGAGCGGGTCGCCGCCTGGTCCACCGACCCCCGTTCCGGCACCCCCGGGCTGCCCGAACTGCTGCCCGGCGGACCGCTTCCGGTGTGCCTGCGGACGGTGGTGGCCGGGCGGACGGTGTTCGCGCGGCCGATCGAGTGACGTCCCGGAGCGCCGTCCGTTCCCGGCCCACCGCGCCCCGGCGGGCCGGGCCTTCCCCGTCACCTGCGGATCTTCCGTCCTGACCTGCTGGGTTGCGCCAACGACGCAGGTGGGACGAGTGTTGACAGACTGCGGTCGGCGGCGGGTAGTTTCGGCCACGTCCACCACAGGACGTCCGACCGGGGAGTCTCCGCGACAGTCCTCGAGCGCCGCTGGGCCACGGGTGGTGCGCCGGCACGGTGTGCCGCCACTGGGAGCCAGGTCCAGCACGCGCGCGAGGGGGCGGGGGAGGACTCCCGCCGGCCGGCAGGTGCGACCCGGGTGGGGCCCGGACGCCCAGTAGACAACGGCTTCGGTCGGCCCGCAGCCAGCGGGTCCCGGGTCGGCCCGAAGGGCACCGGGCCCCGCCGAGCGCCTTCCGCCCGCCGTCCGCGCGCGGAGCGCCGCCGTGCACGCCACGGCCTGCTTCCACCGTTTCCCCTGTTTCCCCGATTCCCCCGGCCCGGGAGTTCCCCGGCCGGTTCCGGTTCCGGCCCGGCATCGCGTTCCGGCCCGGTTCCCCGGCCCGCTTCCGGCACCGGGGGCGTCGCGCGGGACCGTTCCCGCCGCCCGCCCCGGCCGGGGTACCGTCACCTCGTCACGCACCACTTCGAGGAAGGCACGCCACCGTGCATTCGGGTCCCGCCGCAGCCACGGAACGCCCCTCCGGGGACCCCTCGCCCCCGGACGGCGCGTCCGGCCGTGGCCCCGGGCCCGCCCGCGGCCCGGGGGAGGGGCCGGAGCCGGGCACCGGAGAACGGCCCGCCGCCCCGGGGAGCGGTTCCGGCGCCGGCGCGCCCGCGAGTGCCACCGGGGCGCCGGGCGGCACCGGACGCCCCGGCCGGCTGCGCCGCACCGGGCTGTGGGCCCGGCGCGAGGCCCCGCGGACGGCTCTGGCCGCCGTGGCCGGGCTCGGCCTGGCGCTCGCCTTCCCGCCGTACGACCTCTGGCCCCTCGCCCCGCTCGCCGTCGCCGCCCTCGCGCTGCTCACCCGGGGCCGCACCGCGCGTCAGGGCGCCTGGGCCGGGTTCGCCTTCGGGCTGCCGTTCTTCCTCCTGCTGCTGGGCTGGCTGCGCGTCATCGGGTACGACACCGTGCTCGGCCTGAGCGCCCTCCAGGCGCTCTTCCTCGCCGCGCTGGGCGCCGGGCTCGCGCTGACCTCCCGGCTGCCGCTGTGGCCGCTGTGGGGCGCCTGTCTGTGGGTGGCCGAGGAATGGGCGCGGGACCGGGTGCCGCTCGGCGGCTTCCCGTGGGGGCGGCTCGCGTTCGGCGTCACCGGCTCGCCGTTCCTGCCGCTCGCCGCGCTCGGCGGGGCCGTCCTGGTCACCTTCGCCGTGGCGCTGGCCGGGTCCCTGCTGGGCGCGGCCGGCCTGGCGCTGTGGCGGGCCGCGCGGCGCGCGCCGGGCGGGGACGGCGCCACCGGGCGGCGGCGGGCCGCCCTGCGCGCCCTCCCGGCCCTCGTGGGGGCCCTCGTCGCGGCGTCGGCCGGCGCGGCCGTCCCGGTGCCCACGGAGCCGGACGACACCGTCCGGATCGCCGTCGTCCAGGGCGACGTCCAGAAGCCGGGGATGGACTTCCTCGGCCGGCCGATGATGATCCTCAACAACCACGTCGAGGCCACGCTCGACCTGGCCGAGGACGTCCGCGCCGGCCGCGAGCCCCGCCCGGACCTCGTGATCTGGCCGGAGAACGCCTCCGACCTCGATCCCTTCCGCTATCCGGAGGCGCGGGCCCGTATCGAGGAGGCGGTGCGCGCCGTGGGCGTGCCGGTCCTCGTCGGCGCCCTCGTCGACCACCCCACCCGCGAGGGGTACGTCGAGAACCAGGGCATCGTCTGGGACCCGGAGACGGGGCCCGGCGCCTCGTACACCAAGCAGCACCCCGTCCCCTTCGGGGAGTACGTGCCCTTCCGGGACCAGCTCAGCAAGGTCATCACCCGCCTCCAGCGCGTCCCGCGCGACTTCTGGCCCGGTGAGGGCAGCGGCGTCCTCCAGGTCGGCCCGGCCCGGCTCGGCGACGTGATCTGCTTCGAGGTGGCCTACGACGAGATCGTCCGGGACACGGTGAACGAGGGTGCCCGGGCGCTCGTGATCCAGACGAACAACGCCACGTACGGCCGCACCGGCCAGCCCGAGCAGCAGCTCGTGATGTCCCGGCTGCGCGCCGTCGAGCACGGCCGCGCCATCGTCACCGCGGCCCCCAGCGGGATCAGCGCCGTGGTGCGGCCGGACGGGGTGATCGCCGAGCGGACCCAGGAGTTCACCCAGGACGTGATCACCACCGAGCTGCCGCTGCGCGACGACACGACCGTCGCCGACCGGATGGGCGCGGCGCCCGAATGGGTGCTCGCTATGGTGGGCCTCCTCTCCTGCGCCGTCGCGATCGCGGCCGGCCGGCGAGGAGGCACGAACCGGAGGGGACAGCGGTGACGGACGGCGGGGAGCGGCAGCAGGAGCCGCTCGGCACGGTACTCGTGATCATTCCGACCTACAACGAGGCCGGCAACGTCAAGGCCATCGTGGGCCGGGTGCGCGCCGCGGTGCCCGCCGCCCACGTCCTCGTCGCCGACGACAACAGCCCCGACGGCACCGGCAAGCTGGCCGACGAGCTCGCCGCCGAGGACGACCGGGTGCACGTCCTCCACCGGCGCGGCAAGGAGGGCCTGGGCGCCGCCTACCTCGCCGGTTTCCGCTGGGGCATCGACCACGGCTACGGGGTCCTCGTCGAGATGGACGCCGACGGCTCCCACCAGCCCGAGGAACTGCCCCGGCTGCTCACCGCCCTCAAGGGGGCCGACCTGGTGCTCGGCTCCCGCTGGATGCCCGGCGGCCGGATCGTCAACTGGCCCCGGACGCGGGAGCTGATCTCCCGGGGCGGCTCCACCTACTCCCGGCTGCTGCTGGACATCCCCGTGCGGGACGTCACCGGCGGTTACCGGGCGTTCCGCGCCGAGACGCTGCGGGGGCTCGGCATGGACGCCGTCGCCTCGCAGGGGTACTGCTTCCAGGTGGACCTGGCCTGGCGCGCGGTGAAGGCCGGCTACCACGTGGTGGAGGTGCCGATCACCTTCGTGGAGCGGGAGGTGGGCGACTCCAAGATGAGCCGGGACATCTTCGTCGAGGCGCTGTGGCGGGTCACCGCCTGGGGCGTGGGCGCCCGCGCGCGGCGGGTGCTGGACCGGGTGGGGCGGACGGCGCGCGGGGTGGGCTGAGCCCGCGCCGGGCGCGGGCCGGTACGGGGCCTGGGGGGGAGGGCCCGCCGGGCGGCGGCGGGGCCCGTCACCCCGTGTCGTGATCGTCCGCAGGTTTCTCCCCGGACCGCAAGGGCAATCGGGGTCCATGGTGCAAATCGGCTACACGATGCTGACCGAACAGGCCGGTCCCCGGGACCTCGTCGGACACGTGGTCCGCGCCGAGGAGGCCGGGTTCGACTTCTCCGTCACCTCCGATCACTACTTCCCCTGGCTGGACGCCCAGGGCCACTCCCCGTACATGTGGTCCGTGCTCGGGGCCGCCGCCCAGGCGACCTCCCGGATCCCGCTGATGTCCTTCGTCACCTGCCCGACGATGCGCTACCACCCGGCGGTCGTCGCCCAGAAGGCGGCCACGCTGCAACTCCTCTCCGAGGGCCGCTTCCGGCTGGGCCTGGGCGCCGGGGAGAGTCTCAACGAGCACGTGGTGGGCGGCGGCTGGCCCGCGGCGGACGTCCGGCACGAGATGCTCGACGAGGCCGTCACCGTCATCCGCTCCCTCTTCGAGGGCGGCTACGTCAACCACCACGGCACGCACTTCGACGTCGAGTCCGCCAAGCTCTGGGACCTGCCCGACGAGCCGCCGCCCATCGGCATCGCCGTCTCCGGCGAGCAGTCCTGCGCCCTGGCCGGCCGCCTCGCCGACGTGCTGGTGGCGGTGGAGCCCAAGGCGGAGCTGCTGACGTCGTTCGACCGGCACGGCGGGGCGGGAAAGCCCCGGGTGGGCCAGGTGCCCATCTGTTACGACCCGGACCGCGAGGCCGCCGTGCGCCGCGCCCACGAGCAGTTCCGCTGGTTCGCGGGCGGCTGGAAGGTCAACGCCGAACTTCCCGGCCCGGCCTCCTTCGCCGCGGCCACCCAGTTCGTGCGCCCCGAGGACGTCGCGGAGTCCATCCCCTGCGGAGACGACGTCGACGCCGTCGTGGCGGCCGTCCGGCCGTTCGCCGAGGCGGGGTTCACCGAGGTGGCCCTCGTCCAGGTCGGCGGCGAGCACCAGCACTCCTTCCTGGACTGGTCGGAGAAGACCCTCCTGCCCGCGCTGCGCGACGCCTTCTGAGGCCGGCGCCGCCCGGGGCGGTGATGACCCCCGGGCGAGGCGGGCGGACGAGGCGACGGAACACCTGAACAGATCCCCTGCCAGATCACCCGACGAACGGAGGCGAGGACCGTGCCCACCCCGCAGATCAAGAACGAGAAGATGTACGAGGCGCTGCGCCGCGAAGGCGCGAGCAAGGAGAAGGCCGCCCGGATCGCCAACGCCGACCAGGGCTCCAGCTCCCGCACCGGCCGCAAGGGCGGCGCGTCCGGCGCCTATGAGCGGCAGAGCAAGCAGGAGCTGTACGCGGAGGCGAAGAAGGTCGGGATCGAGGGCAGGTCGACGATGACCAAGAGCGAGCTGATCTCCGCCCTGCGGAACCACTGAGCGGCTGCCCCGGGGGTCTCCCGGCGCACACCGCCGGGAGACCCGGCCCCGGCGGCCGCCGGGCACCGCGGCGCGACCGCCGCCCGCCGGGGCCGGGCCCGGTGTCCGTGCCGTCCGTGCCGTCCGCGCGGCTCCTTCGGTGACGCCCCGGCGTCCGCGTCTTCACCGGCCTGACCGGACCGGCCCGGCCCGGTGCCGTGAGACCGGGCCCGCCCGGACGGTGGACGCCTCACCGTCCGCCGTGACCCGGCCCTCGCGGCCGGCGCCGCCCGGGCCTCCGCCGTGACCGGCGCACCCCTCAGAGCGGAACGCCGGAGCCGGCGAGTTCGGCCGCGCACGCCATGGCGTCCTCCGTGAAGAGGCCCCGGCCGCGGGCCGTCTGCTCCGCGCGCCCCGGGCCGCCGGCCGCGAGCCGGCCGAGCGCCGTCAGCAGCCCCGGCCCGTCCGCGGCCAGGGCCGAGACACCGAGGTCCGCCATCCGCCGCACCCCTTCGGCGCCGTGACCGGGCAGGGGACGGTACCCCACCACCGGCAGACCGCGGGCGAGCGCCTGGACGGCGGTCTGCCCGGCGGCGTTGTCCACCAGGGCGTACGAGGCGCCCATCAGCCCGGGCATCCCGGCCACCCAGCCCAGTGCGAGGACGCCGGGGATCCGCGACAGCCGGTCGCGGAGCCGCTCGTTCCGGCCACAGAGCACGACCGGCAGGTAGCCGGCGCCGGTCAGCAGCCGGGCGGTGACCGCCGCGCCGGCCGCGGCCCCCCAGGCGCCGGCGGACAGCAGCACGGGCGGGCGGCCGGGGGCCCGCCGCCCCAGCAGTTCCCGCCACGGCCCGGCCCCGGGCTCCTCGGTGAGGAAGCCGGGCGCTACCACCGGCCCGGTGGTGCGGACCGGCACCGGGACACCGCGGCGCACCTCCGCCGCGGCCTGCTCCGTCAGGCAGAGGTAACGGTCGTTGCCGGGGTGCAGCCACTGGCGGTGGACGGCGAAGTCGAGCACGAAGACCGCGCTCGGCACCCGCAGCTCGCCCCCGGCCCGCAGATGGCCGGTGAGCTGCGCGGCGAGGTGGAAGACGGAGACCACGACATCGGCGCCCAGCCGGTCCGCCAGCTCGGTCAGCCGGTCGCCGGCGAGCCGTGCCAGGGGGACGCCGCTGGGCCGGCGCGAGCCGGAGCCACGCAGGAACGCCCGGTACAGGCCGGCGTAGGCCCACGGGAAGTGGCGCACCGACGCCCGGTAGGAGTGCCGCAGCCCGCCGCCGAGCCCGCAGGGGAGGAGCCGGAGGACGTCCACGACATGGGGTTCGTGGCCGGCCGCCCGCTCGCGGCGCGCGAGTTCGCCGGCCACGGTGTCATGACCGGCGCCCATGCTCGCGGTGAGGATCAGCGTCCGGCGGCGGGCGCCGGCGGAAGGCCGGTGCCCCATGGGGCCGGCGGGGGGAACGTGCACGAGTGCCGGTTGACCCGCGCGGGCGTCCGGCAAACACCTCACCACCTTCCGTTTCAAACATCCCATTACCGGATACTTTGCGCATTCTGGGCCCGGGTCCCGGGGTGGCCGGCCCCACGGACGGGGACGGCCGTCCTGCCCCGTCGTCCCGCTCCGTCCGTCCGTCCGCCCCCGTCCCCGTCCCCGTCCCCGTCCCCGTCCGAGGTTCACCCACCGCCGTACCCGAGGTCGATGCCGCCATGTCCTCCGCGCCCCGCCCCCGCCTCCCCGGCGCAGCCGGCGCGCGGGCCGCTGCCGGACACGCCCGCCGACCGCGGGGCGCACCCGGCGGCGGGGCGCGCCCCGGTCCGGCCGCCGTGCCGGGGAAGGGCAGGCGCGATTCCTGCCCCCCGCCGCCCCGGCGGCCGGAACGGCCACCGCCGACCGCTCCTCCCCTCCGCCCCTCCCCTCCGGCGGGCCGGGCCCACGGCCACCGGCAGCGGGATCACCGGCAGCCGGACCGCCGGACCCGGAACGGGCCCGGCCACCGGCACTCCGAGCGCCGGACCTGGAACCCGTCCGGCCGTACGTCCTCCGCTCCGGCCGGGTTCCCCCTTCCGGCCGTTCCCGCGCCTCGGGGCGTGCTCCCGCCCGTGGCGCCGGGCACCGCTCTCCCCGCGCTCCACCGGCCCGGCCCCGCGCCCGCGCCGGTGTCCCGCGCCGGGGAGAGGAGGCGGGGCGGGTGAACGCCCTCACGACCGTCCTCGCCCTGCTGGCGGCGCTGGCCAACGCCGCGGCCTCCGTCCTCCAGCGGCGCGCCGCCGCCGAGGAGCCCGGCAACGGCCACGGGCCCGGCTCCGCGCTGCGCTGGCTCGGGCACGTCCTGCGGCGGCCCTACTGGCTGATCGGCGCGGCCATGCTCGGGGTGACCACCGTGCTGCAGGCCGCGGCGCTCGCGGTGGGCAGCCTGGCGGTGGTCCAGCCGCTGATGGCCACCGAGCTGCTGTTCAGCCTGGTGCTGGGCAGTGTGGTCTTCCGGCGCCGCCCGGGCCGCAGGACGTGGCGCGGCTTCGTGGCCCTCGCCGCGGGTCTCGCCCTCTTCCTGGGCGCGGCCGCACCCTCCCCGGGCCGGGCCACGGCACCCGTCGGATCCTGGCTCATGGCCGGGGGCGCGGTGTTCGGCGCCGTACTGGCCCTGAGCCTGGTGGCCCGGCTGACCAGGGGCGCGTCCCGCGCGGCGCTGCTGGGGCTGGCCTCGGCGCTCTCCTTCGCGGGGACGGCCGCGCTGCTCAAAGAGGTCGTGGGCCGCTTTCCGGACGGCCTGGCCGCGCTGCTGACGCAGTGGCCGCCGTACGCCACGGCGGTCGCGGGGGTCACCGCCTTCCTCCTGCTGCAGGGCGCGCTGCGGGCCGGAACGCTGACCGCCTCACAGCCCGCGCTGACCCTGGGGGACGCGCTGACCAGCGTGGCCCTGGGATGGGCGCTGTTCCAGGAGCGCATCGCCCTCGGAATCTGGGTACTCCCGGAGGTGATCGGTGCCGCGCTCATCGGCGCGGGCAGTGTGGGACTGGCCCGCGCCTGGTCGGTCAGCGGCGCCTGGGACGCAGCGCCACAGGCCCGGGACCGGCCGGGCGCCGGCGCGTGAGTACGGTGCCGGAGGGGCGGGGGACGGCGCCCCAGGAGGCGGAGCCCCGATGACCCCTCTCCCCCCGGCCGCGTGGCGGACGGGCGCCCTTCTCGGCGGGCCGTTCGCCGTGGCCGCGGCCGCACACATCGCCCCGGCCGTGACCTGGCTGCCGGGGCTGCGCCGGCGCTGCTTCCCCGGCCTCGCCGGTGCGGGCCGCCCCGATCACGTGGCGCTCACCTTCGACGACGGCCCCGACCCGGAGTCCACCCCGCTCTTCCTGGACGCCCTGGACGGGCTCGGGGTGCGGGCGACGTTCTTCGTCCTGGGCGCGCGGGTGGTGGCCCACCCCGGCGTGGCGCGCGAGGTGGCCGCCCGCGGCCACGAGCTGGCCGTCCACGGCTGGACGCACGAACGGCCCTGGCGCCCCGCCCCGGTCCGCGACATCCGCACGCTGGCCCGTGCCGCGGCCGTGGTGGGGGAGGCCGCCGGCCGGAGCCCGGAGTGGTACCGGCCCGCCTACGGCATCCTCACCGGCGGGCGCTGGGCCGCGGCCCGCCGCGCCGGCCTGCGTCCGGTGCTGTGGACCGCGTGGGGCCGGGACTGGGAGGCGGAAGCCACCCCGTCCTCCATCCGGGCGGTGACCGGGGCCTGCCTGCACGGGGGCGGCACCCTCGTGCTGCACGACTCGGACGACACCTCGGCGCCGGGGAGCTGGCGGGCGACCCTCGCGGCGCTGCCTGGCGTCGTGGCCGACTGCCGGGCGGCGGGCCTGGCCGTCGGCCCGCTGGCCGAGCACGGGCCGCCCACGGGGCGGCCGGCCGCCCCGTGCACGCGAACACGGCCCGTCACCCCTCCCGCCGCCGGACGGAACCCGGGGGCGGTCCGGCGCGGGCGGTGAACGGGCGGTGTGGGGCCCGTGCGGGTGGTCCGGTCAGTCCGCGGGCTCGTCGGGTACGGGGCCGGTCGGGCCGGCGGGGTCCTGTGCGGCCTCTTCCGGGTCGGTGGCGCCGGAGGCGGAGCCGCTGCCCGCGGGGTTCTCGGCGTCCACGCGGCGGCCGGTGCCCGCCTCGTCGGTGTCGGGCAGCTGCGTGTCCTCGTCGTCCTTGCCGCCACCGGGTGCCGCGGCCGGTTCGTCCGGGGCCGCGCCGGCCTGCTGGTCGGGCATGTCCCGGGGAATGGCCCCCGTACGGGTCTCCTCGGAGCGTTGTTCCGCCATCTGTCCCGGTCCTCTCTCGCCGTGCGTGCGTACCGGGCTTCTTCGTACCCGCAGCCCTGCCACCCATGCGGGGGCGGGCCCCCGCCCGTTCTCAGAGGGCGGCCCGGGCCTGCCTGCGTTCCCGGGCCCGGCGCCGCAGCATCGGGCGCCGCTCGTCCTCCGTCGTACCGCCCCAGACCCCCGAGGCCTGTCCGGTCCGCAGAGCCCAGTCGAGGCACGCCCCGCTCACGGGGCAGCTCGCGCACATCGCCTTCGCGGCCTGTTCCTGGCGCAGCGCCGGTCCGGAGGTGCCGACGGGGAAGAACAGGTCCGGGTCGCTGTCGCGGCATGCCGCGTTCTGACGCCAGTCCATGGATGCCACTCCGTTCAATTCGTCAGTTTCATGACGTTCGGCTGTGGATGAGATCATGTGTGCCACGTGTCGGTTCTCATCGCGTACCCGGGGTACGGCCGCCGACTCCTCCCTCCCGGAGCCCGTGTCGCGCCGCGGGCCCGGCACACTGGAACCATGACGAGCGGCGCACTGTACCGATATGAACCACCCGAGGACCGAGGCTCCGGGGCCACCGCCTCCCGGCCGCGGCGATCCCGGCGGCTGAGGCTGCTGCCGCTGGCCGTCGCCGCCTGGGTGGTGCTGGAGATCTGGCTGCTGACCCTGGTGGCCGACGCCCTCGGCGGCCTGGCCGTCCTGCTGCTCCTGCTGGCCGGCACGGTGGTCGGCGCCGCGGTGGTGAAGCGGGCCGGGCGGCGGGCGTGGCGGCGGCTGAGCGAGAGTGTCCAGCGGGGTGAGGCGCCCGGGGCGGCGTCCACCGGCGAGGGCCGCTCGGGCGGCAACGCCTTCGCCATGCTGGGCGGTCTGCTGCTGATGCTGCCCGGTCTCCTGTCGGACGTGGCCGGGCTGCTCTGCCTCTTCCCGCCCACCCGGGCGCTGCTGCGGCGGCGCGCCGAGCGGTCCCTGGAGCGGCGGATGGCGGACCTCGGCGCGGGCGGCCTCGGCCCCGCCTTCCAGCAGGCGCGGACGCGGCGGCCGGACGGGCGGGTCGTCCCCGGCGAGGTCGTCCACGATGCCCACGATGCCCACGATGCCCACGATGCCCGCGACGCCGGCGATGCCCCCGGAGGGCGCCGGAAGGACGGGCCGGGCGGGCAGCGGGACGGCCGGGACGGGCCGGGCGGCGGTGAACTGCCGCGCTGAACCGTGCCGGAGGCCACCGGCCGGGCCGGCCCCGCGCAGGGGCCGGCCCGGCCGGTGCGTCAGGGCAGACGAAGGGCCCTGACCGCCTGGCGGCGTGTCAGGGCCCTTCGGTACACCGTGATAACGCTGTTCTTCCCGGTCCGCGCGCGGACCGTGCCGTGCTCAGGCGGACTTGCGGTTGTCCCGCGGGTGCACGGCGATGTTCATGGCACCGGAGCGCAGGACCGCCAGCCGCTCGGCCAGCACCTCCTCCAGTTCCTCGCGGGTACGCCGCTCCATGAGCATGTCCCAGTGCGTACGCGCGGGCTTGCCCTTCTTCTCCTCGGGGCCTTCGCCGTCCACGAGCAGGGCCTGGGCCCCGCACACCTTGCATTCCCACTCCTGCGGAATCTCCGCCTCCACCGAGAACGGCATCTCGAATCGATGGCCGTTCTGGCATGCGTACTCCACCGCCTGGCGCGGGGCCAGATCGATGCCGCGGTCGGTCTCGTAGCTGGTCACCACAAGTCGCGTGCCGCGAAGAGCTCGCTCACTCATGAATTGTGCCTCCCGGGCTTGTCGCCCACAGGACAGGTGTCGCTGTCGTCGTCATCCGGTCAACGTCCGGTCGGCGGTAAAGATTCCCGTTCCGGGACATGCGTCGCCCGTCGTGCCGCCCCTTGTTGTACCCATCAAGGCCCGGTTTGTCACATCTGACGGGAGATGTCACCCAGCGTCTCTCCCGGTTCGGCGCGCAGTAACGGTCCGCCTGATGGCCAAGGGCGTACAATACCGGTCCGCCGGTGCGCGCGTGACATCCACCCCCACTCCGGCCCCCGGGGGACAGCGGCCCGGCCGGTCCGGCGGCCCGCCCCGCGGCCCCCGGAACCCGGTCTCAGGCGGCCTTCCGGCCGTATCCGCCGCCCACCGGGCCCACCGCACCGTGCCCGCCGGCCACCGGGGGGGCGGCCGCCACCCCTGACTCGCGGGCCGCGGATCCCGGTGGGGAGACGGCGGCCGGCCCCGTGGCCCGTACCGCTGCCGGGGCCACCACCGGATACCCGGGCACGGCGAACACCCGCAGGAAGAACTGCGCCAGCGGCCCGATGGCCAGCGCGTAGGCCACGGTGCCCACCCCCAGGGCGCCGCCCAGCGCGAACCCCGTCGCGAGGACGGCGAGTTCCACGCAGGTACGGATCAGCCGGACGGAGCGCCCGGTGCGCCGGTGCAGGCCGGTCATCAGCCCGTCGCGGGGGCCGGCGCCGAAGCGTGCGGCGATGTAGAGGCCGGTGGCCGCGCCGTTGAGCGCGATCGCCACGGCGAGCAGCGGGACCCGCACCGCCAGGGCGCGCGGCTCCGGCAGCAGCGTCAGCGTGGCGTCCAGGGCCACGCCGATCACCAGGACGTTCGCCACCGTGCCCAGTCCCGGTCGCTGCCGCATCGGTATCCACAGCAGCAGCACGGCCACGCCGGCGAGGATCAGCACCGTGCCGATCGACAGGCCGGTGCGTTCGGCAAGCCCCTGGTGGAAGACGTTCCACGGGTCGAGGCCCAGTTCCGCCCGGACCATCAGCGCCCCGCTGGCGCCGTAGAGCACCAGGCCCACGGTGAGCTGGGTCAGCCGGCGCGTCAGGCGGCGGCCGCCCGGGCCACCCCGGGAGCCCTTCCGGTCCCGGACCCTTCCCCCTTCGGCGGGCTTCCTCTCGCTGTGGGCTCCCGTCCGGTCGTGGGCGCCCCGTCCGCCCCCCGTTCCGCCCTCCGGGTGGCGGGTTCCGGCCGCCCGGCTCGTGGGTGCCGTCACGGCAGGGCGCGCAGGACGGCCCGGTCCCGGCCCCGCCGGCCCTCCTGGCCGGCCCTCCGCCCCGTCGGGGCCGGGCTCCTCCGGGCCGCCCTCCCCGTGCGCTCCGCCGGGCCGCTGGTCTGCGGTCATCAGATCTCCTCTTCCGCCCGGCCCCGGCGGGGCTCCTCAGGGGGCACGTGGTGACGTGCGTGCTCCGCCGGGGCCGGCCGGGTCCTCGTCGTCTGGCGTGACTGGCCTGTCGCATGTCAGTCTGTGGACCGGAAACCTCGCCGTTCCATGGCCAATCCGCGGAAGGTGGACCGGAATGACGACTCGGTGGACTTCGTCGGTCGGGGCCGCGCATCTGGCCCGGCTGCTCCGCTCGCAGAACGCCGCCGTCCCGCCGGGAGCGGCCGGCAACGGGACCACCGCGGCGGGCCGCCGGATGCCGGCCTACCGGGCCCTCGCCGACGGGGTGCGGCTGCTGCTCCACGAGGGCCGCGTCCCGGTCGCCGCCCGCCTCCCGGCGGAACGCGAACTCGCCGCGGCGCTCTCGCTGAGCCGCACCACCGTGGCCTCCGCCTACGAGGCGCTGCGCGCCGAAGGGTTCCTGGAGTCCCGTCGCGGCGCGGGGAGCTGGACGACCGTGCCCGCCGGCACCCCGCTGCCCACCCGGGGGCTCGACCCGCTGCCGCCGGACGCCGCCGGGACGATGATCGACCTCGGCTGCGCCGCCCTGCCCGCCCCCGAGCCCTGGCTGACCCGCGCCGTGGAGGGCGCCCTGGGCGAGCTGGCGCCCCACGCCCGTACCCACGGCGACTACCCGGCCGGCCTCCCCGAACTGCGCCAGGTGCTCGCCGACCGCTTCACCCGGCGCGGCATCCCGACGATGCCCGAGCAGATCATGGTCACCACCGGAGCCATGGGTGCCGTGGCCGCGGCCTTCCACCTGCTGGCCGGGCGCGGCGAGCGGGTGGCCGTGGAATCCCCCAGCTACGCCAACATCCTCCAGCTGATGCGGGAGGCGGGCGCCCGGCTCGTCCCGGTGGCCATGGCCGACGGGCTGGCCGGCTGGGATCTCCCCGCCTGGCGGGCGGTGCTGCGGGAGGCGGCGCCCCGGCTGGCCTACGTCGTCGCCGACTTCCACAACCCCACCGGGGCGGTCGCGAGCGAGGAGCAACGGCGGGAGCTGGTGGCGGCGGCACGCTCGTCGGGCACTGTCCTCGTCGTCGACGAGACCATGGCGGAGCTGCGGCTCGACGGCCCGGACGGGGCCGAGGGCGGCGGCGGGGGCCGGGACGGGGACGCTCCGGGTGCCGGACTCCCGCGCCCCGTCGCCTCGTTCGACCCGGCAGGCTCCACGGTCGTCACGGTCGGCTCCGCGAGCAAGGCGTTCTGGGCGGGTCTGCGGATAGGCTGGGTGCGCGCCGCCCCCGACCTCATCCGCTCCCTGGTCGCCGCCCGCTCCGCCGCCGACCTCGGCTCACCGGTACTGGAGCAGCTCGCCGTCGGCTGGCTGATGCGCACCGGCGGCTGGGACGAGGCCGTGGCCCTCCGCCGCGAACAGGCCCGGGAGAACCGTGACGCGCTGGTCGAGGCGGTGCGCCTGCACCTGCCGGACTGGGAGTTCGACGTGCCGCGCGGCGGGCTCACGCTCTGGACCCGCACCGGCGGGCTGTCCGGCTCCCGGATCGCCGAGGCGGGAGCCGGGCTGGGGGTCCGGGTGCCGTCGGGGCCGCGCTTCGGTGTGGACGGCGCCTTCGAGGGCTATGTGCGGCTGCCGTTCACGGTGAACGGGGCGGTGGCCGACACCGCGGCGGCCCGGCTGGCCCAGGCGGCCCGGCTGGTCCGGACGGGCGCGGCCACCGCGGCGGAGACCCGCAGTCTGGTCGCGTGACGGAGCCGGCCCGGCGGTCCGTGGCGGGCGGGGGCGCGCCTGTACCGGCCGGCGGCCGGACCGGCCAGGGCGGCGTACCGGCCGGCGTGCCCTCAGAACCGGATGCTGTCCAGCAGGCTGGCCAGGCTCGCGCCGCCCGCCTTGATGCCCGGCGCGACGGCTGTCCCCGCCAGGTAGAAGCCGAACAGGGCGCAGACCACGGCGTGGGTGATCTTGAGCCCGTCCTTCCGGGTGAAGAGGAAGACGATGACGCCGAGCAGGACGACGCCGGAGATGGACAGAATCATGATGACCTCCTGGTGCTGAGCCGCGGTGGGCACGGTGGTCACTGCGCGGCCGGCCGCGCGATCACTGCGCGTGGAACCACCTTCACACCGCGTGTCGCTCCGGGCGAAGGCGCAAAGGGGTGATCTCCGCGCCCCCGGGCCCGTCCCGGCACGCGGAAGCGGCCCGCCGCAAGGGGCGTGCCGCCCCGGCGCGCGGGGCAGGCGCCCCGGGCCCGCGCGACCGTGATCGGGCCAGTAGGGTGGCGCCTCACTCGTACGGGCGCGGGCCCGGGACTCCCCGGGAAGTCCCGTGATCCCCGAAACCCGGCACCCGGAACCCGGGAAACCCGGGAAAACCCGAGAAGGAGGAGCGGGACGATGAATCAGCCCCCCGCCGACGGACCACGGGACGGCGGGCCGGGCCCGGCCCCCTCCCCGGTGGACGAGGGCGTGATCGAACTCGCCGGGCGCGTCTTCGGCCTCGCCCGCGCCGGTGACGCCGAGGCCCTCGCCGCCTACGTGGACGCCGGCGTGCCCGCCAACCTCACCAACGACAAGGGTGACAGCCTCGTCATGCTCGCCGCGTACCACGGGCACGCCGACGCGGTGCGGGCGCTGATCGCCCGGGGGGCCGACCCCGACCGCGTCAACGACCGCGGCCAGACCCCCCTGGCGGGGGCCGCGTTCAAAGGGGACGCCGAGGTGGCGCGGGCCCTGCTCGCGGGCGGCGCCGACCCGGCGCTGGGCACTCCCTCGGCGGTCGACACGGCCCGGATGTTCGCCCGCACGGAACTGCTGGACCTGTTCGGCGCCGCCTGACCGGCGCCCGCCCCGGGGTGGGCGGGGCGGCGGGGCACCCACGAGAAGGACCGGCCGTGGCCGGGGGAGAGGGAACGCCCCGTCCCGCGGCCGGGAGGTCATCCGGAGGACGGAACGGACGGGGCATGGGTGGCACCCCGCCCGGCGGACCGCCCCGGCGTGGATGTCACGGGGCCTCGCCGCCGGCAGCATCGGCCGGCCCCATGGACGCCCGGGCACCTGCTCCGTCCCCGCGGCCCGTGGAGGGGGCGGCCCTCGCCGACCCGGCGGGATCCCGCGCTCCTCCCCCCGCGGCCGGGACCGAGCCCGCGCGGCGCGGGGGACGTCGGCGCGCGGGTCCCGCCTCCGCGTCCCCGGCGCCCTTCCCGCCGGTCACCTCCACCGCCGTCCGTCCCGCGCCGGGGGCGGGCGCCCGGCGCGGCACCACCGCCACCGCGAGGGCCGGCACGGCGGCCAGGAGCAGCCACGGCACGGCGGGCGGGAGGCCGAGGCCGAGCAGCCAGCCGCTCGCCGAACTGCCGACGAGCACGATCAGGCCGGCGACGGAGGACAACGCGCCCGTGTGGAGACCCACGCGGCCCTCCGCGGCGAGATCGGGCACCCAGGCCCGGACCGCGGGCACGATCAGCATCTGGCCCACGGTGAGCAGGACGACGTACCCCGCCGCCGGCAGCAGTCCGGTGAGGCCCGTCCAGCCCGCGGGCCGGGCGGCGGCCACCACGGCGAACCCGGCGGCGACGAGCAGCAGTCCGGCGACGGAGGACCGGCGCAGGCCGAGCCGTTCCCCCGCCCAGCGGGTGACCGGGAGCTGGGCGCACACCACCAGCAGGGAGGACAGCGCGAACAGCCAGGACAGGGCGGTCTGGGAGCCCGTGGCCCGTTCCACCTCGGCGGGCAGGGCCAGGTAGAGCTGGTTGTAGGCGAGCAGATAACTGCCGTAGGCCAGGCACAGCGCGAGGAAGCGCCGGTTGCGGGCGAGCGCCCGTATCCCTCCCCGGCCCCGCACCCGCGCCCGGCCCGGTATGTGCTGGGGCGTCAGCCGGGCGTGCCCGGCGAGGACGAGGACGAAGACCCCCGCCCCCGCCAGGCAGGCCGTACGGAAGTCCACCGCGAGCAGCAGGGCCCCCAGCAGCGGGCCGGCGAACGCCCCGGCCTGGCCCGCGGCCGAGAACAGGGCCAGGACCCGTGTCCGCGGGCCGTGCCCCTCCTCCTCCCACACTACGGCCTGCCGGGCCACCTCCGACTCCACGGCCGGGGAGAACAGCGCGGCGGCGAAGCCGATCAGCAGGACCGCGCCGATCACCGCCCAGGTCGCCGCCGCGTATCCCAGCCACGCGAAACCGGCGATCCGCAGCGCGCAGCCCGCCAGGACCACGGGCCGCACCCCGTACCGGTCGACGAGCAGCCCCCCGGCCACGAACAGTCCTTGCTGGCTGAAGGTCCGCAGCCCCAGCACGAAACCGACCAGCCAGCCCGCCATGCCGATCGCGCTGCCGAGGTGCGCCGCGAGGAACGGCAGCACCGCGAAGAAGCCGACGTTGAAGGCGAGCTGGGTCAGGATCAGCAGGCGCAGCAGTGGCGGGAGGCGCGCCCAGGTGCGCTCGCGGGCGGCGCCCGGGGCGGCGGAGGTGCGCCTGCCGGGGAGGCGGAGGAGCGGGCCGTTCATGAGCGGAGGGTTCCGTCGGGGGTGCGGGCAGGGGCGGGGGCGGGGGAGCGCGAGGGCGGGGACGCCGGGACGGTGGTGGTGTGCCGGAAAGGCACGGAGGGCGGCGCGGAGCCACCCCCGGCGCCCCCGGCGCCCCTGGCATCCGCGGCGCCTCCGCGTCCGCGGTCCGGCCTCCGCCCCGTACGGGGCGCCCACGACGCGCCCGCCGCCGTCACGGCCACCGCGCCGAGCAGGGCGAGGACGGCGGCGGGGGCGAGAACCGCCCAGGGCGCGCGTTCGGCGTACGGCTGGTTCTCGGCGAGCAGCAGCCCCCACTCGGGCGACGGCGGCTGGGCGCCCAGGCCGAGGAAGCCGAGCGCGGCGAGGCTCAGGGCGATCCCGGGGAGCCGGAGCAGGGCGTGCCGGAGGACGGGCGGCAGGACGGCGGGCAGCAGCGCGTGCCGGAGCAGATGCCGGCGGCCCGCGCCGAGCGCGCGGGTGGCGGTGAGATGGAGCGCCGCGCGTTCCTGCCGCAGCAGGGCGGAGGTGTGGGTGGCCAGCGGGGTCCAGGCGACCGCCGCCACGGCCAGCGCGGGCGTCCACGGGCCGCTGCCCGCGACGCCGGTGACCAGCAGGGCGGCCAGTACGGGCGGTACGGCGTTGACGGTGTCGGCCGGTGGCCCGGACAGGCGGGGCGCCAGGCCGAGCAGGATGCCGGCGGGCAGGGCGGCGGCGCTCACCACCAGCGCCGCTCCCAGGGTGGTGAGGGCGCCGTGTGCGACCCGCGCCAGCACGTCCCGGCCGAGGGCGTCGGTGCCGAACGGATGGGCGGCGGAGGGAGGCTGGAGGCGGGCGGCGGTGTCGAGGGCGAGCGGGTCGTGGGGCAGGCCGAGGCCGATGACGGCGGCGAGCAGGAAGGCGAGCACCAGGGGCACGGCGGGCGACGAGAGCGTGGCCGGCGGGTGCAGGGAGTGCAGGGCGCCGTCGCGCAGCGCCGGCCCGGTCAGCCACCGCCCGCCGAGCCGGGCCGCCCCCGCGGTCACCCCCGCGAGGAGGACGAGCGCGAGCGTTCCGGTCTGCAACACCGGAAGATCCTGGGCCAGGGCGGCGCGCAGGGTGAGCCGGCCGAGGCCGGGGATGTCGAAGATCTGCTCGACGGCGACCGCCCCACCGGTCAGGCCCACCACGAACAGCCCCAGATTGGGCAGCACGGCGGGAACGCAGCGGCGCAGGGTCTGCCCCGCCACCGCCGAGGGCGGGATGCCGCGCGCGGCGGCCGACCGCGCCCACGGCTCGGCGAACGCCGCGGGCAGCAGGTCGTCCAGCATCCGCCCCAGGACGGCGCCGGCCGGCAGGCCCAGGGCGAGCGAGGGCAGGATCATCCACCGCGGGCCCTGCCAGCCGAGCGCGGGCAGCCAGCCCAGGTGGACGCCGACGGCCGTGGCCAGCACGGAGGCGATCAGGAACTCGGGCAGTGCCGCGAGGACCGCCGACCCGGTGCGGCCGGGGCCGCGGCCGCCGAGCCGGCGCCGGGAGCCGAGCCACAGGGTGCGCGCGCTCACGGCGCCGGCCGTGAGCGCGGCGACGGCCACGGCCCCGGCCATCAGCAGGAGGGAGACTCCGAGGGCCGGCACGACGGTGGGCAGCACCTCGGTTCCCGACACCCAGGACCGGCCGGCGTCGCCCCGCAGCAGGCCGCCGAGCCAGCGCGCGAGCAGCGGCAACGGACCGTCGTCGAGTCCCAGTTCGGCGCGGACGGCCCGCACCGCCTCGGGGGTCGGGTCCCGCTCGGCCGACCGGGCCCGGAGGACGGTCAGCGCCGGGTCGGTGCGCGACAGCCACGGCAGCAGGCCGACGGCGCCGACGAGACCGGCCGTCAGCACGGCCCGCCACAGGAGGACCGGGCCGCCGCCCGTGGTGAAGGCGCGCCGGGCGGCGCCGGGTCCGGCCGCCGGCTTCAGCGCCGGGTCCCGGTGGAGACGAGCCGGCGCTCGTACGGGTCGAGCACGGTGCCCTTGACCGGTGTCGCGATGCCGGTGACGAGCTTCAGGTGCACCAGGGGGATCACCGCGTCGGTGGAGAGGACCGCGGCCTCGGCCCGCATGGCCGCGTCCTGCCGTTCGGTGGTGCCGGTCGCGGCCTGTGCGGCGGCGACCCGCTCGTCGACCTTCTCGTCGCACAGGAACGCCAGGTTGTAGGAGCCCTCGCAGGTGTGGTCACCGGCCAGCACGGTGACCGGGTCCCCGGTGTCGAGCAGCATGTTGCGGGCGGCCACCACGGCGTCGAACTCCCCGTCCAGCAGGTCGTCCTCCAGGCGCGCGTAGGTGCGCACCTCCAGCTTCACCCGGAAGCCAGCCTTCTCCAGCTGCTGCTGGAGCACCTGCGCGGCCTCGGGCAGCTCGGCGCGGTCGCTGTAGGTGGCGACGGAGACGCGCCTGCCCCCCGGGTTCGTGGCCTCCGCCCGCCCGGCCGGCTCGGTCCGCTTGCCGGCCGCCCAGGTCAGGGCGGGTCCGTACAGTCCCTCGGCGGGCTCGGCGTACCCCTCGTAGACGCCTTCGGCGACGGCGGAGGTGTCGATCGCCTCCCGTGCGGCGGCCCGCAGCCCCGCGTCCTGGAACACGCCGTCCCGGGTGTTGAGATACAGGCTGGTGTTCCGCACGGTGCCGGTCTCGTGGACGGTGCCCTTCTCCAGGGAGCCGATCTGTGCGACGGGGACCGACTCCGCGATGTCCACCTCCCCGGTGCGCAGGGCGTTGGCGCGGGCGGTGCCGTCCGATATGTATCGCGCGTCGATCCCGGGGGCCTGGGCCCTGCCGTCCCAGTAGTCGTTGAAGCGGTCGAGGGTGGCCGCGGTGGAGCCGGTGGCCCTGGTGAGGGTGAAGGGGCCGGTGGCGGTGGCGACCGGGTTCACCTTTCCGCCCTTCCCGTACGCCTTGGGGGAGAAGACGGCGAGGGAGGGGTTGGTCAGGCGCAGCGGCAGAGCCGGGTCGGCGGTGGCGGTGGTGACCTTCACCCGGTCGCCGCCCACGGCCCGGGCGGTGAGCTTCACGCCGGAGAGAGCGGCCGGGGCGGGGGCCGCCCCGGCGGCGTGGGTGAGGGCGGTGGCCACGGCCTCGGCGGTGACGTCGGTGCCGTCCTGGAAGGTGGCCTCCCGCAGGGTGAACTGCCAGCTCTTGCCGTCCGGGGCGCCGCTCCAGGACTCGGCGAGGGCGGGCTCGGCGGTGCCGTTGGAGCCCAGCCGGGTCAGCCCCTCGGTGACGCCGAGCCGGGAGAGGAGGTAGGCGTCCCCGCCGTACGGGGAGTAGTTCTCCGCGGGCGCGAACGCCAGGGCGACCCGCAGGCGGCCGCCGTCACCGGAGCCGGAGGCCCCGGAGCCGGAGGAGCCGCCGGAGGAGAAGCAGCCGGAGAGCAGCGGGGTGAGCAGGAGGCCGGCGATGAGCCGGCGGCGGGGAGTCCTCAAGGTCCTGGTCCTGGTTCGTCGGGGGCCGGGTCGCCCGGCGGCATGAACCGGATTATATGAACATGATTTTCATTTAAGCCAGCGGGATCTCGAAGTGCACGACGCCGTTTCCGCCGGGTGCGTCGTCCCGATCGTCCCAGACCGCCTTGCCGAGCGTCCGCCACAACCCCATCGCGCCGGGTGAGTCCGGATGCGTGTGCAGGTAGACGGAGCGGTACCCCCCGTCCGCCCGTGCGAAGTCCAGCAGTTCCGCCACCAGGCGGCGGGCCAGTCCGCGCCGCCGGTGCTCCGGGCGCACGCAGACCCGCCGGAGCTGCGCGGTCTCGCCCGAGGGGAAACGCTCCGCCAGCGGGCGGGGGTTCGGCGGATGCGCCGGCCCCCGCGCGTCGAGCGCGGCCGTGGCGGCGACCGCCCCGTTCTCCTCGTCCACCGCGACGAGCAGGGTGTGCCGGGGCGGGGTCAGGTAGAACGCGCCCGGGTCGATGATGTCCGCGTGCCAGGCCGGCACATAACCGGTCCCGAAGTCGCGGTACACGGCGTCGAGCATCACGGCCCTCGCCCCGTCGAGGTCGGCCACCGTCGCGGTTCTGATGCGGTAATTCTGCACCTGCGCATCCTATGCAGGAACTTGGCGGAGGTGGGCAGGGGGGAAGACTCCCGGACGGGGACGCCGTCAGGCACCCGAGTAGTGGGAGCGCGGGCCTCGGGGGTGGCGCGGCAAGCGGAGATCGTGACATCGCCGCGGGGGCCGGGGGCCGGGGGCCGGGGGCCGGGTGCACGCGAGGGGAGGGCCGCTTCAAGCGCGGCGGCTCCGCGTGCCCGGCGGAAGCGTCCCCGCGGAGGCTGGCATCGGCGCAGCGGGCGGTCGTGAACGCGGGAGCGGAGGCTGAGAAGTCATTCGCGCCAGCCGGCTGCCCCTACGCCCTGGCGGATCACACCTTTCACGGGCCGTCCCCGCCGGAAGGGGAGCCGGCGTGGGGAAGGTGCTCGTGGTTGCTCAGGGCCCGCCCGTCCCCTTGTTCGCGGGGCTCCGGAGCGTTTCGTCTCAGCCCCTCACTCCTCCGTGGCGGGCAGTTCGAACGTGAAGTACACGCTCAGGCAGTAAGGCTCGTCCTCGTCGGTGAGGAAATCCCATGAGACGTCCGCGATGTGGATGTCGTGCTCGGCCACCCAGGCGTGGGCCTTCGAGAAGACCTGGGCGGCGTTCTTTCCGAGGAAGAGCTTTCTGGCCATCGGGTGCACACCGGTCTCGGCGTCCGAGTCGTCGAAGTCCTCCGGGACGTCCAGACTGTAAGAGGGGTTCAGCATCTCACTGCCGTTCTTCGTATCCGGGATGTTCGCACGCCCCGGGGGGAGTTCCCGAGCGCGGCACCGGACAGGACGGCATGCGGCCGGGGAAGGTTGTCTGATGCCGGTCCTCAGGTGATCACCACCTCCGGACGGGCGAGGGGAGACGGATCCTGACGGGGAGGCGGCCCGGCCCGGGCGCGCCGCGGGGCGCCACGCGGCGATCGAGAGCGGCAGGGGCCCGCTGCCGGGTGCGTACCCCTGTCACCAGTGTCGATGGTGGTGGGCCGGATTCCCACCTGCCCCGGCGCGGCGGCGGTCGGCCGGACACCGTGCCCGTCGTTCCGTCACCACGGCCGACCACTCACCGGAAGGGGAAGGATGCGGTTCCGGCCGGGGACGGCAGGTCTGTTGACAGCGTCAGAGGTGTGTGGAATCACTGTCGGCACGGGATGCCTTCGGCTCCCTGGTGATGCTCTCGGGTCCCCTGGCACCTTCGGACAGGCACCGGACAGGCACGGCACTCTCTGTCCCCTTTCCCCCCACATGCCCAAGGAACAGAATGCAGCCTTCACCCGTTCCGTCCCGGAGCCCGGCGGCTCCCGGACCACACCTCACCGGGCCCCCGCCCGGCGCGCGCTGCGCCGCCGCCCCGGCTCACACGGTCGAGGCCACCTTCTCCGGTGTGCCCTCCTGGGCGTGGAGGACGGCTCCACCACCTGGGTGAGGACCGCCGGCGGGGACACCGCCCCTCCGCGCCTGCCCCCAGCAGGGGAACCACGACCGTGACGACGGCCTGCGGTGGGTGCTGAACGCCCCGGCGATGGCTCCCACCGCACCGTCAACCGAGGCCACACCCTGGTCGCCGGCACCGGGGATGACTCCGCCGGGCGCGTACCCGTCCGCCGACGTCCGCCGGCGGGCGCCCGGCGGAGGCAGCGATCAACCGGTGGCCGCTCGGCCGGCGGCCCCGCCTGTTCCAGATCGTCACCCCGGGGTTCCGGGCTGTCCGTGACGGCTGTGTCCGCGCCACGGCCGCCGCTTCGGCCCGCGGTGCGGTGAACGCCGGCCTCCGGCGCCACCGGCGCACCAGCCGGTTCCGCCTCCGGACACCGGCGCCCCCTGCCCATCCCTCGCACACGGAAGAAGGAGAGCATGAGACGTCCACCGCGCTTGATGCGCGTTCCGCTCGTGATGTCCGTCCTGGCCGCGTTAGGTCTTGTCCTGACGGCCGCGAGCCCTTCGTTCAGCACCGCCGCCGGCGCGCCCACGCCGGCCCCGAAGGCCGCCGCCGCGCCGAGCGCCGGCTGCGGCAAGTCCCCGGCGCTGACCAGTGGGACCCGCACCATTCAGAGCGGCGGCCAGAACCGCAGCTACATCCTGCGGATTCCGGCCGGTTACGACAGTAACCGGCCCTACCGGGTGTTCTTCGGCTTCCACTGGCGGGGCGGTACGGCGGCCGACGTCGACTCGGGTGGCACGGACGGGTACAACTGGTCCTACTACGGCCTGAGGCGCCTGGCGGACGGCGCGAACAACAGCACGATCTTCGTCGCCCCGCAGGGGAACGGCAACGGCTGGGCCAACCCCGGCGGCCAGGACGTGGCCTTCGTCGACGCCATGGTGAACGAGATCAAGGCGGGCCTGTGCGTCGACACCGCCCAGGTGTTCGCCGGCGGCTTCAGCTACGGCGGGGGGATGTCGTACGCCCTCGCCTGCTCCCGGGCGACGGTCTTCCGCGCGGTCGCGGTCTACTCCGGCGCGAACCTCAGCGGATGCGACGGCGGCACGCAGCCCATCGCCTACATGGGCCTGCACGGCCTCCGGGACAACGTGCTGCCCATCTCCATGGGACGGCAACTGCGCGACACCTTCGTCCGGAACAACGGCTGCACCGCGCAGAACCCGCCCGAGCCGGCCAACGGAAGCCTCACGCACACCATCACCACCTACTCCGGATGCCGGTCCGGATACCCGGTCGTCTGGGCCGCGTTCGACGGAGGCCACGACCCCGGCCCCATCGAGGGCTCGACCGGCAGCGGCTGGCGCACCTGGACGTCGGCGGCGGTGTGGCAGTTCATCACGCAGTTCGACTCGAACGCGCCGGAGCAGCCCTCCGGCGACCAGCGGATCGTGGGCCAGCAGTCGGGACGCTGCCTCGACATCAACAACTCCACCACGGCCAACGGCACGCAGGCCCAGCTGTGGGACTGCAACGGCGGTGCCAACCAGCGGTGGACCCGGACCGACGGCAAGCAGCTGAAGGTCTACGGCAACAAGTGCCTGGGGGCCGGCCAGGGCGCGGCCAACGGCAGCCCCGTCGCGATCTGGGACTGCAACAACCAGGCGGACCAGCAGTGGAACGTCAACTCCGACGGCACGATCACAGGAGCGCAGTCGGGACTCTGCCTGGACGCCGTCGGCCAGGCGACCGCCAACGGGACGAAGATCCAGCTGTGGAGCTGCACCGGCGGAGCGAATCAGCGCTGGCGCCTGGAGAGCTGACCCACCGGGCCCGGCCACGGCACCCCCGCGGGCCCGCATCCGGGCGAACGCGCTGACCGGAACCGGTCCGTCACCGCGACACCGCGTCACCGCCGCCGGCCGGCCCCCGCCGCCCGGCGGGCACCGGATCTCCCGCCGGCCTCCGGGGCCGCGGGGCGGGACCCCCGTCCTGCGGCCCCGTCGGGCGCCGGCTTCGTCGGGCTGTCGCTCGTTCCGGTCCCGGCCGGGGAGTACACCGCCGGGATCTGGGCCACCGACGGCACCGACACCCAGACCCCCCCGATACTGATCGGCGTCCGGGAGGGGTGCTGACCCCAGCCGGCCGTAGGTGAGCCGTGGTGCCGGGAAACCCGGCCCGGTCGCCGCACGTCGACCGGGCCGGGCCGTCGCCCCTCCCGGGAGCGCCCGCATCCGTGGACCGGCCGAGGTGGTCACGGTGCCGGTGGTGGCCGCCGACACCGCCGGGGAAGTGATGCCCGCGGCGGCTCCGGCGACGGCGCAAGCCACGAGGGCAGCTGTCCGGAAGGCGCGTGGGCGTCCCCCCGATTCCGGGTGGGCGCGGCGCCCAGGCCGACCGCGGTGGCGAAGACGAGAAAGGTGAGACCCCCGCCGTCGCCGTCGCGCCGGGACGACCTGGGGTGGCGAACCTGTCGGACCACACCCATGAAACGGGCACGCCGGCCGTGTGGCCGATGGCGGCCCCGCGGCGGTTACCGGAGAGTCATATTCCGCGGTCCGCTGCCGGTGGTGGCTGCGCCGGGCTGTCGCCCGGTGACGTCTGCGCCCGTCGGGCCGGCGCAGCACCGTGGCCGTGTCCGGCTTCGGGGACGGCGTGGCCGGTGCCGCCGCCTCGTCACGCGTGCGGGGCCGTCGCCGGCCGGCTCAGCAGGGCGAACGCGGCGATGGAGGCCGCGTCGGTGATCTCGCCCGCCCGGATCAGGGCCCACCACCCGTCCGGGTCGACCCGGCATTGCCGCATGTCGGCCTCGGTCGGTTCACGCTCGGGCTCGCCGGCCTCCAGGTCCTCGGCCAGGAACACGTGGCAGCTCTGGCTGGCGTATCCGTAGGCGACATGGAGCCGTCCGAGGCTCGTGACGCGTCCGGCCCGCAGTCCCGTCTCCTCACGCAGTTCGCTGCGGGCCAGTTCACCCGGGTCCGTGGTGGGGCGCCCGTCCGGCCAGGAGCCTTGAGGGAACTCCCAGAACCGGCCGCCGGCCGGGTAGCGGTACTGCTGCACCAGGTGGAGCAGATTCCCCTGGCGGGGGATGACCAAGGCGTAGTCCGGCTTGTCCACCACCCCGTACACGCCCAGGTGACCATTGCTGTGCCGGACGTCGTCCTCCCGCACGGTCATCCACGCGTTGCGGTACACCTCGCGGGATCGCAGGGGTTCGATCACCGGGCCACCGCCGGGAGGTCGTCGGCGCGGCCTTCGCCGCTGCCGCGTGCGCACGTTCCGCCGGAGGGGCCGGGGACGGTGAGCGGCCCGGTGGGCCGGGCCCTGACGGGGTCCTGGTGGCGACCATGGGGGTGGATGGCGTCGGCTCCTTCGTGATGCCGGTGGCTCGGTCGGCGGTTCCGCGAGGGTGATTCTCCGTCACCGGGGTCGTGCGGGCACGCCCATGACGGCGCCGGTGACCGTGGTCCGGACGCGGGATCCGTCCGGGAGCGCGCTCGGGGAGGTCCCGGACGGCTACCGGTCCCTGACGGCCTGTTCACCGCTCGCCTTCGGCAGCCGTGCGTCACCCAGCTCTTGCTGCACGGCGACGGCAGCTTGGAGCTCCCCTGGTGTGACATCGTTGACGAAGGTCACATCACCGATCCCGACCGGCAGGGGCAGCCGCTGCAGGCCGTCCCGGTGGCGCACGGTGTCCTGGAGGGCGTTCACCAGCACCTCCGGGTCGAGTATCGGGTGCCAGCTCGGCAGCTCCAGCAGGGACATCACCGCGAAGATCCGGTCGCGCTCCGCTTCGGTGAGCAGGCCGCGGCGCCACGCGATGACGGTGGTGAGCGCCATGTCCACACAGACGGCTTCGCCGTGCAGGAGCTCGGGCAGAGCGCGCATCTCCACCGTGGGGCTGAAGGTGTGCCCGTAGTCGACGCAGCGCTCGAGTGTGGCCTCCCACAGATTGGGCTGCAATTCATCGAGCATTCCGTGGATCGCGGAGTGCAGCACCGACCGTGCGGCCCGGTCGCCCGCTGCCGATACTCCCTGGAACTTCTCGTCCAGCAGGGTGGGACCGTACTCCTCGAGGGAGCCGAAAAGCGCGCGGTCCTTGATCAGGGCGATCTTCAGGATCTCGGCGAGGCCGTTGCCGATGTGGCGCCGGTCCAGGGTGCCCAGGAACTGGCGGTCCAGGAGCGTGAGGTCCGCGGGCGTGTAGGTGCCCAGCCGGTTCTTGTGGCCGTTGAAGTTCACGCCCGTCTTGACACCGACACCGGCGTCCACCAGCCCGATCAGGGTGGTGGGAACCCTCACGAACGGGGCGCCCCGGCGGTACAGGCTCGCGGCCAGCCCGACGATGTCCATCAGCACGCCACCGCCGATGACGATGAGCGGCTCCTTGCGGCGTGCCACGCCGAAGGTGTCGAGCTCGCTCACGATGCGTGTCGCCGTGTCCAGGTTCTTGAGCGTTTCGTTCGCTTCCACCACCATGATCGAGTAGTCGAAGCCGTGGAATTCGAAGTAGGACCGGATGCGATCCCCGTGCATTAATTCGACATTTCTGTCCACGACGATGAAGCGGCGCGCCCTGTCGCTGGTTCCCGCGCCCTGCTCCAGGAGGTCGGTGCACTCGGGCCGGAAGATTCCGTCCCGGAGCCGGACCTCATAACTGATCTGTTTCTGGGCGCGCACCAGCCATTCCTGTGAGTGGTCCTTGAAGTAGAGGCCCGAAGAGGTGTCGGTCAGGCTGTTACCGGTCATTCCCCGTTCTCCTTCTGTTCTGTCCTGCCGAGTGACGCTGTTCGTTGCCGCGCCCAGCGCAGATCGGCGAGCAACCGGGCGCGATCCCCGTCGCGGTAGTCGTTCTCCAGGACCGCGGCCCGGACCGGGACCCCGTGGTCGCGCAGCGCGCGGAGGGTGTCGTCGAGCCGGCCGGTACCGGTGCCCAGGGGTGGGCCGGCGCCGGTGGCCGGGGGGCCTTCCTTGAGGTGTATCTGGTCGGCCAGGACGTCGCTCAGCTCGGCGACGAGCACGTCACATGCCAGTCCGGCCGTGACCGGGTTGAACGTGTCGAGCAGGACGCGGAACGCCGGCGAGGCGACCCGTCGGACGAGCGTGCGCGCCTGCTCGCCGGTGAGTACGTTCTCACTCGCCACGAGGAGGCCCCGGGCCTCGGCTTCCGCGGCGGCCCAGGCCAGCACCTCGGCGGTGTGTTCCAGGGCGGCCGGTCCGTCGATGCCGCTGCGACGGAAGCTGGGCACGAACGCGAGCGGCACGGCGAGCGCGTGAGCGGTGTCCAGGAGGCGTTCCAGGACCGGGCGCGCCGCCGGTGACATCAAGCCGACATCGTTGAGGTGGTTCCCCCCGACCGCGAGCAGCCGCACGCCGGTGCACTCCGCAGCCGCGCGTATCGCGTCGAGGCGGCCGGGCCCGTCGAGCCACTCGCCCCGCCCGGGGCCGCCGAGATCCAGTTGCAGGCCGTCGGCTCCGACGGTCCGGGCCAGGTGCAGCGCCTCGGCCCCGGAGACGGGGAGCCGCCATTCGGCCAGGCCCACCTGGCAGTTCATGACCCCACCGGCCGGTTCTGGGAGACCGGTGCCGAGCCGTACGCCGACCACCACCGCCCGTCGTCACCCACCACCAGGCTCTCGCCGTGGTACTTCTCTCCGGCCGTCACGGCCAGTTCGCGGGCCACCGCGTCGAAGGCGGAGGGCTTCATGTAGGAGGTGTAGTCGAAGTCGTCAGGTCGCCGGCTGCGGATGCCCGGGCTGTCCACCATGCCGGCGGGCAGCACCTGCACGACGCGCACCTGTGAGCTGTCCTCCTCCTGGGCGACGGAGTCCAGCAGCGTCTTCGACGCCGCTTTCGTGGCGGCGTAGCCGGCTCTCCCCGGACCGGCGTTGAAGGCGACCTCGGACGAGACGCCGAGGAAGAGCCCCGGCGCGGCGGCGCGCAGTGACGGCAGGGCCGCCGCCAGGGTGAGCCACAGACCTGTGGTGTTGACGGCCAGCTGGTCCAGCCACTCCTGCTCGGTCACGTCGCTGAGCGGGGCCCGCCCGGCGCCGTAGTGAACGGAGGCGAAACACACCGCGTGGAGGGGGCCCTGCGCGAGATCACGCAGTCGCGAGCGTGCCTGTTGCCGCTGTGTGAGGTCGAGTCCTTCCCAGCACAGCGCTTCGGAGCCCGGACCGGCGGGGCGGCTGCGGCTGCAGACGGTCACCTCGGCGCCCGCGGCGGCCCAGGCGTCGGCGATGCCGCGGCCGATGCCCGTCGAGCCGCCGACCACGAGGGCGCGGTGGCCGGCGAGCGGTGTGTCGTTCCTCATGTCTGCTCCCTGTCGTTGACGCGCACGCCGAGTTTGACGAGCCGCCGGCCGTCGATGACGCGGTGACGTGAGCCCGCCAGGGTTCGCATGACGCGGGCCGCGCCGGCGAGATCGGTGTCGTGCGTGATGAGGTCCCGGTAGTGCTCCGGGTCGCGGGCGAGTTCCGCGGCGGCGTCGAGGAGATGCCCGTTGGCCACGCCCCGGTGCCCGAACAGGCGCACACCTTGTGCGGTGGTGGTGATGCTGGCGGGGTCGGGAATGCCACCGCAGTTGGCCGCGCGGAGGGCGGTGAGGTCGAGTCCGGGCAACGACGGCGTGCTCGCTCCCGGGGGCAGTCCACCGACGATGTCCACGGCGAGGCCGGGCCCGGCAACGGCGAGCACCGCCTCCAACGCGGCCACGGTGGCGTCCCGGGGCGTGGCCACCAGCGCTGTGACCGGAGCGTCCCACCGGGCGGTGGCCAGTTCCCCGGCACCGAGCAGCAGATCGGCGTGGTGTGGCCCCGCCCGGCTGAAGGCCCTGCCGTCCGGGGTGTGGTGGACCAGCGCCACCCGCACGTCCTCGCCCAGCCAGCGACAGGCGGCACGGACGGCGAGGTGCCCGACCGTGCCGTCCCCGACGACCAGCAGGGTGCGGGGGGCGAAGGCGCGCAGCTCCGTCAGCGCGTAGCGGACGACTGCGAGCGGCTCCAGCAGGGGTGCCAGGCTGACGTCCGTGGCCGCGGGGAGCGGCAGGACCATGCCGCCGGCGAGCGCCGCGGCCGGCAGCAGCGTGCGTTCCTGCAACAGTCCCTCGACGTTGTGCCCCAGCAGGAAACCCGGGTCCGTCGGATGGGTCGGGTTGACGGCGACCAAGGTGCCCGGCGCGCACCAGTCGGGTACGCCCGCGCCGGCCGTCACCACGCGGGCGATCCCCTCGTGGCCGATCACCGGGGAGGGGTCGTCGCGCAGGCCGCGCAGCATCTGGATGTCGGTGCCGCACAACCCCGCGTACAGCGTCGCGATGCTCAGCTCCCCGGGCCCCGGCGTCGCGGTGGGCCGGGTGCCGACGGCGACGGTGGTGCTCGTCCGGATGATCGCGCGGTGCCCGGTCATGCCGCCTCCCCGGCCAGCGCGGCGAGCCCGGCGCCGATGAGTCCGTCCGCCTGGCCCGGGCCGCAGACGACGATGCGCTCGCGTACCCAGCCGGGATCCCGTGTGCTGGTGAGGTACAGGCCGGAACGGTCCAGGTGCCTCAGGAGCGCGTCGCGGTAGTGGTCACCGAGGCCCGCCGCGACACCTCCGGTGAAGGCGGCGAGGCCGATCTGCGGATCAAGGCACAGGGCGACGCGCAGGACGTCGGCCACCGGGCCGGTCGCCGCGTCGAGCAGCCGGGTCGCCAGCGGGTCGTCTTCGTCCAGCGCTTCCGCCAGCGCCGTCTCGAACTCCGTTCCGGAGGCGAGCCGAGCGCCGATCCGGGAAGCGTTCCACGGCCCGGGCGCGCGGTCCCGCATGACGCCGCTGAGCCGGCGGATACCCGGCCCGGAGGAGAACGCCGCCACATGCCCCGGCTCGCCGCAGTCGCAGCGCAGGTCGACCGGGAGGCCGTCGAGGACGACGGAGGCGGGCAGGTGACCGATCTCGCCTTGCAGACCGCATCCGTCGAGGGGGATCTCACCGGTGCGCCGGTCGATGCTGCGGCAGGCGATTCCGGTGCTGATCGTGGTGAGCAGGATCTTGCACCGGTCAGGTGCGGTCCGCGATTCCGCCAGGTGCAGCAAGGCCGCGGTGACGTCGTTGACGACGTGCCACCGCACGTCGGGCCGGGCCGAACGCAGGGCGGCGAGCAGGTCGAAGGGCTGGGTGTGCGCGCCCCACAGGGGAGCGGAGGCGTAAACGGTCCCGGTGCGGTGGTCGAGCGCCGCACCGAAGGAGACCCCGGCGACGCCCCCGCGGGGAACCGGCCGGGCCACGGCCCGCACCAGTGCCGACTGCAATGCGTCGACGGCGGCGTCCGGCCGGCGGGTCCGGCTCGGCGACGGGCTGCGCCGCACCTGCCCCAGCCCGCGCTCCGGTGACCAGTCGGCCCAGCGCAGATGCGTTCCTCCGATGTCGAAGACGGTGATGGAAGGTCGGGTCGTGTCCAACGCGTGATCCCCCGGTGGCGATGGTGATGGTTACTGACTGGGGCGGCCGTCTCCGTCAGCTGTCCGAAGCAGGAGAGCCGCGAGACTCACCGCCAGGGAGACCACGACCAGGGAGCCGATCGCGGTGCGCAGCTGGGTGAACTCGGCGACCTGTCCGACGACCACGGGACCGAGCAGCAGCCCGGCATAGCCGATGGAGGCGGTGAGGCCGATGACGGCCCCGCGGCGTTCGGCCGGGGCGTTCCGGCCGGCCACGCTGTACACGGTGGGGGCCGCCGCCGAGATGGCCAGGCCGGTGACGGCGAATCCGGCCAGCGCGACCAGAGGCCGCTGCGACGAGGCGACGACCAGCACCCCCAGCGCGGACACGAGCCCCGACAGCAGCAGCACGACACGGTCGGACCACCGCGTGGACAGCCAGTGGCCGGCGAGCCTGCCCAGCGCCATCGAGCCGGCGAACACCCCCGGTGCGAGGCCCGCCAGGCTGGGTGAGGCACCGACCCCGTCCACCAGGAACACGGCACTCCACTGCTGGACCCCGCTCTCCACCAGCATGGCCAGCGCGGCGAGCAGACCGAACCCGAGGACGACCGCGTTGATCCTGCGGCGGCCGGCCGGCTTGTCCGGCGTGTGCGCGCGGCCCAAGCGCGGTGGCACCCTTCCGCGGAGCGCCCATCCGCCCGCGATGGTGACGACGGCCAGCCCGGCGAGCGGCCAGGTGACCGATATCCCGACGGCATGGGTGACGCCGGTGGTCACGGTGCCGGCCAGCAGGCCCACGCTGAACAGGGCATGGGCCCGGTTGAGCACCCGCCCGCCCGTCTCGGCCTCGACCGTCGCGGCCAGACTGTTGATCACGACATCGCAGCAGCCCGATCCGAATCCGAAGAACAGGAGCGTCACGACCAGGGTGGTCATGGACGTGGCCAGCGTCGGCAACGAGGCCACCGCGGCGAACAGGAACAGCGATCCGAGTACCACCGGCCTTCCGTAACGGTCCAGCAGCCGGCCGGTCAGAAACATCGCGGGCGCCGCCGCGAGGCCCACACACGCGAGCGCGGTGCCGAGTTCACCGTCGGAGACACCGGTGTTGCTCTTGATCTCCGGCAGCGCCGCGGCGTACAGGCCCCACAGCAGTCCGAACGCGCCGAAGCCCAGGAAGACCGTGCTGCCTCGCAGCCTGGTCGCGCCGGTCACAGCGGTGTTTTCCATGCGGCTCCTCTCAACGGGCTGCGCGCACAAGGGCCGCGCCGCCGTCCACGTTGACGGCCTGGCCGGTGATGTGCGCCGCTGCCGGCGAGCACAGGAACGAGACGGCCTGGGCGACGTCGTCCGCCGTCTGCTCACGATCGGTCGGTGTCGCGCCGGTGACCTGCCGGAGCGGCACCCGGTCGCGCACCACTTCCTCGAACTCGGCCCGGTCGACCAACTGCCACTGCCGGCTCCAGACGAACCCGGGACGGACCAGGTTGACCCTGATGCCGCGCTCGGCCAGGAGCGTGGCCAGTGAGTGATTCCAGTGCTCCAGGGCTGCCTTGGCGGCCCCATAGGCGGGCGAGACGATCCACGGCATGGTGGCGGCGATGGAGCTGACGTTGCAGATCGCGGCGCCCGGCACCAGCCGTCCGGCGAGGAGCCTGGTGACCCGGTAGACGCCGGAGAGGTTGAGGTCGATGATGTCGTCCCACACCTTCGGCGGCGGCCAGGCCACGTCCTCGATGGGCTCCACCGGTGGCTGCCGTTCCCCGCCGAGGACGTTGACCAGCACGGCGACTTCTCCGGGGACGGCCTCGGCCAGGGTGGCCAGCCCCTCGTCGGTGCGCAGGTCGCAGCAGAGCGGTTCCGCTCCGCCGGGTAAGCCGGGTAAGGAGGTCACCGGCTCCGCCAGGTCGACGGCGACCACGCGGGAGACGACGTTCCCGGCGAGCAGGGAGCGGACCACGGCACGGCCGATTCCCCCGTTGGCGGCGGTGACGACGGCGACACTCATGCCAGAGCCCCCTCGGCCGACCCGGCGATGACCCCGTAGTCCTCGACGAGCCGTGCCATCGTGTACCGCTCCAGGGCGTCGCTGCGGGCCTGCTCGCCGAGTCGGCGGCGCAGGGCGGGGTCGTCGAGCAGCCGGGTGAGCGCGGCCCGGACCCCGGCGAGGTCGGCCGGATCGACCAGGAGCCCGTTGCGCTCGTGGGTCACCTGCTGCCGCAGTCCTCCCACCGCCGAGGCCACGACCGCCCGGCCCTTGACCATCGCCTCGGTCACGGTCAGGCCGAAGCCCTCTTCGAGACTCTTCTGCACAACCACGTCCGCCCGGCGCTGCAAAGCGTTGACCAGCAGCGCATTGCCCAGCGGGTTCCGCATCGACACATTGACCAGATGCACCCGTGCCCGGTCCGCCGGCGTCAGTCCGGCAAGCGTCTCCTCGACGTCGGCAAGGACGGCCAGGCCTTCGGGGTCGTCCGGTATCTCGGTGGGGTCGGTGCCGGCGAGCACCAGGTGTACATCCGGGGGGAGGCCCACGACGGAACGCACCACGCCCGGCATGTCCTTGAGCGGATCCCAGCGCGAGACCTGTAACACCACACGGGCGCCGGCCGGCAAGAGCGCGCGCTGGACGACCCTGACGTCCGAAGCGGTGCGGTCCGCGGTCAGTCCTGCCCTGTCCAGCAGCGCGGCGACCTCCGGTGGCTCCAGATGCCGGTTCTTCGGTGCGGAGGGGTCGATCGCCGGCGCGGCGACGAACCTGCCGGCCGCCGGTACGGACGGGGGAGCGAACTCCGGCAAGGTCGTGACCACCGCGTCGACCGCGGAGAGTTCCGCCTCGAAGGCGTGCCAGACGGCACCGGGTCCCCGGTCCCGTGGGACGTCCGCTCCGACATGGCAATGCCAGACCACACGGGCGCCCGTGGCTCTCACCGCCGGAGCGAGTCCGAGCGTCTGCGGATCGTGGAGGACGACGACATCGTCGCGGGTGAGCCGCTCGGTGAACCAGGGAATCTGCGATGCCAGCCGATCACGGTACGTCCGAAGTAACTCGGGCCGGAGCCGGGCCGGATCGGCGTTGCCGTGCAGAAGGTGGTGCAGGAGCTTGGTCACCGCGTAGAAGCCCTCGTCACCGCAGATCACCGCCCAGCCGACGTCGACTCCCGCGGTCTGCTGGTACGCCACCAGGCCGTGCAGGAGCTCCGCGACCCCACCACCCTGGGCCGTCGCGTTGACGTGTACCAGTCTCCGGCGTTCACCGGTGGGTTCGACCTCCCATGCCGGTGTCGGCATGTCTCCTCCTCCGCTCTGCGTCGATGACCGGCGGCACGCCATGACGGGCGGCCGGCCGGGGTTGGCTCGGATGGTGCTGCGGGGGTCCCGGCAGGCCGCTGCCCGCGCCGGTGGCCGGCGGGGAGCGTGCTCCGGCCGGCGCCGGTCTCTCGGCCCGTACGCCGTCGGCCGCTCCGGCAGCAGTTCCCTTCCGCAGGGGGAGCGTTTTCGGGATCCCGGTCTCCGCGGTTATCGGCCCTTGGGCCGGCGCGGCTGAGATGCTGTTGAGAAAAGAGAATGGCCGACTGCTCGTCATCCGGCCGGCTGGCTCCACCGCCCGGATTGTCGGCAGTGCTGCCGCCCGGATTGACGGCCGGATTGCCGACCGGGTTGCTGACAGTGCCGCCGCTCGATTCCTCGCGGATGATCTGCCGACGGCCATCACAAAGGACGCTAACACGGGAGGGTGGGCGGTGGGATGGCCGTTGGGTAAATGTTCACCGCATCTCCAAAGTCTCGGGGTGTCTGCCGACGCAAAAACCGTCCGCCCGTGCCGAAACCGGCGGGCGGCTCATTTAACGAAGTCGCAACGTGTCTGTGAGGCCGATGATTTTCGGGCACCGGCCGGCCGGTGCGGGAGCGGCGGCCATGAGTTCCGGAAGGACCGCCTGGGTCATCGCTGTGGAAGGCTCCTGCCCATCTCGGAAAAACTGCGCCATGCCCGTATCAGATCCCTGCGGAATCGCGGGACGGAGATGTGGCCCTCCAGTAGCGTGTTCAGTTCCGCACCGCGCTTGAGCAAGTCCACGGACGCGAGCTGTTCGATCAGCGTCACCAGGCCGTTCGTGGTGGGTTCGAATGTGGCGCCCGGAGGGAAGAATCTGGCGGCCTCGACGGGACGGGAGTGGGGAACAACGGTCGAGAGGCCGCTCAGCGCCGCTTCGAGCGGGGTGATACCCAGGGTCTCGTACCGTGAGGTGCACACGAATACCGTTCTTCGCCGTGCCGTCCGGAAGACCGAGTACAGTTCCGCCTTCGCGAGTCTCGCGGTCAGCAGGAACCTGTCGGCATGACGCGCCGGGACATCTCGGAGCAGGGATGTGCGCCGGACGTTGTCGGACTCGTCGCCGCCGATCAGCAGGATTTTCACCGGGAGGCCCCGGTCCATCAGTTCCGTGCCCGCGCTGACCAGCAGGTCGAGGTTCTTGAAGTGGTCGAGCCGGGCCACTGCGGTGCAGAGGGCGAGCTGGGCGGACTCGATGAAATTCAGAATCTCGGCCGCCGGGCGGGTGCTCCGGTCCTTCTCCGGACCGATGGGAGGGCTGACCTCCCGCATGCGTGCCGGGTCCATCCCCCGCCCGACCAGGTAGTCGCGCTGCATCCTGGAGTGCTGAATCACGAAGATGTGGCGTGCGGCGAGGAGTTCGGCGAGTCCCAGTTCCTGCCGGCGCATGATGTGCAGCGCCTTCTCCGGATTCCCGAATGCCTGGAACGTGTCATCCTCGGAGAATTGCTCCGCGAAGTCGTCGAAGAAGGGGCCGTGATGTGTGACGCAGGCAGGTAAGTGGCTGGGATGATACCCCAGCAGGGTGTCGGTTTGATAGTAGAGCATGGGGGGTCCTGTGGCGGTGTCCGTGGCCCGGCGGGTCAGTTCCATGGCTGCGCTGGAGAGCGCGGAGCGGATGTCCGCGGGGTGCATGGAGAAGTTGAAACGCATTACGAGGCACGGCAGGCCGTCCCGGGTGACGGAGTGCAGCGTCGGTGTTCTCTGCCCCTCCTGCCTGCTGTACAGGATGAAGCCGGAGAAGGCCCCGGCTTCCTCAAGACATGCGGCAGCTTCGAGGGCGAAGGACGTTGCGCCCACCGGGGCGGCCATCCCGCGCGATCTCGGAAGATAATGATTGTTGGCGACCAGGACCGCGGGAAGAAGGTTCCCCTTTGCGGGCATACCGCTCTCCGGTGTGACGCGCAGTCTCCGAGGGAGTGTTCTGCCGTTCGAATCGAAAACCCGGTGAGCGGAATTCACCGTGAGGCCGCAAAGAAATCCTGGCCGGCGGCCGCCCTGGCGAGTTCCGCTTTGTTTCCCAGTCCGAGCTTTCTGCGGACCCGCTTGACGTACGTGTCGACCGTGTGGCGGCTGATGCGGAGACGGTAGGCGACCTGGTCGTGCGTCAGCCCCTTGGCGATGCCCGTCAGAACCTGGCGCTCGCGCACGGAGAGGGGCGCGAGTTCGCGTTCCGGAAGGAGGCCGCCGGCCGTGACGTCGCAGGAATGCGGGGTGTAACGGTGGTGTGCGCCGGCCGCGCGCACGGCCGCGACGATCACACGAGGGTTGGCCCGATCGCTCAGATGGCCCGTCATCCCGGGCGCGGCCGGCGCCGGCGGCCCGGCACCTGGCTCCGTGGACGTCATCATCAGGACCCGCAGGCGGGGCGACATGCGTACCCCCGTTCCGGCGGCCGAGGTGACCGAGCCGGCGTTCGGGTCGAGAATCAGCACATTCAGTCCGGTGGTGCACACCTGACGCAGACTCGACCGGGCGAGAAGAACGTCCATGTCGGGCTGCGTGCCGAGTAACTCCCGGAGCGCCCATAAAGTCAGCGGGTTGGCGTGGACGATGCCGACGCCCAAGGCGTTGGAATTGCCAGAGGCATCCTGCGAGGTCATATGGCCTCCTCAAGGTGTGCCGGAAAGAATCTTGTTGCACGCTAACTGTCCGACTGGTGGACTGTCAATGACGATCTTGAATCACGCGGATCCTCACCCCCGGGTTTTGCTGCCGAATTGATCACGAGTGTGAAAATTCATCCTCCGGTCATGAGGCGGCGCCGTCATGGAACACCCTGACGTGCTGTCACGGAGATTTCCGGATGGTTACAGGGCGGGCGCGAACGTCCCCCCTGAAAATTCCCGTTGATGTGCCTGTCACCTGGTGCTCGGACATATCCCGGAGAAGGCGCCGGAGGTGAGCATCCGCCCGATTCCGATGAGTGAGTGGTCGTCGTCCGTCATTCCCAGTCGCACCATGTTCCGCATGCCGTCCGGGTCCATCCCGAAGCATCCCTGCTGGGAAAGTTCATCGCCGAGCAACTCAATGTAACGTTCTCCGATGGCCAGGGCGAAACCTCCGATGACGATGTAGCGAACGATCCCGATCGTGGTGAACATGGCGGCGATGGCACTGCTGAGGTGGCGCAAGCCCCCGCGCAGCACCGCGGTGGCGAACGGATCACCTCCCCGGATCGCCGCGGCCAGGGCCTCGTTGGTGATGCCGTGGGCGCGGCCCTTCGCATGAACGGCCAGCAGTGAGCCGGCGAACCCCGCCGGGTCGCCGCCGGCCGCCCGCCGGGCGGCGGAGAGCATGCCCCGGCCGGACGCGAGGGCACCGAGGTGCCCCCTGCCGCCGCAGTCGCACCGGGCGGCCCCGGGCGACGGATCGCTGCGCCAATGGCCGAGTTCTCCGCCGTACCCGGCGGGGTGCACCAGTACCTCGCCGTTCCGGAACACCTTGTTCCCGATGCCGGAGCTGACCGTGATGAGACAGAACGGTTCGGGTTCGGATTCCGCGTATCGCCAGACGGCGGCGGTGATGTCATTCGCCACCAGCACGGGGCGCCCCAGCCGTTCGCCGAGAACCGCACCGAGAGGCAGTGGCTCGCCGCCTTCTCCCCAGATGGTGGGTGCGGCGGTGACCAGTCCGTCCGAGGTGACCGGCCCGGCGAAGGACAGGCCGACGGCGGGGATCCCCGCGTCGGACGCCTCGGCGTCCAAGTGGTCCGACAGTTCGCTGCTGAGCTGGTCCACCACACCGGCCTGTAGTTCCCGGGCGTCGAGGCCGGGCCTGGCGGTGATCCCCGAGACGGGCCGGCGCCGCACTCCCGACAGGTTGCCGGTGTGCGGGTCCCACCGGGCGATCCGCAGGGTCGTGCCGCCGATGTCCGCCACGACGAGAGGCCGGGCTTCCTGTGCTCCGTCAACGGGCACGCTCTTCCTCCTGTGCGATCCGGGCCCGGACCGCATCCGCCGGACGGTCCGGTTCGGCCGGCTGAACCGAGCCGTTCTCCATCACGATGGACGCGCTGATCCGCGCACCGGCGGGCACCTCGGCGCCCGGAAGCAGCACGCTGTCGTGGACCATGGCTTCCTGCCCGATCCGGACCCCTGGGAAAACCACGCAGCGTTCGACGACTCCGGCGTTGCGCACGTCGGACGGCACGATGGAGGCCCGTATGTTCGCGGCCGTACGCGTGAAGCGCCGCGGGACGTCCGGCCGGATCGTCAGCGGCATGTGACCGAGTGGCAGTGGGGGTGTATCGGCGAGCAGAGCCAGCTGCGCCCGGAGATACCGGTCCACGGTCCCGATGTCCTCCCAGTGCCCTCGCACCAGATGGCCCCGGATCCGCTCGCCGCCCGCCAGCATGGCGGGAATCACGTCACGGCTGATGTCGTGCTGCCAGTCGGTGCCGTCGAGCTGTTCGAGATACCGCTGCAGGCACGCCGTGTCGAAGACGCAGAAGGCGGCGGAGACGAGGTCGCTGGTCGGCTCGGCGGGTTTTTCGACGAAGTTCGTGAGGTTTCCCCTCGCGTCGAACTCCACCATTCCGAAGAGATGGACGTACCGGCGCTGGATGCGCTGATAGGCGAGGGTCAGTGCGGCGCGGGACCGGCGATGCTCCCGCACCATGTCCTGGTAGTCGAAGTGGTAGACGTGGTCGGCATGCAAGATCAGTATCTCGGACGGAGGCCCGCCGAAGACATGCGCGGCCTTGTGGATCAACGCGTCGGCGGTGCCGCGCTCCCGGGGCCCACTGCGCTCGGGGAGCCGCTCCGGCAACGCGCCGGCGGGCAGCCGGCGATATGCGTCGTCGTACGGGCCGAAGTGGACCCGGAAGCCCTGAGAGGAGTTCCACACCCGGTGCAGGTCGTCCATGAGGTGCTGTTCCTCGTACTGGGACAGCAACAGGACCTCGGAGAAGCCGGAGCGGCGGGCGTTGTCCAGGCTGAAGTCGATCAGCCGGCTGGTCCCCCCGAACGGGATGAGGGGTTTCGGCCGGCCGGAAACCAGGCGCCCCATCCGCCGTCCCTCGCCGCCGGCCAGCAGGACGGCGCGCACGTCATCCGCGGCGGAGGCGCTCCGGCCTCGCTCACCGGCCGTTACGGTGGCATTCATCGCTCTGTGTCTCTCCTTGCCGGCTCAGCGCGGAGCCGGTGCCGGGACGACGCGGCCGGCACCTGTGGGGTGAAGGGGCTTGCGCAGCTGCGGATCCACGCACGGCACGCGGCCGGGCCCTCGAGGATCACATGGGCGCGGCGCAGGGACTCCGGATCGGCTCCGCGGCTGCTGACAGCCACGCAGATGGCCTGTTCGACCAAGCCCTCCTTCGCCATCCGGCCGGCGGCCTCGAACATGGCCACGTCTCCGTGGTCGTCACCGGCCACGACGACCCTCCGAGGGCGCCACCGCCGGACCATCTCGGTGACGGCGTCTCCCTTGTGGGGTGAGGAAGGAGGCCTCAGTTCGGTCCATCCGCGCCCGGCCACCACGTCCAGTCCGGACGCGGATGCCAGAGAGATCAACCGGGACAGCCGGTTCGCGGCACGGTCGGCAGGCGCCCGCGGGTGGTGAAGCGCCAGGACGACTCCCTTGTCCTCGACGTGCATCTCCGGCGGGCAGAGCCGGAGTTCGCGGATGGTCCGTGCCATCCGCCGTACCGTGGGGAGGTGCGGCAGCGACCGGGGGTGCGGCAGAGGCTCACCGCAATACGGTGCGAGCAGTTCCGCGCCGTGCACACCGGCGATCCACAGCGGCGAGGCGAGGATCTCGCGCGCGTTGAGGGCACGGCGGCCGGTCACGCAGACGAGGGCGAGCCGCGGGAGCGACAGCAGACGCCGGCAGAGTTCACGGAGATCCGCCGTGTGACGCGCCATCTCCGGTGAGGACGTGTACGCCGGAATGAGGGTGCCGTCGAGGTCGGTGAGGATGAGCGTGTCCACGGCGGAGAACGGGGTGACCACGGCGTGGCCCGATATCCGGTTGCCGTCGCCGGGGCGACCGCCATCTCCCACGGCGTGGTTCATGGCGTCACCCCGGCCGAGGACCGGCGCAGCCGCGGGGCCGGGACGAACAGGAACAGGGCGATGACGGCCAGGACGGTGAAGCCCACGCTCAGGCCCCCGATCGAGGCGGAGAGGCCGACGGCCACGGGCCCGATGAAGTAACCCGAGTAGCCGATGGTGGAGACCACGGAGATCGCACGGCCCCGGAGATGCTCCGGCCCGGCCCGGCCCGCCGCCGCGAACAGGGCGGGTGCCGCCGGGGCCAGGCCGAACCCTGTGACGGCGAAGCCGGCCAGGGCGAGCAGGGGCGAGGGCGACCACGCGGCGATGAGCAGACCGCATCCGGCGACGATCGCGGAGGCGCGCAGGGTGGGGACGAGCGCCGTCGCACGGGCGGTGCGGTGCACGTACAGGCGGCCGGCGAACATGCAGAGCGCGAAGACTCCTGGAGCCAGACTGGCCAGTCCGGGGGCGGCCCCCAGTTCGAACTCCATCCGGTTGCTGCTCCACTGCTGGACGGCGTTCTCCACGAGGAGCGCCACCGCGACGGTCAGGCCGAGGAGGACCAGGATCTGCCGTGAGCCCACCGCCGCCGGGCTCTCCGCCGGCTGGGGTGCGGACGCCGCGGTACCACCCGTCGCCGCCAGGGGTACGGCAGACGCCACCAGCAACAGGGTGGCGGTACCGAGCATCGCCCACGGTGGCGCCCCGAGTTCACGTCCCGCCGCGACGGCCACGCTCGCCGCGACCCCCGCGACGGGGAACATGGCCTGGGCGGACTGTACGAAGCTCCGCCCCGAACGGGACTCCTCGGCCACGGTGGCCGAGTTGAGGGCGACATCCACCACGCCCGAGGCCGCGCCGAGCAGCGCGAGGCAGCCGGCCAGGGCCACGGCGTCACTCGCCCCTCCCAGTACGGGAGCGACGGCGCCCATCGCGACGAGCCCGCCCTTGAGGACCGGCCCGCCATGGCGGTCGTATGCGCGACCCGAAAGGATCATGGCGGGCAGCGCGCACACCGGCACGGCGAGCAGGAGGAGGCCCAGGGCCCCGTCGTCCACGCCGGTGGTCCGCTTGACCTCCGGGATCAGGGCGCTCCAGCTTCCCCAGAACCACCCGAACGCCAGCCACGCGGCGCGCAGGGCTCCGCGTTGCGTCCCCTCACGCACCGTGCCCTGCCGGGGGGACGGCGGCTTCCACCCCCTCCAGCAGTCCGCCCCCGAGCAGTTGGAGTTGCCTTTCCGTCCAGCGGGGAAGGGCGAAGCGGGCCGCACGTTCGTGCAGGACATCGCTCGCCGCGGCCCGCTCGGGCGGCGACATGGAGAGCGCGCCGGTCAGAGCGCCGGCCTGGTCGACCAGGTCATGCGGATGCACCAGCAGGGCGCCGTCACCGAGGCACTCGGCGGCGCCGCACGTACGGGACATCACGAGAACGGGCTTGCGTGTCCCCACGGCGATCGCTTCGAAGGCGGTCAGATTCTGCCCGTCGGCGATGGAGTTGAGCACCACCGCGTCCGCCCGTGCCAGGCAACCGAGCGTGAGGCTCCGATCGTTGCCCACCAGCATGCGGATCCTTTCCTCCCCGAAGTGGCCGTTCGCCGCGGCGACCGCCTGCTCGGTCTTCTTCAGGTACTCGGCGTTGGCGCCGATGTGAAGCCGGTGAGGATTGATCCGCAGCAGCAGCCGGGCGTCGGCCACCGCCGAGTGATCTGTGGCGATCCGGAAGGCGGCCACCGCCCGGTGCGCGTTCTTGATCGGATCGGTTCTTCCCGAGTGCACCACGAGGGACCGGTGGCCCACCCATGCGTCCAGTTCCTCCGGCCAGGATCGCGGAAGCCCTGTCAGGGCGTCCGGGCTGTAGCTCAGAGGTTCGGCGACGACACGGACCTCCCGGCCGCCGAGGCGCACGGTCCCCGCGCCGTGATCGACCTGGGCCCCGGGCACCAGGTCTTCGACGCAGCGCAGGAAGTTCCTGCACCACCGCCGGGCGAAGAAGCACACCACGTCCGCCCCGAGCAGCCCGTGCAGGAGATCGTCGACGAACTGGCGCGGCAGAAGCGTCAGGCCGTCCGGGCCGGGCCAGGCGATGTGATGGAAGAACAGGACCCGGGCCGTGGGGTCGGCCCGGCGCAGCCGGGCAGGGACCATGCTGAGCTGGTAGTCGTGGATCAGATAGCCGGCGCCCGCCCCGGGGGACTGGGACAGGAGCGCCTCGGTGATGTCCTCGTTGAGGGCGTGGAGCGACTCCCAGGCACGCCGGGAGGCACCGTCGAAGGCGGGCGCGCTCCATCGGTCCCAGAGGTTGTGCATCGTGTGCCACAGCACCTCGGTGGTCAGGCCGTAGTGCTCCGCGGACAGAGTCTCGGGAGCGTGCCGGACCAGGCGGACCCGGATCTCCTGACCGCCCGCCGCCCGCACCGTCACACCGTCGGGTGAGCGCTCCGCGAGCGCTCGGTCCTCTTCCGAAGCCGCACTGGAGACGACGGTGGCGCGCAGTCTGCCGGCCATGTCCCCGACGACGCTTCCGGTGCTCACCGAGAGCCGGGGAACGACGCGGTCATGCACCCGCTCATGCACGACGGGTGCCGGCTTCGTCGCGACCAGGACCGATGGACTCTGAGCTGCCATACGCCCTCTCCGTCGACGGTGGGTTTCACGGCGTCACCGGTTGCGGCCCACGCGCGCATGATGTTCGGGACGACAGTGGATGACCGGCCATCCGGGCTCCGTTCCCCGGACCGCGGCAGGCCTGAACGCTCTCCTATGGTGCTGCGGTGAGTGGTGGGTACGGAACCGGGCCCGGGTCACCTGTTAAGGGGACATGACACCTTCCGCAACGGCTGTTTCAATGCCAACAGCCGCCCCGCTGTTCCCACTTCTCCGTGCCGGCCGGTCCGCGGTGCCGCCCGCGTCACCTTCGTCGCCCCCGGCCTCGGCACCGGCCCTCGGCCCGGCCCGGCGCCGTCCGCCCAGGGGGAGGGATCCCCGCCGGGGCGGCCCGGCCGGCGCGTGCGGCGTGCGAAGCGGGCCGTCATCGCGGCCTCGCGCGGCGGAAGGGGCTTCCATGCGCACGCACGTCATCGGTGGCGGCCGGGTCGTGACCCCCGGCACGGTCCTCGACCCCGGCTGGGTCGTCGTGCGGAACGGCGTGATCGACACCGTCGGCGCCGCGCCCCCGGCGGCACCTGCGGAGCCGGTGACGGACCTCTCCGGCTGCTGGCTGGTGCCGGGCTACGTGGACCTGCACTGCCACGGCGGGGGCGGCGCGTCGTACACCGACGGGGAGACGGAACGTCTGGCGACCGCGGTCGCCGCACACCGCCGTCACGGCACGACCACGACTCTGGCCAGCCTGGTCTCCGGTCCCGTCCCGGAGCTGATCGAGCAGATCAGCCGGCTCGCCGAACTCGTGGACGACGGCTTGCTCGCGGGCATCCATCTGGAGGGCCCCTTCCTCTCCGCGGCCCGTTGCGGTGCACACGACGCGGCGGTGCTGCGCCCACCGGACCGCACCTCGGTGGCCCGGCTGCTCGACGCCGGACGGGGCAGCGTCCGCATGGTCACGGTGGCGCCGGAACTGGACGGCGGGATCACGGCGATTCGGCAGCTCACCGACGCGGGAGTGATCGCCGCCATCGGCCACACGGACGCGAACGAGGCGCAGATCCGCGCCGCCGTCGACGCGGGAGCCACGGTGGCGACGCACATGTTCAACCAGATGCGGCCGTTGCACCACCGGGATCCCGGGCCGATCGGCGCACTGCTGGATGACGGCCGTGTCGCCGTTGAGCTGATCTGCGATCTGGTGCTGGTGCACCCGACCATGGTCCGGATAGCCGCCAGGTACGCCGGACCGGAACGCACCGTGCTCGTCACCGATGCGATGGCGGCCGCCGCCTTCGGCGATGGCAGGTTCACGCTCGGCACGCTGCCCGTCACCGTCCACCGCGGGCGGGCCACGGTGGACGGCAGCGGCGCGTTGGCCGCCTCCACCCTGACCATGGAGGCGGCGGTGCGGAACTTCGTTCGCGATTGCCGGATGAGCGTGCCGGCGGCGGTGGCCGCGGCATCGGAGCGTCCGGCGCAACTACTCGGGCAGTCGGGTCGAATAGGCGCGATTCGGGGCGGTGCCGTAGCGGACCTGATCGTGCTCGACGAGAACCTTCGCCTCACCCGCGTCATGCACCACGGCACGTGGATCTGAGACGGCGGGCCCCCTTGCTGCCGATTACCGCGGATTACCGCGGATTACCGCGGATTGCTGTGGATTACTGCGGATCGCTGCGGGCGAAGGCGATGCGGCGGTGCCCGGGGCCGAGCGGCGGCCGGGTGGCTCCGGGACGCCCCGAAGCCTCCCCGCGCCCGCCGGTGAACGGGCGGCGCGTGCGGCACCGTACGCGACCGCGATCACGGCGCACGCCGTAAGGTTGAAGCGTGACGGCGCCTTCGAATGCTCTGGAAGAAGTCACCGCGACTCGCTACGTCACACCCTTGCGGTCCGGTGGCTCGGTCCCCGGTGTCGTCGAGGCCGACGACCTGGGCACCTACGTCGTGAAGTTCACCGGGGCCGCCCAGGGCCGGAAGGCGCTGGTGGCCGAGGTGATCGTGGGGGAGCTCGGCCGCCGGCTGGGGCTGCGGATCCCGCGGCTGGTCCTGGTCCGCTTCGACCCGGCGGTCGCCGTGGACGAGCCCGACGAGGAGATCCAGGATCTGCTCCGGGCCAGCGGCGGGCTCAACCTCGGCGCCGACCTGCTGCCCGGCGCCCGTGACTGGACGGCGGCGGAACCGGCCCCCGATCCGGCGGAGGCCGGCCGGGTGGTGTGGTTCGACGCCCTCACCGCCAACGTCGACCGCACCTGGAACAGCCCCAACCTGATGGCCTGGCACGGCCGTCTGTGGCTGATCGACCACGGCGCCGCCCTCGTCTTCCACCACCGGTGGCCGCAGGCCGGCGCCCAGGTCGCGCGGCACCACCCGCTCACCGGCCACGCCCTGGGCCCGTTCGCGCCCGATGTCGCCGCCGCCGACGCCGAGCTGGCGCCGCTGGTCACCGCGGAAGTGCTGCGGGAGGTCGTGGATCTCGTCCCGGACGCCTGGCTGGCCGGTGAGCCCGGCTTCGCCTCGGTGACCGAACTGCGCGAGGCGTACGTGTCCCACCTCGCCGCCCGGGCCGCGCGCTCCGCCGAGTGGCTGCCGCGGGAGTTCGCCACGCCCGAGCAGCTCCGGGCCGACGAGGCGGGCCGGGCCGCCGTGGTCCGCTCCCGCCGCCCGGCCTGGCTCCGGCACATCCCCGGCTGACGGCCGCCGCCGGGGCCCGCGCGGCCGCCCGCCCGGTTCCCCTCCGCTGCCGGCGTGCTCCCGCGCGGGCCCCGTCGCGGTGATGCGCGCCCCTCCTCCGGTCCACGCGCACCGCGCCGCCCCGGTCCCTCACGCGCGGCCCGCCCCCGTCCCCGCACGGCGCCCGCCCCTCTCCCGCATCCACGCCGCAGGACTGGGCAGTGAGAACGAGGGCGCGTGGTGAGCACGGCGCCCCGCCGAGCCGACCGCGACGGACGGGCCCACGGGCACGCCGGAGGAGAGACCATGCCGCTGACCGACCTGCCGCTGGACCAGTTGCGCGCCTACCGCGCCGAGACGTCCGAACCCGAGGACTTCGACGCCTTCTGGGAGAAGACCCTGGCCGCGGCGCGGGAGGCGGCGGAGGGCAGCGCGGCCGAGTACCGGCCCGCCCCCGGCCCCCGGCTGCACACCGTGGACGTCCTCGACGTGCGGTTCCCCGGCTGGGGCGGGCAGCCGGTGGCCGCCTGGCTGCTGCTCCCGCGTGGCGCCGAGGGCCCGCTGCCCGCCGTGGTGAGCTACATCGGCTACGGCGGCGGGCGCGGGCTGCCCCTCGAACACCTGGTGCACAGCGCCGCCGGGCGCGCCCATCTCGTCGTCGACAGCCGCGGCCAGGGGCACGACACCCCCGACCCCGATCCGGTGCCCGGCACCCAGTACGTCGGCGGGTTCATGACCCGTGGCATCGACGACCCCGCGCACCACTACTACCGGCGGCTGATGACCGACTGCGTGCGCGCCGTCGACGCGGTCCGCGGCCACCCGGCCGTGGACCCGGACCGGGTGGTCGTCGCCGGGGCCAGCCAGGGCGGCGGGCTGGCGCTGGCCGTGGCGGCCCTGGCGGGGGACCACGTCGCCGGTGCCCTGGTGGACGTCCCGTTCCTCTGCCACCACCGGCGCGGTTCCGAACTCGCCGCCTTCGGCCCGTACCCGGAGCTGGCCGACTACCTCGGGCGCCACAAGCGCGTCGACCCCGAGCGCGTCTTCCGCGTGCTGGACTACTTCGACGGCGTCCACTTCGCCCGCCGCGCCACCGCGCCGGCCCTGTTCAGCGTCGCCCTGATGGACCCCGTCTGCCCCCCGTCCACCGTCTACGCGGCGTACAACGCCTACGCGGGCGAGAAGGACATCCGCGTCTGGCACTACGCCGACCACGCGGGCGGCGGCGCCGACCAGACCGCGGCACAGCTCGACTGGCTGACGGCGCGCGGCCACACGCCGGACGGTCACCCGCCGAAGGAGGGGTGACCCGCCCCGGCGGGCGCCGGTGGCCTTGCGCTGCCCGGTCCCTGCGCCGCCGGTCCTCCTGGCGGCGCGGCCCGGGTGGCGCGGGCCCGGCGGTGCACGCGGACGGCGGTGTGCCTCACCCGCCCGGCGGCAGCGGGGCGCCGCGCCCGCGTTCCGCCCGGCACACCTCCGTCACCTGCGGTGATGCGGCAGACGCGGGACGTGCCGCTGCTCCATCGGCGGGACCGGGGGCGGGGCGCCGCCGCGCGCGCTCGACGGCGGGCCGGGCTTGCATGGTGCCGACGGCGTGGAGCCCCAGCGGACCCGGGCCAGGGCCCGCCTCCCCGCCGGAAGGAGACCGCTCATGCGTATCGCCTCCCGCTTCCTGGCCATAACCGCCCTGAGCGCCATAGCCATCGGCGGTGTCACCTCGGCGTCCCGCGCCGAGCACCCGTCCCGGACGAAGATCAGCCCGTACCTCCCCGAGGCCGGGTCCCCGGTGGTCGTCAGTGTGACGAGCCGCTGCGCGGACCGGCGGATGACCGCCGAGTCGCAGGGGCTCAGCCGGGAGATCACGCTCCATCGCGACGGCCGGCACCGCCACGTCGGCAGCGGCACCGTCCGGGAGCACGTCAGACCGGGCCGCAGCTACCCGGTGCGCGCCCGGTGCCGCAGCGGTGACGAGCCGGTGACCGGCCACTTCACCGTGGGACACCACACCTGGCGCGGGGTCCGCGCCGGGGCGGGCGGGGCCGGTGCGGGCGGCCCGGACGCGGGCACGGTCGCGGCCGGCACGGCGGTGATGGGGCTGGTGGCGGGGGGATCCGTGATGGCGCTGCGCCGGCGAAGCGGACGGGCCTGAGCCGGGCCGCCGCGCGGGCCCTACGGCCGGCCCGGCGCTCCGGTCTCCGGGCCGAACGGAACCCGAACGCGGCCGGAGCGCCCGCCGGGTTCCGCCGCGGTCCGCGTGGCGGGTGGCCCGGTCTCCCGGAGCCTCCGGGCCCGGCGGCCCGGTCGCCCCGCCGCGGCGGCCGGCCTCCCCTCGGGCGCCACCGTCCGGCGCCGCGACGGCCGGCGACTCCGCCATGGCGGCGCCGGACGGACCGCCGGAGGACGGCCGGTCCGGGCGGGCCCGCCCGCGGCCCACCCATCCCACCACCGCACATCCCCGCACACCCAGCTCCCCACGTACCCCGCACACCCCACGAGGCAGGAGGAGGAGTCCATGGCACGGGCAGGCGTTTCCGGCGCGGTGAGCCGGCCGGCCGGTGAGGTGACGGAGGGGGGCGGCCCCCGCCTGACCTCCCGGCTGCTGCGCGGGGGCGCCGCCGGGATAGCGGGCGTGCTCCTCACGGCGAGCCCCACCTGGGGGGCGGGCGTGGAGGCCGGCCACCGTGACCTCACCGGCCGTGACACCTGCGGGGTGAGCGCCCCGGTCCACGGCGGTCCGTACCACGGTGCCCCGGCCCGGGCCGCCGGGCCGGGGACGGACCGGGGCGGCCCGGCTCACGGAGGAGGGGACGACCGGGGGAGCCCGGCGCGGGAGCCGGCCCATCGCGAGCCCGGCGGGGGCACGCCCGGGGCGGGCGGTGAGGCGTGGGCCCCGGAGTCGTCCCACCCGGTGGCCGGAGCCCCGGTGTCGGCCGCGTACGGCGTTCCCGGCGGCTGGATCGCGGGCCACCACACGGGCATCGACTTCGCGGTTCCCGTGGGCACCCCGGTGCGCTCGGCCGGGCGGGGCACGGTGGTGACGGCGGGCTGGGCCGGGTCCTACGGTCTGCTGGTGACGGTGCGGACACCGGAGGGGCGGTACCTGCTCTACGCCCATCTCGCCGGCGTCTCCGTCGGGCCCGGCCATCGGACGGCGCCCGGTGAACTCCTCGGCCACTCCGGCAACACCGGCCGGTCGAGCGGCCCGCACCTCCATTTCGAGGTGCGGCAGGACACGGAGTACGGATCCGACATCGACCCCCGGTCGTATCTGGCCTCCCAGGGCGTACGGCTCTGACCTGCCCGGCGGTGCGCGCGCCCGCCGTCCGCCGTCCGGCGCGTACCGGCGCCGGACGGCGGACGGGCAGGCGGGGAGAGCGCCCCGCTCAGTCGAGCGACGCGCTCAGCGTGATCGTGGTGCCGGCCAGCGCCTGGCTCACCGGGCAGTTGGCCTTGGCGTCCTCGGCGGCCGCCGTGAACGCCTCACCGTCCAGGCCCGGCACCTCGCCGCGCACCGTCAGATGGATGCCGGTGATGCCCGTGCCGGGCTGGAAGGTCACCTCGGCGTGGGTGGTCAGCCGGGTCGGCGGGGTGCCGGCCTTCGCCAGCCCGTTCGACAGGGCCATCGAGAAGCAACTGGAGTGTGCGGCGGCGATCAGCTCCTCCGGGCTGGTGCGGCCCGCCGGCTCCTCGGCGCGGGAGGCCCAGGTCACCGGGTACTCTCCGGCGCCGGAGGAGTCGAGGGTGACGCTGCCCCGGCCCTCCAGCAGATTGCCTTCCCAGACCGTGTGCGCGGTACGTGTGGTGGCCACGTGGTCTCATCCCTCCTGTGTGGCTGCCCCCGGGTGGGTGCGTGTCCCCCGATGGTCGGCCGCCGAACGGCTGTTCCGCCCACGACGCGCCGGAGGCGCCCCGTCCCGGCGGGAACGCGCCGGGGACATAGCGGGGCGGGCCCGGACGGTCCGGATGGCCCGGCCACCCGGTCGTGGTCCCGCGGCGCGGGGGCGTGACCGGTCCGGTGGCGCCGAACGTGACGCGGTCCGGGCGTCCGCCGATGGCGCGGGGGCCGGGGGAGTGCCCGCGTGGTGGGGACGGCACGGAAGCGGGGGCGCCGGGCGGGAGGAGAGGCGGAGAGGGCGCCCGTGGTCCAGGGGCCGGCACCGGATCGCGGCCGCCCGGCGTCCTGTCGGCGGGCGGGGACTCAGGCCGGGGTGATGGCGTGCAGGGGGAAGCTGGCGCGCACGGTCTTGCCGGCGGAACTCCGCAGGACCTCCAGGTCGCCGGAGAGCCGGCGGACCATGATCAGGCCGAGGCCGCCGCCGCCGCTCAGATCCGACTCGCCCCGCTCGGACGGCGGGACGTCGCTGGTGTCCTCGACGTCGATCACGAGCCGGTCGTCGTGGGTGCGCAGCGTGAGCCGCCACCATCCCGCCGTGTGCCGCTGCGCGTTGGCGACCAACTCCGAGACGACGAGCACCACAGCGTCGGCGTCGACCCGGGACGCCATGGCTGCGACGTACTCCGCGGCCGCGTGCCGGGCGTCAGCGGTGCTGGCCCCGCTGGAATCCACCACGACCATGCGGCTGCACCTCCTCCTCACGTTCATTACATCCCTCTTGCCCCGCGACCACGCAATCATGGGACGAGGTCGTGCGGTGGATGCGTGGATTGTGTGGATAAGCCTCACCATCCGGGCACCCCGGGAGACCCGCCACCGTGAGGGACGGGCCCACCCCACAGCGGGTTCCGCCATCCGAGTGGGCCCCCGCCGGGCGCGGCGTGCGCACCGCGCTCGGGGCGCGCCGTACCCAGCCTGCGGAGGTCACCGTATCGCGGCGGTCCGGCGCGTGGCCCGTCCCGTCCTGTTCCGGCACTTCCGGAGGGCTCTGCCCCCCGGTGCCGGAGTTCTCCGCGCCGCCCCCGCTGTGGGGGCCGCGCCGTGGGACGGGCCTTCCCGCCGTTCCGCCACCGTCCGGCCGCGGTGGGTGACCGTCCTCGGCCTCCCGCGCGGCTGCTCCACCACCTTTCCGCCGCACGGGGGCGGAAACGCCCCCGTGAACCCGGGGCCGGGGGGAGGGGAAGGGGGAGGGGGCCGTCCCGGCGGCGCCGGGACGCCCCCGTCCGGCCTTCCCCGCCGTGCGCCGCCTCGGGGCCCGGCCGCGGGTGCCCGGCCCCCGGGCGAGGGGGCGAGCCGCCCCGGCGGGGAGCCGCCCGCCGGCCGCCACCGGCCCCCGGGAACCGTGCTCCCCGGGTGGCGGAGCGCCGTACCCCGCGCTCCCCGAGCCGCCCCGCGGCACCGCGCGTCACCGGGGGTTCGCGGGGTATGCGAGCGGCCAGTCGAGAGCAGGAGTGTGGGTCCACCCATGAGTACCGAGACCGCTGAGCGAACCGGTGAGGAACCGAGAGATCAGCAGGCGCAGCCGTGCGACGGACAGGACGAACAGGACCGGAAGACCCGGTTCACCGTGCTGGTCGCGCTGGGTGCCAACCTCGTCATCGCGCTGGCCAAGGCCGTGGGCGGGCTGTTCGCCGCCTCCCCCGCGCTGCTTTCCGAGGCCGCCCACTCGGTGGCGGACAGCCTCAACGAGATCTTCCTGCTGGCGTCCCTGCGGCGCTGCAAGAAGGAGCCCGACGCCGAGCACCCCTTCGGCTACGGCAAGGAGCGCTTCTTCTGGTCGCTGCTGGCCGCCGTCGGCATCTTCGTGATGGGTGGCTGCTTCTCCTTCTACCAGGGCATCACCGCTCTGACCTCCGGCGGTTCGGAGAGCCACGACGGCTATGTCGCCGGGCTCGTCGTCCTCGGCGTCGCGCTGATCGCGGAGGGCGTCTCCCTCGTCCGGGCACTGCACCAGCTCCACGGCCAGGCCCGCGACAACGGGCGCGGCATGCTCGGCCAGCTCCGGGCGGGCACCGACCCGGCGCTGCGCACCGTGCTGGCCGAGGACGGCACGGCCGTGCTGGGTGTCTCCCTGGCGATCGTCGGCATGTCCCTCCACATGGTCACCGGGGAGGTCGCCTACGAGGCGTGGGCGTCCCTGCTCATCAGCGTGCTCCTCGTCTACGTGGCCTACCGGCTGGGCAAGGAGAACCGCGGTCAGCTCATCGGTGAGGCCGCGGACCCGAAGCTGCGCCAGGAGATCCACGAGTTCCTCGGTGAGCAGCCGGAGATCGACACCGTCACCGCGGTGCTCACCATGCGGCTGGGCATGGACTCCACCCTGGTCGCGGCGCGCGTGGACCTGATCGGCGGACTCGACAGCGAGGAGGTCGAGGAGGTCTCCGAGCGGATCAAGACCGGAATGACGAGCGCCTGGCCCGCGGTGGACCAGATCTTCCTCGACATCACCGACGCCTCCGCGGAGGACCGCGCCCGGGCCCGCCGCGAGCGCCGCGAACTCGACGAGACGGTGGAGGCGGTCGCCGAGCGGACCGGCTGATCCATCCGCCGATCCACCCGCACGGGGGTGGCGGACGCGCGAGGATCGGGTACGAGGGAACGGCGGGCCGGACCGGCGGCCCGGCCCGCCGTTCCCCGTCCCCACGATCGTTCCCGTACCGCTGACCCGGGAGGCGACAGCATGGCCAAGGGCCGGACAGGGCACCTCTCCGACGAGGACCTCGCCACGGTGGACCGTTACTGGCGGGCCGCGAACTACCTCGCGGCCGGCCAGATCTATCTGCTGGACAACCCGCTGCCCGGCGGTGAGCTCACCGCCGCGCACATCAAACCCCGGCTGCTGGGCCACTGGGGCACCACCCCCGGGCTCAACCTCGTCTACGCCCACCTCAACCGCGTGATCAAGGCCCGGGACCAGGACGCCATCCACATCACCGGCCCCGGCCACGGCGGCCCCGCCACCCTCGCCTGCTGCTGGCTGGACGGCAGCTACTCCGAGATCTACCCGGACGTCTCCCGGGACGGCGAGGGCATGGCCCGGCTGTTCCGCCAGTTCTCCTTCCCCGGCGGCGTGCCCAGCCACGTCGCCCCGGAGACCCCCGGCTCCCTCCACGAGGGTGGCGAGCTGGGCTACGCGCTCGCCCACGCCTACGGGGCGGCGTTCGACAACCCGGACCTGCTCGTCGCCGCGATCGTCGGCGACGGTGAGGCCGAGACGGGGCCGCTGGCCACCGGCTGGCACGGCAACAAGTTCCTCGACCCCGTGCACGACGGCGCCGTCCTGCCCATCCTCCACCTCAACGGCTACAAGATCGCCAACCCGACGGTCCTGGCCCGGCTGCCCCGCGCGGAACTCGACCACCTGCTCCGCGGCTACGGACACGAGCCGGTGTACGTCGAGGGCCACGAGCCGGCCGCCGTCCACCACGCCCTGGCCGCCGCCCTCGACCACTGCCTGGACCGCGTCGCGGAGATCCACCGGGCCGCCCGGGAGGACGGGGAGACCGCCCGTCCCCGCTGGCCGATGATCGTCCTGCGCACCCCCAAGGGCTGGACGGGGCCGTCCACCGTCGACGGGGTACCGGTGGAGAACACCTGGCGCGCCCACCAGGTGCCGCTCTCCGGTGTCCGGGAGAACCCCGGGCACCTGCGGCAGCTGGAGGCGTGGCTGCGCTCCTACCGGCCCGGGGAACTCTTCGACGAGCGGGGCCGGCCCCGCCCCGAGGTGCTCCGCCACGTCCCGGCCGGTGACCGCCGGCTCGGCTCCAGCCCGCACGCCAACGGCGGCCGGCTGCTGCGCGCCCTGCCCGTCCCGCCGATCCGCGACTACGCGGTGGAGGTCGGCGAGCCGGGCGTCACCCTCCATGAACCGACCCGGGTCCTCGGCGGCCTGCTGCGGGATCTGATGGCCCGCACCGCCGGCCGCCGCGACTTCCGCCTCTTCGGACCGGACGAGACGGCCTCCAACCGCCTCCAGGACGTCCTGGAGGTCACCGGAAAGGGCTGGCAGGAGGAAGTCCTCCCCACCGACGAGCACCTCACCCGCGACGGGCGCGTCGTGGAGATGCTCTCCGAGCACAACTGCCAGGGCTGGCTGGAGGGCTATCTGCTCACCGGCCGGCACGGCCTGTTCGCCAGTTACGAGGCGTTCATCCACATCGTCACGTCCATGGCCAACCAGCACGCCAAGTGGTTGCAGGTCTCCCGGCGGCTGCCGTGGCGGATGCCGGTCTCCTCGCTGAACTACCTGCTGACCTCCCACGTCTGGCGCCAGGACCACAACGGCTTCTCCCACCAGGACCCCGGTTTCGTCGACCACATGGTCAACAAGGACCCGCGGACCATCCGGGTCTACCTGCCCGCGGACGCCAACACCCTGCTCGCCGTGGCGGACCGGACGCTGGACAGCCGGGATCTGATCAACATCGTGGTGGCCGGCAAGCAGCCCTGTTTCGACTGGCTCTCCCTCGACGACGCCGTGCACCACGTGGAGCGCGGCATCAGCGTCTGGGACTGGGCGTCCAGCGACACCGGGCGGGAGCCGGACGTGGTGCTGGCCGCCGCCGGGGACGTCCCCACCCAGGAGGTGCTGGCCGCGGCCGCGCTGCTCCGCGAGCACCTGCCGGAGCTGGCCGTCCGGGTGGTCAACGTCGTGAACCTGATGCGGCTGCTGCCCGGCACGGAACATCCCAGCGGGCTGAACGACCACGGGTTCGACGCCGTATTCACCGCCGACAAGCCCGTCATCTTCGCCTACCACGGCTACCCGTGGCTGATCCACCGGCTCACCTACCGGCGGCGCGGCCACGACGACATCCACGTCCGGGGCTACAAGGAACAGGGGACCACCACCACACCGTTCGACATGGTCGTCCTGAACGACATGGACCGCTACCGGCTGGTGATGGACGTCATCGACCGGGTGCCCGGACTGGCACTCCGGGCGATCGGGGTCCGCCAGCTGATGAAGGACCGGCGCAACGAGCACCGGGCGTACATCCGCGAGCACGGCGAGGACATGCCCGAGGTCCGGGACTGGACCTGGGGCTAGCGGCTACCCGGGGGCGGGTGGCCGCACGGCACGGCGCCGGAACCGGCGCGGCCACCGCAGCACAGGAAGCGAGCGGGACCACCCGCCACCGAGGGAGTCACACACATGGCAGACACCGGGAAGAAGGCGCAGATCGGGGTCACGGGGCTGGCCGTGATGGGCCGCAACCTGGCCCGCAACTTCGCCCGCCACGGCTACACCGTGGCCCTGCACAACCGCACCCCGACCCGCACCCACGCCCTGGTCGAGGAATTCGGCCGCGAGGGCACCTTCCTCCCGTCCGACGACCCGGCCGCCTTCGTCGCCTCGCTGGAGCGGCCCCGCCGCCTGGTGATCATGGTGAAGGCGGGGATGTCCACCGACGCCGTGATCGAGGAGTTCGCGGGGCTGCTGGAGCCCGGAGACATGATCATCGACGGGGGCAACGCCCACTTCGAGGACACCCGCCGCCGGGAGGCGGCGCTGCGCGAACGCGGCCTCCACTTCGTCGGCACCGGCGTCTCCGGTGGTGAGGAGGGCGCCCTCAACGGGCCGAGCATCATGCCCGGCGGTTCCGCCGAGGCCTACGCGGCGGTCGGGCCGATGCTGGAGGACATCGCCGCGAAGGCAGCCGACGGCACCCCCTGCTGTGTCCACGTCGGGCCCGACGGCGCCGGCCACTTCGTGAAGATGGTGCACAACGGCATCGAGTACGCCGACATGCAGCTCATCGCGGAGGCGTACGACCTGCTCCGGCACGTGGCGGGCTACCGCCCCGCCGAGATCGCCGAGATCTTCCGCACCTGGAACACCGGCCGCCTCGACTCGTATCTCATCGAGATCACCTCCGAGGTCCTGGCCCACTCCGACGCCGCGACCGGGCTCCCCTTCGTCGACGTGGTCGCCGACAGCGCGGGCCAGAAGGGCACCGGCCGCTGGACCGTGCAGACCGCGCTCGACCTGGGGGTCCCCGTCTCCGGCATCGCCGAGGCCGTCTTCGCGCGCTCCGTCTCCGGCCACACCGGCCTGCGCCAGGCGGCCCGCGGCCTGCCCGGGCCGGAGCGGGCCCCGCTCTCCCCGCAGGACGCCCGTCACTTCGCCGACCAGGTGGAACAGGCGCTCTACGCCTCCAAGGTGGTCTCCTACGCCCAGGGCTGGAACATGATCGACGCGGCCGGCGCGGAGTACGGCTGGTCCATCGACCTGGGCGCCGTGGCCGCGATCTGGCGCGGCGGCTGCATCATCCGGGCGGCGTTCCTGGACCGGATCCGCGCCGCCTTCGACGCCGACCCGAAGCTCCCCACGCTCCTGGCCGACCGGGAGTTCGCGGCCGAGGTGGGCGCGGCGCAGCGGGACTGGCGCACCGTGGTCGCCACGGCCGTGACCCACGGGGTGCCGGCCCCCGGTTTCGCCGCGGCGCTCTCCTACTACGACGCCCTGCGGGCCGAGCGGCTCCCCGCCGCGCTCACCCAGGGCCAGCGGGACTACTTCGGCGCGCACACCTACCGGCGCGCGGACCGCGAGGGGAGCTTCCACACCCTCTGGGGCGGCGACCGCACCGAAACGGCGGGCTGAGCCCGGCGGACGCCGCGCGGTGACGGGGGCCCGGGGTCACCGGGCCCGCGGTGACGGGGGCCCGGGCCCACAGCGGGCCCACAGCGGGCCCGCTGTCACCGCGCGGCCGGGTGGCCCTGACCTCTGAGCTGATCATCACACTTTCGAGGGAGACCTGGGGAGCGCCGGGAGCGCCGCCCCCGCCCCCGGACGCCCGCAGGCCAGCCTGGCCGCAGGCCCCGTCCGGAAAGGACCCCTCATGCGCTGGTCTCGCACCTCCGGAGGACCGCCCCTCGCCGTCGACCTCGGCACCTCCCGCATCCGCATCCGCGGCCCGCGGGACGGCCACCGCTACGACGGCGCGTCCGTCATCGCCGTGGCCACCGGGACCCGGCGGGTGGTGGCCGTCGGCGACCAGGCGAGCCGCGTCCTGGGCCGGACCCCGCCGGACATCGAGGCGGTGGTGCCGCTGAGCCGCGGGGTGGTCACCGACTTCGACGCGGCGACTCTGCTCCTCCGCCACGCGCTCGACGGCGCCCGGCCGGCCCGGCGCGGGCTGCTGCCCCCCGGGGCCCTGATCGGCGTGCCCGCCTCGGCCACCGAGCTCCAGCGGCTCGCCGCCGAGGAGGTGATGCTCCAGGCAGGGGTGCGCTGGGTCCGGCAGCTCCCGAAGGGCCTGCTCGCGGCCCTCGGCGCCGGGATGCCGCTGTGGGACTGCGGCGGCACCATGATCGTCGACATCGGCGCCGGGACGACGGAGATCTGCGCCTTCGCCTTCGGGACCCTGGTCGCCGCCGAGTCCTCGCCGGTGGCGGGGGACGCCGTGACCTCCGCCCTCGTCACCCACCTCCAGCGCACCCATGCCCTGGCGCTGAGCACCAGCGCCGCCGAGGCGGTGAAGACCGGGCTGGGCCGGGTCGCCGAGAGCGCCCCGGACACCCGGCTCCCGGTCCGTGGCCGGGACCGCGTCACGGACCTGCCCCGGACGGTCTCCGTCGCCGCGGGCGAACTGCGGGACCTCATCGAGCCGGAACTGCGGCGGATCGCCCGGCTCGTCGGGACCGCCATCGGGAACTGCCCGGGCGGGGTCGCGGACGACATCGTCGAACGCGGCCTGGTGATCACCGGGGGCGGCGCGCTCTTCGACGGCTTCGCCGACCGGCTCGGGCAGGCCGTCGGCATGTCCGTCCAGCTGGCGGAGTCGCCGCGGCAGTCGGTCATCGAAGGGGCCGTGCGCTGGATCGAGGACGTGGATCCGGCGGCCCGCCGGCAGATGGTGGTCCCGCTGTGAGGGCCGGCCCGCCGCGTCACCGGGAGCCGTCACCGGGATCCACGCGCGGAGAGCCACGGGTCCCGTCGCGGTGTCCGGGCACGAGGGCCGGCATCGAGCGGCCAATCTGCACAAAAGGGATATCCGGCCGTGGGGTGACATGGCTCACGGAATGCGGACCGGAAAGGTGACGTATTCCACTGCGATTCCCGTGAAATCGCCAGGGGTATGGCCCTCTGCTGTTCCGGTGTTCCCCAGGGTGAGAATTTCCTTCGCCCTGTGCGGGCGCCCGGCAGCACACGGTTACCGCGACCGCGAAGATACCGCCGGTAAACGACGGCCTGTCCGTCTTCTCCTTGCCTCGGCGAAATCCCTGCGTTTACGTTTACCGCTGCCTCGCCGCACGCCTGGCGGGGAATCCGCCTCCGGAACGCCGAATCCTGCCGCCGGAGGGGGACCACCACGAGCCACCACGGCAGGAGCGGGGGACCCACAGGTAAGACGCCGGCCCGGGCGCGCCACAGCGCACGGTACGGCTCGGGGTGAAGACGCGCGCGGCGGCAGGGCCGACCGCGCATCCGCGTCCGGGCAACTCCAGCCCGAACCCGACAGCTCACCTCGCAGGCGTAGGAGAGGAACCCACCCCTATGTCTCGTGGACGTCATCGTCGCACTCGCACCAACCGTCTTTCCGTCGCCGCGCTCGCCGTCACCACCGGTGGCGCGGGACTCGTCCTCCCCCTGATCGCCGCCACCGGTGCCTCCGCGGCCCCGGTCTCCACCTGGGACAAGGTCGCCCAGTGCGAGAGCTCCGGCGACTGGAACATCAACAACGGCAACGGCTTCTACGGCGGCCTGCAGTTCACCCAGTCCACCTGGGAGGCCTACGGCGGCACGCAGTACGCCCAGCGCGCCGACCTCGCCACCAAGGACCAGCAGATCGCCATAGCCGAGAAGGTCCTGGAAGGCCAGGGCCCCGGTGCCTGGCCGGTGTGCTCCGGCAAGGCCGGCCTCACCCGCGGCGGCGAGAAGCCCGCCGTCGACACCGGCGCCCGCCAGCAGGGCCAGGCCGGTCCCGAGGCCGCGAAGGGCGAGTCCGGGGCCGCGAAGCCCGGGAAGCCCGAGGAGAAGCCCGCGAAGCCGGCGGGCGACTCCGCCGAGAAGGGTTCCCGCTACACCGTCGTGAGCGGTGACACCCTCTCCAAGATTGCCCGCGAGCACGGCGTCGACGGTGGCTGGCAGCGCATCTACGAGGGCAACCGCCAGGTCATAGGCGAGAACCCGGACCTGATCCTGCCGGGCCAGAAGTACGCGCTGGACGCCGGCAAGCCGGCGCAGCCGGACGCGGCCAAGGCCGAGAAGCCCGCCAAGGCCGAGAAGGCCGAGAAGCCGGCCGAGCCCGCGGCCGAGAAGCAGGCCGAGCCGAAGCCGGTCGCCGAGGCGGCCCAGGCCGCCACCGCCACCACGGGCTTCACCGCGCCGGTCGACGCCGCCCCGAGCACCGCCTACCGGGCCGCCGGGGGCAGCTGGTCCAGTGGCTACCACACCGGCGTCGACTTCTCCGTGGCCAGTGGCACCCAGGTGAAGGCGATCGGCTCCGGCACGGTGGTCTCCGCCGGCTGGGCGGGCGCCTACGGCAACGAGGTCGTCATCCGGCACGAGGACGGGCGCTACAGCCAGTACGCCCACCTGTCCTCGCTGTCCGTCTCCGCCGGGCAGGCCGTCCAGGGCGGCACGCAGATCGGCCTCTCCGGTTCCACCGGCAACAGCACCGGCCCGCACCTGCACTTCGAGGTCCGGACCGGCCCCTCCTACGGCTCCGACATCGACCCGCTGGCCTACCTGCGCGGCCAGGGCGTCACCATCTGACCGGAACCGGCCGCGGCCGAGCGCCGCACCGCGCACCGCGCACATGACGGAGGTGCCCGTCCCCGCCTTCCGGGGGCGGGCACCTCCGTTCTCCCGCCCGCGAACCCCGACGTCCCTCCCGGCGTGTGGCGGGTACGCCGCCGGGTGAACGCCGGGCCCCGAAATTCGATCTTGAGGTTCCCCCGGCGTTTCACGGATCACTCTTCTTCCCCCGCCCACCGCTTTTCCAAGATTCATTTCGGGGGGAATCCGCCGGCGCGCCCTCCCGGGTTTCCCCGGATTCCGCGAAGCGGTTGTGAGGCGGAATACGCCCGCCTATCTTGGGCACGGCCCGCGAACTCCCTTGCGCGGCCGCCGAGTCAGGCCCCTGCGCAGGAGAGGACCCAGCCGATGCCCCCCACCCGCGGACGGCACCGCCGGCCCCAGCCCAGCCGTATCTCCCAGGCTTCCCTGACCGTCACCGCCGGCGGGGCGGGCATCGCGCTCCCGCTGGTCGCCGCCGCGGACGCCTCCGCCGCCCCGGCCGGGACCTGGGAGCGGGTCGCCGCGTGCGAGAGCGGGAACGACTGGGACATCAACACGGGCAACGGCTACTACGGCGGCCTCCAGTTCTCCCAGTCCACCTGGGAGGCCTTCGGCGGGACGCGGTACGCGCCCCGCGCCGACCTCGCCACCCGGGACCAGCAGGTGGCGGTCGCCGAGAAGGTCCTCGCCGAACAGGGCCCCCGGGCCTGGCCCACCTGCTCGCAGCGGGCGGGCCTCACCCGGGGTGGGGACGGGGCCTCCGCCTCTGCCTCCGCCGGCGGAAAGGCGGAGGCCGCGACGGCCCGGCCGGTGCGGTCGTCCCCGCCGGCCCCGGCGCCCGGTGACGGGGCGGAGGAGCGCGCCGACCGCCAGGAGGGCAGGGCAGGGAAGCCCTCGGACGCCTCCGCGACCCGGTCCCCGGGCAAGCGCCTCACGGACTCCTACCGGGTGGTCAGCGGCGACAGCCTCTACGGCATCGCCGGAGCCCAGGACGTCGACGGCGGCTGGCAGCAGCTGTACGAGGCCAACCGCGAGGTGATCGGTGAGGACCCCGACCTGATCCTCCCGGGCCAGCGGCTCGCCCTGGACGGCGAGCGCCCGGCGGCCCCGGAGCGGCGGGCGGCGGAGAACGCCGGCAACGGCAAGGCCGCCGGGAAGACCGAGAAGGCCGAGAAGGCCGAGAAGAAGGCCGAGAAGGCCGAGAAGAAAGCCGAGAAGGCTGAGAAGAAGGCCGGGAAGAAGGCGGCCAAGGCCGAGAAGGCCGAGAAGGCCGGCGGGAAGAAGAAGGCGGAGACACCTGACCGGAGCGGCGGCGGCGAGGAGCGGGCGGGCACGTCCGGCTCCACCGCCTTCTCCGCGCCCGTGCCCGGGGTCGCGCCGAGCACCGCCTACCGGGCCTCCGGCGCGAGCTGGTCCAGCGGCCACCACACCGGGGTCGACTTCCCCGTTGCCACCGGTACGTCGGTCAAGGCGGTGGCCGCCGGCGAGGTCGTCTCGGCCGGCTGGGCGGGGGCCTACGGCTACCAGGTGGTGGTGCGGCACGCGGACGGCCGCTACAGCCAGTACGCCCACCTCTCCCAGCTCTCCGTCCGCGCGGGGCAGCAGGTCGGCGCCGGGAGCCAGCTGGGCCGTTCCGGTTCCACCGGCAACAGCACCGGTCCGCATCTGCACTTCGAGGTCCGGACCGGCCCGGGCTACGGCTCCGACATCGATCCGCTGGCCTATCTGCGGAACAAGGGCGTCAGCGTCTGACCGTCCGGCCTCCGGCCACCGGACGGTGACCGGCACGGGAACGGCTCCTCCGCCGCGCGCGGACATCCGGGGTCCGCCCGGAGCCCACGGCGGCGGACCCCGGGCGGACGGTGCCGCTAACCGAGGGCCGGAGTCGTCCAGTCCCGCCATTGGGCGAGGTTCCCGGCCTTCCTGCCGGAGATGCGGAAGACGCCGCCGGCATTCCCGGTGTTCAGCAGGAATTTCTGGATGTTCTGCTGTAGCGGGCCGCGCCATTCGTTCCGGGTGGCGCAGTGATTGCCGTCCTGGACGTCGGACCAGTAGGTGATGTGGGATCCGGCGCCGAGCGCCGTGTAGACCTCGGCGCCGCCGAGTGCCGCGACGCTGCCGGATGTGGCGCCGAGCCAGTCGATGTGCGGGTTGTCCATGATGAACAGGCCCCTCGGCGCCACCATGGCCACGATCTGGTGGGTGTCCACGGGCAGGCCGGCCGGGTTGCCCGTGAAGGAGCCGAAGGCGTCACCCAGCCAGGGCTGTTCACCGTAGGCGCTGCTGAGCGGTTGCGCGCCGTTCTCGGTGGCGATCGAGCGGAACGCGCCGACCCCTCCGCTGCCCGACTCGATCGGCATGGTCAGCGCGATGCGCTGGTCGAACGCCCCGGCCACGAACGCGCCCTTGCCGTACCGCGAGCAGCCCGTGACGCCGGTCGCGTCCGCCGTGAGGACGGAACCGCCGGACTGTTCGATGACATCGATGATCCGGCTCACGCCCCAGGCCCAGGCCATCAGCAGCCCCGTGGCGTTCTGGGAGCCGTAGAGGCTGTAGTAGGCGCCCTGCTTGTTGTTCCGGGGTGTGCCCTCCCGGCCGACCGCGAGGGGGTCGTAACTGATGACGGCGGCACCGGAGTTGCGGATGGTGGTGGTGTCAGCGCCGAACCCGCCGTAGACGACGACGGCCGGGAAGGGGCCGTTCCCGCTGGGCAGCTGGACGCTCGCGGAGAAACTCGCGGACCGGCCCTGGTCGCTGACGGCGACGGTGATGTTCGTCCGGGAGACGGACCCGGAGACGCTCGCGGGCTTCGCGCGTTTCTCGCCGTAGACGTGACGCTCCGCGAGTGTCCGGATCTCCGCCCGCCGGCAGCGCCAGTCGGACCTGCTGGTGATCCGGGTGCCGTCCGTCCTGGTGAAGGGGTCGGGAAGCCGGGTGGTGGACGGCGGGTTGCCGGGGCCCGGCGCCGGGCAGTCCGTGCCGTCGTCCTCGACGGCGGCGGCCGCGGGCCTCGCGGCGGACTGGGAATGGAGGGCGGGTGCCGCCAGTCCCGCGACGGCCAGGAAGATCGTGGCCGCGCGGAGCCAGGGGCGGGTAGGGGCTGAGCGCATGGTGGGGACCTCCGTCGGGAGGCGGGCAGCCGGTGGCGGTGTTCTCCGGCCGTGCGGCATGAGTCGTCCGTCCGCCGGTGCCTGCTCCGGTCGATGGGACGTGCACCGGACCACGACGTGGTGAGAAGCTGCCCCCGGGCCCCTGTCGTGACCCGAACACCCGCACGGTACAAGCCCGTTGGTGCGCGCGCCAGGCCGCCTCGGGCGCGCCGGGGCCGGTGGCTCCCGCCGCCCCCGGGCACGGGCCGGACGGTGAACGACATGATCCCCGGTACCCGACCTACGAGAACCGGCTCTGGATACCGGCGGTCACACCACCACGGCGCGCTGCCACTCGGCCAGCCCCGGCAGCAGCCGCTCCGGGAGGACGGGCAGCTCACGGACGCGGATGCCGGTCGCGTGGTACACGGCGGAGGTGATCGCGGCCGCCGTGCCGACGATGCCGATCTCCCCGATGCCCTTGGCGCCCATCGGGTTGAGCCGGGAGTCCTCCTCGGGGAGCCAGTACGCCTGGACGTCCACCACGTCCGCGCAGCCCGCCACGTGGTAGGCCGCCAGGTCCTGCTCGGTGAAGTCGCCGAACTCCGGGTCCAGGGCGCTGTGTTCCGTCAGCCCCATGCCCAGCCCCATGATCATGCCCCCGACGAACTGGGAACGCGCCGTGCGCGGGTTGAGGATCCGGCCGGTGGCGAACACCCCCAGCAGCCGCCGTACCCGGGTGGCGCCGGTGTCCATGTCGACGGCCACCTCGGCGAACTGGGCGCCGAAGGCGCGCCGCGCCCATGCATCGGAGACCGCCGCGATCTCCTCGGTGGTGTCGGCGCGGACCGTCAGTCCCGCTTCCGGCGGCGCGCCGCCGTGCTCGGCGAGCGCGTACAGCAGTTCGCGGCACGCCTGGTGCACCGCCCAGCCCCAGGAGGCGGTCCCGGTGGAGCCGCCCGCCACCGGCGCCGGGGGCAGGTCGCTGGCACCGATCTCGACGCGTACCCGGTCCAGCGGCGCGCCCAGCGCGTCGGCGGCGATCTGCGTCAGCACCGTACGGGCCCCGGTGCCGATGTCCGCGGCGGCGATCCGCACCCGGTAGCCGCCCCCCGGGGCGGCGTGCGCCTCGGCGACCGCCGGCTGGGCGAGCGCCGGATGGGTGGAGGACGCCACCCCCGTGCCGATCAGCAGCCGCCCCTCGGTACGGGTTCCCGGCCGGGGGTCGCGGCCCCACCAGCCGAACCGGTCGGCGCCCGAGCGCAGGCAGTCCGCCAGCCGGCGGCTGCTGTACGGCAGGCCCGAGTCCGGTTCCTCGGCGGTGTCGTTGCGCAGCCGCAGCTCCACCGGGTCCAGCTCGCAGGCGACGGCCAGTTCGTCCAGCGCCGATTCCAGGGCGAAGGCGCCGGGGCAGCCGCCGGGCGCCCGCATCCAGGACGGGGTGGCCACGTCGAGCCGTGTCACCCGGTGCGTCGTCCGGCTGTTCGGGACGGCGTAGAGATGGCGGCCCGGTGTGGCGGCCTGCTCGGTGTACTCCGCGACCGTGGAGCTGTAGGTGGTCACGGCGTGCTCCAGGGAGGTGAGGCGGCCCTCGCCGTCCGCGCCGAGACGCACCCGGTGCGCGGTGAACGGCCGGTGCCCGGTGAGCGACGGCAGCAGCATGCGGGGGAGGGCCAGGGTGACGGGGCGGCCGGTCTCGCGCGCCGCCAGCGCGGCCAGCACCACGTGCGGGCGCGGCGTGCCCTTGCTGCCGAAGCCGCCCCCGACGTGCTCGGAGACGACGGTGACCGACTCCTCGGCGAGGCCGAAGAGCGTGGCGAGGGTGCGGCCCACCACCGTCGTGCCCTGGCTCGAGTCGTACACCCGCAGCCGTCCGCCGCTCCAGCGGGCCGTGGCGGCGTGCGGCTCCAGCGGATGGTTGTGCAGCGGCGGGACGAGGTACTCCGCCTCCACCCGGAACCGCGCCTCCTCGTACGCCCGGTCCGGGTCGCCGTGGATCCGGTCCGTCGCCTCGCCGGCGTTGGCGGTGTCCGGCGCGTAGAGACCGGGGTGGTCGGGGCGGAACGCGGCGTCGTGCGGTTCGGCCTCGTACACCACGCGCACCGCGGCGGCGGCCGCGCGCGCGGCCTCCAGGGTCTCCGCGACGGCCAGCGCCACGCACTGCCCGCGGTGCGCCACCCGCGGTGACTGGAGGACGAGCAGCGTGGCGTCGTCCGCGTCGGTGAGCCGGGGCGCGTTCTCGTGGCTGAGGACCGCCACCACCCCCGGCCCGGCCAGCGCGGGCCCGGGGTCCACGGAGAGGATCCGGCCCCGGGCGATCGTGGCGGGCACCGGCCAGGCGTAGGCGCGGTCCTCCAGGGGCACCTCGGCGGCGTGGTCCGCGGCGTAGCGGGCGGCGCCGGTGACCTTCTCCCGGCCCTCCAGCCGGATCACCGGCTCGCCGAGGGCCCCGGCGTGCCGGGCGCCCCCGCCGGCGCCGGGGGGTGGCCCGCCGCCGGGGGAGCAGTCGGGGGCGGGTCTCCGGGCGGGGCCGGACTCGGGGTCGGTCATGGCTCCTCCGGGGGCCGTTCACCGGCGCCGGGGGACCGGCCGGCGAGTTCCAGCAGGGTCCGCACCGTCAGCGCGCGCAGCAACGGCACCTTGAACGCGTTGTCCCGCAGCGGTTCCGCGGGGGCCAGCTCCGTGTCGACGGCGCGCGCGAACGCCTCGGCGGTGGCGGGCGACCCCAGCAGCCGGTCCTCCGCGGCCCGCGCCCGCCAGGGGCGGGCGGCCACCCCGCCGAACGCCAGCCGCACCCGGCGGACGAACCCCCGGTCCACCTCCAGCGCCGCGGCGACGGACACCAGCGCGAAGGAGAACGCCGCCCGGTCCCGCGCCGAGCGGAACACCGAGCCGGCTGCCTCCGGCACCGGCCCCAGCTCCACATGGGTGATCAGGTCGCCGTGGTCCAGGACGGTGTCCCGCTCGGGCCGGTCGCCGGGCAGCCGGTGCAGGGCGGTGAGCGGCACGGTCCGGGTGCCCTCCGGGCCCCGCACCCGCACCGCGGCGTCCAGCGCCGTCAGCGCCACCGCCAGGTCGCCCGGGTGCGTCGCCACGCAGTGCGGCGAGGCGCCCAGCACCGCGAGATGGCGGTGCGCGCCCTCCCGCGCCGGGCAGCCGGTGCCCGGTTCCCGCTTGTTGCAGGGCTTGCCCGGGTCCTGGAAGTAGGGGCAGCGGGTGCGCTGGAGCAGATTGCCGCCCACCGTCGCCGCGTTGCGCAGCTGGCCCGAGGCCCCGGCCAGCAGCGCCTGCGCGATCGCCGGACAGCGGTCGAGCACCGCCGGGTGGGCGGCCAGTTCGGCGCCCCGCACGGCGGCACCGATCAGCAGTCCGCCGCCGGGGAGGTCCTCCACCGCCGTGTGCGGCAGCGCCGTGACGTCGACGAGCAGCTCCGGGCGCTCCACGCCCAGTTTCATCAGGTCCACGAGATTGGTGCCGCCGCCCAGGTAGCGGGCGCCGGGGGAGGAGGCCAGCGTGGCCACCGCGGCCTCGGCCCCGGTGGCGCGCTGGTAGCGGAACGGCCTCACCAGGCACCGCCCTCGCGGTCGCCGGGAGCGGTGCCGGTGTGCGCCACGTCGGCGACGGCGCGGACGATGCCGGGGTAGGCGCCGCAGCGGCAGAGGTTGCCGCTCATCCGCTCGCGGATCTCCTCGTCGGACGCCACGACCGGCAATCCGGGCGGATGGCCCTCACCGGTGACCGCCGACGGCCGGCCCGCGGCCAGCTCGCGCAGCGCGCCGGCGGCCGAACAGAGCTGCCCGGGGGTGCAGTATCCGCACTGGAAGGCGTCCCGCTCCAGGAAGGCCGACTGCAAGGGGTGGAGCCCGCCGTCCCCGGCCAGCCCCTCCACGGTGGTGATCTCCGCGCCGTCACAGGCCACGGCGAGCAGCAGGCAGGAGTTCATCCGCACCCCGTCGACGAGCACGGTGCACGCCCCGCACTGACCGTGGTCGCAGCCCTTCTTGGCCCCCGTCAGCCCCAGCTGTTCCCGCACCGTGTCCAGCACGGTGGCGCGGGTGTCGAGCCGCAGCTCGTGAGGGGCCCCGTTGACGCGGAGGGCGGCGGTGGCGGTGTGTACGGGTGCGGTCATGGCGGGCGTCTCCCGGTCCCGGCTGGACGGACAGAGTGTCGTTAACCCGTGCCGCCCGGGATCAAACGGACGCCGCCCCCGGTCACCCGGCGGGCGGGCGCCGGGTGCGGGTCCACTCCACGAGCCCGTCCGCCGTCCAGGTGGTGACGGTCCGCGCCGCCTCCACCCCGCACTCCTCCGCCCGGGCGCAGCCGTAGGGCTGCCAGTCGAGCTGGCCGGGGGCGTGCGCGTCGGTGTCGACGGAGAACAGCGTCCCCGCGGCCACCGCCTCCCGCAGCAGCGCGCGCGGCGGGTCCAGCCGCTCCGGCCGGCAGTTGACCTCCACCGCGGTGCCGGACTCCGCGCAGGCCGCGAAGACCTCCGCGGCGTCGAACCGCGAGGGCGGGCGGCCCCGGCCGGACAGCAGCCTCCCCGTGCAGTGACCGAGCACGTCCACCAGCGGGTCGCGCACCGCGCGGACCAGGCGCCGGGTCATCGCCCGCTCCTCCATCCCGAGCTTGGAGTGGACGGAGGCGACCACCACGTCCAGCCGGTCCAGCAGCTCCGGCTCCTGGTCCAGCGAACCGTCCGGGAGGATGTCCACCTCGATGCCGGTGAGCAGCCGGAACGGCGCCACCCGGGCGTTGATCTCGGCGACCGTCTCCAGCTGCTCGCGCAGCCGCTCCGCCGACAGGCCGCGGGCGACGGTGAGCCGCGGCGAGTGGTCGGTGAGCACCGCCCACTCGTGGCCCAGCGCCGCCGCCGTCAGCGCCATCTCCTCGATGGGGCTGCCGCCGTCCGACCAGTCCGAGTGGAGATGGCAGTCACCGCGCAGCGCCGCGCGCAGCGCCTCACCGCCCTCGGCGAGGGGTACCGCGGCCTGCGCCTCCAGCCGCCCCAGATAGCCGGGCACCTCACCGTCCAGTGCCTGCCGCACGACCTGCGCGGTCTTCGGCCCGATCCCCTTCACCGACTCCAGCGAGCCGTCCGCCGCGCGCCGCGCCACCTCCTCCGGCTCCAGCGCCGCGACGGTGGCCGAGGCCGTGCGGAAGGCGCGCACCCGGTAGGTGGGCGCCTGCGCGCGCTCCAGCAGAAAGGCGATCCGGTCCAGCGCCGCCACCGGTTCCATGTGCCGTGCTCCTTCCGTGCCGTGCCGTGCCGTGGTGTGGCTTGCTTGCCGTGTGGCTTTGCGCCCGCGCCGAGCCGTGCGGCGCGCCCTCGTCCGCCGGCCGCACGTCCCCACCGGCGCCCGGCCGCCGCCCCGGTGAGCGGCCGCCCGCCGTCCCCGTCCCGTCCACCGTCGCGCACCCGGCGCCGCCGCGCGCGCCGGGGATTGCCCGGCCGCGCCCGGGGCACACGCTGTTCCGCCCATGACGCGCGCGGAGGAAGCGCGGTGACGAACGGACCGGACGGCAGGGACATGGCCAGCGGCAGCGAGAAGCGGAAGACGGCCCTCGTGGTCGTCGACATGGTGAACACCTACGACCACAAGGACGCCGAGCAGCTGATCCCCTCGGTGCGGGAGGCGCTCCCCGCGATGAGCCGCCTGATCGGGCGCGCCCGCGAGGAGGGTGTCGACGTCATCTACGTCAACGACAACTTCGGCCGCTGGCGCTCGCACCGGGGGGAACTCCTGGACCTGGCGATGGCCGGGGAGCACCGGGACCTGGTGGAGTCCGTCCGCCCCGACGACGACTCACTGTTCGTGCTGAAGGCACGGCACTCGATCTTCTACGAGACCCCGCTGGAGTATCTGCTCTCGCAGTACGGCGTGGGCCGGATCGTGCTCTGCGGCCAGGTCACCGAGCAGTGCATCCTCTACTCCGCGCTCGACGCCCACATCCGCCACCTGACCGTGGCCGTCCCGCGGGACGCCGTCGCCCACATCCACGCCGACCTCGCCGACGCGGCGCTGCGGATGATGGAGCGCAACATGGGAGCGGAGGTCTGCGCGGCGGACGCGGTCGGTTTCTGAACCGGCGGGCCGCGGAACCCGGCCGCCCGGCCCCGCGCGCCGTGTCCCGCCCCGTGGGGGACCGCCGCCCGGTTCACCCCGCCGGCCGGGGAGGACGGGTGGCGCGACGACGGCGGGGTTGACGCGGGCGCGCGGGAGGCCCACATTCGTGGGGGTCCGCGGTGGAGCGCTCCCACGCGGGCGGCCCGCCGCTGTCCCCCTTCCCGGTTCCGGGTTCCGGTTTCCTGCGGTACGGAGGTCACGGCGGCCGCCGGCCCGGGCGCGCCGACGGCGGAGCCACCTCTTCCTCGCCCCCACCAGCGGAGGACGGCCCCATGCCGACACGTCACCCCCTGTCCCGCCGGGCGCTGGTCACGGCCGCCGCGGCCGGAGCCGCCGCGGCCGTCGCCGCCCCCGCCCGGGCCTCCGCCCCGCGGCCGCGCTTCCACACGGTGGGCCGGGTGCGGGAGAGCGCCGACGGGACCGTGCGGTACAGCTGGCCGGGGATCTCCTTCGAGGGCCGGTTCCGCGGTACGGGCGTCGGCCTCGTCCTGGACGACGCGGTCAACGACTACGACGTCCGGATCGACGGAGCGCTCGCCGCCACCCTGGTGACCCCGGGCCGTACCGTCTCCCGGATCGGCGGCCTGCCCGACGCCGAGCACACCGTGCGCCTGGTCAAGCGGACCGAGAGCGCCTGGGCCGAGGGCCGTTTCGGTGGTTTCGTGCCGGCGCCCGGGGGCGCGGTCCTCGCCCCGCCCGCACCGCGGCGCCGCCAGATCGAGTTCATCGGTGACTCCTACACCGCCGGCTACGGCAACGTCTCCGGTACCCGTGACTGCTCGGGCAACGGCGGGGTCGACCGCAACAGCAACGCCGACCTCACCTTCGGCGCCCTCACCGCCCGCGCCCACGGCGCCGACCACCAGCTCAACGCCTACTCCGGGCTCGGCATGGTCCGCAACTACGCCGGCGGGCGCCCCGAGGCCGACTTCCGCACCTTCTACGGGCGCGCCCTGCTCCACGTCGACGGCGACGTCTGGCGGCCCCCGCCCACCTGGCGGCCCCAGGTCGTGGTGGTCGGCCTGGGCATCAACGACTTCTCCACCCCGCTCGGGCCCGGCGAACGCTGGTCCACCGCGGACGCCCTGGCCGCCGACTACGAGACCGCCTACCACGGCTTCCTCGACCTGCTGCGCGCCCGGTACGGCTCGGAGACGTTCCTCGTGGTGAGCGCCACCCCCGCCGGGGACGGCGCCCTCTTCGCGCAGGTCACCCGGAGCGTGGTCGAGCGGCGCGCCCTCCAGGGCGACCGGCGCGTCAGCCACTGGTACTACGACGACCCGGCACTGGACCGTCTCGGCTGCGACTGGCACCCGTCCACGGCCGATCACCGGATCATCTCCGGCCATCTCGACGCCCACCTGGCCGGGCTGCCGCTGGGCTGGTGATCCGCGCGGTCCCTCTCGCGTGGGCGCGCCCGCGGGCCGGCGGCCCGGCCAGGTGCGGGGGCGAGGCGGTGACGCCGCCTCCCCGTCTCCCCGCCGGCCGGCCGCACCGCCGGGCCGCGCCGGTTCTCCGCCGTCCCGGCCGGGGTGCCCGCCCCGGCCCGTTCGCGTAGGGCTCAGTCCGGGTCGGAGGTCAGGGTGAACAGCCCGCCCTGGGAGTCCCGTACCTTCGCCCGCAGGCCGTGCTCCGACTCCTCCGGCGGCACCACGACCTCGCCGCCCGCAGCCACGGCCCGCTCCACCGCCGCGTTCACGTCCACCGCGCAGAAGTGCACATGCCAGCGCGGCCGGATCCGCGGATCCGGCGCCTCCTCCAGCGCGCCTCCGCGGAGCCCGCCCACCGGGCGGCCCTCCACCCGCAGCAGCACTTCCTCGTTGACGTACCGGACCTCGCAGCGCTCGGGCGGCTCGGTGTCCCAGCCCAGCGTCTCGCTGTAGAAGATGGTCGCCGCGAAGACGTCCCGGGTGCGCAGTTCCAGCCAGGCCGGGAAGCCCGGCCCGCGCCGCACCGGCCATTTCGGCTCGGTGACGCCCTCCCAGATCCCGAACGGCGCCCCCGTGGGGTCCGCCGCCCACGCGACCCGCCCCGGCCCGAACTCGATCGGGCCCACCGCCACCGTCGCCCCCCGCTCCCGGATCCGGTCCGCCGCCCGGTCGGCGCTCGACACGGCGAAGTACGGCGACCAGGCGACGGGAAACCCCATGGTCCGCGCCAGCGCGCCGACCCCCGCGACGGGCACGCCCCCGAGGTGCGCCACCCGGTACTCCCGGCGGTGGAAGCCCGGCTTGTACTCCCAGCCGAGTACGCGGCCGTAGAAGTCCATCGCCTCCTGGAGATCAGCGGTGATCAGGCTCACCCAGCACGGTGCGCCCTGGACCACGGGGTTCGCTGCCGGCATCCGGTCCGCCTCGCTCTCTGGCCGCCCCGGGGGCGGGGACCCCGCCACTGCCCTGCCACGACCTGTCACTGTGTCATCACCCGCCGTGCGCGGGGGGTGCGACGCACCCGGCCCGTCCCGTCCGTTCCCCGGTCCGCCGCGCCACCGGCCCGCCGGGCCGGCCCGGTGTCCCCGAGCCGGCCCCGTGGCTCACCGCCGGGCCCGGCTCGGCTGCACCCTGCGGGGCTCGCCGGGCGCCTTGGGGTGCTCCGGCGGGTACGGCAGGTCCTCCAGGCCGTGCTCGCGCTCGTCCCGGTCGGCCAGGTCGAGGGCGGCGTCCAGCCGGCCGGGGTGCTCGTCCATCTCCGCGTGGACGTCCCCCAGGTCGGCGAAGCGGACCGGCATGGTGGCCAGGTCGAAGTCCTCGGGCCGGGCGTCGGGGACCTCCTCCCAGCGGAGCGGGGCCGACACGGGCGCGTGCGGGCGGGGGCGGACCGAGTAGGCGCTCGCGATGGTGCGGTCCCGCGCGGTCTGGTTGTAGTCGACGAAGACCTTCGCGCCGCGCTCCTCCTTCCACCAGGCGGTGGTGATCCGCTGCGGCGCGCGCCGCTCCAGTTCCCGGGCTACGGCGATGGCGGCCCGCCGCACCTGCGGGAACGTCCACCGCGGCTCGATGGGGACGAAGACGTGCAGGCCCCGCCCGCCGGAGGTCTTCGGCCAGCCCCGGAGCCCCAGCCCGTCCAGCACGTCACGCAGTTCCAGGGCCGCGCGCACCGCGTCCCGGTAGCCGGTGCCCGGCTGCGGGTCGAGGTCGATCCGCAGCTCGTCCGGGTGTTCGGTGTCGCCGCGCCGCACCGGCCACGGGTGGAAGGTGAGGCAGCCCAGGTTCGCCGCCCACAGCACGGCGGCGGGCTCGGTGGGGCAGATCTCGTCCGCGTGCCGGCCGCTGGGGAAGGAGATCCGGCCGGTGGGGATCCACTCCGGGAGGTTCGCCGGGGCCCGCTTCTGGAAGAAGGACTCGCCCGTCACCCCGTCGGGGTAGCGCTCCAGGGTGGTGGGGCGGTTCCGCAGCGCGCGGATGATGCCGTCGCCGACCGCCAGGTAGTAGCGGGCGACGTCGAGCTTGGTGAAGCCGCGCTCCGGGAAGTAGACCTTCTGCGGGTTGGAGAGCGGCACGACCCGGCCGCCGACCGTGAGCTGCGCCGTCTCTGCCATGGCGCCACCGTAGGCCGCGGCGGGCCGGAGCGCCTCCCGGCGGCGTCCGCCCCGGTGCACCGCGCCCCGTTGGGCGTGGCCGGAGGCGGGACGCCGTGCCGAACCGCCGTGCCGAACCGCCGTGCCGAACCGCCGTGCCGAACCGCCGTGCCGAACCGCCGTGCCGAACCGCCGTGCCGAACCGCCGTGCCGGCGGACCTCGGCCCCCCGGATCCGTGCCCCGGTACGCCCCGGTCCGGGCGCCTGCCCGTCTCCGCCGCCCGGCCCGCGCCAGGGCGCGCCCCCCGGGCGGCTGCCGCACACTCGGGCCATGGACCTCCCGGTGATGCCGCCCGTCCGCCCGATGCTGGCCCGCACCGCCGCCCGCATCCCGCCGGACATGCTCTACGAGGCCAAGTGGGACGGCTTCCGCGCCCTGGTCTTCCGCGACGGCGAGGAGGTGCGGACCCTCAGCCGCTCCGGGCGGCCGCTGGACCGCTACTTCCCCGAACTGGTGACCGCCTTCCGCTCCGAGCTGCCCGAACGCTGCGTCCTCGACGGCGAGATCGTCGTCGCCCGCGGCCCCCGCCTCGACTTCGACGCGCTGCTGGAGCGGATCCACCCGGCGGACTCCCGGGTACGGCTGCTCGCCGAGCGCACCCCCGCGGCCTTCGTCGCCTTCGACGTGCTGGCGCTCGGCGACCGCTCACTGATGCACACGGCGCAGCGCGACCGGCGCGCGGAACTGGCGACGGCCCTCACCGCCACCGGCGAGCGGGTCTTCACCGCGCCGGCCACCTGGGACCTGGCTGCGGCCCGCCGCTGGTTCGACCAGTTCGAGGGCGCCGGCCTGGACGGCGTGGTGGCCAAACCGCCGGACCTGGGCTACCGCCCCGGCGAGCGGGTCATGGTGAAGGTCAAGCACGAGCGCACCGCGGACTGCGTGGTGGCCGGCCTCCGCCCGCACAAGAGCGGACCGGTGGTCGGCTCGCTGCTGCTCGGCCTGTACGACGGCGAGGGGCGGCTCCAGCACGTCGGGGTCTGCGCCGCTTTCCCGATGCGGCGCCGGGCGGAGCTGTGGGAGGAGCTGGCCCCGCTGCGCATGGACTCGGCGGAGGGGCACCCGTGGGAGGACTGGGCCCGGAAGGAGGCCCACGAACGGGACCGCATGCCCGGAGCGCCCAGCCGCTGGTCCGCGGGGAAGGACCTCTCCTGGGCGCCGCTGCGGCCGGAGCGGGTCCTGGAGGTGGCCTACGACCACATGCAGGCGGGGCGTTTCCGGCACACGGCCCGGTTCCGCCGCTGGCGGCCGGACCGTGAGCCGGAGTCGTGCACCTACGCCCAGGTGGAGGAGCCCGTGAACTACGACTTGTCGTCGGTGCTGGCGGGGTGAGCCCCGGCGGCGCCGGACGGCCCCGGCCGCTCCGGCTCCCTCCGCGCGGACCGGCGCAGCCGCGGGGGCCAGGCCCGGGTGTCGCGCGGCTCCACGTACGGCTCCTCGTCCCGCGGGTGACCGGCCTCCAGGGCGCGCTGACGGGCCAGTTCGGCGTCGAACTCCAGGCCGAGCAGGATCGCCAGATTGGAGATCCACAGCCAGATCAGGAAGACGACGACACCGGCCAGCGTGCCGTAGGTCTTGTTGTACGAGGCGAAGTTGGCCACGTAGAGCGCGAAGCCGCCGGAGGCCAGCAGCCAGAGCGCCACCGCGAGCACACTGCCCGGCGTCACCCAGCGGAAGCCGCGCCCGCGGACGTTGGGCGCGGCCCAGTACAGCATCGCGATCATCAGCACCACGAGAAACAGCAGCACCGGCCACTTGGCCACGGACCAGACGGTGATCGCCGTGTTTCCCAGCCCGATCATCTCCCCGGCGCGGCTGGCCAGCGGCCCGGTGAAGACCACGATCACGGCGCTGGCCGCGAGCAGCACCATCAGCGCCACGGTCAGCCCCAGCCGCAGCGGCGTCACCTTCCAGACGGGCCGGCCCTCCGGCAGGTCGTAGACGGCATTGGAGGTGCGGATGAACGCGGCGATGTAACCGGAGGCCGACCACACCGCGAAGAGCAGGCCGGCGATCGCGACGAGGCCGCTGGCCGAACCGTTGTCCTGGAGCTGGGACACCGCGCGGTCCAGGATGTCCCGCGCCGGGCCGGGCGCCAGGGTGTGCAGGTTGTCCAGCACCCGCCGGGTCGCGGTCTCGCCCACCACGCCGAGCAGCGACACCAGCACCAGCAGCGCCGGGAAGATCGACAGCACCCCGTAGTAGGTCAGGGCGGCGGCGCGGTCCTGAAGGTCGTCGTCGGCGAACTCCTTGACGGTCCGGCGCAGCACGTCCTTCCAGGAGCGGGACGCAAGCCCGGTGGGGCCGCCCGGGGCGGGGTCGTCGTCGCGGACCGGCTCACGGTCGTCGGAAGCTCTCATGTACTGCGGATCCCCCGGCGCGTGCCCGCCAACCGGGTGGGTTCGGCAGGGGCCGGGCAGTGAGCGGCGCCGGTGGCCGTCCGCCCTCCCCGGTGAGCGCCCTGTGAGGAAAACCACCCGCCCGCCTGGGGCCGGGCGCCGGGCAGGAGTTGGGGCGCCGCAGGCCCGTGCGGCGGGCCGGTCGGTTACCTCCCGCCGCGGCCGTCTGTGAGGATGGTGCGCCGTCGGCCCCGGTCCCGCGGCCCGTCCACGCGGCGGCCCCGGCGGCCGGAGCCGGCTGCCGGACCTCTCCCCGGCACCGCCGGCCCGGCACCCCGGCCCGCGACAGCCGGGGTGCCGGGCCGGGGGAAACACCCTGACCGCGGCCCGGGCGCGGACGCCCGCGGCGGCCAGGTCATGCGGGCCTGCCGCCCCCGGACGGCGGGGGCACCGGTGGTCCGGACGGCCGCCGGCGGCCGCCTCGCCCGGCTCCGCGCGGCCTGTCTCCATCCCGCCCGGTCCCCCTGGGGCCTCCCGGCCCCGCTCAGCCGCGCGCCGCCCGTGCCACCGCCCGCAGATAGCGGCCCACCGCACGGCGCTGCGCCCAGCGCCCCACCGGCCCCGCGAGCCGCGTCCAGCCGTTTCCGGCCCGGGAGAAGACGGCGATCTCGGCCCGTACCCACCCGTCCGCGTCCCGTACCACGGTGAAGGACTCCTCACCGCACTCCGGGTGGCCGGGCAGCGACCCGTAGCCGAAGCCCGCCCGGTCCGGCCCGTCCTCCGTCCAGATCACCCGGCAGGGGACCGGCGGCAGCGGCAGCCGCAGCCCGCCCGGCCGGGCGAGCAGCATCACCGTCGCCCCCTCGGCGGGCGGGAACCCCGGGCGGACCGTGAGCCCCAGCGACCGCTGCGGGCCCCAGCCCAGGACGGAGTCCCGGGCCCGCGCGAAGACCTCCGGGCCCCGGCCGATCCGCAGGGAGCGCCGGGCACGGGTGGGATATCCGGCCGGGAGGGGGCCGTCGCAGGTGGCGCCCACCTCGGGATACGTCGGCCGGGCGGCGCACGCGGCCCGGTACGCCTGCTGGACGTCCTGTGCCATGGGGCGACTGTAGGCCAGGGGGCCAGGGGCGGACGGGGCAGGGGTGGCCCGCCCGGCGGTGGATTCAGGTCGGCCGATCGTGCGTGTACCGGTTCCACGGAGAGGTCAATACCATCCAGAGGCCGGCATCCGCACCGCCGCGGTGCGGTGGGCCTCTGAGACCCGGGGACGGCGCCGATCGGGGGGCGATCCCCCGGTGACGGCCCGCTGTCCCGGGGGTGTGCGGGTGGAGCGAGGGTTTCCAGGGGGGAGAGCATGCTTGCCGAGACGGTGTTCCATACCGACGACGTACCGCCGGGCCTGGGGGTGGACTCGTTCGTGGAGCGGCTGTCCCGGTCGCATGCGCCCATGACCGCGAACAGCGGGCCGGGCGAGGACTTCGCGGCACACCAGCGGCATTTCGCCCTGGGCAGGCTGTCCGTGTACACCTCGGAGATCCACCCCTTGTCGGTGATCAGGACACCGCGACTGATCCGCCGGTCGGACCCGGAGATGTACCACCTGTCGCTGATCACCAAGGGCACGGTCGGCCTCACCATCGACGACCGTGACAGTCTGTACGGCCCGCTGGCGATGCGCACCAACGAGTCCTCGCGGCCGTTCGAGATACGGCTGGGCACCGATGGCGAAGCCATCGAGGCCGTCAGCGTGGACCTGCCGAAGGCCGTGCTGCCGCTGCCCCCGGCCCGGGCCGACCGGGTCATCGGACGCCCGCTCGACGGGCGCGGCGGCGTCGGGGCCCTGCTCGCCGGCTTCCTCACCACCCTGGCCGCGGGCACCCGTTCCTACACCGGGGCCGACGTACCGCGGCTGGAGACGGTCCTGACCGACCTGCTCGCCACGCTCTTCGCCCACGAACTGGACACGCTCGACGCCCTCCCCGCGGAGACCCGCCGGCACACCCTCACCCTGCGTATCCGCTCCTTCATCCACCAGCGCCTCGGCGACCCGGAACTCACCCCGCACGCCGTCGCCGCCGCCCACCACATCTCCGTCAGCCAACTGCACCGGATCTTCCGCGAGGAGGCTCCGGCGGGGGGCGGGCCGGACACGGTGATGGGTTACATCCGCGCCCAGCGCCTGGAACGGGCCCGGCGCGACCTCGCGGACCCGGCGCTGCGGACCCGGTCGATCGGCGAGATCGCGCTCCGCCGGGGCTTCACCCACCACGTCGTCTTCACCCGTGCCTTCCGCGCGGCCTACGGCATCGCGCCGCGCGACTACCGGCACCTGGAACTCGGGGATCCCGTGCGGAGTACGGGGCCCGTACCGCCGGCGACGGGCCCCGGGGCACCGGCCGCTCGGAACGGAGCGTCAAAGAACCTGCCACCGGCCGTCAACGACGTGGCACCTCCGCGCCTGGCAACCTGACGTCCGGTAGCACACAGGCCTGATGGCCGATGAGACAGAGGGGGAAGAATGAACAGCATCCGACGGGTCGGCAGCACGTGTGCCGCGGTGGCACTTCTCGCGGCCGGCGGGATCGCGGTGGCGAGCCCGGCCGTGGCCTCCGCGGAGGGCGCGGCGTGTACGACCTACGCCGCGAAGGAGACCGTGAACATCCGCAACAAGCCCTCCACGAGCGGTGCGGTGGTGGGCAGCCTGACCAAGGGCAGGACGGTGTGCGGGACCGTGGTCAAGGGCGACAGCCACACCGCCTGCGGCGTGACGTCCTCCGCGTGGGTCAGGTTCAAGGAGAACCTCTACGTCGCCGGGGCGTGCATGAAGGTGGGCAAGACCCCGCTGTAACACTCCGGTGTGGGACGGCTCTTCCGCCGTGTGCGCGTCCGGACGTCCCCGGAGACCGGCTGTCTCCGGGGACGTCCCCATGAGGTGCGGCGGCCCCCGCCGCGCCGGACTCCGCGACCGCCGGGGCGCCGGCGCCGTCCGGACCCAGGTGGAGAAGACCATCCGCGGCGGGCCAGGACCGGGCCCTCGCCACCGTGGCCGATCGCCGGCGCGAGGTTCCCGGCGGGGCTCGGGGGGAGCGCGTGAGGGGAGCGGAGGCTTGCGTACCCGCCTGGGTACGGGGCCTGCCGGGCCCTCACCGGACCGCCCGGGTCTCCCGGACCTCCGGATCGCCGGGCGCCCGCGGCGGGCACTCCGTGTAATCCTTCCCTCCGGCCTCCGTGACACGTGGTTTGCCCGGTTCTGTGCGGGTTACCGCTGACCGCAGGCCCCGTGAACCGGGGGCGTGAGCGTACGGCCGCGCGCGACCGCGCGAGCCCCGGGCCGTCCGGCCCCGGGGCACCACCACGGCGAGCGGCGGCGCGATCGAGCAGAGGCGGAGGGCTGACGTGGACCGGGAACCGCGGAACACCCCCACGGGCGGCACCGGCGCCCCGTCCGGCGGCCCGCGGGGAGCCGGCCCCGGCGCGGCGGACTTCCGGCGGACACGCGGCAGGCGGGTGCCCCGGGCGCCCGCCGCGACGAGCCCGGGCGGGGCCGCCTCGCCGCCCCGGGCCGCGCCGCCGTCCGGGCCGCCTCCGTCCGGGCCCGCGACGGCGCGCGACGCCACGCGGGCGGGCCCGCCGTCCGGGGACGGCCCCCCTGCCGCCTGTGACGCGGCGCCCGCTCCCCCCGCCGCCCGCCGCCGCGCGCCCGGTCACGAGGCCCCGGGAGCCTGCCGCATGCAGGCGATTCTGGAGGCCACCAAACAGGTCGCCGGGCTGCTGAAGGCCGCCGGGTACCCTTTCGCCCTGGCCGGCGGCGTCGCCGCGTACGCCCACGGCAACATGGCGCGGCTGGAGCACGACGCCGACTTCTGCGTGCTGCCCGAGGACGCCGAGGCGGTCGCCGCCACCTTGCGCACCGGCGGTCTCACCGTCTACGACCCGCCCGAGGACTGGCTGTTCAAGGCGCGCTGCCGCGGCCAGGACGTCGACTTCATCTACGAGCTCAAACAGCAGCCGGTGACCCCGGAACTGCTCGGCCGGGCCCGGCCCCTGCCGGTGGACTCCGTCGTCATGCCCGTCCTGCCCCCCACGGACCTGCTGATCGGACTGCTCAACGCCTTCTGCGAGCACCACTGCGACTTCGGTGGCGTGCTGCCGCTGGCCCGCACCCTGCGCGAGAAGATCGACTGGGACCGGGTCCGCGCCACCTGCGGCGACGCGGCCATGCCGGACGCCTTCCTCTACCTCCTCGAACGCCTGGACGTGATCGCCCCGCGCGTCCGCCCCACCCCGGACCCCGGCCGGCCGGGGCGGACGGGACAGCGCGAACAGCACGAACAGCGTGAACGAGGTGACCAGCGCGACCGGCCCCGACCGCAGGGGAGCCCGGGGCCGGCCGCCGGTCCCGGGCCGAACCCCCGCCCCGGACCTGGTCCCGGCCCCGGTCCCGCCCCCGGCCCCGGCCCCGCCCTCGGGCACGCCACCGTCCCCGGCGGGGAGGCCGGCCCCGCGCCGCGGTCCTGCGGATACGGGGACGAGCCCACCGCGATGTCCACCGCGCACGGCGGCTGCCCCGAGCCCGCGGCGCACGCCCGGCACGCCACCGCCCCCGGTCCCGCCCGCCCCCGGCAGCACCCCGCCCGCCCGGAGGGAGCAGGCCAGGACGATCCCGGCCCGCCGGCCACCGGGACGTCCGGTGAGCCGGACACCTCCTGGCACGGCCGCCGCCCCGAACCGGAAGGACACCGCGCATGACCTCCCAGCCCCCGCCCGGCCCCGCCGGACCGGCCGCGTCCGGCGGGGCCACCGGCGATTCCGGCCCCGCGGCCGGCATCGAGTACCGCCTCGCCCACCTCCAGGAACGCCTCGCCCGCGAAGGCAGCGGTGACATGGGCATCCGCCTGGAACTGCGCGGCGGCTGCCTGCTGCTCACCGGGACGGTGCCCTCGGCCGCCGTCCGCGCGGAGATCCTCCGCATCGTCGCCGAGACCCTGCCGGACGTGCCCGTACGCGGCGACATCGCGCTCACCGACCACCGCGCGCCCGACCGCCCGGAGGAGGTCTCGTGATCCGCGTGGCCGCCGTCGGCGACATCCACATGGCCCCCGACACCCGGGGCCTGCTCCGCCCCGCCTTCGACACCCTCGGCGACCACGCCGACCTGCTGCTCCTCGCGGGGGACCTCACCCGGCACGGCACCCCGGAGGAGGCCCGCGTCGTCGCCGGCGAGATCGCGGGGCTGCCCGTGCCCGTCATCGCCGTCCTGGGCAACCACGACCACCAGGACGACCGCCCCGGGGAACTCGCCGACATCCTGCGGGACGCCGGGGCGACCGTCCTCGAAGGCACCGCCACCACGCTGGACATCGGCGGCACCACCGTCGGCGTCGCCGGGGCGAAAGGCTTCTGCGGCGGCTTCGCGGGGCGCAGCGCGGGGGAGTTCGGCGAGCCCGAGATGAAGGCGTTCGTGCGCGCCACCCGGCTCGGTGCCGACAGCCTGCGCGCGGCGCTCGACGGGCTGGCCGGCGACGGCTGCGTGGTGCGGATCGCCCTCACCCACTTCTCCCCCGTGCGCGACACCCTCGCCGGTGAGCCCCTGGAGATCTTCCCCTTCCTCGGCAGCTACCAGCTGGCCGAGGCCATCGACGGCGCCGGGGCCGACCTCGCCGTGCACGGCCACGCGCATCTGGGCACCGAGCACGGCATGACCGCCGGCGGGGTGCCGGTCCGCAACGTGGCGCAGCCGGTCATCCGGCGTGCGTTCGCCGTCTACCACCTGGCCTGCGACCCACGGCCGGGGCCCGGCGGCCCGGGGGACAGCCGGCGCGCGGGGCCGGGGGAGGGCCCGCGGCACGGCCCGGGGCACGGCCCGCGAGCCGCCCCGCCCACGCCGGGCCGGGAACCCGCCGACCGGCACTGATTGCATCGCCCCGCCGCGGGTACTGCGGACGGGCGGCGGTGACCCACGACGGAGACCCCACAACGGCGACCCCACGACGGACACGCCACGACGCGTCCGGTCCCGCACCACCTGGATGGAGGAGCCATGGCCGAGCGGGCCGACCCCACCGGACCCCGGAAGCCCCGGAAGCCCCGGAGAACCCGGATCGGCGCCGCGCTCCCGGCCGGCCCCCGGCCCTGCGCCCACCCCGGCCGGGACCCCCAACCCCGGCCGTACGGCCACCGGGACGGCCCCGGCCCCCGAACGGCCCCGGCCTCCGGCGCCCGTCCGCAACGGGCCGGCCGTCCTCCCAGGGAAGTGAACCGTCCGCAGCGGAAAGGAGACCAGCCCATGGAGACGGTCACAGCGACCGCGGCGGCGACCGCGCCCGGGCCGGCCGGTGCCCCACCGGGGACCGCCCCGCCACCGGCCGCCCAGCGGCCCCCCGGGGCCGGAACGGCGGCGGGGCCCGCCCCCGCCCCCGACCCCGGCGAGCCGTGGCGGCACGCCGTCGTCACCGCCGGCTCGGGTTTTCTCGGCTCCCACCTCTGCGCGGCGCTGCTGGCCCGCGGCACCGCGGTGACCTGCGTGGACGACTTCTCCACCGGGACCCCGGAGAACATCGCCGAGTTCCGGGGACACCCCGGCTTCACGCTGCTCCACGCCGACGTCACCGAGCCGTTCGACACCCGCCGGCTCCCCGGGGAGACGGACCTGGTGCTCCACCTCCTCACCCCGCCCTCCCCGGCGGGCCCTCCCCGGCTGCCCCCGCACATCGGCGGCCCGGGCACCCGTAACGCCCTGGAACTCGCCCGCGCCCGTGGCGCCCGCTTCCTCCTCACCTCCACCGCCGAGACCCACGGCGGCCTGCGGTGGCACCGGCGCGACGAGCGCCACCGGGCCGGCGCCCACCCCGCCGGCCCGCGCCGGAACCGCCGCCACGCCGAGGCGGAGCACACCGCTCCGGCGCTCACGGCCACCGGCGCGGACCTCCCCGGCGCGGGCACCGGAATCGTCCGGCTGTTCCCCACCTACGGGCCCCGGATGCGCGGACACGACGGGCCGCCCGTCCCCACCTTCATCCGCCAGGCGCTCGCCGGTGAGCCGCTGACCGTCGCCGGTGACGGCCGCCGGACCCACTTCCTGTGCCATGTCGACGACGCCGTGCGCGGCATCCTCGCCGCGGCCGACGCCGATCCGCCGGGACCGGTCGACATCGGCAGTCCCCATGCGATCACCGAACTCGACCTGGCGGGGAAGATCATCGCCCTCTCCGGATCCCCGTCCACCGTCCGCTCCGCCGCACGCCCGGCCGGCCACCCGGCGGCGCGCCGCCCGGACCTCGGCCGCGCCCGGGGCACACTGCGGTGGCAGCCACGCGTCGACACCGGCGACGGGCTGGCCCGGACCATCGCCTGGTACCGGGAGCGCACCGCGGCCCGGGCCGCCTGAAGCCGCGGCCCGGCGCGCGACGAACGCCACCGGCCGCACCGGACCGCCGCCCGCCACCACCGGCGGACCGCGGGGACGGGTCCGTGCCCGGCGCCGAAACCTCCGACTCCGGCCCGGGCCGGCCCCGGCCCACCCCTCACACCTCACACCTCACCGACCTGGCGGGAACACCCGGCCGCCGCGCCCGACCCGGCCGATCACCGGCCCCCTCCGATCCGCCGCATTCCGGGCCCCCGGGGAGCGGCGCCGGACCGGAACCGGTGGCGCCGGACCCGACCGCCCCCGAACCCCGTCCTGCCGCGATCCCGCGGCCCCGGCCACCGAAAGAGCGGAGCTCATGCGCATCCTCGGAATCAACGCACTCTTCCACGACCCCGCCGCCGCGCTCGTCGTCGACGGGCACACCGTCGCCGCCGCCGAGGAGGAGCGCTTCTCCCGGCGCGAACACGGCAAACGCCCGCTGCCCTTCGCCGCCTGGGAACTCCCCGAGCAGGCCGCCGCCTGGTGCCTCGCCGAGGCGGGCCTGCGCCCCCGGGACCTCGACGCCGTCGCCTACTCGTTCGACCCAGGGCTCGCCCGGCCCCCCGAGGCCATGGGCCTGGACGACCCCTGGGACCATCTGCGCCTCATCTACGCCCGCGAGGCCCCGAGGTTCCTCGCGGCCGCCCTCCCCGGACTCGACCCGGAGAAGGTCCGCTTCGTCCCGCACCACCTGGCGCACGCCGCCTCCGCCGCCTTCGCCGCGCCCGGCGCCGAGACCTCCTCCGTCCTCGTCGTCGACGGACGCGGCGAGGCCACCTCCCACCTCGCCGGGCGGCGCGTCGGCGACCGCATCGAAACCCTCTACGAGCAGGGGCTGCCGCACAGCCTCGGCCTGGTCTACGAGGAACTCACCGAGCACCTGGGCTTCCCCCGCGCCTCCGGCGAACCCGAGGTGATGGCCCTCGCCGCCCACGGCAGCCCGCGTATGCTGCCCGAACTGCGCCGTTACATCCACCCCACCGGCGACGGCGGGTTCCGCGCGGCCGGCGTGCCCTGGCCGGAACTCTCCTCGCGGCTGCGCCCCGGCGAGGCCTGGGCGCAGGAACACGCGGACCTCGCCGCAGGCGTCCAGGCCGCCCTGGAGGAGACCCTGCTCGACCTCGCCCGCTGGCTGCACGGCCGCACCCACGACACCGTGCTGACCATGGCCGGGAGCGTGGCGCTCAACTCCGCCGCCACCTCCCGGATCGCCCGCGAGGGCCCCTTCGGCCGGGTGTGGGTGCAGCCCGCCCCGGGAGACGCCGGCACCGCCCTCGGGGGCGCGCTCCACCTCGCCGCCGACGGCGGCGACCGCACCGAGCCGCTCACCGGCGCCGACCTGGGCCGCCGCTGGTCCGACAGCGAGCTCGAGGGCTGGCTGAAGACCGCCGCCGTCCCCTACGAGCGTCCCGCCGACATCGCCGAGGCCGTCGCCGAGGCGCTGGCCGGCGACGAGATCGTCGCCTGGTTCCAGGGCCGCTCGGAGTACGGGCCGCGGGCGCTCGGGCACCGTTCCCTCCTCGCCCACCCCGGCCGCTCCGGCAACCTCGAACGCCTCAACGACATCAAAGGCCGCGCCCGGTTCCGCCCCGTCGCCCCGATGGTCCTCGCCGACCGCGCCGCGGAGATCTTCGACGGGCCGCTGCCCAGCCCGTACATGCTCTTCACGCACGAGGTCGCCGGGGAGTGGCGGGAACGCCTCCCGGCCGTCGTCCACGTGGACGGCACCGCGCGCGTCCAGACCGTCGACCCGGCCATGGAACCGCTGGCCGCCCGGATGCTCGGCGCCTTCGAACGGCGGACGGGGCTGCCCGTCGTCGTCAACACCGGCCTGAGCACCGCCGGCCGGCCGCTGGTGGACGATCCGCGCGACGCGCTGGAGTACTTCGGCTCCTCGCCCGTCGACCTGCTGGCCCTCGGCCCCTTCGTGATCCGGCGCGCGGCCTTCTTCGGTGGCCGGGGCGGTGCGGCCGCGTCGGCGGAGCAGGTGATCGTCAGGGGCACGGCGGGGGAGGAGGGCCTCGCCACCGCGGGCACCGTCCCCTCCTACGCGGCCCCCGGCGGCGCCTCCGCCGGTACCGCCGGCCCGCCGCCGGTCACGGAACCGGCGCCGGCCGCCCGGGCGGCGACCGCGGCCACGGGTGCCGGGCCGGCGGTCACGGCCACCGGTCCAGGGCCGGCGGTGGCAGCTCCGCCGACCGGGACCACCCGCCCGTCCCGCGCCGGCCGCGTGGCGAAACACTGACCCGGGCGGGTGACGAGACGCCCGCCGGAGACGGAACCGCGACGGAGCGGCGCGGAGCCGGGCGGCGTGATGCGGCACGGAAGGGCGCGTACGCCGCCGCGCGGTTCCGGCCCGCCCGTTTCCGACCGGCGGCCCGGCGGGCCCCGGCCGCCCCGGCGTGGCACACGGGAAGACGCTCGCTCTTCCCTGCGAAGCGGACGATTCCGGTGGAGAACCCAAGGATGGCGTACAGAAGTGATCTAAGGGCTTCGACCTGAAAAACCCTCACGAATCGCCCGCATTCTTCCGGAGACTGGCCACATGGACATCCTCCGGCGCACCGCCACCCTCACCGCGGCGGCCTCCGCCCTCGCCGCCGCCTCGCTGGCGACGGCCCCCGCCGCCACGGCCGACTCCTACAAGGGCTGCGCGTATCCGCGTGTCTGCTTCTACCTCACCGACTACGACTGGAACCGGTCCACCCCGACCGCCTCCTACCGCGACGTCACGCCCTCCTACCAGAATCTCGGCTCCCGCAGCCGCGGCGCGAACTGGGTCGTCAACACCCGCAACGACGACCGCGCCTCTCTGCGGTACACCACCGGCTCGGGCACCCGGTACCTCTGCCTCCCGCCCGACCACCACATCAACTTCCCGGCCGGGATGACGGTCACCGGCATCAGGATCGACACCGCGGCCACCTGCTGACCGGCACCACGCCGCCGCCCCGGGCCGCCCACCCCTCCACCGGGCGGGCCCGGGGCGGCTCCACCCCGCCGGGAAGAGGCCGCGCAACGGCGGTCTGAACGGGCCCGGAACGGGGGCGATTTCGCGGCGAACGGGCGGGGCGTCACCCTCCCGGCCGTCACCAGGACGAAACACGTGCGAACAGCCCCCGCAACCTGCGAACCTCGCCGCTCACCGGCCGGCCCCCGGCGGTATCCCCGGGGCGGACGAGCCTCCCTCCGCCCAATCGCCCCGCGCGGAACGGCACTTGGGGCACGTTTGTCCGCCGGGTCCAGGGAGCGGCCGCTTCCGAAACTGACCCCTGACCTGTCGACAGCGAGTCACCATGACCGGAAGCTGACGGTCATGGATCGCAGACATTTTCTGACACTATCCACCACGGTCGGAGCGGGAGCGGCGGGCATCGTGCCCTCCGGCACCGCGCACGCCGCCCCGGCGACCGGACCCGGTGCCGGACCCGGCGAGGCCGCGCCCGCCGCCGCGGGCGACCTGACGCTCTGGTACCCCCGCCCCGCCGGCGAGTGGCTCCAGGCCCTCCCCATCGGCAACGGGCGCCTCGGCGCCATGGTCTTCGGCGGCAGCGACACCGAACAACTCCAGCTCAACGAGGACACCGTGTGGGCCGGCGGCCCCTACGACCACGCCAACCCCAAGGGCCGGGCCGCCCTCCCCGAGATCCGCCGGCGGGTCTTCGCCGGCCAGTGGGAATCCGCCCAGTCCCTGATCAACTCCGACTTCCTCGGCATCCCCGTCGGCCAGCTCATGTACCAGACGGTCGGCAACCTCCGCCTCACCCTGGGCAGCGGCGCCGTCACCAACTACCGGCGCCAGCTCGACCTCGACACCGCCATCGCCTCCGTCCAGTACACCCGCGGCGGGGTGACCCACACCCGCGAGACCTTCGCCAGCCACCCCGACCAGGTCATCGTCGTCCGCCTGACGGCCAGCTCACCGGGGGCCGTCTCCTTCACCGCCGCCTTCGACAGCCCGCAGCGGGTCACCGCCTCCTCACCCGACCGGATCACCACGGCCATCGACGGCACCACGGAGACCCGCGAAGGCGTCACCGGACGCGTGCGCTTCCGCGCACTGGCCCGCGCCCAGGCCGACGGCGGAACCGTCACCAGCGACAACGGCACCCTCCGCGTCAACGGCGCCAACTCCGTCACCCTGCTCATCTCCATCGGCACCAGCTACACCACCTACCAGAACGTCACCGGCGACCACGCCGCCCGCGCCGCCGACCCCCTCAACGCCGCCGCGAGCCGCTCCTACGACCAGCTCCGCGAACGCCACGTCACCGACCACCAGCGCCTCTTCCGCCGCGTCGACCTCGACCTCGGCCGCACCAGCGCCGCGGACCGCCCCACCGACGAACGCGTACGGAACTTCGCCTCCGCCGGCGACCGCCAGCTCGTCACCCTCCACTTCCAGTACGGGCGCTACCTGCTCATCGCCTCCTCCCGCCCCGGCACCCAGCCCGCCAACCTCCAGGGCATCTGGAACGACTCGCTCCTCCCACCCTGGGACTCGAAATACACCATCAACATCAACACGGAGATGAACTACTGGCCCGCGCCCGTCACCAACCTCGTCGAGTGCTGGGAACCGATCTTCGACCTCCTCACCGACCTCGCGGTGTCCGGCGCGCGCACCGCCCAGACGCAGTACGGCGCCGGCGGCTGGGTCACCCACCACAACACCGACGCCTGGCGCGGCACCGCCCCCGTCGACGGCGCGTTCTGGGGCATGTGGCCCACCGGCGGAGCCTGGCTCGCCACCGCCATCTGGGACCACTACCTCTTCACCGGCGACCGGGACGCCCTGCGCCGCCGCTACCCCGTCCTCCGGGGCGCCGTGCGCTTCTTCCTCGACAGCCTCGTCACCGACCCCTCCACCGGGCACCTCGTCACCTGCCCGTCCGTCTCCCCGGAGAACGCCCACCACCCGAACGCCTCCGTCTGCGCCGGGCCCACCATGGACAACCAGATCCTGCGCGACCTCTTCGACGGCTTCGTCCAGGCATCCGAACTCCTCGGCGAGAACGGGGACGCGGGTCTGCGGACGGACACGCGGAACGCCCGCGCGAAGCTGCCGCCCATGAAGGTCGGCTCCCGCGGCCAGCTCCAGGAATGGCAGCAGGACTGGGACGCCGGCGCCCCCGAACAGGGCCACCGCCACGTCTCCCACCTCTACGGCCTCCACCCGAGCAACCAGATCACCCGGCGCTCCACCCCGGACCTCTTCGCGGCGGCCCGCAGAACCCTGGAACAGCGCGGCGACGACGGCACCGGCTGGTCCCTCGCCTGGAAGATCAACTTCTGGGCGCGGCTGGAGGACGGAGCACGCTCCTACAAGCTCCTGTCCGACCTCCTCACCCCCGCCCGCACCGCGCCCAACCTCTTCGACCTGCACCCCCCGTTCCAGATCGACGGCAACTTCGGCGCGACCGCGGGCGTCACGGAATGGCTGCTCCAGTCACACGCCGGCGAACTGCACCTGCTGCCCGCGCTGCCCACCGCGCTGCCCGACGGCTCGGTCCGCGGCCTGCTGGCCCGCGGCGGCTACGAGGTGGACCTGACGTGGGGCGGGCGGGCCCTGCGTACGGCCGACCTGCGGGCCCGCGTCGGGGGCCAGGTGAAGGTCCGCTCCGCGGCTCAGCTCCAGGTCACCAGCGGCGGCAACCCGGTCTCCGTCCAGCGCCCGGAGCAGGGCGTGGCCGTCTTCACCACCCAGGCGGGCGCGGCCTACCGGCTGACCCCCGGATGAGCACACCGGGCTGACGCGCCGGGGCGGGGCACGGCGTGATCCGCCGGTCCCGGCCTCCACCGCGCCCGGCAACCGGCTCCGTCCCACCCCTCGGGGACGGACCGGCGCCGCTCGCGCGGTTCTCCGGGGGCGTGTGGGCCCCCGGAGAACCGCGTGAGCCCTGGGTCCGGGATTCCGGGCGCCGGATCAGGAGGCCGGCAGGGTGTCGCTCCACGCCGTCACGGTGAGCGCGCCACCGTCCACGACCTTCTCGAACGGCACGGTGCTGTGGGAATTGCTGCCGGTGGGGGAGATCTGGAGGTAGCGGGCGTCGACCGCGTCCTCGCCGGTGTGGGTCCACGCGAGATCCGCGTAGGCGGAGTCGCCGGCCTGCAAGGTCACCTCGTGCTCACCCGGGTCCTGGACGAAGTAGGTGTCGCCGCGGGTGGTCTCGGTGGTGATCGCGGTGTGGCCCGCCCCCTCCAGAGCGAGCCCGGGGTAGCCGGAGAACGTACACGCGCTGTCCCCGACATTGGTGACCTTCAGGTAGGTCCCCTCGTGGTTCATGCCCACCTGGTGCTCGTCGATGTCGCTCGTCGCCGCCCGCAACGCCCCGGGCTGGCACGCCTCGGCTGCCCCGGCGGCGGTCTGGCTCCCTCCGGCGCTCGCGACGGCGGATCCTCCGGCCAGGCCGACGAGTGAGAGGACGGCCGTGGTGGCGATGGCGGTACGGGACAGAGACATGGTGGCTCCTCCTGGTAGGTAGCTCAGGCAACTAATCCTCTGTGAGGGCGTGTTGCCGATCATCGGGGTGCTTATGCCTCCCGCCGGGAAGGTCCCGCCAGGGCGCGCGGCCGCCGCGCCTGCCGGCCGTCGGCTGCCCGGAAGCCGAGCGGGATTCCCTCGAGAGCGGCTGCCAGGTGTGGGCCGACGTGACGGGACAGGGAAGAGGGGCCGGCTATCGGCGCCGCCCCTGGCGAGCCTCCCGGATGGCTCGCATGTGCTCGGCGTCCCGCTCCTCCGCCCGCCGCCGGGACCGCGCCAGCAGCGGCCCCATCAAGGAGTAGACCACTGCGCAGACGGCGCACTGGGCGACGAACTCCCACCCCCACGAGCCGCCGCTCATCACCGTCCAGATGACGCCGAAGACACCCCCGGAGACGACCCCCGAGGCCATCCACTTCCACCATCGCTCCATGACACGCGCCTACCCCCGCGTCACCACAAGGGCGCCGGGGGTGCCGAGGTCTCCTGCTGCTCCCCGCGTGCGCGGGGAGCAGCAGGAGTACGCGGGTCAGGGCCGGGCGCTCCTCGCTCGCACCACCGGCAACGAACAGTGCTTCACCTTCCGCACCCACGACCGCGCCTGGCGTCCCGTCGACCACGAGGGCCTGACCCTCATTCGCCGCCCGACCGCCAGCGGCCAGCCCCACAGCCCTGGCAACCCGAAGCCGGGCTGGAGCAAGGCTGCAAAGCGCCGCCGCTTCGGAAGAGGGTGAGAGGGCTATGGTCGATATACTCGAGATGCCGGAGTTGGCGAAAGTGATGGAGAACAGGTCTCCGCCGCGATAAAAGCCCAGGTCGCAAAGCCTGCTCCCCGCGCACGCGGGGATGGCCCCTTCAAGTCGGCGAAGGCGGAGTTGAGCCACAGCTGCTCCCCGCGCACGCGGGGATGGACCCGGCACCTCGGCCTTCGGGCTGAAGTAGCGGATTTGCTCCCCGCGCATGCGGGGGTGGCTCAGGCCTCAGGTCGGACTTCCACGGCGGCCGCCGGTGGTTACCGCAGTGCCCCCTCCAGCACCGCCTCGCCCAGCGCCGTCCGGCGGTGGAGGACGCTGCCGCCCTGGCGGCGGGAGATGAGCAGGCCGGCCTCCCGGAGCACCGAGGTGTGGCGGGAGGTGGTGGAGGGGGCGAGGGCCAGGGCGGTGGCCAGGCCGGTGGTGGTCATCGGCCGGTCCAGCAGTTGCAGGAGCTGGGCGCGGGAGGTGCCGATGAGCTGGGCGGCGGGTGGTGCCGCCTCGCTCGGGCGGGAACGTTCCAGCCAGCCCGGGGTAGGGGAGAGGGGGTGCACGAGCACCGGGGGCAGCTCCTCGTCCGCCAGCGCCAGCGGGGAGCGCACGCAGAAGAAGCCCGGGACGAGGGTCAGGGTCCGCCCCCGCAGGCGCAGTTCGCGCCGGACGGGGTACGGGGTGCGCAGCGCGGTGCCGTCGCACGTCCAGCCGGGCAGCACGCCGTAGCTGGCGAGGAGCCCTTCGGCGCCGCCGGTCAGGGCGGCCTCGGCCCGCTGGGCGCGGTCGGCGGCCACCTCGGCGCGGATGGCCGGCAGATACGGGGCGACGGCCAGGGCGTAGTACCGGCGCAGCGCGCTGCCCAGCCGGCGCAGCGCGTCGAGGTCGCCCTCGGCGAGCCGGCGCAGGCCGTGGGGGAGTGGGGAGCCGGGGTAGAGCCGGGAGAGTTCCGCCGCCAGCCGATGACGGGGGGTGGAGAGCACCTTGTCCACGCCCGCGTCGAGGTCGGGGTCGGCGCACCCGGGGGTGAGGAAGTCCGGGAAGTACGTGGCGGCCGGGAAGATCAGCATCAGCCCGCGCACCGCCGGGAGCAGCCCGGCCCGCTCCAGGGCGGCGCCCACCTCGCGCCGCCAGGGGTCGTACACCAGGGCGGCCCGCCGGTTCTGGAGGCGGTGCAGACTCGCCGCGATCTCCCAGAGCGGATCGACGCCCTGTGCCATTCGCAGCCGGGCCAGTTCCCGGCCGTTGAACTCCACGCGCAGCACTGCGCCCACCCCCCGGAAGGTCACGGGCCCGCCCTGGTCGGGGGACGGGCCGCAGCCGGCGGCCGCCTCGGTGTGTCACCTCGTGCGTCCGGCGGGGAGTCTATGCGGGTAGCGCGACCGCGTCACCGTTTCGCGGCATGATTCGGGCTCCACCAAAGAAGCCCGGGAAACCGGGGCCGGCGGACCGGTGAAGTGGACGGAACGGCGCCCCCGCGAGGGTGGGACGATTCGGTGCCGGGGGCGGGCCGGGCCCGGCCGCCGCGTGGCTGCCCGGTCCCGGCGGGGGGTGTGCCGCCCGCCGGGACCGGGGCGCCGGACGGTGGTGCGGGCGCGGAAGGCGAGTCCCGCGCCCGCACCGCCAGGTGTGTTCAGGCGTCCCTCATCCGCTCCTCCGCGGCTGTGGCCTCAGCACTCCGGAACGCCGGGGAGTTTGTACGCCGGGTGGTCGATGTAGATGTTGCTCACGAAGCCGCCCTGGTCGCGCAGCTTGCTCCACCAGGCGTTGGTGTAGCCCTCGGCGTTCACGGTGTCGCCCTGCTTCTGGCAGAGGACGCGGACGTTCGTCGGCCCCGGGAGCACGGTCACCACGGCGGCACTGAGCCGGGCGTCGGCCCGCACGCGGACGTCGGTCCCCCAGGTGGTGAACGGGGTGCCGGTGCCGCCGCAGCCGTTGTCACTGGTCAGATAGGCCTGGTTGTAGCTGCCGGGGTAGGAGAGCCGGGAGCCGTTGATGACGATGTCCTGGCCGGCGCCGTTGTAGAGCTGCTCGTAGTGGATGTGCGCGCCGGTGGAGTTGCCGGTGCTGCCGGTGGTGCCGATCTGCTGGCCCTGGCTCACGGAGGCCCCGTTGGCGACCGAGTAGGCGGCGAGGTGGAAGTAGTACGTCTTCCAGCCCCCGCCGTGGTCGATGACGATGTAGTTGCCGGCGCCGCTGGGCTGGCTGTGCCGGGTGGCGGTGCCGGCGGCGGACGCGAGGACGGGGGTGCCGGCCGTGGAACCGCCGTCGGACCGGATGAAGTCGAGGGCGCGGCGCACCTCGGCGGAGTGGTGGCTGTAGGTCCAGCGCTGACCACAGGGGTACGGGGCCTTGAAGACGGGCGCGGCGGCGGCCGCGGCTCCGGTGGCTCCGGTGGTCTCCGCCCGGGCGGGCAGGGAGAGCAGCCCGAGGAGGGCGATCAGGGCGGCGGCGAATACGGTCGGCAGGCGTCTGTGCACAAGGGCTCCTCGATCGGGAGGCGGAACTGGCGAGCGGGTGAAGCGGCGAACGGTCGGAACAGGCGGAGAGGACGAACGGCCGGGAGGGCGGGAGGTGTCCGCGGCGGCCCGGCGGTACGCCGGTGGTGTGTCCCGGCGGAACGGCCGGGGAACGCGGAGGCGTTCAGCGGCCCGCCGGGGCGCCGCGGTCACCGCGGGACGAGCCGAAACGTAGGCCGCCCGTCGTTCCGCTGACAATCACTTCGCGGCCTCTTCGCCTCAGATCGAAAAGCTTGCCCGTGGCGCGCTCCTCGGCCAGCGTGTCGGCCGGTCACCACGATCGCGGTGGCCCACCCCGGCCCCCGTCCGTACGGCACCGAGGAGCGGCAGACAGATGCACGGTGAGACCTCAGGCGAGGCTTCGGACGAGGCGACGAGCCGGCCATCGGGCCAGGCGTCGGGCCAGGCATCGGATCAGGCGCCGGACGAGGCTAAAGGCCAGGCGCCCGATGGTGTGCCGGGTGCGGCGCGCGGCGATGTCTCCGGCGGAGCCCTCCGGGACACCGCCCACCGGACCGGTGCGCCCCGGCGGCCGGAGGGCGGGCATGAGCCGCCCGGGCGTTCCGGCGCGGCGGCCGGAGCCGGTCACCCGCCGGCCACGGCCGGGCCCGCGCACCGGCCCGCCACCGGCCCCGCGGACCCTCCGCCCCCGCCGCCCGGCCCCGGCCCGTCCGGCGGCTCCGCCCCCGCCTCGCGTCACCGGTGGCTGTTCGCGATGGTCACCGGCACGGTCGCGCTGGCCCTGCTCGGCGCCTTCTTCGCCGCTCCGGCGCACGGAAGGGCGCGTGACGCCGCCCCCGCGTCCGGGGTGGACGTCCCGGCGGAGGTGACCGCCGGCATCGCCGTTTTCGACCGCCGCACCGGCACCTTCACCGCACGCGTCAACGCCGACCACCGCTTCCGCTCCGCCTCGATCGTGAAACTCCTGCTCGCCCTGGACGTGCTCCGGGACCTCGCCCCGGCCTACGACATCCCCGGGGAGGAGCGCGCCCGGCTGGAGGCGATGCTCCGCAGCAGCGACGACGACCAGGCGAGCCACTACTGGGCCGAGCGGGGCGGCAGCGCGATCATCGGCCGGATGGCCTCCCGCCTCGGGCTCACCGGGACGGCACCGCCGCCCGCCACTCACCCCGGCTTCTGGGGCTACACGGCGCTCACCGCCGCCGACACCGTACGGATCTACCGGTACATCCTCGACGAAGCGCCGGTGCCCGTGCGGGAGTTCATCATGGGCAACCTGCGCCGGGCCACCCGCTGCGCCAACGACGGCTTCGACCAGTACTTCGGCATCCCCTCCGCCTTCGACGGGCCCTGGGCAGCCAAACAGGGCTGGTCCGGCTTCACTTCGGGCGGCTGCACCGCCGACGCGGGTACGCCCGCGCCGGCGGTGGCCGCCCCGGCGCGCGGCGGGGAGCGGACTCCGGACGGCGACGCCGGCGGGCCGCGCGGCGCGGATCACGTGCGCGACGGGAACGCCGTGAACCACGCGGCCGGGGCGGACCAGCCGGGCGGGGCGGGCGACGCGGCCGGTTCGGGCGGCGCCGGGGCCGCCCCGGCGGACGGCGGGGACCCCGTCGACCTCGTCCGCGAGGCCCTGCACACCACCGGCACGGTCGGCCGGGGCGACCGCGCCATCGTCGCCGTCCTCACCCTGCACCCGGACGGCACCCCGTACGGCACCGCCTACTCCCGGCTCACCCGGATCGCCGGCTCCCTGGAGGTGCCCGGCGTCCGGCGGCCCTCCGGCACCTGGGTCCCCACCCGGGGTGAGGGGGTGCGGGTGCGCGCCGCCGCGACCACGTCCTCCGCGGTGGTCACCACGCTGCCGGCCGGCGTGGAGGTGCTGGTCTCGTGCCTGCGGCGCGGGCAGTGGATCTCCGATCCCCCGCACGCCGGCGACCGGTGGGCCTACCTCCCGCAGTACCGGGGCTATGTGACCACCGTTCACCTCGGTGCCGGGAACGGGCTCCCGGACGTCCCCGACTGCTCCTGACCTCCGGTGCCCACCGTGCCGGCGGCGCGCGGCGGACGCCGCCGCCCCGGCGGGCACCCCCCTTGACCACCCTCGTACCTCTTCGCCTCTCCCTCAGGAACCCAGGAACCCAGGAACCCAGGAACCCAGGAACCCAGGAACTGACGGGACTCAGGCACTCGGGCACTCAGGATTTCAGGAAGGAAGCCGCATGCGCGGGAACGGCAGAAGCGACAACGGAACAGGACCCGACGGCCGGAGACCGGCGCGACCGCCTCGCGCGCACGCCTCGCCGGGCGCGCCCGCCCCGTCCGGAGCCCGGACGGCGCCCGCGGCACGGCGGGCGCCGGGAGAGCGGCCGAGACCGTGGCGGCGGGTCCCCGCCCGCCGTCGCGTCCCGGTCCTGGCCGTGACCCTGCTGGCGGTTGCCGGGGCGGCTCTGGGATCCGGCGCGGCCACCGCCTCCCCCGCGAGCCCGGCCGGCGGGTCCCCCGCCGCCACGGCGATCACGGCGCGGGGGGACGCCGTCGGGGCACCGGAGGGCCCCGCCCCGGCCGGGAGGACGAGCTGGCGCGTGGATCTCACCGGCGGCGCGGACGGCGCGGACGGCGCGGGCAACGGTGCGTCACGTGACACCGGCGCGGGCTCCGAGGTGAACATCCGCCGCACCGGGGCCACGCTCCGGCTCGGCGATCCCGGCACCGCCCCCGCCTCCCTGGAGACAGAGGGCGGCCACGGCTCGGCTGTCCTCCCGTCCCGTGAGCTGGACCGGGCGGTCAACCGGGTCGCCGCCGAGGTGACGGCCCGGCTTCCGCGCGGCGCCCACGCCGAGGTGGACGTCCGCGGCCGGGACGGCCGGGGCGCGTGGACGGAGTGGCGGGAGGCCACCGGCGCGCCGGCCCTGCTGCCCCGGGCCGTCACCGAGGTGCAGGCGCGGCTCACCCTGCTCGCCACCGCGGGGGGCGCGGGCCCGGCGGTCAGCGGGGTGCGGCTCACCGCGGACCTCGCCGAGCCGGAGGCGCGGCCCATGGGCGCGCAGGCGGCGTTCAGCGCCCGCGTCTACGCCACGCGTGAGGGGCTGGTCGGGCACACCACCGCCAACGGCCACGTCATCAAGGCCGACGACCACTTCGTGGCGCTCCCCTCCCGGCGCGGGCTCTCCCCGAAGGGCAGCTCGCAGTACTCGGTGCGGGTGTGCGGCCCGGCGCGCTGTGAGACGGCGCCGGTGTGGGACGTCGGGCCGTGGAACACCCGCGACGACTACTGGAACCCGTCCTCGACCCGCGAGATGTACCGGGACCTGGCGCGCGGGCTGCCCGAAGCCCAGGCCGCCTACCAGAACGGCTACAACGGCGGCAAGGACGAGTTCGGCCGCCGGGTCGCCAACCCCGCCGGCATCGACCTCGCCGACGGCACCTTCTCCAACGTCGGCCTCAACGACAACGGCTGGGTGACCGTCACCTATCTGTGGACGGAAGGAGGCGGCTCCACGAAGTCCTTCCCGACCTGGGGCACCGACGTCAACATCCGGGCCTCCGCCACCACCACCTCGGCGCGGGTGGCCACCCTGCCGGGGCCGACGACGGTGCGGGTGAGCTGCCAGGTGCGGGGACAGATGGTCCATTACCAGAGCTGGTCCAACGACGCCTGGTCGTATCTGCCCGACTACGGCGGCTACCTCTCCAACATCTTCATCGATGTCGCCGAGGGCTGGCTGCCTGGCGTGCCGACCTGCTGAACTCGTGCACCGGTGACGGGACTCCGCCGGAGCGGAGGGCCCGTCACCACCGGGCACGGCCGGACGCCCGGCCCCCGCCCCCGCCACCGGCTCCGGAGGCACCGGAGCCCGGGGCGAGTCCGGTTCTCCCCGCCCCCTCCCAGCCACCGTCCGGCGGTGACATTCCCCGCGACTTCCCCTCCGCAACGTCCACCTTCACGACGCCGACCACCGCATCCCCCACAACCCCCAGCACCGGCGGACCGGGCCGCCCCGCACCCATCCGGCAGCCCCGGGCATCTCGAACCCCGGCCCCCGGACCACGCGTCCGGGACCACCCGGCCCGGCCGGCGCCGGACCGCGCAGCTCACCCCAGGCGCATCCCCCTCATCCATCGCGCAGGAGACCGGAGAGAGACCGATGAACTCACCCCGCCCCGCCCTACCCCGTACGCGCCGGCTGACCGCGCTGATCGGCACCGCCGTCGCCGCCTCGCTGCTCCTCGCCGGGCAGCCCGCCTCCGCCGCGCCGGATCCGTCGGGCGCCGCCACCGGCTCCGGTCCCGTCGGCGCCGCCTTCGCGAGCGCCGCCGCGGAGTACGACGTCCCGCGCGACCTGCTCGTCGCCGTCGGCTACGGCGAGACGCACCTCGACGGTCACCGCGGCGAGCCGAGCCACGCGAACGGCTACGGCGTGATGCACCTGGTCAGCAACCCCTCCAACCGCACCCTGGAGCGCGCCGCGCGGATCACCGGGGAGGAGGTCGCCGACCTCCGGCGGGACACGGCCGTCAACATCAGAGGCGGGGCCGCCGTCCTCCGCGCCCTCGCGGACGACCTGGGCCTGGACGCCGCCGACCGCGACCGCCTCGGCGCCTGGTACCCGGTGACCGCCCGCTACGGCGGCTCCGGCAGCGACGCCGCCGCCCGGCTCTACGCCGACACCGTCTACGAGCTGCTGGCGGACGGCATCAGCGCGCACGCCGGGGGCGGGGAACTCGTGCACGCCGCTCCCCGGAAGGCCACCCCCGAGCGAGGCGAGTACGCCGGCGCCGGCGTCACGGGGGAGACCGGGCCGGCCGGCGCGCAGAGCCCGGACTACGGGCCCGCCCAGTGGGTCCCGGCCTCGACCGCCAACTACGCCACCGGCCGCTCGCAGTCGATCAGCGCGGTCGTCGTCCATGTCACCCAAGGCAGCTACGCCGGCACGATCAGCTGGTTCCAGAACCCGGCTTCGCAGGTCAGCGCCCACTACGTGGTGCGCTCCTCCGACGGCCAGGTGACGCAGATGGTCCGGGACCGGGACACCGCCTGGCACGCGCGCTCCGGCAACGCCTACTCCGTCGGCATCGAGCACGAGGGCTGGGTCAACGACCCGTCCTGGTTCACCGACGCGATGTACCGCTCCTCGGCCGCGCTCACCCGCCACCTGGCCGACACCTACGGCATCCCGAAGGACCGGGCGCACATCGTCGGCCACCACGAGGTCCCGGGGAACGACCACACCGATCCCGGGCCCAACTGGAACTGGACCTACTACATGCAGCTGGTGCGCGGCGACAGCGGCGGCGCCACCACGTCCTTCCCCACCTGGGGCACGGACGTGAACATCCGCAAGTCCCCCTCGACGGGTGCCGCCCGGGTGGCGACCCTCGCCGGGCCGACCACGGTGCGGGTCCGCTGCCAGGTGCGCGGCGAGAAGGTGACGTACCAGGGGTACACCAACGACGCCTGGGCGTACCTCCCCGACTACGGCGGCTACCTCTCCAACATCTTCGTCGACGTGGCGGACTCCTGGCTCCCGGGCGTCCCCACCTGCTGACCACCGCCCGGCCGCAGTCCCCGGCCGCATCCCCGGCCGCAGTCCCCGTCCACCCCGCCCACCCCGTCCCGCCGCCCGCCGGTGTGGCGGGGCGGGCGCGGTGCGCCGCGCGGGGGAGGCGCAGGGCAGGGGCGGAGGCCGGTCGGGCGGGGGAGCGGCGGACGGCTGAGCTCCCGGGCGCCCCGGCGGCGTTCCCGGTGCGGCGGCTGCCTGTGACGGCGGTCATGCCCCCCGCGGAGGGTGCCGGTCCGTTTCCCGGGCAGGGATCGTGCGGGACGGCCGGGGCGGTGGCGCGCGGCGGGCCCGTCCCGGTGGCGTCCGTCCATCCGGCTGGCCGGCCGGGGCCCGGGAGCCCCTTGGTAACCTGGCCGCTGACCTGCTCATGCGCCGCTCATAGCCGATCCGCGCCATGTCATGGAGGAAGCCGTGTCCCCTGCGTCCGTTCCGGAAGCCGCTCCCGACGACGGAGCCGGGCTGGAGGCCGCCCGCAAGGAGTACGCCGAGCTGCGTGCCCAGGGCCTGAGCCTCGACCTGACGCGGGGCAAGCCCTCCCCCGAACAGCTCGACCTGAGCAACGACCTGCACTCCCTGCCCGCCGCCGGTGACCTCCGCGCCGCCGACGGCACCGACACCCGCAACTACGGCGGCCTGCTGGGCCTGGCGGAGCTGCGTGAGATCTTCGCCCCGCTGCTCCAGGTGCCCGCCAACCGGCTGCTGGCCCTCGGCAACGCCAGCCTCACGCTCATGCACGACGCCGTCGTCCAGGCGCTCCTCTCGGCGCCCCCTGGCGGCGGGCGCCGCTGGGCCGACGAGGAGCGGGTCCGTTTCGTCTGCCCGTCCCCCGGCTACGACCGGCACTTCGGGATCTGCGAGCGGTACGGCATCGAGATGATCTCCGTGCCGCTCACCGGCCAGGGCCCCGACATGGACGCCGTGGAGGAACTGGTCGCCTCCGACCCCACGGTCAAGGGCATGTGGTGCGTGCCCAAGTACGCCAACCCCACCGGTGAGGTCTACAGCGACGAGACGGTGCGCCGGCTGGCCGCGATGCCCACCGCCGCCCCGGACTTCCGTCTCTTCTGGGACAACGCCTACGCGGTGCACCACCTCACCGGCGAGCCGGCCGAGCTGCTGCCCGTGCTGGACGCCTGCGAGGAGGCCGGCAACCCCGACCGCGCCCTGGTCTTCGGCTCCACCTCCAAGATCACCGCCGCCGGTTCGGGCGTGGCCTTCGTGGGCGCCTCGGCGGCCAACGTGGCCTGGCTGAAGGAGCGCCTGCTCAAGCAGACCATCGGCCCGGACAAGGTCAACCAGCTCCGGCACGTCCGCTTCTTCGGCGGCACCGACGGCGTGCTGGCGCACATGGAGCGCCACCGGGCGGTGCTGGCGCCCCGCTTCGCCGCTGTCCAGGAGGTGCTGGAGGAGGAGCTGGGCGGGCTCGGCATCGCCGAGTGGACCCGGCCCGCCGGCGGCTACTTCGTCTCCCTGTCCGTCCCCGACGGCTGTGCGAGCGAGGTGGTGCGCCTCGCCAAGGAGGCCGGGATCGCGCTCACCCCGGCCGGGGCGGCCTTCCCCTACGGCAAGGACCCGCGCGACCGCGAGATCCGGCTGGCGCCCAGCTACCCCTCGGTGGACGAGGTGCGCGAGGCGATGCGTGCCGTCGCCGTCTGCGTGCGGCTGGCCGCCGCCGAACAGCGGGCCGCCGCTGCGGCCGGCTGAGCCGCCGGGCGCCGGAGCCGCGCCGCCGGGCGCCCCGCCGCGGGCGGGCCGGACCGGTGGGCGGCCCGGCCCCGGGCCCGGACAGCGACCGGGCCGGTGCCCCCCGTTCTCCGGGGGTCACCGGCCCGGTGGCGTTTCCGGGACCGGCGCGCCGCGCCACCATCCGGCGGACGGGCCCCGGCGGGGGAGGCCCCGCCGGGGCCCGTCCGGCCGCCCCTCAGCCGCCGCGGGGACGGCGCCCGCGGGTCACTCCTTCACCGCCCCGGAGTTGGCCCCCTGGACGAAGTACCGCTGGAAGCAGAAGAACAGCACCGCCACCGGCACCGTGGCCAGCAGCGCCGCCGCCAGCTTCAGCGGGTACTGCGTGCCGCCGCCCAGCCCGCCGGAGACGAAGCGGGCGAGCCCCGTGGTGAGCGTCTCGTACTGCGCGGACTGGGTGGCCACCAGGAAGTGCGTGAACTCGTTCCACGACCCCTGGAACGACAGGATCGTCACGGTGATCAGCGCGGGCCGCGCCATGGGCAGCACCACCGACCAGTAGGTGCGCAGCACCCCCGCCCCGTCGACCTTCGCGGCCTCCTCCACCTCCCGTGGCAGCGACACGAAGAACTGCCGCATGATGAAGACGCTCGCCGCGTCCACCAGCAGCGGCAGGATCATCCCCGCGTAGCTGTCGAAGAGGCCGAAGGTGTTCAGCACCAGGAACTTGGGGATGAGCAGCGCCACCGGCGGCACCGCCATCACCGCGATGAGGAAGCCGAACAGCAGCCCGCGGCCCGGGAAGCGCAGCCGCGCCAGGGCGTAGCCGGCCATCGAGGCGAAGAGCACCCGGCCGGCCGTCACCACCACGGCCACGAAGGCGGAGTTGCCCATCCACCGCAGGAACGGCACCCCGTCCGCGGCCTCGCTCAGCCCGAACAGCCGCTGGTAGGCCGCGGTGGTCGGGGTGACCGGCAGCATGCCCAGCGGGTTGGCCGCCGCGTCCGGGTCGGTCTTGAACCCGGTGACGAGCTGGAGGACGAACGGCAGCAGGTACAGCAGGCCCAGCGCGGCGATCGCCGTGTAGCCCGCGGCGCGCAGCGGCAGCGGGAAGCGGGGCAGCACCGGCCTCCCCGGTGATCCGCGCTCGCGTCCCGGCCGGGTCTCCCGCCCCGCCGTGGCCGTCCCGGCCGTCCCGGCAGCTTCGGCGGTCTCCGCCGTCCTGAGGGACTCCGTGGTCATCGTTTCCTCCCCGGGCGGTCGCCGCGTTCCCGCAGCACCCAGCGCTGCACCGCCGTCATCACCAGGATGATCACCAGCAGGACGAAGGCGATGGCGGCGCCCTGCCCGAAGTCGGCGTCGTCGAAGGCGGACATGTACGACAGGAAGGCCGGGGTCAGCGTCGTGTTGCCGGGCGCGCCCTGGCCCATGACGTAGATCTGGTCGAAGACCTGCCAGGTGGCGATCAGCCCCAGGGTGAGCACCAGGAAGAGCACGGGGCGCAGCGCGGGCAGGATCACGTACCGCAGCATCTGGCGGCGGTTGACCCCCTCGATCGCCGCGGACTCCTCCAGCTCCCGGGGAATGTCCTGGAGCGCCGCGAGGAAGATCAGCATGAAGGTGCCGGAGGTGGTCCACACGGCGAGCATGATGATCGTGCACATCGCGACGGACGGCCCGGACAGCCATTCGAACCAGGACAGTCCCATCACCGTGTGCTCGGCGAGCGGTCCCGAGGGCTGCTCGGGGTCGACGACGCCCAGGGCGCCGAGGAGCAGGGAGAACACCCCGCGCGGATCGGCGAACCAGTTCGGCCCCTTCACCCCGATCCACGACAGCAGCGCGTTGACCGCGCCGCTGCCCTGGAAGAGGAAGAGGAAGATCGTGGCGACCGCGATCGAGCTGGTGACCGACGGGAAGAAGAAGACGGTGCGCAGCGCGCCCCGGGCCCGCAGCAGCCGCTGGTTGACCAGCAGGGCCAGCCCCAGCGCGAGCCCCGTCTGGAGCGGCACGGTCAGCACCACGTAGTAGAAGTTGTTCCGCAGCGAGGTTGCGAACAGGGTGCGGTCCAGGCCGTCCTCGGTGAACAGGGAGCGGTAGTTGTCCAGGCCGACGAAGCGGGCCTGCCCGGTGAACGGATTGGAGGCGCCGTTCCAGTCGAGCAGGCTCACCCACAGCGCCATCAGGATCGGAAGCACCAGGAACAGCCCGAGGAGGATCACCATGGGGGCGCTGAACAGCCACCCCCAGGCGCCTTCCCGCCGGCGCCCCGCGCCCCTGGGGCGCGGGACGCGGGGCGCCGGGCCGGTGCCGGAGCCGCCGGGCGGGTCAGGGGCGCCCGGCGGTCCGGCCGCGGGGGGCTCCCCGCCCCGGTGGGGGGCGGGGAGCGGAGCGCCGCCGGGCGCGGGGCCCGGGCGGCGCGCCGTGCGGGGCGTACGGGAGGCCATGGCGGGTCAGTTGCCCTTCTTCAGGGCCTGCTCGCCGTTGCGCTGGAGGGCGGCGAGGATCTTCTCCGGGTCGGTGGTCCGCAGCGACTGAAGGTCGGTGTTGAACTGGGTGGCGACCTTCTCGAAGCCGGCGACGGTCACCGGGCCCTGCGCGTACGCGGTGGCCTCGGCCCAGGCCCTGGCCTCGGGGGCCGCCTCGGCGTAGTCCTCCAGGGCCGCGGTGCGCGAGGGCATGACGCCGAACGCGTCGGCGAACGTCAGCTGCTGCTCCGCCGAGGTGAGGTGCTCCACGAGGTCCACGGCGGCCGCCTGATGGCTGCTCTTGGCGGCCACGCCCCAGCAGTTGCTGAAGGCGAGACTGCCCTTGCCGGCGGGGCCCTCCGGGAGCGGGACGACCTCGTAGCCGACGTCGGGGTAGTCGTGCTTCATGGCGCCGGCGAGCCAGTTGCCCTCGATGGTCATGGCCGCCTTCTCCTTGCCGAACGCCTCGCCGCCCCAGCTGGTGTCGGTCTGCTTGGCGTACTTCATGGAGCCCGAGCGCAGCAGGGAGCGGACGAAGCCGAGGCCCTCGGCGTTCTCCGGGGTGTCGGCGGTCATCCGGGTCTGGCCCTCGTCGGTGATCCAGCCCCCCGCCTGCTTCATGAAGACCCCGAGCCGCTGGTACTCGTCGCTGGTCACCAGCCCGGTGACGCCGTCGCCGGTGAGCTTTCCGGCGACCGTCTCCAGCTCCTTCCAGGTGGTCGGGTAGTCCTTCTCGGTCAGCCCGGCCTTCTTCCACAGCCGGGTGTTGACGGCGAGGGCGAGGGTGGAGGCGTCCTTGGGCAGGCACACCAGTTCACCGTCGTGGGTGAAGGAGGTGCGGAGCTGCTCGGAGAAGGCGTCCGCGTCCTTGATCTTGTCGCCGTACGGGTACAGCGAGCCGGCGCCGGCGTAGTTGGCGAACTGGCTGGAGTCGACGTAGAAGACGTCCGGCGGGTTGCCGCCGGCGAAGGACTGGGCGAGCTGCTGGTTGATGTCCTTGGCTATCTCCACGGTGACCGTGTGGCCGGACTTCTTCTCGTACGCGGCCACGGCCTTCTTGACGCTGCTGGTCTCCGCGTCGCCGGAGGTGGCGATGAGAACGGTGAGGCGCTGCTTGTCGCCCGTGTCCTGCTCGCCACCGGCGCTGTCGCCGAAACTCGACGAGCAGCCGGTGGCGGCCAGCAGCGCCGCGCAGGTCATGAGGGCGCCTGCGGCGGCTGTGCGGGTGGCCATGGTGACTCCTTCGGGGGTCTTGCGGATGTGCGGCTCTTCCGGGGCCGGTGACCGGCGCGCCCGGTGCGGGGGGTGGGCGAGGTGGGGGCTCAGTCGCCCCGGCGGGGCGCCGGCAGGCGCGTCCGGGGCGCCAGGTCCGGGACGGGCGGGGCGGGCGGGACCGGCGGGGTGCTGTCCCGGACGACCAGGGACGGCTCCAGCAGCACCCGCTCGGGCGGCGCGGACGGCGCGGCGATCCGCGCCAGCAGCAGCCGGACGCACTCGTGGCCCACCGCCTCCAGCGGCTGCGCGAGCGTCGTCAGGCCCGGGGAGAGCAGGGTCGCGGCCGGCGAGTCGTCGAACCCCACCACCGCCACGTCCCGCCCCGGTTCGGCGCCGCGCTCGCGCAGGGCGTGGCAGCAGCCCAGCGCCAGCAGGTCGCTGGCCGCCACCACGGCGGTGACCCCGGCGGCCAGCAGGGGCGCGACGGCGGCGCGGGCGGCGGCGGTGTCGTCGACGGACTGCGCGCGCCGGCCGCGGGTGGGCAGCCCGTGCCGCCGCATCGCCCGCAGCCAGCCCGCGGCGCGGTCGTCGCCGACGCCGGAGCCGCGCGGCCAGCCGAGGAACCCGATCCGGCGGTGGCCGAGGGCGGCCAGGTGCTCCACCGCCGCGTCCGTGCCGGAGGCGCCGTCCACGTCGACCCAGTCGCCGATCTGCCGCCCGGACCACATCCGGCCGAACGCCACGAACGGCACGCCCCGCTTGGCGAGCCACGCCTGGCGCGGGTCGCTGCGGTCGGTGCCGCTGAGCACGAAGCCGTCCACGTCGTGCTGGTCGAGGAGTTCGCGGTACCGGTCGAGACGGGCCCCGCCGTCGCCGCCGTCCTCGCGGCGCTCCTCGGCGAAGAGCACCACGCGGTAGCCGGCCGCGTCGGCCGCCCCGGAGAGCGCGTGCAGGAACTGGTCCATCACCGGGGCCGTGGCGCCCGGCGGGGCCGGCTGGACGCCGTAGCCGAGGAGCCGGCTGGAGCGGGTGCGCAGGGTCTGCGCGGCGCGGCTGGGGCGGTAGCCCATCTCGTCGACGGTGCGCAGGACCCGCTCCAGCGTCTCGGGGCGCAGCAGGTCCGGCGTGTTCAGCGCGTTGGAGACCGTCTGCGGGGAGACGCCGGCCCGGCGGGCGACCTTGGCGAGGGTCACCGGGCCGTCCTGGGGCGGGGTGCTGCCGGGGGAGCGGGGCATGGGGTCTCCGGGATCTCCGTGGTGCCGTCGTGGTCGTGCCTGCGTGTGCCGTGCGTGTGCCGTGTCGTGTGCCGGGTGGGGCCTGCCGTCCGCCGAGCCGCCGGCCGCTCCGGTGCGCCACGGACCGAACTGCCGCCGCTGGACGGGAAGTTCATATTTGAGCGTTCCAAGGGCATTGCCAGAGCCCTGACGTGCTGCTTAATGTCCTTGGAACGATCCAACGCTGAGAGGTTCTGCTCTTTTGGACACCACTGTCAAGACCCAGGACAACGACGGTCCGGTCACGGCCCCCGCCACCGGGGCCCAGGAACTACAGCCGTTCCTGCACGACGCCGTCGTGACGCTGTGCGCCCCGAGCTTCGTGATCTCGCGTGGTGACGGCCGTCTCGACGGGGGCGCGAGCGGCTTCTACCACGGCGACACCCGTGCGCTGTCCCGGCTGGAGGTGAGCGTCGAGGGCGTGCCCCTCGCGCCCGTCTCGGGCGGGACGACCGGCGCGGACCGGGCGGAGTTCCGGTCCGTGCTGCGCGGGCTGGGCGAGGTCACCCCGGACCCGGCGGTCACCCTGGAACGGCGCCGGGAGGTCACCGCGGGACGCCTGACGGAGACCGTCGAGGTGCGCAACGCGGGCATCCGCCACGTCCGCCTCCGGCTGCGGATCGACGCCGCCACCGACTTCGCGCCCATGGAGCGGGTGAAGTCCGGGGGCGGTGGCACCCCCGCGCCCGCCCGTGCCACCGCGGACGGGCTGGACTGGTCGGCGGAGCGGTTCACCGCCCGCCTCCGCGCCGTCCCCGCCCCCGACACCGTGGAGGAGACGGCCGGCCGGCTCGGTTACGACCTCGCCCTGGGCCCCGGCGAGTCCTTCCGCACCGACCTGGTCTGCACCGCCCGCCACGACGACGGCGACCAGTTCCCGCCCGCCCCCGCCGGACGGCTGCCCTGGCGGACCCCCGCCCTGCGCACCGCCGACCGCCGCTTCGACCACTGGCTGGACCAGTCGCTCGCCGACCTCGACCGGCTGCGCCTGACCGACCCGCGCCCCGGCGGCGGCGCGGGGGACCGCCCCGACCAGTTCCTCGCCGCCGGCGCCCCCTGGTTCCTCACCCTGTTCGGGCGCGACGCGCTCTGGGCCGCCCGGATGCTGCTGCCGCTCGGCACCGAACTGGCCGCCGGGACCTTGCGGGTGCTCGCCCGCCGCCAGGGCGCCGTCACCGACCCCGCCACCGAGGAACAGCCCGGCAAGATCCTCCACGAGGTGCGGCGCGGCGCCCAGGAGTTCGACGCCGGCTTCACCCTGCCGCCGGTCTACTACGGCACGGTCGACGCCACCCCGCTGTGGATCACCCTGCTCCACGACGCCTGGCGCTGGGGCCTCGCCCCCGAGCAGGTCGAACGGCTGCTGCCGCACGCCGAATCCGCCCTCGCCTGGATGCGCGACCACGCGGGCGTCGGCGACGACGGCTTCCTGCGCTACGTCGACGGCACCGGCACCGGCCTGGCCAACCAGGGCTGGAAGGACTCCGGCGACTCCATCCGCCACCGCGACGGCCGTCTCGCCGAGCCCCCGATCGCCCTCTGCGAGGTCCAGGCGTACGCCTACGAGGCCGCGCGCGGCGGCGCGGCGCTGCTGCGCGCCTTCGGCCGGCCGGGTGCCGACGCCTGGGAGGAGTGGGCCGAGGCGCTGGCCGGGCGGTTCCGGCAGCGGTTCTGGGTGGAGGACGAGCAGGGTCCCTACCCGGCCGTCGCCCTGGACCGCGACGGCCGCCCCGCCGACGCCGTGACCTCCGGCTTCGGCCACCTGCTCGGTACCGGGCTGCTCAACGCCGAGGAGAGCGCGCTGCTGGCCGCCCGGCTCACCTCACCCGGCCTCGACAGCGGCCACGGGCTGCGCACCCTGAGCGCCGGGATGACGGGGTTCAACCCCTTCGGCTACCACACCGGTTCGATCTGGCCCCACGACACGGCGATCGCCGTGCACGGCCTGGCCCGGGCCGGGTTCCCGGAGTCGGCCGCCTCCCTCGCGGACGGCCTGCTCACCGCGTCGGCCGCGTTCGACGCCCGCCTCCCGGAGCTGTTCGCCGGGCACGGCGGCGCGTCCGGCGCCCGTCCGTCCCCCTACCCGGCGTCCTGCCGGCCGCAGGCGTGGGCCGCGGCCTCCTCCGTGCACGTGCTGCGGTCGGCGCTGGGCCTGGAGGCCGACGTCCCCGCCGGGACCGTGACCGTCGCCCCCGGCTTCGCGTACGCCTACGGGCCGTTGACGGTGGCGAACCTGGAGGTGGCCGGCGCCGCCCTCGGGGTCACGGTGGGCCCGGACGGCGCGGTGGGGGTGACGGCGCCGGAGGGGATCCGCGTCATGACCGGCTGAGGCCGGGCGCGGCGCCGTCGTGGGGCGGGGCCGGGCGCGGAACCTGGTCAAGCGGTACGGGACCACCATCGCGCTGGACGGGCTCCGGGCCGTCCGGCCCGCCGGCCCCGCCCCACGGCCACGCGCCGGCCTCGGCCTCCACCCGCCGGGCCACCTCGGAGACGGTCAGCCCGGTCGTGTCGAGGACGAGGTCGGCGAAGCCGCTGCGCTCCAGCGCCGCCGCCCCCGCGAGGTTCTCCTCCAGCAGTTCGGGCCGCCAGCCCCGGCCCAGGAACCGCGCCCGCAGCTCCTCCGGTTCGGCCCGGAGCCGGCACACGGTGAGCACCGACCCCGGCACCCCCCGGGCCAGCGCACTGGCATACGCCTGTACCTCCGCGGCGCGCTGCACCCCGCCGGAGAGGACCAGGCACCGCGCGCCCGCGGCCCGGTGGACACCCGCCACGGCACCGAAGGCGGCCGCCTTGACGCGGTGGGTCTCGGGATCGTCGGCGGGCGCCGGATAGCAGAAGCCGAGCTGGTCGGCGTCGACACAGCCGGCGGTGATCCCCGCCCGGTGCACCCGGGTGAAGATCTCCCAGCCGACGGAGGTCTTCCCCACCCCGGAGGGGCCGCAGAGCCACAGGACGGGCCAGTCACCGCTCATCCGCGTGACGGTAGCGGCCGGACACGGGCGACGGCGACCCTTTTGCCCCGGCCGGGTCCGGCCTGGCGGCGCGTGTCCCCTCCGGGACCGCAGGAGTGCTGCCCGGCCGGTGCCACCGTTCACCCCTGAGGCCGGGCCTTCTGCGGAACGGCCGGACCGCCGACGCTCACGCCGTCTCAGCGACCAGCACCTCCGCCCACACCGTCTTCCCCGGCCCTCCGTCCCGTGGTTCCACGGCCCATCGCGAAGCGAGCCGGGAGACGAGGACGAGGCCACGGCCCGTCTCCTGCTCCGTGGAGGGGATCGCCGGGACACCGTCGGTACCGGGCGCTCGGCGCGGGTGTCGCTCACCTCGACGCGCAGGACTCCGCCGGCCCGTGTCAGCCGCACCGCGAAGTCCCGGCCGGGGACACGGCCGTGGCGGGCCGCGTTCGACGCCAGTTCGGCGGTGATCAGCGTCATGCGGTCGTTCACCTCCGAGCCGTACGGGTGGCCCCACTCGTCAAGCGACTGCGACACCAGCAGCCGGGCCAGTCGCGCGCCGCGCGGTGTCGAGGTGAACCGCGCGGCGAAGACCTTCTCCCCGCTCTCGCGTTCCGCCAGGTCCCCGGCCGGCCCGGCCCCCGAGCGGGAGAAGACAGGACCGGAGGGGGGACCGGAATCGGCCGCTGTGGCGGGTGTCCGTCGACAGTCCGATGTTTCGTGCTTCATGACGAGAAGGCTGGCCGCCCCCGGGCTCTCCCCACCAGCAGCGACGGGGCGACATGCGGCCCTGTACCCCTCCGCCCGGCCGCTGTCGGGAACCGTACGGGGGCCAGAGTTGGGGCTGCGGAAGGCCAGGTCATCCGGTCGGGTGAGGCACCGGTCGTTCCCGCCGCACGCGGGGCGCGTGGTCCCTAGCGTGACGCGCGCGATCGGGCCCTGACGGCCGCACACGGTCGCTCAGCGGATCGACGCGCACGGGAGGCACGGATGGACATGGCCGCGACAGGACGACCCGAGATGCCGGACGGTGACGGCACCGGCTCCTTCCTCCGGAGCTTCGGCACCCAGATCCAGGTGCTGCGGGCCCGGGCCGGGCTCACCCAGGCCGAGTTGGGGAAGCGGGTGCGATACGGCGAGGATCTGGTCTCCTCCATCGAGCAGGGCCGGCGTATCGCCCGCCCCGAGTTCATCGACCGGGCCGACGAGGCGTTGGACGGCGGCGGTTTGCTGAAGGCGATGAAGGGGGAGGTGGCGCGGGCGCGGTATCCGGCCTACTTCCGGGATGCTGCCCGGATCGAGGGTGAGGCGGTGGAACTCAACGCCTATGACTGCCAGGTGATCAACGGGCTCTTGCAGACGGAAGACTACGCCCGGGCGGTCCTCACCATGTACCGGCCCCCTGTGGACGAGGAACTCATCGACCAGCGTGTCGGCGCTCGCATGGAACGTCAGGAGATCTTCTCGCGGAAGCCGGCGCCATTGCTCAGCTTCGTCCTGGAAGAGGTCCTGTTGTACCGCCCTATCGGGGGGCCGGACGTTCTGCGTGGGCAACTGGAGAAGCTGCTGCGCATCGGTCGGCTTCGGAATGTCGAGATCCAGATCATGCCGACCGACCGGGAGGATCACGCCGGGCTGGACGGGCCGTTCACGTTGATGGAGACCACGGATCAGCAGAGGATCGCCTATGTGGAGGTCCAGAACTCCAGTCGGCTCCTCACAGACAGGAAAACCGTTCATGAGCTGGAGGCGAGGTATGGAATCCTCCGAGCTCAGGCTCTGGCTCCAGATCAATCGCTGGCACTCATCGAGAAATTGTTGGGAGAGGCATGACATCTGAACCGGATAACAAACCGACTGACATGCTGATATGGCGGAAAAGTAGCTACAGCGGCAGTGGCGGTGGCCAGTGTGTCGAGGTGGCGGCCGCTTCCGGCGTCACCTACGTCCGGGACTCCGTGAGGACTGGGGGGCCGGTGGTCCGCGTACCTGCCACCGGATGGGCCGCCTTCGTGGAGTTCGCCGCGCGCCGCTGAATCGGAGGTCGTCAGCGCGCCCCCGGCGCCGGGAGGGTCCGGTGCCGGGGGCGTCCGGCTGGGGCCGTCGTGGCGGCGCTTCGCGCCGGTCGTTCGTGAGCCGGGAGTATTGACACGCTTCGGTGGCTCTCTATCATCCATGACTGTTCGATAAGTCGGCTGGCGTTCGAAATTGCGAACGACCATCTTCGTGTGGATGTCACCGGCCGTGTGTGGCGTCTCTCCGGTCCACCCCGGAGACGCGGGGCCGCGCCGGCCGGCCGCCCCGTGCCCGTCCCGCCGTACCGAGCCCAGTTCCGCAGTTCCGCCCGACCCCCTCACAGGGTGCCCCGGCGATCGTCCGGCGGCGCTCCCCGGAAAGGAACCACGGTGCCCTTACGACCCCCCAGACGTGTGCTCCACCTTCTCGCCGCCGCCGCGCTGGCGGTCACCGCGCTCCCCGCGGCCTCCGCCCACGCCACCGCCCGGGACGACGGGACGGCCGCCCCCACCGCCGCCACCGCGCCGGCCGCGCCCGGCAGCCCCGCGCTCACGCCACCGCTGGGCTGGAACAGCTGGAACAGCTTCGGATGCGGTATCACCGAGGCGCAGGTCCGGCAGGCCGCCGACGCCATGGTCTCCTCGGGAATGCGGGACGCCGGCTACGAGTACGTGGTGGTCGACGACTGCTGGTTCGACCCGCAGCGCGATGCCCAGGGCAACCTGCGCGCCAACCCCACCAAGTTCCCGAGCGGGATGAAGGCGCTCGGGGACTACATCCACTCCAAAGGCCTGAAGTTCGGCATCTACCAGGCGCCGAACGAGCGCACCTGCGCCCAGGGCGTCGGCACCTACCCCGGCTCCACCGGCAGCAAGGGGCACGAGGTCCAGGACGCGCGCTCCTTTGCCTCGTGGGGCGTGGACTACCTCAAGTACGACTGGTGTTCCTCGGCCGGCACCCGCGACGAGCAGGTGGCACGCTTCACGATCATGCGGGACGCGCTGCGCGCCACCGGGCGCCCGATCGTCTACAGCATCAACTCCAACAGCTTCCACGCCCCCACCGGTGACAAGTACAACTTCGGTGAGGTCGCCGACCTGTGGCGGACCACCGAGGACCTGCTCGACATCTGGCAGAACGGCAACACCAACAGTTACCCGATGGGTGTGGGCAACGTCCTGGACGTCACCGCGCCGCTGGCCGCCCAGGCGGGTCCCGGCCACTGGAACGACCCCGACATGCTCGTCGTCGGCCGCCCCGGCCTGACGCTGACGGAGTCCCGCTCGCACTTCGCCCTGTGGGCGCTGATGGCCGCCCCGCTCATGGCGGGCAACGACATCCGCACCATGTCCGCCGACGTGAGCGCCATCCTGCGCAACCAGCGGCTGATCGCCGTGAACCAGGACCCCCGCGGTGACGGCGGGCGCCGGGTCCGCGACGACGGTGCCACGGAGGTCTTCGCCAAGCGGCTGTCCGACGGTTCCGTCGCCGTGGGACTGCTCAACCGGGGGAGCGCCACGGCCACCATCTCCACCACCGCGGCCGAGGTCGGGCTCTCCGGCGGCTCCTTCACCCTCACCGACCTGTGGACCGGCGGAACCTCCACCTCCGCCGGCCAGATCTCCGCGAGCGTACCCGCGCACGGCACCGCGGTGTTCCGTGTGACCGGCGGGCGGCAGCTGGAGGCCACCACGTCCCGCCTGCGCGGCGGCGCCTCCGGCCGCTGCCTGGACGTGGACAACGCCTCCACCGCCGCCGGCGCGACGGCGCTGATCTGGGACTGCCACACGGCCGCCAACCAGCTCTGGACCACCTGGGAGGGCGGCGAGATCCGCGTCTTCGGCGACAAGTGCCTGGACGCCTACAACCAGGGCACGGCCAACGGCACCCGCGTCATCACCTGGTCCTGCAACGGCCAGGCCAACCAGAAGTGGACCGTGGGCTCCGACGGCTCGATCCGCAACGTGCACTCCGGGCTCTGCCTGGACGTCGAGGGGTCCGGCACCGCCAACGGATCGCGACTGGTGCTGTGGAGCTGCAACGGTCAGGCCAACCAGCGGTGGAACCGCACCTGAGAGTGTCCGCCGGAGGCCGGCGGGCCCGGGCTTGAGCGAGCCCGGCCGGGCGGACCGCCCCGTGCGGGGCCGCATGCCGTCCGGCCCACCGGGCACCGCCGGTGAGCCCCGGCGTGGTCCCGGCCGTCCACCACGGCCGGGACCGTTTCCCCGGACCGCGCCTCCTCCGTGAGCACGCACCCTCCGGCGGCCCGGGACCGCGTACCGCACGCCCGCCTCCCCGCGGCGCGCCGCGCGGTCCCGGGCCGCCGGCCCTCCCCCTCGATCCCTGGAGAATGATGAAGATCCCGGTGTCACCCTTCCCGGCCGGCGCGGGGCTCAGGCGGACGCTCGCCTGGGTCCTGGGCCTCATGCTGGCCTTCGCCCTCGTCCCGGCGGCCGTGCAGCCCTCGCAGGCGCGCGCGGACAATCCGATCGTCCAGCACGTCTACACCGCCGATCCCGCGCCACTGGTCCACGACGGCCGCGTCTACCTCTACACCGGTCATGACGAGGACGGTTCGACCTACTTCACCATGAAGGACTGGCGGGTCTTCTCCTCCGCCGACATGGTCAACTGGACCGACCACGGCACCCCGCTCTCCCTGGCCACCTTCAGCTGGGCCTCCGCCGACGCCTGGGCCGGGCATGTCGTCCAGCGCAACGGCAAGTTCTACTGGTACGTGCCGGTGAAGAACCGGGCGACCGGGCGCATGGCCATCGGCGTGGCCGTCGCGGACAGCCCCACCGGGCCGTTCCGGGACGCCCTCGGCCGCCCGCTGGTGGAGAACGGCGAGATCGACCCGCACGCCTTCGTCGACGACGACGGACAGGCCTATCTGTACTGGGGCAACCCGAACCTCTGGTACGTCAAGCTCAACGCCGACATGATCTCGTTCTCCGGCAGCGCCACCAAGATCCCGCTCACCACCCAGGGATTCGGCACCCGCACCGGGAACGCGGACCGGCCCACGCTCTACGAGGAAGGGCCCTGGGTCTACAAGCGGGGCGGCCTGTACTACCTCGTCTTCGCCGCCGAATGCTGCTCGGAGTTCCTCGCCTACTCCACGGCGCCCGGCCCGACCGGGCCGTGGACCTACCGGGGGACGGTCATGCCCCGCCAGGGGGCGAGCTTCACCAACCATCCCGGCGTCATCGACTTCAAGGGCAATTCATACCTCTTCTACCACAACGGCGCGTTGCCGGGCGGCGGTGGCTTCACCCGCTCCGTCGCCGTGGAGCGGTTCACCTACAACGCCGACGGCACCATCCCCACGATCAACATGACCTCCGCGGGCGCGCCCCAGGTCGGCACGCTCGACCCGTACGTCCGCCAGGAGGCCGAGACGATCGCCTGGGGGTCGGGGATCGAGACCGAACCGGCGAGCGGCGGCGGGATGAACGTCGGCTGGATCGAGAACGGCGACTCCATCAAGGTCAAGGGCGTCGCGTTCGGCGGCGGCGCCTCGTCCTTCTCCGCCCGGGTGGCCTCCGGCGCCCAGGGCGGCACCGTCGAACTGCGGCTGGGCAGCGCCGGCGGGACGGTCGCCGGCCGCTGCACCGTACCCGGCACCGGCGGCTGGCAGAACTGGACGACGGTGACATGCCCGGTCAGCGGCGCGACGGGCACCCAGGACCTGTATCTGAGGTTCACCGGTGGCTCCGGCTACCTCTTCAACGTGGACTGGTGGCAGTTCGCCCGGTGATCCCCGGGCGGGCCGCCGGGGGCACGCCTTCCCCGGCGGGGCCGCGGTGACGCCCCCGGCACCGGTACGCACCGGTGCCGGGGGCGTCACGCGCCGGCCCGAGGGCGCGGGTCCGTCCGGGCCGAATGGATCAAGGTGGCGTCAAGGGGCTTGTCCCCGGGGCCGATTGGGCTAGTGTTGGCGGCCGTCACCGTGTGCGCGATCTTCGAACGCACCGTGACGTCCCCCTTGTCTCACCGGCCGTCTGTGCCCGGCGCGTCTCCGCGCCCGCGGCCGAAACGTCCCAGGAAGGCCCAGAGTTGGCGGACGACACTGCCTCCGGCACCCCCTCCCCCGGGGGAGACGGGCCGGACGGCCCACCGGCCCCCCGTCACCTCGCGGAGACGGAGAGCGGCGGGCCCACCGCCGGTGCCCCCGGTCACCCGCCGGGGCCGCACGGCGGCCCGGTCCGGCGCCCCCCGCTGTATCAGCGGGCGGAGCGGCCGCCGCTGCCGCTCGGTGCGCCCCCCGGTCCGATGCCCTCGCTGCGGGGCGGCGGGGAGCGGCTCCCCTCGGGCGGTTACGGCCCGCCGCCGCCGGCTGACGCGCCGCTGCCCCCACCGCCCGCCGGGCGCCGCCGGCTGCCCGCGCCGATCGTCGCCGCCTGCGGCGCCGTGGTGGCCTCGGCCGCCGTGCTCGCCCTGGCCTTCAGCGGCGGCGGCCCGGGCACCGGACCGGCGGACGAGCTGCCCGGTCAGGTCGCCGCGCCCGGCAGCGCGCGGCCCGTTCCCTCGCTGCCCGGCGCGACGCCTGAGGAGTCCGCCGGCTCGCCGTCCGCCGAACCCTCACCGTCCCCCTCGGACTCCGGCCGCGCGCCGTCCAGTTCCTCGCCCAGCGCGGACCCGGCCTCGCCGTCGCCGTCCCGCACCGATCCCGCTCCCGCTCCGGAAGGACGGGGCGGTGGCGTGGAGCAGGCACAGGGAAGCCGCGGCGGGGGCGGCAGCGGCGGCCGGGAGGGGGCGGGAGGCCCGGGAGGCACGGCGGAGCAGGCACTGCGGTCGGTGAACTTCCCCGACCGGTACGTGCGCCACCGGAACGGCGGGGTCTTCCTGGACCGCGTCGGGGGCGGGGACGCGGCCCAGGCCGCCTTCTCCGTCGTCCCGGGACTGGCGGACCGCGAATGCCGCTCCTTCCGCACCCGCGACGGCCGCTATCTGCGGCACCAGAGCTTCCGGATGCGGGTGGGGGCCGACGACGGCTCGGGGCTCTTCCGCCAGGACGCCACCTTCTGCCTCCGGCCCGGCGCCGGGGCCGGCTCGGTGACGCTCCAGTCGTACAACTTCCGCGACCGCCACATCCGCCACAGCAACTTCGAACTCCGGCTCGAACCGTACGAGCACTCCGCGCAGTTCCGGAACGACGCCTCCTTCCGGATCACAGGGCTGCCCGGCTGAGGAGGCCCCGCGGCCCGGCAGGGTGGAGCGGGAGGTCCGGGCCGTGTCCGCGGCCCGGACCGCGCCCGCCGCGTCCGCGCTGCGGGCACCCGGCCTGCCCGGCCGGGCAGGCCGGGGACATCGCACCGGGCCGGCCCGCCCGCGGGACGAGGGGGCCGGGGACGCCCTCGTCCGTCCCGGCCCGCGGTGCCGGGCGGCCGGGTCCCGGGCCGGTGTCCCCGCGCGGCCGGGGCCGCGTTCGGCCGCCGGGCCGCGTGCCCGTGAGCCCGGAGGTGGCCGTCCCGTGCAGGCAGGACGGCACGGGCGCCGCGGGTGCCCCGGGCCGCCGCACGTCACCAGCGCGGCCCGGGCCCGCGTTTGTGAAGCGGTTCCCCGGTAACCCGCGCTCCCGTGCCCAAGGCGACAGCACCCGTCACGGTCCCGGCGTCACCGGACCGCCCCTGGCCGCGCGCCCCGGGCGGACGGCCGCCGGGCCGCGTGCCCGTGAGCCCGGCCCGCGCCGTCCCGCCCCGGCAGGACGGTACGGGCGCCGGGCGTGTCCCGGCCGGCCGCACGCCCCTGGCGCCGGACCCGGACGGCGTGCGGCCGGCCGCCCGGCGGCGCGGGACCGGGACCGCCGCGCACACCGTCCGCGGTGACCGGCCGTCCGGGCACCGCCGGCGCGCCACGCCCAGCCCCGCGCCCGGAGGAGCCCGATGACCGTCCGCGACATCATCGACATCACCGCCCCGCCCGGCACCCCGTCCCTGCTGGTGCTGCGCGCCCTCGGGCTGGGCGACCTGCTGACCGCCGTGCCCGCCCTGCGGGCGCTGCGCCGCGCCCACCCGGCCCACGAACTGGTGCTCGCCGCGCCACCCCGGCTCGCCGAGGCGGCCTGCGCCACCGGCACCGTGGACCGGCTGCTGCCCGTCTCCGCTCCGGGCGGCGCGGCCCCAGCCCGCCTCGACTGGACGGGCCCGCCCCCCGACCTCGCCGTCGACCTGCACGCCCCCGGCCCGGGCGGGGCGCGGGACGGTCACCGCCATCCCTCCGCCGTGGACGGTGAGGGGCCCGGCGGGCGCGCGGCGCTGCGGGCGCTGCGCCCCCGCAGGCTGCTCGGCTACGCGCGCCCCGGCTTCCCCGGCCCCGACTGGCAGCACGACGAGCACGAACGGGTCCGCTGGTGCCGCCTGCTGGAGTGGTACGACATCCCCGCCGACCCGGCCGACCTGTGCATACCCCGGCCGGGACGGCCGTCGCCGGCCCCCGGCGCCGTCGTCCTGCACCCCGGTGCGGAAACCGCCGCACACCGCTGGCCCGCCGACCGTTACGCGGCCGTGGCCCGGGAACTGCTCCGGGCCGGCCACCGTGTCGCCGTCACCGCCGGCGCCGGTGAGGGGGAGGTGGCCCACGCCGTGGCGGAGCGCGCCGGGCTGCCCGCCCCGGCCGTCTTCGGCGGCGACGCGGATGTGCCGTTCGCCGACCTCGCGGCCCTCGTGGCGCGGGCCCGGGCGGTCGTCACCGGGGACACCGGGCCGGCCCATCTGGCGAGCGCCCTCGGCACCCCCTCCGTCGTCCTCTTCGGGCCCACCACCCCCCGGCTCTGGGGGCCGCCGGAAAGCCCCCTGCACCGCGCGCTCCGGCACCCCGGCGGTGGTCCCACCGCGCGGCCGGGCGCCGTCCACGGGGCACGGCCCGACGAACGGCTGCTGCGCATCACCGTCGAGGAGGTGGTGGCCGCCCTGGCCACGCTGCCCGCGCCCCTGGGGCACCTGCCGGACCGCGACCGGTCCCCGGCGCGAGGTGTCGCGGCCTGACCGGCCCCGGTCCCCGCCCCCCGAGTCCGCGGCCTCCGGCGCCCCGTGCCGGCAGGCGCGGTCCCGGGCGGCAGCACCGGGGTCCCGGCGCCCGAGGGGCCGATACGTCACCGGGGGAACCACGCGCCGCCGGCGCGGGACCCGCGAACGGAAGGAACAGCGGATGAGTGACACCACGCCCTCCCAGGCGGAAGGCGACCGGGACGACGATCCCGTCGAGCAGGACCACGAGATGTCCCCGCGCACCACGCCCTCCCAGGCGGAGGGCGACCGTGAGGACGAACCGGACGAGTGAACGCGCGGCAGCACCGGACCCGCCACGGGCCGGACCTGGTGACCCCGCGACCCGGCCGGGCCCCCGCGCCCTGTGGGCCGGCGGGCGTGGTGCCGCCCCGGGCCGGGCGGCACGCCGCCGGGCCCTTGACCCGGTTCCGGCCGGGTACCCGAGGGACGGTCCCGCCCCTCAACCGCAGCACGGGAAGAGAGCTTCGCATGGCCGTACGGCACACCCTGATCCGCCGCCCGCCCGAGGCGGTGTGGGCCGTCCTGAGCGACGGCGACAAGTACGACCAGTGGGTCGTCGGGCCCGACGAGAGCGACGAGGTCGACTCACGCTGGCCCGCACCGGGCTCGTCGATCCGCTACACCGTGCGCGTGGGCCCCTGGTCGTTCCAAGGGCACACCGTGGTGCGCGTCTGCGAGCGGAATCAGCGGCTCGAACTGGAAGTCGAGTCCGGCCCGCTGGGCACCGCGCGTGTCGCGATCGAACTGCGCCGGTGGGGTGACGACTGCCTCGTGCTCGTGGACGAGCACCCGCTGACCGGCCCGGGTGCCAAGCTGCACTCCATGGCCACCGACGCCTTCCTCCAGCTGCGCCACCGCTCCATGCTCGCCCGCCTGGACCGCGTCGTCCGGCGGACCACCGACTCCCCGGGCCACGTGGCCGTCGTCTGAGGCGTGACCCCCGCGTCCCGGGGCCCTGGATCGTGACCGGTGTCCCGGGAGCCACCGGGCCACCCCGTGTACCGGCCGCGTATCGCGGAAACGGCGCGGCCGGATCCGTGATCGGGCGGTGGCCGTTCCGCTGCGACGGCAGGTGGTTCTAGAGGTCGTCGGGCAGGAGCCGGAAGGCGTGATGTCCGGTCAGGGGTGTGACGGCCCTGAAGTCCCGGCGGTCGAGCGTCAGTAGGGTCTCGGTGTCGTACGTCTCGGCCAGGACGACGTTCACCGCGTCGGCCAGATCGAGCTCCAGAGCCGCGTAGCGGTTCTGGATCACACGGGCTTTGCGGAGTGTGCCGGCCGACAACTCGGGGATGACCAGACGCCCGATTCGCTCCTGGGCCAGCAGCCAGTCGTTCACCACGTAGGCGGCCCCACGGTTGACGTTCCGGGTGGTGATGTGTTCGATCTCCAGGATCACCAGTGGTGACACCACGGTCAGCGCGGCCCTGCGCAGGGCGGTCCGAGCGGCTTCGTGCTCGGGGTCCGACGCGTTGAGGGCCGCCACCAGGCCGGAGGTGTCGCCGACAACGATCACTCGGGGTCCGCCACGCCGTCCGAGACCGCTCGGTCGATCTCCTCGGCGGTGACCGGTCCGCCGAAGTCCAGGCTCGGGATGTCCCAGTCCTCGTTCCAGCGCCGGGTGCGCAGGGCGGCAAGGTGAAAGGCTTCCCGGAAGTACTCCGATTCAGGCCGCCCCTCGCGCGCGGCCGCCTCCTTGATCAGCGTGAGGTCTTGTTCATCGACCATGACGGTCGTCTTCTTGAGGGCCATGTGGTTATGGTACCTCAGCCATAACCACAGGGTGTGGCGTACCACCACCGTCGCCCCCGACCGCCACTCCGCCCGGAGACTCAGCACGGCTCGGTGGCGTGGCGGGCCCGGGGATCGGCGGGACATGGCGTGCCGGAGCCCCGTCGCGTGAGGTGACGGGGCTCCGGCAGTCCTGGACCGCTCAGATGCGGTCCTCGTCGACGATGCGGACGGCCTCCTCCTCCGCGGAGAGGCCGCGGACCGACCCTTCCTGTGAGAAGACGTCCTGCTCGCGCGGGCGGTCGGGGTCGGGCTCGTCGTAGAGCAGGCCCGCGCGCGGGTCCGCCACGGCCTCCTCGTCCTCGTCGAGCGGGAGCTGGTCCGCCTCCGGGTCCTCCCAGACGGCCGCCGGGCGCGGCTCGGCGAGTTCGGCCGGATCGGGCTCCGGCACCTCGTCCGAGAGCCGCTCGTCGAGCGTTTCACCCTCGCGCGCCTCGCGGGGCGTCGTCTCGCGGAACTCGGCGACCGTCGGACGGTCACCCGGCACCGAGAGCTGCTGCGGGTCGGACGCCTCCTGCTGCTCGGGCGTGCCGTCCTGCAGGTCGGGGATGCCCTCGTCCTCGGGATCCGCGGCGGGGTCGTGTGGCGTCGTCACGGCGCCGGCTCCTTCCGTCTCGGCGGGGCGTTGGCGTGCCCTCTGTTCTCCTACCGCCGGGTGCCCGCCCCGGCGGGGGTCATGCGGTACGACGAGCTACGACGAGCTACGACGGGCCCGGACGCCGGGGAGCCTGCCGGGCCGGGGCGGTGAGCCCGGTCCTGCCGGGGACCGGCCACGTGCCGGGCCGGGCCCGCCACGGGCCCGGCGACACGGCTGGGGCCCGCCCGGTCACCGTCCCCGGCGGCGGACGGCTCCCGGGTGAGGCCCCTCGGCCTCGCGAGCCCGGCCGGCGGGCGGTGCTCCCGCGGGCGGCGCGGGTGCGCCCGCGGTACGGCCGGCGGCGCCGTCGGTGCGCGGCATCCCGGCGGTGCGCAGCGGGCTGCGGCCGGCCGTGGCGGAGGGGGAGACGTTCACGTCGTAGTGGCGGTAGAGGTCCTCCTCCTCGCCCGGGTCGAGGTGCCCACCCGCCTCCGGGCGCGGGGCCGCGTGAATGGCGGCCCTCGTGTAGGGGACCTGGACCCGGTCCGGGGTGAGCCGTGCGCCGGCCAGGGGGACGAAGGTCTCCTTGGCGCCGAACGTCCCGGTGCGCACGGTGATCCACTCCGGTTCGCCCGTGGCGTCGTCCAGGTAGACCTGCTGGACGGGGCCGACCTTCTGGCCGTCCCGGTCGACCACCGAGCGGCCGGGCAGTTCCTGCGGGCTGGGGCCGTGGGGTGCCGTCATCGCTCTGTACTCCTTCCGCGCCCGCCCCGCGCGCGGTCCGCGCGGCTCGGGCGGACGTACTCCCTCCCCATTGCGCCTCGCCCGTGCCGCCGCGGCGACCCGAGCCGTGGGCCGTTCCCGTCCCCTGCCCGCGGGTCACCGCGCCCAGCGGCGGAGACGGGGCGGACCGGCGCCACCGGCGTTACTCCGAACGGGTGAGGGGGGTGGCGGGGACGGCTCGGGACGCACGGGAAGCGGCGGGGGGTCCCGCCGGTCGGGCCCCGGCCGGCGGCCCCGAGGGACTCCGGTGCCCACGGGGCCGGGAAACTCCGGCGCCCTGGTGACGTGCCGGTCCGGCCGGCCCGCGGGAACTCAGCGCACCTGCTCCTTGACCGCCGTCAGCAGGGCCAGCGGCGCCGCCGCGGCCCACGCCTGCGGCCGGCAGGAGTGCGGGTACGGCACCGGCGCCGGCCGGTCCCCGCGGTCGTAGCCGGCCATCACCTCCGGCAGCCGCCAGCCGTGCGCGGCCGCCGCGTCCACCAGCCCGCGCGTCACCTGGAGCACCTGCTCGGTCAGCCCGTACCGCGCCAGCCCCAGCGCCGCGAGGGCGTTGTCGTGCGGGCGCACCGCGCCCTTGTGGTACGAGAGGGGGTGGTAGGCGGGCTGGCCGGCGGCCAGGGTGCGGATGCCCCAGCCGGTGAAGAAGTCCGGCTCCAGCAGGCGCCGGCCGACGGCCCGGCCCCGCTCCCGGTCCAGCAGCCCCGACCACAGCAGATGGCCGGCCTCCGAGCCGAGGGCCTCCGCGCGCCGGCCCGCCGAGTCCACCGCCTGTGCGGGGAAGCGGGCCCCGGGCATCCAGAACTCCTCGTGGAACCGTTCGCGCAGCCCCGCCGCCGAGGACTCCAGCCGTCCGGCGAACCCCGGGTCCTCCCACACCGTCCGCGCCAGCGAGGCGGTACGGATCAGCGCGTCGTAGGCGTAGCCCTGCACCTCCGCGACCGCGACCGGGCCCTTCGCGCGGACCTCGCGGCCGAAGCAGAGCGCGCCGGGGGTGTCCTTCCAGCTCCGGCCGGTCGGCGCGGTGCCCTCCACCCCGCCCGGCGCGGCGCAGGCGAGCCAGCCCACGCCGGCCAGCCCGCCGTCGCGGAACATCCACTCCACGGCGGCCCGGGCGTGCTTCTCCAGCGCCACGGCGAGCGTGGTGTCGGAGGTCCGCTCGGTGTAGGCGTGCAGGAGGACGAGGAAGAGCGGGGTGGAGTCGACGGCCCCGTAGTAGCGGCCGTACGGCACCTGGCGGAAGCAGGACAGTTCCCCGTGGCGCAGCTCGTGCACGATCCGGCCCGGCTGCTCCTGCCGCTCCGCGTCGTGGACGCCGCCCTGCACGGCGGCGAGGGCGGGCAGCGTCGCCGCGGCGAGCGCCGGCCGGTAGGGCAGGGCGAACAGCGAGGTCAGCAGCGCGTCCCGGCCCACCAGCGACAGATACCAGGGGATTCCGGCGGCCGGCACCCGCAGCGGCTCGCCGTCCGGACCGCTCTCCGTGGTGCGCAGCCCCGCCAGGTCGGCCAGCCCCTGCTCGCAGGCGCGGGCCAGCTCCGGCCAGCCGATGACCTCCCGCGGCCGGGGCGCGGCGGCACAGAACGCCTCGTTCTCTCGCGCGACGCGGGTCAGCGCGGCCGCCGGCGGCCGCAGGTGCGGGGCGGCGGAGCCGCTGCCGCCCGAGGGCAGGGCGCCGGCCAGCACCAGGATCTCGGCGTCCCCGTGCGGGGGCAGCTCCAGCCGCCACTCCAGGATGCGGGCGGTGCCCTCGCCGGGGCGGGCGACGGCCTCCGGCGAGGGCACCGCGCGGACCACGGTCCGGGAGTGCCAGGACGGGTCGCCGCAGGGGGCCACGCGCTCGTATCCGAACTCCACACCGTCGGGGCGTTCCAGGACGGAGCGGACGGCGCCGGGCTTCTCGTAGACCCGGTTCTCGAAGCGGAGCTCGAACTGGTCGGCGAAGTCCGCGTCCACGGTGAGCGCGATCCGCGCCACGGTGCGGGCGGGGCGGTTGCTCGTCACCCGCAGCAGCTCCAGCAACGACCGGTCCGCCACGGCCTGTTCCCGCAGCACCGTGTACGCGGGCGGCTCGGCGCGGCTGCCCGGCGGGGTGAGGACCGCGGCCAGCGGTCGGTCGGGCCCCGCCTGCCCGGCCGGGACGAGCACCTCCGGCGCGGCCCCCTCAAGCGTCAGCCGCCAGCGGCTGAGGTGGCGGGCGTCGCGGGCGAACAGCCCGTCCGGGGAGGCGCCGCGCGCCGCCGTGATGTCGCCGGAGTCGTTCACCGCGGCGAACGTGCCGTCGTGCACGAGGAGATGGTGTCCGGTCATCGGTGAAGCTGCCCTTCGTCGGGCTCCCAGCGGAGCGGGTTCCAGGGGGCGGCGGGGGAGCGGCCCGCGCCGCCGTGGGCATCCGCCGGGCGCCCGCGGAAAAATCGGTATCACAGGCCGCCCCCGGCACCGGGTGGCGCGCGAGCCGCGTCCGGAGAGTTCGCCGTACCGGTCCAGCCCGGCCCCGGCCGCCCGTGGGACGCGCCGAACCGGCCCTCCCGGTGCGGGGGATAGGCCACCGGAGACGGGGCACGCGGGGAGGGGACCGCCGGAGGGCGGCCCGGGCTGACCCGAACCGGTGGGCGCGCGGGCCCGTCCCCGCGGGCCGGGCGGCGCCGGCGCGCCGCGTCTTCTACCGTTCTCCGCGGGGCGGCCCGGCCCTCCCGGCGGGCGGAAGCGAAGGACACACACGACGGGTACCCGAACGGGCCCCGAGGGCAGAGGAGCACCGCCGATGCACACCGAGCAGAAGCCGACCCATGTCAGCGTCCAGCTCACGGACTGCGCGCAGGAGGACGCGGAGGCGGTGTTCGCGGTCCTCGGCCGGGCCTTCCCCCTGGCCGAGGAGGTCTCCGGGCACGCCCCCGGCGCCGAGGACGGCCGTCCCACGGTCTGGTCGGCCACCGTGGACGTGGAGGGCTCCGGTGACACCGCCACGGAGGGCGGGCCGCTGACGGGCGCCGTGATCGCCGACGTCTCCGGCGGCTACGCGGCCGTCGGCACGGTACGCACGGCACTGGAGGCGCCGTTCGCGGTGGAGGACAAGGGCAGCTCCTCCGGCGACCAGGAGATGGAGGTCCGGCTGCGCATCACCCCGCGCGGCTGAGCCCGGCGCCGCGGGGCGCAACCGGCGCGTCCCCGTCCTGCCTCGGCGCGGTGGACCGGGAGTGGGCCCGGTGCCCCGGCCCCGCGGCGGGTCCGCGGGGATTCCGGGAACACCTGGCCGGGAGACGCCCGGGGCGGGGCGGTGGGAGCGCCCACAGGGGAAGACGGGGAGGAACCCGGGGGGAGAGGTTCGGCGGAACCGGGAACGCACCTCACTGCTTCGTGGTTAAACTAACCGAAGTCGAGCTGATCACCGCGGAGTTCGGTCCGGCTCGACGGTGCCGCGAGGATCCGCGGCACCCATCGGACGGCCCCGGCCAGGTCCCCCCGTCCTGGCCGGGGCCTTCGCGTTCCGCCCGGCCCGCTGTGCCCCGTGTCCGCGCCGCCGGGCAGGGGCCGCGCCCGCCGGGGTGCGCTCGCGCCCTGGGGCCCGCCCCGCCGCACCGGTGGTCGCCGTGGCACCGCCCCCGGGGAGGCGGAAGCGGGCCCGAAGGGTGCACCATCGGCGGATGGACGAACGACGAGAGCGGCAAGGCGGCGACCCGGCCTGCTGGCAGGACCGGGTCTGCGCGGAGTGCGGCCGGATGCGTGCGGGGCCCGGCCCCGGGCCCTGTGAGAACTGCGGCGCCCCCGCCGCCGGCGCGTCCCGCCCGGCCCCGGATCCGGGACCCGGGACAGGCGCGGGCAGCCGCGGCCGTCCCGCCCGGGACCGCGACGAGGAGGGCCGCGCGCGCAACGCCCGCCCCCGGGACGGGCTCGGCCGGCCGCTGCCCTACGGCGCCCCCGGTGTGGAGCGCCAGCCGGAGGGCGTGGACCGGACGCCCGACGAGACGCTCGACGAGGCCCAGCGGCTGCTCGACGCCGGCCGCCCGTTCCACGCGCACGAGGTCCTGGAGGACGCCTGGAAGGCGGACGAGGGACCGGCGCGCGAACTCTGGCGCGCCCTGGCCCAGTTGGCGGTCGGCGTCACCCACGCCGCCAGGGGCAACACCCGGGGCGCGACGGCCCTGCTGGAGCGCGCCGCCGACGGCATCGCGCGCCACGGCGCCACCCCGCCGTACTCCGTCGACGCGGCCGGGCTCGCCGCCTGGGCCCGCGTCTCCGCCGCCGGACTCAACGGTGACGGTCCCGGCCCCGAGGCCACCGTGCCAAGGCTCCGCGCCCCCGGCGGGGACTGACCGCGGCGGCTCCCGGCGCGCCCGCCCCGCTGCTCCCGGGGCCCGCGCCGGGCCGGCGTGCCGGCGTCCCACGCCGCCGGGAGGGAGCCGCCGGGAAGAAGGAAGGGGGAGAGATCAAGGGGAGCGGACGCGGGGCGGTTCACGGACCGGGCCGCTGGGGCCCCCCGGACCGTCACGCCCGTTCGCCCCCGCTCGCGCCGGCCACCGGGGGCGGCCGCGGCGCGGGAGACGGTCAGCCGCCGAACTCGGCCAGGATCTTCTCCAGGAACGGCACCGTCTGGCTGGGCTGGTCGGACTCCGCGCAGAGCCGGTCCATGACGGCCAGATAGTTGTCCAGGTCCTCCTGCTTGTCCAGATAGAGCGCGCTGGTGAGCTGCTCCAGATAGACGATGTCGGGCAGGTCCGGCTCCAGGAACCGCAGAATGGTGATCGGCCCGCCCGCCGCCGAGACACCGCCGATGCTGAACGGGGCGACCTGGAGCACCACGTTGGGGCGCCGTGACATCTCGATCAGGTGGCGCACCTGCTCCCGCATCACCGCCGGGCCGCCGAGCGACCGGCGCAGCGAGGCCTCGTCCAGCACCGCCCACAGCCGGGGCGCGCCGGGCCGGTCCAGCAGCTGCTGACGCGTCATCCGCAGCCGCACCCGGCGTTCGACCTCCGTGGCGGAGGCGCGCGGGTGGCCGAGGTAGGTCACGGCCCGCGCGTACCCCTCGGTCTGGAGCAGACCGGGGACGAACTGGTTCTCGTACGTGCGGATGACGGAGGCGGCCTCCTCCAGCCCGAGGTGTGTCTCGAACCAGCTGGGCAGGATGTCGCTGTACTGGTGCCACCAGCCGGGCTCCGTGGCGCGGCGGGCCAGGGCCAGGAAGTCGTCACGGTCCTTGGCGTCGGTGACCCCGTAGAGCGTCAGCAGATCGGCGACATCGCGCTCCTTGCAGCCCACGCGGCCCAGTTCCAGGCGGCTGATCTTGGCGTGGGACCCGCGGATGGCCTCCGCGGCGGCCTTCACGGACACGCCCCGCGCCTCCCGCAACTTGCGCAGCTGCGTGCCGAGCACGATCCGCAGGACGGTGGGCCCGCCCTGCGGATGTTCGAGGAAGCGCCTTATGGACGGTTCGAGACCGGGCCGGGCGGCGGACATGCGTGCTCCCCTGGGTGAATGGTGAGTGCTCAGTGTTCCACCAACGGGGCCCGTTCGTACAGCAACGGAGTGTCACCGCGGCGCGTGGCGGCGGAGACTTCAGACTTCCGTGATCATTCCGTCGAACTCGCCGTCCTTCGCGCCGAGCAGGAAGACCGCCATCTCGTCCAGGGTGTAGACGAGCGCGGGACCCTCGGGGTCACGCGAGTTACGCATGGCTATGGCGTTGCCCGGCAGCCGTGCCACCTCGACGCAGTTGCCGCTGGGGTTGGAGTGACGGCTCTTCCGCCAGGCCGCTCCGGTCAGCAACGCCGCCGATACGCCGTTCTCATACCGATGTTGCATCCTCTGCCCCTTCTTCCGCCCTTGCCGGGCACAACCGTGACCCCATGTCACCCCGGCGCGAGATGCAATTGCAAGTGTTCTTGCAGATGTACTTGCAGTGATCGCCCGGCTCCCGCGATAGTGAGGGAGGACACGGCCGCGCCGCTCGCCGGGAAGGCGGGCGGGGGACGCCGGCGGCGCGGTCGTGTCCGGCACGCCCCAGCAGGCCGTCACCGGGCCGCGGAAGCCGTCCGGTGTCAGACGTGAGGAGTGGTGAGCGTCAGCAGCAACCGAAACCCCGCTTCGGGCTGTGCGGTAGGCCAACTGGCCCTGGACGCCAGGAAGGGGAGGATCGGCGTCGTCATGGACACCCAGGGCGGCCGCATGTACCTCCGCCGTCCCGAAGGGGGACGCGAGTGGGAGGCGGCGCCCCAGGACGTCCGGCCGGCCACCCCCGGGGAGGCCGCGGAGGTCTCCTCCTTCGCCGGGGCGCCCCACCGCAGAGGCGGCCATGAGCGCTGAGACGGCCCACCACCACGCCGGCCGGGCGCTGCGGCCGGAGCCCGCACCGGAGGCCCCGCACACCGTCCACGCGGGCGCCGGCCGCGGGCGCTCCTCCTCCGCGTCCTCGGACGCGGAGGACGGCCACTCCCGGGCGGCCCGGCACGCCGCCCTTGGCCCCGGCCACACCGGGTCCCGGGAGACCGCCCGCCGTTTCCGGCGCGCCGTCCCGGCCGCCTGAGGCATCGCCCGCCCGCGCCACACCGCACCGCCCCCGCCCGCACCGCCGGCGGGGGCGGGGGCGGTGGCGTGCGCGGGGGACGCGGGGGCCGGAGGGCCGTTACGACCGGTCGGCGCCGGGGTACCCGGGCCGGAGCCCACCACGTGCCAGGAGGCGAACGATGCAGCAGCGAGAGCCGGACCGTCCCCTGAACCCCGCGGAGGAGGAACGGCGAGCGGACGCGGAGCGGCGCGAGGCGCGGAACCTCCGCCCCGAGGCGACGCCGGAACAGGACGGCGCCGGAGCCCCGGGCGACCTCCCGCTCGGCAAGGCCGACACCCCCAACGTCGCCGGCAGCGGCGAACAGCAGCCCGAGATCGCCGAGGGCCCCGTACCGGGGGTACAGCCCGACGAGGCCGGGCACGCCACCTGGCAGCCGCCGGTGGCGGAGGACCCGCCGCCGCGCGGCGCCGCGCCCGCGTCCGGGGACTACGAGGCGGTCCGCCGGCAGAAGGAGCGGGGCGGACCGTGACCCGCCACCGGGGCGCCCGGCTCCCGGGCGCCCCGGCCCGGGCCTGGGCGCACTGGGCCTGAGTCCGCCTCGCGTCCGGGCCCCACCGCCCCACCCCGGGCCGGAGCCTCTCCGTGCCCGGGCCTCTCCGTGCCCGGGCCCGCCCCGGACCTTGCCCGCCCCGAACGCAGGCCCGGCCCCCGCCCGGGCCTGTCCCGAACCTGAGATCTCCCCGTACCCCACCCCGGGGCGCGCGGGAGATCTTCCGCTGTGCGGCCGCGTGCCGGCCGTGGACGCGAGGAGCACGGCAGGGGACAGGGCGCACGCGGGGACCGCATCACTCCGTTCGGCCCCCGCGTTCCCCCGAGCGGACGCACTTCCCCGGCGCGCACGCCGAGCCGCCGCCGTCCGGCGCCTCCCCCGGGTCAGGATCATGCGGTCCGTCGGCCGTCCGCCACCGGACGTCCCCATCGAACCGGGCATCAGGAGGCGACATGAAGGTTCTGCTGGTCTCGAGCGCGTTCAACAGCCTGACACAGCGGCTGTTCACCGAGCTCCGCGAAGGAGGCCACACGGTGGAACGGCTCACGACGGCCGACGGGGACGACGCCGTGCGCCGGGCCGTGCGCGGCTCTGCCCCCGAGCTCGTCCTCGCGTCCGACCCCGCTCCGCCGCTCCCCGAGGACGTCCGCACCGCTCACCGCTGTCTCGCCGTCCACCCGGCCCCGCCGGGGGACCGCGGCCCGTCCCCGCTGGACTGGGCGCTCCGCGAGGGCGCCGACCGCTGGGGCGTCACCGTCCTGGAGGCGTCACGGGAGCCGGGCGCGGGAGACGTCTGGGCGTCCGTCGCCTGCGAGGTCCCGCCGGCGGGGAAGGGGGACTTCCTCCGGGGCGAGATCGCCGACGCGGCCGCCGAGGCGGTGCTGCTCGCCGTCGGACGGGTGGCCTCCGGGACGTACCGGCCCGTGCCGCAGTCGGCGCTGGAGGCGCGCTCGGTGCGGCGCCCGCTCCTCTCCCAGGAGCTGCGCCGCGTCGACTGGGAACGGGACTCCACGGCCACCGTGCTGGCGAAGCTGCGCGGCGCCGACTCCAGCCCGGGTGTGCTCGACGACCTCCTCGGCGGCGAGTGGTACCTGCACGGCGGCCACCCGGAGGACCGGCTCGCCGGCCGCCCCGGGCAGCTCCTGGCCACCCGGGCGGGCGCCATCTGCCGGGCCACCGCGGACGGCGCGGTGTGGATCCCCGAACTGCGCCCCCGGCGCCGCCCCGGGGCCCCGTCCGCCGTCCGGCTCCCCGCCACCCTGGCGCTCGGCGGTCTCCTCCCCGACCTGCCCGAGGTGCACGCGCCGCTGCGGCTCCCCGCCCAGCGCCGCACCTGGACGGACATCCAGTACGCGGAGCGGGGCCCCGTCGGCCACCTGCGGTTCTCCTTCCCCGGCGGCGCGATGAGCACCTCGCACTGCCGCCGGCTGCTCGCCGCCTACCGGTTCGCGCGCAACCGCCCCACCTCCGTCATCGTGCTCGGCGGCGCCCGGGACTTCTTCTCCACCGGCATCCACCTGCACGCCATCGAGGGCGCCGACGACCCGGCGAAGGAGTCCTGGGCCAACACCACCGCCCTGAACGACCTCGTCGAGGCCGTCCTCACCACCACCGACCGGCTGGTGGTGGCCGCGCTCGGCGGGCACGCCGCGGCCGGCGGCGCGATGCTGGCGCTCGCCGCCGACGAGGTGTGGTGCCGCTCGGGCTCCCTGTTCAACCCGCACTACCGGGCCACCGGGCTGTACGGCTCGGCCCTGTGGACCTACGTCCTGCCGCGCCGCGCGGGGAAGGAGCGGGCGGCCACGCTGGCGGAGGAGGGGATGCCGGTGGGCGCCGCCGAGGCGCGCCGCACCGGGCTGGCCGACCGGGTCGTGGACTGCGCGCCCCGCGAGTTCGGCGGCGAAGTGGTGCGGATGGCGGCCGAACTCGCCGGGGACCCCGGGCTCGGCGCCCGGATCGCGGAGAAGAAGCCCGCCCGGGAACGCGCCGAGGAGATCCGCCCGTTGCGCGCGTACCGGGAGGAGGAGCAGGAGCGGATGCGCCGCGCCTTCTTCAACGAGAGCGACCCCTACCACGCCCGGCGCGCCGCCTTCGTCCGCTCCGGGTGGGCGCCGCTCACCCCGGCGGGACGCACGGAACTCCCCGCGCCGCCGGTGAAGGACATGACCTGGGCGTGACGCCCGGGCGGCCGCCCGGGCGGATATGCGCCGGAGCCGTCCGGAGCCGTCCGGAGCGGTCCGGAGCCGTCCGGAGCCGTCCGGGCCGGGGAGCCCGCCGGAGCGGGCCCCGGGGCCCGCACGGGGTGAGCCGCACCGGACGCCGGGCACCGTGCCGGGCTACCTGGGTGCCCGGGGGCCTGCCGCCGCCCGGCCCGGGGCTGCTCCGTACCCGCCGTGCCCGGCGCCCGGGCACGCGCCGGGCGGGTGGGCGCTGCCGGAGCGCGGCGCCGTCCACCCCGGGCGGCCGGGCGCCCCGGCAGCGCCGGGTGGGCTCCGGGCGGTGGCCCGGGCGGCCGGGCGCCGGGGTGTATCGCGAGCGGCACGGGGCGGACTTGGCGCCGACGGCGGTGGCGGGTCCGCCCGGCCCGGCCGTACCGCCTTCCACCGGCGCGGCCGCCGCTGCGGCCCGTGCGGGGCAGCGGTGCCGTGGCGGCCGGTCCGGCCGCCCGCCCGCCCGGGCGGTGGCCCGGGGGAAGCGGCGCGGCCGAACCGCTTCAACTGCCCACGGCGGTGGCGCGTTAACCGCTCCCCCCGGCGGGTACGCGGAGCGGGCCCGGCACCGAGCCGGACACCCGCGAACAGTTAAGGAGCACCCCCCCATGGGCCACGGCGGAAACGTCATCGAGGAACTGACGGCCGATCACCGCGAGGTCGAGGAGCTCTTCCAGAAGATCGAGATGCTGCCGGCCGGCGACACCCGCCGCAAGGCGCTGGCCGACGAGGCGATCGTCGAGCTCATCCGGCACTCCGTCGCCGAGGAGCTGCACCTGTACCCGGCCGTGCGCCGGCTCCTGCCGGACGGTGACGCCATCGCCGACAAGGAGGTCGAGGACCACAGTTCGGCCGAGCGCACCATGAAGCAGATCGAGGGCCTCGACGCGGAGGACCCCGACTTCGAACGCCTCCTCGGCACGTGGATGCGCGAGATCCGGCTGCACATCGAGGACGAGGAGACCAACCTCTTCCCCAAGCTGCGGCAGGCCGCGGACGCCGACGACCTCAACCAGCTCGGCGACAAGATCCGGCAGGCGAAGAAGACCGCGCCCACCCGGCCGCACCCCGCCTCGCCCTCCACCCCGCCCGCCAACAAGGTGCTCGCGCCCGGGGCGGGACTGGTGGACCGGGTCCGCGACGCCCTCTCCGGCCGCGGCAAGAGCAGCTGACGCCCGGACCCGCCGGGCCCCCGCACCTCCGTCACGCGACACAGGAGTATCCGAATGAGCCAGGTCGCCGACTACGTACTCAGCCGCCTCCACGCCTGGGGTGTACGGCGGGTCTACGGCTATCCCGGTGACGGGATCAACGGCCTTCTCGGCGCCTTCGACCGGGCCGGGGGAGAGCCCGAGTTCATCCAGGCGCGCCACGAGGAGATGGCCGCCTTCATGGCGGTCGGCCACGCCAAGTTCACCGGCGAGGTGGGCACGTGCGTCGCCACCTCCGGTCCGGGCGCGATCCACCTGCTGAACGGCCTCTACGACGCCAAGCTCGACCACCAGCCGGTGGTCGCGGTCGTCGGCCAGCAGAAGACGCTCTGCCTGGGATCGCACTACCAGCAGGAGATCGCCCTCGACCAGCTCTTCGCGGACGTCTCCGAGTTCTGCCAGATGGTGGTGCATCCCGGGCAGGCCCGGCACGTCCTCGACCGGGCCTTCAAGACCGCCCTGACCACCCGTGGCGTGGCCACCGTCATCATCCCGGAGGACATCCAGGAGGCCGAGGCGCAGCCCTCGCCGCCCCGGGCGCACGGGTCGGTCTTCTCCGGCGTCGGCTGGAGCCCTTCCCGGGCCCTCCCCGACGAGGACGAGCTGCGCCGCGCGGCCGACGTCCTCAACGAGGGCCGGAAGGTGGCCATGCTGATCGGCCAGGGCGCGGCCGGCGCGGAGGAGGAGGTGGCCGAGACGGCCGAACTCCTCGGCGCCGGTGTCGCCAAGGCCCTGCTGGGCCGGGACGTCCTCCCCGACGACCTGCCCTACGTCACCGGCCCCGTGGGGCTGCTGGGCTCCACGGCCAGCGACACGATGATGCGCGGCTGCGACACCCTCCTCATGGTCGGCACCAGCTTCCCCTACGCGGAGTGGCTGCCCGAGGAGGGGCAGGCCCGCGGGGTGGAGATCGACCGGGACGGCCGGATGATCGGAATCCGCTATCCCATGGAGGCCCATCTCGTCGGGGACGCGAAGGAGACCCTGCGGGCCCTGCTGCCCCTGCTGCGGCGGAAGGAGGACCGCCGGTGGCGGGCGGAGATCGAGAAGAACACGCGCGAGTGGCACCAGCTCTGCGACCGGCGGGCCGGTCAGCACTTCGACGGCACCATCAACCCGCAGGCCGTGGCCGCCGAGCTGTCGCCGCGGCTGCCGGACCGGTCCATCGTCACCGCCGACTCCGGGTCGGGGACCAACTGGTGGGCCCGCCACCTCTCACTGCGCGCCGGTATGAACGCCTCCCTCTCCGGCACGCTCGCCACCATGGGGCCGGCCGTCCCGTACGCGATCGCGGCCCGCTTCGCCCATCCGGACCGCCCGGTGATCGCCTTCGTCGGCGACGGCGCGTTCCAGATGAACGGCATGAACGAGATGATCACCGTCCTGCGGTACGCGGAACGGCTGTCGGGCGGGGCGCCGCTGATCTTCGCCGTCCTCAACAACCAGGACCTCAACCAGGTGACCTGGGAGCAGCGCGCCCTGGGCGGTGACCCCAAGTTCCCCGGCTCCCAGTCCCTCCCGGACGTGCCGTACGCGGCCTACGCCGAGCTGATCGGGTTGCGCGGCATCCTCTGCGACACCCCGGAGGGGATCGGCGCCGCCTGGGACGAGGCGCTCACCTCGGAGGTGCCGGTGGTGCTGGAGTTCAAGGTCGACGCGGAGATCGCGCCGATCCCGCCGCACATCATGCTCGAACAGGGCAAGAACGCGGCCAAGGCCGCGGTCACCGACCCGGAGCGGGCCGGGATCGTCAGGAAGGGCGTGCGGCAGAAGCTCACCGAGTACGCCGACCGCCTCCCCGGCCGCGGCACGTCCTGAGCCCCGGCGGGCCGTGACGCGGCGGCCACGGCCGTGCCCCCGGCGGGTTGCCGGGGGCACGGCCGGCGCGGGGCTGTTTCGGCGGGCGGCGGCGGGTACCCGGACCCGGCCACCTTCCTCACCCGCGCAAGGAGGCCGCACATGGTGCGCAAGAAGGTCGAAGGCGACGAGGAACAGCGGCGGGCCGCCGGCCGGACGGCCCGGCGGCAGGGCACCTCACCCAGCTCCCGGGGGGTGACGACCGGCGGTTCCAAACAGCGGACGCATCTCACCGACCGGGCCGCCCCCTCGCACGACGAGCGGCTCGCCACCCGGCACCGGGGCAAGCAGCGCTGGGAGCCCGCTCCCGCCCCACCCGGGCCGGACCGGGCCCGGTCGCTCTTCGCCGGCCGCGGTCACCCCGCGTACACCGACGAGCACGAGACCGTCTTCCGGGCCCTGGCCGAGGCGGAGGAGGCCCACCGGGGAGCCGGGGTGCCGCTGGACGAGGTCGCCCGGTACGCCGGGCTGCCGCGTGAACGGACCCGGGACCTCCTCCACGACCTGGTGGTCACCCACCGGCTGGCCGCCAAGGTGCCGGACCGTGAGCCGCCGGACCTCGGGCCGCTGTACGAGGTCCGGCCCCGCTGATCCCGCTGACCCCGCTGATCCCGCTGATCCCGCTGATCCCGCCGGCCGGGCCGGCCGCGCTGTCGGTGCGGCCGGCGGCTCCCGCGTGGCGGGCGGGTGCGGGACCGCCCGCATACCGGCCCGCCACGCGGGTACTCCGCGCTCGTGCGGCGCCGGGCCGGTCCCCGCGACGCACCGGCCCGGTGCCCCGGAACCCGCAGGAGGTGGGCCGATGGTCCCCGAAACGGTACTGATCGACGCCGACGGCGCCGCCCTCCCCGGCGAGCTCGTCGCCCCGGCACCGGCCCGCCCCGGTCCGGGTGTGGTGGCCTTCGCCCACGGCAGCGGCAGCTCCCGGCACAGCCCCCGTAACCAGGAGGTGGCCCGCGTGCTCCAGCGGGCCGGGCTCACCACGCTCCTGTTCGACCTCCTCACCCGCGAGGAGGAAGCCGTGGACGCGCTCACCGCCGAGCACCGCTTCGACATCCCCCTGCTCGGGCGGCGGCTCACGGCCGCCGTCGACTGGATCGCCCGGAACCCGGCGACCCGCTCCCTGCCCGTCGGCCTCTTCGGCGCCAGCACCGGTGCCGCGGCGGCCCTCACCGCCGCGGCCGGGCGGCCCGGGCAGGTCAAGGCCGTGGTCTCCCGGGGCGGCCGCCCCGACCTGGCGGGCGCCGACCTCCCCCGGGTCGCCGCCCCCGTCCTGCTCGTCGTGGGCGGTGAGGACCACGAGGTGCTGCGGATGAACCGGGAGGCCGCCGAACGCCTCGGCGGGCCGCACACCGTGCACGTCGTTCCCGGGGCCACCCACCTCTTCGAGGAGCCGGGGACCCTGGACCAGGCAGCCGCCGCGGCCCGCGACTGGTTCCTGCGGACCCTCGCCGGAGAGGTCGGCGTACCGGCAGGGTGACGCCCGCGCACGGAGGCGGGCAGCGGCCCGCGGCCGCGGCCCTCACCGGCGCGGCATCCGGCGGAAACCGGAAGGAAGAGCGCGATGCCATACCGCGACCGCAGGGCGGCCGGGCGTGAACTGGGCGCCCGGCTCACGGAGCGGCGCGCCGCCGGAGGGCTGGAGAAGCCCGTGGTCCTGGCGCTGCCACGGGGCGGACTGCCCGTCGCGGACGAGGTGGCCCAGGCCCTGGGCGCGCCGCTGGACCTCGTCGTCGTCCGGAAGATCGGCCTCCCGGGCAACCCGGAGTTCGCCGTCGGCGCCGTCGCCGGGGAGGACGACCCCTGGTACGACGAGCGGACCCTGCGCACACTCCACCTCACCCGGGGGGACCTCTCCGCCGAGGCCGGGGAGGCCCGCGAGGAGATCCACCGCCGTGAGGGGCTCTACCGGGAGGGCCGCCCCCCGCCGGCCCTCACCGGGCGGACCGCGATCCTCGTCGACGACGGGCTCGCCACCGGCTCCACCGCGCGCGTCGCGCTGCGCGCCGTGCGCCGGCGGGGCCCGGCCCGGGTGGTCCTCGCGGTCCCGGTGGGCTCGGCGGAGGCCGTCGCCGTGCTCGGGCCGGAGGCCGACGAGGTGATCTGCCTCTCCCAGCCCTCCGGCTTCCAGGCCGTCGGGCAGTTCTACCAGGACTTCGCCCAGGTCGGGGACGAGGAGGTGGTGCGCATCCTGCGCGCCGCCGTCACCCCGGACGCCCCGGACGCCCCGGACAGCCCGGGCTGACCCCGGCGGTCCGCGCCGCGGCCGGCGGCTGAGCGGCCACCGGGGCGGGCCCCGCGGGCGTCCCCGTGGCCGCGGACTCCCCGGACGGTGTGGTCGCCCCGGATTCCCCGGGTATGGCGTCTTCGCTCATGGCGGGCGGGCCCCTTCCCTGTGCCGCCGGTGACCCGGGTGTTCCCCGTGATCCCGGCGGCGCGAACGGTGAACGCGGCGCCCCGCCGTTCCCCGCGCGGGCCGCTGCTGGTAGAACTTTCGCACCCCGGCGGTACGCGGCCGTCCCCACGGCCCGGCCGCCGGCATCGCGGGGGACACGGGGCACGGGGGAGAACGGCGGCGCGCGCCCGGAGGAGAGCCCGCGCCGCGCCGGAGGGTGACGCGGAAGGGTGGGCCGTCGTGGTGGTCGCGTACGACGCCGATGTGATCGTGGTGGGAGCGGGGCTGGCCGGGCTGGCCGCCACCGCCGAACTGGCGGACGCGGGCCGCCGTGTCCTCCTGCTCGACCAGGAGCCGGAGGCCTCGCTGGGCGGCCAGGCGCACTGGTCGTTCGGCGGGCTGTTCCTCGTGGGCTCGCCCGAGCAGCGGCGGCTGCGCGTCCGCGACAACCGGGACCTCGCCTGGCAGGACTGGCTCGGCACCGCGGGCTTCGACCGCCCCGAGGACCACTGGCCCCGCCGCTGGGCCGAGGCGTACGTCGACTTCGCCGCCGGGGAGAAACGCTCCTGGCTGCACGGCATGGGCGTCCGGTTCTTCCCCGTCGTCGGCTGGGCCGAGCGCGGCGGGTACGACGCCCGCGGCCACGGCAACTCCGTGCCCCGCTTCCACATCACCTGGGGCACCGGACCCGGCCTCCTCGAACCGTTCGAGCGCCGGGTGCGGGAGGCCGCCGACCGCGGCCTGGTCGAGCTGCGCTTCCGCCACCGGGTGGACGAACTGACACTCACCGACGGGCGGGTGGACGGGGTGCGCGGCAGCCTGCTCACCCCCAGCGTCGTCCAGCGGGGACAGGCCAGCTCCCGCACCGTCGTACGGGAGTTCACCCTCCGCGCCGGTGCCGTCGTGATCGCCTCCGGCGGCATCGGCGGCAACCACGAACTCGTCCGGCGCCACTGGCCCGAACGGCTCGGCACCCCGCCCCGCCGGATGCTCTCCGGCGTCCCCGAACACGTCGACGGCCGGATGCTGGAGATCGCCGAACGCGCCGGCGCGAGCCTGGTCAACCGCGACCGGATGTGGCACTACACCGAGGGCGTCGAGAACTGGAACCCCGTCTGGAGACGGCACGGCATCCGCATCCTGCCCGGCCCCTCCTCCCTCTGGCTGGACGCGATGGGGCGCCGGCTGCCGGTGCCGCTCTTCCCCGGCTTCGACACCCTCGGCACGCTCCAGCACATCCTGGGCACCGGCTACGACTACACCTGGTTCATCCTCAACCGGCGAGTGATCGGCAAGGAGTTCGCCCTCTCCGGCTCCGAACAGAACCCCGACCTCACCGGCCGCAGCGTCCGCCAGGTGCTCGACCGGGCCCGCGCCGACGTGCCGCGCCCGGTGAAGCGGTTCATGGACCGCGGCGCCGACTTCGTCGTCGAACCCGACCTGGCCGCCCTGGTACGGGGCATGAACCGGCTCACCGGGCAGCCGCTCATCGACGAGGGCGAACTCCGCGGCGAGATCACCGCCCGGGACCGGGAGGTCACCAACCCCTTCACCAAGGACCTCCAGGTCACCGCCATCCACGGCGCGCGCCGCTACCTCGGCGACAAGCTGATCCGCACGGCCGCCCCGCACCGGCTCCTCGACCCCGCCGCCGGCCCGCTGATCGCCGTCCGGCTGCGCGTCCTCACCCGCAAGACGCTCGGCGGACTCCACACCGATCTCTCCGGCCGGGTGCTCGGCGGCCTGGGCGAGCCGATCGGCGGGCTCTACGCGGCCGGGGAGGCGGCCGGCTTCGGCGGCGGCGGCATGCACGGCTACCGCTCCCTGGAGGGCACCTTCCTCGGCGGCTGCCTCTTCTCCGGCCGCGCCGCCGGGCGGGCCGCCGCGGCGGAGACCGCCTGAGGCCCACCGGCTCAGGGCGCCTGCCGGACCGCGGTGTCCGTGCCGGGCGCCCCGCACGGCCCGTCCCCCTGGGGCGCCGCGCCCGCGGGGACGCGGTCGATCGCGAGCAGGGCGATGTCGTCGCGCTGGACACCGCCGGTGAACGCCCGCAGGTCGGCGGCGACGGCCGGGGCGAGCCGGGACGCGGGCAGGCCGGACCAGGCGCGGACCCGCTCGTCGAGCGGGTAGAACCGGCCCTGCCGGTCCCGGGAGTCGGTCACGCCGTCCGTGAAGACCAGCAGGGTCGCCTCCGCGGGCAGGTCGAACCGCTCGACGCGGCGGGGCCCCGGGGCCAGGGGCAGCAGCCCGAGGGGCACCCCCGGCGGTTCGGCCAGCGGCACCGGCCCGCCGCGCGCGGGGTCCGGGCCGAGGGTGAGGGGCGTCAGATGCCCGCAGTTGACGGCCTCCACGGTCGCGGTGGTCCCGAAGTCCAGGACCAGCGCGGTGACGAACCGCTCCGGCTCGCCCGACCGGCCCGCGTAACGGTTGTGCCGGGCGACGGCCTCGTCCAGGGCCGTCACCACGGCGAGCAGGTCCGCCTCCCGCTGCGCCGCCTCCCGGAAGGCGCCGAGCACGGAGAACGTGCTGCCCATGGCGGGCAGCCCCTTGCCCTGCACATCGGCGATGAGCACCCGCGTGCCCCATGGCGAGGGCGCCACCTCGTAGACGTCGCCGCCGACCATGCTGTCCTCCTCGACCGGCAGATACAGGCCGTGCACCATCACCTCGGGGGTGCACGTCGGCAGCGGGCGCAGCAACTGCCGCTGCAACGCGGCCGCCGCCGAGCGCAGCCGGAGGACCTCGGCGTCCCGGCGGACGCGGTAGCGGCAGGCGGCGACGCTCAGCGCGCCGAAGAGCGCGGTGGAGATCGACGGGGCGTAGGTGTCCACGAGGCTCAGCCGGATGTGGGCGAGGGCGGAGAACTCCACCACGGTGGACCACACCGCGGTGACGACGGTCTGCCGCACGGTGCCCACGCCGGCGACGATCGCCGACAGGAACGCCACGATGGAGACCACCCGGCCCTGGGCGTCCGTCACCAGGTCCAGGGCGTACAGCAGCACGGAGACGAGGACGACCAGCGCCGCGAGCGCCGGGGCCTTGAGCAGGGCCGCCCGCGGGCGCGGCGCGCCGCCCGTCCGCCCGCCCGCGCCGTCCTCGGCCGTCCGCTCGCCCGGCTCCTCGCCGCCGGGGGGCGCGCTCACCGGTGCACCGGCCCGCCCTCAGCCGGCCACGGCCAGGACCTGCGGCGCGGCGTCCGCCAGCCGCGTGCGGACCCAGTCGATCCGGCCGAGCGTCTCCTCCCGCAGCGCCCGGGCCTCGGCCAGCAGCTCCCCGTCCCGTACGGCCTGCGCGACCTGCACCAGCATCAGCTCCAGCACGGCCACCTCCTGGGCGGCGAGGAAGAGCCGGCGCAGGTCGCGCAGGAGCAGCTCTCCCGAGGACGCGTGGCGGCCCCGCAGCTCCGAGGCCGTGTGGCGGACGGTGTCCAGGGCGCCGCCCAGCGGGTCCCCCGCCCGGGGCGGGGACAGCTCCCGCCCGTGGCGCGCGGCGGCGGCGCGCAGCCGCTCGGCGTGCGCCGCGCACTGGGCGGCCAGGGTGCGGCAGGGGTGGTGGGTGCCGTGGTCCGCGGCCTGGCGCTCCGCGGTCCGGTGGAACTCCCGGGCCAGCTCCACCGCGGCGGCGTGCGTCTCGGCGATCAGCGCGGCCGTCGCCTCCGCGGGCCCCGCCCCGGTCATGAGCGGGTCTCCGGGCGCGCGGTCTCCGCGTGCCGGACGTCCCCGGTGAGGGTGCCCGGCGGCGGGGCGTCGGTCTGCCGGTCGGAGTCGGCCAGCCCGTGGGCGAGGGCGGTCGCCGCGGACGCGATGCGCTCCACCCGGACCGCGCTGTTCGCCGGCAGCGGCTGCTTGGACACCGGGTCCCACTCGGTGCCGGTGGCCTCGTTCGCGGCGCGGGTGTGGCGCCCGGGCTCGGCCTGGTCCCAGTAGCCGTAGTGGTACGGGACGAAGACCACGCCGCGCCGGACCCCGTCGCACACCGCGGGCGCCTCGATCTCCCCGCGCCGGGAGACCACGCGCACCAGGTCACCGTCGGAGACACCCAGCGGGCCGGCGTCCTCCGCACTGAGCTGCACCCACACGTCGGGGGCCGCGCGCGCCAGTTCGGGGACGCGGCCGGTCCAGGCGCGGGTCTGCCCGTGGTACGCCGTGCGGCCGGTGACGAGCTGGAACGGGTAGGTGCCGTCGACCGGTTCGTGCGGCGGGAGGTGGTGGGCGGCGCGCAGCCGGGCCCGGCCGCCGGGGTCCTCCGCGCGGTAGGCGGCGGGCTCCCGCCGGGCGCCGGTGGCCAGGTCGTGACCGTAGCTCTCGCACACCCCGGGGCGGGTGGGGAACACATGGTCGGTGTAGAGGCGTTCGGTTCCCTCGGGCGCGGCGTCGGTGCACGGCCACCGGACGCCGCCGGTGGCGCGGAGCCGCTCGTAGGTCAGGGCGCTCTGGTCGCAGGGGCGGCCGCGGGTGAGCGCCGTGAAGTCCCGCCAGGCGTCCTCCGGCGACTCCCAGCCGGGCAGGGGCCCGCCGTCGCGGTCGCGCAGGTCCAGCCGGCGCGCGTACTCCAGCAGCACGTCGAAGTCGGGGCGGGCCTCGCCGGGCGGGTCGGCCGCCTTCTCCGACAGGTGCACCGTCCGGTCGGCGCCGGTGAAGCAGCCCGTCTTCTCCCCCCACACGGCCGCCGGCAGGACCACGTCGGCGAGCTCCGCCGTCTCGGTGCGGAAGGCGTCGGATACCACCAGGAACAGCCGCTCCTGGCCCAGCACCGAGCGGACGCGGTGCAGTTCGGGGAGGGAGACCGCCGGGTTGGCCGCCGTCACCCACAGGAAGCGGACCGAGCCGTCCTCGCAGTGGCGGAGGATCTCCGGCGCGGGGGTGGCCGGCCCCCAGTGCGGGATCCGCAGCTCCGGCACGTTCCACGCCTCGGCGACCTCCCGGACATGCGCCGGGTTCCGCCAGTTGCGGAATCCCGGCAGGGAGCCGCCGGCACCGGTCTCGCGGGCGTTCCGGTCGCTGGACCGGCCGTTCATCTGGAAGACGGTGGCGCCGGGGCGGCCGATCATGCCGCGCAGCAGATGGAGGTTGTTCACCTGCACGGCGGCGGCCGTCGCCTGGTGCGCCTGGTAGACGCCCTGGCAGACGGTGGACACCAGCCGTTCGGCGGTGCCCAGGATCCGGGCGGCGGCGCGGATGTCCTCGGCGCGCACCCCGCAGATCCCGGCCGCCGTGCCCGGGTCGTAGCCGGCGACGGTGGCCGCCAGCCCGTCGAGGCCGGTGGTGTGCGCGGCGACGAACGCCTGGTCGGCCCAGCCGTGTTCGAGGATCTCGTGGAGGAGGGCGTTGAGCAGCGCGAGGTCGGTGCCCGGGCGCGGCGCCAGGTGCAGGTCCGCCTCGCGGGCGGTCGCGGTGACGCGCGGGTCGGCCACGACCAGCCGGGGCCGGTCCGGGCCGCGCAGCCGGTCCAGCACCCGGGACCAGAGCACCGTCTGGGTGTCGGCCGGGTCGTGCCCGGCCAGGAAGAGCGTGTCGCACAGGTCCAGATCGCGGTAGGAGCCCGGTGGCCCGTCACAGCCGAAGCTCTCGGCGAGCGCCGACCCGGCGGTGGCCGTCAGCCGGGCCGAACCGTCCAGGTGCGGGGTGCCGATGCCGCCGTGCGCGATGACGGCCTGCGCGTAGTACTCCTCCGCCGAGAGCCGGCCGGAGGTGTGGAACGCCATGGCCAGCGGCCCGTGCTCGTCGATCACCTGCCGGGAGCGGGCCGTGACCAGGCCGAGGGCGGTGTCCCAGTCGGTGGGGGCCAGCTCGCCGCCGGTGCGGACCAGCGGCCGGGTGAGCCGGCTCGCGGAGGTGACGGCCTGCCAGCCGTGCAGCCCCTTGGGGCCGAGCCGCCCGCGGTTGACGGGGTCGCCGGCCCGGCCGCGGACCCCGGCGATCCGTCCGCCGGCGACGGCGACGTCGACGCCGCAGCCGGTGGAGCAGAGCGGGCACACCCCCGGGACCCAGCGCTCGACCTGATCCTCCGCCACGGTGAGCCACCGGTCCGTCCGCTCCGGCCAGGGCTGCCCGGCGGCGAACGGCGTACGCGCCCCCCAGACGTCACGGATGCGGTCGGTCACGGGACGCTCCTGTCGGCGGGGGCGGTCGGCCGCTCCGGGGCCGCGGACCGGCCCGGGCCGGGCCGGGGCCGTGGGGGACGGGGCGACGTTAGCCGCGGACCTCCGCCCGGCGGGCCTGCCACGCCTGGCCGCGCGGCCCGATGCCCCGGCCGGCGGACAGGGCGGCGCGCCCCTGCCGGTCCCTGCCGGTCCCTGCCGGTCCCTGCCGGTCCCTGCCGGTCCCTGCCGGCTCCGCCGGGAGTGGCGGCTCAGCCGTCGGCGTCCTGGGCGAGGTGCGGCGGGAAACCGCCGGTGGCGATGGGCCCCCAGCCGGTGATCGTGATCCGGATCAGCGACTTGCCCTGGGCCCGCATCGCCTCGCGGTACTCGTCCCAGTCGGGGTGCTCACCGGAGATGCAGCGGAAGTACTCGACCAGCGGTTCCAGCGCCTCCGGGAGGTCGAGCACCTCGGCCTCGCCGTCCACCTGCGCGTACGGACCGTTGAAGTCGTCCGAGAGGACACACAGCGACACCCGCGGGTCCCGGCGGGCGTTGTGGGTCTTCGCCCGCCCGGGGTACGTCGAGACGACGATCCGGCCCTCGGCGTCCACACCGCAGGCGACCGGCGAGAGCTGGGGCGAGCCGTCCCGCTTGCGGGTCGTCAGCACCGCGTGGTGGCGCGGGCGGAGGAACGCGAGGAGTTCGTCGCGTCCGACACGGTCGGCGGTGGCGATGGAACGGGGCACGGTTCCTCCAGAAGGCTCACGGTCGCTGCGGGCTCGGGACCGGGGCCGCCCGTCCGGCGGCGGGGCGGGCGGCCCCGGCCCCGCCCATGCTGCCAGCCGGGCGAGGTCCCCGGCGCGCCGCCCACGTGCCGGGCCCGCGGTACCCGTTCCCGGAATCTCCGTGCCGTCCGGCCGCATGACGGTGTGAAGGTATGTACGGTGCAGGGGCGGGGCAGCCGTGCACGGTGGGGAAGCGGGCCACGGGAGGTGGACGGATGTCGGGAGCGCCGCCCGCGCCGGCGGAGCAGCGCCGGGGCACCGGAGGCGACGGCCCCGCCGCGGCGGCCCCGCGCGCGGCGGCCGCCCGGGACCCCTTCTTCGACAACGCCAAGCTGCTGGCCATGGTGCTGGTGGTGGTCGGCCACGCCTGGCAGCCACTGAAGGACAGCCGAGCCGTCTGGGCCGCGTACTTCTTCCTCTACACCTTCCACATGCCGGTCTTCATCCTGCTCTCCGGGTACTTCTCACGGACCTTCCGCGGCACCGGGCGGCAGATGCGGCGGCTGGTGGCGGGTGTCCTCGTGCCGTACGCGGTCTTCGAGACGGTGTACACCCTCTACGGCAACGCCGTCGACGACCGGGGCAACGACATCAGCCTGCTCACCCCCTGGTACCTCACCTGGTTCCTCATCGCCCTGTTCGTCTGGCGGCTCACCGCCCCGCTCTGGCTGGTGCTGCGGCCCTCCCTGGCCCTCGGCCTCTCCCTGGCGCTCGCGCTGCTGGCGACGGCCTTCGACGCCGGCCCCGTCCTCAACCTCGACCGCGTCCTGCAGTTCCTGCCGTTCTTCGTGCTGGGCCTGCTGATGCGCCCGGACCACTGGGAGCTGGTCCGGACCCGGGCGGTACGGATCGCCGCGATCCCGCTCGCCGCGGCCGGGCTGGCCACGGCCTACTGGGCGCGCGACCACACGACCTCGGAGTGGGCCGTGCGCGCCAAGACCTGGGAACAGCTGGGGGTGGACTGGCCGGCCGGGCTGGTGACGAGCCTCGCCCTGCTGGTCTGCTCCCTGGCGCTGTGCGCGGCCTTCCTCGCCTGGGTCCCGCGCGGGAACCACTGGTTCACCGCCTTCGGCGCCGGGACGCTCGTCGCGTATCTGCTGCACGGCCTGATCATCCGCACGGCGGCCTGGGAGGGCTGGTACGAGCCACGGTTCTGGCACACCCCGGCCGGTCAGCTCGTGGTGACGGTCCTCGGGGTGGGGCTGGCCCTGCTGCTGACCTCGCCACCGGTACGGCGTCTGCTCCGGCCGGTGGTGGAGCCACGGCTGGACCGGCTCTTCCCCGAGCGGCGCCCGGCCGCGGAAACCGGGCCGGCCCGGGAGGAGCCCGGGGGAGAGGGCGGGAACGCCGCCGGTGAGGGCGCCGGTGACGGGGCCGGTGATGCGGCGCGGGCGGCGGCCCCCGGCCCCCCGGGGACGGCGGGGGAGCACCCGCCGGACCCGCCGGAAGCCGCACCCGCCGTCCCCGGGGAACCGGGACGGCCCTCCGGGGGGCACCGGGCGGACCGGGAAGACACCGCCGCGCTCAGGCGTGGCGAGGGCTGAACGGGAGCAGGACGCGGACGGTGGGCGCGTCACCGGAGCCCGTCCGGCTCACGCGCCCTCCCGCCGCCCGCCGGTCTCGCCGCCGGAGAACCGCGGCGGCCGGCGCATCGGCCCCCAGGCGCCCCGCTGCCGGGCCACCTCGCCCTCGGCCTCCGCGATCACCCCGGCGCCGATCCACGCCACCGGACGCACCTGGGCCACCAGCGGCTCGTTGTCCGGGCCGCGCCCCCGCTCGATCCCGGTGAGGACCCAGGGGTGCACCCCGGGACCCTTGTCCTCGCGCAGATGGCTGTAGTCGTAGAGGCGCCGGGCCACCCACAGCCGCGCCGGGCGGTCCCGCCACCACTCCTCGACCCGCAGCGGGCTGGCCGAGAGGCCCGGGAGGAGGACGCCGGTGAGGCTGTCCTGCGAGGCGGGCCGGTGCCGGAGATCCGTCAGCGGACCCCGGGACCAGCGCACGAACACGGGATCACCCCGCTGAACGAGTTCCACGAGCTGGTGGAGCGCGGTGTACGTCGGGAGTTCTGCCGGTGCCATGGGTACATCGGTTCCCCCGGCCCCGTCCGGCCCAACCCGACCGCCGCCGGGCTCTGAGCCGGCCGGGAGAACCGGGCCGGCCGGGGCCGGACGGGTCAGGCGCGGCTCAGGGCCCGGAGCGCCGAGCGGGCCTGTTCGGCGGTGAATCCCGCCAGTTCCCCCGGGCCCGGCGTCCGGCCCTCCGCGATCGACTGGAGCAGCGGGGGGAGCGTGGCGCGTTCCCCGTCGGGGGTACTCAGGCAGACGAGGCCTTCCGGCCCGCGCCGGACGGCGAGCCCCGGCTCGTCGGTGCCCACCCAGGGGCCGTATGTGGTGTGATCCATCACGTCATTGTGCGTGACGGGCACGGCGGTGCGCAGGCCGATCGCCCGCCGGGCGGGCCTGACCGGGCGGAATCCGGGAAGCCGGAGACCGCGGACTTCCCGGGCGGCCCCGGGAAGTCGCCCCGGGAAACGATTTTCTGTCATGGACCGGCCCGGACCGGGCACGTGTTCGTAGAGTCGGCCGGAGTCCCGGCCCCGAGCCCCACCGCGAGGACCCACCGTGAGCATCACCGACGACAGACCCGAACCCGGGCGGAGCGCCCCGGCGGCCCTGGACGCCGGGGAACGGAAGCAGCGCATACGGCGCCGGCTGGAACGGCTGCTGGGCATCGCCGCGACCGAGGGCAACGAGATCGTCCCGCTCCGCAACGGCGACCGGATCTTCCCCGCCATGCTGGAGGCGATCCGCTCCGCGCGGCACACCGTCGACATGATGACCTTCGTCTACTGGCGCGGCGACATCGCCCGTCAGTTCGCCGAGGCGCTCGCCGAGCGCGCCCGCGCCGGGCTGCGGGTGCGGCTGCTGCTGGACGGCTTCGGCTCCCACCCGATCGAGCCGGACCTGCTGGAGATGATGGACCGGGCGGGCGCCCAGGTCTCCTGGTTCCGCAAGCCGCTGTGGCTCTCGCCGTTCAAGCAGAACCACCGCTGCCACCGGAAGGCCCTGATCCTGGACGAGCGGACGGCCTTCACCGGGGGCGTCGGCATCGCCGAGGAGTGGTGCGGGGACGCGCGCGACGAGACCGAGTGGCGCGACACGCATGTACAGGTCACGGGCCCCGCCGTGGACGGCATCGCCGCCGCCTTCGCCCAGAACTGGGCCGAGTGCCACGACACCCTCTTCGACGAGCGGGACCGGTTCACCGGGCACGAGCCGGCCGGGGACGCCGTCGTCCAGGTGGTGCGGGGCTCCGCCAGCTACGGCTGGCAGGACATGCAGACCCTCATCCGGGTCGTCCTGGAGTCCGCCGAGGAACACGTCCGGCTGGCCACCGCGTACTTCGCGCCCGACGACTACTTCGCCGACCTGCTGTGCCGCACCGCGGCGCGCGGGGTGCGCATCGACATCCTGCTGCCGGGGCCGCACACCGACCAGCGGGTGTGCCAGGTCGCCGGGCAGCGCCACTACGAGAACCTGCTCGACTGCGGGGTGCGGATCTGGCACTACCAGCCGTCGATGATGCACGCCAAGGTGATCACCGTCGACGGCGTCGTCTCCCTGATCGGCTCCACCAACTTCAACCGACGCTCCTTCGAGCACGACGAGGAAGTGATGCTCACCGTGCTGGACGAGGACCTCACGGCGACCCTCACCGCCGACTTCGACGAGGACCTGAAGGTCTCCACCCGGATGGTGAAGGGCCGCTGGAAGAAGCGCCCCGCCCTCCAGCGGGCGCGGGAGACGATGACCGCGCCCGTCCGCCGCTTCCTGTGACCGCTCCGCCCGGCGCGGCCCGCCCCTCGCCATAGCGGTTCGACGGGGCCGCCGGCGGGCGTGAGCCGGCGGCGGGGGCCACGCACCCGGTGGGGTGGGCGCCCCTCGTTCAGCGGCGCACCGCGTGGAAGATCTCGCTCATCTCGTCCTTCGGCAGTTTCCGGCCGAAGACCTGGGTTCCGGGCTGGTGCCGGCGGCCGCCCCGGCCGAGGTTGCCCGCGTCGACCGGGTCGAAGCCGATGTCCCGGACGAGCCCCGCGACCACGGCCTTTCCGTCCTCGTCGCTGCCGGAGAGCGCCACGGCCAGCCGGTCCGGGGCACCTTTGGGACGGCTGCCGTCCCGGAGGTCCTGCCAGGGGAGGGCGTTGAACGCCTTCACGACGTTGCCGCCGGTGTGGGCGCGGATCTTCTGGCTGGAGGTGATGGTGTCCTGGTCCAGGTCGCGCTCGTGGCCGTCCCGCTCCGGGAGGTAGTTGGAGGTGTCGATGACGACCTTCCGGCTCAGCTCCGCGGAGGGCAGCTCGTGCCAGCGGCCGAAGGGGATGGAGACCACCACCACCTCGCCGAAGCGCGCGGCCTCCTCCGGGGTGAGGGCCTGGGCCCGCGGGCCCAGCTCCGCCACCAGCCCGTCGAGCGACCGGGGCCCCCGCGAGTTACTGACGGCGACGTCGTAGCCGACCCGGGTGAAGTGCCGGGCCAGGGTGGAACCGATGTGTCCGGCACCGATGATTCCGATCCGCATGGCTGGTCCCTCTCTCGCGGACTTGCGCGGGGGCGCGCCACTCCGCCCGGCCGCCGGGCCCGCCGGCGCCGGGGCGGTGCGCCACACGCCCGGGGTGCCCCCGCGCCGCCCGCGGAAACCTCGCCCGGCCCGCACGCGCCGTGGCGCCCCTCCGGGCCCGGCCCGCGGACGGGGACCTCGCACACCGGAGGGGCAGGTCCCCGGGGGATCCCCCGGGGACCTGCCCCTCGGTCAGCCATGCCGGCCGGGCGGCTCGGATCAGCGGCGGTTCGGCAGCCGGACCACGGTGAGGAAGAACTCGTCGATCTGCCGGATGGCGGAGATGAAGGAGTCCAGGTCCACCGGCTTGGTCACATACGCGTTGGCGTGCAGCTTGTAGCTGCGGAGGATGTCCTCCTCGGCCGCCGAGGTGGTGAGGACCACCACCGGGATCGTGGACAGCTCCGAGTCGGACTTGATCTGCTCCAGCACCTGCCGCCCGTCGTACTTGGGCAGATTCAGGTCGAGCAGGATCAGGTCCGGGCGGGGGGCCTCGCCATGGGCGCCCCGCTGGTAGAGGAAGTCCAGCGCCTCCTCGCCGTCCTGCACGACGTGCAAGGTGTTGCCGATCTTGTCCTCGAAGGCCTCGCGGGTCATCAGGACGTCCCCGGGGTCGTCCTCGACGAGCAGGACCTCGATGGGGCGAGCGGTGTTCATGCGGTGGCGGCTTCCTCTGGAGAGGGGAGCGCGGCCGGTTCCGGCCGCACGGGAAGAGTGAAACAGATACGCGTGCCCTCGGTGGGCCCGGGGTCGAGGGCGATCTGACCGCCGTGGTGCTCGACGATCTTCTTGCACAGGGCCAGCCCGATGCCCGTCCCGGCGTAGGCGTCCCGGCCGTGCAGCCGCTGGAAGATGATGAAGACCTTCTCGCCGAACTCCGGCGGGATGCCGATGCCGTTGTCGGCCACGCAGAACTGCCAGCTCCCGCCGTCCTCCGCGGGCTCGGCCGTGATCACCACCCGCGGCGCGCGGTCCGGTGAGCGGAACTTGATCGCGTTGCCGACGAGGTTCTGCCAGAGCATCGTGAGGGTGGTCGGATCGCCCACCACCTCCGGCAGCTCCTCCGGCCGCTCGACGACGGCGCCGGACTCCTCGGCGGCGGCGGCGAGGTTGGACAGCGCGCGGTCGAGGACCTGGCCCATCGGGACGGGGCTGCGCTCGTCGTTGAGCCGGCCGACCCGGGAGAAGGTCAGCAGGTCGTTGATGAGGATCTGCATCCGCTTGGCGCCGTCGACCGCGAAGTCGATGTACTGCTTGCCCCGCTCGTCCAGCTCGCCGCCGTACCGCTTCTCCAGGAGCTGGCAGAAGGACGCCACCTTCCGCAGCGGCTCCTGGAGGTCGTGCGAGGCGACATAGGCGAACTGCTCCAGCTCCGCGTTGGAGCGGCGCAACTCCACCGCCTGGGCGTCCAGTTCCCCGGTCTGCCGGGTGAGGCGCGCCTCACGGCTGAGGGTCTCCTCCAGCTCGGCCACGATCCGGTGGCGCATGGCCTCCACCGACTGCGCGACCGCGCGCAGGTCGCTCGGCCCGGCCGCCTCGATCCGGAGGTCGAACTCCCCGTCGGCGACGCGCTGCGAGCGCTCCCGCAGGGCGCGCAGCGGGCGGCCCACGGCCCGGCGCAGCAGGACCGTCAGCGCCAGGCAGGCGATGACGAAGGCGAGGATCATGCCCGCGTAGACCAGGTCCCGGGTGGTGCTGAGGGAGGCCAGATCCTCGCGGGCCTCCTTCCGGGCCTCCGCCATGTGCCGGCTCTGGACGCCGAAGAGGGTCCGCAGTTCCTCGAACGACCGCCGGCTCGCCTCCACTTGCTCGGTCGAGCCCGCCCGCGTCTCACCGGCGCGGGCCCGGTCGATCAGCGGGCGGGCGTGCTCACTCCGCCAGGCGTCCGCGGCCTCCCGGATCGCGTTCAGGTCGGCCGCGAGACGCGGGTCGAAACCGATGAGCGACTCCAGCCGGTCGGCGGACCGCCGCTCCTGCGCCCGGCCGTCCACGTAGGGGGCGAGAAAGTCCTCGTGCCGGGCGATGACGTAACCGCGGACCCCGGTCTCCTGGTTGAGCAGGGCGTTCTGCAGCCGGTACATCTCCACCCGGGCGGGGTGGTACCGGTCGGCCAGCTCGTCGGTCTGGGCGGTGGTGCGGGAGAGCAGCTCCGCGCCGACGACGGCCCCGCCGAGGACGAGGAGGAGCATCACCGACAGGATCAGCTGGAACCAGCCCTGGACGGTGAGCCTGCGGCCGCCCCGTCCCGGTGCGGGTGCCGGGGGAGGGGTGGGGGCGGGCGCGGGGGCCGGGCCGGTGTCCGCGGCGGGGCCGGCGGTGTCCGCGGCGGCGCCGCCGGCCGGGGACGGCGCGGGGATGTTCACTGGGCTCGACGAGTTCACCGGGTCTTCTTCCATCCGAGACTGACAACCGCCACGTCGTCGGCGAGGCCGCCGTAGTCGGCCGCCGCGAGTTCGGCCCCCTCGACCAGCGCGTTGACGAAATCCTGCAGGTCCAGGCCGGCGCAGGCCTCACCTCGTGCCAGCTCGCACAGCCCGTCCTCGCCGAGCCGCTCGCGACCGGGGCCCGTCCGCCCCTCGAAGAGGCCGTCGGTGAACATGACCACCTCCGCCCCCTCGGGGAGCGGCAGCTCGGCCTCCGACCAGCCGACCTCGCCCAGCCCGAGCCCCAGGGCCGGGCCGCCGGTCGTCTCCTCCAGGCTCACCCCGTCCCGGGTGCGGATCAGCAGGCCCGGGTGGCCGGCCCGGACCACGCGCAGGCTGCGCCGGTCCGGGGGCAGGGCGATGGAGGTGAAGGTCACGAAGACCCGGGAGTCGGCCCGCTCGGCGACGGTGATCTTCTCCAGCAACTCCGCCACGTCGCTGCCCTCGGTGCCGGCCAGCACGGCGGTGCGCCAGGCGACGCGGAGGCAGACACCGAGCGCGGCCTCCGCCGCGCCGTGCCCCGAGACGTCGCCGATCACGGCGCGCACGGTGCCGTCCGGGGTCTGCACCACGTCGTAGAAGTCACCGCCGAGCAGCGCCTGCGCCCGGCCGGGCTCGTAGCGGGCGGCGACCGCGAGGTCGTCGGTGTGCAGCAGCGGGGTGGGCAGCAGTCCGCGCTCCAGCCGGGCGTTCTCCTGCGCTCGCAGCCGCCCGGCCTGGATGTCGGCGGCGGCCTGCTCCACCTGCTTGCGCTGGAAGGCGTAACGGATGGCGCGGCCGAAGAGCTCCGGTTCCAGCGCCCCTTTGACCAGGTAGTCCTGGGCACCGGCGGCCACCGCTGCAAGTCCGGCCTCACCCTCGGCGCGCCCGGTGAGCACCACGACCGCCGTACTCGGCGCGGCGTTCAGCACCCGGGAGACGGCGGCCACGCCGTCGGCGTCCGGCAGGTGGAGGTCCAGCAGGATGCAGCCGGGCGTCCGTACCGTCCGGACCAGCCACTCCTGAGCCTCGCTCAGGGAACGGACCCAGGTCAGCTCGGTGCGGATGTCGCTGTCGGCGAGCAGTTCCTCGACCAGGAGGGCGTCGCCGGCGTCGTCCTCGACGAGGAGCAGGGTCTCCGGTTCGCCGCGCCACCGGGGCCGGGTGGTGTCACCCGCCGTGCCGAGGATTTCCGCGGTCAGCCCGCCGGGTGCGTCCCCGGGGACCGGCCGGGGACCGGGCAGACCCTTGGTACCGCTCACGACCCCCACCCTCTGCCCACCGGGCTGCTGTTGTCTGCAGGACAATACTGTTCGGTCCACCATCCCACCAGGAACGTGTCCGCCTTGCCAGGTAATGTGTGACTTTTTCCATATTTGGGGTGCGGTCAGGGCGCGTCACGGCGGCCGACCGGTGTCGCGGTCCGGGGGTCCGGGCGGAGCGGCCTGCGGGCGGGGAGGGCGGCGCGGAGGAGGGCCGGGCTCCTCGGTGCGGAATCTCCACTCCTGTTTCCGCGCAGGGGTTGGTGTATCACGTCGGTGGGGGGCGGTTACCCGAACGGAGGTTCGGGCATGTCGGATTCTACGGGCCCGCGGTGCGGCCGTATGCCATGGCGCGGCGCCGGGGGGCCGGGGTGGGGCCCGGGTGGGTGGCGGGGTGGGGGCGGCCGCCCGTTCCGGCGGGGGTGCATGGTCCCCGCTCCGGCCCGGTCCGGCCCGTCCGCCGGCGCCCTGTCCGGCGGATGCCACCCGTGGGGCCTCCGGCTTCGCGCCGGGCCCGGCCCCGGCCCGGGTTCGCGGAGGTCCGGTGGGGCAACGGAAGACCACCCGAACGTGCAACGAACTCGTAACGCGCAAAGGGCTCCGATGGCCGGGCGTGGCGAGGTAACGTTCACATAACAGCACCGTATGCGGCCCGCCCCCGGCGGGAAGCCGGGTGCGCACGGGGGAAGGGCGGTCGGAGCACCGATCGCCTTCTCGTCCCTGTTTTCCACCAAGCGTGGAGGAGTTGCCGGATGCTGATGGCGCACCCGACCGTTCTGCGGAACCTGCTCCAGACCTACGAGGCGCTGAGCGCCCTGGCGAGGGAGCAGGTCGTCGCTCCCCGGACCCACCGTCAGTTGCAGGAGGTCGCCTACGCGTTGTGCGTCTCCACCGGCGCCGACGACATCGGTCACGCTCTCGCGGAGGCCCGCCGCCGCCTCGACGGGGAGATCTCCGCCACGGCCCGGCCGGACCTCGGGGACCGTGAGGTGATCACCTCCGCGGTCGCCGTCGCGCCCTCACCGGCGGCGGCCGTGCCCTCGCCGGCCGTCGGCCGCGCCGGCCGGGAGTCCGTCGGGTCGGGGTGAGGCGCGGAGCCGGCGCCGCGTCCAGCCGGGCCACCGGCTCCCGGCCGCCCGGCAGGGCGGGGTGCGCCCACGGCTGACACCGCCGGAGGCCGTGGCGGGGCCCGTCCCCACCGCGCCGGTCCACCGTGAGCAGGGCGAGTGCTCGGCGGTGCCGGGGCCGGGCGGCTCCCGCGGCCGGGGTGGGCCCGATCCCGCACGCGGTGCGCGGGCCGCGGCGGCTGCCCGCTCTCCCGGGCGTTCCGGCCGCCGGAACCGTCGTGGCCGTCCGGGCGGGGACATGGACCCAGCGGGCGCGTTCGTGCCGGGGTCGGTGAGTGGTGTGCTGCCGGGTGGTTCGCCGGGCTGGAGGGGCTGAAGTGACAGAGTTGGGAGCGCTCCCATAGACTGCCCGCCCGGGGCCCGCCGTCCATCCCGCGGCGGCGAGCGCCTGTTCGGCGGCACGGCGTGCGGGTGCCCCGGCGCGCGGGCCGGCCGGCGCGGGTGGGTCCTCCGTCCGCCGGTGCTCGACCGGCCCGCGGTCGCCGGACGGCCGGTGCGACGGCGGGACGGCCGCCGGGCGGGGCCGCGCGCGGGCCTGCCGTCAGCTCGCGTCGTCCTCCCGCTCCCGGCCCCCTGTCTCCCGTCCTTGCTCCCGGTCCGGTTCCTCCCGCGCCCGCTCCCAGCCCTGGTTCTCCCGCTCCTGCTCCCGCTCCCCGTCCCGCTCCAGCCGCCGGCCGAGGTCGTCCACGACCAGCCCGGCGCGGTGTACCGCGCCCGTGCGGTAGGCGGTGCGGCCGACGATCTGCCCCGTCACCGGCACGGTGAGCAGCTGGAAGAGCGCCACCAGGATCAGCACCAGGGCGTACCGGGCCGGTACCTGCGTGGCCGTGCCCAGCAGGATCAGCAGCAGCCCGAGGGTCTGTGCCTTGGCGGCCGCGTGCAGCCGGGAGAGGGTGTCGGGGAACCGCACCAGGCCCACCGCGCCGAGCAGGCAGAACACCGCCCCGGTCGGCAGCAGCACGGCGGCCACCACGTCGAGCACCGCGCTCACCGCATGCCCTCCCGCTTCTCGATGAGATGGGCGGCCGTGACCGACCCGATGAACGCCAGCAGCGCCACGACCACCGGGACGGCGAGGAACGCGGTGCGGTCCAGAGCGGCCACGCCCACCGCCGTCCCGGCCACCACCAGGGTCAGCAGCACGTCCAGCGCGACGATGCGGTCCAGGGCCACGGGTCCGCGCATCAGCCGGACCAGCGTCAGCAGGGCGGCGGCGGACAACAGGGCCACGGTGACGGCGTAGACGGTGCTCATGCCGCTCAGGGCTCCTTCCTCTTCGGGGTGGTGCGGGAGCGGGCCTTCCGGAGCCGTTCGGCGGCCCGGTCCCGCCCGAAGGCCGCGTACACGTGCCGCTCCGCGGTGCGCACCTCCTCGCGGCGGTGCTCCGCCGTCACGGCGTCACGGACGGGCAGCGCGTGGACGTACAGCAGCCGCCCGCGGCGGTCGATCTCCAGGACGAGGGTGCCCGGTGTCAGGGTGGCGAGGGTCGCCGTGGCGGCGATCAGCAGATCGCTGTCGGCCGCCACCTCCACCTCGACCACCGCGCCCGGGGTGGAGGGCCCGTGGCGCAGCGCCTGCCACGCCACGGTGACCGCCGAGCCGACGAGGTCCGCCAGCATGCAGCCCACCAGGCGGAGCACCCCCCAGGGCCGCAGCACCGGCCGGGGCATGACCGGCGGCAGCGGGAAGCTCACCACCACCGCCAGGGCCACGGCCAGGCCCGAGAGCAGCACACCCGGGCTGACCGAACCCCACAGCAGCAGCCACAGGAACCACAGCCACCCCACCATCGGCAGATGGCGCCGGATCCTGCGCTCCGTCGCGTGCCCCTTCATCGGTGTCCCTCCGTCACCAGGACCGCCGTGCGGTAGGTGTCCTGCCGCAGCAGGTCCTCCGCGGCCCGTTCGCTGATCCGCGCCAGCGGTCCGGCGCACACCGCCAGGGCGAGCCCGGTCAGCGCCATGCCCGCGGCCGCTCCGGCCATCAGCCGGAGCTGGACGCGCGGGGTCCGCGGCGCCCCCGGGCCGTTCCCGGCGTCCGGCTCGGGCAGCAGACGGCCCCCGCCCCGGCCGGCCTCCTCCCGGCCGCCGAGGAACACCCGGCGGCCGAGCCGGACCATCGCGCCCAGCGTCAGCAGGCTCGTCAGCAGCGCGGCGGCCACCAGGGCGTACGCCGCGGGCCCGCCCTCGGCCAGCCCGGCCTGCAACAGCGCCAGTTTGGCGACGAAGCCGGAGAACGGCGGGATGCCCGACAGGCTCAGCGCCGGCGGCAGGAACAGCACGGCGAGCAGCACCGCCGGCGGAGGCAGGCACTCCAGCCGCCGCAGGTCGGGGGTGCCCGCCCGGCGTACCACCAGCCCGGCCACCAGGAAGAGCGTGGCCTGCACCACGATGTGGTGGACGATGTAGAGGATCGTCCCCGTCAGCCCGGCCACGTCGAACAGCGCCAGCCCGAACAGCATGAACCCGATGTGGCTGACGAGCGTGAAGCAGAGCAGCCGGTTGATGTCGTCCTGCGCGAGCGCGCCGAGGATGCCGACGAGCATCGTGGCGATCGCCAGCACGGCCAGCAGCACCCAGGGGCCCTCGCGCGGGAAGACCAGCGTCTGGGTCCGCACCATGGCGTACACGCCCATCTTGGTGAGCAGCGCCGCGAAGACCGCCGTGATGGGCGCGGGAGCCGTGGGGTAGCTGTCCGGCAGCCAGAAGTGGAGCGGGACCAGCGCGGACTTGATGCCGAAGACGACCAGCAGCAGCAGCCCGAGCGCCGCGGCCACCCCGTCGGGCAGTCCGGCGGTCCGCTCGCCGAGCTGCGCCAGGCTCACCGTGCCGGTGGCGGCGTAGAGCAGGCCGATCGCCGTGAGGAACAGCATCGAGGAGGTCAGGCTGATCACGGTGTAGGTCATGCCGGCCCGGGTGCGCCGCTCCCCGGCGTCCAGTGTGATCAGCACATAGGACGCGCCGAGGGCCATCTCGAAGGCGACGAACAGGTTGAACAGGTCGCCGGAGAGGAACACCAGGCCCACACCGGCCGTCAGCGTCAGATAGGCCGGGTGGAAGGCGGCGGTCCGCCCGTGACCGGGGTCGGCGGCGCCCTGGCCGACGGCGAACACCAGCACCGCGAGCGCCACCAGCAGCGAGATGGAGAGCAGCAGCGCCGCCAGCCGGTCGGCCACCAGTGCGATACCGGTGGGCGCCTGCCAGCCTCCGGCGGAGAGCACCAGCGGGCCGTGCCGGTCGGCGAGGACGAGCAGGGCGAACGCGGTGACCACCACGGCCGCCAGCACGCCCGTGCTCAGCCAGCGCTGGGCGGTGGGGTGGTTGCGCAGCCCCATGGAGACCCCGGCGGCGGTGACCGGCAGCAGGACGGGCAGGGCAAGCAGCAGGTTCATGCGTCCTCCTCCGGGGGGTGCGGTCGCCGTGGCGGCCCGGGCGGGCCGGATGTCCCGGGCGGATGCGGTGGCCGTGGGGCCTCCGGGTCCGCGGGCCGCCGCGCGCGGTGCCCCGGGGGCTCCGCCGGCGCCCGGGGCTCCAGCAACTCGTCCTCCCCGTGGGGCTCCCGGGCCTCCTCGTCCACCGCGCCGCCGCCGCCGTCGCCGTCCGCGCGGGCGCGCTCCCGCGCCGTGCCGATGCGCCGGTCCTCCACGTCGTCGCGTACCTCGTCGTGGCCGGTCAGGCGCCAGGAGCGGTAGGCCAGCGCGAGCAGGAACGTCGTCAGGCCGAAGGTGATGACGATCGAAGTGAGCGCCATGGCCTGGGGGAGCGGGTCGGCCATGTCACGCGGGTCGGGCACGCCGCCGTGGGTGACCGGTGGCGCGCCCGGTGAACCGGCCGAGAGCAGCAGCAGATTGGTGCCGTGGCCCAGCATCAGGAAGCCCAGCACGATCCGTATCAGCGACCGCTGGGTCATGAGCAGGAATCCGGTGGCGAACAGGCCACCGACCACGACGGCCTGGGTGATGTCGGGTGCGTTCACCGCAGCGTGTCCCCCTCCGTGCCGCCGGCCGCCGGACCGGGTTCCCGGCCCAGCGAGATGCCCAGTCCGGACAACAGCTTCACCACCACACCCACCACGAGCAGATACACCCCGATGTCGAAGACGAGACTGGTGGCGAACTTCAGCGTCCCGATCACCGGGAGCTGCCCCGTCACCACCGCGGCGGACAGCGGTTCGGCGCCCCCCAGCGCCGGGGCCAGGCCGGTCACGGCGGCCACCACGAGCCCACCGCCCGCGATCACGCCCGGGCCGACCGGGACCACGGCGCCCAGATCGGCCCGGCCGCCCACCAGATAGCGCAGGACGTACGCCTGACCGGCCACCAGCCCGGCCGCGAAGCCACCACCGGGGTCGGAGTGGCCGACGAACAGCAGATAGAGGGAGAGCACCACGACGGAGGGGAACAGCAGCCGGGTGACCACCTCCAGCAGCAGCGACCGTTCCCCGCCCGGCCGCTCCCCGGCGCCCGGCAGCCAGCGCTCCAGCGGCTCGTCCCACCGGGTCACCGGGTGCGCCCCCGAGGAGCGGTCACGGCCGGGCCCGTGGAGCACCGGCCCGCTCAGCTCCCAGATGGAGACCAGGCTGACCACGCCGAGCGCCGCCACCAGCAGCACGGTGATCTCCCCGAGGGTGTCCAGTGCGCGGAAGTCCACCACGATCGCGTTGACGACGTTGTGCGCGGCGGCCTCCGCGGACCGCCGCACTTGCTCCCCGGAGACCGGCGGAGCACTCCGCGCGGCGGAGGCCGCCAGGGAGAACACCGCGACGAAGACGCCGATCGCGGTGGCCACCGCGCCCCGCGCCAGCCGGGCGCGCGGCGCCGACCGCTCCGGGGTGAACCGGGAGGGCATCCGCCGCAGCACCAGCACGATGAAGACCAGCGTCAACGTCTCCACCAGGAACTGCGCCAGCGCCAGATCCGGCGCGCCGCGGACGAGGAAGAGCCCCGCCACGCCGTAACCGACCGCGCCCGCCAGCAGAACCCCGGTCAGCCGGTGCCGGGTGGCCGCCACCCCCGCCGCCGCGGTGAGCACGACCACCGCGAGCGGCAGCTGGACGGCCGAGGTCCACGGCACGGCCCCGTCGAAACCGGCCCCCAGCACGGCCAGCGCCGTGCCCGGCAGCACCACCACGGTGACCAGCAACACCAGCAGATAGACCGGGAGCGAACCCGCCTGCGTGGTCGCGGCCACCCGCAGCGCGAGCCCGCCGACCCCGCTCACCGACCGCCGGTAGGCGAGCTGGCTGTCGGGCAGCCGCAGCAGCTCCTTCCAGCGCGGACGGGACCCGGTGGCGCGTTCACGGTCCGCCGCGAACACGGCTGCGCCCAGCAGCAGGGTGAGCGCGGACAAGCCGAGCACCGGGGTGAGGCCGTGCCAGAGCGCCAGCTCGTACGGGCCGTCCGGGCCCGCCGGGAAGTCATCGGCGTACGCGGTCACCGGGACGGCCGTCGCCGCGTACCAGACACCCGCCACCAGACCGGCCACCGCGGTCACCGCGGGCGGCCCGGCCAGCCCGGCGCCCGGCGGCTCCGGGAGCGACGGCTCAGCCCAGGGCTTACGGGCGAACGCCCCCCACAGGAACCGCGCCGCGTAGGCCACGGTGAGCACCGAGCCCAGCACCAGGGCCCCCAGCACCACCGCCCCCGCGGCCGGGGGCGCGGCCTCGCCGGGGTGCAGGAACGCCTCGTAACCGGCCTCCTTGCCGAGGAACCCCAGCAGCGGCGGCAGCCCGGCCATCGACGCCGCGGCGAGCGCCGCCACCGCCGCCACCCCCGGCAGCCGGCGGCCCACCCCCGACAGCTCACGCAGGTCCCGGGTGCCGGCCCGGCGGTCCAGCACACCCGTGACCATGAACAGCGCCGACTTGAACGCGGCATGCGCGAGCAGCATCGCCGCCCCCGCGATCGCCGCGGTCCGCGTCCCGGCGCCCAGCAGCACCATCATCAGACCGAGTTCGCTGATGGTGCCGTAGGCGAGCAGCCGCTTCAGATCCGTCTCCCGCAGCGCCCGCCACGCGCCCAGTACCAGACTGACCAGCCCCACGGTGAACAGCAGCGGCCGCCACGGCGCCACGTCGGCGAAGCCGGGCGCGAGCCGCGCCACCAGGTACACCCCGGCCTTCACCATCGCGGCGGCGTGCAGATAGGCGCTCACCGGGGTCGGCGCGACCATCGCCGCGGGCAGCCAGCCGTGCAGCGGCATCTGGGCGGACTTCGCGAGCGCCCCGACGAGGACCAGCACCACCGCCGCCGTCACCGCGGGACCCCGCGGCGGGTCGGCGACGAGCTCCGAGATCCGGTAGGTGCCCGCCGACTGCCCCAGGATCACGAAGCCCGCGAGCATCACCAGACCACCCGCGACGGTGACGACCAGCGCCTGCTCCGCGGCGCGGCGGCGCTCGCGGGACCCGCCCGGGCCCGCGATGAGGAGATAGGAGACGACGGTGGTCAGCTCCCAGAAGACGTACAGGGCGAGGAGGTTGTCCGCCAGCACCAGGCCCGTCATCGCCCCGGCGAAGGCGAGCAGCAGCGCCGCCTCCCGCCCGGCGCCCCGCTCGAAATACCGGGCGCTGTAGGCGAGCACCACCACGCCGGTGCCGGCGACCACCCAGACCATCAGCAGGGACAGCGCGTCGAGCCGCAGGTCGAAGACGAGCCCGAGGGACGGCGCCCACGCCAGGCTCTCCGTCACGGGCGAACCGCGGAGCACCCCGGTGGTGTGGACGGCGCTCCAGACCAGCACCGCCAGCGGCGCCAGGGCCGCGAGCAGCCACACACCACGGCCGGGGCGCCGCGCCCACCAGGGGAGCGCCGCCGCCACCCCGACGTGGGCGGCGAGAAGGACCAGCACGGCGGGGACCACTCCTTGAGGGCTCGGGGGCGGCGGTCGGCGGGGAGCACACGACCGGGACACGGCGGAGGCGCCTGGTCCGGCCGCACGGCCGGGCCGGCGCCTCGCGACCGGGCGCACCCCGGCCGTCCGCACTCCCGGGCCACCCCCCGTGCGGGGGTGGCAGCAGGGCGGGTGCCCCCGTCCGGCCTGGGAAATCCTCCGCCGGCGCATCAGTTCCGCCCGGTCGTTCCCCCCGCATCCTCGCCCGCGGGGCCGCCGGCGCCCCGTCACCACGCGGCGGGAGAGCCCGAACGGGTGCCGGGCCGGCCGGCCGCCGGGCCGGTGCGGGAGGAGATCGGGAGGGAGCCGGGAGGGAGCCGGGCACGGGCGGCGGGCGCCGTCCGGTCATCGCCTTCCGGGGCTGTGGGCCGGTGCGGCCGGCCGCCGTCCACGGACCCGGATCCAGCCGCGCGAAGGCTCAACTCCTCTGTCCGGAGGGCGTATTGACCCTCTCAGGGGCCCTTGCTACGTTCCGGGGCGGCGCGGCGGGTAAGCGCTTCCACCGCGTTCCGCCGCTGCTTTCCCACCCGCTCACCCCCCACCTCTCATCCACACCCGCTCCGGAAGGAGACGTGGTATGTCCCCCACCTCACGTGCGCCCGGGGAGCCCCGGACGTCACAAGCCCCCCGCGCACGCCGCCGCAGGGGCGCCGCCCTGGCCGTCGCGGCCACCGCGCTCGCCGGGCTGATCGGGCTGACCACCGCCGCTCCCGGCCAGGCCCGCCCCGTCACCGGCGACACCGCAGGAACCGGCCCGTCCGCCCGCGCCGCGGTCACCGCGGCCGTCCCGGCCGCCCCCTCCGGATCCGCCGCGGCCCCCGCCGCCGACTGCGGCACCGGCTCCTACCAGGCCGAGGCCGTCCGCAACGGCAACACCTGGAGCGCCCCCGGCTACAGCGGCACCGACATGCTGTCGGCGATGCGCGCCGCCGTGAACAGCCTCACCCCCGGGCGCACCGCCAAGCAGCGGGTCGTCGTCCGCGGCTCCGGCTCGATGAGCGCCGGGGCACGGCTCTCCCTGCCCAGCTACACCGTGCTGGACGTGTGCGGGACCATCGACGTCACCGGCTCCGGCTCCGGTGACCAGGCGCCGGTCTACGCCCGCGGCGCCCGGGACATCGAGATCCAGCACCTCAACGTCACCGGCGCCCCGCTCTACGGCATCTTCATGCGCAACGTCGACAACCTGACCCTCGGCCAGATCGACATGCGCCTGACGGGCGGTCTCGGCATTCGGATCGACAACCACGGCGACCGGTCGGCGCGCTCCCGGAACATCCGCATCGACAGCGTCTTCGTCTCCGGGGCGAGCAACCACGCCGTCGAGACCTACGGCGTCGACGGGCTGACCGTGGGCACCGTCACCACCCGCAACGTCGGCTACTCGGGGCTGCTGCTCAACGACACCGTCAACGCCACCGTCCAGAAGGTCGACGCCGAGAACACCGGCACCGGCACCGGTTACGCCGCCTTCCGCATGGCCAACCGCAACGGCCGCATCGGGGACAGCTATCCGGTCAACATCCGGGTCGGCCAGGTCGTCGCGCGCGGCGGCGGGCGCGGCGTCTTCTGCGTCTCCGAGAGCGGCGGCGCGGTGATCGACCGGGTGGACATCTCGGGTACCGGGAACGACGCCGTCCTCATCGAGAACTGCTACAACGTGAACCTCGCCGCCCAGAGCGGAACCGTCTCGGGGCCCGGCGGCATCCGGATCGCCGCCCGCACCGAGTTCGCCAACACCAGGGACGTCACCCTGCAGAACCTCACGGTGACCAACTCCGCCCTCCGTGAGAGCCCGTGCGGCGCCAACATCACCTACCGGAACCTCACCCTCGTCAACTCCAGCCGCAGCACCTGCTCGTGAGCCGCGGCCCGGGAGGGCGCCGGGCGCGATGCCCGGGGCCCCGGGCCCGGCCCCGGCCGGCCGGGCTCCCCGGGCCGGTCCTCCCGCCCGTGGGAGCTCTTCCGGCTGCCCGGTTCCGGCCACCGGCGGGTGCCGCCCGCGCCCGGCGTACGCCGGGGCACCGGAGAATGACGGAGGATGGCGGGGAACGGCGGGGGAAGCCGGAACGACGCCGAGACGAGGAGTGGTCGATGGAGCAGCGGAACGCCGGGAGCAGTGTGCTGGTCACCGGATCGGCGGACGGCATCGGACGGGAGACCGCCGCGACCCTCGTGGCGGCGGGCCACCGGGTGCTCCTGCACGCCCGCAACAGGGTCCGCGGCGAGGAGGCCCTGGCCGCCGTCCCCGGGGCGGCCGGGGTCGTCACGGGCGACCTCGCCTCGCTGGCGAGCACCCGCGAGCTGGCGGCGGCCGCCACCGCGGCGGGCCCCTTCGACGTGGTCATCCACAACGCGGGGGTCGGCGGCGGCTCGGCCTGGCGCGGAGTCACCGAGGACAAGCTGGAGCGCGTCTTCCAGACGAACGTGCTGGCCCCGTATCTGCTCACCGCCCTGATGCCGCCGCCGAGCCGGCTGATCTACCTCACCTCGGGACTGGAGGCGGAGGGCACCGTCGACCTCGGCGACCTCCAGTACGAACGGCGGCCCTGGGACGGGATGCGGGCCTACGCCGACTCCAAACTGCTCGACGTCGTCCTGGCGTTCGCGGTGGCGCGGCGCCGGCCCGGCACCCTCAGCAACGCCGTGGACCCCGGCTGGATCCGCACCCGGCTCGGCGGGCCGAACGCCACCGGCGGCCTCCCCGAGGGCGCGGAGACCCAGGTGTGGCTGGCCACCTCCGACGAGCCGGCGGCCACCGTCACGGGCCGCTACTTCAAGCACCGCAGGGAGCTGCGCGCCAACCCGGCCGCGTCCGACGAGGCGGTGCAGGACGGCCTGCTGGCGGCGTGCGCCGAACTCACCGGCGTCGAACTGCCCGCCGGGTAGCGCGCGGTAGCACCACGGCGCCCGCCGGCACCCGGACGGTCCTGGGGGCCGGCGGGCGCCGGACGGGCGCCTGCGGTGCGGGGCGGCGCGGGTAACGCGGCGGCCACCGCCGGGCGGTTCCGCGGGGAGGCCGGGGCCACGACGGGAGGAGGCGGGCGCCGGGCGCGGGGGCCGCGCCGCAGCTCCCGGTGCGGCGCGGCCGTCCGCTGGCCGCCGGCCGCCGCGCCGCCCGCCGGGGAGGTGGCCCGGGGCGGGCCGGTGGGAACGCCGGGGCCGGGCCCCGGCCCCGGAAGGGCTCCGCCGGCCGCGAGGTCACTCGGCGGCGAAGGAGACCTTGAAGAACTGTCCGGGCAGGTCGTTCACGGCGTAGAACTCGCCGTTCTCGTCCGTTCCGATGGCGGTGACCTGGGTCGGGAAGCTGCCGAGCACGGCGCTGTCGTAGCCGCCCGAGCCGTCGGGCCGCAGGCCCCAGACCCGTGAGGTGCAGAAGTCGTTGACCACGTAGGTGCCGCCGGCCAGGTCGGCGTACTCCTTGCCGCGGTAGACCCGGCCGCCGATCACCGCGCAGTTTCCCCCGGTGAGCGGATAGGTGAAGACCGGATCGGTGTAGTCGGCGTCCGGGTCGCACTGGTCCTCGTTGAGGACGTCGAGCGCCTCCTTGCAGGACCAGCCGAGGTTGGCGCCGCCCTGGGCGGGGGTCAGGTGGTTGACCTCCTCGGTGCGGCCCTGGCCCACGTCGCCGATCCAGAGCGAGCCGTCGGCCTCGTCGAAGGAGAACTTCCAGGCGTTGCGCAGACCGGACACCCAGATCTCCGGGCGCGCGCCCGGCGTGTCCACGAAGGGGTTGTCCTCCGGCACGCAGTAGCCGGCGCCGTCGCAGGAGCGGCTGACGTCCACCCGCAGGATCTTGCCGAGCAGGGTGTCCAGGCGCTGCCCGGTGCGGAACGGGTCGCCGGAGCCACCGCCGTCGCCGATGCTCCAGTAGAGGTGCCCGTCCTTGCCGAAGGCGACCTGGCCGCCGTTGTGGTTGGAGTACTCGCTGTGCTCCTGGGTGATCAGCTCCCGCACGGTGCCCCGGCGGACATCGATCCGGGCCAGGGTGACGGCGTTGTCCGAGGCGCGGGTGTACGCCGCGTAGAGGAGCTGGCTGCGCCGGAAGTCGGGCGCGGGCGCGATGCCGAGCAGGCCCCGCTCGTTGTCGTTGGCGTTCACCCGGGACGTCAGGTCGAGCAGGGGGCCGGCCGCCAGGCCGGTGTCCGGGTGGTAGACGCGCACGGCGCCGGTCTTCTCGGCGATGAACAGCCGGCCGGTGCCGTCCTGGGGGGAGACGACGGCGATGGGGCGCCGCAGACCGGAGGCCACCTGGGTGGTGGTGACGGTCAGGTCCGCCGGCGGCGCCGCGGCGGGGGCCGCCGCGGCGCCGCCGGCGGAGGGGGCCTCGGCCGCCCAGCTCGCGGGGGCCACGGCGGTCGTCAGGGCGAGGGCGAGGAGCAGGCGGGTGGTCCGCTTTCCTCGGGGCATGGCTACTCCTGGAAGGGTGGGGGTCCTGAGGGCGAAGACATGCGGGCGGGTGGTGCCCGGTGGGGCGGGCACGGCGACGACCCGCTGGGAGCGCTCCCATCGGGTCCTGGCCTACTGTGCCAGAGCCTCGCGGTCCGGTACACCCCGCGTGCCCGCTTCCGTCCCCCCCGCGGCCCGGCGGGACGCCGTGCGCATGGGGGCGGGGCGGCGGACCGGGAAACGGCGCCGCACGGTCCGGTGAACGCGGGCCGGGGACAGGCGCGGAACACGGGGTTCCTGGTAGTTTCCGTGAGGCCGTCCGGCGGGCCCCCACCACCTCACCCGGGCCGCCCCGACGCGGTCCCCGCAACCCGGGAGATCCACGGCGTGGTAGTCGTCATCGCCGGACCATCCCCTTCCCAGCAGCCTCCGGAAAGGACCGCCCGTGCCGCCGACCCCCGAACCCCGGCCGCCCGCCGGCCGGATCACTCCGGAGACGGCCGCCCTCCCCGCACCGCGCGCCGGCTCCCCGGCGGAGGGGACTCATGCGGAGGGGACTCATGCGGACGGCGGGCCACCGGCGGGGAGCCCGCCGGAGACGGGCGCACGGGAGAAGAGCGCGGTGCGGAGCGACCCGGCGGAGGGAGCCCCGGCGGACGGCAGCCCGCCGGAGGAGATGCGCCGGGTCGCCACGGCCTCGTTCATCGGCACCGCCATCGAGTTCTACGACTTCTACATCTACGGCACCGCCGCCGCCCTGGTCCTCAACACGGCCTTCTTCCCGACGCTCTCCCCGGTCAGCGGCACCCTGGCGGCCTTCTCCACCTATGCCGTCGCCTTCGTCGCCCGCCCGCTGGGCTCCGTCCTCTTCGGGCACTTCGGCGACCGCCTCGGCCGCAAGACGGTGCTGGTGGCCTCGCTGCTGCTGATGGGGCTCTCCACGGTGGCGATCGGCCTGCTGCCCGACTACGCGGCCTGGGGCGTCTGGGCCCCGGCCGCCCTGGTCGCCCTCCGTTTCCTGCAAGGCATCGGGCTGGGCGGGGAGTGGGGCGGGGCGGCGCTGCTCGCCGTGGAGCACGCGCCCGCCCGGCGGCGCGGCTTCTACGGCGCGTTCCCGCAACTCGGCCCGTCCGTCGCCTACCTGGCGGCCACCGGGATCTTCCTGCTGCTCTCCGCCGTGCTCGGGGACGCGGCGTTCACCGACTGGGGCTGGCGGGTGCCCTTCCTCGCCTCCGCCGTCCTGGTCCTCGTCGGACTGCACGTCCGGCTCAAGGTGAGCGAGACCCCCGCCTTCGCGCGGGTCGTGGAGCGGCGGGAGCGGAGCCGCGTCCCCGTCGCCGAGGCGCTCCGCCACCACCCGCGCGAAGTGCTGCTCGGCGCCGGTGCCATGGCCGCGCCGTACGTCCTCTTCTACACCGCGACCACCTACTGCCTGGCCTACGCCACGAGCACCCTCGAGGTCCCGCGCGAGACGGTCCTCCTGGTCTCCCTGGCCGCGGTGGCCTTCCTCGCGGCGGGCACCTTTCTGGCGGCCACCCGCTCCGACCTCGGCGGCCGGCGCCGTCCCCTGACGGCCGGATGCGCCGCCGCGGCGGTGTGGGGGTTCCTCCTCTTCCCGCTGCTGGACACCCGCAACCCGCTGCTCATGCTGCTCGCCCTCGGCGGCGCCATGTTCTGGATGGGCGTCATCTACGGGCCGATGGGCGCGTACCTCCCCGAACTCTTCGGCGCCCGCGTCCGCTACACCGGTGCCGGTCTCGCGTACAACCTCGGCGGCATCCTCGGCGGGGCACTGGCCCCGCTGATCGCGGTGCGCCTGCAATCGGCCTTCGGGTCCCCGGCCGTCGGCTGGTACCTGACGGGGATGGCGCTGCTGTCCCTGCTCTGCGTACGGCTGCTGCCGGAGACCGGCCACCGCCGCCTGCGGGGGTAGGGCGGTGCCCACCGGGTACCGTCGCGCAGGCGCGCCCGCACGACGCGTTACGGCGGGCCGCGCCGGGCTGTTAGCCTCTGCGCCACGCAGAGGACCGGGCCGCAGCGGGGGCACTGAGCATGGCAGCCGATGACCGATCTGGTGCACGCACGCCCGGCCAGGGTGGTGACCACGGGAACAGCCCACGGCGGCCCGCACCGCCACCGCGGGCGGACCCGCCGGCACCGGACGGTGGCCAGGGCGGTGGTGCGGACGCGGGCTGGTTCGGCAGACACCAGATGACGGCCTGGATCGCTGCCGGTGCCACGATCGTCGCCGCGCTGATCACCGTCCTGGTGCCGCTTCTCGGTTCCTCCGGCGGAGAGGAGACGACCGGCGGTGCCCCCGCCGCCGTGCCCAGCGCGCCTCCCTCCTCGCCGGCGCCCGGGTCCGTACCCGCCCCGGCCTCCCCCTCGCCGTCCGAGGAGACCGGGACCCCCGGCCCGGATCCCGGATCCTCACCCGCGGGAAGTGAACTCTGGCGCGGCTCGCTCCTGCTCGGCACCGAGCCCAAGGATCTGGACGCCGGGCAGCCCGCCGCCGTGGGCTACTCCGACGAAGGGGATGTGTACCTCCTGCCCGGCGGCGAGATCGAGGGCTGGAACGGAACCGTGGTGTCGCTCTGGTCCGGCGGCACGGACCGCGCGCCGGGCTACGAGGAGTGCGCGAACACGGTCCAGGCGGAAGGCGCCCGCAAGCAGCGGCTCGCCAGGAACACGGTGCTCTGCGTCCGGACCGGCGCGGGGAACATCGCCCGGCTCGAACTCACCGAGCTCGACCCCGGCGGCCGCAGCGGCACGTTCGGCGTGATCATCTGGAGCGTGGCCGGCCGGAGTTGAGGCGTCCCAGGAGCGGGTATGGCGCCCCCGGTGCCCGGTGGGGGAGAGTGATCGGGTCGGCGGGCCACCGGGTGAGGGGGAGCTGTGCGCAGGACCACGGACCGCGCACCTGACGCCCCCGGCACCGGCGGCCCGGCCGGCGCCGGACCGGCCTCCCACTGCGCGGGGCCCACACCGGGCCGTCCGCCGCCCTTCCCCATGCCGCCCGAGGACCGCGCCCGGAGCCCTCACACCGGCTGGACCCGGGCCCACTGGGAGGCCGCCGCCGACGGGCTGCTCGCCGCCGTCGTCCCGTACGCCACACCCGGCGGGGCCCTCCTCCACCTGCCCGGCGGCCGCCCCAGCTTCTCCGGCCACCGCTCCGACGGGCTGGAGGGGTACGCCCGCACCTTCCTCCTCGCCGCGCTCCGGGTCGCGGGCGCCGGCGGGGCCGATCCGCACGGGCTGCTGGAGCGGTACGCAGGCGGGCTCGCGGCGGGCACCCGCCGTCCGGGTGGCGACGGCCCCGAGGACTGGCCACGGGTCACCGACCGGAGCCAGCCGCTGGTCGAGTCGGCCTCGGTCGCCCTCGCCCTGCGCCTCACCCGGCCCTGGCTGTGGGACCGGCTCGACGCCGCCGTACGGGAGCGGGCCGCGGACTGGCTGGCCGGCGCCCTCACCGCCGAACCCTGGCCGTGCAACTGGGAGCTGTTCCCCGTCACCGCCGGCGGCTTCCTCGCCGCCGCCGGCCACCACCGCGACGGGGCGCACGCCGCCCGCGAGCGTGGCCTGGCCCGCATCGAGCCCTGGTACACCGGCGGCGGCTGGTACACCGACGGCCCCGGCCGCGCCTTCGACCACTACAACGGCTGGGCGATGCACCTCTACCCCGTCCTGGAGGCGCACCTCTCCGGTGACGCCCCGCTCCTCGCCCGCCTCGGCCCGCGCCTCGGAGCCCATCTTGCCGGTTACGCCCGGCTGTTCGGCGGCGACGGCGCGCCGATGCACCAGGGCCGCTCCCTCACCTACCGCATGGCCACCGCCGCGCCGCTGTGGCTCGGCGCCCTCACCGGCCACACCCCGCTCACTCCTGGCACCACCCGCCGTCTGGCCTCCGGCGCCCTCCGCCACTTCCTCGACCGGGGCGCGGCCGACCCGCGCACCGGGCTGCTGACCCCCGGCTGGTACGGCCCCCACGAGGGAAGCCTCCAGCGCTACTCGGGCCCCGCCTCCCCGTACTGGGCGGCCAAGGCGTTCCTCGGCCTCCTCCTCCCGCCGGACCACCCGGTGTGGACGGAGCCGGAGGAACCGGCCCCCGCCGAAGGCGCCGACACCCTCACCACGCTCCCCGGGCCCACCTGGCTGGTGCAGTCCACCGCCGCCGACGGGATCGTCCGGCTGCACAACCACGGCAGCGAGGACGCCCGTTACGACCCGCACTACACGCGCCTGGCGTACTCCACCGCCACCGGGCCCACGGCGGCGGGCGCCGGGACGGGCAGCGCGGTGGGCGGAGCGCCCGGTGAGCCGCCGCCGGTACCGCTGACGGAGGCGGACAACCACGTCGGCCTGCTCTCCGCCGACGGCACCCTCTCCCCGCGCCACGGCCTGGAACCGCTCGGCGTGGGGGAGGGCTGGGCGGCGTCCCGGCACCGGGTGGGCGAGGCCGTCCTCGTCAGCGCCGTCCTCGCGCACGGAGCGGCGGAACTCCGCGTTCACCTGGTGGCGGGTGCGGAGCCCGGCACCCCGATCCGCCTGACGGGCTGGGCCGCCGCCCCGCCTCTGGTGAGCGAACTCCTGCCGCTGCACGGCCTGTCGGCCGTCCTGGGCCCGCCGCCGGGGCCGACGGCGTTCACGGCGGCGGCCGGCGTCCCCGCCGTCTCCGGCGAGACCGGCCCGGGGGTGTCCCTCTTCGTCTGCGCGGCCCGTCTGACGGGCGAACCCGCACCCCGGCCGCTCGCCGAACTGGTCCGGACGGAGACCGGCCGGGACCCGGCCGGCCACCACACCGTCACCGCCCACTGGCCCGACGGCTCCACCCACCGGCTGCGGCTGTCGGCGGAGGGGGCGACGGCCGAGTACCGGGATGCGCAGGAGACGGGCTGAGGGGTCCGGTTCCTGGGAGCAGGACCGGGCGGGTGATACGGCCGGGGTGCGGGTTCACCGGAGCCCACGGGAAGACCTCGGCCCCCACCACGCGTCACCGTCCCGCCGGGCACCTCCCGGGACCGCGCTCCTCCCGCCAGGGCTTCCCTGGACCGTGAGTGGTACCCGGGCTAGGCTGCGCCCAGCGTCGCGTGCCGGTGGCAGACCGTGTCAGGCATGGAGGCGCCGGACCGAAGGAGGACGGCGATGCACTCGCCGCACCCTTCGTTCTCGCGTGTCTGAGCGCGAGACGACCAGGCTCGTGGCCTGGAGCCAGGAACTCCGCCGGGTGCACGCCCGGCTCCGTGAGGCACTCCGCGTGACCCGGGAAGCCGTCGCCGGGGGCGCCTCCGGCGAGGCGGCCACCCGGGAACTGCTGCTGTACTGCCACGGTTTCTGCGCGGCCCTCGACAGCCACCACCGGGGCGAGGACAGCACCCTGTTCCCGGCCATCGCGGCCACGAACCCGGAACTGCGCCCGGTGCTGCGCTCGCTGGAGCAGGACCACTCGATGATCGGCCACCTGCTGGGCGGTCTGAGCGAGGCGGTCGGCCGCGCGGCTCCGCCCGAGGAGCTCGACCGTCACCTCGACGGGGTGGCCGCGCTGATGGAGAACCACTTCCGGTATGAGGAACGGCAGCTTCTCACCGTCCTCGAATCCCTCGAACTGCTGGCCGAACCCGGGGAGGTGCTGGGCCCTCTGTGACGGGGTGGGCCTCATGGGGGCGGGGCTGTCGCGCCGCTGTCCCGGCCGGGCGCCGGGACGGCGGCATACCGCGCTCCAGCTGCGGAAGGCACTGATCAGCCGTCAGCCGTCAGCCGTCAGCCGTCAGCCGTCAGCCGTCAGCCGCGAGACCGCGCCGACGGCGGGTCTCGCGCCGGCCCGCGAGGAGACGGACACAACCCCGCCTCGTGCAGCCGGAGCAGCAGGTGTGGCCGAACAGCAGGGCGTCGGGACGCTGCCGGCGGCAGCGGGTGCCCGTCTCCTCGCGGGCCGGACGGGGAGGCAGGTCACAGGGGCCGAAGCGGTGATCGTGGACGGGTCTCGGGTCATGTTCGGCGTGGCGCACCCACAGGGGCTTCGTCCTGTCCGTACGGGACATCGTGTTCCTTCCGGAACCGCCGCCCGTTCTCCCGGACTCTCCGGGCGGGCGGCCAGGTTCGGAGTCTCACGGCGTCACCTCTCTCCTCCAGGGCGCAGGCCGGCGGGGCCCTCCCGTGGGCGGCACGCATAGCCCGGGGTCCGCACCGAGCGTAGGGGCCCGAGGGCGATGACGGCCACGATCCGGACGCTGACGGCGCTTCGGGGCAACGTGCCGGAACGGAAGGGTGTTCCGGCACCTTGCGGGCAACCCCGGCCCGACCGGGAGACGGGGAACGGGCACCCTCACGCGAGTGTGATCTCCGCCCAGACGGTCTTCGTCAACGGATCGGCCGTCTCACAACCCCACCGCTCCGAGTACGCGGCGACGAGCAGCAGGCCGCGCCCGCTCTCGCCGGCCGGGCCGGGGCGGCCGGGGGCGGCGGCGGGCGGCAGGCGTTCGGGGCGGCCGTCGGTGACCTCGACGCGTACGGTCCCGGGCCGGAGCCGCAGCGTCAGGCGGAAGTCCCGTCCCGGCAGGCGGCCGTGGAGCACGGCGTTGCTCGCCAGCTCCCCGACGACGGCGGCCACGGCCGACGACGCGGCCGAGCCGTACGGGAGGCCCCACTCGGTGAGCTGCTGAGCGGCGAGCAGCCGGGCTACCCGGGCACCCCGCCGGGTGCTGCTGAGGCGGATGCTGAACTGCGGCGCCCGGGAGTGTGGTTCGGCGTCCGGGGGACCCACGGGTGTGGTGTCTGTGGTGCTCTCCGATGACATGGGGTGACGATCTCGCCGCCGCTGACCGTCGGAGAAGGTCATGAGGCAGTGACGAGGAGGCGGTACTGCCTTTCCCGTGACGCTGTACGGGAGGTGTACGGGCACGGACCGTGACCGGGTCGGGGTGCGGGCAGTTGGCGGAAGGGAGGGGACATTCCGCCGTAGTACGAAGGGCAGGGGCGCGATGGGTAGCGGGACCGGCCGTGGGGCCGCCAGGAAAGACGCCACGGAGTCCTACCGCGAACGGCGGTGCGGGCACCGGAAGGAACATCCACCGGTCTGGGCGGCGTACGGCAAACTGGTCCGCCTCTTCCGGGAGCAGGCCGGACTCACGCAGTCGACACTCGCCCACGCCATCGGTTACTCGCTGGAGCAGGTCGCGTCCGTGGAACAGGGCCGACGGCCTGCGAAGGACTCCTTCACCAAGGCCGCGGAGCGGGTGCTGAGCGCGGGCGGTGCTCTCCGGGTGCTCCAGGATGATGTGGACCACGCGAAACTTCCGCAGTTCTTCCGGGACTTCGCGCTGCTGGAAGCTGAAGCCCTCAGCAGGTTCTCCTACGACCCCATGGTGATCCCGGGGTTGCTGCAGACCGAGGCGTACGCTCGCGCGCTGCTCGAAGCTCACTTCCCGCCGATGGACGAGGAAACCATCGAACACCACCTCTCAGCGAGGCTGGCCCGGCAGTCCTTGTTGACGCGGAAGAACCCGCCCGTCGTCTTCGTCTTCATTCTTGAGGAGGCCGCCCTCCACCGAGAGGTCGGCGGGCCTGCGGTCATGAAGGAACAGCTGAGGCACCTGTTGACCTGCACGGGTATGCGCAACGTGGAGATTCAAGTCATGCGCACGTCGCAAAGTGTGCACAACGGCGTGAACGGTCAGATGGTTCTGCTGGAGACGATCGACCACCGGCGCTTTGTGGGACTGGAATCGCAAGGGACCGTGAGTGTCGTCTCCGAGGAGGACGACGTCAGTGAGTTCTGGCTGCAGTATGGGATGCTGCGTACCCAGGCTCTCAATGCCACGGAGTCCGCCCGTCTCATCGAGCGAGAGGCAGGGAGAAGATGACCATGGAATCGCCCGACGTTGCGCCGAACGAGCTGATGTGGGTGAAGAGCAGCTACAGCGGCACCAACGGCGGCGACTGCGTCGAGGTCTCGCTGAGCCCCGGCACGGTACACCTGCGGGACTCGAAGAGCCCTGGAGGGCCTGATCTCCGCCTCCGGAACGGTGCCTGGTTCGCGTTTCTCGCTCATGTCCGCCGGACTGACGCCTGAGAGAGCACGATGCCGGAGAGAACCGTTCCGCCCCTCTCCCCCCGTTCCGGTGCGCGGGGGAGAGGGGCGGAGGCCGTTCGGGCGGGGGAACCCGGCCGAACGGCGGCCGGCCTCAGCTGCTCCGCTGCGCCTCCCCGCCGGCCCGGGCCGCGGCGCTGAACGTGCTGAACGTGAAGGTGAACTCCGCCGGCTCCGCCCGCAGGTGGTGCTGGGGCAGGACGCCCGGGCCGCAGGAGTGGGAGCCGATGCCCTGCTGGCCGTGGTCCAGGTTGACCCAGACCAGGGGCCCCGGGGCGAGGTCCGGGGTGTGGGTGGCCGCGTCCAGTTCCTCGGTGGTCCAGCGGCGGGCGGTGAACCAGAACGGGGTGCCGCCCTCCGCGCGCAGGCCGGTGCCGGTGGCGGGGTCGGTGAGTTCGGCCCAGCGGGTGTCGACGCGGGCGCCGTTCTCCTGCGGGCGGACGTACGGGGTCTGCATCGCGTCCACGCCCATCGACCACAGGCCCGTCATCGCCGCCGCCCGGGTGTCGGGGTACGCCTCGCCGGGCCCGCCGCCGAACCAGCGCGCCGCGCCGTACGCCGACGGGACGCCGAAGCGGATTCCGAGGCGGGGGAGGGCCACCGGCCAGTCGCCCTCGGGGGTGACGGAGACGGTGAGCCGCAGCCGTTCCCCGTCCGACGTCCAGCGGTGTTCCGCGCGGAGGGCGAGGTCGGTGGTGGCCGGCGCCACCCGGGTCCGGACGAGCAGGCCGTCCGGCAGCGGCTCCACCGCGTCCGGGCGGTGGCGCAGGCGGTGCAGGCCCAGGGCGCGCCACAGGGGGCCGTGGCGCAGGTCCGGCTGCCAGGGGGCGCCCTCGTCGTTGTCGGTCGGGGCCCGCCAGAGATCGAGCCGGAATCCGGTGACGGGGATGTCACCGATGCGGCGCAGGACGCCGGTGGCGGCGTCGAAGACGGCGGGGCCCAGGGTGACCGACGCGCCGTCACGGACGGCCGGACGGCCGGTGGCGGGCGGCGGGGAGGACGGCGGGCGGGGCGCGGCCGGGAGCTGGGACCAGGCGACGAGGTGGCCCCGCTCGGCCCAGGCTGTGTCCCCGGCCAGCACGGCGCGGACGGTCCACAGGTGCTCCCCGCCGCGGCCGCCGGCCTCCGCCGGCGGCGCGGGGAGGGGCAGGTCCGCGCTGTCGCCCGGGGCCAGGTCCGCCACGGGCAGGCCGCCGGTCGCGACGGTCTCGCCGTCCACCTCGTAGGACCAGGTGAAGGCGAGGGCGGAGAGGTCCGCGAAGTCGTGGCCGTTGGTGATCCGGACGGCGCGTACCGGGGCGCCGGGGGGCCGGGGAGGGCCGCAGAGACCTCCGGCCGCCGTACCGACCTCGTCCCGGCCCTCGTCCCCGGCCTCGACCTCGTACACGTCCGTGCCGTTCGCCGGGGCCGCGCCGGCCCGGCCGCCGGGTTCCGCGGCACCGGTCAGACCCTCGATCCGCACCGGCTCGATGACCTTCTTGTACTCCACCAGCCCCGGTGAGGGCGTGCGGTCGGGGAGGAGCAAGCCGTCGCAGACGAAGTTCCCGTCGTGGACCTCCTCGCCGAAGTCGCCGCCGTACGCGAAGTAGGGGGTGCCGTCGGTGGTGCGGCGCGCGATGCCGTGGTCGATCCACTCCCAGACGAAGCCGCCCTGGCAGCGCTCGTACCGCTCGAACAGCCGCTGGTACTCGCTGAGCCCGCCCGGGCCGTTGCCCATGGCGTGCGCGTACTCGCAGAGGATGAAGGGGAGTCCGCGGCGGCGGGCGTCCAGGTCCGGGTCGTCCAGCGGCTCCTCGGCACGCCGGCCGATCGCGTCCACCTCGGCGTGCGAGGCGTACATCCGGGAGTAGACGTCGGTGTCGGCGCAGGACGGGTCGCCCTCGTAGTGGAGGGGGCGGTGCGGGTCGAGGGCGCGGATCCGGCCGGCCATGGCGGTCAGGCCGCGGCCGGTGCCGCACTCGTTGCCCAGCGACCACATGATCACCGACGGGTGGTTCCGGTCGCGGCCGACCATCCGCTCGGCCCGGTCCAGCAGTGCGGGGAACCAGCGCTCGTCGTCCACCGGGTTGTTCCGCCAGCCCGTCTCCACGAAGCCGTGGGTCTCCAGGTCGCACTCGTCGACGACCCACAGCCCCAGCTCGTCGCAGAGGTCCAGGAAGGCGGGGTGCGGGGGATAGTGGCTGGTGCGGACGGCGTTGATGTTGTGACGCTTCATCAGCACCAGATCGCGGCGCATGGTCTCCGCGTCCACGGCGCGGCCGGTCCGCGGGTGGAACTCGTGCCGGTTGACGCCCCGGAAGAGCACACGGCGCCCGTTGACGGTGAGGACGCCGCCGGCGACGGCCACCGTGCGGAAGCCGACACGCAGCGCGATCCGCTCGCCCGGGGTGGCCAGCTCCGCCGCGTAGAGCACCGGCGTCTCCGCCGTCCAGGGGCGGACGGGCACGGTGGCGCTCTCCCCCGCCGCGAGGTCCAGGCCCAGCTCCGGGACGGTGATCCGGGCCGGGACGTCCCCGTCGGTGGCGCAGTCCACGCGCAGCGTGCCGGTTCCGGAGAGGTGGTCGTAGGCGGCGTGCACGGCGACGTCGGTCACCGCGCCCGGCGGCCGGTGCTCCAGCGTCACCTCCCGGAAGATGCCGGGCAGCCACCACTGGTCCTGGTCCTCCAGATAGCTCCCGGCCGACCACTGGTGCACCCGGACGGCCAGCACGTTGCGGCCCGGCCGCAGCAGCGCGCCGACGGCGAACTCGTGCGGCAGCCGGCTGCCCTGGAAGAAGCCCAGCTCCGTACCGTTGAGCCAGACCCGGGCCCAGGACTCGACCCCCTCGAAGCGCAGCACCGTCTCCCCGGCGCCGGAGCCGAGCGGCCAGTCCTCCGCCAGGTCCACGTACCGCAGGTGGTCGCCGGTCGGGTTCTCCAGCGGCACCCGTGGCGGGTCGACGGGGAACGGATAGACGGTGTTGGTGTACGCGGGCGCGCCGTGGCCCTGGAGCACCCAGTGGCCCGGGACGGTCACCCGCCCCCAGCCGTCCGCCGGGTAGGAGGGGCGGGCGAAGGCGTCGCCGTCGGGGGCGTCGGCGGTGGGGGAGAGGCGGAACAGCCAGTCGCCCGCGAGGGAGAGCCGCCGGGCGTCGGAGGACGCGTTCCAGGCGCGGGGCGGCAGGGTGCCCCGGCCGGGTGAGACGGACTCGTGGAGGGCGGGGCCGGCCGCTCCCTCCGCCGGGGCGGCGGGGTCACCGTGTCCGGCCGCCGGGGCGGCGGCCACCGCGGGGTCGTCGGATGCGCGCATGGGTCCCTTCGGTTGTTCCGGTGAGCCGCTGGGGGAGCCGGCCCGGAGATCAGCCCTTGATACCGGTCCGCGCCACGCCCTGCACCAGCCACCGCTGGAGGACGACGAAGACCACCACCAGGGGCAGCACGGACACGGCCGTGGCCATGAAGATCAGATGCAGATTGACGGTCTGCGCGGTGAGATAGGACGACAGCGCCACCTGGACCGTCCAGTACTCCATGTCCTGGCCGATCACCAGCGGCCACAGGAAAGCGTTCCAGCCGTTGATGAAGGTGATGACCGCGATCGCCGCGAAGAAGTTCAGCGAGTTGGGCACCACCACCCGCCAGTACGCGCTCCAGTGGCTGAGGCCGTCCACCCGCGCCGCCTCCTCCAGCTCCCGCGGGAAGCCGAGGAAGTACTGCCGGAAGAGGAAGACGGTGAAACCGCTGAACAGCCCGGGGATGATCAGGCCGCGCAGGCTGGAGACCCAGCCGAGGGAGGAGACGAGCACGAAGGACGGGACGAAGGTGACGGCCGCCGGCACCATCAGCGTGCCCAGCACCAGGTGGAAGACCGCGCGGGAGTACCGGTACGGGATCCGGGCCAGGCCGTAGCCGGCGGTGGAGCAGAGCAGCAGCGTGCCGACCGTGTGCCCCACCCCCACCACCAGGGAGTTCCACAGGGCCCGGGCGAAGGGGACGGACGGGTCGGAGAACAGCTCGCCGATGTGGGACCACTGCGGGTCGGTGGGGAAGAACGTCCACGTCTCCCCGGTGATCTCCGCGTCGGTGGCGAGCGCGTTACGGACGATCAGGTAGAAGGGCACGAGGAAGAGCAGCGCGGCCACGGCCGTGGCCGTGTACAGCCCGGCCCCGCCGAGCACGGCGCGGGCGCTCCGGGGCCGCGGCCCGCCGGCCCGGGCCGGCGCCGCCTTCACTCCGGTCGCCGCGCTCATCGGTCCGCCCCCCGTCCGAAGCCCAGCAGCCGCCCCTGGAGGAGGGTGACCAGGCAGATCAGCAGGGCCAGCAGCAGCGCGCCCGCGCTGCCGAGGCCGTAGTCCTGGTTCTCGCCGAGCGCCAGGTTGTAGAGGTACACCAGCGGCGGCCGGCCCCAGGTGGCCTTGTCCAGCAGGTTGTAGAACTCGTCGAACGCCTGGTAGGCGGCGATGAGCAGCAGCAGGACCACCGCCGCGGAGGTGGCCCGCAGCTGCGGCAGGGTGATGTGGCGGAAGGTCTGCCAGCCGGTGCGGGCGCCGTCCACGGCCGCCGCCTCGTACAGCTCCTGGGGGATGTTCTGCAGCGCCGCCAGGAACAGGATCATGAAGAATCCGGCCTGCAGCCAGAGCCGCAGTGTGACGATCACCAGCCAGTACCAGGGCGGTTCGGGAGAGGCCAGCCAGGCGACGGAGTCCACGCCGAACCAGCCGAGCACGGTGTTGGCCAGCCCGAAGCGCACCCCGTTGAACACCGACATCTTCCACACCAGGGACGCGGCCACGTAACTGCACGCCGTCGGGAGGAAGAAGGCCGAGCGGAAGAACGGCTTGAGGAAACGGACGCGGTGCACCATCAGGGCCAGCCCCAGCGACAGCGCGAAGGTCGCCGGCACGGCGAACGCCGCGAACACCGTGAAGGTGCCGAGGCTGCGCAGGAAGTCGCCGTCGGCGAGCATCGTCACGTAGTTGTCCAGCCCGACGAACTCCGTGGGCGTCACCGTGGAACGGGCCTCGAAGAGACTCAGCCACAGGCTCCACGCGATCGGGACGTAGGAGAAGACGAGCAGGCCGGCCAGGAAGGGCCCGGTGAACAGCCAGAAGGTCAGAGCCTGCCGGCGCTCCGCCGGCCGCCGCCCCGCCCTCCGGGGCCAGGGCCACGGCGGGCGGCGCGGCGGGTGGGGCGGTCCGGCGGGTGGGGCCACGGGGGCCGCCGGGCGTGTCGCCATGGAACGGGTCCCGTCTAGCCGAAGATCCGGCGGAGTTCTCGGTTGATCTTCCGGTCGGCCTTGTCCAGTTCGGCGTCCGGGTCGGCGTCACCCCGGACGGCGTTGGCCATCACATCGGTGAGGGTGGTGATCATGGACTGGGTCCAGGCCGGGTCGTCGAAGAGACCGTCCTCCTCGAAGAGCTTCACTCCCTCGGCGGCCAGCCCCGACTTCAGCTTGTCCGCGTCCGCGGCGACGGACTTGCGCGGCGGGATGTGGAAGCCGTAGTCCAGGGCCCACTCCCGCTGGTACTCCTTCTGATCGATCCACAGCCACTTGACGAACTCCTTGGCCGCGTCGACGTCCTTGGCCTTGGAGGAGACGAAGGCCGACCAGCCACCGTTGTAGACCACGGGCCGCCCGCCGGGGCCCCCCGAGGAGGGCCAGGGCATGATGCCGACGTCGTCGCCGTGCGCCTGGAGGATCTGCGGCATCGCCCACATGCCGCACCACTGCATCGCGCAGAGGCCCTGGGTGAAGGAGGCCGGGTCCCAGAAATCGGTGGGCGCGCCCTTGAGCAGCGCGTTCCCCGCGTACAGCCGGCGCATCTTGCGCAGGGCCGCCACCACCTCGTCGGTGTGGTAACCGATCTCGTGCTTCGGGGTGAGCAGATCGGCGCCGGTCGACCAGACGAGCGGCGACTGCAGGGCCTGGAGGGTCTGGCCCAGGTAGAGGCCCTTGACCTTGCCGGTGGTGAGCTTCTCGGCCGCGTCGATCAGCTCGTCCAGGGTCTCCGGCGGCTTCAGCCCGGCCTTCTTCAGCATCGACTTGCGGTAGAAGAGGAACTGCGGATCGTCGATCATCCGCACGCCGTAGATCTTGCCGTCGATGGTGTGCGAGGCGAGGTCCGCCTGGTTGAAGTCGTCCTTGACGTCCTTCAGGATGTCGTCCAGCGGCACGATCTGCTTCTCGTGCGCCAGGTGGATCTGCGGGTGGAACTCGAAGACGTCCGGCGCGTCGGACGAGAGCAGCGCGGTGAAGAGCTTCTTCTCGAACTCGCCCGGTATCCACTGGACGGAGACGTCGGCCTTCGGGTACGCCTTGGCGAACTTCCGGGCGGCCTGCTGCGTCCCCGGTTCCCCGTACGCGTGGTACATCTGCTTGATCGAGGTACCGGAACCACCGCCGCCGCGCCCCGTGTTGGAACCGCAGGCGGAGAGCGCGCCCAGGGCGGCGAGGCCGCCCGCGGCGCGCAGCACACCGCGCCGGTCCCACGTACTGTCGCTGATGCCCGGCATGTGACGTCCCGTCTGTAGCGGCTCGGTCCCGCCCCGCGCCGGGGCGGCCCGAGTTGAGCCGGATACGCCAGGGGTGCGGGGAAGTGCGGTGGTCGTGCTGCGGGACGCTAGCCATCGTTCAGGGGTTCGGCAAGGGGTTGGAGGAAGGCCGCCTTACGGATACCGGACGGGCATGGGGCGATCCCGGCCCGTTCCCGGACGGATCCGGTCAAGACGGCGGGCCTTCCGGCGCGTGCCACGAACCCCGGCCGGCGCCGCCCGCGCACCCGCGGCGGGTCCGTCCCTCAGGGGCGGGGGGCGCGAGGCGTGGCCGCCGGACGCGCGCCGCCCCGGCGGCGTTCCGCGGCCGCGGCCGCGCCCGCGTCCGACAGATGACGCTCCAGGGCGAAGGTCGCCGCCCCCAGGGCGACCGGGTTGGTGGGGATCGTGCTCAGCACGATCTCCGTGCCGGCGAGCGGCCGGGCCGGCGCGCGGCGGGCGACGACCTCCCGCACCGCCGTCAGCAACTCCTCGCCGAGCAGCCTGGCGACCCAGCCGCTCACCACGATGATCTCCGGGTTCACCAGATGGACCAGGTCGGCGATGCCCGCGCCGAGGAAGCGCGCCGTCTCGCGGATCACGGCGAGCGCCACCGGATCCCCGTCCCGCGCCGCCCGGGCGAGCGCCGCGAGGGTGGCGCTCTGGTCACCGGGACGGAACAGCGGGCTGCCCGGGGCGAGGTCCCGCAGGTGCCGCACGATCCCCGGCGCCCCGACGTATGTCTCCACACAGCCGCGGTTGCCGCAGTGGCAGGGGCGGCCGTCGAGGGCGAGGGTGGTGTGCCCCCACGCACCGGCGCTGTCGGTGGCCCCCCGGTGCAGCGCCCCGCCCAGGGCCAGCCCGGCGCCCACGCCCGTCCCGAGGCTGACGACGACGGCGTCGCCGTGGCCCCGGGCCGCTCCCGACCAGAGCTCGGCCACCGTGCAGGCGCGCAGCGGGTTGTCCAGGTGGAGCGGGTGGTCCGGGAGCCGCTCGGAGAGCAGCCGCAGCAGCGGGACGTCGTGCCAGTCCCAACGGGGGGCGTGGACCGAGACACCGCCCTCGCGGTCCACCTGCCCCGGCACCGAGACGCCGGCCCCCAGCACCGGGCGGCCGTCCCCCCGCCCGCTCCGCTCCGGCGCGCCCGGCGGCCCCGGCGATCCGGGGACCGCTGCTGCCTCCTGGCCGCCGTCCCGGGTCCTTCCGGTGACGGCGCGGACGGCCCTGGCGATGTGATCGGCGACCTCCTCCGGAGCGCTCTCGCCGGGGCGCAGTTCCTCGTCGGCCCGGTCGAGCACGTTCAGCGCCAGATCGAACAGCTCCACGTGAACACGGGTCTCGGCCACGTCCACGCCGACCAGCGTGGCCCCGCCCGCGTCCACCCCGACCAGGCCGCGCGGCCGGCCGCCGGCGGACTCCTCGAAGCCCACCTCCGTCAGCAGGCCGAGCGCGAGCAACTCCCCGACCAGGGTGGCGACCGTGGCGAGGCTCAGCCCCGTGGCCGCGGCGAGATCCTGCCGTGACACGGGGGAGCGGGCGATGATCTGCCGCAGGACGCCGTAGCGGTTGGCGGTGCGGATGTCCCGGGACGTTCGTCGCACGGCCGTGGCCCTCCGCCTCTCCTGGCGCCCGCCCTGCCCGGCGGAACGACAGGCTATGGGCGCCGGGTCGGTCCGGCAAGCGTTCGACAAGCGTTCGGCAAGTGCTTCGGAAAAGCGTTGGGGAAAGCCTTCCGGCCGGCGGGCTCCCGTACCGGCCCCCGGTACCGGAGCCCGCCGGTGCGCCGGGTTTCGGCGGGGCCCGCCCGGGACACCCGCCGCGCCATGAGGAACGGACTGCTGAGAGGCGCCCTCGCCGGCGCCGCCGGAACGACCGCTCTGAACGCCGCCAGTTACGGGGACATGGCCTACCGCGCCCGCCCCGCCAGCACGGTGCCCGGGAAGGCCGTCGACGACCTCGCCCGGAAGTCCGGGCACCCCGTCCCCGGGGACGGCGAGGAGCGGGACCACCGCCTCACCGGACTGGGCGCGCTGATGGGTATCGCGGTCGGCGTGGGAACGGGAGCCGTGCTCGGCGCCGCGCGCGAGGCGGGCGTGCGGCTGCCGCTGCCCCTCGGTGGTGCGCTCGCCGGGCTGCTCGCCATGGCCGCCACGGACCTGCCGCTGGCCGGGCTGGGTGTCACCACCGACCCGCGCTCCTGGTCCACCACGGACTGGCTGAGCGACCTCGCCCCGCACCTGGCCTACGGCTTGGTCACCGCGGCGGCCCTCCGGGCGACCGACCCGCGAGGCTGAGCGGCGCGGCACGCCCGCCGGACGCCGCGGCCGGCGGGCACGGGCCTGCCGCGGTGCGCGCCGCCGCCGGCGGTGCCGCGGTCCCGCCGACCGTGGGCCCACCACCCGGCCCGCGACTCCACGGTGGCGGACCGGTGAGGGCGGGCGATGGGGGCGGGACCGGCGCGGACACAGCGATGAGGCAGCCCCGCGCCGGGGACGACTGCCCGGCGCGGGGCTGCCTCATCGGTGCGCTCCGCCGCCGGGGACGTCGGGGTGCGGCCCCGCGACGCTTTCGTCCCGGCGATCCGGGCCGGTCCGGACCCGGATCGCCGGGACGGCCCGAACGGCCACCGCCCGGCATCAGCCCTGCACCGCCCGGCATCAGCTCTGTTCGGCGAGACCCGCGCGCCGGAGCAGTTCCCGGGCCTCGTCCGACCGCCCGTTCCGCATCATCACGTCGTACCGTGAGGCGACCAGGCGCTGGGTGGACGTGAAGTCCCGGCGCCCGCCGGTGGCCGCGTGGGCGACGAACCCGAGGACGGCACCCCAGAGCGCGCCGATCACGATGCCTCCCGCGATCAGCCCGAACCAGGTCGGGCCCGGGGTGAAGAGTCCCACGAGCAATCCGATGAGCAGGCCGAACCAGGCTCCGATCGCGGCACCGCTCCCGGCCGCGCGCCCTTTGGTGAGCCGGCCGGTGACATGCTCCACCAGCCTCAGCCCGGTCCCGACGATGTCGATCTGCTCCACGGGGAACCGTTCGTCGGACAACCGGTCGACGGCGGCCTGGGCCGCCTCGTAGCTGCCGTAGCTCGCGACCGTGTGCCAGGCGGTGCCCGCCGTGGCCGGCCGCGCACTGCTCTCGACCATGACCTGCCCCTTTCCTGTCCTGTCCGGTGGACGGGGAACCCCGCCCGGGTGCCCCGGAGCCACGGGGCTACGCCCCTGGGCGGAACGGCGGTGGCCGGGCCGGGAGGGGCCGCCCGGGAGCACGGCGATCCGGCACGGGCACGGCGGCCGCTCACCGTCGGGGGAGAGCGTTCGGCCGGGGCCCTCCGCCCGGCTCCGCCGCCCCACGGCACCGGGACGGCCCGGCCGGCGCGCGGCGCGCGGCCCGCGCCACGGCGGCGAGAGACCGCGGGGCGGGGGGACGCGCGGTCAGCCGCCGTCCGGGCCGACCGGGACGACGGTCACCGGGCAGTCCGCGGTGTGCAGCACGGCGGCGCTGACCGAGCCCAGCAGCGCCCGCCGCACCCCCGTGCGGCCCCGGGAGCCCACGACCACCAGCTCCGCGTCGGACGAGGCGTCCGCGAGCGCGGCGGCCGCACCGCCGGGCACGATCCGCGTGGTCACGGTGAGGTCCGGGTACTCGTGCCGCCAGGCCGCCGCGACATCGGCCAGGTCCGCGGCGCCCTGCCGGTGGCCGTCTCCGGCCGCCAGCAGCGTCAGCTCCGCCTCGCGCAGCGCGGCCTCGGTGACGGCGAACCGCAGCGGTTCCGCCGCGAGATCGGCCGGGTCGACACCGGCCACCACCCGGTGCGCGGGCCGGGCCGGGGTACTGCCGGGCCGGACCACCAGGACCGGGCACCGCGCGTGGGTCGCCACCTGCCAGCTCACCGACCCCAGCGGCAGCCGGGGGAAGCCGCCCGTCCCCCGGTGGCCGACCACCACCAGGGAGGCGGCCGCCGAACGCTCGACCAGCGCCGCCGCCGGACGTCCCGTGAACGGCTCGGCGACCACGGGGAGACCGGGGAACTCGGCGTGCGCCCGGCGGGTGAACGCCTCCAGCACCGAGGCGGCTTGCGCCTGTGGCTCGGACACGTGTCCGTACGCCTCGGCCGCGCCCGTCGGCAGCGGCCACTCCACGGCGTGCAGGATGTGCAGCGCCACCTCGCGCCGTGCCGCCTCGGCCGCCCCGTGGCGCACCACGATCTGCTGGTCGTAGGCGTCGTCGACCCCCACGAGGACCGGGCCCCGCGGCCCGCTGTGTCCCGGCTGCGGCTCCGGTTCGGCCATGGCGGGCTCCCTCGCGCTGGGCGGCGCCGCGTGGGTACGCGGTCCGCCGGACGGACCCCGTACCGGTATCCCGGCCCTCCCCGGGGTAAACGCCGGGACGGCCCCGGCCGGCGGAGCGCGGCGGGCGGAGCGGGACCCGGGCGGTGCGCGGCCCTCGCCGGGCTGCGACGATGTCCCGGTCCGGCGGGTCAGCCGCCCGGCCGCTCCCGTCCTGCCCGCACCGTCCCGTGAGGAGACCGATGACCCCGGCCCCACGGCCCCTGGCCGTGTTCGACCTGGACGGCACCCTCGCCGACGTGCGGCACCGGCTGCACCACATCGAGCGGCGCCCCAAGGACTGGGACGCCTTCTTCGCCGCGGCCCGGTACGACCAGCCGCTGGCCCGGGGTGTGGAGCTGGCCCGGGGGAGCGCCGCCGAGTGCGAGGTCGTGTACGTCACCGGGCGCCCGGAGAGCTGCCGCGCCGACACCGTCGACTGGCTGGCCCGGCACGGGCTCCCGCCGGGAGAACTCCGGATGCGCGGCCCGCGCGACCGCCGCCCCGCCCGCGTCACCAAGCCCGAGCTGCTGCGGCGGCTGGCGGCCGGCCGCCGCGTGGCCCTGGTCGCCGACGACGACCCGCAGGTGTGCGACGCCTATGAGCGGGACGGGTTCCCGGTGGTGCGCGCCGCCTGGATGACGGCGCGGCGGTCCCTGGCCGAGGCCCAGGAAGGGGAGGGCCGGACCTGAACCCGGCGGTGGGCCGTCCCGCTCCCACCGCCGGATCCGCGCCCGGCCCCCTGGCTCAGCTCCGCGCCCGGCCCTCCTGGCTCAGCTCCCGGCGGGGAGGGAGTTGCTCCGCGCCACCTGCCCGTACCAGCGGGCGCTGTCCTTCGGCGTGCGCCGGCCCGTCGGGTAGTCGACGTGCACCAGGCCGAACCGCTTGCTGTAGCCGTGGCCCCATTCGAAGTTGTCCAGCAGTGACCACAGGAAGTAGCCGCGGAGGTCCACGCCGGCCTCCATGGCCCGGTGCATGGCGGCGAGGTGGCCGTGCAGGTAGGCGATCCGCTCCGGGTCGCGCACCGCGCCCTCGGGGTCGGCGTAGTCGTGGAAGGCCGCGCCGTTCTCGCAGATCATCACCGGCAGTCCGGGCACCTCGTCCCGGACGCGCAGCAGCAGGTCGTAGAGGCCGTCCGGGTCGATCGTCCAGCCCATGGCCGTGGTCTCGCCGGGGGAGCGGTGGAAGGCGACGCCCTCGCCGCTCGGCCACGGGCTGTGGGAGCTGGCGCCGTGCCCGTCCGCGCCGTGGTCGCCGTCGCCACGGGCGGCGGAGACCAGGGTCGGCGAGTAGTAGTTGACGCCGAGGAAGTCCAGCGGCTGCCGGATGGTCTCGGTGTCGCCGTCGCGGACGAAGGACCAGTCCGTCAGGTGGGCGGTGTCCTCCTGGACGTCCGCCGGGTAGGCGCCGTGCAGGATCGGGCCGGTGAACACCCGGTTGGCGGTGCCGTCGATCCGGCGCACCGCGTCGGCGTCCTCCGGGGAGTCGGTCAGCGGGCGCACCTGGTGCAGATTGAGGGTGAGGGAGACCTGGGTGCCGGCCGGGGTGGCGGAGCGCAGCGCCTGCACCGCGAGGCCGTGGCCCAGGTTCAGGTGGTGCGCCGCGCGCAGCGACGCCTCCGGCTCGGTGCGGCCCGGGGCGTGCACCCCGGAGCCGTAGCCGAGGAAGGCGCTGCACCAGGGCTCGTTGAGAGTGATCCAGGTGCGGACCCGGTCACCGAGCGCCTCCCCGGCCAGGGCGGCGTACTCCGCGAAGCGCTCCGCGGTGTCCCGCTCGGGCCAGCCCCCGGCGTCCTCCAGCTCCTGCGGCAGGTCCCAGTGGTACAGGGTGGCGACGGGCTGGATGCCCTTCTCCAGCAGCTCGTCGGTGAGCCGCCGGTAGAAGTCGAGCCCCTTCTCCAGGGCGGGACCGCGGCCGGTGGGCTGCACCCGCGGCCAGGCGAGGGAGAAGCGGTACGCGCCCACCCCCAGGTCGGCCAGGAGCGCGACGTCCTCACGCCAGCGGTGGTAGTGGTCGGTGGCGCGGTCCCCGGTGTCGCCGTTGCGGACCTTGCCGGGGGTGTGCGAGAAGGTGTCCCAGATCGAGGGGGTCCGCCCGTCGGTGTCCACGGCGCCTTCGATCTGGTAGGAGGCGGTCGCCGTCCCCCAGAGGAAGCCGGGCGGGAACGTCCGCCCGGCGGCGGGTTCCACGGCGGAGTCGGGGGTGTGAGGGTCAGCGGGCACGGTGGTCCTTCCACAGGTGGTACGGGACGAGGGGGAGTGGACGGGGGCGGGGCGGCGGGGGAGTCCGGCGGTGGGGCGCCGGAGTGATCAGCCCTTGACCGCGCCCTGCATGATGCCGCCGACGATCTGGCGCCCGCAGATGACGAACATCGCCAGCAGCGGGAGGGTGCCGAGCAGCGCGCCGGCCATGATGAGCGACTGGTCCCGTACGTAGCCCGCGCTGAGCTGGGTCAGGGCGACGGGGATCGTCGGATTGGACATGTCCAGGGCGATGAACGGCCAGAAGAAGTCGTTCCAGGCGTGCACGAACGTGATCATGAACAGGACGGCCATCGCGGGCCGGGCCACCGGCAGCACGATGGACCAGAAGATCCGCAGCGAGTGGGCGCCGTCCACCCGTCCGGCCTCGACCAGTTCGTCCGGCAGCGCGTCACCGAGGTACTGCCGCATGAAGAACACGCCCACGGCGCTGACGAGCGTCGGGAAGATGACGGCGGGCAGCTTCTGCCCCCAGCCCAGCTCGCTCATCAGCATGAACAGCGGGACGACGCCCAGTTGCGGCGGGACCAGCATCGTGCCGATGACCAGCATGAGCAGGGCGTTCCGGCCGGAGAAGCGCAGCTTGGCGAAGGCGAACCCGGCCAGGGTGGCGAAGAAGACCGTGGACAGCGCGATGGTGCTGGCCACGATGGTGCTGTTGATCAGCGCCTGTCCCATGGCGGCCTCGGTCCAGGCCGCCGACAGGTTCTTGAAGAGGTTCGGCCCCGGCAGGAACGGCGGCGGGGTCTGGGTGACCCGGGTGTTGTCGGTGGAGGCCGCCACCATCGTCCAGTACAGCGGGAACAGGGACAGCACCGCCGCCAGCACCAGCAGCGCGTAGGCGACGGGCCCGGCGTGGTGCTGGCGTCCGGCCCCGCCGCGCAGCGGCAGCCGGCGCGGTGCGGCGAAGGGCGCGGTGCTGCGGGGACGTTTGCGGGTGCCGGCCGGGCCGGGAACGGTCTCGGTGGTCATGGTGGTTACCGCTCCTGGTCAGGACGGACGGGACAGCAGGCGCTTGAGGACGCGCTGCAGGACGAAGACGAGGACGAGCAGCAGGAACATCGTCCAGGCGACCGTCGCGGCCCGGCCCATCTGGTAGTTCCGCCAGCCCTCCTCGTACAGGAGCAGGCCGAGGGTCTGGTACTGGTTGTCGACCCCGCCCGTGATGCCGTTCGGCCCCTGACCGAAGATCAGCGGCTCACCGAAGAGCTGGGTGGAGCCGATGGTGGAGAGCACGATGGTGAAGACGATCGTGGGCCGGATGCCGGGGATGGTGACGGTGAGGAACTGCTGCCAGCGGGAGGCGCCGTCGATCGCCGCCGCCTCGTAGCGCTCGCGCGGGACGGCCTGCATCGCGGCCAGGTAGAGCAGCGCGTTGTAGCCGGTCCAGCGCCAGATCACGATGGAGGCGATGGCGAACTGGGCCGGCCACTTCTCGCTCTCCCAGTTGAGACCGTCGAAGCCGAAGAGGCCCAGCCCCCAGTTGATCATGCCGAAGTCGCGCTCGAAGATCATGGTGAAGACCAGTGCGGCGGCGCCGACCGAGGTGGCGTACGGCGCGAGCGCGGCGACCCGGAAGAACGCCCCGCCCCGCATCTGGTAGTTGAGCAGGTGCGCCAGGCCCAGGGCCATCAGCAGCTGCGGCACGGCGGAGATCACGCCGATGGTGATGGTGTTGGCGACCGCGTTCCAGAACTTCTCGTCCTGCAACAGCTCCGTGTAGTTCTGCAGCCCCTGCCACACCATCACGTCCATGGTGGCCAGCTCCACGTCGTGGAGGGAGATCCACGAGGTGTAGATCAGCGGGTAGAAGCTGAACGCGATGAAGATGACGAAGAACGGGGCGATGAAGGTGTACGGCGCGCCCCGGACGTCGAGGCGGTGGAGCAGGGCGCGCCGGCGCTGCCGGTCGTTCCCGCCGTCCTGGGCACCGGACCGTTTCCGCGGTCCGGCCGGCTGCTCCCGTGGGCCGTCGGCCGGGGGTGCCGGGGTGGAGGTGGCCACGGGGGCTTCCTTCCGATCGATTCCATGCTGGTCCGCCGGGGCCGGGGGCCCGGGGCCGCCGCGGGAGGGCGGCCCCGGGCCTCACCGGCCGGATGGGGTGTGTCAGCCGACGGCCTTCTTGACGCGCTCGTCGGTGGTCTTCCGCGCCTCCTCCGGGCTCTTCCCCTGCTCGACGAGCTGGAGGCCCTGGGAGTAGAGGTCCTTGATGGTGCCGTCCTTGCGGCCGAGGACCTGCTCGTCGGGGATCTCGCGGGCGGCGTCACCGAAGATCTGGCCGATCGGGGCGTCGTTGAAGTACTCCGACTTGGCGCCGGACACCTTCGGGTCCTCCAGCGCCTCGGCCGAGGACGGGAAGTTGCCGAGCTCCTGGAAGAGGTACGCCTGCTGCTCGGGGGCGGTCAGCCAGGCCACCAGCTTCTTGGCCTCGTCCTTCACCGGGCTGCTCTCCATCACGCCGAGGAAGGAGCCACCCCAGTTGGCGCCCTGCGGCGCCTTGGCCACGTCCCACTGGCCCTTGTTCTTCTCGCCCGCCTTCTCGCTGATGTGGGCGAGCATCCAGGCCGGGCAGACGGTGGTGGCGAAGGTGCTGTTGGCCAGTCCGGGGTCCCAGCCCGGCTGGAACTGGCGGAGCTTGGCGGTCAGGCCGGCCTGCGAGGCCTCCACGGCCAGGTCCCACGCCTCCTTGACGTCCGGGTTGTCCTGGTGGATCAGCTCGCCCTGCTTGTCGTAGAACTGCTGGGACTTGCCGTAGATCATGGCGTTGAACAGGCCGGTTGAGGTGTCGAGGTAGGCGGCGTCGCTGCCCTTGAGGTCCTTCTTGAACTTCTTGCCCGTCTCGACGTACTCGGACCAGTCCTTGTCCCAGAGCGCCGCGACCTCCTCGCGGTCGGTGGGCAGCCCGGCCTTCTCGAAGAGGTCCCTGCGGTAACAGACGGCCATCGGGCCGATGTCCGTGCCCAGGCCGATGACCTTGTCCTTCGGGGTGGTGACCTGGCTCAGCTTCCAGGGCAGGAAGTGGTCGGCGCCCTTGACGTCCGACATGTCGGCGAACTTGTCCGCCTGGGTGTCGACGAGCTCCTTGGCCCGGCCGATCTCGATGCCCTGGATGTCCTTCATCCCGCTGCCTGCCGCCAGCCGCGTCTGCAGGGCCGTGTAGTAGGTCTGCTCGTCGCCGGCCACCTCGGCCTCGATGACGACGTCGGGGTTCTCCTTCATGTAGCGCTTCAGGAGGTCGGTCTCCTTGAAGCCCATGACGCCGAAGAGGCCCATGGTTATCTTCGTCTTGCCGTCCGCGGTCTTGCCGTCGTCCCCGCTGTCCCCACCGCACCCCGCGACGAGCGCGAGGGAGAGAGCGACCGAGACGGTGGCTACGACTCTTGTACCAACTGCTTTGCGGACTGTGCCCATGACGTCCTCCTAGCGGCGGCGCAGGAAGCGCCGGAAGCTTGGCCGGTTGAGGCGGCCCCACCCCGCCGGACGCGGGTGGGATCGCTCCCATGTGCCGGATGGGAGCGATCCCACCGGGTTGCGAGAACTGTGTGGGCCGCGAGCGGGCGACGTCAAGAACCAAAGTCGTCTCTGTTACGAGAACGTGTCCCGGCCCTTGCGGCCCCGGCGGCGCGGGCGCCGCCTTCTGGCACAATGCCGCTGCTGGGCGCCGTGTGCGGCGCGGCACCGGAGAGGAGGGCGGGGGACCATGAGCGCCAGTGGGCGGCCAACTATTAAAACCGTGGCGGCGCGTGCCGGGGTGGGGCGCACCACCGTCTCCCGGGTCCTCAACGGGTCGCCGCTGGTCAGTGACGCGGCACGGGCCGCCGTCGAGGAGGCCATCAGCGAGCTCAACTACGTCCCCAACTCGGTGGCCCGCTCCCTCGTCACCAGACGGGCCGATTCCATCGCCCTGGTGATCCCCGAGTCCGAGAGCAGACTCGGCTCCGAACCCTATTTCTCGGCGGTGATCCGCGGGGTGTCCACCGCCCTCGCCGGCACCCAGCTCCAGCTCCTCCTCGTCCTCGTGCGCGACCAGCGGGAACTCGACCAGTTCACCCGCTTCCTGGCCGCCCGCCGCGTGGACGGCGTGCTGCTGGTCTCCGTCCACCGCGACGATCCGCTCCCCGGCGTGCTGGAGGAGCTCGGCCTGCCCACCGTACTGGCCGGGCGCCGCACCGCCGACGAGACCCTCGCCCACGCCCATTCCGACAACCTGGGCGGCGCCGTCCAGGCGGTCCGCCACCTGCTGGAACGCGGGCGCACCACCATCGCCACCATCACCGGCCCGCTCGACATGGACGTCGGCCACAGCCGGCTGCGGGGCTGGCGGGACGCGCTGCGCCAGGGCGGCCTGGAACCGGACGAGACGCTCGCCGAACCGGGCGACTTCACCGAGGAGGGCGGCCGGTCCGCCATCCGCGCCCTCCTGGACCGTCACCCCGCTCTGGACGCCGTCTTCGCCGCCTCGGACGTGATGGCCGCCGGTGCCCTGGCCGAGCTGCGGCGGCGCGGGCGGCGGGTGCCCGAGGACGTGGCGGTGGTCGGCTTCGACGACTCGATCATCGCGCGGCACACCGACCCGCCGCTCACCACGGTGCGGCAGCCGGTCGAGGAACTCGGGTGCAGCATAACGGAGTTGCTGCTGCGGGAGATGGCGGGGCCGGGGAGCGCGCCCCGCCAGGTGGTGCTGCCGACCTCGCTGGTGGTGCGTGAGTCGACCTGAGCCGGCCTGAGCCGGCCGCGCGCCAGGGGCGGCCGTGGCCGGCCGGGGGCGCGGGCCGCCGGGCGCCGTCCGGAAGCGGCCGGGTGACGGGACCCGGCCTCCCCAGGGGTGCCCGGGACGCGGGCCGGGTCCGGGGTGAGGTCGCGGTCCCCCGGCCCCCCGGGCCCCCGCCCTCCCCGGCGGCCGTGCGCGGGCCGGCGTCTCCGCCGCCGGGTGGCCCGGCGGCGCCGGAACCACGGAAGCCACCGCCCACGCGTGACGAGGCGTCAGCAGGGCACCGCGGCGGGCACGGCCATCCGGAACGGGCGCACCGCGAGCGCGGGCCGTGCCCGCCCGTGGCGCAGCGGCGGCAGCCGGTCCGACCACGCGGTGACGGTCAGTGCCTCCCGGCGCGGCCTCCCCGCCACCCGGCCCGGGACGAACAGCCGCCGGCCGGGCTCCCCGCCGAAGCCGGGCAGCGGAAGCGGCAGCGAGGGCAGCACGCCGGTGGCACGCCGTGCCGGGCCGAACGTGATCCCCGCGAGCAGGCCGCCGGCGTCCCGGACGGTGACCGAGGTGCCGTCGGCGGACCAGTCGAAGACGGCCGGCTCCTTCGGCAGCCCCCAGATCTCCCGGCCGCCGCGCACCGACACCGGGTCGTCCACCCACATCCGGCTGATCAGCAGCCCGGCGCGGCGGCCGCGCCGGACCAGCGGTCCCAGCGCCAGCTCGTCGTAGCGGAGCGTCCCCTCGCGATACCGCACCACGCCCACCGCGATCCGGTGCCGGCCGCCCAACGGCCGCAGGTCAGGCGGCAGTTCGGGTGCCCGGCGCACCGGCAGCAGGCCGAACCACATCTCACCCCGGGACACCCAGGGCGGGGGCGGCGGATCGGGAGTCCCGGCCATGACGCCCTCCTCTCGGCGGCTTCGGGTACGGAGGCCCGCCCCACCCGGCCGCCGGAGGGTCTCCGGGTCCTGGCGGGCCTTCTCCGCGCCACCCCTCCTACCCGCGCGAGCGGCCCCGGACCACCGGACCACCCGCCCGGACACCGAGTGAGAGAGTCGTCACAGGCGGCACACGGAAGGGCATACGTCGCGGAGGGTGGGGCACCCGATGCACGCATCACCCCTCACCCTCTGGAGGACCACGTGCTGATGGCACACCCCGACGTCCTGCGCGACCTCGTCGACCGGTACACGACCCTGCAGGCCTTAACTGCAGGTGGCGAGGTCACCCCGGAGCTGCGGCGCCGCCTGGAGGACACGGCCTACACCCTCTGCGTGACCACCGGAACGCGTGAGGTGGAAACCGCGCTGGACCGGGCGCGCCGGCGCCTGGCCGACGCCCCCGGCACGAGCGCCCGGACGCTACCGGACTCCCTGACCACCGCGGGGCCCGCAGCCTGACCGCACGCCGACGGGGCCGCGCGGTGTGGCGCGGCCCCCGCACCGGCGCCGGACCGCCGCGGCCCGGCGCCACCCGAGCGAACTGGAGCACCGATGCCCCGCACCCCCGAGGAACCGCGGACCGGCCCGTCCACCGGGCCGACCCACCGCCGGGGAGGCCGCCGATGAACTGCCGCCACCGCGACGAGCGGTACGCCCCCGGCTCCGAGACCCCGCTGGGCGGCTACGCCGTCCTGTCGGGCACCTTCGCCACCGGGCTCGGCCTGTTCACCCTGGCGATGCGGAGATCGGACCGCAGGCTGCCCGAGTCGGTGCCGCCCTGGGACGTGCTGGTCCTCGGCGCCGCCACCTACAAGGCGTCCAGGCTGATCACCAAGAGCAAGGTGGCCGGTTTCCTGCGCGCGCCGTTCACCCGGCGCCAGGAGGACCTCAGCGCCGGCGAGGTCATGGACGAACCGCAGGGGCAGGGTCTCCGGCGGGCCGTGGGGGACCTGCTGGCCTGCCCGTTCTGCGTCTCCGCATGGACCGCCGCCGCCTTGACCTGTACCTACGCCGCGGCCCCCCGGGCCGCCCGGCTGGCGGCCTCGGGCCTGACCGCCGTGGCCCTGTCCGACTGGCTGCAGTACGCCTGGAGCCTCACGCAGGAGAAGGCCGAGGGCGGCGGCACGGGCGCGGCCACGCACGACGACGGCGGGAAGGACGGCGGCTGACCGGCGGCCGCCCCGGCGGGCCGGCCCCGCGAACGCGCGAGAGGCCACCGGGAAAGCCCAAACGGGCCGGAACGGGCGGCCGCTGACGGCCCGCCGGGCCTGGCCGCCTCGTGGCTCCTCCGGTGCCGCACCGCGCGCGGGCCGGGCCCACCGGGCCCGGCCCCTCCCGCGTCCGGGGACGGCGCGCCCCGGCCCCACGGTGCAGCCCCGCTGCTCCACCGCCCTGGCGTCCCGTCGCCCCGTACCGGTCCGGGCTCAGTTCTCCCGTGCGGTGAGCCGCAGCGCCAGCAGCGCGCAGTCGTCCGGCTTGTCGGCGGTGGGCTGATGGTGGAGGAACATCTCGCACAACTGATCGGCGGGGAGCCCGGCGGTGCGCATCGCCAGCTCCGTCAGCCGCTCCAGACCGACGTCGAGGATCTCCCCGCGCCGCTCCACGAGACCGTCCGTGTAGAGCAGCAGGGTCTCGCCGGCGCCGACGCGGGTCCGGCTCTCCGTGTAGGTCACCCCGTGCACCATCCCCAGCGGGGGTGCCAGGGCCCCGTCGAGGAAGCTGCTGCCCCCGTCGACGTGGACGAGCAGCGGCGGCAGGTGGCCCGCGCGGGAGTAGCACACCGCCCCGGAGGTCCGGTGCAGCACGAGATAGCAGGCGGTGGCCATGCGGTGCGGATGGTAGGCGCGGAGGAAGTGGTCCAGTTCGGCCAGGACCGCGGCGGGCCGCCGCCCGTGGCGCAGCACGATCCCGCGGAGCGCCGCGCTGATCTGCCCCATGGCGGTGGCCTCGGAGAGCCCGTGCCCGGCGACGTCACCGATGGAGAGCCCGATGTGCTCCTCGTCCAGGAGATGCACGTCGTACCAGTCGCCGCCCACGTCGACCAGATCGCTGCCGGGGGCGTACCGCCCGGCCAGTTCCAGGCCGTCGATCTCCGGCAGCACCGGCAGCAGGCTGCGCTGGAGCCGCTCGGCGAGCCGGTGCTCGTGCTCGTGGAGACCCGCGCGCCGCAGGGCCTGGGCGATCTGCTGGGTGACGGCCGTGATGTGCGCGTCGTCCGGCATCTCCTCCGCGGCCGGTTCCAGGCCGAGTTCACCGAGGAACAGCCCGTCCGCCTCCAGCGGCAGCCGGAGCGCCGGGCGCCCGGCCTCCCCGGGCTGCCCATTCTCCCCGTCCTCGCCGTCCTCCCCGGGGTGCCCGGCGGGCGCCCCTTCCCCGGGGGCGCCGCCGATCCGTTCCACCGTGGCCGGCCCGCCCTGCGCGGGTGGTCGCGGGCCGCGGTCGAGGTCGGTCCAGCTCCCGCCCGTGGGGGAGGGCAGGCCCTCGGCGGGACCGAGGGAGGGGACCAGCCGCTCGGAGTGGAGGGAGAGCCGGACCGACCGGGCGCCGAGCGCGGCCGGCGCGGTGTCGTGCACGGCCCGGACGACGGCCGCGGGGGTGGCCGCGGCGGCGAGGGCGGCGGTCAGCCGGTAGAGGTGGTTGAGCCGGATCCGGCCGGCCTGTTCGGCGACGAGCAGATGCTCCCGCTCGGCCTCCGCCGCGCGGCGGAAGGCCATCTCCTTGTTGAGCGCGATGACCTGCTGGCTCAGCGCCACGAACTCGTCGGTGTGGTCCAGCCGGGTCAGATGGAGCTGGATCACCGGTTCCGGGCCGGTCCACCAGGTGGCCCGCGCCCCGTGGCAGCGGAACCGCAGCGGCCCCCCGCGCGAGTCCTTGATCCGCAGCGATCCGGGCAGCGGGTCGCCGCTGCGCAGCCAGTGGCCGAGGTGGCCGCGGAGGCTCTCGGCGTTCCCTTCGGCCAGCGCGAAGAGGTCGGCGTCCGGGCGCAGTTCCGGCATGAGCCGGACGGCGGCCGCGTTGGCGGCCAGCAGCCGGCCGTCGGCGGTCACCAGCAGCACGGGATGCGGCAGCAGCTTGGTGATCGCCCGGAACAGGCCCAGGCTCATCCAGCCACCGGGCCCGGCACGGGAACGTGGCTCCGGCCGGTCAGGCCCGAGTCGTCGAAGTACTCCCGGCCCACGGCGGACGGCTCGTCGTCCTCCTCGGGCCTCGGCACGAGGTGGACCACCACGCGGCAGCCGGCGCTGCCGCGGGCGATGGTCTCCTGCAGGTCGACGCGGGCGTAGCCCAGGTTGCGGGCGGCCAGCGTGCCGAACATGTTGGACGTCAGCATGCACAGCGACTCACGGCCCCGCACGTTCTCCCCGAACGGGCAGCTCCGGCTCCCCAGCACGATCTTCTCCTCGTCGTGCTCGATCAGGAAGAAGTCGCCGCCGATGCGCTGTTTGAAGTCCACCATGACCTCGGCCACCTGCTCGCGGCTGAGCTTCTCCAGCGAGAGGGCCCGCGTGTAGGCGTCGTTGATCTGCAGACCGACGGTCTGGCTGACGAGGCTGATGTAGCCGGACGCCTCCTGCAGCCCCACCACCGATTCCAGCGACGACGCAAGCTCGCGCAGCAACGTCTGCATGAACGCGTCCCGCTCGACGCCGACCTCGGTGCCGACAACTCGCTCCATGGTCCCTCCACGCTGGTACACGCTCGTCACGCCGGTCATGCGGACGGGGTCGTCACGCCGGGCGGCCCGGTGGAGCCGGCTGCGGCGGACGAGCAGACGATACGCCACGGCGCACCCTGTCCGGGCACAGTGCCGCCGGGGTCCACGCGGTACCTTCCCCGGCCGGCGCCCGCCATGCCCCCGGCCCGGCCCGGGCGGCACCCGTGGCGGCGGGCCCGCCGCCCTCCCGGCCGGGCCGCGGGCCCGCGGCCGCTCCGCGGTGCCGGGGGAACGGTGGCGCTCCCGGGCGGGACCGCCGGCGGCCGCCGTGGCCCGGTACCGCGCACCGCGCACCGCGCACCGTGTGCCCGTGCCCGTGCCCGTGCCCGTGTCGGCGTCGGTGTCGGTGTCCGGGGCCGGGCCGGAGGGCTCCGGTAGAGTGAGGGCTTCGAACAGGACCGCGAGCCGAGGAGGTGAGCCCCGTCAGCGCTGTCGCAGGCCGGGTGCTCCTTCCCCGCGCGCAGACCGTCCGGCCGGGCTGAGACCCGGCGCGGAGGCGGGCGGGGCACCCCCGGTGTCCCGGAAGGTTCCCATGACTCCTCCTCCGCACTCCCCGCCGTCCCCGCTGCCCTCGCCCTCCCCGCCGCCCGCGCACGGCGCGGCCCCCGCCGGTTCCCCTGCCGCCCCCTCCTCCCCGCCGGGCCCTGCCGGCCCGGGGTTCGCCGGCGTCACCGCGAGACTCCGGGCGGCCGGCTGCGTCTTCGCCGAGGACGAGGCGCATCTTCTGCTGGCCGCCGCCGCGGACGCCGGGCTCGCCGCCCTGGTGGAGCGGCGGGCGGCGGGGGAGCCGCTCGAACACGTCCTGGGCTGGGCCGAGTTCTGCGGCCTGCGGGTCGCGGTGGGGCCCGGCGTGTTCGTGCCGCGCCGGCGGACGGAGTTCCTGGCCCGCCGGGCGGCCGCCGGCCTCGCCCCGCCGAACCGTTCCACCGGCGCGCCACCGGTCGTGGTGGACCTGTGCTGCGGCTCCGGCGCGGTGGGCGCGGCCGTCGCCGCGCTGCTCGGCGCGGTCGAGCTGCACGCGGCCGACATCGACCCCGTCGCGCTGCGGTACGCCCGCCGCAATCTGGCCGCGGCCGGCGGCCGGGTCCATGAGGGCGATCTCTACGCCCCGCTCCCCGGGCACCTGCGGGGCCGCGTCGACGTCCTCGTGGTCAACGCGCCCTACGTGCCCACCGGTTCGCTCGGGCTGCTCCCCGCGGAGGCGCGGGAGCACGAGCCGCAGGCGGCGCTGGACGGCGGCCCTGACGGGCTCGACGTGCAGCGCCGGGTGGCGGCCGGCGCCGCGGGCTGGCTCGCCCCCGGCGGCCGGCTGCTGATGGAGACCGGGACCCGGCAGGCGGCCGGCACCGCCGCGGTCTTCGCCCGGGGCGGGCTGGCCGTGACGGTCGCGCACTGCGAGGAGACGGAGGCCACCGTCGTCACCGGAACGCGGCCCGGACGCTAGTCGGCCGGGCCGGAACCGGCGGGGGAGGGGAGGGGAGGGGGACCGTGTCCGGCCGGGTGGACACCCCGTCCGTTCGTGCCGCCTCCGGCACCGCGCATCACGGTGACCCCGGCCGGGACCACCCGCCCGGAGGGCACCGGGGGCGCGGAGGTGACGGCGCGCCGTCCGGGGCCGTCCCGGCCCGGGCACCCGCGGCCACCGCCGGCCGGCGCCTATCATCGCGGGATGGCCCGCTTCCGGATCGCCCGCCGGTCACCGCTGCCGCCCGCCGAGGCGTGGCGGCGTGTCACGGACTGGGACCGGCACGGCGATCACGTCCCGCTCACCCGCGTCACGGCCGCCCCCGCCGGGCCCACACGCACCGGCACCCTCGTCACCGCCCGCACCGGTGCCGGACCGGTGGCGTTCGACGACCCGATGGAGGTCGTCCTCTGGGAGCCGCCCGGGGACGGCGGGGCGCCGGGCCGCTGCCGGCTGGAGAAGCGGGGCCGCGTGATGACGGGGTGGGCCGAGGTCGAGGTCCGTGCCCGCGGCGCCGGCTCCGAGGTCGTCTGGACCGAGGACCTGCGCGTCGCCCGGCTGCCGCGTCTCCTCGACGCGCCCACGTCCCTCTCCGGCCGGCTCCTCTTCGGCCGGGTCGTCTCCCGGTTGCTCGACGGCCGCTGAACCGCTTCCGGCCCCCCGGGGCGCCGACGCGGGCCGTGGTGGCGTTCCGCCCGCCGATGTGTCATGCGCCGTCCATGGCACGGCAGTTGCCCGGCACCTTCGGCCGTTTCCCGGGCAGAAGGGAAACCGACCGGACAGCGGCGCCCCGCCCGGCGGGGCCGTCAGTGAGGAGAGGGCACCATGCCTGTCACGTTCCGCAAGAGTTTCCAGATCTTCCCCGGGGTGCGCCTGAACATCAACCGGCGTTCCATGTCGCTGACCTTCGGCTCGGGCAAGGGCGGCCCCAAGCGCACCTACAGCACCACGGGGCGCACCACCACCAGCCACGACCTGCCGGGCCCCTTCGGCTACCGCAAGACCACCCGGCGCGGCGCCCACTGACGCCCCGGCGGGCGGGAGGGACGGCGCAGGAGGCCGGTGGCGGGTGACGGGCCACCGGCCTCCGCCGTTCCGCGACGCCGGTGAAGGGAGCGCCAGGGGCGGGAGAGCGCCCCGGCCCGGGGCGCGGAGGAAGCCGGGTGCCACACCGGGCGGGCCGGTGCGCGCACCCGGCTCGGCCACCGGGCGGGAGGCGGCGCGTGCTCAGCCGCCGTCGCGCTCCCCGTAGGTGATGGTGACCTTCTCGAAACCGAGCGACGTCAGCAGCCCCCGCAGCATCCCGGTGGTGTTCTTCTCCGCCCGATCCGCCAGTCCGCTCTCCTTCGCCGCCGCCGCGATGTGCCGGACGGCGAGCCGGTTGACGGCCCGTTCGTCGTTCGGGTTGTCCGAGAAGAAGTCCCCGAGCCGGTCGAGCAGGCCGCGCTGTTTGGACACGGCGTACGAGCGGTCGGCGTCGAGGGTGGCCTTGCCGAGCTCCGCGTCGGGGAGGCGGAGCGTGGCCGTCGTCCGCTCCTCGTTCACGGAGATGTTGCGCTCGTCGAGCGCGCCCAGGTCCACGTAGGCGCTGACGCTGCCCGTGCCGACGTAGAGGGTGCGGGTGCCGCGGATCGAGTCCGGCAGGAACCGGGCGTCCTTCTCCAGGTCCACGACCACCTGGAAGTTGCCGGACGCGCCCTCGTAACGGCTCATGTCCTGGATGGACTCCAGCAGCGCGGGGCCCGAGCGGTCGTGGGTGTCCTCCCCGAAGATGTCGTCCAGTCCGGGGATCACCTCGGACCGGACGACGAGGACGGCGGCCAGCGCCAGCGCCACGAGGGCGCACAGCGCGACGATCCAGCCGGGAAACCGCCGGCGTGGCCGGCCGGGCTCGGTGGAGGGAGAGGGCTGGGTCTCGGTGGGTGCGACCACGGTGTGCCTCCCGGGCGGCCGGCGCTGAACTGTTCGACGCCCGTATGCCCGCGGGCGGCCTCATCACGCGTCAGAAGACCGCCCGGCGGCGGCACCTGGGGCGCGGGGGGCGCACGAACCGGCTGTGACCGCGCGCGGGGAGCCCCTCTCCATCCGGAACGCTCTCATTGCCGTGCTTCACGCCATTTGGGAGGTGTACCCGGAATGCGGCAAGGAAAGACAGTCGGAACCTGACGGGACCGACCTGATGGGACCCCCGTGCCGCCGCGCGCGGACGGACGAGAAGAGAAGAGCCCCACGATGGCGACGTTGTGCAGACCCGCGGTCTCCGTACCGGACCATGTGATCACGCTCGACCGGACCCTGGAACTGGCGCGGTCCCTCCACGCGGACCACCCGGCCCTGCCCCTCGCCCTGCGGCTGATCGAGAACACGGGGGTGCGCACCCGCCATCTGCTCCGTCCCGTCGAGGAGACCCTGCGCCACCCGGGGTTCGAGGAGCGCAACGCCGTCTACGAGGCCGAGGCCAAGGCACGGGTGCCGGCGGTCGTCCGCGAGGCGCTCGGCCACGGCGGCCTGCGGGTCACCGACATCGATCTGATCGTCTTCGTGTCGTGCACCGGCTTCACCATGCCCTCGCTCACCGCCTGGCTCATCAACACCATGGGATTCCGCGGTGACACCCGCCAGGTGCCGATCGCCCAGCTCGGCTGCGCCGCGGGCGGTGCCGCGATCAACCGGGCCCACGACTTCTGCACCGCCTACCCCAGCGCCAACGCCCTCGTCATCGCGTGCGAGTTCTGCTCCCTGTGCTACCAGCCCACCGACCTCGGGGTCGGCAATCTGCTCTCCAACGGCCTGTTCGGCGACGGCATCGCCGCCGCCGTGGTGCGCGGGCGCGGCGGGACCGGTGTGAGCCTGGAGCGCAACGGCTCGTACCTGGTCCCCGGGACGGAGGACTGGATCGCCTACGACGTGCGGGCCACCGGATTCCACTTCAAGCTGGACAAGCGGGTGCCCGGCACCATGCGGCCCCTCGCGCCCGCCCTCCGCGCGCTGGCCGGGCTCCACGGCTGGGACGCCTCGGAGCTGGACTTCTACATCGTCCACGCCGGCGGTCCGCGCATCCTGGCGGACCTCGGCAGCTACCTCGGGCTGCCGGCCGAGGCGTTCCGCTTCAGCCGGGCCACGCTCACCGAGTACGGGAACATCGCCAGCGCCGTCGTCCTCGACGCGCTGCGCCGCCTGTTCGACGAGGGGGGCGCGGCGGAGTCCGCGCGCGGCCTGATCGCCGGGTTCGGGCCGGGGATCACCGCCGAGATGGCACTCGGCCGCTGGACCTCCGCCGGGGACCGCGCCCTCGTAGGGGAGGCGGCATGAGCGCGCCCGGGGGAGCCTGCCCGCACGGCGCCGCCCCCGGCGCGCCGGACGGCCCGGGGGCCCTTCCGCCCGTCCGGGACTGGCCCGCGACGGACCTCCCCGGCACCGACTTCGACCCGGTGCTGTCCGAGCTGATGCGCGAGGGGCCGGTCACCCGCATCCGGCTGCCCCACGGCAGCGGCTGGGCCTGGCTCGTCACCCGCCATGCGGACGTCCGCGCCGTGACGAACGATCCGCGGTTCAGCCGCCGCGCGGTCCTGGAGCAGGACGTGACCCGCCTGGCGCCCCACTTCATCCCCGTGCCGGGGGCGATCGGCTTCGAGGACCCGCCCGGCCACACCCGGCTGCGCCGGGTGGTCGCGCCCGCGTTCACCGCGCCCGGCGTGGAGCGGCTCCGCGGCCGGGCCCAGGAGATGCTCGACGACCTCGTCAACGCGGTGCTGCGGGAGGGGCCGCCCGCCGATCTCACCGCCGCCGTGCTCGCCCCCTTCCCCCTCGCCGTGGTGTCCGAGCTGATGGGCGTTCCCCCGGCCGACCGGCCCCGGATGCACCACTGGACGGAGCTGATCCTCTCCTCCGCCCACGGCGCGGAGCGCAGCGCGCGCGCCCGGCAGGAGATGTGCGACCACTTCACCGCCCTGCTGCGGCGGCGGATCGCCGGCGGCTCCCCGGCCGGTGGCGGGCAGGGGCCCGGGAGCCGGGCCGGGAACGGCGGGAGCGCGGCGGACGGGAGCGTGACCGGGCTGCTGGCGGCCGGTGTCGCGGACGGGCAGCTCACCGAGGCCGAGGCGGCCGGGCTGGCGCTGCTGCTCCAGATCGGCGGCGAGGCCGTCACCAACAACAGCGGCAACATCCTCTACCTCCTGCTGACCCGGCCGGACCTGTGGGAACGGCTGCGCGAGGAGCCGGAGTCCCGGCCGTCGGCCGTGGAGGAACTCCTCCGCTACATCCCGCACCGCAACGCCGTGGGGCTCTCCAGGATCGCCCTGGAGGACGTGACGGTCGCGGGCGCGCGGATCCGGGCGGGCGAACCGGTCTACGTCTCCTACCTCGCCGCCAACCGCGATCCGGAGGTCTTCCCCGACCCCGGCCGCATCGACCCCGGCCGCTCGCCCAACCCCCATGTCGCCTTCGGCCACGGGCCCCACTACTGCGTGGGCGCCCTGCTCGCCCGGATGGAGTCCGAACTGCTGCTCGACGCCTGGCTGGACCGCTTCCCCGGCCTCCGGTTCGCGGTCCCCACCGGGCAGCTCCGCTGGCGGCCCGGGGCGCTGATCCGCGGGCCCGAGTCCCTGCCGGTGACCTGGTGAGCCTCCCGGCGCCGGACGCGGCCGGACGGGCGCGGGGCCCCGGTGGGCCGCCCGGCCGGACCCGGCCGGGGCCCTCGACCGGCGGCCTGGTGGTCCCGCCCGGTGGCGGGCGCACCGTGCGCACCCCGGGCCAGCAGGTCACCGTCAAGGTCACCGGGGAGCAGTCGCGGGTGGCGTCCAGCTTCGAGGTGGTCGTGCCACCCGGTTTCGACGTCGGGGCCCATGTCCACGCGCGGAGCGAGGAGTTGTTCTACGTTCTCGACGGCGAGCTCGACGTCCTCGCCTTCGAGCCACGGGTGCGCGCGGCCGGTGACTGGCGGGACTGGGAGTCCAGCTCGGGACTGCGTACCGTGCGGGCCCGCCCGGGCACGGTGATCGTGGTGCCCCCGGGCTGCCCCCACGCCTTCGCCAACTCCACCTCCGTGCCCGCCCGGATGTTCTTCCAGTCCTCCCCGCCGCCGGACCACGAGCGGTACTTCGACGAACTGCTCGACCTCCTCGGGGACGGCGTCCCCGACCCGGCTGCCGTGGCCGCCCTGCGGGCGCGCCACGACACCGAGCAGCTCACCCCGCTGCGGCTGAACGCCACGGCCGGCATCCGGCGCGGCCCCGGGAGGCCCGGTACCTCCGGAGAGCCGCGGTGAGGAGGGCCTGCCCGGCGGGCGGTGCCGGGGACGCCGGTGCCCCGCCCGCCGTCGGTGGGGCCCCCGGCGCCTGACGGCGTCCCCACCTCCGGCCGGGAGGTACCCACCGCGCCGGCGCCCTTCTCCTCCGCCACGGAACCGCCCGCACCGGAGCCCGCCGCCGGCAGGGCCGGGTGCGCTGGAACCGCGTACGGCGGCGGAGCCCGCCACCCGGACCCCCGTGGCGGAACCGGCGGGCCGCCGGTCGGTGACGGGAGGGGATCGTGGAGGAAGGAAGCGCGTCCGGTGGTGAGTTGCGCACATCGGGGGTTCCCGTACCCGGCGGTCCCGTCAGCCGCATGGCCCAGGTGTCCCCGGGTAACAGGTCCGCACAGAACCAAGACGATTCAGGGGGTGGCGCGGTGGCGCGCACTCAGACCGGCGCGGCTGACGCGGGCGGGAAGGCCGGGGCGGGGAAGGCCGGGACGACCGGAGGCGGCAAGGCGCCGGTGGCCAGGGCCGGAGGTGCCAAGGGGACCGGCTCCGGGGCGGCGGGCCCGAAGACCCTGAACAAGGGCGGCAAGGCCGGCAAGGCGGCAGGGAAGGGCGGGGGGAAGCCCGCCCGTCCGGCCGGGCCGCCCGGCCCCTCCGGCCCTTCGGGGTTCGTCCGCTTCCTCGCGATCCTGGTGGCCTTCGCGGGGATGGTGGCCTTCGCCGTGGTCCTGGCCCGGCTCACCCTCGAACCCTCCGCGGCCTCCGAGGACCTGATCTACTCCAACCTGAATCCCGGTGAGTCCATCCGCCGCTACCTCGAACAGCCCGCCTTCCAGGACGCGGTCAAGCAGATCGGCGGCAACATCGTCCTCGGCGTCCCCTTCGGCGTGCTGCTGCCCGTGCTCCTGCCCAAGGCGCGGGGCCTGCTCCGGGTCGCGGTGCTGACCGCGCTGGCGATGGTGCTGGTGGAGCTGGTGCAGGGCTCGCTCGTCCAGGGCCGCGCCTTCGACATCGACGACGTCATCCTCAACACCACCGGCGCGCTCCTCGGCTATCTGCTGCTCGGCCGCCGGCTCGGCCGCGCCGTCCACCCGCACCGCCACCACTTCTGGCACCGCTGGACCCGCCGCCCCGCCCGTCACTGACCCCGCCGCACCCTCCGGCCCGGCACCACCCCCGCCGGGCCGGACGCGTGCCCGGACACGGCGCGGAGCACCGGCCGCCCGTCACGGGCCCCGGTGGCCCAGCGGATCGGCGAAGAGACGGCCGAAGGCCAGCTCGGCCGCCCCGGCGAGGACGGTGTCGTCCCCGAGCCGGCACACCCGGAAGCGGACCTCCTCCCGGCTGGCGGCGAGCGTACGGGTGTTGATCAGGCTGCGGATCTGCGCCGCCGCGCCCAGATAGATGTCGCGCAGCGTGCCCCCGAAGACCACGGCCGCCGGGTTGTAGAGGTTGACGAGCGACGAGACGCCCACGGCGAGCCACTCCGCGACCGTGTGCAGCGCCGCGCGCGCCGCGACGTCACCCCGGTCGGCGGCCTCCACGACGGACCGCACCGCCTGGCGGCCGGTGGTGTCCGGCACCCGGCCCGCGGCCTCCAGCAGCGCCCCCTGGCCCGCCTCGGCCTCCAGGCAGCCCCGGGAGCCGCAGCCGCACGGCCGGCCGCCTCGCGGGTTGACCAGCAGGTGGCCGACCTCGCCGCCGTAGCCGTTGTGACCCCGCAGCAGCCGCCCGCCGGCGATGACACCACCGCCGATGCCGATGTCCCCGTGGAGGTATATCAGGTCCTCCAGGCCCTGACCCGCGCCGCGCACGTGCTCCGCCAGGGCGCCGAGGTTGGACTCGTTGTCCAGCAGCACGGGCAGGCCGAGACCGAGCCGGCCGGCCAGGTCCCGGCCGAAGTCCTCGTCCGTCCAGCCGGTGTTGGGCGCGGAGCGCACCAGCCCGTCGGGGTGGCGCACCATGCCGCGTACCGCGGCCCCCGCGCCGGCGCAGACCGCGTCCGCGGGCGCCGCCGCCGTCATCTCCTTGGCGTGGCCGGTGAGGACGGCCGCGGCCTCCTCCGGGCGTATCCCGATTCGCGGGTACGTCGTCTCCCGGCGGTCGAGGACCGCGCCGCCCAGCCCGACGCGTGCCGCGGCCACCTGGTCCACGCCCACGTCGAAGGCGAGGACGTAGATGCGCGGGTCCGGCCGGACGACGAGCGACGGGCGCCCGGCCCGGCCGGTGTCCCGGGGCAACTCCTCACGGACCAGCCCCGCCGCGGTCAACTCGCTGACGAGGGCGAGGATGGTGGAGCGGTTGAGCCCCATACGGTCGGCGAGCACGGCCCGGGAGACGGGGCCCCCGGTGTGGAGGTGGCGCAGCAGCGTGCCGAGATTCAGCCGGCGGACCTCCTCCTGCGAGGGACCGGCTCTCATCGTGCTCCGACCTCATCGTCGTACGGCTCGGTGGCGGGACGCTGCGTCCACACCCGCGGCGATCAGCAGCACGGACCCGGTCACAGCGTACTTGACCCCCGAGCTGTAGCCCATGAGTCCCATCCCGTTCTGGATCACGGCCACCACCATGCCGCCCAGCACCGCGTCCACCACCCGGCCCCGGCCGCCGAAGAGGCTGGTGCCGCCGATGACGGCGGCGCCCACCGCCAGCAGCAGCACGTTGGAACCGCCGGTGTTGGGGTCGACCGAGTTGCCCCGGGAGGCCGCGATGACGCCCCCGACCGCCGCCAGCGAGGAGCAGATGACGAAGGCCGAGATCCGGATGGCGGGGACGTTGATGCCCGCCCGCCGGGCCGCCTCGGGATTGCCGCCGACCGCGTACAGGTGCAGGCCGTAGGCGGTCCGGCGCAGCACGAACGTCCCCAGCACGACGAGCGCGGCGATGAGCGGCACCACCAGCGGCACGCCCCGGAGGGAGTCGACCAGGACGTTGCGGCTGCGTTCCTCGTTGAGCAGGTACACCGCCACCGTGCCCGGCACCGCGAGGGCGCCGATCCGTACCGCGATCAGCGTGGGCGGGGCGGCCGTGAGCCCGCGGCGCCGGCGGTGGGCGGCCTGCCGCACCTGCACCAGCGCGTACCCGGCGGTGCCCACGGCCAGCAGGACCCAGCCGAGCGCGGGGGAGAGGTTGCCGTTGGCCACCGCCAGGATCACCGGATCGTGGATGGAGATGTTGGTGCCCTCCTTCAGCAGCATCAGCACGATGCCCTGGAAGGCGAGGAACGCCGCGAGGGTGACCACGAAGGAGGGGATCCCCACCCGGGCCACCAGCACCCCCAGCACCAGGCCGATCACCATGCCCGTCACCACGGCCGCGAGGACGGCCCCGTACCAGGGCCAGCCCTGGTCGGTGAGGAGCACCGCCAGCACGGCGGCGCACACCCCGCTGGCGAAACCGGCCGACAGGTCGATCTCGCCGAGGAGGAGGACGAACACCAGCCCCATGGCGATGGCGATGGAGCCCGCCCCCTGGGTGAGGAGGTTGGCGAAGTTCAGATGGGAGAGGAAGACCGGGCGGAGGACCGCGAACACCACGCAGAGCACGACCAGGCCCAGGACGGCGGGCAGGGCGCCCAGCTCCCCGCCGCGCAGCCGGCGGACGTAGCCGTGGGCGGTGTCCCGCAGCCCGGGGGCGGGCGGGCGTCGGGCGGGCCGCGGCTGCGGCCGGTCCCGGTCCGTGGCGGTGGTCATGTGGTGGCTCCGTTGGTGGTGGCGGGGCCCAGATCCCCGCTGCGTCCGGCTGTGATGAGCTCCACGACCTGCGCGTGCGTGACGTCGCCGGTCCTGACCTGCGCGGCCGTCCGGCCCAGGTGCAGGACGGCGATCCGGTCCGAGACCGCGAACACGTCGTTGAGGTTGTGGGAGATGAGGACGACGGTCAGGCCGTTGTCGGCCAGCCGCCGCACCAGTTCCAGGACCTGCGCGGTCTGCGCGACGCCCAGGGCCGCCGTCGGTTCGTCCAGCACCACGAGCTTGCTGTTCCACAGCACCGCCTTGGCGATGGCCACCGTCTGCCGCTGGCCCCCGGAGAGGCTGGAGACGCGCTGGCGCACGGAGGTGACGGTGCGCACGGAGAGCCCGGCGAGGGTCTCCGCCGCCATCTCCTCCATCGTCGCCTCGTCCAGGATCAGCCCGCTGCGCCGCTCCCGGCCGAGGAACATGTTCTGGACGATGTCGAGGTTGTCGCAGAGCGCCAGGTCCTGGTAGACGATCTCGACGCCCAGCGCGGCGGCCTCCCGCGGGCTGTGCACCTGCACCGGCCGGCCCTCGAAGAGATAGTCGCCGGAGTCGAACGGATGGATGCCGCCGATGCACTTGACGAGGGTGGACTTTCCGGCGCCGTTGTCGCCGACGAGCGCGGTGACCTCGCCCGCGTGGGCCCGGAAGCCGACGTCGTGCAGTACCTGCACCGGGCCGAAGCTCTTGTCGACCCCGCGCAGTTCCAGGGTCGGGGTGGCGGTCATGGGGGTGGGCTCCTCGGGGGTGTCGGCCGCGGGCCCCGGCGGGGACGCGCGGGCGCGCCGCGCGGGGCCGGGGCCCGCGGAGGGGCCGGGACGGCGGGCGGGTACTACCGGATCCCGGCCTTCTCGCACAGGGCGGCGTACTTCCCGGTGCACAGCTCGGCCGCGGTCACGTAGCCGTCCTCGACCACGTCCTTGACGTTGTCCTCGAAGACGGCCACCGGGGTCTCCAGCACGGCCGGGACCTCCCGCTTGCCCTCCGGGTCCTCGACGGTGGCGTTGGTCTCGGCCTTCTCCCCCTTGGCCAGGGAGACCGCCAGTTCCGCGGTGGCGTCCGCCTCCTTCTTGACGGCCTTGTAGACCGTCATGCACTGGTCGCCCGCGAGGATGTTCTGCAGCCCCTGCACGGTGGCGTCCTGACCGGTCACCGGGACCTCGCCGTTGCGGTTCTGCTTGCGCAGGATGGCGATGGCGGCGTTGCCCAGGCCGTCGTTGGCCGCGAGCACCCCGTCGATGCCGGGCTCCTTGGTGAGCATCTGCTCGAAGATCGTGCCGGCCTGTGCGTTGTCCCAGTCGGGGACGGACTGGTGGGGGCCCTTCGTGTACTCCCCGGAGGCGTACCGGGGGGCGAGCACCCCGTCGTAGCCCTCCGCGAAGAGCTTGGCGTTGTTGTCGGTGGGGGAGCCGCCCAGTTCGGCGACCACCGGCTTCTCCGCCTTCTTCGCGGCCAGGCACGTCACCAGGCCCTCGCCCTGCAGCCGGCCGACCTCCACGTTGTCGAAGCTGACGTAGTACTGCGCGGAGCCGCCCAGGGTCAGCCGGTCGTAGTCGATCGTGGCCACGCCCTGGGACTTGGCCTTCTCCAGGACCGCCTTGCCGGTGCCGCTGTCCAGGTTGACGATGACCAGCACGCTCACCCCGCTGGTGATCATCTGGTCGGCGATGGTCTGGAACGCCTGCTTGTCCCCCTGGGCGTTCTGGATGTCGTACTCCACCCCCGCCTTCTCGAAGGCCGCGGCGAGGTACGTGCGGTCGGCGGTCTCCCAGCGGTCGGACGATTTGCTGTCCGGGAGGATCACGCCGATCTTCGGTTTCTTCTCTCCCTCATTCCCGGCGGAGCCACCACCCGGGTCGTCACCGCAGGAGGTCAGGGAGGAGGCGAGGAGGGTCGCGGAGGCGAGGGCGAACAGGGGTCCCTTGCGCATGGGCAGGGTCCTTTCTGGGGGTGCGGCGGATCGGTCCGGCCGCACGGGTTCTCCGTGAAGGGGTGTGGGGGAGAGCGCGCTCCGGGCCCGGGTCAGGGGCCCAACTGAATGTTGTGAGCGGGAACTTATGGCCCCGTGATGCGGCGCGCCAGCCCCGGGGAGGCCGAATTTGTTGGGCGCTATAACAATCCAGTGACACCGCACCGAGCGGAACGCGCGGGTCCGGAGTGCCACCCGCCTTCCGGCGGCGCCGGCCGGGGCCGCCCGCCGCCGCTCTTCGCTACGGTGACCGTCATGTTCTCCGACCAGGGCCCCACCCTCCGCGAACTCGCCGTGCAGGGCCTCTCCTCCGTCGAGCGCGGTTACGACCTCCTCGCGCCGAAGTTCGACGCCACGCCGTTCCGCACCCCTGACGCGGTGCTCGACGCGGTGACCGGCGTCCTCGGGCCGCTGGGCCCCTTCACCGCCGGGCTGGACCTGTGCTGCGGCACGGGGGCCGGGCTGGGCGTGCTGCGGTCCCTGTGTTCCGGCCGGGCCGTGGGTGTCGACCGCAGCGCCGGGATGCTCGCCGTCGCCCGCGCCGCGGCCGGGGCCGGCGGGGAGGGCCCGGACGGCGGCGGCAGCGGCGGCTCGGGCGGGACCGGGGGTGACGCCGGGGGCGGCACCGAGGGTGGTCCCGGCCGCCGGAGCGGCCCGGACGGGGCGGCGCGTGGCGGACCGGCGGTGGACCTGGTCCGCGCCGAGGCCCTGCGTCTCCCGTTCACCGGTGCCTTCGACCTGGCCGTCAGCTTCGGGGCGTTCGGCCACTTCCTGCCCGTGGAGCGGCCGACCTTGTTCCGGCAGGTCCACACGGCCCTCGCGCCGGGGGGACTGTTCGCCTTCCCGATCGCCGCCCCGCCCCGTGTCGCCACCCCCGCCTACTGGGCGCTGCTCGGGTTCGACACCGCGATGCGGGTCCGCAACCTGGTGCGGCGCCCCCGTTTCGTCATGTACTACCGGACCTTCCCCCTGGCCGGCGTCACCGAGGACCTGGCCCGGGCGGGCTTCACCGTGGAGACGGCGGCGCTGGAGGAGCTCGGCCGGCGGCCGGACGGCAGTCCCCGCTGCCGTCTGGTACTGGCCCGCCGCGGGACGGGGGAGACGGAGCGGAAGCGCTGATTCCGGAGGGAAGGGTGTGGAACCCGCCCTGACGGGCACCCCGGGCCCGGAAGCGGTGCGCGGGGGGCGGAGTCCCCGTGCCGAGGGCGCGGACGGCGCCCGGGCGCCGCCGGGAGGAGGAGCACCTGTGAAAGCTGTCGTGTACCAGGAGCCGTACCGCGTGACGGTGGAGGATGTCGAGGACCCGCGGATCGAGGATCCGACCGATGTGGTGATCAAGGTGACCACCTCGGCCATCTGCGGTTCCGACCTGCACATGTACGAAGGGCGCACCGGCGCGGAGTCCGGCATCGTCTTCGGCCACGAGAACATGGGCGTCGTCCAGGAGACCGGGCCCGGCGTGGCCCGGGTGCGCGTGGGCGACCGGGTGGTGCTGCCGTTCAACGTGGCCTGCGGCTTCTGCCGCAACTGCCTGGCCGGCAAGACCGGCTTCTGCCTCACCGTCAACGAGGGCTTCGCGGGCGGCGCCTACGGCTATGTGTCCATGGGCCCCTACCGCGGTGGGCAGGCCGAGTACCTGCGGGTGCCGTTCGCCGACTTCAACTGTCTGCGCCTGCCCCCGGGCGACGAGCACGAGGACGACTTCGCCCTGCTCGCCGACATCTTCCCCACCGGTTACCACGCCACGGAGCTGGCCGGGGTCGCGCCCGGCGAGACCGTCGCCGTCTTCGGCGCGGGACCGGTCGGCCTGATGGCGGCCTACTCGGCCCTGCTCCGCGGCGCCTCCCGGGTCTTCGTCGTCGACAAGCAGCCCGACCGGCTCCGTCTCGCCGAGCGCATCGGCGCGGTGCCCGTCGACTTCGGCGAGGGTGACGCCGCCGAGCAGATCAAGGAGCTGACCGGCGGCGAGGGCACCGACAAGGGCATCGACGCCGTCGGCTACCAGGCCACCGTCCGCGAGGGCGAGGAGCAGCCGGCGGTCGTCCTCAACACCCTGGTCGAGGCGGTCCGCGCCACCGGCGCGCTCGGGGTCGTCGGCCTCTACGTCCCCGAGGACCCGGGCGGACCCACCGAGCACGCCCGTAAGGGTGAACTGCTCTTCCGCGCCGGACGGTTCTTCGAGAAGGGCCAGCGCATGGCGACCGGGCAGGCCAACGTGAAGGCGTACAACCGGCAACTGCGGGATCTGATCGTGGCCGGGCGCGCGGAGCCGTCGTTCGTCGTCTCCCACCGGCTCCCGCTCGAGGACGCCCCGGAGGCGTACGAGCGCTTCGACCGCCGGGAGGACGGCTGGACGAAGGTGCTGCTCAAACCGGGTGCGGCGGCCTGAGCCACGCCGCAGGCCCGGTCCGGGCCCGCTCCACCGCTCACCGCCTCACCGCCGGCCGTCCGGCTCCGCCGCCGGGTCCCCATTCGCCGCCGTCGGCCGGTCCGGGCCGTCGCCCCGGACCGGCCGACGGCCGTGCCGGGGCGGTCTCCGGTGAACGGCGCCCGCTCACCGGGGCCCGGTGACGGCCCTCAGCGGCCGTTGACCCGTACGCCCGCCACCAGCGGGCAGGAGCGCACCGCCTCGTCGATCACCGCATCCCGCACGGCCCCGTCCAGGCCGGGCAGCTCCACGGTGACCTCGGCGGCCAGGGAGTAGCGCAGGGGGCCGTCGTGCTCCAGGGAGACCTCGGCCGTCACCCGGCTGCCGCCGGTGTCCGCTCCCCGCAGCCCGGCCGCCAGCTCCAGCGCCTGGTGCATGCAGGTCGCCACCGCGGCCGCGTACAGCTGTTCGGGTGCCCAGCCGTCCCCGTCCGGCGAGCCGCCGGGGGCCGTGGGGTTCGCCACCGGCAGGGTCCGCCCGCCGTCCCCGCCGAGCCGGACCTCCGTCACCCCGGGCCGCGACTCGGCCGCCGTGGTGTAGAGCGCTCGCTCGCCCGCCATCTCCGCTCCTTCCGCCGGATGCTCTCCCCAGTCTCCGGCGACCGGGTGCCCCCGGCGACCGCAGGCGCCCGCCCCGGTTCCCCCGGCCCCGGGACCGGCCCCGTCCGGCGCCGGTCCCGTCACCGCCCAGGTCCCGCCGCGCCGGCCCTCCCGGCCACCGTCCGCCCGGCCGTCCGCGGTGCCGAATTGCCGCGGTACCCCGGGGGCCACAGAGTGGGGGTACGGGACCGGGCGGCCCGGCGGCCCGCGGTCCTGGACAGCCCTCCCGGTACCCCGGGCCGGGCCGCCTTCCCCGGCGGGCCGGGGCCCGTCCCGCCCGGCCGGCCCGTCCCGGAGGTGAGTGACATGCTGGAGTCGGTGGTCGCGGGGGTCGACGGTTCCCCGCAGAGCGTGGCCGCGGCCGGCTGGGCGGCCCGCGAGGCGGTGCGCCGCAGCAGGCCGCTGCGCCTGGTCTGCGCGGAGGAGGGCGCCACGGGGGAGACCGGCACCACCGCGCGTCCGGAGGCCCGGCCGAGCTGGACGCGGCAGCGGCTCGCCGAAGCGGAGGAGGGGATCCGCCACCGCCACCCGGACCTCCCGGTCGACATCCGGCACGAGCCCGGTCCGGCGGTCGACGGCCTCCTCGCCCAGGAGGCCGAGCTGCTGGTGCTCGGCTCGCGCGGGCTCTCCGGGGCCGTCGGCCACCTGCTGGGATCGGTGAGCCTGGCCGTCGCGGGCCGCGCCACGCGGCCGGTGGTCCTCGTCCGGGCCGACCACGACCCCCGGGCGCCCGAGCACGGCACCGTCGTCGTCGGGTTCGACCGCCGGCACCCCGCCGGTGAACCGGCCGAGTTCGCCCTGGAGACCGCCACCGCCCGCGGAGCGCGCGTCAGGGCTCTGCACGCCTGGGACGTCCGGCAGGCGTACGGCCACGCCGCGGCGCCCCCCGGCCCGGAGATCCTGGCGGAGTACGAGGAGCCCGCCCGCCGGTACCTCGCCGCCACGGTCGCCCCCTGGCGGGCCAAGTACCCCGGGGTGGAGATCACCGAGACTCCGGCCCGCGGCAACGCGAGCCAGTGCCTCATCGACGCCGGCGCCGGCGCCGACCTGCTGGTCGTCGGCCACCGGCTCGGCGATCGGGACCGGGCGGCGCCCCTCGGCCACGTCACCCACGCGGTGCTCCACCACGCGCCCTGCCCGGTCGCCGTCGTCCCCGCCTGCTGAGACACGCCGGACGGGCCGGCGGACCGGTCACGCCGGCCTTCTCACCTTCCGTCCGCCCCGGGCCCCGGGCCCGTCCGGTGCCCCCGGTCACGGCGCCACCGGGGCGCCGGGACCGGCCTCTCACCCCCCGGAGCCGGCGGTCCCGTCCTGCCGGCCGCGGAAGCTGCGCACCAGCCAGGAGGAGAAGACACCCACCACCGAGCCGATCAGCCCCACCCCCACGGTCATCAGCACCACCCCGACGACCCGGCCGCGGAAGGTCACCGGCACCAGGTCCCCGTAGCCCGTGGTGGAGAGCGTCGAGCACACCCACCACACCGCGTCCCCGAAGGACCGGATGCTCGCCCCCCGCGCGTCCCGTTCGGCGCTGAGGACCGACAGCGCGCCGACGTAGCCGAGCAGCAGCACGGTCAGGCCGGTGTACGCCATCACCTGCCCCTCCAGGGACAGCGGTTTCCCCACGCGCCGCCGGCCCAGGAAGCGCACCAGGATCAGCGGGCGCAGCACCGGCAGCGCGAGGACCACCGCGTCCAGCCAGTGCCGCCGGACGAAGAGCCACCGGTGGCGGCTGAGGGCGAGCCGCCCCGCGTAGTCGACGGCGAACAACCCCCAGGTGACGTACATCGTCCCGGCCCAGACCCGCTGCCAGTCGGCGGACGCGCCGCGGTCCAGCACCGTGGCCGTGTACGCCGCCAGATACATCAGGGAGGCCGTGATCAGCGGGAACTGGGCGTCCCGCTCCCACCGCTCCACCGCCGGGTCGTCCGTCACCGCCCCAGCATCACGGCCCGGGCCGGGCGCGCCGGACGCCGACACGGGGCGAACGGGCGAAGCGCGGCGGCCCGGAATGCCGGCGGCGGGCGCGGCGGATCCCCGCCCTCCGCTCTTCGCGCAGGGGAGTTGAATCGGCGCCGGGCGGGGCAGACGGTGGTCACCTCAGAGAAAGGGGAGAGTCATGCTGGCCATCGCAGCGGCGGTCCTGTTCTTCATCGCGTTCCTCATCAACGCCGCGGACATCGCGACGAACGACGTCTTCGCGTCCACCAACCTCATGCTCGTGGGCCTGGGTCTGCTGGCCCTGCACGTGGCGGGGATCGGGAACGGCTGGGCGGCCCGCGGCCGCAGACGCTGACCGGCGGGGTGCGGTGACGGCCCGCCGGCTCACACGCCACCGCACCCCGCGCACGCCGCCGTCACATCCGGCTATCCGTCCCCCGTCACGCCGCCCGCGCCGGTGCCCCGTCCCCGGCCGCCCTCTCCGCCGCGGCACCTCATTCCGGCCGCCGCTCCGTACCCGGCGCGGGGGGCCGGGCCCTCTCCGGCCCCGGCGGTCCGAGGAGGCGCGCGTAGAGGGCTCTGGCGTGGTCGGCGTCCGGCGCACCGTGCACCAAGGTGCGCCCGCTGGTGTAGAAGACGACCCGGCAGCCGTCCAGATCGAGTTGGAGGCAGCCCGGCCGGATCCGCAGTGTCCGGTTCGCGGCGTGACGGCGCGCCAGCTCATCCCGGTCGGGCGGGACGGGCGCGGTGATGAGCACGGTGCTCTCCCCGCACAGGGCGCGGGAGGCCACCGGGGGCGGGCCGCCGAGGTACGGCAGCTCGCCCCGCTCACACGCCGGGCAGGGGCGGCGCGGGTCCGGCCGCGGCGGCAGGGGGACCCGGCGCAGCGACGCCGTCCAGGGGTCGGCGTGCACGAGTCCGGTGAGGGTGCGGTAGGGCAGTCTCAGCAGCAGCTTCAGCGCCTCCGTCGCCTGTAGCGCGGCCACCACCGCGGCGGTCGCGGGCAGCAGCCCGTGCGTCCGGCACGTGGTGCGGGCCGCCGCCGGGGAGGGCCGGGGCCACAGGCACCGCAGGCAGGGCGTCACCCGGGGGACGACGGCCAGGACCGTGCCCTCGGTACCGGCGCAGCCGGCGTGCACCAGCGGGGTTCCCGTCACCAACGCCACCTCGTTGAGCAGGAACTTCGTCTCCAGGTTGTCGGCGCCGTCGATGAGGACGTCCGCCCCCGCGGCCAGCCGCAGGGCGTTGTCCGGCGCGTAGTCGGCCACCACGCCGTCGACCCGGCAGCCGCCGTTCAGAGTGCGCAGCCGGGTGGCCGCCGCGTCCGCCTTGAGTTCGGCGCCCGCGGCGTCCTGGTCGGTGTAGAGAGGCTGATGGGGAAGGTTGCGCGGCTCCACCACGTCGCGGTCGACGACCCGGACCCGCCCCACCCCGCCGCGCACCAGATGCGCGGCGACGGCCGAGCCGAGCGCCCCGCAGCCGACGACGACGGCGTACCGGCCGGCCAGCGCGGCGTGGTCGGCTCCGCGCAGCACCGACAGCCGCCGCACCAGGGCGTACCGGCTCTCCGCGGCCGGCTCCGCGCCGCGGCCGGGCGGCGGGGCGGTCCCGTGATCCTCACCCTGGAGGAGGAACGGGGCGCCGCCGCGTTCTCCGGCGCTCCGGGACCGGCCGTCCGGAGCCGGCGGCTCCCCCTCCACCAGGGGGGTGGACGGCGCCGGGACGGGTTCCGCGCCGGGCCGGGGGACGGGGGTGACGGGGTCGGGGGCGGGGACGGGGTCGATGGAGGGCTCCTTTCCGCTCCGCTTGCCTCTCTGCGCCGGAGGTGAGGGGGCCGGGCCGGTCAGGCCCCGAGGAAGAGGTTGCCGGCCACCTCACGGACCTCGCCGAACACCGTCGTCACCCCGATCTCCTGGGTGGTGGGCACCACCTCGTCGAGCGAGTCCAGGCCCTCCAGCCGCAGCCAGACCTCGGGGACCGCCGTCGACCCCAGGGCGGGCGTGAGGACCTGGAGGGAGAGCACCCCGTCGGCCGCCCGCAGCCGGGACAGATGGCGCTCCGCGGGGCCGCGGTGGTCGGTGGCCGACACGACGAGATGAATCGCCCCGTCGGTCCCGGGCCGCTCCTCGCAGTACCGGCCGCTCGCGCCCGGGTAGCCGGAGACCTGCGCCTGCGCCACGGTCCGGTGGGCGAACCACTCCCGCCGGGCCTCCTCCCAGCCGCCCTCGCCGGAGGCGATCGTGCGGTCGATCCGGGAGAGGGTGTCCAGGGAATCGATGTCCACCCGCCAGTGGTACTCGAACTGCCCGCCCAGGGCGAGGGCGTTGAGGAGCAGCAGCGTCCCGTTCACCCCCGGGATCTCCCCCCACAGCCGGGGCCAGGTGCGCACGGCGCGGTGGAGGTAGTCGAGGGCGTCGTCGCCTCGCTGCCTCAGGTTGAACTTCAGCACATAGCTGTACATGCGCTCGCCTCCGTGGCTCGCTGCGTCGGGTGGCACCGGACGAGGGAAGGGGCGGCCGCGCGCCGTGCCGTTCCGTACGGCGGGCGCGGGGGCGGATCCATCTGTCCGGCTCCGGGGCCGGGCATCCGGTGACGCGCGGTCGGCCCTCGGTCAACTCCCGCGCGGGATCACGCCCGTATCGTTGGGGAGTCCCGGGAGACGGTCAATGACTTCGTCCGGGAATTAGCCCGTTCGGCCGCATCGTCCCCGGAGCGGCCCCGGACGGGCCGTTCCGCCCCGGCCCCCGGGTGCCGCCCTCACCGCGCGGTCACCTTTCCGGTGAACGTCACCCCGCGGGAGCCGGCCACCCTCGCGGACCCCGCCCCGGGGAACGGCCGGCACGCCGCCGCGCGGGGAGATCAGGCGAGCACGGAGCCGAGATGCCGGTACTCCCCGGCCGTGGGCGGCAGGTCGACGATCAGATCGGTGACACCGAGACCCGCGCAGTCACGCAGCCAGGCCCGCGCCCGGGCCGGGGAACCGACCAGCTTCGGGGCGTCGATCCCGCGCGCCGGCGCCCCGTACCACAGCACCTCGTCGTGCGTCTCGGCCTCACGGGCAAGGGCGTAACCGGTGGTGTGCTCGCTGGAGACGACCTGGGAGGCGAACAGGCGCCCGGCGATCTCCTGGCGGCGATCGGGAGGATGGAGACGAGCCGCCGCCCGCCACGCCCACTCCTCGCTCTCCCGGATCACCAGCCCGACCAGTATCGCGACCCGCCCCACCCCCTGTTCGGCCCGTACTCGGGCGATGTCCCCGGCCAGCGCCGCCCGCGGACGGGCCATCAGCACCACGCAGTCCGCGGGCACCGCCCCGGGGGTCGTGGACAGGGGGGTGAACACCAGGGAACGGCGCGCACCGTGCCCCGCCCGCCGGTCGAGTGCCGCGCGCACCTCGGTCGCGAACTCCGCCAGCCGCCGCCGCGCCGCGGGCCGGTCCTCCAGATCGGCGGCCGGACGCGAGGGTCGGGTCGCCCCGGCGACGAGGTTCAGATGGACCGGGCGCCCGAAGCGGTACCCGAGGTCGGCCGTCCGCCGCGCGACCGACTCGGCGCTCTCCTGGTGCGGCCGGACCGCCACCACGGGCTCGGCCCGGGGCGACGTGGCCAGGACGTCGAACGCCGCCAGCCAGGGATCCATCGCCACCGGGAAGTCGTAGACGAACGCCCCGGTGAGCCCGGCGCGTCCGGCTTCGCCGAGATGGTCGGCGAGCCGGTCCAGATAAGCCCGGACCGGAAGCCCGCGGCCGAGCCCGAAACGTTCCGCGTGCGGGGGGATGATGAAGTTCAGCGAGGTCCACTGCGGTGTCGCCACGGTCCGTGCGCTCCTTCTCCGCCGGGCGGCGGCCCACGGCCGGTCCGGCCCCGGGGCGGGGTGCCGCGTCCTGGAGCGGGTACCCGGCCGGGACCCGCCCGCCGCCCCGGCCCAACCCCGGTCGCGGCAGCCGCGCATCCTGCCCCACCCGCGGTCCGCGGACAACACTTCCGCCGCTCCTGCCGCCTCCTTCGCACCCATGCCACCCCCGAATACCCCCGCGCCCCCCGGGAGCCCCTCTCCGCCGGGCGCGCCGAGCCGCCGCGTCATGCCAGGGCCTTACGCCGGCACCCCTGGGCGCCACCCTCCACTGCACCTCCCGGGACGGGGGCACCCTCCGCACCAACGGCTTCGCACGGTCGTGGCCCGGCCCCGGCCCACGGGCGCCCGCCCCGCGCGTCCCCGTACCGCGGCCGGGGCTCGTCCGGCTCGTTCCGGCCCGTTCCGGCGCCCGGCCCCACGGCGGGACGCACCCCGGCTCGCACATCTGACCAGCCGCTCACCACCGGCATCCCACCCGGCCGGCCCGGGTAGCATCCGGTCCGCCCCGGTCGGCCGTCCGCCCCGCCCCACCCACCGCACCGGGAGTGATGTCATGCCGATCCAGCAGCAGGCCGCCTCCTTCACGATGGTCCACTTCCCTCCGGGCCGGTTCACCATCGGCAGCCGCGCCCACACCCCCCGGGAACGGCCCGCGCACCCGGTCGAGCTCGGCGCCTACGCCCTGGCCGACCGCTGCGTGAGCGCCGGTGACTACCACCGCTTCCTCCGCGCGGCCCCGGCCGACGTGAGCCACACCCTCATCGACTGCGTCGACCCGTGCTTCCTCGTCCACCGGGCCGGGGGGTTCCTCCTCCGCCCGGGCTGCCGTGACTACCCCATGATCCAGATCAGCTTCTGGGGCGCCGCCGCGTACTGCAACTGGCTCTCCCACGAGGCAGGGCTGCGCCCGGTGTACGACCTCCGCACCCGCACCGCCGACCCCGCCCACGGCGGCTACCGGCTGCCCACCGAGGCCGAGTGGGAGGCCGCCTGCCGCCGGGGGGCGCCCGCCCCGGCCCGGTGCAACTCCGCGGACGCCGGGGCGGCCCTCCGCGCGCTCCGCGCCGGCCGGGCCCGCGCCGGTGCCTTCCTCCCCGGGCAGCCCGCGCCCGTGCCGGTGACCGCATCCGCCCCCGACCGCTCGGGCCTCCACCACATGCTGGGCAACGTCCGCGAGTGGTGCCACGACCGCTACGGTCCCTACCGTCCCGCGCCGGGCGGCGGCCCACGGCGCGACCCCACCGGGCCGGCCGCCGGCTTCTTCCGGGTGGTGCGGGGCGGCTCCTTCGTCGACCCCGTGGCGGCGTGCGCCGCCCCGCGGCGGATGGCGGCGCACGAGGACACCCGCTGCGAGGTCTACGGATTCCGGGTGGCCCGCTCCCGATGACCCCCACGACCCCACCCCCGCGACGGCCCCCACGGCCGGACCGGACCGCGCGGCCGGCACCGGCGCCATCGGCCCACGGCTCCCTCCCCGCCTTCGCCGGGATCCCCCCGGGCACCCTGCCGGGCTCTCCGCCCGCGGCCGCGCCCGCCCGCACCGAAGGCTTCCGGCTCGCCACCACCCCCACCACCGTCGGCCAGTACTGGTACTACCTGCTCGACCAGGGACTCCACCGGGCCCCCGCCCCCCGCCTCCACGCCTTCCCGGCCGGCGGGGGAACCGGGTTGCGCACCGAACCGTCCGGCGCCGTCGTGCCCGACGCCGACCTGTCCGGCCTCCCCGTCACCGGTGTCACCTGGTACGGCGCCCGCGCCTACTGCGCCTGGCTGGGCCGCCGGACCGACGCCGTCTGCCGGCTGCCCTCCGCCGCCGAATGGCACTACGCGGCAGCGGGCCCGGAGAACCGGCGCTGGGCCCTGGGCGACACCTTCGACCGCGCCCTCTACGCCCCGCCCCGGACGAGCCCCCGCCCCACCGCCGGAGTCCCGCCCAACCCGTACGGCCTGCGGGGGATGACGGGCGACGTCTTCGAGTGGTGCGCCGACCCGCGGCCCGGCGATCCCTGCGGCCCCGGCGGCTCCCGGGCGCTGAAGGGCGGCGCCTACACCGTCCGGAATCCCGAGAGTTTCGAGAACGCCACTGTGTTCACGGCCGATGCCCTGAGCTGCCTCCCCTACATCGGCTTCCGCGTCCTCGCCGTCACGCCGCCCGCACCGCGCCCCGCGCCACCGTGAGGACCGATCCGTGCCGCCCGAACGACCCGCGCGGGGGCAGGCGTTCACCCGGCGGGGCCGGCCGGTTCCGTGCGGAAGATCTGCCCGGTGAGCTCCCGGGCGATCACCAGATGGGCGTCGGGCGGCAGTTCCTCCGGGGCGGTCCCCGGCCAGAAGCACTCGGCGTAGCCCTCGCGGTGGAGATAGTGCGCGGGGGAGTGGGAGACGGCACCGGCCGCGGCGAAGAGTTCGTAGTGGCGTACGGCGGTGGGGAGCCGGCGGGGCGCGCGAACCTCGGTGATCCGCCCGGGAGGCGCCTTCAGCACGGCCATCGCGGCCGTCCCGGACGGCTCCGGCGGGACGGGCAGCTCCCCGATCCGGTGGAGGTAGGAACGGATGTGCCACGCGCCGGGGGAGATCCCCAGCGCCAGCTCGACGAGGTCACAGATGCCGTCACCCGCGGTGCGCGCCCCCACCTCGACCACGGACGGCGGCCCGCCGCGACCGACCTTGATCTCCACATGCGCCATGCCGTGGTCGAGCCCGATCGCCGCACAGGCGCGCAGGGCGAGATCCCGCACGTCCGCGCGGCCGGAGAAGACGCTGGGCACGCGGTGGCCCAGCTCGGCGAAGTGCGGCCGCGGCCCGAGGGACTTGTCGGCGACGCCGAGCACCACCCGCCGCCCCAGATGGTTGAGCACCTCCACCGACACCTCGTGCTCCAGCGGGCAGAACTCCTCCACCTGGACCCGGTGGTTGCGGACGGTGAAGACGGCGCTGTGCTCCTCGATGACCCGCCGGACGGCGGCGTAGGCGGCGGGGACCTCCGCCCGGTCCGAGATCAGCCGCACCCCGAGACTCCCGCCGAATCCGGCCGGCTTGACGACACAGGGCAGCCCGAACTCCTCACAGGCGGCGGCCGCCTCGTCCGGGCCGGTGACACGGCGGTGGCGCGGGGTGGCGACGCCCGCGGCCAGCAGCCGGTCCTTCATCCGGTCCTTGTTGACCGAGGAGTCCTCCACCGCCTCCCGGCTCAGATAGGGCAGGCCCCAGCGCCGGGCCACGGCCCAGCCGGGCAGCAGTCCCGGATCGAAGAAGGGAACCACCCCGGCCGGGACCATACCCGTCTCCCGCCGGAATTCCTCCGTGGCGCGGACAGCTGAATCCGGGTCGCTGAAATCGCCGATCAGTACGTGGTCGAAGAATTTCGCCGCCGGCGTGCCGACCCGGCGGGCGATGGTGGCCACCGGGCCGTCGAACTCCCGTACCGCCGCCACCAGAGCCCTTTCCCGCATGGCCGTGGCAGCGCCGAACACCAGTAGGTATCCGGCGTTTGCGGAATGCGCTGTCGACGTCATGGCCGCATACTAGGATGCGACCCCGCCGGATTTCCCCCATTCTCCGCCCCCTCTTTTTCTTTCTGATTTTCCGCTTTCTCGATTTCCCGATTTCTTGCTTTCCTGATTTGTTTCCACGCTCCGTGGAAGCCCGGGGAGGAGCCCGATCGTCATGGCACAGGATTTCTTCACCGACCCGCTCGGCGGTCTCGCCCCGCACCGGTGGGACGCGCTGGCCGGCGGCCGCTTCTACTCCACCGCCTTCTGGCTGCGGCTGTGCGCCCTGGAGCCGGGCGCGGTCTCCGGCGCGGTCCACACCGAACTGCCCGGCGGCGGCCGCGCGGCCGTGCCCGTCGCCGCCACCGACGGGCTGCCCAACCCCCATCTGCGCTGGGACCACCTGCTGGCCGCACGCGGACTGCCGAGCCCGCCGGCCGGCGGTGTCCTGGTCGGGCAGCGCCGCGGCTACCTCACCCACCTGCTGGCCACACCGGGCGCCGACCGCGTGCAGGCGGCCGGCGCCCTGCTGGAGGCGGTGCGCTCGCTCACCGGCACCGGGCCGTCCCGCGTCGCCCTGTACCTCACCACACCGGACGTCCTCGCCCTGCGGGAGGCGGGCGTACGGAGCGCGCCGGTGGCGATCGCCGTCGACGCCTGGATCGACGTACCCGACGGAGGATGGCCCGCCTGGCTGGAATCGCTCGGTTCACGCCACCGCCTGCGCAGGGTCCGCCACGAGGCACAGGTGTTCCAGGAGGCCGGCTACCTGATCGAACACCGCACCCTCCGTGAGGTGTACGCCGACGTCGGACGGCTGGCGGCGGCCACCGAACGCCGCCACGGCATCGCGGCCGACCCCGTGGCCTACACCGAGGCGTTCCGCCGCCACGCCGAACTCGCGGGCGACCGGGCCGAGGTCCTGCTGTGCCGGACCGGCGACGGGCCGCCGGTGGGCTGCTGCCTCTTCGTCCGCCACGACGGAACCGTCCACCTGCGCGCCGTGGGCTTCGACTACCCCCGGCTGCGCGGCGCCGCCGAGTACTTCAACCTCGCCTACCACCTCCCCCTCCGGCTGCCCGGGGTGCGCCGGCTGCACGCGGGGATCTCCACGGCCCACGGCAAGGCGCTGCGCGGGGCGCGGCTGCGGCCGCTGTGGCTGCTCGACCTCTCCGCCCCCAGCCCGCTGGAAGGGCACGACCGGGAGGTCCTCGCCCACAACGCCGGCTTCCTCGACGCCCTGACCGAGGGGTCCCCGCCGGTGGCCGCCGCTCTGCGGGCCGGTGACTGGACGCCGTTCCTGCCGGGCGGTGGCCCCCGGCGCGCGCCGGACGGCCCCGAGCTGCCACCGTCCCCTCCGCCCCCGACGGCCGCCGGCCGGCCGGGGCCGAGCCGCGTGGGCGGCTGAGATGTTCACGGTGCCCGCGCTGGTGGACGAGGCGGCGCGGAGGTTCGGGGAGAAGGAGGCGGTCGCCGACGGCGAGGTGGTCCTCGGGTTCGCGGAGCTGCGCACGGCGGCGCTCGCCGCGGCCGCCAGGCTCCGGGCGGCGGGCGTGGGGCGCGGGGACCGCGTCGGCGTGTGCACGGCCAAGTCCGCCGACCAGGTCGCGGCCATCCTCGGCGTGCTGTACGCGGACGCCGTGCTCGTCCCCCTGCTGCCGGGGCTGAGAGCGGTGAACATCGCGCACGTGGTGACCGACGCCGGGCTGCGGCTGGCCGTCACCGACCCGGTACGCGCCGCCGAACTCCGCGAGGCCGCCCCCGGCCTGCCGCTCCTGGACGCCACCGGCTGGGCCCGGCCCCACGGGCCCGACGGGGCGCGCGCCCGGCCGGAACCGCCGCGCCGCGCGGTGAGCGAGGACCTGGCGGCCGTCATCTACTCCTCCGGATCGACGGGCCGCCCCAAGGGCATCATGGTCACCCACCGCAACCTCTGGCACGGCGCGCACATCACCGCCCGCTACCTGGGCACCTCCGCGGACGACCGCATCGGCTGTGTCCTGTCGCTCAACTTCGACTACGGGCTCAACCAGCTCTGGCAGGCGCTGCTGACCGGAGCACGGCTGTGCCTGCACGAACTGGTCTTCCCGCCGGACCTGTTCACCTTCCTGGCCCGGGAGCGGATCACCGTCCTGCCGGTCATGCCCGTGATCGTCAGCCGGATGTTCGATCCACGGCTGCTGCGCCGCGCACCGGACGCGGACCTGTCGGCCGTCCGCTCCGTCACCAGCTCCGGCGGCCCGGTCCCCGCCGAAATGATCACCCGCCTCACCACGGCGTTCCCCCGCGCCCGCGTCACCTTGATGTACGGGCTGACCGAGGCGTTCCGCTCCACCTACCTCGAACCGGATCAGCTCACCGCGCGCCCCGGCTCCATCGGGCGGGCGGTTCCCGACGTCGAGATCCTGGTGCTCGACGAGGCGGGGCGGGAGGTGGCGCCGGGGGAGCGGGGCGAGCTGGTCCACCGCGGCGGATGCGTGGCCAAGGGGTACTGGAACGCGCCCGGGGCCACCGCCGAACGGTTCCGGGAGCTGCCCCGGTTCCCGGGGGAGCGGGTGGTCTTCAGCGGCGATCTCGTCACCCGCGACGCCGACGGCTACCTGTACTTCGTCGGCCGCCGGGACGCCCTGATCAAGACACACGGGTTCCGCGTGAGCCCGACCGAGGTGGAGGAGGCCGCCGCGGGCTTCCCGGGGGTGACGCAGTGCGTGGCACTGGGGGTGGAGAACCCGGAGGTCGGCGCCGACATCGCGCTCGTCTACACCGCCTCCCGCGCGTTCGGCGAACCGTCCTTCCGCGCCTTCCTGCGGCGGGAGCTGCCCTCCCACATGGTTCCCCGTCACCTGCTGCGCCAGGACGACCTGCCGGTGACCGGGAACCAGGGCAAGATCGACCGCCGGGCGGTCACCGAAACGGCCCGCCGTCTGCTCCGTGACGCCCCGGCGGTGCCACCCCGCCCGCGCCACCCCTGAGTGCCCTCTCGCGGGGACGCCGCGGGACGCACGACGGAAGGCCGCGGGACGACCACGGCCGTGGCCCGGGAATCCGCGTCCCCGCCGGTGGGCCGCGCCACCACGCCTCCACCGCGTGGCCGTCCCCGTCCGTGGTCTCCCGGAGGCGGAGGCACCGCGCCCGTTGCTCTGTTGGGGTGAACCGGCGGCCGTTCGGGGTGCGGCCGGCGGCGGAGTACCTAGCCTCGGTTGAGGTATCCGCCGGGAGCGGCTTGTGGCGTCAGCCGCTGTCCGCGGGCGCCGATCGTTGCCGGTGGGAACAGTGTCCGGGGGTGCCGCGTGACCGGTGGGGGTGTGAAGGGCGGCGAGGCGCCGCGACTGCTGCGGGACATCCTCGGCGAGTTCCTGCGGTGCCCACCGGAGGGCTGGGCGGCGGTTCCCCTGCCGGACGCGGGCCTGGACTCGATGACCGCGGTGGAAGTGGTTCTGGCGATCGAAGGCACCTTCGGGGTGCCCTTTCCGGAGGAGGCCCTGGTGCGGGAGACCTTTGCCTCGTACACGGCTCTGGAAGCCGTGGTGGTGTCGATGGCGGAGCCGTCATGACGGCCCCGGCCCGTCGCGCGCAGGAACCGACGCGGGCGTCACCTGCGGAGTGTTCCGCCGGGCCGGGGAGCGGCGCCCTGCCGGAGCTGGAGGAACTCGCCGCCCCGCTGCTCGGCGGCCCGGAGCGGATCGCGGCGCTCGCCCGGACCCCCCTCGGCCGGCTGCCGGCGGGGGATTTCGCGGTACTGGCCTGGCTGGACGACCTCCAGGCATGCCACGGACTGGACGCGGAGACCGAGGCCGGACTGCTCGCCGAGTGGGCGACGCTCTCCCTCCGGGACGTTCATGCCCTGCTCCGGTCGGCCGCGGAGCGGAAGGGGTTCTCCTGACCCGGCCGCCGGCCGCGGTGCCGCGCGGGACGGCCGCCCCGCGCAGGCCGGGGCACCGGCGGCTCACGGCCCGTCGAGCGTGCCTCGCGGGAAAGGGCTGCTCCCGGCGGGCCGGCCGGCCGTCCTCCGTCATCCGGAATCCGTGGGGGTGGGATCGGTGCTGAACGCCGTCGAGCGGCTGGTGGCCGCGGAGATCGGCCGGGGACTGGAGAGCGGCGTCCAGCTCTCGGTGTCCTGCGGCGGCCGGAGCGCGGAACTGGCCGCCGGGGAGAACGGGCTCGGGCACCCGATGACGCCCGGAACGGCCGTGCCGTGGACGTGCTCGGCGAAAACACTCGGAGCCCTGGCGTTCGCCGCCGCCTGGGAGGCCGGCGCGGTGGGCCTGGACACCCCGGTGGCGCGGATCCTGCCCGAGTACGCGGGAGGCGGCCGGGAGCGGGTGCGCGTCCGCCATCTGCTCACCCACACCACCGGCGTGCCCGACCCCGTCTGGGCCGCGGCGGCCGCCGCGGGCACCGGCCCGGTCACGCCCGGGGAGGCCGACGCCCTGGTGTGGGCGCTGATCCTCGACGCGCCCGTGCGGGCCCTCCCCGGCGCGGCGATGTCCTACAGCCCGGTGACGAACTGGTTCGTCCTGGACCGCCTCCTCGCCGAGCTCTACGGCGGTGGACCGGGGGAGAGCCACCGCCGGCTGTGCCGCCGGCTGGGACTGGCCGCGGACCTCGGCCTGCCGGAACTGCCGCCCCCCTCCCGCGCCGAACCGATCGCGGCACCCGGTCAGGAGACGGGGCTGGCCCGGATGCGGCTGGCGGCGTCACTGCCCCTCCCGGGCCTGGGGGTATGGGGTACCACCCGCGAACTGCGCCGGGTGGGCGAGGTACTGCTGACCGGGACCACCGCCGCGGGCGAGGTGCTGCTCAGCCGGGCCGCGCTCGAGGCCCTGACCACCACCCACTGGCCCGGCACCCGCCACCGGCAGGTCTCCGACACCGATTTCCCCTACGGACTGGGGGTGATGACCCAGCCGCTGCTGTTCGGGCGGCGCTGCTCCGCCCGCGTCTTCGGCCACGCCGGCGGCAACACCTCCACCCTGCTGATCGACCCCATGTTCGACCTGGTGGCCGCGGTGTACTGGAACGGGCGGCTGGACGACGTCACCACCTTCGCCCGCCGCTACGCCCTGGTCCGCGCGCTCTACGAGGACCTGGGCCTGGACCGGCTGCCCGTCCCGCCACCCACGACCGGCACCCCCGTCCCTGTACCGGCGCAGGTGTCCACGGCGGGGGCGGGCCGGTGAGCTGCCCGGCCACGTCCGCGGGCGGAGAGCGGTTCCCCGGGCCCACCCCCGTGGGCCACCTGCGCCACCTTCCCGGCCTGCTGGGCCTGGGCGGGCCCTACCGGACCCTGCTGGACCTGCACCGCCGCCACGGGCCGGTGTGCGCCGTGGGCTTCGGGCGCCACCGGTACACCCTGCTCTTCGGCACCGAGGCCAACCGGCTGGTGCTGGCCGATCCGCCCGCCCGCCCCCGCTTCCTCTCCGGCGAGGTCCTCGGCCTGCTGGTCCCGGTGGTCGGCGCCCGCGCGATGGTCGTCAGCGACGGTGAGGAACACCGCCGCCGCCGGGCGCTGGTCCAGCCGGCGTTCACCCACCGCCGGGTCCGCGCGCACCTGCCGCTGATGCTGGAGGAGATCCACCGCGTCCTTGCCCGGTGGCGGCCCGGGCAGCGCGTCGACGCCTTCACCGAACTGCGGGGCTGCATCCGCCGGATCGCCGTCCGCGCGCTGTTCGGCCCCCGTCTCCAGGCCCACACCGAGTCCATCGGCCGTGACCTGGAGACCGCCCTGCGCTACGTCAACCGCTCGCCCTTCCTCCGCTGCGACCGCGACCTGCCCGGTTCCGCCTTCCACCGGGCGATGGCCGCCCGCCGCCGCGTCGACGACCGCGTACGCGCCGAGATCGCCCACCGGCGTTCCGCGCCCGGGGACGAGGAGGACGTCCTGGACGCCCTGCTCTCGTCAGCCACACCCGCCGGTGACCGCCTCACCGACGGCGAGGTGCGCGACCAGGTCATCAGCCTGATCGCCTCGGGTTACGACTCCAGCAGCGCCGCGGCCGGCTGGGCGGTCCACGTGCTGGTCAACCGCCCGGACCTCTGGGAGCGCCTGGCGGACGAGGTGACCGCCGTCGCCGCCGGCCGGCCGCTGACCGCCTCTCACCTCGACGCCATGCCCTACCTGGACTGGACCATCAGCGAGCTGCTGCGCCTGTTCACCCCGGGCGTCCTCACCGGGCGGACGGCACGGGAGGAGATCACCTTCGTGGGGCACCGGATCCCGGCCGGCACCCGGCTGCTGCACTCCGCCTATGTCACCCACCGCCTTCCACGGGTGTGGGATGAACCGCTGGAGTTCCGCCCCGACCGGTGGAACCCGGCGCGGGCCGGCCACCGCCCTCCCCACCCGTACGCGTACATCCCCTTCGGCGGCGGGTACCGGCGCTGTGTCGGCGCGGCCTTCGCGGAGCTCGAACTGCGGGCACTGGTCGCCGAACTGGTCCGCTGCACCGAGCTGGCACCGGTACGCCGCACCGTGCGCCCCACCGGGGTGGCGACCATGTGGCCCCACGGCGGTGTCCCGGTGACAGTACGCGCGGTCCGCCCTCCACACCCCGCCCGCGGGACCTCCCGCGCGAGCTGACCCGGAGGCCGCCCCGGCGCGGCCCACCGCGACCACGAGGGCCACGGCCCGCACCGTTCCGGTCGGCCGCGCGTGACCTGTTCCGCACTCCCCAGGATGTGCTTGAAGGTGAAAGGATTCGATCCGTTCACACTTGAGCGAAGAGACGTGTGACCTCCAACGGTGCCGTCACACGCGGAGAGGATGAACATGCCGGCCTCCAGGGTGAAGCTCCGCACCACGGCCACCGCCGTGACCATGACTGCGGCTCTGCTGATCGGCTTCGGAGCCGGGACGGCGAACGCCGCCGACTGGCCTCCGCTCCAGGAGGGCGCCTACCTCTACTCGGGTGTCAGCGGAACGGGCACGGAGATCGAGGTCGACCTCGGCGACCTCGGCACATGCCACACACTGCCCCAGGCCGTCCGTTCCCTCCAGATCGCCAACGGTTCCGCCGCGGTCGAGCTGTACCAGGGTGGCGACTGCACGGGCGCCGCCTGGCGGTCCGGTTCGCTCACCCGGGCCAACCTGCCGCAGCCGGCCCTGAGCTACCGGGTGGTGCCGGCATAACCGGACAGCGGATGGGCGGAGGCCCGACCGGCAACCTCGGTTCCGCCACGGGGCGGCGACACCCAGCGCCGGGATACGCAACCCCCGCGGGCCACTCGCGCCCCCGGCCCGCCGCGCCGCTCACCCACCACCGTCATCGCACCGGCGCGGCGACGGGATCCTCCCCCACCGCCCGCCCCCATTCCTGCCCACACGGCCGACGGCCACCGCGCGACACGCCGACGCGTCTCCGACATCCGGTGCGATGGGGCCGGAGACGAGCGCGCCTCGGTGAACGTCCGTGCTCCGCGCGCTCTCGTCGGCGTTCGTCCGCACGTCCGGGAGGGGCATCGCCGTCGAACACCTGACGTCCTATCAGGTGCGACCATCCGGTTCGGTCGGTGAGTGGCAAGGTGCCGCTGCTGGTTCGTTTCCGACCGGGCGAACGGCTCTCGCCAGATCGCATGGGCACCCGCCGCACCACACGCGACCCGACAGCAGTGGGGCCGAGCCCCCTTTGCACCCGTCGGCCGATGGTTCTCCACGCGGCGCCACCCACCCGGCCCGAGTGAAACGAAGGGATAAAAACAGGGGTAAATGATGTTAGCGTGAGGTCCCGAGAGGAGACCGGTATGGCCACCGAGGAAGAGCTGTTCGCGTCGGTGGACGCGCTGCTGGAGGAGGAGCCTCAGCTCCCGGCTCCGGCGGAACGCGCCCGGTTGCGCGAGGCCGCCGGCATCACCCAGGCCCGCCTCGCGGCCGCGTTGAAGACCACGACGCAGACGGTGAAGAACTACGAGAACGGCCGCTCCGAGCCGAAGTCGCCGCGGCTGGAGGCATACCAGCGGCTGCTGAAGGGCTGGGCGGCGAAGTACCCCGCGCCCGGCAGCGCCTCGGCCAGGACGGGCCCGGCCGCCGCGCCGCAGCCACGGGTGCCGGCCGCGGCCGGCCCGGCCACGGAGCCCGCCGCGCCCGGCCCGGCCACCGTGCCGGCCGCGTCCGGCCCGGCCACCGTGCCGGCCGCGCCCGGTCCGGCCGCCGCGCCGCGGCCGGCTCCCGTGCCCCCGGCCGCTCCCGCGCGTCCGGCGGCCCGTCCGGCGACGGTGCCGCCACGGCGCCCGGTGGCGAGGAAGGCGGCACAGCCGGCCGCCGACCCGCGGTTCCCGCACGGCCCGCTCGCCGTGCTGGACGGTGACGGCTCCGCCTACGGCGTCGGCGGCATCGTGCTCGACTGCCCGGCGACCACCATCCCGGAACTGGTGGAGTGGACGCTCCGCGAATCCGGACTCGGCGCCGCGAAGCTGCACCGCTACGGCAAGGACAGCGACCCTCTGATCGTCCTCACGGCCGCGGCCGCGGTGAAACTCGGGCTGCCGGAACGCCTGGAGGGCCACGAACAGCGCCGCTCCCTGCGCCTGCCCGACGACCACCCGGCCGTCCAGCAGGTGACCAAGGCGGAGTGGCAGCTCACCCGGCGCGGATTCGGCCCGTGGGCGCGGATCTACCGCAAGGCCCAGGGCCGGGAACGGCAGTGCGTGCAGCTGGCGATCCTCTCCTGGGACGCCCTCGACCCCCGGTCCTGGCCCGGCGTCACGGAGATGGAGCCGGCCGACATCGCCCGCGTCCTCGGCACCTACGCGCAGCGGGTCATCACCCCCCGCGGCTCCACCGCCGTCTCCGGGCTGGAGCTGATGACGGCGCTGCGCCCGCCGACGAAAGCCGTGCAGGACCCGTCGACGGGGAACTGGGTGGCCGGACACAACCCCGGATCACTCGGCACCGAACCGGTGGACCCGGCCCCCCCGGAGGCCACACCGGAGCACCCCGTGGTCGTGAACTCCGGCTGGACGGGCGGATTCCTCGATGAGGAGGCCTACCAGTGGGTGCGCCCGGTCGACACCCTCACCGACGAGGAATGCCTGCTGCCCCACGCCGTCGGGCTGGACCTGAACACCGCGTTCCTCGCCGCCGCCTCCCGCCTCACCGTCGGACTGGCCGCCCCCGGCCACTTCCACGCCCCGGCCTTCAATCCGAAGATCCCCGGCTGCTGGCTGGTCGACCTCTCCCACATCGAGCAGGACCCGCGCCTGCCCAGCCCGTTCACCCCGGACGGCTCCCGCCCGGAGGGGCCCGCCTGGTACCAGACGCACACCGTCGCCTACGCCCAGGAACTCGGCCACGACGTTCACCCGATCGAGGCGTACCTGCGGCGGGAGACCGGCGCCTACCTGGACCCGTGGCACGACCGGCTCAAGACCGCGTACGTCGACACCCTCGCCGACCTCGGCGTGACCCGGGACCTCCCGGATGAGGAGTTCCTGGCGGCGATGGAAGGGCACCGGCAGGCCGACCCGGCCCTGGCCGCCGTGCTGGCCGCCGTGAAAGCCACCGTCAAGGGCGGCGTGGGCAAACTGCGGGAGCGTCCGCAGGGCCGCCACTACAAGGCGGGGGAGCGGTGGCCGGCGCTGGAACGGCCGACCTGGCGCCCCGACATCCGCGCCGCGGTCATCAGCAAGGCCCGGGTCAACATGCACCGCAAACTGCGCAACATGGCGGCCATGACGGGCCGCTACCCGCTCGCCGTGCTCTCCGACTGCGTCGTCTACCCGTCGCCCGGGCCGTCGCCGTGCGACTTCCTCCCCTACGCCGCGTCCGGCAAGCCCCAGCCCGGCGCGTTCCGCCTCGGCCCCACCCCGGGGCTGGCGAAGCTGGAGGGTGTCCAGTCGATGCTGTGGGCGGTCGACCTGATGGAGCAGGGATACAACCCCGCCCGGCACATCAAAGGCGGTGACGCCGTTCTGGACGACGGCGAATAGGCTCATGCCCGCCGCCGTGCGGCACGTCCTGCCGGAGTCCCTCCGCCACCCGGCCCGACGGGTAACCACCGGACCCGCGCCGGGCACGCGAGACCCGGCACACCCCGCCGCCCCCGCCCCCGCCCCCGCCCCCGTCCCCGTCCCCGTCCCCGAAGGGAACCGAACCGCACCGTGGGAGAGATCGAGGATGCCATCGAGCGCGCCGACCGGGAAGGATTCACCCGTCAGCCTCCCAAGACCCTCAAGGGCCAGATCAACTATCTGCTCAAGCAGATGAAGTCGGCGAAAGCCGTCGCCCGGGAACTCGGTGTCACGGCCGACTCCGTCAACCGCTACCGGCGCGGCGCGCGGAAGAACCCGCCCAAGGACATCAGTGCCAAGATCGACGCCGCCGTCCGGTCCCGCTGGCAGCCGCAGGTCCGCAGTCGCCGCCGGCGGCAGGCCGCCACCACCGGCGGGATCACCGTGGAGACCCGCGCCCGCTTCGGCTACACGGCCCCCATCGGCACCACCGATGACGGACGGTTCCGCCGCCTCACCGTCCACCTGCCCCCGGCCTATGCCCAGCGCCTGTTCGACGCCCGAGAAACGGGGGCCGACGACCGCCAGATGCGCCAGATCATCGCCGAGGGGATGAAGGAGACGTATTTCCAGGACGGCGGAAGTCGCGCCCTGGGCCTCTCGGACGTCGCCATCAACGACATCGACTATCTGGACCTGGACTACTGACCACAGCCGGCGCAGGGCACCTCGGCGGCCTGACAGGTGAGCCGAAGCAGGTAGTTGTCACAGAGGCAGTCTTGTTGTCACCCGCGCGTGCGGGCGTCGGAAGGTCTCACCCCTTGACGGCCTCTGCGATCTGCCGGGCGGCCTGGGCGGGGGTGAGGTGCGTGGTGTCGACGACCTCGGCCTCGGCGTGCAGCCACGTGCGGGCCGCCTCGGCGTACGGCTCGAGGTAGTGCAGACGGAACGGGGAGTCGGGGCCGAGAACGGTGTCCCCCGCGATGCGCGCGCGGAGGGTGGCCTGGTCGGCGTGGAGGACGAAGTGCCGGACCGGAATATCGTGACGGGCAAGGCCCGAGCTGATCTCGCGCCAGTACTGCTCGACCAGGACGGTCATGGGCATCACCACGGTTCCGCCGGTGTAGTCGAGGATGCGACGGGCGGTTTCGACCACGAGGGACCGCCATGGCGGCCAGTGCTGGAAGTTGTCCGTCGCGGGCAACCCAGGCTTGATGTCCATGAGCGTCTCGCCGACTTTCTCGGCGTCGAACACCCGTGAGTCCGGGATCAGCTGCTGGACGAGCGCGCTGGTCGTCGTCTTGCCCGCGCCGTGGGTGCCGTTGAGCCATACGATCATGGACTTGACGCTAGCGCCGCGTGGGCCACGTGGACAGGCAGAGCAGAAGATCTATCCGGCCTCGACCGGCGCAGCGACGCCATCGCGTCCAGGCCTGCGAAGGCGTGCTCGCGCCGGCACCGGCCACGGACAGTGGATCGGCCACGCCGACGAGATCAACCGCCGGATGCTGAGCTTCATGGACTCCGTCGACTGACAGCCCAAGCTTCCGCGGGCCCGGGGGACGGCTCGCGTCGCCACCGGAGCGGGCCTCCCCGCCGTGCGCCTTCCCGCGCCCCTGTGACGGCCGGGAGGCCGCTGCCCCTGCCTCCCGTCGCCCGGCGGCCCTCACCTCATCGTGGACGGGGGATTCATCCGGCCCGGCCCGCGACCGCCGGCTCCGCCATGAGCTCGGTGTTGATGACGGCCTCCACGAGGGTCTCGCCGACCGGTGTCAGCGTGACGGTGCCCGCCGCCTCGTCCATCTCCAGCAGTCCGCGGCGGCGCAGCGACTCGAATCCCTCCCGCCGCCCCGGAGCGAACAGGGAGGAGCCGGGGAAGCGCCTCCGGTGCACGTCCTCCCGGAGAGGCTGCAGCGTGGACAGCGCCATGTTGACCGCCCGTGACTCCTGGGCCTGCTCGGTGAACCCGGTGGCCGAGTCCAGCGGGATCCGGCCGGCCAGCACCGCCTCGCCGTACCGTTTCCAGTCGACCTGCGTCATCGCTTCGGAACGGCGGCAGCTGGAACTGCCGCCCAGACCGATGGCGACCTCCGGATGCTGCTGGTCCTGATCGGCCATGATGGACTTCCACTTCTCCGGACCGGCCCCGGGCCGGGCGAAGTACATGGTCGGGTGCTCCGTCCACCCGGCCCCGCGCAGCCCGCTGGTGAGGATCTCGCGCATCTGGTACTGCTCGCCGAGGGTGGGCCAGCGGTGCCCGCGTGATTCCAGGCGGGCCCGGTACCGCGGGAGCTGCCAGGCGGCCGGCTGTACCCCGGAGACGCCCGTCCTGGTGTCGCTGTAGTCACGCAGGTGCAGCTTGGTGCAGACCACGGCGGTCGGCTCGTGGGCCAGGACGGTCTCCAGGTCCCGCCGTACGCTGTCCAGGGACTGGTCCAGCAGACCGTACATCAGGTCCACACTGACCCAGTCGAAACCGGTGGCCTTGGCCCGGCGGATGAACTCCGTGCAGGCGTCCGCGGTGTGCTCGCGGCCGCTCAGGCGCAGCACGTGGTCGTCGAAGGACTGCACCCCACTGGAGACCTTGGTGCAGCCGAGGTCCGCCAGCAGCTCCAGCTTCTCCGGGGTGAAGGTGGTCGGATCGCCCTCGAACCGGACGGTCGTGTCCGGGCCGAAGGCGAAATTCTCCCGGTAGAAGTCCAGCAGCCGGCGGATCTGGTCGGCGGGCAGCAGCGACGGCGTCCCGCCGAACACGTTGAACTCGCCCACCGGCGCCGTCGCCAGATGGGGGAGCCTGCGCAGCCACAGCCGGGCCTCCCGGATGTTCCAGTCCACCCACTGTTCCGCCCGCCGGGCCACCGTCTCCTGCGGGCCCTTCACGATGACGACGGGGTACTGGCAGAACCGGCAGCGGTAGGAGCAGGTCGGAATGTACGCCCACAGATGGATGGGCGCGGTGGTGCGCAGCTGGTCGTCCAGGTCGTCGAGGAACCGCTCGGGGCCGTAGCCCTCGACGTTCCCGGGGAAGACATGGGCCCCGAAGGGGTCCTCCTGCACGTAGTCCAGCAGATGCCGGTTCTCGGGCGCGGCCAGGACGCCGACCGCCTCCGGGACCGGTGCGGCCGGATCCACGGCCAGGAGAGACGCGAGCGCGGGGTCGGACATCAGAAGACACCTCCGTTGCCGAAGTAGTCGTGGGCCTCGCCGGATTCCCGGTCCTCGCAGTAGTAGGCGACGAACTCCCGGAACCGCTCACGGGGGACGTCGGCCAGGCAGTCCGGCAGCGGCGGCGGATGGCCGATGTCCTCCCCGACCGTCGCCCGCAAGCGCTCGAACAGCGCGTCGGCGAACTCGAAGTAGAGGCGGAACGACGGCGTCTTGTAGCGGTGGATGGGGGTGAAGTCCAGGATGCGCATCTCCTCGACGATCTCGCCGATGCGCTGCCGCAGGGCGCCGGCGAGTGACGGGCCGAAGAAGTCCCGTACCGGCCCGCTGCCGAGCAGATCCGGTTCGAGCAGCACGGGCAGCAGGAGGTTCTTCGGGACGAAGTCCTTGATGGAGAACTCCCAGGCACGGCGCGCCTCCTCCGCGGTGAGGTCCCGGACGGGCGTGGCCACCTGGCCGTCGGACCCCGGACGGATGTCCCGCATGACGATGGTGCCGCCCGAACCGTAGGCCTTCCCCTCGATCACCTCCTCGAGCGCGTGGTCCACCCGGCGCGGGTTGATCTCCACACGCGAGTCCGGGGCGTAGACCCGGCTGCCGCCCAGCGCCGACACCTTGATGCCGAAGTCCCAGTCGTCGGAGAGGTGGTTGACGAAGCGGCCGCCCTCCAGCTGGTAGAAGATCTCGATGCCGCCCGCCCGGTCGTGCGCTTCCCGCTCGACGGCGAACCCCTTCCCGTCGGGGAATCCCCCGAAGAGGGAGAAGGCCACGGCCCGGCAGCGCAGGGTACGCGAGATCGCGTCCCACAGCCGGGGCCGGCCCGCGAAGTGCTCCGCGCGGTAGAAGTAGTCACACACGCCGAGGTCCGCTCCGCTCGCGTCCATCGCCTCCAGGAGGGACGACAGCCACCGGGGGTCGACCTGGCAGTCGGCGTCCGCGGAGACCAGGTAGAACCGTTCGCCGGCGGCGGACGCCGGACCGCCGGGCCGGCCCGCGCTGCGCTCGGCGGCGAACAGCATGCCGGTGCGGCGGGCGCAGGAGACGCCCTGCTCGGGTTCGTGGACGATGTGCAGGGAGAGGTCCGGATGGTCGTCCGCGAAACGTTTCGCCAGCGCCACCGTGTCGTCGGAGGAGTTGTTGTCCACCACGACGATCTCGTACAGCTCCGGGTCGAGCCGCCCGTCCCGGCCGCGCTGCCCGTGCAGCGACTCCAGGACGGCGGTCAGATTGGCCGCCTCGTTGTACACCGGGAGGATCACGCTCATCCGGGTCCTGAGGCCCATCGGGGTGAGGACGAGGCGTTCGAGCAGGCCCTCCGCGGTCGACCGGCCGAAGTGGCGCTCGCCCAGCCGGTGGTTGTGCTCGGCGGTGCGGGCCCGCAGGTCGTCGTCGTTCAGCAACTGTGCCACCTCGTTCACGAACGCGGGGGTCGGCAGGTCGTCATGGAGGACGGGCGCGCGGAAGCCCTTGTCCCCGTAGACCGTTGGGTACAGCTCATAGCCACTGCTGATGTAGGGGACCTCGGCGGCGATCGACTCGCCGATCGGATTCCCGTAGCTGTCGTAGTCGTAGGAGGTCAGGAACGACACCAGGTCGGCGTGGGCCAGCAGATCGCGGACGGAGTAGCCATGGCCGGCGGAGGCGCCGATGGCGTCGGGGTCGGGTACGAGCCAGCCGCCGAAGACGGTCCGGTCCGCGACCCCGAGGTCGTCGGCCAGCGCGGTCAGCCTCCGGTACTCGCGCGGGTCCTCACCCGTGTCACCGGCCACGAAAAGGTACACGTCCATGGTCTCGGCGAGCTGGGCGAGCAGGTGGATGTCGCGGTCTATGCGTTTCTGCGGGATGATCCGGGTCGTGCGCGCGATCAGCCGGGCTCCCTCCGGTATCCCGTGGTCCGCGCGGAAGGACGCGTTCTGCGGGCCGACCGTCGCCGGTCGGTGGGGGAACGCGTTCGGCAGTACGTCGATGTGCCGCACGTGCGGTGCCCAGGCGCGGGTGAGGGCCTTCGCCTGCTCGTGCAGCGCCAGGTACCGGACATGGACGGAGTCCAGGAGCGGTGGAACGTTCGGGTACGGGGCCCTGCCGTACTTGCCCGTTCCCGGCTCGCTCTGCCACATCAGGTCGTGGTCCCGCCACAGCACATAGCGGCCCAGGTGGTGCCGGGCGCCGTAACGGACGATCGCCTTCTGCAGGGCGTGGGTGAACATGATGTTCTCCGGCAGCGTGCCGTTCTCCACCAGCACCCGGGTCACCCCGAGCGACTCCCAGAGCGACAGCAGCCGATCGCACAGGGCCTCGGCGATCCGTTCCACCTGAGGCAGCAGCCGCAGGTCGCCCTTCTCCACCACTTCCTGGAGGACCGAGGTGGCCAGGGACGCGTCGTAACCGTCGACGGCGGCGACATCCGGTAACCGCGAGAGCCGGACCCAGGGCGGCAGCAACAGCGCCTCGTCACGGTAGGGGAGGAAGAACCTCCCCTTGTCCGCCTTGATGTCGTAGCCGAGGTCGAGATGCACCTCGTAACCCCGGTCATGGAAGTGCCGGGCGGTCTTCACGAACTCGACGACCACTCCGGACAGAGGCGTCGCGTCGAAGGACACGCCCCACAGGACCGCCATCTTGCCTCCCTGCCCCCGGCTGTCCCGGCCGGGGTTCCCCGGCTAACTACCCGACGCCGGGCCGAACGATGCGGAATCGTGCGGACCGCAACCATGTCCGCCCCCGGCAAGCCTGCGGATCGACCGCGGGCGGCGAGAACCTGCAAGGCCTGCGGAGACTCCTTCCGTGTCGGCATCCCGCTGTCAGACGGGTGGCCAGTTCCGCAGCGCCGCGTCGGCCACCTGCCGGAGTTCGGAGCGGGTGGCGCCGTCGACAGCCTGGACGGCGATGCCGTTCGCCACGGTCATGAGGTATCGGGCGAGCAGTTCCGGGTCCGTGCCGGGGGGCAGATCACCCTCGTCGACGGCCCGCTGGAAGCGGTGGCGGAGGTGAGCGCGGCCGTCGGCGCGCCAGGCGATCAGGGCCTCCTGGGCCACGCGTCCGGGCTCGCCGGCGGCCAGCGAGCCCTGCACGCCCAGGCACCCCGCGGGGCAGCCGGGGCGGGTGGTCGTGCTGACCGAGCCGGCGAGGAACGCCGTGGCCACCTCCCGTGCGCTCGGCTTCTCCAGCGCGCGGGCCGCATAGGCGGCGGGACCTTCGGTATAGCGCTCCAGGGCCTTGCGGAACAGTTCCTCCTTGTTGCCGAAGGCCGCGTACATGCTCTTGCGGGTGATGCCCATGGCGCGCGTCAGGTCGGTCAGGCTGGCGCCTTCGTAGCCCTGCTCCCAGAAGACCAGCATCGCCTGCTCCAGGGCCTCGTCGGCGTCGAAGCCTCTCGGCCGGCCGATCGGCGCTCCACGGGTGATCTCCATGCCCCCATCCTACGACCTTGATACCGATCGGTGCAGAAGTGCTACGGTTACTTCTGCACCGATCGGTATCTAAGTTTCGGGAGTTCACGTTATGGGACAGCTGGAAGGCAAGACCGCCGTCGTCACCGGCGGGAGCACAGGAATCGGCTTGGCCACGGCCGCGCGGCTGGCATCCGAGGGCGCTCATGTGTTCATCACCGGGCGGCGCAAGGACGCGCTCGACAGGGCGGTCGAGTCGATCGGTTCCACGGTCACCGCGGTGCAGGGCGACGTATCGGACCCGGCCGACCTGGACCGGCTGTACGACGCGATCCGTGACCGGGGCCGGGGACTGGACGTGCTCTTCGCCAACGCGGGCACGGCCACGCTCGCACCGTTGGCACAGGCCACCGGGGAACAGTTCGACCAGAACTTCGGCGTCAACGTCCGCGGCACACTGCTCACCGTGCAGAAGGCGCTGCCGCTGCTCAACGACGGCGCCTCGGTGATCTTCAACGACTCCATTCGCGCCGACGACGGCCGGGAGGCCTTCGGCCTGTACGCGGCGTCGAAGGCCGCGACCCGGTCCCTCGCGCGGACCTGGGCCAACGAGCTGAAGGGCCGGGGCATCCGGGTCAACACGGTCGCGCCGGGCTCGATCGACACCCCCGGAGTCGACATGCTCCTCGGCGAGGAGAACGCGGCCGCCGCCAAGGCGGAACTCGCGGCGGGAGTGCCGATCGGCCGCACAGGGCGGCCGGAGGAGGTCGCCGCCGCGGTGGCCTTCCTCGCCTCCGCCGACAGCAGCTTCGTGCTCGGCACCACCCTGCACGTCAACGGCGGCGAGAACCAGTTCTGATCCCGCCCCGCGGAGTCCCGGACCGTCGCGGGCGACGCCTCGCCCGCGACGGTCCGCCTGGCCGACACGAGCATTCGCGCAACGCGCCTGGACCGGACCGGACATGATGCGAAGGACCCTGGGGAAGATCGCCGATCGCTCCGGACCGCTCGGGCCGCTCATCCACACCGATCCGGAGGATCGGCCGGCAGAAAACTTCGGCGGCACGGTCACCGTGCACTTCGGTCCCGATGTGGACTCGTACCTGCTGCTCCCGGCGATCCCGGCTGCGTGAGCAGGCGTCGCGGACGGGGCTGAGCGCACAGCGAGTGGCGGCTGTGGTTGGCTGTGCTTCTCCTGCTCGTGCGGTCCGTGGGGTTCGAACAGAGGCCTGGTACGGGTGAGTCTGCGGTGTGGCTACCCTGAAGAAGGGGGGCCTCGGTGGCTCACGGGTGCCGGGTCCAGTGAGAGGCAAGTGGCACTGTTGCCGAAGCGTCACGTGCTCACGGTTGCCGGATCCACTCCGTCGCGCCTGGGGGTGACTGCCTCGCCCACAGGCTCGGGAACGCAGCCGACCGGCCGGGGCACCGGGCCCGGCGCGGCTCGGACATGAGCGGTGCCGAGTTGGCCCTCGTAGGAGATCTCTGCTGCCGGTGCCGGGATGGCCGGCGGGCCGGGCGGGTGCCGGGGGTGAGATGTGCCAGGGCCTCTGCTCTCCAAGGGATCGACACGATCTCCCTGAGAGAGCAGAGGCCCTCAGGACGCCGTCGGCCGCACCACCGCCGTCGGTGGTGGTGCGGAACCGGCCTGCTCATCCCGACCGCCGCGATCGCGGCCAGACCGAACCGCCGGCCTGGAAGGAGAAGGACCACGCCCTGGGCCGTAAGTTCGCCGCCCGTGTCGAGGAGGCTCTTCCCCGCATGGAAAGCAGCAAGGTGCTGCACGACTGCCGCCCGGGAGGCGAGGCCGTCCACCGCGCCAGGCTCGGCATTGGTCGACCGTACAACCTCACCTTCACCAGCCGGCCGGCAAAGGAGCAGGTCAGCCAAGCCTCGCGAGATCATTTATCGGACAACCTGATGGGAGAACGTGTATGGGGATTACCTGGGATGAGTACCGAGAGCACGACGCAGTCGGATGGGCCGGGCTGGTGAAGTCCGGAGCGGTGAGCCCGGGTGAACTACTCGAGGCGGCGATGGCCCGTGCCGACGACGTCGAGCCGACGATCAACGCGATCCGCCACCGACTCGACGACGACGCCCGTGCCCGCGCTCGCGGCCCGCTGTCGGGGCCGTTCGCCGGCGTCCCCTTCTTGGTCAAGGACCTGGGTCAGCACCTCGCCGGGGTACCGACCGGCAGCGGGAATCGATCGCTGGCACGCTTCCCGCGCCAGGAGACGTCCACGGTGGTACAGCGTTGGCTCGATGCCGGTCTGATCGTGTTCGGCCGGACCGCGACCCCCGAGTTCGGCGCTCGGGCGATAACCGAGCCGGTCGCGGGGGGCCCGACCCGCAACCCCTGGGACCCGGAGCGGACGCCCGGGGGCAGCTCCGGCGGGTCCGCGGCAGCCGTCGCGGCCGGAGTCGTCCCGGTCGCGGGCGGGAACGACGGCGGGGGCTCCATCCGGATCCCGGCCGCGGCCTGCGGGCTGTTCGGGCTCAAACCGGGGCGGGGCGTCATCCCGTCCGGGCCGGACGTCGACGAGCTCTTCCATGGCGCCGCGGTACAGGGCGTGCTGTCACGCACGGTCCGTGACTCCGCCGCGATGCTCGACGTCATGTCCGGCTCCGCGCCGGAGGTCCCCTACCGGGTGGCTCCGGCGGAGCGTCCGTACGCCGATGCCGTCGTCGACGACCCACGCCCGATGCGGATCGGGCTGACCACGGAGTCCCCGCTTGGCGGGCCCGTTGACCCGCAGGCCGCCGCCGCGGTTCGGGACGCGGCGGAGTTGCTCACCGGACTTGGACACACCGTGGAGGAATCCGCTCCGGTCATCGACGGGCAGCGCCTGGCCACCGACTTCCTCACGACCTGGTTCGCGATGGTCGCCGCCGAGGTCACGGCCGCACGGGAGTTCACCGGCTGTGCCGAGGGCGACTTCGAGATCGAAACCCGCATCATGGCTGCGATCGGACGGGGCCTTCCGGCGCCACGATATCTAGCCGCGCAGGCGCGCTGGCACCTGCACACCCGGGCTCTGGCCGCCTTCCACGAGCGCTACGACATGCTGCTCACTCCGACCACCGCACGGCCGGCGTGGCCGATCGGCGAGTTCGATCTCGTCCTACCGGTCCGGCTCGCCGCACGGGGGCTGCTGGCTGCCCGGGTCGGCGGCGTGCTGGGGCGGATGAACCTCGTCGAGAAGCTGGCTGTCGCGAACCTTGAGCCCGCGCCCTTCACCCAGCTGGCGAACGTGACCGGGCGCCCGGCGTCCTCGGTGCCGCTCTCCAGGACGTCGAGTGGGCTGCCGCTCGGCATCCAGTTCGTCGGGCGCCCGGGTTCCGAGCCCGAGCTGCTGGCACTGGCCGCGCAGTTGGAGCGGGCACGGCCCTGGGCGCATCTCTGGCCGTCGTTGCCCGATACGCAGTCCACGCCCTGACACCTCTGAGGACATGTGACCTATGACTACTCTTTTCTCACGCATTATCAGTGGCGAGCTGCCCGGACACTTCGTCTGGCAGGATCCGGAGATCGTCGCTTTTCTGTCCATCGCTCCCTTGCGGCCTGGCCACACCCTTGTGGTGCCGCGGCGCGAGGTCGACCGGTGGACGGACGCCGACGGGGCCCTTCTGACGCGTTGCTTCGAGGTGGCCCAGGCCGTGGGGCAAGGGGTGCAGCGCGCGTGGAACGCGCCGCGCGCCGGCCTCGTCATCGCAGGCTTCGAGGTACCGCACCTGCACATCCATGTCGCACCGGTGTGGGACATGTCCGACTTCGATTTCAGCAAGGCCAAGGAGGAGGACCAGTCAGCTTTGGCTGAAGCGGCGGCACGCCTCCGGACCGCCCTGCTGGAACTCGGTTATGAACAAGCACGGGACCTTGGCCCCGGAGTGTGAACAGGCACTCGCGCGACCGCCCATCGGCCCGGCCGAGCCGGAATCCGAACGTCCTCGGCCCGGCCCGGTGATCACCATGCCGACCTGAGAGCCAGACCAGACGTGATTCTGCCGTAGCGGCACAGTGCTGGCCGAGAACCATGAGCCGGAGCCCTCGGGAGCTCGCCGAGCACACCGGCACCCGCCTGCGGGCGCTGCGGCGCTGCGACGAGGTCGGGCTGCCGGCGGTGGATCTCCGTGCTCAGTCCGCCGCCGGACCGGCCGATGGCGTGGTCGGCCGGCTCTCCGGCCGGGGCCCCTTGTGCGGGCCCCGGCCGCGTGCCGGTGGGCCCGCACGATCGCGGAGTCACCGAGCCGGCCCAGTTCAGGTCCGATTCCGCGTCGGCCTGGGCCACCAGGGCGGTGAACACTCGCTCCCCAGGTGCCGTCGACGACGGTACCTGCCCGCTACGGCGCTGCCATGCTCCGGGAGGTCGGTGGTCGAGCGGCCTGCACGGGTACGTGCGCCAACGGCCATGTCCCCTCCTGCCTCCGCGGCTGAGCTCGTCGGAGTCCGCTGCTCAGCGGAGACCGCTTACTCCTGCCGGCCGGCGGCGCTCCCGTCCGGCTCCGCGGCCTCGTCGGTGTGGACGGGGTCGCCCACGGCGCCCCCGGTGGCCGTGCGGACCGCGTCCGCGACGAAGGCGAAATTCTCGTCGCCGAGCTTCTGTGGATCGGTGCCGTCCAGAAGGCCGGCTCCGACGTACTCGTTGACGACGCGCAGGGCGGCCGCAGCGGCCGCGGCGTGTAGACGTACCTGTAGGTCGTCGGGCTCGAGTCCGAGCCGAGCCGCGATGACCGCGGCCAGTTCGTGTTCCACTTGGTCGCAGGCCATCAGCCAGGCCGTGCGCAGGGCCGGTTCGGTCTCGGCCAATCGAATCATCTTGACGCCCAGCCCGGCGTCGGCCTGCCCGGACGGGCTGATCTCGCTGACCAGCCGCTGCGCCTCCGTGGCGAAGTGCTCTTCCAGGGAGCGGTGCAGCGGCCAGCTGCGCAGGTTGGCCAGTTCCCACTCGACGCTCTGCGCCACGACCGGCTCGGCGCAGCTCTCCTTGCTGCGGAAATGACGCCAGATGGTGCGCGTCGACAGACCTACCGCCTCGGCGATCTGGTCACCGCTCGTGCGGGCGACGCCCTGCGCCCAGAAGAGACGTGCCGCCTCCCGCGAGATCTCCAGACGTACGCGACGGCGCCGCTGCTGGCTCATCCCGCCACGGCCGCGTCCGGTCGAGGCCACGTCCTCAGTCATCTTTCGGCCACCCTTCCACCAGCGTCATCACTCAGTGCCATAGTGGCATTAAATGACATTAGCGTTCGCGAGGTGAACGGGCCCGGCATCTGGGCTGGTCGCGGCCATCGTGAAGGGTGTCCCATGGTCCGCGCATGAAGGCACGACTGGACGCCCTTCCGGTGGCACTGCACGGGCCCATGGGTGACTGCCTGCACCTTGTGGTCGCACCGGGTCGGCCCCTGAGGGCTCGCGAAGGCCGAGGTGCAGGGCCTGCTCCTCGCCTCGGGTCCTGCCCGGCACCCCTCGGTCGGTCACTGGAGTCGCTTGGTGTCTGCCCAGGCGGGGAGCCCGTTCCGGGCCTTGCCGGGAAGGTTCGAACCTCCGGCGGCGAGCGACTCGGCGGCCGTCTCGTATGGCCGGACCGGCACCCGCTCGCGCCAGGCCTCCTGGCTCGAAGGTGTCGCGAGATCTCGAAGGTCGCCGGAATCCGCTTGCCAATGTCTGTCACTTAGTGACACTGTTGCCGGGTGGCAGAAGGGGCCGGCTCTGTGCAAGGCCGGCTTGCGCAGCGAGTGATCCCCTCTCGAGCCCGTCCGCACCCGAGCTCCGGAGTACCGCATGAGGAAACGACCAGCCGCCACCGTTGCGGCCCTGTTCACGGTCTGCACCCTGACCGGCAGCCTCATGTGGGCGGCCAACGCCGCTCCGGATCAGGCAGCCGACGGCGACCGAACACAGAGGGCGGTCGTCGCCACCGCCACCGATGCGGTCACGCACGAGGAGAACGAACGGGTCCCGGAAGGGGCGCGCTGGACTCAGCACTACTTCCCCTCCTCGGACGGCTCCCGGACCGAGCTGCACGCCGATGTTCTGCTTCCGGTGGAACTCCCCGAGGGCGCGAAGGTGCCGGTCATCCTGTCGGCCGGTGCGTACTTCGGCCACTCGGGGGAGATGGAGGTCGAGGAAGAGCGCGCCGGCCCCTCGGGGCGCTTCCAGGACCTGCTGGAGGGGGCCGACCTCTTCGACAAGGGCTACGCCTTCGTCATGGTGGACCTCCGAGGCTTCGGCGGCTCCACCGGGTGTCTTGACCTCGGCGGGCCGGGAGACCAGGCGGACGTCAAGGCGGCGATTGACTGGAGTGCGAGGCAGCCCTGGTCCACAGGGGCGGTCGGGATGTACGGAAAATCCCTCGATGCCTACACCGGTCTCCTCGGCAACAACGTGAAGCATGACGCGCTGAAAGCCGTGGTCGCCCAGGAGCCCATCTGGGACCTGTACCAGCAGCTCCACTCCAACGGCGTGCCGCGCCCGAACAGCGTCCAGCTGCCCACCAGCTACAACCGCATTGCCGGCCTGCCTCAGCTGCCGGACGAGGACGAGCGGTACCGTGCCAACGCCGGGTACGAGAAGAAGCACCCCGAATGCCTGGCGCTCAACTCCTTCGGCCCCTCCATCGGTGACCCGGAGGACCGGTACTGGAAGGAACGCAGCCCGGCAGGGAACGCGAAGGGTACCGACACTCCGCTTCTGTTCACCCAAGGCACCGCCGAGACCAACACCTTGCCCGTGGGGATGGAAGAGTTCCTCGACAACCACCGCGGTCCGCAGCGGGCGTGGATCGGTCCCTGGGATGACGTACGCGGCAATGAGCTCACGCAGGACGGCAAGTACGCGATGGGCCGCGCGACCTGGTTCAAGGAGACGCTCTCCTTCTTCGACGAGCACTTCAAGGGCATCGACCCGAAGATCCAGTTCCCGGACTACGCCGTCCAGGACAATCTGGGCACCTGGCGCGCGGAGACGTCCTGGCCTACCCCGAACCGCTCCGCGAACCTCCGTCTCGGTAACGGCTCGTACGTGGACAGCGGGGCGGGTTCGCAGCCGCCACCCCCGGAAGAGGAATCCGGTCGTGGCGCCGGGAGCTTCTTCGTCTGGTCCCAGCCTCTCGAGACGGCCACCCGGGTCACCGGCACGCCCCGCATCACGATGACAGCGAAGGGCGAGGGGAACGTCATGGTCAAGCTGTACGACGTGGGCGCCGACGGCAACGCTGTCGCATTCGACGAACGGGTCTCCCGGCTGGACCGGGACCGGCTGGACATCGACCTGAAGTCGACCGACTGGACCCTGCGCGCCGGCCACCGCCTCGCCGTGGAGATCGGGTCGGTGCGGACCGGCGATTGGCTCGACACCCCCTCCAAGCAGAGGATCCGGATCAGCGGCGCCCGTCTCCAGCTGCCCCTGGACAACCCGGCGGAAGACGACGCCACCAGCGGCGACCGGGCGCCGTGGCTCGACACCTTCATGCAGATCAACGCGGCGAAGCTGAAGCCCGCCGCGGCCACGTTCACGGTCCCCTCGGTTCGTGGGCGGAGCTGAGGAATCCCCACACCACCGGACATCCTCGCCGCGTCGGCTCACACGCCGGAGCACGGCCGCAGCCCACCGGCCGGCGCACACGAAAGGATGGACACGGGCTTCTCCTCAGTTCGCCGAAGTGAGGAGAAGCCCGTCCATCGGCCCACCATCCCCGGAGACCTTCGGAGGCCGAACTGGTCCAGCCGCTCGGTGGCCGATCACCGGGCACGGAGTTCCTGGACCTCAACGGTGAAGACCCCACCACCTCGGCCACGTGGTGAGAATCAGCGACCAACGCCTCGAATCGCCGTGAGCGACAGGAGAGACGGTTCGTGTCACCGTCGAGACCGTTATCGCAGGCGCGCTTCGGGCACCTGGAGCGTCCGGCCCGGGGCCGGTCATCGAGCTGAGCGAAAAGACCGGCGAGGCGTCTGACCGCGACGCGGTTCTGGACGGTCGCGACACCGCACTCTCGTCTCTGACATGGCCGACGGCACGATGCGGCCCACGATCCCGCACCCGGGTTCGGTCATCGCCCGCGCCTGGAGTTCCGGTCGTCGGAGGGAGGGGCGAGGCCGGACCGGAGAAGGTCGAGGTAGTTGTCGATCGCGGCGGCCTGCCGCTCCGGCGGGTGCTCGCTGACGGCGTGGATCAGTCCGCACAGGAGCTTGAGCAGGTTCTCGCCGGTGAGGGCAGGGGCAGGGCGGACGCGGGCGAGCAGGTGGGAGGTGATGCCGACCAGCTCCCCCTTGGCCTGGTGCAGAGAGTCCGTCTCGTCGGACCCGGTGATCAGGACGTCGGTGAGGCCCGGTCGCGCCAGGGCCGCCAGGAGCGCCGTGCGGAGAAAGTCGAGGAGCGCTCTGCCGGGATCGGTGTGTCCGTCGGCTACGGCCGCCGCATCGATGAGCTCCCGGACCGTCTCTTCCAGGACGGATTCCAGCATGACCCGCTGCGTGGGGAAGACCCGGTAGACCGTCCCGACCCCCACGCCGGCCCTGCGTGCGAGCTCGTTGAGGGTGAGGGCGCTCTCCCCGCCGATGACGGCGGTGCGTGCTTCTTCGAAGATCCTCTGCCTGTTGCGTGCGGCGTCCGACCTCACGGTCCCTCCTTCGGCACTGTGTGGATAACTTATCAGGTTGGTGTTACGGTGAAGTGGATAGCCAATCCACTTAGCTGCGTCAGGAGCAGTCGTGACCATTGTGTTCATTCATGGAGTACCGGAGACGCCCTCCGTCTGGAACGACGTCATGGGGCGGATCGACCGCCCCGCCACGACCCTGCGGCTTCCCGGATTCGGCGGTCCGCGCCCAGCTCACCTGGACGGAAAGGAGGCCTACGCCCACTGGCTGGCGAACGAGCTGCGTGCCCTCGGCGAGCCTGTCGATCTCGTGGGCCACGACTGGGGCGCGCACCTGGTGATGCGAATCGTCTCCGCCTACGACGTCCCGGTACGCAGCTGGGTGTCCGACGTCGCACACGGCTGGCACCCCGACTATCAGTGGCACGAGGCGGCCACCCTCTTCCAGAAGAGCCCGGAGGGCGAGGAACTGCTCGCGTCGCTGCGCAGTGGAGCGCCCGGCAGCCCCACCTTCGGGGACTTCCTCCGCCCCCGGGGGATGAGCGCCGAACTGGCGACGGAAGTCGACACCGTCCACGACGAGGAGATGAGCGCCGCCATCCTGACGCTCTACCGCTCGGCCTGGCCCAACTTCTACACCGACTGGGGGAAGGACTTCGACCACCCCGCTCACGCGCCGGGGCTCGTCCTGGTCCCGACCGGCGATCCGATGGCACAGCCCGCGATGGACCTGGACGTGGCCACGCGAGTCGGAGCACAGGCAGTGGAACTGCAGGACCTCACCCACTACTGGATGCTCCAGGATCCGGATCGGGGTGCGGAGGTCCTCACCCGATTCTGGGACTCCCGGCCCGAGTGACGTCGGTCCCGGTGGACGACGTACTCGCGGTGACGAGGTGACTCGCGTGTGCGGCCGGCCACGTTGGGGGTGCCTCGTCGCGAGATGTTCATCCGCCGGCTTTCCGGACCACGCCACTCTCGGTTGTTGGCGTCGCCTGAATCGTGGTTCTGGCTCATTTTCCGTGCCACCGCCACGGACGGTCACCGAAACTACGATCACGAACGGAACGATGGGTGCCACGTTCCTCCTCGACCTGTTGTTCCACCAGGTCGACGGCGTCCAGGGTGAACAGGTCGTCGCCGATGCCGCATCGGCTCTGGTGAAAGCGCGGGAACGCGGCGGGTCAGGCCGTGAGTCGCGTCGTAGGAACCAGCGGCGAGACGGGACCGGTCGCCGGCGGGTTCGTCGGGGCAGGGGAGAACGGGACCACGGTGACGGGGCGGCGGGCGGCGGTAGGTTCGGCCCATGGCACCGCCCGACGCGCCGGCGCCTGGGCACCTCGCCGGATCCGTGATCCGGAGTTGCACCGTCAGGCCATTCTGCGGGCTGCGGGCTGCGGCGTGCGCTTTCGCGGAGCGGGATTATCACCGGGCCACGTTGCGCGATATTGCGGGTCGGGCGGGTGTCGTCCACGGCTCGGTACTGCGCCACTTCGGCAGCAAGGAGAGGTTGTTCCTGTCCGCGGTGCCTGGCACCCGTGATGTCGACGCACCCCCCGAGAACGTCTCCGGCGGCATGCACCTGTGGCAACTGGGCTTCTACCACCAGCCCCGACGCGATCGACGAATACGTGCGCTGCTACTCCATTCCCGGCGGCATCCGCGCGATGCTCTCGATCTACCGGGCGATGCTCCTCGACGCCGAACAGAACCGGCAGGCCGCACAGAAGAAGCTGGACATCCCGGTGCTGGCGCTCGGCGGATCCGCGTTCATCGGCGACCGCAACGAGTCCCAGATGCGGCTCCTGGCCCACGACGTCACCGGATACGTCTTCGACGCCGGTCACGACCTCGCCGAGGAAGTACCGGACGAGATGGCCGAGGTGATGGTGCCTGGTACCAAACTTTACACAGTCAAAATCCATGATGCATCCCCTCTGAGACTCATCCCAGGTGGAGGCCGATACCCCATCGAATGCTGCCCGCGCACGGTCGTAGAGTATGCCGACGGGGTACCGGTGAACGCGAGTCGAGGGTTTCGAGAACGGGGGAGGGGTTCGGGTGGAGCGCAGCGGAACCCGTCACTACGGCGAGGCCGGCACCACTCGGCCAAACCTAACGGCCCGTCACTTTTGTTGCGAAGGCGACGGTTGAGATTCCCAAGCCCCACACAGGCCCCGCGCACGATGCGCACCCTCCCGGCCAGCGGGGACACTCGCGCAAGCGCGAGTGTCCCCAATTCGCGCTTGCGCGAATTGCTCTGCTTTTCTGAATTCCGCTTGCGGAATTTCATTCCCGCGCTTGCGCGGGAATATGCGTGCCGCT
>NZ_JAATEN010000040.1 GCF_012034935.1 Streptomyces zingiberis
CGCGACCCCCGTCCTGCACACCCTGGAGGCGGGCGCGGCGGTTCTGGACACCGACGCGGGCCCCACCGTGAACCTCACCGTGAGCTGGGCCGGGAGGCTGCTCGACGAGGCGGACGCCGAACAACTGGGGCAGTTGTGGCTGGAGATGCTCGCCGGGCTCGCCGCCCACACCGAGGACCCCGCCGCCGGCGGCCACACACCCTCCGACTTCCCCCTCCTCGCCCTCACCCAGGACTCCGTGGAGCGACTGGAGACGGCGGTCCCGGCACTGGCCGACATCTGGCCGCTGTCCCCGCTTCAGGAAGGGCTGCTCTTCCACGCGGCCTTCGACGAGGAGGGCCCCGACCTCTACGAGGGGCAGCGCGTGCTGGCCCTGGACGGCCCCCTGGACGCGGACCGCCTGCGCGGCTGCTGGCGGACCCTGCTCGACCGCCACCCCGTGCTGCGGGCCGGCTTCCACCGGCTGGAGTCCGGCGAGGCCGTCCAGGTGATCGCCCGCGAGGCGGCGCCCCCGTGGGGCGAGGCCGATCTCTCCGGGCTCGGGGAGGAGGAGTCCCGCGCGGAGCTGGACCGGCTGCTCGCCGCCGAACGCTCCCACCGCCTGGACGTCACCCGGCCACCGCTGCTGCGGCTGCTCCTGGTCCGCCTCGGCGAGGAGCGTCATCTGCAGGTTGTGACCAGCCATCACATCGTCACCGACGGCTGGTCCCTGCCGGTGCTCATCGGGGAACTGTCGGCGCTGTACGCGGCCGGTGGCGATGTCCGGGCCCTGCCTCCGGCCACGTCCTACCGCGACTACCTGGGCTGGCTCGCCCGCCAGGACCGGGACGCGGCGCGGGAGGCGTGGCGCGCCGAGTTCTCCGGGACGGATGAGCCGACGGTGGTCGTCCCCGCGGAGAAGGCGCTGGTCCCGGTGGTGCCGGAACGGGTGCCCTTCGCCTTCGGTGAGGATCTCACCCGGGCCGTGGACGAGCTGGCCCGGGCGCACGGCGTGACCGTCAACACCGTGGTGCAGGGCGCCTGGGCGCTCCTCCTGGCCCGGCTCGCCGGCCGTACCGACGTGGTGTTCGGCGCGACCGTCGCCGGCCGCCCCGCCGACCTGCCGCGGGTGGAGTCCATGGTCGGTCTCTTCCTCAACACCGTCCCGGTGCGGGTGTGCCTCGACGGCGTCCGGTCTGTCGCCGACCTGCTCACCGGTCTCCAGCAGCGGCAGGTCGCCCTCATGGCCCACCAGCACCTCGGGCCGGCCGAGATCCGGCGGCTCGCCGGGCCGGGCGCGGGCTTCGACACCCTCGTGGTCTACGAGAACTACCCGCGCCCCGAACTCCGCGAGCCGGCGCCCGGCGCCCTCACGGTCCGCCCCGCCGGCACCCCGGAGGACACCGGCCACTACCCGCTGACGCTGATCGCCGTGCCCGGCGACCGGCTGCACGGCGAGTTCATCCACCGCCCCGACCTCTTCCCCCGCGAGCGGGCCGCGGACGTCGTCGCCTCGCTGGAGCGGGTGCTGCGGCAGATCACGGCCGCCCCGGACGCGCCGCCCGCCCGCGTGGACGTCCTCGGGGCCGGGCGGCGCGCCGCGCTGGAGGCGTGGAACCGCACGACGGCCCCCGCGCCCCGCGAGCCGCTGCCGGATCTGGTGCGGCGCCGGGCGGAGCGGTCCCCGGACACGGTGGCCGTCGACTCCGGCGGCCGTTCGCTGACCTACCGCGAGCTGTGCGCCGCCGCACACCGCCTGGCGCGCCACCTGATCGCCGCCGGGGTGGGGCCGGAGGAGCGGGTGGCGGTGCTGGTGGAGCGCTCCCCGGAGATGGTCCTCGCCGTACTCGCGGTCTCCGCGGCGGGGGGCGCCTTCGTCCCCGTCGACCCCGGGCACCCCGCGGAGCGGGTGGCGTTCCTGCTGGCCGACGCGGACCCGGCGGTGGTGGTGTGCACCCGCGCCACCCGGAGCGCGGTACCGGCGGGCACGGCCGGCCGGCTGCTGGTGCTGGACGAGCCGGAGACCGCCGCCGCCGTGGCGGCCCTCCCCGCCGGGCCGGTGACGGACGGGGAGCGCCGCGCTCCGCTGACCCCCGCCCACGCCGCCTACGTCATCCACACCTCCGGGTCCACCGGCCGCCCCAAGGGCGTCGTCGTCACCCACGGCGGCCTGGGCAACCTGGCGCGGGCCCAGATCGAGCGGTTCGCCGTGCGGCCCGGTGCGCGGGTGCTGCAGTTCGCGCCGCTGGGCTTCGACGCCGCGGTCTCCGAGCTCTGCATGGCGCTGCTCGCCGGGGCCACGCTCGTCGTGCCCGGCGCGGACGAGCTGCCGCCCCGCCTGCCGCTCGCCGACGCGCTCCGCGCGGCCCGGGCCACCCATGTGACCGTGCCCCCGAGCGTGCTCGCCGCCTGCGACGACCTGCCCGGCACGCTGGAGACGCTGGTGGTGGCCGGCGAGGCCTGCCCGCCCGCCCTGGTGGAGCGGTGGGCCCCCGGGCGGCGCATGGTCAACGCCTACGGGCCCACCGAGGTCACCGTGTGCGCGGCGATGAGCGCCCCGCTCACCGCGGACCGGGACGGGGCCGGCGAGGCCGTCCCGATCGGCCGGCCCCTGGCCAACACCCAGGTCCACGTCCTCGACGCCTTCCTGCGGCCGGTACCGCCCGGCACCGTCGGCGAGATGTACGTCTCCGGCCCCGGCCTCGCCCGCGGCTACCTGGGGCAACCCGGGATGACGGCGCAGCGTTTCACCGCCTCCCCGTTCGCGCCGGGTGAGCGCATGTACCGCACGGGCGACCTGGCCCGCTGGACCGGCGACGGCGAACTGGTCTTCGCCGGCCGGTCCGACACCCAGGTCAAGGTGCGCGGCCACCGCGTCGAACCGGGTGAGGTGGAGGCGGTGCTCACCGGGCACCCCGCCGTGGCGCGGGCCGCCGTCGTCGCCCGCCGGGACGGGCCCGGCGAGAGCCGCCTCGTCGGCTACGTCGTACCCGCCACCGGTACCGGCGCGCCCGGTGCGGCCGGCGGCACCGGTGAACTCCTCGGCGCCCTGCGCGCGTTCCTGGCCGAGCGGCTCCCCGAGTACCTGGTGCCCTCCGTCCTCGTCCCGCTGGAGGAACTGCCGCTCACCGCCCACGGCAAACTCGACCGGAGAGCGCTGCCCGCCCCGGACTTCGCCTCCAAGGTCACCGGCCGCGAACCGCGCACCGCGGCGGAGGCGGCGTTCTGCGCCCTCTTCGCCGAGGTGCTGGGGCTGGAGCGGGTCGGCGCCGGCGACAGCTTCTTCGAACTGGGCGGGGACTCGATCTCCTCCATGCAGCTCGCCTCCCGCGCCCGCCGCGCCGGCCACGTCGTGACCCCGCGCCAGGTCTTCGAGGAGAAGACCCCCGAGCGGCTGGCCGCCGTGGCCGCGCCTCCCGACGGAGCGGCCGGCGCGGCCGGCGCGGTCGGCGGCGGGGGCCCCGGGAACACCGGGGACACCGGGACCGGGGAGGTCCCCTGGACCCCCGTGATGCGGATCTTCGGGGAACGGGCACTGCGGCCCCGGTTCGCGCAGTGGGCCCTCGTCGGCACCCCCGCCGGACTCCGCCGGGAGACCCTGGAACGCGGTCTGGACGCCCTGCTCGCCACCCACGGGATGCTGCGCGCCCGCGCCACCGGCGAACCGGGCACGGAACCGGCGCTCGTCGTCGGCGAGCCCGGCGGCCCCGTCCGCGCCGCGGACCTGATCACATCCGTCGACGCCACCGCGACGCCGGACGGCGATCTCGACGACTTCGCCGCGAGCGCGGCGCGCGAGGCCACCGGGCTGCTCGACCCCGCGGCCGGGGTGATGCTCCGGGCGGTGTGGCTGGACGCCGGGCCGGCCAGGACCGGACGGCTGGCCCTCGTCGTGCACCATCTCGCCGTCGACGGCGTGTCCTGGAGGGTGCTCGTCCCCGATCTGGCCCAGGCCTGTGAGACGGCCGCGGCGGGCGGCGAGCCCGCACTCGACCCGGTGGGCACCTCCTTCCCCCGGTGGGCCGCCCTGCTCGCCGAGGAGGCGAAAGCCGGACACCGACTCGCCGAACTCGACGCGTGGACCGCCCTGCTGAAAGGCGCGGGCCCGCTTCCGGGGCTGCCCGCCCCGGACCCGGCCCGGGACACCGCGGCCACCTTGCGCCGCCACTCCTGGACCGTCCCGGCGGACCAGGCCGCCACACTCACGGGCCGCACCCCCGCCCTCTACCACTGTGGGGTGCGGGAGGTGTTGCTGGCGGGGCTGGCGGGTGCGGTGGCGCGGTGGTGCGGGGGTGCCGGTGTGTCAGGTGATTGCTCTGGTCCGGTCGGTGTGGCA
>NZ_JAATEN010000042.1 GCF_012034935.1 Streptomyces zingiberis
TTGATTAGGCGTTCGAGCGCGAAAGTCGATCACGACCTTTTCGACCCCCGCCACCACCTCTTTCCATTCATCCAGGATGATGGCGGGCGCCTCCAGCATCGTCGATCTTCCGTGCAAGATGTCGGAAGTTCGCGAATACACATGCCGGGCGAGTCGAATCAAACCATGCGTGGCCAGATAATCTTCCCCATCCACCAAGCCAAACAAAAAAGGCAGGCGCTCTTCTACTTTTTGAGCGTAGGACATTCGCTCTGGTTCACTCACTAGATGGTAGGCATCCATAGCCGCTTGTTCCAGACGCAAGCGCAGTTCGAGAATTTGAACTCGATCCGCAGTGGCGGAAGACAGGGAGGTCAGGCGGCCCACTTAGTTAGCTCCCTGCAAGCTTCACGCGCTGCGTTAACCTCACCGCTCAAGTCTGATTTAGTGGCCGTCGAGCCATGTACAGCCTTATTCCAGTTACCAATATGGTGACCGCACGTGGACATTGCCTTATCAATCGGATTAGTGATGCCCGCTGGCATCTGCACAATCTCACGCGCCACGTCTAGTCGCGCCCTGGTTTGCATAGCAGCGTCGAGACGGGCGGCATTTTCAGCCACGTCCTGATCGGCTACGAGCGAGTAACGGATTACGCATTGACCGATCGCGATGTCGAGCGCTTGCCTACAGAGCCCTCTGACGATTTGCGTCTCACTCAGATAGGCCGTAGGGGACGGCCTTGGGGCCCATCTAATGACCATTTCTGCATCCTGCAGGAGCACATCCCACAGTTGACTTGTTCTTTCAAGGCTAATGGTGCCGCTCTGTTGATCCCTGCTAACGGCCCAGTTATCACAGTTGTTCGCACGAGCCATGAGATGCTGTTTCAGACGCTCGTCATGCGTGAAAACTATGACCCTGCGGAACTTGCTCAAGTCAGCAAGCACAGCGGCCAACCGGTCGACCCTGATTTCATCAAACGCATGTACCGGGTCGTCCAAAATGAGGAACCCAAACGGCCCTGACTCGGCAGTTGCAAGGAGCGGAGCCAAAAGGAAAGCGTTCCTTTGACCGGCACTAAGCATCGCCAACTCAAGTTTACCGCCATTCGCATCACTCACCGACACGCTCGCACGCTGAGTGGTTAGACGGAAATCGTCAAGGACGATCCCAGAGTCCTCAAGTAACTGTCGAACTTGGCTTCCAGCCTTCAAGGTGAAATGGGCAGATCTGGCAGTCCTCAACTGGTCTGCCAGTTCCTTGACGCACTTATCAGTCTCGCGCCACAAATCATGCTTCCGGGCCATGTCAGCTTCGTCGCGCCATACGGACACGAAGTCGTCAACAGCCCGTCTCCTGCTGCGGTTCCATTGCCGAACGAACTGGCTCAGCTCCAGGGCCTCTTTCTGGGATTCTTTCCAAGAAGTCGAGTTGCAGAACTCGGATACGTACGCGAATGCTCCACGCACCTCGGAAGCAGGTTGGCACCCGTATCGCACAAATGTCGCACTTAGGTTGGCGTGCAGATCGACAATTGCCTTCACTGTAGCGGATGAAGCATATTTGGATTCGTTAGCCGCAGTAAGCACCCCAGCCACAGAAGTGAGGCAATCCATGGATTTTTGCACTTCGCTTAGAGCGGCAACGACTCGGTTATGGACACTGCTCGCGTCGTGCAAGCGTGTTACGTGATCTCCGAGCCTATCCACCCAACCGTCTACGTCCGTTCGGCAGACCGGGCAATACCTTCCAGGACTGGCCACGTCACATGCCGTCGCATGCAGGCTTGTGAGGTACGGGTAATAGCGGAGGTTTACACCATGCGCGTCTCCCTCCATCCTTTCGAGGGCCTCGTTAGTGTCACGAAGCGCTCGTTCGAACCTATGCAGATGCGCACGATTAACTTCAGGCAGATACCCACTGGAGTCGCCCAGGTTGTTACTAGACAACCATTCGTCAATTGAGTCAGAAATTTGCGGCCACGAAAGTGCGGGCACGACAGCGCTGTCACCCCTGCCGGTGAACTCCGCGTCAACTTGTTCTACTGAGGACTTGGCCTTCCTCAACGCCAAATCTATGCGCTTTTTGCTGACGGTGCAAGATTCACTTAGGTCAGCCACACGATTCTCTAGGTATTTGAAACACCCTCCGAGCGCGAGAAGGTTTTCGATGTACCTTTGCAAATCATTGCTTTGTTGCACCCTCCTTTCTACATCGGCGTACGAGAACACAGGAGGATGCCCCTCTAAAGCATGAGGCCAAGAGGTGCTTAGGAGATTCACGTCGATCGTGTCTCCAGTTTCAGTACGCCAACGCCCCTGTGTACTAGTAGGCTGTCCATCCTTACCGAGACGGGTTTGAAGAGTCAGCTCTTCCCTGCCGCGCCGAAGTATTACTTGAGCGATGCTTTCCTCGCTGTCGCGAGCGCATGGAACTTTTTCCCACAGGGGAGCAGACTTGCTGCGCGCATTAGGCGCCTCAATGGTGGTCCACCAGCCAGGCTTCCCGGACAAAGCTAGGCGAATTCCGTCGGAAATGGTCGACTTGCCAGCCCCGTTCGGGCCATGAAAGATGCTGACACCAGGGCTCGGGTCGAGATATATGGTGAGCTGAGTCGTTGCGCCCTGAAATCCTTCTATGGATACCGACGCAAGACTCCAAGGGGCCCCAACGGCAGGGTCTGCGTCACTTTCATCTGCAGCTTTGAGGTCGTTAACGAGCGACAGAAGGTTTCCCCATGCTTCTTTCTTCCGCTCCAACCGCGCCCGCTTCATGCTGGCTTCGATTTCCGGAACAAGATCACCGAACGTCAGAAGACTCAGAGGTGCAATATCTTCGCGCTCAAGGCTCTGCTGCGAGTCTCCTGCGAGGGGCATCCGCTTCTCCGTGCACGTGGGGCTGGTGTCGCCTATGAGATGGGATGATAGTCACTAAGTACCGTTCGGCGCCCACCGTTTGACAGATGCTGGCTCCGGTTCCTCACAGCTCCCACGTCAAGCAAGTGACGTTTTCTCGGCGGTGATCACTTCCAGATTGTGTTGAGGGTGAGGGCGGCGCGGGCGATGTTGCCGATCCGGCTGGGACTGAGGGTGACGTGCTGTAGCGTGCCCCGGCGCTGTTTGAGTTCGGCTGCTGCGCGTTCGCCGGGCGCTCGGGCACCTCTGATCAGGCTGTTGGTGGTCCGTGTGTCGGCGTGCAGGGCCTGTTCGGAGCGGCCTTTCGGGCGGCGGTGCGGGACGCGGATGCCGATGCCGGCGCCGATGTAGCCCTTGTCGGCCAGGGTGGGCAGGCCGTCGGCGGCCGCCTTGTACAGGGCGGGCAGGGCGTGGAGGCGGGCGGCCGTGATGTCGGGGACGCTGCCGGGTTCGGCGTCGGAGACCCACAGTGGGGTGCCGTCCGGAGCTGCGAGGAACTGCACGTTGCCGCCGAATGCCTTGTGTTTCTGGCTGAACCACAGGTCGTTGCCGTTGTCGCGGGCGCCGGCGAGGCGGTCCGTTTCGATGAGCGTGCCGTCGAGGATCACATGGGTCATGCCTTCGCGTCGGCAGTGGTCCAGGACCTCGTGCAGGTCCGGGGCCTGCTCGGCGAGGACGTCGATGCCCTCGTGCAGGTAGTCCCCCAGCCTCCGG
>NZ_JAATEN010000043.1 GCF_012034935.1 Streptomyces zingiberis
CACTAACGCTCCTGATCGTAGGTGCTGCTGCCACCGGGGCCGAAGCCCTGCTGGCCTGTGTCCGTTCCCGCGTCACGTCCCCGCTGGACACCGCGGCGCAGGTTGCTCAACCTGCCGCGGACGTCCTCCGGGGCGCGGGAGACCGAAGGGCCGCCCTGCGGGGTCTGCTCTGCGGTGCCCTCGACCAGGTTGGCCTTGGGTACCCGTCGGGGAAGACCGGAGGGGGTGACCCCGCCCGCCTTGGGCTCCCGAAGACGCTCGGCCCGGTGCCAGCGGTCGTCGTTCGCCGACCGCCGGTCGGAGGCGCCCGGTGAGGGAGCCTCCGGAGGCTGCTCCTGCTCCCCGGACCGCTGCCAGTTCTTCTCCCGGCGGGGCAGACCCGCGCCGGTCAGGGAAGGGCTGGAGCCGCTCGGAGAGGGGCCCGGACGTTCGAAGCCTACGCTTTCCCGCTCGTCAGCGGGAGCGACGGAGGATTCCGAATCCGCTCCGTGATCCTTTTCCGCCGGGGCCGTCCCCCCGAAGGCTTCCGGCCACGGATTCCGCGCGGCCTGCGCCAGATCGGCGCCGAACGGGGAGTACGGCTGCTGGTCAGCGGGGGCCTGCTCGTCGTGAGCCGTCCCAGAATAACCGTTCGACGGGTAACTCGTGTCCTGGTACCCGGAGTTCTGGTAGCCCTGCTCGCTGTAGCCCTGATCCGGGTAGGCCGTGTGCGGATATTCCGCTTCGTGTCCCTGGGGGGCCGGGGACGCCTGCTGGAGGGAGAACGGATCGTACCCCTGCTGTCCCGGTTGCCCGTGCTGACCGTGTTGCTCGTGCTGCCCCTGCTGTCCCTGCGGCTCCTGCGGCCCGGCGTAGGGCGCCTGCGCCTCGCCCGGCCGGAGCCCCGGACGGTCGCGGTGTTCCCCGGTCCCGAAGGACGGGCCGGTGGGGGCCGGCGGGCGGGTGCCGTCCGTCTCCTGCTCGAAGCGGGACTCGTCGAAGCCGAGTTCGGCCGCCGTCCGCATGGGCAGCTGCTGTTGCTGCATCTGCTGCCCGAAGGGTGAGGGCTGCTCCGGGACGATCCGGGAGACCGTGAAGTCCTCCTCGGGGCCCGTTCCGCCGGCGCGGCCGTGGGCGATGTTCTCCGGCAGCATGACCAGCGAGGTGGTGCCGGCCTGCTCGCCGGAGGGACGGAGCTGGACCCGGATGCCGTGGCGGTCCGCCAGCCGGCCGACGACGAAGAGTCCCATGCGGCGCGCGACGGCCACGTCCACCGTCGGCGGGTTGGCCAGCTTGTGGTTGATGTCGGCGAAGTCCTCGGCGGTGAGCCCGATGCCCTTGTCATGGATCTCGATCATGACGCGGCCGTCGGGCAGCCGGGTCGCGGTGACGCGGACCTTGGTCTGCGGGGAGGAGAAGGAGGTGGCGTTCTCCAGCAGCTCGGCGAGGAGGTGCACGAGGTCGGAGACGGCCGTCCCGTGGATCTCGGTGTCGGGGACGCCCTGCAACTCGATGCGCTCGTAGCTCTCCACCTCGGAGGCCGCGGCGCGGAGCACGTCCACCAGCGGTACCGGCTGGTTCCAGCGCTGGCCCGGCTCCTCGCCCGCGAGGACCAGCAGGTTCTCGCCGTTGCGCCGCATGCGCGTGGCGAGGTGGTCCATCTTGAAGAGGTTCTCCAGCTGGTCCGGATCGGCCTCGTTGTTCTCCAGCTCCGTGATCAGGGCGAGCTGGCGCTCGATGAGGCCCTGGTTCCGCCGGGAGAGGTTGGTGAAGATCGCGTTGACGTTGCCGCGGAGCAGGGCCTGCTCGGAGGCGAGCCGGACGGCTTCCCGGTGGACCTGGTCGAAGGCGCGCGCGACCTCGCCGATCTCGTCCTTGCTCCCGATCGGGATCGGTTCGACCCGGGTGTCGACCCGGCCCGGGTCGGTCCGGGAGAGCTGGTCGACCAGCATCGGCAGCCGCTGCTCGGCCACGTCGAACGCGGCGGAGCGGAGGCGCTGCATGGAACGGCTCATGGAGCGCGCCGTCATACCGGCCAGGATGAACGCCAGCAGCAGGGCCAGCACCACGAGGGTGCCGGTGACGATCGCCTCGGTGCGCGCCTGGGAGGAGATCTCCTGCGTCTCCGCGACCGCCCGGTCGACGAGTTCGCTCTCCACCGCACGGTAGGCGTCGAACTTGCCGGTCGCGGTGGCGAACCAGGACTCCGGGGTGATGCCCGAGTCCTCCAGCTCGCCGCCCGAGCGGTTGGTCGCGATCGAGGTGACCATCTTGTCGAAGGACGGCGGCGGCACGAAGGTGACACCCGCCGCGTCGGCCTGCCGCTTGGCCTCGGCGACCTTCTCCTTGCCCTCCTCCTGGGCCTTGCGCAGTTCCGTCTCCAGAAGCTCCTGGTCCGCCTCGGTGCCACCCCCCACGTACTCGCCGAGGGCGATGTTCTCCAGGTAGGCGTACGAGCTGAAGGCGGTGAGCTGGGCGCTCCGGCTCGCCGCGTCCGGGCCGGGCTTGACCAGCAGGTGCGTGCCGATGGAGCGCTCCAGCGACAGGGCCGCCTTGGTCAGGGAGATCGCGTAGACGGTGCGGCCGTAACTGGTGACATTGCCGGTGCCCAGACCGAGCTCATTGCTGAACTCCATCAGGACGTGCTGGACCCGGACGTAGTTCTCCTCCGTCTGCACCCCGGGCAGCTTGTTGGTGTAGGCGTTCCGGCGGAGGTCCTCCAGCTGCGGTTCGACCTCGCGGTAGGCGTTCAGCCGGCGCTGGAGGCCGGGCCGGTCCGGCATGTCGGCGACGGCGGTGTCGAACTCCTGCCGGGCGGAGTCGCTCGCCGCGCGGGCCTGGGTGACGACCTTGCTGTCCCGGTCGCCCGCGAGCAGCGGCGCCGCGCTGACGTCCCGCTCGTCCAGCAGCCGGTGCCCGTACGTGGAGGCGGCCTGGACCAGGCGCGCGATGCGCTCGGCCTCCTCGGCCTCCCGCAGGGTGTTGACGGAGCCGGTGACCTGGAACGCGCCGAGGACCAGGCCCACCACGACCGGGAGCAGGAGCACGGCGTTCAGCTTGGCGGGAACCCGCCAGTTCTGCACGGAGAAGCGCCCGCCGCGTGACGGCGGGGGCGTTTCCGGCGTCTCCGTGGACGGGGGTGTCACCGCGCGCGACGGCGGCGGCGGGGTGAAGTTGCCGCGCGACGCCTCCTGCGACGCGGGACCGGACCTGCTTCGCCTCACTCGACCAACAACCTCTCGGCGCCGGCACCTCGCGGAGTGCCGTTGTCCTGGACCAGCTCTACTGAGGACTCCTCCTGGGGAGTTTCAGGGAATTGCAGCACGCGACGCGTGTACCTTCCAAACACCGGGAAGGCCTGTGGACAGCACCCCCGGGGACTCGGCGAACGTGACATCACGGACAAGCGCCGGCAAAAGCTGACCTAACTATGAGCGCTGTGAAGTTGGTTGACCGCACGGGGTTCACCGCGCGACCTGATTGTCAGTGGAATCGTTATGAACACAGCGGCGGGCCGTGTCAAAGGACACAGCCCGCCTGGCGCCCGGTCGCGCCGTCCGTCCCGGCGGCCGGGGAGAAGAGGGCCGCCGGGCGGCCGGCGGTCACTT
>NZ_JAATEN010000044.1 GCF_012034935.1 Streptomyces zingiberis
CCAGGTGTTCGGCAACGAGGTGGAGACCGACCGCGGGGTGCCGGGCGGCCGTTACGAGACGGCGCTGCGGGGCATCGCCGCGCTGGAGACCCTGCGCGCCAACGACCCGGCCCTCTCTCCCCATACCCCGTTCCGTCTGGAGTTGTGGACCTTCCTCGCGCGGCGGGCCGGCGGGGTCACCCTGGACGAGGCGGCCTACCTCCGGATTCTGGAGTCCTCGCGGACGGTGCTGGACGGGCAGCCGGACGCCCGGCTCAGCGCCCTGGTCCCGGACTCCGAACTGGCTTACGCCATCGGGGAGTTCTCCGGCCCGGGCCGCGACGACCTGGTGCGGGACATCGTGCGGAAGCCGACGGGGTCGCTGAGTTCGGCGGAGATCGCGCGGGCCTTCTGGGCGACCACCGCTGCCGGCCGGGTGCTGGAGACCATGGAGCCGGCCGAGCGGGAGCGGCTGGGCCGCGGTGTCCTGCACGTCCCGGCGACCACCCCGTGGAGCGACGAGCGGTCGCTGGAGTTCGGCTCCCTGGTCGCGCGGGCCCACGCCCGGGGGCTGGACAGCACCGATCCGCACGTGCTGGCCGCCCTCCACCTGGTGGAGCTGGGCGCGTTCACCTCGGCCGCCCTGGTCAGCGACGGCACCGTGACCCGCGGCTACAACTGGAGCGGGGTCCCCACCCCGGACGGCGTGGACCTGGACCGGACCCGCGCGGTCCGCAGGACGGCCACCGGCACGGTGACCGACGCCCTCGCACCGCCGTGGGTCTCCTCGCCCGTCACGCCCCGGATCTACCTGACCGGGCCTGCGCAGGTCACCACCGTCGAGCTGCATCTGCCGGGGGCTCCGGGCCCGGTGCGGGTGCCGGACGCGGAACTGTGGGCGTTGCTGGACCTCGACCCGGTCCTGAGCCAGATCGGTCTCGGGCGGCCGGTGGCTTTCCTGACCTCCGAGTTCAAGGTGGGCACCAAGGGCAACAGGTCCCGGGCGCAGGCGTTCACCGACCGCACCGGCCGGTCCGCCTGGGCCTACACCGGCTCTCTGGAACTGGAGCCGGCGGGTCCGGGTGCCCCGTCCGTCGTCACGGCCCGGCGGGACAAGAAGCTGGGCATGTGGCGTAAGACCACCTGGCAGGCCAGGCCGGCCACGGCGTCGCCGCAGCCCGCCGGACCCCTCGTGACCACGGGATCGCCGGACGTTCCGGACATCGGGTCGCTCACCCTCAGTGAGGGTGGTTCCGGTGGGTTGTTGGCTGCGGGGACGTTGCTGACGAGTGCGTCGGGTGGTGTGCGGGGGCGTAATTGGACGGGTGAGAAGGTCCGTCAGGTGCGGTTGGGCCGGGTGCGGGTGTTCGAGGAGCGGCCTGGTTCGGCGTTGCGGGAGGTGTCGGAGGGGGCGGCGCCGTGGGGTGACGCGGCGTGGGTGGTGTGGGCCGGCGGGGATGCGTCGGGTGTGCGTGGTCCGGATGGGCGGGTGCTGAGCGCGGAGCAGGTGGCGGCGGAGCTGGCGGCGGATCCGGAGCTGGCGAAGCTGCCGAAGGATGTTCCGGTGGTGCTGGTGGTGCCGGAGGCGGCGAATTCGCTGCATCTGGGGTTGTTGCGTGCGGTGGCGAACCGGTTGGGGCGGACGGTGTGGGCGCCCAGTGGTGAGGGCCGTCTGGTGCGCCGTGCGAAGCAGCGTGACCATGTGCTGGCTCTGGTGGACACCGATCCGGAGCGGCCGGTGGGTGCGTGGGTGCCGTTCCAGCCGACGTCGTCTGCTGGTCCGGTGGTTTCGGTGGTGGACCGGCAGTGGAGGGCGCTGGACGGCAGCACGTTCCGGGATTCGGATGGCGGTTCGCGGCCGCTGGTGTCGGACCGGGGTGAGCGGTTCGGGCGGATGTCGCACGCCGAGGACACCCGTGTGCGTGAGGAGCTTCTGCGCTCGTATCACCACGCGAGTGTGCTGACTCATATGGTGCCGACCGGTGGTAAGCCGTTGGTGGTCAGTGAGGTGGCGCGGCCGGTTTCGGGTCCGGGTGGCCCGGCTGTTTACACCTTTGTGGCTCATGGTCTGCCGGGCGGGGTGGAGATCGGTCTGGGGGATGGCCGGTCGAAGTGGCTGGATGAGGAGCAGGGCGGCCGGTAT
>NZ_JAATEN010000045.1 GCF_012034935.1 Streptomyces zingiberis
GACCCACCGATCAACAGACCACCGGCCGCCGAACTCAGCCACACCGACCGGCCCACCCCCAAGCCGATCTCCACAGCACCCGGCACACCATGAGCCACAAAGGTGTAAACAGCCGGACCATCCGGACCGGAATCCGCCCTGGCCTCTTCACTGATCACCACCGGCTTGCCACCGGTCGGCATCATGTGAGTCAGCACACTTGCGTGGTGATACGAGCGCAACAACTCCTCACGGACCCGGGCATCGTCCGCATGCGACATCCGCCCGAACCGCTCACCCCGATCCGACACCAGAGGACGGGACCCCACACCCGAATCACGGAAGACCGTGCCGTCCAGCCCCGTCCACGACCGGTCCACCACCGAAACCACCGGACCAGCGGACGACGTCGGCTGGAACGGCACCCACGCACCCACCGGCCGCTCCGGATCGGTGTCCACCAGCGCCAGCACATGGTCACGCTGCTTGGCGCGGCGCACCAGACGGCCCTCACCACTGGGCGCCCACACCGTCCGCCCCAACCGGTTCGCCACCGCACGCAGCAGCCCCAGATGCAGGGAGTTCGCCGCCTCCGGCACCACCAGCACCACCGGGACGTCCTTCGGGAGCTTCGCCAGCTCCGGATCGGCGGCGAGTTCCGCGGCCACCTGCTCCGCGCTCAGCACCCGCCCGTCCGGGCCACGCACACCCGACGCGTCCCCGCCGGCCCACACCACCCACGCCGCGTCACCCCACGGCGCCGCCCCCTCCGACACCTCCCGCAACGCGACACCAGGCCGCTCCTCGAACACGCGCACCCGGCCCAACCGCACCTGACGGACCTTCTCACCCGTCCAATTACGCCCCCGCGAACCGCCCGACGCACTCGTCAGCAACGTCCCCGCAGCCAACAACCCACCGGAACCGCTCTCGCCGAGGGTGAGCGACCCGACATCCGGAACGTCCGGCGATCCCGTGGTCACGAGGGGTCCGGCGGATGCCGTGACCGGCCTGGCCTGCCAGGTGGTCTTACGCCACATGCCGAGCTTCTTGTCCCGCCGGGCCGTGACGACGGACGGAGCGCCCGGGCCCGCCGGGTCGAACTCCAGCGGACCGGTGTAGGCCCAGGCAGACCGGCCGGTGCGGTCGGTGAACGCCTGCGCCCGGGACCTGGTCCCCGTGGTGCCCACCTTGAACTCGGAGGTCAGGAAAGCCACCGGCCGCCCGAGACCGATCTGACTCAGCACCGGGTCGAGATCCAGCAACGCCCACAGTTCCGCGTCCGGCACCCGCACCGGACCGGGAGCCCCCGGCAGATGCAGCTCGACGATGCCCTGCCGCATCCCCGTCAAGATCATCCACGGCTTGGTGGGCGAGGAGGCCCACGGCGGCGCGGGGCTGTCGAACGCCTTGCCGGTGGCCGTCTTGCGGACCGCGCGGGTCCGGTCCAGGTCCACCCCGTCCGGGGTCGGGACGCCACTCCAGTTGTAGCCGTGCACCGAGGTGCCGTCGGTGACGTGGGAGGCCGGCCGGAACGCGCCCAGCTCCACCAGGTGGAGGGCGGCCAGCACGTGCCGGTCGGTGCTGTCCAGCCCCCGGGCGTGAGCCCGCGCCACCAGGGCACCGAGCTCCAGCGACCGCTCATCGCTCCAGGGGACGGTGGCCGGGACGTGGAGGACACCGCGGCCCAGGTGCTCCCGCTCGGCCGGCTCCATGGTGTCCAGCACGCGGGCCGCCGCGGTGGTCGCCCAGAAGGCCCGCGCGATGTCCGCGGAGCTCAGCGACCCCGTCGGCTTCCGCAGGATGTCGCGTACCAGGTCGTTGCGGCCGGGCTTCCCGAACTCGCCGGCCGCGTAGGCCAGCTCGGAGTCCGGGAGCTGGTCACCGAGCCGGGCGTCGGGCTGCCCGTCCAGCAGTGTCCGGGATGCCTCCAGGGCCCGGAGGTAGGCCGCCTCGTCCAGCGTGCCGTCACCCGTCCGCCGCGCGAGGAAGGTCCACAGTTCCAGGCGGAACGGGGTGTGCCTGCTGACGGCCGGGTCGTTGGCGCGCAGGGTCTCCAGCGCGGCGATGCCCCGCAGCGCCGCCTCGTATCGGCCGCCCGGCACCCCGCGGTCGGTCTCCACCTCATTGCCGAACACCTGA
>NZ_JAATEN010000046.1 GCF_012034935.1 Streptomyces zingiberis
CCTGTCGACGCGGCGCGGCTGCGCAGGGGTGTCACCGAGGACGGACTGACGGCGGCCCATCTGACCGCGGGATCCTTCCGGGTGCTCGCGGGGGAGTCCCCGGAGTGTTTCGCCGGGCTGCGTGAGGTGCTGACCGGCGGGGACGTGGTGCCGGTGGACGCGGTGGCCAGAGTTCGGGGGGCGTGTCCGGAGGTGTCGGTCCGGCATTTGTACGGGCCGACGGAGGGGACGCTGTGCGCCACGTGGCACACGCTGTCCCCCGGTGAGCCGCTGGGGGACAGGTTGCCGATCGGTGGTCCGTTGCCGGGGCGGCGGGTGTATGTGCTGGATGTGTTCTTGCAGCCGGTTCCGCCGGGGGTGGACGGGGAGTTGTATCTCGCCGGTGTGGGTCTGGCGCGGGGTTATCTGGGGCAGCCGGGGTTGACGGCGGAGCGGTTCGTGGCGTCCCCGTTCGTTCCGGGGGAGCGGATGTATCGCACGGGTGATCTGGTGCGATGGACGGAGGACGGCGCACTCCTGTTCGCCGGGCGGGCCGACGCGCAGGTGAAGGTGCGCGGTTACCGGGTGGAGCCGGGCGAGGTCGAGGCGGTGCTGACCGGTTATCCGGGTGTGGCGCAGGCGGTGGTGGTGGCGCGGGACGACGGGCCGGGGGAGGAACGCCGCCTTGTCGGTTACGTCGTTCCCGAGGGGTCCGAGGGGGTCGACGCGCAGAAGATCCGGGAGTACGCGGCCTCCGTCCTGCCTGAGTACATGGTCCCGGCGGTCGTCCTGTCACTGGACGTGCTGCCGGTGACGGGGAACGGGAAGGTGGACCGGGGTGTGTTGCCGGCGCCGGAGGCGACCGGGTCGGTTGCCGGGCGGGGGCCGTCGTCGGAGGCGGAGTGTGCTCTGTGTGAGTTGTTCGCTGAGGTGCTGGGTGTGGAGCGGGTCGGGGTGGAGGAGAGTTTCTTCGCTCTGGGCGGGGATTCGATCATGTCGATGCAGTTGGCCGCGCGGGGGCGCCGGGTGGGTTTGTTCTTCACGGCGCAGGATGTGTTCGAGCGGGAGACTGCGGCCGGTTTGGCCGTGGTGGCGCGGCCTGTGGGTGGGGAGGTGCGGGCGCCGGGTGGTGGTACGGGTGAGGTGCCGTGGACGCCGGTGATGCGGGAGCTGGGTGGGTTCGCGGTCCGTCCGGGGCTGGCTCAGTGGTCGGTCGTCGGTGCTCCGCCCGGGCTGGACCAGGGTGCGCTGGTCACGGCCGTCGACGCGCTGCTCGGCACCCACGACATGCTGCGGGTCCGGGTGACCGGAGCGGTGGAGGACGGGAGGCTGGCCGTCGGCGAACCGGGTTCGGTGGATGCCTCGGCGCTGGTCACCCGCGTCGACGCCGCCGCGGCCGCCACCGAGACCCTCGATGGTCTCGCGGCCGGTGCGGCGCGGGAGGCGGCGGTGCGGCTGGATCCTTCCGCAGGGGTGGTGTTCCGGGTGGTGTGGGTGGACGCGGGCCCGGGGCGTGTGGGCCGGTTGGCCCTGGTGGTGCATCACCTGGTGGTGGACGGGGTGTCCTGGCGGATTGTGCTGCCGGACCTGCGGGCCGCCTATGAGTCCGCGGTGGCGGGCCGGGCGCCCGGGCTCGACCCGGTGGGGACACCGTTCCGCGTCTGGGCCCGGACCCTGGCCGATCAGGCCACCTCCCAGGAACGCACCGCCGAACTCGACGCCTGGACCACCCTGCTCCGCGACGCCGGGCCGCCGCTGACGGACCACGCGCTCGACCCGGTGAGGGACACCGCCGCGACCCTGCGCCGCCGGACGTGGACGGTTCCGGCCGAATCGGCGGCCGCCCTGGTCAACCGGGTGCCGGCGGCCTTCCACTGCGGGGTGCACGATGTGCTGCTGGCCGCGCTTGCGGGCGCGGTCGCCCGCCGGCGGGCGGACGGTGGCACGGGTGTGCTGGTGGATGTCGAGAGCCATGGCCGGGAGGCG
>NZ_JAATEN010000047.1 GCF_012034935.1 Streptomyces zingiberis
GGCCCCCGCGCGCCACACCCCCAGCAACACCACCGGCAACCCGACCGACCGCTCCAGCACCACCCCGACCCGATCACCCCGACGCACCCCCACACCGGCCAAAAACGCAGCCAGCCGACCCGAACGCGCACCCAACTCCCCATACGACAACTCACCCTCGGCGCCGCTCACCGCCACCGCCTCCGGCACCGCCGCCACCCGCCCCGCGACCAGCTCCGGCACCGGCGGCACCCGCTTCGGCGCCGGCGGTAACGGGCCGGCAGCGGTGACTCCCCGTGGCGCGCTCCAGCCCTCGTCCAGCACCCCGATGCGCCCGACCGGCCCCGCCGGGTCGGCCGTCATCCGTTCCAGCACGCGCACCAGGCCGGTGAAGGCGCCGCCGGCGGTGGCGTGGTCGAAGAGGTCGGGGCGGTACTCCAGCTTGAGGTGGGTGCGCTCCCCGGGGGCGACGACGAGCGTGAGCGGGTAGTGCGCGGCCTCCCGGGAGAATCCGTCGGGCCGGATGGCCAGGTCCGAGCGGTTCCGCTCCCCGGCGGGCGGGCGGGGGAAGCTCTCGTAGACCAGCAGGGTGTCGAACACGGCGCCGGGCCCGGCGAGTTTCTGCACCTCCAGGATGCCGAGGTGCTGGTGGTCCATGAGCGCGGACTGCCGCTCCTGCAACCGCTGGAGCAACTCCCGTACGGGCTGCGCCCCGTCGAGGGGGACCCGGACCGGCAGGGTGTTGATGAGCAGTCCGACCATCGACTCCACCCCGGGGAGTTCGGGGGGCCGGCCGGCCATGGTCGCGCCGAACACCACGTCGGTGCGGCCGGCGAGCCGGGCCACCACCAGCGCCCAGGCGGCCTGGACGACGGTGTTGACGGTGACGCCGGCCGCGCGGGCCAGTTCCGCGGTCCTGTGGGTGAGGGACTCGGGGAGGTCGCCGCTGACGTTCCCGGGGAAGACGGGGAGCCGGTCGGGGGCGGCGGCCGGGGCGACGAGGGTCGGCTCGTCGGCGCCGGCCAGTTCGGCACGCCAGGCGGCCCGCGCGGCGTCCTTGTCCTGCCGTCCCAGCCAGGCGAGGTAGTCGCGGTAGGACGTGACGGGCGGGAGTGCCGAGGCGTCCCCGCCGGCGGCGTAGGCGGCGGAGAGTTCCCCGATGAGGACGGGGGCGGACCAGCCGTCCATGAGGATGTGGTGACTGGTCATCACCAGCCGGTGCCGCTGCGGCGCGAGGCGGAGCAGCAGCAGCCGGAGCAGCGGCGGGACCGCCGGGTCGAAGCGCTCGGCCCGCTCCTCTTCCGCCAGCCGTCCGGCGGCGGCGAGCGCCTCGGGACCGGGGAGCGCGGAGAGGTCCTCCTCGCGCCAGGGCAGCGTCACGTCGCGGGCGATGACCTGCACCGTCTGTGCCCCGCTGACCTGGCGGAAGCAGGCGCGCAGCGCGGCGTGCCGGCCCAGCAGCGTCTCCCAGGAGGCGCGGAGCCGCGCCGGGTCGAGCGGGCCGTCGAGGGCCAGCGCGGACTGCACGGTGTAGACGTCGGGTCCCTGGTCGTCGAAGGCGGCGTGGAACAGCAGCCCCTCCTGCAACGGCGACAGCGGCCACACGTCCTCGACTGCGGATCGGGTCATCGGTTTCTCTCCTCACACCGGAGCGTGCGCCGTCGGCTATGCCTTGTCGTCTGCGAGCCCGGCCTCCAGCTCCTCGATCTGGCTCTGGGCGAGCGCGAGGAGGGGGAAGTCGGAGGGGGTGTGTCCGCCGGCGCCGGGGCCGTCGGTGTGGGCGGCGAGACCGCCGAGGACGTCCAGCCACGCCTGGCCCAGATCCTCGGCCGCGGCCTGGTCCAGGGCCGCCGCGGGCCAGCTCAGCGTAAGGCTGAGCACCGGGCCGTCGGGAGTGTCCACGACGGCCGCGCCGGCTTCGAGGGTGTGGACGGCGGGCATGTCCGCGTCGGCCGAGCCGCCGATGGCGGTGTCGCCGG
>NZ_JAATEN010000048.1 GCF_012034935.1 Streptomyces zingiberis
CCGACCCGAACGCGCACCCAACTCCCCATACGACAACTCACCCTCGGCGCCGCTCACCGCCACCGCCTCCGGCGCCACCGCCACCCGCCCCGCGACCAGCTCCGGCACCGGGAGCACCGATTCGGCACCCGGCGCGCCGCCCCACCCCTCCAGCACCCGTACGCGCTCCACCGGTTCCAGCACGTCCAGCCGCCCCACCGGCGCCTCCACGTCCACCGCCATCTGCTCCAGCACCCGGAGGACGCCGCGCGCGATCCGGCCGGCGGCCTCCGGGCCGAACACGTCCGGCCGGTACGTCACGTGGATCCGGAGGCGGTCGCCGGGCACCGCCCCCACGGCCAGCGGGTAGTGCGTGCCGGCCTCGGTGCGGAGCTGGGTGATGGCGATGTCCTCCGCCTCCGGCCCGGCACCGGCGAGGACAGGAGCGCTCCGGGGGTAGTTCTCGAACATCAGCATGGTGTCGAAGCCGGCGCCCGGCCCGGCCAGGTGCTGGATCTCGGGAAGGCGCAGGTGCTGGTGGGCGATGAGCGCCGACTGGTTCTTCTGCGTCCGGGTGAGCGTCTCCGCCACCGGTTCCGCGCCGTCCAGCCGTACCCGGACCGGCAGGGTGTTGATGAACAGGCCGACCATCGCCTCGACACCGGGCAGTTCCGGCGGGCGGCCGGCCACGGTGCCCCCGAACACCACGTCGGTGCGTCCGGTCAGCCGGGCCAGGACCAGCGCCCAGGCCACCTGGACGGCGGTGTTCACGGTCACGCCGAGCGCGCGGACCCGCTCGTCCAGCGCGCGGGTACGCTCCGCGGCGAGTTCGGCGGAGACGGTCTCCGGCGCCACGGCGGATTCGGTGGGGGCGGCGGGAGCGACGAGGGTCGGTTCGTCCGCGCCCGCCAGTTCGGCGCGCCATGCCGCCCGGGCCGCGTCGGGGTCCTGCCGGCCGAGCCAGTCGAGGTAGGAGCGGTACGAGGGCGCGGGCGGAAGCTCCGTCCCGTCACCGCCCGCGGCATAGGCGGCGGACACCTCGCCCAGGACGACGGGGGTGGACCAGCCGTCCACCAGCAGGTGATGACTGGTGACGGCGAGCCGGTACCGCTCGGCCCCCAGCCGGACGAGGAGCAGCCGCAGCAGCGGGGGGCGGGCGGGGTCGAAGCGCCCGGCGAGGTCGTCCGCCGCGAGCCGTTCCGCCTCGGCCTCGGCCGCCGGCAAGGTGGAGAGATCCGCCTCGCGCCAGGGGAGGTCCACGCCGTGGGCCACGACCTGGACCGGTTCGCCGGATTCCAGCCGGTGGAAGCCGGCCCGGAGCGCGGGGTGGCGGGCGAGGACGGCTTCCCAGGAGGCGCGGAGGCGGGGCACGTCCACGGGGCCGTCGAGGGCGAGCAGCCGCTGGCTCTGGTAGACGTCCGGCCCCTGCCGGTCGAAGGTCGCGTGGAAGAGCATGCCCTCCTGGAGGGGTGACAGCGGCCAGATGTCCGTCATGCCCGGGACGGCCGACTCCAGTTCGGTGACGTCGCGCGGGGTCAGGCGGACGAGGGGGAAGTCGGAGGGGGTGTGACCGCCGGCGCCGGGAGCGCCGGCGTGGGCGGCGAGACCGCCGAGGACGTCCAGCCACGCCTGGCCCAGGCCCTCGGCCGCGGCCTGGTCCAGGGCCGCCGCGGGCCAGCTCAGCGTCAGGCTGAGCACCGGACCGTCCTCGGTGTCCCGGACGGTGGCCGCGGCCTCGACGGTGTGCGGGACGGGTGTGCCGGGGTCCACCGAGCCGCCGATGGCGGTCTCGCCCA
>NZ_JAATEN010000049.1 GCF_012034935.1 Streptomyces zingiberis
CGACATGGGCCGGCAGCGCGGACAGGGCCGGGTCGGCGGCCAGCTTCCGGGCGAACTCCGCACGGCTCAGCACCTGCCCGTCATAGGTACGCACCCCTCCGCCCGGCACCTCCTCCGCGCCGACGACGAACGTCTCCGGGCCCCAGGGCGCGTCCTGGTCCATTTCCCGGAAGCCGGGAGGACCGGGCCAGTTCTCGACGACGAGCGTGCGGTCGGCGCGGAGCTTCGTGATCTGCTCGCCCGTCCAGTTGCGGCCGCGCACGGCGCCGGAGTCGTCGGTCAGCAGCGTCTGCGGCGCGAACAGCGGATCGGCGGCGGCGACGGCTCCCGCCGGCGGGGAGGAGACCATCGCCATGGAGGTGAACGGCACCCCGGTGGCCTGGCCCTTCCGCAGCCACGCCTTGTTCCAGCTCCCCGGGGCCCCGGTGGCGGGGTCGATGCGCTCGATCAGCCGCAGCGGAGCCCCGTCGGGCGGCGTCTCCACGCCCAGCGGACCGCTGTACGCCCAGCTGTTACGGCCGGTGCGGTCGGTGAACACCTGCGGCAACGGGGAATGACGATCCGCCGCACCCGCACGCGAGGAGAGGAACAGCAGCGGAACACCGAGCGGGGTCGCGCGCAGCAGCGGGGCGAGGTCGAGCAGCGCCAGGAGTTCCTGATCGTGCACGCGCATCGGCGGCATGTCCGCCAGCCGCAGCACCACCATGCCCTTGGGGTCGGCCGCCGTCCACACCGACAGCACCTCGGCCGGCTCGCCCTCCGCCGTCCACGCCGCCGGGACCGACACCGTCCCACCGGAGTCCGCCGACTCCCGGCTCACCGTCCGCAGATCCAGGCCACCGGGCGCCACCGCGCCACTCCAGTTGTAGCCCCGGACCGCCCCGCCTTCCCGCAGCACATGGGCCGGGCCGAAGGCGCCCTTGCCCGCGAGGTGCAGAGCCGACAGCGCGAACCGGTCATCCGCGTCCACATGCAGGGTGAGAGCGTGCGCGGTGAGGATCCACAGCTCCTGCTTCCGCTGCGGGGTCCACGGCTCCGTGGGCGGCAGGTGCAGCACGGGACGGCCCAGACCCTCCGTGGCCGCCGGATCCAGCGCGCCCATCCGCCGGGCCGTACCCGCCATCGCCCACAGGACCCGCGTCACCTCGGCCCGCGTCACCGGCCCGGCCGGCTTCCCCAGCACATTCCGGACCAGGCCCTCGCCGAGCTTGGTGAGCTGGTTGACGGCGTTCTGCAGGTGTGGGATCCCGATGTTCTCGCTGAACTTGGCGTCCGGCTGCTGCTTCAGCTTCTGCGCCGAGTGATCCAGCACCTTGCGGTAAGCCGCCCGGTCGGCCGTGCCACCGCCGGCGAGTTCCGCCGCCGCGGTCCACAACTCCATCCGGAACGGCGTGAACCGGCTCAGTGCGGGGTCGTTCGACCGCAACGTCTCGAGCGCACCGATCCCCCGGAGCAACGACGCATACCGGCCCCGGTCCGCCTCCACCTCCGGACCGAACACGATCCGCAGCGCCCGCACCAGCCGCAGCGTCGTCCGCCGCACCTCCACCGACGCGTCCGCCGAACCCCGGTGCAGACCCGCGAGCCTGGCCAGCCCATCCAGCTCATCGGCCGTCGGCTCCGGGAAGAACTCGACATGACGACCGGCCGGACCACCATGCGGGTCGAACAGCAAACGCGCGTCCGGACTGAACCCACTGGCCGTCGACGGCGCCGTCGTCACACGCCGACTGGCATTCGCGGTGTGCTGACCCAGCGGCACCCT
>NZ_JAATEN010000005.1 GCF_012034935.1 Streptomyces zingiberis
CCCCCGGGGCCGACAGCGCCGCCGCGGGCGCGCGCCCCGCCCCCGCCGGGCCCCCCGCCGCCCGGGGCCCGGCGGCCCGTCCGGGCGCGGGCGGCCGCGGCCCGGCCCGCGCGGGGGCCCGGCGCGCGGGCACCGGGTCGGGGGCGGGGGGTGCCTGTGCTGCCTGTGCCGGCCATGGCGGGGTACCTCCGGGCTCGCGCGGACGCGCTGGGTCGCCCTCCCAGGGAAGGCGAGTCCCCGCCGCCCGGCGCGGTGGATTCCGCCGGGAAGCCGGGGAAGCCACCCGTGCGGGTGACGGGGCGGCGCCCGGGCGGCCCGGCCGGCGGCAGCAGGGCCGGACGGGCATCGGAGACCCGTAGGGCGTCGGGAGACCGGACGGGCGTCGCGGCGGCGGACGGGCGTAGTGGGGGCGGACGGGCGTAGTGGGGGCGGACGGGCGTCGCGGGGGCGGACACCGGTTCGGGGCGCGCCGGGGCCCGGGGTGAACGGCGCGGGATTCGCCGCCGCCGTCTTCCCAAGCGGAGGTGTGACGCGCAACACTCTCCGGAGTCGTACCACCCGCAACGCCGCGGAGGTGAGGGCGAGTTATGTCCCTGCACGACGATCTACGAGCGGCCCAGCGCTGCCTCGACGAGCTGGGACGGACCGTGGCCCGGCTGGAGGGGCAGGTCGGCGGGGGCCCCGACATCCGCCGGGTGCGCTCGGACACCGACCATCTGCGCGAGAGCCTGGCGCTGCTGCGGGAGAGCGTGCCCGACGCGCTGCCGGTGAAGCCCCGTGAGGACGTGATCGTCATCCCGGACGCGCCGTACGACGCCACCCTGTGGGCGGACGCCGAGGACGAGGGCCTCGGTACGCGCCACGGCAAGGCGCCCTGACGCCACCGCGCGGGTCCCACCGCCGGCACGGACCCGCCCCGGCCCCGGCCCCCGGGAGCGGCCCCCGCCGCGCGTGGCGCGGGACGGCCCCGCTCCCCGGGCGGCTCCCGGTCCCGGCGCGGCTCCCGGTCTCCGGGCATCGGGCCCGGGGAGGCCGGACCCGGCCCCCGGCCGCGTTCCCCCGGCGACCGGGCCCCGGGTCCCGGGCCGCGAGCCACCCGGCCCCGCCCGCCCCGCAGCGGCCCGTCCGCCAGGCCGTCCCGGTGGCCGGACCGCCCGGGGCCTCCCCGGCCGAGCCGTCCCCCTCCCCCGGCCCCTCCCGTTCCCTCAGCCATCCGTCCCACCCCGGAGCCCCTTGTGACCACTGGCACCGATCCGGACCCCACCGCTTCCGGACCCTCCGGCACCTCTGGCGCCCCACCGGAGCCGCGCGCCGCGCGCCGGGGTGTCGCCTCGCCGCCACGCGCCGCCATCGGCGCGGCGCATCTGCGGACCGACCGCTGGTGGCTCTCCCCGGCCGCGACCGCCGCCGGGCTGCTCGCCTTCGTCGTCTACTCCACCTGGCGGGCCTTCTCCGGCGCCGACTACTACGCGGCCCCCTACGTCTCGCCGTTCTACTCGCCCTGCCTGGCGGAGAACTGCGTCCCGATGAAGGCCGGGCCGAACTGGGCGCTGTTCGGTGACTGGTGGCTGCTGTCACCGGCGCTGATCATCCTGGTGTTCCCGCTGGGCTTCCGGCTGACCTGCTACTACTACCGCAAGGCGTACTACCGCGGCTTCTGGGCCTCGCCCCCGGCCTGCGCGGTCGCCGAGCCGCACCGCCGGTACACCGGGGAGACCCGCTTCCCGCTGGTCCTCCAGAACCTCCACCGCTACTTCTTCTACCCGGCGGTGCTGGTCGCCTCGGTGCTGACCTACGACACCCTGCTCGGCTTCCGGGACGAGAACTACGCCTGGGGCCACATGGGGCTCGGCACGGTGATCCTGCTCGTCAACGTGGTGCTGATCTGGCTCTACACCCTCTCCTGCCACTCCTGCCGGCACATCGTCGGCGGCCGGCTGAAGCATTTCTCCCGCCATCCGGTGCGCTACCGGCTCTGGGGCTGGGTCAGCCGGCTCAACGCCCACCACATGGCGCTCGCCTGGGCCTCGCTGCTGAGCGTCGCCCTCGCCGACCTGTACGTGTATCTGCTCGCCACCGGCGTCTTCGACGACCCGAAGCTGTTCTGAGAGGGAAACCACACCGTGATGAGGCAGCAACCCGAGCGGCAGGCGTGGGACGTGGTCGTGGTCGGCGCCGGGGGCGCCGGGCTGCGCGCCGCCATCGAGGCGCGGGAACGGGGCGCCCGCACCGCCGTCGTCTGCAAGTCCCTGTTCGGCAAGGCCCACACGGTGATGGCCGAGGGCGGCATCGCCGCCAGCATGGGCAACGTCAACCAGGGTGACAACTGGCAGGTCCACTTCCGCGACACGATGCGCGGCGGCAAGTTCCTCAACGACTGGCGGATGGCCGAGCTGCACGCCCAGGAGGCCCCGGACCGGGTCTGGGAGCTGGAGACCTGGGGCGCCCTCTTCGACCGCACCGCCGACGGCCGCATCTCACAGCGGAACTTCGGCGGCCACGAGTACCCGCGCCTCGCGCACGTCGGCGACCGCACGGGCCTGGAGCTGATCCGCACCCTCCAGCAGAAGATCGTCGCCCTCCAGCAGGAGGACTTCCGCGAGTTCGGCGACCACGAGGCGCGGCTGAAGATCTTCCAGGAGTGCACCGTCACCCGCGTCCTCACCGAGCCCGGTCCGCCCGGTACCGCCGGCCCGTCCGGCCCACCGCCGGCCGACGGTCGCGGCAAGGTGGACGAGACCGACGAGACCGACGGGACCGACGAGACGGGCGGGGTGGAGGAGCCGTCCGGTGGCCGGGTGTCCGGCGTCTTCGGCTACGAGCGCGAGTCCGGCCGGTTCTTCGTCCTCCAGGCGCCGTCCGTGGTGCTGGCGACCGGTGGCATCGGCAAGTCGTTCAAGGTGACCTCCAACTCCTGGGAGTACACCGGCGACGGGCACGCGCTGGCGCTGCTCGCCGGCGCCCGGCTGACCAACATGGAGTTCGTCCAGTTCCACCCCACGGGCATGGTCTGGCCGCCGTCGGTGAAGGGCATCCTCGTCACCGAGTCCGTCCGCGGCGACGGCGGGGTGCTCCGCAACAGTGACGGCAAGCGGTTCATGTTCGACTACGTCCCCGACGTCTTCAAGGAGAAGTACGCGCAGACGGAGGAGGAGGGTGACCGCTGGTACGAGGACCCGGACCACAACCGCCGCCCGCCCGAGCTGCTCCCCCGTGACGAGGTGGCGCGCGCCATCAACGCCGAGGTCAAGGCCGGCCGGGGCTCCCCGCACGGCGGGGTCTTCCTCGACGTCTCCACCCGCGTCCCCGCGGAGACGATCCGCCGCCGGCTGCCGTCGATGTACCACCAGTTCAAGGAGCTGGCGGATGTGGACATCACGGCCGAGCCGATGGAGGTCGGCCCGACCTGCCACTACGTGATGGGCGGTGTCTGGGTGGACCCGGACACCGCGCGGGCCCGCGGGGTCGGTGGGCTCTACGCGGCCGGCGAGGTCGCCGGCGGCATGCACGGCTCCAACCGGCTGGGCGGCAACTCCCTCTCCGACCTGCTGGTCTTCGGCCGCCGGGCCGGGCTGCACGCGGCGCGGCACGCGCTCGCGGTCCCCGACGGCGAGCGCCCCGAGGTCGCGGGGGCGGACGTGGAGGCGGCCGTGGCGGAAGCCCTGCGGCCCTTCGGCACCGCCACCCCGGCCACGGCAGCGGACACGGCATCCGCCACGGCGTCGGCAGCGGCAGCGGGCGGCGGCGTGACCGGGCCGGCCGCGCCGGAGAACCCGTACGCCCTCCACCAGGAACTCCAGCAGACCATGAACGACCTCGTCGGCATCATCCGGCGGGGCCCGGAGATGACCGACGCGCTCGGGCGGCTGGCCGGGCTGCGGGAACGCGCCCGGCGGGCGCTGGTCGAGGGGCACCGGCAGTTCAACCCGGGCTGGCATCTCGCCCTGGACCTGCGGAACATGCTGCTGGTCAGCGAGTGCGTGGCCCGGGCCGCGCTGGAGCGGGAGGAGAGCCGCGGCGGCCACACCCGCGAGGACCGGCCGCGGATGGAACGGGACTGGCGGCGGGTCAACCTGCTGTGCCGGCTCGCCACCCCCGCCGCCGCGGGGAGCGCCCCCGGCACGTCCGGCGCCACGCCCGGTGCCGGTGCGGGTGCCGGTGCCGGTGCCGGTGCCGGTGCCGCGATCGAGCTCGTCCGCCACACACCACCCCCCATCCGCAGCGATCTGCTGGCCCTCTTCGAGAAGGACGAACTGGGCAAGTACCTCTCCGAGGAGGAAATCTTCCAGTGACCCACACAGCGCACTTCAAGGTGTGGCGGGGCGACGCCACCGGCGGCGGCCTGGCCGACTACGAGGTGGAGGTGAACGAGGGCGAGGTGGTCCTCGACATCATCCACCGGCTCCAGGCCACGCGCGCGCCGGACCTGGCGGTCCGCTGGAACTGCAAGGCGGGCAAGTGCGGTTCGTGCAGCGCCGAGATCAACGGTCGGCCCCGGCTGCTGTGCATGACCCGGATGTCGGTCTTCGACCCGGCGGAGACGGTCACCGTCACCCCGCTGCGCGCCTTCCCCGTGGTGCGGGACCTGGTGACGGACGTGTCGTTCAACTACGCCAAGGCCCGTGACGTCCCCGCGTTCGTACCGCCGCCGGGGCTGAAGCCCGGGGAGTACCGGATGGCGCAGGAGGACGTGAACCGCCCGCAGGAGTTCCGGAAGTGCATCGAGTGCTTCCTCTGCCAGGACGTCTGCCATGTGGTCCGCGACCACGAGGAGAACAAGCCCGCCTTCGCCGGGCCGCGTTTCCTCATGCGCGTCGCCGAGCTGGACATGCATCCGCTGGACGCGGCGGCGGAGACGGGTCTGGACCGCAAGACGGCCGCGCAGCGGGACCACGGCCTCGGCTACTGCAACATCACCAAGTGCTGCACCGAGGTCTGCCCCGAGTCCATCAAGATCACCGACAATGCCCTGATCCCCATGAAGGAGCGGGTGGCCGACCGCCGCTACGACCCGCTGGTCTGGCTGGGCTCGAAGATCCGCCGCCGCGGGCACTGAGCGGGCCGGCACGCGGGGCCGCCGTCGGCCGGCGCCGGGCAGCCGGGTCCCTCAGCGGAGACCTCCCCCCGCGCGCGGACCCCCGCGGCCGAGGGGCGCGCGATGTCAGTAGAGGCTGAGCAGCGCCTCCACCGGGTCGGCGCCCGGCGCGTCCCCGTCGGGCAGCGCGAGTTCGAACCAGACGGTCTTGCCGCGCGGGGTACGCCGGCTGCCCCAGCCGCTGCTGAGCAACCCGACGAGCTGGAGGCCGCGGCCGCCCTCGTCGGTGGCGCGGGCCCGGCGCCGCCGGGGCTGCACCAGTCCGCCGTCCCACACCTCGCAGACCAGGGTGCGGTCGAGCAGCAGCCGGAGCCGTATCTCGCCCTCGCCGTAGCGCAGGGCGTTGGTCACCAGCTCGCTGACGAGCAGTTCGGTGGTGTCGACCAGGGCCTCCAGGCCCCAGGCCACCACCTGTTCCCGGGCCAGTTCCCGGGCGCGGGAGACCGACTGGGGTTCGCGCTCCAGCCGCCAGTCGCCGACGGACTCGGCCGGCAGCCCCTGCACCCGGGCCATCAGCAGGGCGGTGTCGTCCTCGCCGTGCCGGGTGTGCAGGGTGCCGAGCACGTGGTCCGCGATGTCCTCCAGCGCCCGGCTCTGGTCGGCGAGCGCGGCGCGGAACGCGCTCAGCCCCTCGTCCAGCGGGTGGTCGCGGGACTCCACCAGGCCGTCGGTGTAGAGGGCGAGCAGCGCGCCGTCCGGGAGCTCGACCTCGACCTCCTCGAAGGGCTCCCCGCCGACGCCCAGCGGCATCCCGGTGGGGACCTCCATCATCAGCGCCGGCTCCCCGGGCTCCACGAGGACGGGCGGCAGATGACCGGCGTTGGCGAAGGTGCAACGCCGGGTGACCGGGTCGTACACGGCGTAGACGCAGGTGGCGAGGTAGACCTCGGAAAGGTCGTCGGGCTCGGAGCCGCGGGATCCCCCCTGGGGGGCGTGGGTCCCGGCCGGGGCGGCCAGGCCGCGGGCTATCTCGTCCAGATGGGAGAGGACCTCGGCCGGTTCCACGTCCAGCATCGCCAGGGTGCGGACGGCGGTGCGCAGTTCGCCCATGGCGACGGCGGCGCGCAGCCCGCGGCCCATGACGTCGCCGACGACGAGCGCGGTGCGGTGACCGGGCAGTTCGATGACGTCGAACCAGTCGCCGCCCACCTCGGTCGCGGTGGAACCGGGCAGATAGCGGCAGGCGATGTCGAGGCCCGCTGCCTCCGGGTCCCCGGGCGGGAGCAGGCTGCGCTGGAGGATCAGCGCCCGCTCGTGCTCCCGGCGGTAGAGGCGGGCGTTGTCGATGCAGACGGCCGCGCGGGCGGCGAGTTCGGCGGCGAGCGCCGTGTCCCGTTCACCGAACGGCTCGCTGCCCTTGGTCCGGGAGAAGCGGGCCAGACCGACCACGGTGTCGTGCGCGATCATCGGCACGGCCAGGGTGGACTGCACGATCGCGGCGAGGTCCGGGCGGTCGTCGCTCCCCCAGCCGGGCACGACCTGGGGCCGCCCGGTGCGCAGCGCGTCGGCGAGCGGTGAGTCGAAGGGATAGCGGTGCACGGCGCCGACCCGGACCGGCGCGCTCGCGCCGCTGCCCGTCGCGTCCCCGCCGTACTCCCCGTCGTCGGAGAGGGTCATGGGGGCGCCGGAGACGGCGCTGGCGAAGGCGACCCGGCGCATCTCGGCGCTGCCGTCGGCCAGCCCGGGGACGGGCTCACGGCCGGCGCGGACGGAGAACGGGTCGTCGTCGCGGCTGAGCAGCCCCTGGAAGAGGTCGACGGAGGCGATGTCGCAGAACTGCGGCACGGCCACCGCCAGCAGTTCGCGGGCCGTGGTCTCCAGGTCGAGGGAGTTGCCGATGCGGGTGCCGGCGGCGTTCAGCAGGGCCAGGTTGCGGCGGGCGCTGGCGGCCTCGCGCTCGGCGTTCCGCCGCCGCGTGATGTCGGTGCCGAGACCGGCCACCCCGATGGGGCGCCCGGCCGCGTTGTGCAGCCGGTAGAGGCTGAGGTTCCAGCGGCGCTGCTCCTCCTCGCCGTCGGCGAAGCCGACGAGGAAGAGGTCGGTCACGGGGTTGCCGGTCTCCAGCACGACGCGGACGGCGGCCTCCAGCCGGCCGGCCTCGGCGGGCGGCAGATAGTCGGCGGCGGAGCGGCCCCGGTGGGAGCCGGTGGTGCCGCCGAAGACGGTGGCGAACCGTTCGTTCACCCGCATGACCCGCAGGTCGGTCCCGAGGAGCAGGAAGCCCATCGGAGATTGGCCGAAAACCGCCTCCGAGACGGCGAGGTCGGTCTCGATTCCCCGGAGCACACGGACGTCCACGACGACACAGAGCGCGCCCCGCCGGCCGTCCTCGGTGTCGGTCGGCATGACGTAGACCTCGGCCAGGCCGTGCCGGCCGCCGGCCTCCGTGCGGAAGGGGACCAGGCCGACCCACTCCCGGCCGTCCATGATCTCCGAGACCCGGCCGCGACCGTGCTTCCTCAGTTCAGGGGGGAGGAACGCGTCCACCGGGTCCTTGCCGAGGGCCTCCTCGGCGGGGATGCCGAGCTGCTCGGCGGCCCGGTCGCTCCACTGGGTGATCCGGCCGTCCGGGCCGAGCGAGAAGGAGGCGACCCCGATGTAGTCGTAGATCGATCCGGGCGGGTGGCTCTGCCACACCGGCAGACCGCCGTCCTCGCCGGACGTCCCCTGCCCCGCTGGTATTCCGCTCACGCGCCCGTCCCCTCCAGCTCACCTCGTCCGGACGGCATGGGCCGAGTATCCAGCACCGACGCCATCCGGAACACGGCCTTCACGATCACAGCACGGTTTCAACTGCCTAATCGGACGTGATCAGCTGCCAGTCCTTCTCCTAACCGGAGAGCCCCAGCTCGAACCACACCGTCTTCCCCGTTTTCCCGCGACGGGCACCCCAGCGGTGCGACACACCGGCCACCAGCTGCAGTCCACGGCCGCCTTCGTCCTCGGGGGCGGCGGTCCGTGCCAGGGGCGGATCGGGAAGCGGATCGGAGACTTCGACCATCAGGGTACGGTTCCGGGTGCGTTCCATACGGACTCCGATCGGGCCGCTGGCATAGCGCAGCGAGTTGGTCACCAGCTCACTGACGAGGAGTACGGTGACGTCGCTCACGGCGTTCAGACGCCACTGCCCCAGCGTCGCCCGGGTCAGGGCGCGGGCGTTCCGCGGCGCGTCCGGTCCCGCCGGGAAGCTCCACTCCGCGACGTACACCTCCCCCGCGGGGCCACCGGACCCCGCCGCCTGCGCGGAGAGCAGGGTGTACGGGTTCACCGGCTCGGCGGGATCCGGGGAGCCGCTCACGCCGACCACTTCCCCTCACTGTCCCGGCCGCTCCCCCGGGTGCCGTCCGGGCGCCCCACCGGGGGCCGGACGGCGCGGTCCGCCACGGATGCGCAGATGCCGCCGTTTTCGCCGGCCCCGGGAGGTCCGCCCGGAATCCGCGGGCACGTCGGATACATCAGACACGTCGAGGATCGTCCTGCAAGGAGCGCATACCCGAAATCACGGTCCGAATATCACATAACTGCGGCTTCTGTGGCACGAACGGCGCACAGCCCGAGGCCGGGCCCCGCTCCTCCCGCTCCGGCGCACCTCCGCCGCGGGCGCGCCTCCGCGCACCGGCGCCCGGACCACGTCCGCTTCGGCGGGGGTCGGGGACCGCGACACGGGCCGGGGTCGGACGAGCCGGGGGTCGGACGAGCCGGGGGTCGCGGTACGGGCCGGCCGCTACGGCAGGGTCCCGGCCGGGGGCTCGCCGGTCACCGGGGGCCCGCCCGGCCCGGCCCCGCCCGCGTTCCGGTCCCCGGCCCCGCTCCGGCCCCCGTCCGCCGTCAGCAGCCGCACCACCTCGGCGAGGGCGGGGCGGTCCTCGTCCAGCCAGTCCACCTCGTCCACCTGCCCGGGCGTGAGCCAGCGCAGCGCGTCGTGGTCCTCCAGCGGCCGGGGGTCACCGGAGACCAGGCGCGCCGTCCACACCTGGAGCACATGGCGCGGCGAGAGCCGCCAGGTGCCGGGGATACGCGCCACCGGCACGGCCTCCACGCCGAGTTCCTCGCGGAGTTCGCGGACCAGCGCCTGCGGGGGCGTCTCCCCGGGCTCCACCTTGCCGCCGGGGAACTCCCACCGCCCGGCCAGCGCCGGCGGCGCGCTGCGGCGGGCGGCGAGCAGCCGTCCGCCGTCCAGCAGGGCGCCTCCGACGACGAGGCGGGACCCCGCCGGGCCGGGCGGCCGGTCGTCCAGGTGGCCGGCTGCCGAGGCCGGGCGGCCGGCATCGGCCCCGGCCGGACCCGGAACGGCCTGGCCGGGGGAGACATGAGAGCTCTCGGTCATGCCAGGACTCTACGGGTGGCGGGCCACCCGCTCGACCACGTAGAGGGGGGCGCTTCCGGGACGGTCGAGCCGGGCCGCGGCCCGCTCCGCTTCGCCGCGGGTCGGGTAGCTGCCGACGCGGTAGCGGTTGCCGTTGCCGTCCTCGCGTATCACGAGCCAGGGGCGGTCGGCGCTGCCGTCGCTCATCGCGACCCCTCCCGCGCCGGGGCGCGCACGCCGGCGTACACGGTGCCGTCCTCTGGGGAAACAACAGTCAGCATATGCCCGAGCCTACGCCCGGCCTTCACGCAGCGCATACGACTTGGCACGAAGAGGCACGCATCCGGCCAACCGTTCGAGGTTCTGAACGGCGACCGACCCGCCCGCAGAGGGGAACCGTCACCACGGGGCGCGGCCGGCCGCGACGGCGGAGGCGGCCCGTCGCCTCGCACGCGGCGGCGCCACCCCGGCGGGAGCGTACGGAAGGCGGGGCGGCTGCCGAGCGGACCGGAGACGGCCCCGGCGGAACGGCGGGGCCGCGAGGACGCGAGGACGGACGGGACCGGCCGGCCGGGGAAGGCGGCCGGGGGCGCACGGCGGGACGGCGAGCGGGGCGGAACCGCGAGCACGGCGGGGCCGAGAGCGGGGTGGGGCCGAGAGCGGGGCGGGGCCGAGAGCGGGGCGGGGCCGAGAGCGGGGCGGGCCCCGGCACGGCGGAGAAGGCCCCCGCGCCGGAGGCTCCCCGGGCGGCCGGCGCCGGAGGCGGCCCCCGGACGGCCGGTGCCGGGACCGGGTGGGCCCCGCCCGCGGCGTCAGCGGACCGGCAGGTGGTACGAGAGGCGGTAGCGGTCCGCGGGGACGATGACATCCGCCGTCTCCACCGCCCGCCCCGAGGCGTAGAACGTCCGGGAGACGACGATCACCACCCGGCCCGGCACCCCGCCCAGCAGGGCCGTCTCCCCGGCCAGGCCGGGCCGGGCGCCGACCTCCTCCTGGACGTTGTCCACGACCAGGTCGATGGCGGCCATCCGCTCCACCACCCCGCGCCCGGCCAGCGGCCCCTCCTCCGGCAGCATCACGGGGGTCCGGCCGGTGACCGCCAGCGGTTCCCAGGAGGTGACGAGCATCATCGGCTCGCCGTCGGCGCGGTGGAGGTAGCGCGTGCACATCAGCCGCGCGCCGGGGTCGAGGCCGAGGCGCCGGGCCGTCTCCGGGGTGGCCCGCTCCTGCTCGCTGCGCGACTCCCAGGTGCCACGCATCCGTTCGTCCGCCTGCTCCTGCCGGAACGGGGTGCGGTCACCGCCGGAGCGGTAGCCGGTCCGGGCGATGCGGCGGGGCTCGACGCGTTCACGCACATACGTACCGGAGCCGGACCGCCCCTCCACCAGCCCTTCGGCCATCAGCACCTTCCGCGCCTCCAGGGCCACGGTGTCGGAGACGCCGTACTCGGCGCGGATGCGGGCCTGGGAGGGGAGCCGGGTATGCGGCGCCAGGGAACCGCTGACGATCTTCTGCCGCAGGTCACCGGCGACCCGGAGATACGCCGGCTGCTCACCGAAAGTCACGTGCCCCTCCAAGGGTTGACAGTCCGCGACAGCTTGGCAACCCAAAGTTGCCACTCGCAAGTAAGGGCCAAAGATTCCCCCGAAGTGGTCGAAGCGCTCCGGTGGCAGAAACGGGCGGCAGTGGTGTGCCGTGCGGCGCGCATGCGCCCCCTGCGCCGGAGCGCGCACGGGGCGAGCGGCCCCGCGAGGAGGTCACGGGGCGGGCCGGGAACGGGCGTCGCGGACTCCGGCGGGCCCCCGAGCCGTCCATCCGCCGGCGGGCCCCACCCCGGCCACCCCGCCCCAGCCCCGCCCCCAGAGCCGCGACCGTGCCCGGCGCCGATCCCGGGCCCGACGGACGGGAATCCGGCGCGACGTGACCGAGAACGCCCGGCGCAACCGGGGAACCACCGGGCGGCCGGGAAACTCGGAACGGCCCCGCACCCGGCAGTCCCTGTGGGGGGATCAGCTGATAAAATACCGGGATGGCGGTTTCTGAATCGGAGAATTCGGCCGTGCGGGCACCGGCCCACACCCCGGCCCACGCGGCGGCGCCCCTGGCGCAGCCCACCGCGCCGTTCGCCGTGAAGCAGCAACGCGCGCTCCGCACCCGGCAGGCGCTCATCTCCTCCGCGGCGCACGCGTTCGAGGAGCACGGATACACCCGGGCGAGCCTGGCGGACATCAGCGCCGGCGCCGGCGTCAGCCGCGGCGCCCTCGGTCACCACTTCCAGGACAAGGCCGCGGTGGCCGCCACCGTGGAGGCCGTGGCGGCCGGCCGGTTGCGGGAGATCGCCACGGCGGCCCGGCGCTCGGACGCGAACCCCCTGCGGAAGCTGGCGTCCGCCTCCCTGGCCGTGGTCGAGCAGCTCCGCCGGGACGTCGTGATCCGGGCGGGCCTGCGGCTCGCCGGTGACCCGTCGTTCGCGAGCCGGACGGATCTCTACCAGGAGTGGGAGCGGTGCGTGGCGGGGCTCCTGGCGGAGGCCGCGGACGCCGGCCTGCTGACCGGGGATCCGGCGCTGCGGCGGGTCGCGCTCGCCACGATCACCGCGGCGAGCCGCGGATTCGTGACGCTGGGACACGAGGACCCGGACTGGCTGGACCCGCAGCTCCACGTCCACTTCTGGGACCTGATGCTGACCGGCCTGACCATCCCGCGGCCCCCGTCCGTCCCCCGGAGCAGGGCCGCGGCCGGGCCGTCGGGCCGGTAACGGGCGCCGAAGGCAGGTCCCGGATCGGGCGCCGGATCGGGTTGGCGGCGGCGCGACGGCCGTTCAGCCGGTGCGGACGGCCTTCCCGGCCTCCGTGCGTTCCCCGGATGCCGTGCGTTCCCCGGCCTCCGCCGGTTCCGTGGCATCCGGCCCCCGTGTGGCTTCCGCCGCCTCACCCGCCCGCGCCTCGGCCAGCACCCGCGCGCCGCGGTCCGGGGCCATGTCGAGGGAGACCAGCACCCCCGGTACCGCCACGCTCGGCATGATGTGCTGGTAGAGGGCGGACGCCTCCCGGCACAGCTCCGCGCGGGCGTCGAGCACCTGGTTCATGAGGTTGATCCCCGCGTAGGCGCCGACGACCAGCCGGGCCGTCTCCAGCGGGACCACGTGCGGCAGCAGTTCACCCCGCTCCCGCGCCTCCGTCAGCAGCGACAGCGAGACCTCCGTCCACTGCCGGTAGGGGCCGGAGCGGTCGAGGTCGTAGGAGTTGTGCTCGAAGGTCAGCCGGACGCTGCCGCGCAGCAGCGGATCGTAGACCAGGCGGTGGGCGAAGACGAGGCCGAGATCCACGAACTCCTGCGCCCTGCTGGACTGCGGGACGCGGGGCGGGGCCTCCTCGATCTGGGCCTGGAGCACCGCGAGCGCGAGCTCCTTCTTGGAGGCGAAGTGGAAGTAGAGCGCGCCCTTCGTGACCCGGGCCCGGTCCAGGATCTCGGTGAGCTTGGCGGCGCCGTACCCCCGCTCCTCGAACACACCGGCGGCGGCGAGCAGGATGGTCTGCCGAGTGCGTACAGCACGGTCCTGCTTCGGCACAGCACACCCTCACGATCCCCGCGGCCTCCACCGGGCCGCGTGGCCCGGCAACTGACCGGCATTCTAAACCGCGAAGTCCGTATGTATCGGCGGAACCGGGAGACCCACCGGGACGGACGGGGCTCCCGGCCCCGGTGCCGCCGGGCGCCCCGGGGGCGGGACACGGGCGGGACACCGGGTCAGGGGCGCCGGAGCCGGGGCGCCGGAGCCGGGCGGGCTCCCCCGGGAGCCCGCCCGCGGCCCCGGCCTCCCGGGCCGGCGAGCAGGGGCCGGCGAGGGCTCGGGCCGGCAGGTCGCTGGGGCCGGTCGCCGGTCGCCGGTCGCCGGTCGCCGGTCAGACGATCGTGAAGCCACCGTCCACGGGCAGGGTGGCCCCGGTGACGAAACCGGCCCGGTCGCTGCAGAGCCAGGCCGCGGCCTCCGCGACCTCCTCGGGTTCCGCCGTGCGCGGCTGCGGGGTCGCCTGGTGCAGCGCCTCCTCCAGACCGGGGTTCGCGGCGAACCACTCCGTCACGATCTCCGTGCGCGTCGTGCCGGGCGCCAGGGCGTTGACCCGGATGCCCTGGCCCGCGTACTCGGCGGCGGCCGCCTTGGTGAGGCCGATCACCGCGTGCTTGGACGCCACGTAGGGCGCCGCGACGGGGGTGGCCAGCAGTCCGCCGACGCTGCTGGTGTTGACGACGGCGCCGCCCCGGCCCGAGGCCAGCATCGCCGTGATCTCCGCGCGCAGGCAGTTCCACGTCCCGCGGACGTTGACGTCCATGATCTCGTCGTAGAGCTCGTCCGCCATCTCGTGCAGCGGTGACCGGCCCGCGCCGTAACCGGCGTTGTTGAAGGCGGCGTCCAGCCGCCCGAACTGGTCCACGGCGCGGCGCACGGCCCGGGTGACGTCCTCCCGGCGGGCCACGTCGCACACCGCGTACTCCACCTCGGCGCCCTCCGCGCGCAACTCCCCGGCCAGGGCCTTGAGCCGGTCCTCACGGCGGGCGGCGAGCACGACGCGGGCGCCCTCACGGGTGAAGACCCGGGCCGCCGCCGCGCCGATGCCACTGCTGGCACCGGTGATCAGCGCGGTCTTGTCCTTGAGCAGCGGGGTGTGGTGTGAGGTCATCTCTCCGGCGTCCTTCCGGGGTCGCGGGCGGTGGGTCCCTCGGTTCGGCGGGTCCGTTCGGGTTCGGCGGGTCGGTGAGTCTCCTGGATCGGCGCCCGGCACTTCCGCGGCCCGGCGCCGCGGAAGTGCCGGGCGCACGTCCCGCCCCGTCCGGTGGGCGAGGCGCCCGGAGGAAGAGGGCGCCGGGGTTCGGGGATTCGGGGCAGGTCCGGGCTGTCGGGGCGGGTAGGGCTCGGGGCGGGGTCCGGATGCGGGGCCGGGGGTCAGGGCCGGGGGCGCCAGAGCGTGCCGGCCGCGGCCTCGCGGTCCACGGTGCGCAGCAGCTCCTCGTCGATCGCGGCGAGCGAGTTCACCAGGTGGCGGACGCCCGCCGCGCGCATCGCGGCGGCCTGGAAGCCATGTGCGAAGCCGCCGGGGTGGCCGATGAAGGCGGCGCCGAGGTCCCTGGCGGCCTCCGCCACCCTGGCCACGTCGTCGACGAAGAGAGCCTGGTCCACGGCGAGCCCGAAGACCTCGCAGGTGATCTCCCGGATGCCGGGGCGGAAGTCGTTGGTGCAGACGTAGCGCGGCCCGTCGAAGCGGTCCGCCAGATCGCCGAGGTGGCGGTCGAAGTGGTCCTTCGGCAGGCCCCCGTAGCACACCGTCCGCAGGCCGAGGGAGCGCAGCCGGCGGAGCAGTTCCGCGGCCCCGGGCTCGACGCGTACGGGGTGCTCCGCGAGGTAGGCGTCCCGCTCCCGGAAGTAGGCGGCGAGGACGTCCCGGACGGGCTGGTCCAGCCCGGCCGCGCGGCCCAGTGCCGCGGCCGCCAGGTGCTGGGGCTGGGAGAAGATCTCCCGTTCCGTCGCGGCCGTGTACGTGCCGCCCCGCCGGGTGACGAAGCGGTGGATGACGGGGCTGAAGGTGTCGTTGAGCAGGACGCCGTCGATGTTCACGGCCGCCAGCCGCAACTGCCGCAGTGGGTGGGCGGGCCGGGCTTCCGCCCCCTCCGCCGGGCCCGCGCGCTCCGGCCGGGCCCTCCCGTCCGGGGGCCGCTGCCGCTCCGTCCGTTCCCGGCCGGACCACCGCTGATCCGGTGGTTCCGGCTCGCCCGACTGCCGCACTGGGACCCCCTGGTGACAGGCGCACGGGACGGCCGAAGGCGCGCCGTCCCACCGACCGGCCGGATACGGAATCAGGGATTCCGCGGCACGGAGGCACCCGTGAGTGCCGCCGGACCGACCGGCCGGGACGGAAACATACCGGACCACCCGTCTGTTTGAACACCCGTTCCCCATGCGTACCGCTCACCGGACGGCCCGTCAACTTCCCGCGCCCGCCTGTCAAGACGCTTCCGCGCCAGGAATCGGGCAGGTCGCGCCCCGCTCCCCCCGGCGAACGGACCACGCCGGGGCGCACCACGAGAACCCCCGGATCAGCGGCTCTCCCCCGGAAAGATCACGCCCTCACCGGCCGGAGCGGGCGGCACCCTTGAAGAGCAAACCGTTCAGTACGTATCTTCTTTCGTACGTGAGTTTGAGTTACGCACGAGCAACGCGAGACGCACGACCTCCCATGAGGGACCCACCGGGCCCCCTGCGGCCCCTGCGCACCGTCCTTGTCCAGCGGAACTCACCCGGGGAGCCCATGATTCAGAGCGCCTTGGACCACACGGAAGGCCCGGCCGCCGCGCCGGGCCCCGGCCACGACGGAACCGGCCCCCGCCTCACGACGACGGTGCCCCGCGAGTACGTCCACCGGGCCTCCGTCGCGGAGGTCTTCCTCACCGACTGGACCCCGCTCCGCGACGGCCGGTGTTCCGTCCTGGCCGAATGGCCCCGCAGCCACGCCTTCTTCACCCCGATCGAGCGCGCGTTCCACGATCCCCTGCTGGTGGCCGAGACCGTGCGGCAGGCAGGGGCCCTGCTGGCGCACGCCGCGTTCGGCGTACCGCTGGACCACAAGTTCCTGATGTGGGAGCTGCGTTACTCGGCCCGGCCCGAGGGCCTGCGCATGGGCCCGGCGCCGGCCTCCCTCGAACTCGCCATCACCTGCACCGAGATCGGTGAACGCGCCGGGCGGCTCACCGGCCTGCGGTACGAGGCGGAGATCCGCCGGGACGGCGAGACCGTCGCCACCGGCGGCGCCCACTACACCTGCGTCCCGCCCAAGATCTACGCGCGGCTGCGGGCCCGGCGGCAGGCCCCGCCGGACGCGGGGACGGACGCGGGGACGGACGCGGGGACGGACGCCCCGGCCGGGCCGGTCAGCCCGGGCCGGGTCGGCCGCACCTCGGGGTTCGACGTGGTCCTCGGCCCCGGCGACGCGCCCGGCCGCTGGCAGCTCCGGGCGGACCCGGCGCACCCGGTCCTCTTCGACCACCCCGTCGACCACATCCCCGGCATGGTCCTGCTGGAGGCCGCCCGGCAGGCGGCCCACGCCCTCGACCCCGGCGCCGGTCCCCTGCTGGTGACCGGTGTGGAGAGCGCTTACCACCGCTACGCGGAGTTCGACCGCCCGTGCCGGATCGAGGCCCGGGACGTCCCGGGGGCCGACGGCACCCTCCGCGTCACGGCCCACCAGGACGGTGAACCCGTCTTCACCGGCACCGTCACCACCCGGCCCGTCCCCCGTGACGCCGTCCGCGACTCCGCGGGGTGACCGGCCCGCCGGTCACTCCCAGACGACGACGTTGCGCCGGACCGGCACCGACCCCGCCACCCCGGCGAACAGATCGGGCGAGTGGGCGCGGATCCGCTCGATGTCGTCGAAGACCGCGCGCAGATGCGCGCGCATGGCCCGCCGGGCCAGCGGGACGTCCCCACCGGTCACGGCGTCGAAGATCTCCGTGTGCTGGGCCGCGAACCCGGCGGGTGACGCGTTCTCGTGCAGCCCGAGCCGGCGGGCCCGGTCCAGATGCCCCTTGGCGGCGGCGACGGTCGTCCAGACGTTGCCGTGGCCGCTCAGCCGCATCAGGCCCTGGTGAAACGCCTCGTCCAGGGCGAAGAACTCCTCGAGGCCCAGGTCGGGGCGCTGCTGCTCGCGCAGGTTGGCGCGGAGTTCCCCGACGGTCTCCTGGTCGAGCGCGGCCGGCAGGTCCTCCAGCGCGGCGAGCTCCACCGCCTCCCGCAGGAACTGCGCGTCGGCGACCTGCGCCGGATCCACCCGGGAGACGAACGAGCCGATCTTCGGGAAGACCTGCACCAGCCCCTCCTGGGCGAGCAGTATCAGGCTCTCCCGTACCGGGGTGCGGCTCACGCCGAGGGACGCGGCGAGCTCGTTCTCCGACAGGGCGGAGCCCGGGGGGAGTTCGAGCGTGAGCACCATCTGGCGGAGCTTCAGGTAGATCGCACGCCGGCTCGTCCGCCGCCGGTTCGGTTGGGCCATGCCGTCATCGTACCGGCGGGTACTCCCCCGGCGGCCGCCCCCCGGCCGTCTTCCCGGCCGTCCCGCCCGCCACTCGCGGCCTCGGCCGGCCCCCGCGCCGGGCAGCGGAAACAGTCCCGCACACCCCTTGTCAACCTGCACGACAAGTGCTTGTATACAAGCCGTCCGCGACAGGCCGCTCCGGCCGTCCGGACAGCAGAAGGCGCCGGCCGGGCCCGGCACCCCCCACCACCGCAGTCCTCAAGGAGAGCCACCTGTGACCAGGATCGAGCGTGTCGACGTCCTCGTCGCCTCACCCGGGCGTACGTTCGTCACCCTGCGTATCACCACCTCCGACGGTGTGACCGGGCTCGGCGACGCCACACTCAACGGCCGCGAGCTGGCGGTGGCCTCCTACCTCCGGGATCACGTGGCGCCGCTGCTGATCGGCCGCGACCCGGCACGCATCGAGGACACCTGGCAGTACCTGTACCGCGGCGCCTACTGGCGGCGCGGCCCGGTCACGATGACGGCGATCGCCGCCGTGGACACCGCCCTGTGGGACATCAAGGGGAAGACCGCGGGCCTGCCCGTCTACGAGCTGCTGGGCGGCCGGTCCCGGGACGGCGTCCTGGTGTACTCGCACGCCAGCGGCTCCGACGTGCCCGAGCTCCTGGACGACGTCGAGCGCTTCCTGGACCTCGGCTACCGCGCCGTCCGGGCCCAGGCCGCGGTCCCCGGTGTCGGCGGCACCTACGGCGTCCGCAAGGGCAAGGTCTACGAGCCCGCCGCCACGGACCTCCCCGACGAGCAGCCCTGGGACACCGAGGCGTACCTGCGTTTCGCCCCCGGTTACCTCGCCGAGGTGCGGGAGCGGTTCGGCTTCGGCTTCCACCTGCTGCACGACGTGCACCACCGGCTCTCCCCGATCGAGGCGGCCAGGTTCGGCAAGAGCGTCGAGGACTGCGCCCTGTTCTGGATGGAGGACCCCACCCCGGCGGAGAACCAGGAGGCGTTCCGCCTCATACGCCGGCACACGACGACACCGATCGCGACCGGCGAGGTCCTCAACTCGATCTGGGACGTCAAGGACCTCATCACCGAACAGCTCATCGACTACGTCCGCACCACCGTCGTCCACGCCGGCGGCATCACCCATCTGCGCCGGATCTTCGACCTGGCCGCCCTCTACCAGGTGCGGACCGGCTCCCACGGGGCGACGGACCTCTCCCCCGTCAGCATGGCCGCGGCCGTGCACCTGGACCTCACCGTGCCGAACTTCGGCATCCAGGAGCACATGGGCCACCCCGACGAGGCCGCCGAGGTCTTCCGCACCGGGGTCACCTTCGCCGACGGCATGCTCCACCCCTCCGACGCGCCGGGTCTCGGCGTGGAGTACGACGACCGGGCCGCCGAGCGCTACCCCTACCAGCAGCGCTATCTGCCGGTGGCGCGCCGGCTCGACGGGTCGGTGCACGACTGGTGAGCACCGCCGGATCCCCCTCGCGCGGCCTGCCGGGCCCACCGGACCCGCCGGCCCTGCTGAACCGTGCCGCGCTGGCCGGGCTCCCGCCCGCCCAGCGACCCGCGGCCGACCCCGCCCAGCTGCGGACGCGCGTCCTCCACTTCGGCCTCGGCGCCTTCCACCGGGCGCACCAGGCGGTCTACACGGAGAACGCCGCCGCGGCCTCGGGCGAGCCGTGGGGCATCACGGCGGTGGCGCCCCGTTCGGTGGCGACGGTACGGGCGCTGCGGGCGCAGGACTGTCTGTACTCGCTCACCGAACGGCACCCGGACGGCGACGCCACGCGCGTGGTGGGCTCGGTGATCGGCGCCCTGGCCCTGGGGCCGGACGCCGAAGCCGTGGACGCCCTGCTCGCCGGCCCGGAGGTGACGGTGGTGACCCTGACGGTCACGGAGAAGGGCTACCACCGTGCCCCGCACGGCGGCCTCGATCTCTCCGCGCCGGAGGTGGCCGCGGATCTCGCGGCCCCCCGGGGAGCCCCCCTGACCACGGTGATCGGCCGGCTCGCCACCGGCCTGGCGGGCCGGATGCGGCGCGGCGCCCCGCCCGTCTCCGTCGTCTCCTGCGACAACATGGCCGGCAACGGCGCGGCCCTCCGCCGGGTCGTGCGCGACTTCGTCCGCGCCTCCGCCTGGCCGGACCGCGACCGGATCCTGGACCGGATGGCCACGGCGGTGGCCTTCCCCGACACCGTCGTCGACCGGATCGTCCCCGCCACCGGCCCGGTCACCGACGGGCAGGTCCTGCCGGGACTGCCGGGCGTGCGGGACGCGCTGCCGGTGGCGGGCGAGCCCTACCGGAGCTGGGTGCTGGAGGACGCGTTCGCCGGTCCCCGCCCGCCCTGGGAGCGGGACGGCGCCCTGTTCGTCCCCGATGTCGCCCCCTACCAGCTCACCAAGCTCCGGCTGCTCAACGGCTCCCACTCGGCGCTGGCCTACCTCGGCCGGGCCGCGGGGCTCGCCACCGTCGACGCCGCCATGGCGGCCGGCTGGGGCGAGCGCCTGGTCCGGGCCCTGTGCTCGGAGGTCGCCCCCACCCTCCCCACGGGCGGCCCCGACCCCGGCGGATACGCGGACGACCTGGTCACCCGCTTCCGCAACCCCGCGATACGCCATCCGCTGCGGCAGATCGGCTCCGACGGATCGCTGAAGATCCCCGAGCGGTGGCTGCCCGCCCTGCGCACCCTGCGCGAGCGGGGCGCCACCGCGCCCGTCCTCACCCTCGCCCTCGCCGCCTGGGCGAACGAGACCCGACCGGATCCCGGCCGGCCGCGACCCGGCCACCGGGACCCCGACCTCACCGATCCCGCGGCCCCCACCCTCACGGCCTGCTGGGCCCCCTCCCTCTCCCCCATCGAGTCGGTCCGCGCCCTCCTGCGCGCCCTCGGCGCGCCGGACCTGGCCGAGGACGACGGTCTCACCACCGCCGTCGCGGAGCGCCTCCCCGCCCTCCGGGCCGGACACGTGGAGATCTGATCCCACGGCACCGGCCCTCGCGCTCTCCCCCGCACCACCGGAACCACGGAGTTCACCATGCAGCACGACACCACCACGGCACAGGCGCCGCGCCCCGCGCAGCGCTCCACCCGTGACCTCACCAGAGCCGCCGTCTCCGGCTGGCTCGGCACGGCCATGGAGTTCATGGACTTCCAGCTCTACTCGCTGGCCGCCGCCATCGTCTTCAACAAGATCTTCTTCCCGGACGTCTCCCCCGCCATCGGCCTGATCGCCGCCATGGCCACCTACGGCGTCGGCTACGTCGCCCGTCTCGTCGGCGCCGTCTACTTCGGGCGGATGGGCGACCGGATCGGCCGGAAGAAGGTCCTCTACCTCACCATCCTGCTGATGGGCGCCTCCACCACGCTCATCGGCGCGCTCCCCACCTACGCGCAGATCGGCCTGCTCGCCCCGATCCTGCTGGTCGCCCTCCGCCTGGTGCAGGGCTTCGGCGCCGGCGCGGAGATCGCCGGGGCGACGGTGATGCTCGCCGAGTACGCCCCGGTCAAGCGGCGCGGGCTGGTCGCCTCGCTGGTGTCGCTCGGCACCAACTCCGGCACGCTGGCCGCCTCGGGTCTGTGGGCCCTCCTGCTCGCCGTGCTCAGCGAGGAGCAGCTGCTCTCCTGGGGCTGGCGGATCCCGTTCCTGCTCAGCTTCGTCCTGATGATCTTCGCCGCCTGGATGCGCCGCGGCCTCAAGGAGAGCCCGGTCTTCGAGGAGCGCCCCGACGTGGTGGACGGCGTCGCCATGACCCGCAGCGAGGTGGAGTCCACCGTCGCCGCCGGGGAGACCCGGCACGCCGGCGTCCTGGAGGCGGGCATCCGCCAGCGCAAGGGCAAGGCGTTCTTCCTGGCGCTCGGCCTCCGCTTCGGCCAGGCCGGCAACTCCGGCCTGGTGCAGACGTTCCTCGTCGGCTACATCGCCACCAACCTCGCCCTCGACCGGGCCGTCCCCACCGACGCCATCCTCTACGGCTCGCTGCTGGGCTTCCTGACGGTGCCCCTGGTCGGCTTCCTGGGCGACCGGTTCGGCCGGCGCGTGATCTACATGGTGCTGACGCTGCTGACCATGGCCATCTCCTTCCCCGTCATGTTCCTCGTCACCTCCGGCTCGACCCCGGCCCTCATGCTCGGCATGGTCCTCGCCCTGAACATCGGCGTCCTGGGACTGTTCTCGCTGGAGAGCGTGACCATGGCGGAACTCTTCGGCTCCCGCACCCGCTTCACGCAGCTCGCGCTCGCCAAGGAGATCGGCGGGGTGCTCGCCACGGCGATCGGCCCGGTCCTCGCGGCCACCCTGACCGCCGTCACCGGAAGCTGGTGGCCCATCGCGGCGATGCTCGTCGTCTACTCGGCCATCACCCTCGTCAGCGCCTGGCTCGCCCCCGAGACCCGGGGCCGCGACCTGGTCCGGCTGGAGGACGCGGTATGAGGGCCGTCACCGTGCACGGCCCCGGCGACCTGCGCATCGACCGGCGGGAGACCCCCGTCCCCGGACCCGGCGAGGTACTGCTGGCCCTGGAGTGGGGCGGAATCTGCGGCTCCGACATCGCCTACTGGCGGAACGGCGCCTCCGGCACGGCCACCCTGCGCCACCCGCTGGTCCTCGGCCACGAGGTCGCGGGCCGGGTCGCGGCGCTCGGCGACGGGGTGACCGGCCTGGACGTGGGCCGGCCGGTCACCGTCCACCCCGCCCGGCCGGTGGGCGAGGTGGCGCTGCCGGAGCGGATCGCCGGCCGCACCAACCTGCACCCGCAGGTGCGCTACTTCGGCTCCGCCGCCTTCGATCCGCACACCGACGGCGGGTTCAGCGAGTACCGGACGGTGCCCGCGGACCAGATCCGGCCGCTGCCGGAGGGCGTCGGCACCGAACGGGGCGCGCTGGCCGAGCCACTGGCCGTCGCCCTGCACGCGGTGGGCCGGGTCCCGGCCCTCCAGGGCAGGACGGTGCTGGTCAACGGCGCCGGGCCGATCGGCTCGCTGCTCGTGGCCGCCGCGAAACACCGGGGCGCCGGCACCGTCGTCGCCGCCGATCTCACCGACTCCTCCCTCGCCGTCGCCCGGGCCATGGGCGCCGACGAGACCCGGGACCTCTCCCGGGGCGAGGCCCTGCCCGAGGACGTGGAGGTGGTGTTCGAGGCGTCCGGGGCGCCGGCCGCGCTCGGCGGGGTGCTCCGGGCGGCGGCCCGCGGCGGCACCGTCGTCCAGGTCGGGAACCTGCCCGGCACCCCGGTCACCGCCGTCCTCGGCGACCTGGTGACCAGGGAACTCACCTGGATCGGCTCCTACCGGTTCGTGGACGAGATCGACGACGCCCTGCACGCCCTCCGCGACGGGCTGGACGTCTCCCCCGTGATAACCCACCGCTTCCCGCTGGAGCGGGCCGCGGAGGCACTGGCCGTCGCGGCCGACCCGGGGAGCGGCAGCAGCAAGGTGATGCTGCGGCTGTCGGAGCCGGCGACGGCCGCCTGACCGCGGCGCTCCGGGCGCGTGGTGTCCCCCGACGCCGCGCGCCCGGGGCGGCGGGCCTGCGGGGCGCCGGGTTTCCGGGCCGCCGGGCCGACGCCGGCTTACGGGCCTCCGTCGGCTTGCGGTCCCGGGGCCCCGGGCCTCGTTCCCCTGCCGGTCACTCCCGGTGCCGTCCCCGGCATCATCGTCGTCGTCAGATCCCCGTTCCCGCCTCCGCCCCCGACCCGTCCCCCACCGTCCCAGGAGAGTTCTCGTGCCGGAGCCCCGCGTCCCCCGGGAGACCGACAGCGCGTCCGCGACCGCCCCCGCGCCCAGGGGCGCTGCCCCGTCCCCGCCCGGCGCCGGGGCGGAGACCGGCGGGAGCCGGGCCGACGCGATACCCAGCTCCCCGGTCACGGCCCCGGCCGCCCCGGCCGGCGACCCGTCCGGCACCCCGCCCACGGGCCCGGACGTGGTCTGCGTCGGCGAGACCATGGTCATGTTCCGCCCGGACGGGGCGGGACCGCTCGCGGGGCAGTCCGCGGTGCGGCTCTCCGTCGGCGGCGCCGAGTCCAACGTGGCCTGTGCCCTCGTGGGGCTCGGGCACCGCGCCGCCTGGCTCGGCCGGGTCGGCGACGATCCGTTCGGCCACCGGGTCCTGGCCGACCTCGCCGGGCGCGGGGTCGACGTGAGCGGCGCCGTGACCGACCCGGAACGGCCCACCGGGATCTACTTCAAGGACCCCGGTTCCGGATCGACCCGCACCCACTACTACCGCGCCGGATCGGCCGCCACCGCCCTGGGCCCCGAACTGGCCCGGCTGCCCGCCGTGCGGGGCGCCCGCGTCGTCCATCTGTCGGGCATCTCGGCGGCGCTCTCGGACACCTGCGCCGCCCTCCTCGACGCCCTGACCGTCCGGCGCGCGGCGGGGCGGGACCCCGGCCCGCTCATCTCCTTCGACGTGAACCATCGCCCGGCACTCTGGCGGGGCGGCACCGCCGAGGCGGCGGAGCGGCTGCTGATACCGGCGCGCGCCGCGGATCTGGTGTTCGTCGGGCGGGACGAGGCGGAGGCGCTGTGGGGCACCGCCCGCCCGGAGGAGGTGGCGGCGCTGCTCGGCCCCCACCCGGTCGTCGTCGTGAAGGACGCGGAACACGGGGCCACCTCCTGGACGGCTTCGCCGTCCAGGACAGGGAGGACGGCTTCACCGTCCGGGACAGCGAGGGTGGCGGAGCTGACCGGGACAGCGAGGACGGCGGAGCCACCGGAGGCGTCCGGGGCGTCCGGGGCGTCCGGCCCGGACCGGGTCCGGACCTTCGTCCCGGCCCTGCCCACGGACGTGGTCGAACCGGTCGGCGCGGGCGACGCGTTCGCCGCCGGTTACCTGGCCGGACTGCTGGAAGGCCGGGACGAACGCGCGCGGCTGCGCCTCGGCCACCTCGCCGCCCGGGCCGCGCTGCGCACGGCGGACGACGTGCCGGCGATGCCCGCCCGCGCGGAGACCGACCCGATGCTCGCCCTGACCGAGACCGCCTGGCCGGGCTGACCGGCCGTCCCCCGCCCGGCCGGGCCACCGGCCACCCGCCACCGTCCGCCGGCCGCCGGCCACCCGCAGAACGCCGCCCCCGCAGAACCAAGGAGTCCCCCATGAGCAGCACCGGCTTTCTCTCCGCCCTGGCGGAGGACCGGGTCATCGCCGTCGTCCGGGCACCCGAGATCCCCGACGCGGCCGCCCTGTGCGACGCGCTGCGCGCCGGGGGCATCCGCTGGATCGAGTTCACCCGCACGACGCCCGGCCTCGCCGCCCATCTGCGGCGCGCGGTGGCCGGCGCGGAACCCGGCGAGGCGGAGCGGGTCGGCGCGGGCACGGTGATGACCGGCGAGCAGGCCCGCGAGCTGATCGACGCCGGCGCCCGCTACCTCGTCACCCCCGGCTGCCGCCCGGCCGTCGCCCGGGTCGCCTCGGAGGCCGGTGTGCCGGTCGTGATGGGCGCGCTGACCCCGACGGAGGTGGGCACGGCACTCGACCTGGACGCGGCGGCCGTGAAGATCTTCCCCGCGCGTGCCCACGGACCGCGGTACTTCCGTGACCTCGCGGGCCCCTTCCCCGGGGTCCCGCTGGTGGCCTCCGGCGGGGTCAACGCGGAGAACGCGGCGGACTTCCTGGCCGCGGGGGCCCACGCGGTCTGCGCCGGCTCGGAGGTCGTCCCGCCCGCGGTGGTGGCGGCCGGTGACTGGCCGGAGATCACCCGCCGGGCCCGGCACTTCACGGCGGCGGTGGCACGGCCGGCGGAGGGCTGACGGGCCGGGGCCGCCTGACGGGCCGGCGGCCCGGAGCGGCGGCCGTCGCGGAGCCGGTGGCCGGTACCCGGTGGGACGCGCTGCCGCCACCGGGTACCGGCCCGGGAGTCAGCCGACCGAGCCGTAGAGCCAGTTGCCGGTCGCGTCGGCGTCGGGGCTGAGGTAGTACTCGCGGACGGCCGCCAGCAGTTCGCCGACCGAGAGCTTGCCGTCACCGTCGGCGTCGAGCCTGCGGAAGGCTTCGGCCCGGTCCCCGGGCGCGGTACGGAAGACGTCCTGCCACGCCTCGAACTCCCGCTCGTCCACCGCGCCGTCCCCGTCGGTGTCCAGCAGCGCGCACACCGCCTCCGCCAGGGGCCGGAACGCGGTGTCGAAGTTCCCGGGATCCTCGACGAAGGCGCCGGTCATGGCGGACCGGTACTCGTCGCGGCTGAGCCGCTGGTCCCCGTCCTGGTCGGAGACGGCGACCAGGGCGTCCCAGAAGCGGGCCATGCCGTCCATCAGCGCGATGCCCTTGGGCGAGGTGACGGGCTCGCCGAACTTGGACAGGAGCTGGGCCCCCAGGGTGAGCAGGTCCTCCCGGTCGACGGAGCCGTTGTCGTCGGTGTCGAAGTGCCCGAAGCACACATCGATCTTGCGGTGGAGCAGGGGCGTTCCGGAGAGCGTGGTCATGTGTCGGCCTTTCTGCTGCTGCCGGGCTGTTCCGGCAGGGGGATAGGGGCGGGAGAGACCGCCCCGGGATCCGGGAGGGCCCCGGCGGCGGCGAGATGGTCGAAGGGGTCGAAGGCATCACCGCTCCCGCCGGCGACGCTGATGCCCTGGAGGCGGGTGGTGCGCAGGAAGGGGATGTTGGCCTCGCCGAACACACCGCCCGACAGGCCGGTGCCGCCGGCGACGGGCAGCACGGGGAGGGTCCCGACGTGGCTGTCGTTGACCTTCAGCACACCGCCGTTGGTCACCTCGTCCGTGAACCGGTGGATGACCCGCGGGTCCCGTGCCCACAGCGAGTTGCGCAGCCCGTAGTGGTTGGCGTCGACGAAGGCGAGAACCGAGTCCAGCAGCGGGTCGTCCGTACCGCCCTCGGGCGCCGGGGCCGGGGCGGGCTCCGGGACGACCACGCACATGAGCGGGAAGAAGGTCTCCTCGGTGACGGCCTCCATCGTCGCCGCCCGCTCCAGGCCCCGTACGCGCAGCAGCGCGGGGGTGACGAACGGTCCCCGGAGGGAGGGGCGGCCGTGCACGTCCACCACCTCGCCGCCGCAGAGGAGTTCGGCTCCCCGGGCGACCGCGTCGTCCAGCACGTCCCCGCACCGGTTCCGGTTGATCACCGGGGTGAGGACCACCTCGGGATCGTCGGCCGGACCCACCCGCAGCGCGGCCACCTTCCGGCGCAGCCGCTCCGTGAAGTCGTCCGCCACGGCGGGGTGCACCAGGGCGAACTTCGGTGCCAGGCAGAGCTGTCCGGACCCGAGGTAACGCTCCAGGGCCGCCGTCACGGCCCCGTCGAGGTCGGCGTCCCGCCAGACCACGAGGGCGTCGTTCCCGGCCAGTTCCAGGATGGGCTTCTTCCCGTGTTCCAGGCAGGAACGGGCCAGCTCGGCGCCCTGGGCCGAACCGCCGAAGAAGAAGATGTCGTCACAGTTCGGTGAGGCGAGCCAGGTGCGCAGCGTCGGGCGGGCCGGCGCGCACAGCACGCTCAGCGTGCCCGGTGGCGCCCCGTACTCGGCGAGCAGCGGGGCGACCAGCTCGTGGAACACGTAGGCCACGCTCAGCGGTACCGTCGGCGGCGCGTTGACCACCAGGGCGTTGCCCGCCGCCAGGGTCGGCACCCCCGACAGGGCGGTGAGCATCGGGGCGTTGCGCGCCGGATCGAGGCAGACCACCCCGTCGGGCTTGCGCACCAGCCGCACCAGCCGCCCCGCCTGGCTCCCCTCCCAGAACATCGCGGCGCGGGCGTGGGCGACCGAGTCGGGGTGGGTCACGTTCAGCGCGGCGGACAGCTCCCACCGGCCCACGGGCAGCGGGTGCCCTTCCGCGACGAGCACCGCCAGGAGTTCCCCGGCCCGCTCCCGCAGCCGGTGGTGGACGGCGCGGACGAAGTCCAGCCGCCGATCGAGCGGGATCCGCGCCCAGGCCGGCTGCGCCTCGCGGGCGGCGGCCAGCGCCACGAGGGCCTGCTCGCCCGTGGAGCGCGCGACCCGGCCGACCAGCCGGGGGTCGTCGTGGTCCGCCGGGGTGGCGCGGTCGTGGTCCAGGCGCGCCTTGAGCGCCACCGTCTCGTAGGTGTCGAGCAGCATGGCGCCGCTCCTCGGCCAGTGCACCCAGCTCGCGCCGGGCGCCGGCGCGCCGGCCAGCAGGACGGGATAACTCAGCGGCTCGGCGCGGGAGGTCTGGGGGGAGGGATTCACGCGGGGGATTCTTCACACCGGCGCCCGGGTTCCGTCTCCGTAGGAGTCGATATTCCCCTCGAACAGGGGAACCCCAACCTGTTCCCGGCCGGCGCGCCTTACAGGCGTGGTAACGGGCCTGCGGGGCCGGCCCCGGCCCCCGGCCCCACTCCGGCAGCTCATCCCAGATCGTGTGGCCCGGTGGACGCGTCGAAGGGTCAGCGGGCTTTCCCGCCGCCAGGCTCGGGGGCCGCGGCACCGTCGTGAGCGGCCGTGGCGCGTACGCCGGCGTCACGCAAATGAGACCGGAAGCTGCTATTTTCCAGCCACGATGTTCCCGGGCGAATAGCCGAAACAGCCCGCCGCCATCAAGCCGGAGTCGACGGAAGGCCCTGCACACAAACTCAGGGTGCGCAACTAACGCCATCCCTCAAGTGACACCTGAGAACTGCCGTGCAGGTAATGATGGAGAGCACTGGCAGTTGTGTCGACGAAGGCGTCGGGGATGGCGTTGGCATCGACCCAGCGGACCTGGGAGTGCTTGCGGGGTTCGCGGTTTTCGGGTTCGCCGGTCCATTCGTGGGCGGCGAAGACGACCGTGAGGAAGCCGTTGGGGGCTTCGACGCCCCAAGCGCCGTGGATGATGTGGGCGACCTTGAGCGACTCGGGCTTCACAGTGAGGCCAGTCTCCTCGTAGAGCTCACGGACCGCGGTCTCCGTGATGGGTTCGCCCGGTTCGCTCTTGCCGACGGGGAGATCCCACATGCCTTGGGCGAACTTGGCATTCTCGCTGCGCTGGAGGAGGACGACGCGGTTGGTGGCCTTGTCGTGGACGATGACGGCGGCGACCAGCAGGGTCATCGATTCGAGCGCAGGCTTGAGTGCCTGGGAGCGGTCGTCGGTCTGCTGGGCCACGGTGTTCCCTTCGTCGGGCGGGTTGTTGGGCATGTTAGAAGCCGTTGCTCTATCGATCTTGGTGAGCGTGAGTTCGAAATCGTCGACTCGGTCGGGTGATCTTCTGACTGGCCGGGCATGGGAGCGGGGCCTCCCGTACAGCTCGTGGGTGTCGAATCCAACCGAGCAACAGGAGGCCCCTGGTGCTGCAGTCTTCCGTGCCGGCGCTGATGTCGTCCAACTCGGATTCCCTGTCGTGTGATTGTCTCGCTCACCGGTTCGGGAGCGCCGGGGGTCGGCCGTACAGGCGGCCGAAGTATCCGTCGGACATGAGCGATGCGGAGTGGGCGGTCGTGCGTGACGCGATGCCGGTTCCCGGCTGGCTGGAGGGCCGCGGCGGGCAGCCGGAGAGCTATTGCCACCGGCAGATGGTCGACGCGGTGCGCTACCTGGTCGCGGGCGGCATCACCTGGCGGGCGATGCCCGCGGACTTCCCCGCGTGGGACCGTGTCTACGCCTTCTTCCGGCGCTGGCGGGACAAGGGCCTGGCCGCCGAGTTCCACGACCGGCTGCGTGACCGGGTCCGTATGGCTGCGGGCCGCGGTCCGGAGCCGACGGCGGCCGTCATCGACGCGCAGTCGGTGCGGGGAGCCGCGTCGGTGCCGGCCGCGACCAGGGGCTTCGACGGCGGAAAGAAGATCAACGGCCGCAAGCGGCACATCGTGGTGGACACCCTCGGACTGCTGCTGGCCGTGATGGTGACCGCGGCCTCGGTCACCGACCGGGATGCGGGGCAGACCCTGCTGATTCGGCTGCGTGAGCGGCACTGGCACCTCACGCGGGTGTGGGCCGACGGAGGCTATACCGGCCGCCTGGTCGACTTCGCCCGCGGTGTCCTGCACGTCGCGCTGACGGTGGTCAGACGCAGCGACGACACCAGCGGCTTCACCGTGTTGCCGAAGAGGTGGCTGGTGGAGCGCACGTTCGCGTGGCTGATGCACTCACGCCGACTGGCCCGCGACTACGAGAGGCGCACCGACACCTCGGAGGCGGTGATCCGGTGGTCGATGAGCATGGTCATGAGCCGTCGGCTCGCCCGGCGGGCACGCTGAAGAGCCCCGGTCGTTCCTCCGCCGGCCAGCCCCGTGCGGCCAGACGCTTCGCCTTTGACCGCGTCCCTTCCACCTTCGCCGGGACCGGCTCCAGCCCGACAGCCGCCGCGAGCCGCCGGCAGTCCATCGCCTCCCCGTGCTTCCCGGTCCCACCGGCCAGGACTTCCATGATCCGCTGGCAGTCCGGTGCGAGAACCGTCGGGGCGAGTCCTTCCTGCCAGTGCGGCACCACCGAACCGGGCACCGCCGCCGTGACCTGCACCTGCCGTTCGCCGGCCACCACGACGGGCGGGACCGACTCGCCACCGCGAGGCTCCGCCAGAACCCCGCCCACCGTCTCACGGGCGATCACGAACCGCTCCCACACTGCCTCGGCCTCCCGTAACTCGGCCTGAAGGGCCTCCACCCGCTGCCGAGCGGCGCGTTCACGATCCTCCAGCAACCCCATCACCGACGGCATCCCGGCACCTCCCCGAAGAGACGACACGACACCTCGTCCCTGCCGCCGAAACACCGCACCTACACCTGACCAGCGGAAACGCACCCGTCACTCTCGGAAAGACAACAGCTTCTCATCGCCGCCACCACAGCCCAAGGCCACAAGGCATCGCTCGGAACCACACAAGGCGCGCCCCCACCCCACCGGCGCCGCAAGGCACCACCGCACTTCTCCATCACCGCCCAAGGCGAAAGTGTCGGATTCCTCGTCCTCCAAGAACAGGACCGCAGCGAACACGTCCCCACAGAAAAGGAACTCGCCGACGCCAAGAAGCACTCATGGATGCGCATCCCCCGCTTCGACTACACCCCCTCCAGCCGCCTACGCTTCATACTCCGCGGCGGCAGCCCGCACCGTGCAAGCGAATGGGCGGATCTCCCCGACCGGCCTCTGGAAGAACAACTCGCCGAGATCGTGCAGGAAGTCGGAATCCGCGGCGAGGCCGCAGAACGCAAACGCCTTGCAGACCAGCAAGCCAGAGAGGTACAGCAAAAGCGCTGGCAAGCCGCCATGCAGGAAGCCCACGCCGCCTACACCCACGCCTACCGCGTCAAACAGCTCGGAGAACAGGCAGACACCTGGTACCAGGCCAGGCGCCTGACTGAATACGTCGCAGCAGTAGGCGTCCATGCCACATCACTTCCGCCTGGGCAGGAGCGGACCGAGGTCGATGCGTGGCTCGCGTTCGCGGACGCGCACCTCCAAAACCTCACCGAATCGGCCTCAGCGCCGAAACTGCCCACGCCGCCGAAACCCAGCGGCGACGACCTCAAGCCCTTCCTCGGTCACTGGAGCCCCTACGGACCCCGCTCCTACTGAGCCGGACCAAGGGAAATCACACTGCCACGAGCCGGACCCGCTCGCCGCACAGCTTGGCCATGTCGTCAATATCGGAAGTCAGCATGACCACGGGGCGGTGCTGTCGCAGCGCGGCCTCGGCGACGGCCGCATCGATCGCGTACTTGTGTCCGTGCAACCCGGCATTCATCAGCAACTTCGAGGCAGCCCTCGCCTCCTCGTCACCGACCGGGACGACTCGCAGCCCGGAAAGCACCCAGTTCAGGCGTGACTTGTTTGTACGGGCGTGGACGGCCTCGATGATGGTGAGCGCACTGATCACGACCTCCATGCCGCGCGAGCGCGCCTCAGCGATCAGAGCCACCACCTGTTCTTCGTCAGCGAGCAGCTTCGAGAGTCCCTCGCTGTCGAGGACGAGCGTCCCCTCGTGACTCAGCCTGCGGCGGGCCACTCGGCCTCCTCGGCGAACACCTCGTCGAAGACCTGCCGCGCCCGCTGACGAGCCGGCTCGGAGACCGGCCCCTTGCGGCTCTCGTAACCCGCCAGGTACTCGTCCAGGACCTGCCCCCGCAGCTCACGCTCGACCGCCTCGGCGATGAACGCGGAGAACTCCCGCTTGCCCACCCGCGCCCGGATCGCCTCCGCGGTCCCCTCCGGCAGCGACAAGCTCACCCGCGTCGCTGGCCCTTCCCCGATGCTGTACGTCGCCTCAGCCATACCCCCGATTGTGTCAAACGAGTAGGAAAAGCGCCACGTCCGCACTACCTTCACAGCTCGGTCAGCGCCCCGCTCACGCAAATCCCAGCACGGGCACCCCCATCCCATCCCAGCACGATCCCAGCACGGGAAAAACAAAGGGCCCGACTCCGAAGAGTCGGACCCTCTCTGACCTGCATGTTTGCCAGATCAGCAACGTGGTGATATGTCAGCCGCTACACGTTGAAGCGGAACTCCACCACGTCGCCGTCCTGCATGACGTAGTCCTTGCCCTCCATGCGGGCCTTGCCCTTGGCGCGGGCCTCCGGGACCGAGCCGCACTCCACCAGGTCCTCGTAGGAGACGATCTCGGCCTTGATGAAGCCCTTCTGGAAGTCGGTGTGGATGACACCGGCCGCCTCGGGGGCCGTGGCGCCCTTCTTGATCGTCCAGGCGCGGGCCTCCTTGGGCCCGGCGGTGAGGTACGTCTGGAGGCCCAGGGTGTCGAAGCCGACGCGGGCGAGGGTGGCCAGGCCCGGCTCGTCCTGGCCCATGGACTGGAGGAGCTCCAGCGCCTCGTCGTCGTCCAGTTCGATCAGCTCGGACTCGATCTTGGCGTTGAGGAAGATCGCCTCCGCGGGGGCGACCAGCTCCTGCTGCTCCTTGCGGAAGGCCTCGTCGACCAGTTCGTCCTCGTCGACGTTGAAGACGTAGAGGAACGGCTTGGTGGTGAGCAGGTGCAGGTCGTACAGGAGGCGGCCCTGGTCGGACTCCCGGGTGATCCCGGCGGCGAAAAGGGTGCGGCCCTCCTCCAGGATCGCCTTGGCCTCCTCGACGGCCGTGAGCACCCGCGCCTTCTCCTTCTGCAGCCGCGCGTCCTTGGTGAGGCGCGGGAGCACCTTCTCGATCGTCTGGAGATCGGCCAGGATCAGCTCGGTGTCGATCGTGTCGATGTCGCTCCTGGGCGAGATCTTCCCGTCGACGTGCACGACGTTCTCGTCCTTGAACGCGCGGATGACCTGGCAGATCGCGTCCGACTCACGGATGTTCGCCAGGAACTTGTTGCCCAGGCCCTCGCCCTCGGAGGCGCCCCGCACGATGCCCGCGATGTCGACGAAGTCGACGGTCGCCGGGAGCTTGCGCGCCGAGCCGAAGATCTCGGCGAGCCGGTCCAGGCGGGGGTCGGGGACGCCCACGACGCCGACGTTCGGCTCGATCGTGGCGAAGGGGTAGTTGGCCGCCAGGACGTCGTTCTTGGTCAGGGCGTTGAAGAGGGTCGACTTGCCGACATTCGGCAGGCCGACGATTCCGATCGTGAGCGACACGTGGCGACTTCCCGGAGCGAGAGCGTGGGCGGGCTGGACGGGCCCCGACCGGGGCCGGCCATCCAGTCTACGGCGCCGGCTCCCGGGACCCGCCCGGCCTCCGGGGCGCCCGAAGCAACTGCTGCCCCGCCCGGCCTCCGGGCCGCCGGTGGCACCGCTGCCCGGCCCGGGTGACCGGGCCGCTCCCGGTCCGTCCTCCCCGTCGCTCCCGGGTCCCGCTTCCCGGCCGCCGCCGGTCCCCCTCCCGGGCGCTCGCGGTCGCCCGTTTCCCGGTCCGGGTCCCCGACGGCCCGGCCGGACCCGGCGCACCGGCCTCGCCAGGCGCCTCCCGGGCGGCCGGCGCCCGCCGGTCCGCGGCCGGCCCCGGGCCGTCGGGGACCCACCCGCCGGCGCCATGGCCACAGCTGCGTCGCCTCCCGGCCATTGCGCCGCCGGCCGGGCGGATGATCGGCTGAAATGATGGCGGTCCCGGGACCGCTCGCGTGTCCCGGGCCACATTCCCGGCCCCCGGCCGCCTACGTTGGTCGCGTGGATCAACCGAGCACCCACAGCGACGAGCGCACACCCTCCCGGCCCGCGCCACTGCCCCGCCCCGCGCGCGGCGGCCCGGGGGAACCCCGGCAGGCCCCGGCCGGTGCGCCGGGCCACGACGTCCCGGCCCGGTCCACCGGCAGGGGCCGCGGACGGTCCGCGTCCGGCCCGGCCGATGCCGGAGACGCCGCCGGGGCCACCGAGCCGCCGGGAGCCGCCGGGCCCGCGGCGGTGTACCGGACCGGGCCGGGGCGCCCGGCCTCCCCGATGCTCACCGTCCTCCGGCGGCTGCGCTGGCTGCGCCGGATGCCCGGCCCGCGCCTCACCGGGCTGGGCTGCGGGCTGCTGGCCGTCGTCCTGATGGTGGTCGCGGGGACCCTGAACGGGCTGCTGGCCGGCGCGTCCCCCGACGCGTACGGGGTGACCTTCCTCGTCGCCTCCGTCATCTGCGCGCTGTGGGTACGGCCCGCGGAGCTGAGCGCCGCGCCCGTCGCCATGCCGATCGCGTTCTTCCTGGGGCTGGTGCCGATGGGCGACCGGGGGCCGCTGACCGACCGGCTCGTGGAGCTGGTGACCGCGCTCGCGACCAACGCGCTCTGGCTGTACGCCGGGACGCTGCTGGCGGTGGCCACCGTGCTGCTCCGGAAGGTGGTTCTGCTGGCCGCGCGGGCCGCGCGCCGGGCGGCGGAGAGGCCCCACCCGGCGGACCCGGCGCCGGACGGGCCCGGCCCTTCCGTGCCCTGACCGCGAGCACCATGGGCCCGGGCAGCGGCCCCGGGCCGCACTCCACCCCGCCGTCCCTCAGCACCGTCCCTCAGCACCGCCCCTCAGCACCGCCCCTCAGCACCGCCCCTCAGCACCGCCCCTCAGCACCGCCCCTCAGCGCCGCCCCTCAGCGCGCGGCCGCCGCGGCGGTCATCGCGGCCCCGACGATGCCCGCGTTGTTCTTCAGCTCGGCCGGCACCATCTCCGCGCGGACGCCCTCGATCCGCGGCAGGAACTTGTGCGCCTTGCGGCTGATTCCGCCGCCGAGGATGAACAGCTCGGGCGAGAAGAGCATCTCGACATGGCGCAGGTAGCGCTCCAGCCGCCGCGACCACTGGGCCCACTTCATCCCCTCCTCGTCCTTGACCCGCCCGGCCGCGCGGGTCTCCGCGTCGTGGCCGTCCAGTTCGAGGTGGCCCAGCTCGGTGTTGGGGACGAGGTGCCCGTCGGTGAAGACTGCGCTGCCGATGCCGGTGCCCAGCGTCAGCACGATGACGGTGCCGCGCCGGCCACGGCCCGCGCCGAACGCCATCTCGGCCACGCCGGCCGCGTCCGCGTCGTTCAGTACGGTGACCGGCAGACCCAGCCGGTCGGCGAGCAGGGCCCGGGTGTCGCGGCCGATCCAGCCGGGGTCGACGTTGGCGGCGGTGCGGGTGGTGCCGTCGGTGACGACGCCCGGGAAGGTCACGCCCAGCGGTCGGGTCCACGCGAAGTGCCCGACGACCTCGGCGACGCACTCCACGACCGCCTCCGGCGTCGCCGGCCTGGGGGTCAGCACCTTGTGCCGTTCCTCGGCGAGATCCCCGCGGCCGAGGTCGACCGGGGCGCCCTTGATCCCGGAGCCGCCGATGTCCACGCCCAGGACGGGACGGGGGCGCGCCCCGGCCGCTCCGGGCGCGGGGGCCGTCGCCACCTTCGGCGCCGGGGCCGCGGAGCCGGCGTCCCGGCCGGCGGACGGCGCGGCACCGCTCGTCTGCGGTCTCTGACTCTCGGCGGGCTGTGTCCCGGAAGTAGCGGCCATGCCCCCAACTTAGAGCGTGGACCGCCGCGGCAGGAGGACTCCGGCGGCCCCGGATCCCGCCACCTCGACGGAGGGCCCGTGGGCCGGGCCCGGACGGGGCGGCCGGCGCCGCGCGGCCCTCGCCGGTGGCCGGCCGGCGGCGGGAGGACGGCGGTACGGCCACCAGCGGCCAGGGCGGCCCGCTTTCCCCCGGCCGGGGCGGGGCCACGGACCGCCGAAGACACCCGGGGCAGTGCCACGGACCAGCGAAAACAGGCGACGGCATCGATCCCGGCACGCCCCCTCCCCCTCGCCCACGGACGAGGGGGCGGGCGCACCAGCGGAAGGCCCGCCCGGGGCGCGCCCGGGCCGGATCAGCTCACCCGGGACGCGCCGGAGGACGGCAGCAGCGGGAGGGTGCCGGTGCCCGGGTCAGGACGAGCGTGCGTCCGTACCGCCGCCGGCCAGCGCGGCGGCCTCGGCGCGGAGGTCCCGCCGGAGCTCCTTCGGGAGCGAGAAGGTGATGCTCTCCTCCATCGGCTGGACGATCTCGACGTCCCCGTAGCCGCGCTCGGCCAGCCAGTCGAGGACCCCCTCGACGAGCACGTCCGGCACGGAGGCGCCGGAGCTGACGCCGACCGTCCGCACACCGTCCAGCCAGGCCTCGTCGATCTCCCCGGCGTTGTCGACCAGGTGGCCGTCCCTGGCTCCGGCGCCGATGGCGACCTCCACCAGCCGCACCGAGTTGGAGGAGTTCCTGGAGCCGACCACCAGCACCAGGTCCGAGTCGGCCGCGACCTGCTTCACGGCGATCTGGCGGTTCTGCGTGGCGTAGCAGATGTCGTCGCTGGGCGGGCTGATGAGCTGCGGGAAGCGGTCCTTGAGTGCGTCGACCGTCTCCATCGTCTCGTCCACGGAGAGGGTGGTCTGGGAGAGCCAGACGACCTTGGAGGGGTCGCGGACCTCGACGTTCTTCACGTCCTCCGGGCCGTCGACCAGGGTGATGTGCTCGGGGGCCTCGCCGCTGGTCCCGATGACCTCCTCGTGGCCCTCGTGGCCGATGAGGAGGATGTCGTAGTCGTCCTTGGCGAACCGGACGGCCTCCTTGTGGACCTTCGTCACCAGCGGGCAGGTGGCGTCGATGGTCGCCAGCTTGCGGGTGGCGGCCTCCTCGTGGACGACGGGGGCCACGCCGTGCGCCGAGAAGATCACGATCGAGCCCTCGGGGACGTCCTCCGTCTCCTCGACGAAGATCGCGCCCTTCTTCTCCAGCGTGCGGACCACGAACTTGTTGTGGACGATCTCCTTGCGCACGTAGACCGGCGCGCCGTACTGCTCCAGCGCTTTCTCGACGGCGATCACCGCGCGGTCCACGCCCGCGCAGTAGCCACGGGGGGCGGCGAGCAGGACGCGCTTGCGGTCGGCGGGCTGCGGGGCGTCCGCGCTCGTCGGGGCGGGGTCGGGCGACGGGCTGGGCGTAGCAGTCATACGTTCATCGTAAAGCCGGGAAGCGCCCGGCACGGTCCGGGTGCGGGCGCGCCGGACGGCGCCGCCCGGGCGCCGGACGCCGGGGCGCCCGCGCCGGCACCATGGGCGGAGAGCCGGTGGGCGGGGCGTGCGGGGGAGGCCGCCGGACCGGCCGGGAAGGGTGGCGGACCGGCCGCCGGCCGGAACCACGGGAAACGGCAGCGGCCGGGCCGGACCACGGGCGGCCGGACCGGCGGACCGCTGACGGCGCTGACGGCGCAGACGGCCGGACGGACCGGCGGACCGGCGGACCGGCAAGCACGCGCGGGACGGCTCGCCGGGCCGCTCTGTCGGCGGGGCCCGCTAGCCTCCCTCCCATGGCACTCACCACCTCCGCCGACGCCCCGGTCCCCGTCGGTGAGGTCTCGCGGCTCATCGGCAGCTGGATCGACCGTCTCGGCGCCGTCTGGGTCGAGGGGCAGATCACCCAGCTCTCGCGGCGGCCCGGGGCGGGCGTGGTCTTCCTGACCCTCCGTGACCCCTCGCACGACGTCTCGATCGTCGTCACCTGCTTCCGCGCGGTCTTCGACCAGGTGGCGGACGTGGTCACGGAGGGCGCCCGGGTCGTGGTGCACGCGAAGCCCGAGTGGTACGCGCCGCGGGGGCAGCTCTCGCTGCGCGCCGCGGAGATCCGCCCGGTCGGGGTCGGCGAGCTGCTGGCGCGGCTGGAGCGGCTGAAGAGGTCCCTGACCGCCGAGGGCCTGTTCGCGGCGGGGCGCAAGCGCGCGCTGCCGTTCCTCCCCCAGCTCATAGGGCTGGTGTGCGGGCGGGCCTCGGCCGCCGAGCGCGATGTCCTGGAGAACGCCCGGCTGCGCTGGCCCGCGGTCCGCTTCGAGGTGCGCAACGTCGCGGTGCAGGGGGTGCACGCCGTGCCGCAGGTGATCGAGGCGGTGCGCGAGCTGGACGCGCACCCCGGGGTGGACGTGATCATCGTGGCCCGCGGTGGTGGCAGCGTGGAGGATCTGCTGCCTTTCTCGGACGAGCAGGTGGTGCGGGCGGTGGCCGCGTGCCGCACCCCGGTGGTGTCGGCCATCGGGCACGAGCCGGACACCCCGCTGCTCGATCTGGTCGCCGATCTGCGCGCCTCCACACCGACCGCCGCGGCGAAGCTGGTGGTGCCGGACGTCGGCGAGGAACTGCAGCGCGTCCGTCAGCTCCGCGAACGGTCCCTGCGCGCGGTGAACGGCCTGCTGGACCGCGAGGAGCGCGGACTGGCCGCGGCCCGCGCCCGGCCCTGCATGGAGCGGCCGCACCGGATGGTCGAGGAGCGGGCCGAGCGGATCACCGAGCTGTGCGACCGGTCGCGCCGCACCCTGGGGCATCTGCTGGACCGTGCCGACTCGGAGCTGACGCACACCCGGGCCCGGGTGGTCGCCCTCTCCCCCGCCGCCACCCTGCGCCGCGGCTACGCGGTGCTTCAGCGGCCGGACGGCGCCGTGGTACGGGTGGCCGCGGAGGTCCCGCCGGGCGAGCGGTTGCGGGCCCGGGTGGCGGACGGGGAGCTGACGGTCGTCGCCGCCGGGGAAGCGCCCGGCGCGGAGGCACCGGCGGCGACGGAACTCCCCGGCGGGACGCCGACGCCGGCCGGGGCTCCCGGCGCGGGCGGCGGCGCCGACGGCTCCGGTGGCCGGGCCGGCGGCGATGTCGGCGGCGGATCGTAGGGTGGGCGCATGACGGAGACCGGGAGCGGGGCCGCCGCGCCGAGCGACACCTTGGGCTATGAGCAGGCGCGGGACGAGCTGATCGAGGTCGTGCGCCGGCTGGAGGCGGGCGGGACGACCCTGGAGGAGTCACTCGCGCTCTGGGAGCGCGGGGAGGAGCTGTCGACGATCTGCCGCCGCTGGCTGGACGGCGCGCGGGCGCGGCTCGACGCGGCGCTCGCCGAGCCCTCGGAGGCGGAGACCGGGGCGGGCGACGGCGCCCGGGGCACCACCGAGGACGGCTGACGGCCGCCGGGCTCCCAGGGGCCGCCGGGGACCGCCCGGGACCTCACTGCACCGTGCCCCGCACTTCCACGGCCGGGGCGGCGCGGGGTTCCCCGCGGCCGGGTGCGGTGCCCGATGGGCGTATGCCCCGCAGGTCCCGAGGATCCGGTGCCACGCGGGGCCCGGCGGGCCCGGAGGTCCGGCGGGGCGCCGCACACCGGCCGGCGCGGAACGGGGAGCGCCGGCTTCCCGGCCGGGTTCGCCGCCCGGGCCCTCGCCCCGGGCCAGGGCTGTGGGTCACATCACAGGGCGCAGGCGGAATGCCTCGCGATAGTTGAACGCTAATCCACCTTGTCAGGGCGGGGCCCGGCCCCGCGGACCGATAGAACGAACAAGGTGAGTCCCCATGACCCTCGCGCTCGACACGGCCGCCCAGAACCTGCTCTTCCGCGAGGCCCGCACGGCCAACGCGTTCACCGACGAGCCGGTGACCGACGAACAGGTGCGCGCGATCTACGACCTGGTCAAGAACGCGCCGACCGCCTTCAACCAGCAGCCGCTGCGCGTCGTCCTGGTCCGCTCCCCCGAGGCGCGTGAGCGGCTGGTCGGCCACATGATGGAGAACAACAAGCCGAAGACCTCCACCGCCCCGCTGACCGCGATCCTCGCCACGGACCACGAGTTCCACGAGGAGCTGCCCCGTCTGCTCCCCTTCGCGCCGGACCTCAAGGACACGGTCTTCGGCGAGCGCCCCGTCCGTGAGCAGCAGGGCTCCTTCAACGCCTCGCTCCAGGTCGGCTACTTCATCCTCGGCGTCCGCGCCGCCGGCCTCGCGGCGGGCCCGATGACCGGGTACGACGCCGCCGGCATCAACAAGGACTTCTTCCCCGACGGCAACCACGCGGTGCTGACCGTGGTCAACATCGGCCGTCCGGCCGAGAACGCCTGGTTCCCCGAGCGCCTGCCGCGCCTGGACTACGACGAGGTCGTCACCACCGTCTGACCCGAGGCCGGCCCGGCCCTCGCCGCCGTCACACACACCCGTCAGCCCGCTCCGATGTCACCGGAGCGGGCTGACGCGTCCCGGTCCCGCCGGCCGCGGCCGGCCACCGGCTCTCCTCGCCGGCCGGCCGCCCGCCGGTCAGGTCAGCCTGTGCCGGAGCTGCGGAGCGCGGCGGCCATCGTCTCCAGCCGCTCGCCGGAGGCCGTGCCCATCACGACCGTGGTGTGCCCGTCCTCCTCGCGCACCAGGGCGTTGTACTTCTCGCCCTCCCAGCGGACCCACTCCTCGCCGCGGATGCTCCGGACGGTCTCCGTCCGCTCCGCGCCACGGCTCACGGCGGTGACGAACTTGCTCGCCGGGGCGTCGCTCTGCTCCACGGCCACGTACTCGCGGTCCGGGTCGAGGAAGCCCAGGTGCCAGGCGGCGCCGTGCGAGCTGTCCGCGGTGTAGGTGACCGAGGTGGCCTTCCAGCTGTCCGGCAGCCCTTCGGGCGCGGCCAGCGGATAGGGGGCCGCGCGTTGGGCCGATTGCAACTCGACCGAGTAGTCCACCCGCTGAAGCGGGTCCGTTGAGTCGTCGTGCGGGATGAATACGTAGATCCCGGCGGCGAACAGAACGATCACCGCCATCGACAGCACCATGTCCCGCACCGTCTGCCTGCCACGTCCACTTGCCACCCCTCCATCGTCCCTCATGCCGTGGCGGACCCGTCCCCCGGCCCCCGGCGCCCCGCCGGACGGCGGGCCGGGGCCACCCGGAGGCGCTCAAACGTGGGGCGCTCTGCTCAGATTGCGAATGAACGGATAAAGTCTCATTACCTTCAACATCCGGCCGTCGCCGTACAGAAAGGTGCGCTCCGATGACCGAAAACCATCTGCCTCCCGCTTTGGATGTCGAGCCCGAGCACCCCGACCGCAACCTCGCCCTGGAGCTGGTCCGGGCTACGGAGGCCGCGGCGATGGCCGCGGGGCGGTGGGTCGGGCGCGGTGACAAGAACGGCGCGGACGGTGCCGCCGTCAAGGCCATGCGGGCCCTGGTCCACACGGTCTCCATGAACGGCGTGGTCGTGATCGGCGAAGGCGAGAAGGACGAGGCGCCGATGCTGTTCAACGGCGAGCGCGTCGGGGACGGCACCGGCGCGGAGTGCGATGTGGCCGTGGACCCGGTGGACGGGACGACCCTCACCGCCAAGGGCATGAGCAACGCGGTCTCCGTGCTGGCCGTCGCCGACCGGGGCACGATGTTCGACCCGTCCGCGGTCTTCTACATGGACAAGCTGGTCACAGGACCGGACGCCGCCGACTACGTGGACATCACCGCCCCGCCCGCGGTGAACATCCGGCGGGTCGCCAAGGCCAAGCGGAGCGAGCCCGAGGACGTCACGGTCGTCGTGCTGGACCGGCCGCGGCACGACGGGATCGTCCAGGAGATCCGGGAGACCGGCGCCCGCATCAAGTTCATCGCGGACGGTGACGTGGCGGGCGCGATCATGGCCGTCCGGGACGGCACCGGTGTGGATCTGCTGATGGGCATCGGCGGCACCCCCGAGGGCATCATCGCGGCCTGTGCGATCAAGTGCCTCGGCGGCACCATCCAGGGCAAGCTGTGGCCCAAGGACGACGCGGAGCGGCGGCGCGCCCTGGACGCCGGCCACGACCTGGACCGGGTACTGCACACCGCCGACCTGGTCAGCGGCGAGAACGTGTTCTTCGTGGCGACCGGCATCACGGACGGCGAGCTGCTGCGCGGGGTGCGGTACCGGGGGGAGACGGCCACCACCCAGTCGCTGGTGATGCGGTCGAAGTCCGGCACCATCCGGCAGATCGACTCCACCCACCGGCTGAAGAAGCTCCGCGCCTACAGCGCCGTGGACTTCGACCGCGCCCGCTGAACACCGCCCCCGGAACGGTCCCGCCGCCCACCGCGCCGGACGCGCGCGGACCCGGAAACGCGGCGGGGCGGAAGCGGGTGGGCACACACCAAGGGGCGCCCTGTGCGGGGGCGCCCCTCACCTGGCGTCACCTACGTCGCGCGGGCACGTTCTCGGCTGCGGGCGCACGGCCCCGGGTGCGTCCGGATCACGGACGCGCGGCTCCACGGGTACCGGGCTCGCAGATGTACGGCTCCACGGATGGCGGGCTCACGGAGGTACGCTGCACGGTCTCCGGGCCCGCGGAACTGCCGGGCGCACCGGCCCGGCGTCGGTCATCCCCTCCGGCCGGACCGTCCGGGAATCCGGCGCCTCACCTCGGTGGGCCCGGGAACCCGGTTCATCCGGCGGCGGCGACACCCGATATCGCCGGGCGCGCGGCCTTCTGCAGCTCGGCGTCGCGACGCCGGCGGCGGGCAAGCACGACGCGGCGCTCGGCGGCGGTCAGCCCGCCCCACACCCCGTAGGGCTCCGGCTGCAGCAGAGCGTGCTCGCGGCACTCGACCAGCACGGGGCAGCGGGCGCACACCCTCTTCGCCGCCTCCTCACGCGACAGCCGGGCGGCCGTCGGCTCCTTCGAGGGCGCGAAGAACAGCCCCGCCTCGTCCCGGCGGCACACCGCCTCCGCATGCCAGGGGCCGTCCTGCTCCCGCGCGGAGGTGCGCGGCGGCGGCACGACGGCGGCCTGCGGGGGGTGATGCGGCGTTTGCAGCACGGTCCACTCCTGACAGCTACGAAGGGTCACCCTTGCCTGTCTCCCTTCGCACGACCATTTGCACCCCCATGCCGCACGAGAGACGACTCGACTGTCCCTACCCGCTGTACGCGCGCCTATTCACACCGTGGCGAACCGATCCCGGCGATTCCCGCCGATCCTCCCTGCGGAGGTTCAGTCCAGCTCGCGGCGGATGCGATCGCGAAGGTCCTTGAGGCGCTTGCCGCGCTTGGGCCGGACGTCCACCCCGCCGAACACCGCGAACCCGGTGACCACCACGATCGGCGCGCCGGGGTCCTCGGCCTCCTGCGTGCGCACGTCGAAACCGCCGAAGATGCCGGTGCCGGTGCCGCGCAGGGTCACGTTCTCCGCGACCTTGACGTCCACGCCGCCGAAGACGGCCGCGGCCCGGATGACGATCTGCTGCTGCTCGAACACCGCCTCGGTCAGATCGATGTCGACCCCGCCGAACAGCGCGAACGCCCGGGTGACCGGACCGACCCGCCAGCGGCCCCGGCGGCTGGCGCCGCCGAAGACGGCCACGAGGTTCTCGGCGGCCGCGTCCGTCGGCGAGTGCGGGGCCCCGGCGGGGGCGGGGCGGTAGGAGGAGCCGTACGGGGGGCGCCCGCGGTCGGCCTCGGTGGGCAGGTCCTGGATGAGGGGCTCCAGTTCGCCGACCGTCTTCGCCCGGTAGACCAGGTCGATCCGCTCGGCGTGCTCCTCGGCGGTGAGCCGGCCCTCGGCCATGGCCTCCCGCAGGATGTCCGCGACGCGGTCGCGGTCCCGGTCCGCGGCGCGCAGCGCGGAGGGGCCGGAGAGGGCGGGGGCCGCCGGAGCCGTTCGCGGCGCGGGGGCGGGGGCGGGGGCCGCCCCGTCACCACCGCGGGCGCCGCCGGCCGCGTCGCCCCCCTCCTCCTTGGAGAGGCGGACGGGACCCGGTGCGGGTGTGGTGCCGGCCTCCGGCGTGCCGGAGGGGCCCGGCGCCGCCGGGGCGGCGGGCGGTTCGGAGGGAGCCGCCGGGGCGGCGGGCGGTTCGGAGGGATCAGGGGTTCCGGGGGCCGTCCCCCGTGCTGCGGCATCCACGTCCGCCAGCGTACCCACACGCGATAGATCGCGACCAGGCCGGGGACGGACCGGGTGCGACCGACCTCACGGACCGGGTGTCCGCGGGCCGTTCTAGGCTGGACGGGCCCGCGGACACCCGGTGCCGGCGGCGACAGCAGAAACGGCCGAGACGACCGACGCGGCGGAACCGCCGAGACGAGGAACACCGACCATGCCCGAGTTCGCGTACACCGATCTCCTCCCCCTCGGCGAGGACACCACGCCCTACCGCCTGGTGACCTCCGAGGGCGTGAGCACCTTCGAGGCGGACGGCCGGACGTTCCTGAAGGTCGAGCCCGAGGCGCTGCGCGCGCTGGCCGCCGAGGCCATGCACGACATCGCGCACTACCTGCGGCCCACCCATCTCGCCCAGCTCCGCCGCATCCTGGACGACCCCGAGGCCTCCCCCAACGACCGCTTCGTCGCGCTGGACCTGCTGAAGAACGCCAACATCGCCGCGGCCGGGGTGCTGCCGATGTGCCAGGACACCGGCACGGCCATCGTGATGGGCAAGCGCGGGCAGCACGTCCTCACCGCGGGGCGGGACGAGGAGGCGCTCTCCCGCGGGGTGTACGACGCCTACACGAAGCTGAATCTGCGCTACTCGCAGATGGCCCCGCTGACGATGTGGGAGGAGCGGAACACCGGCTCCAACCTCCCCGCGCAGATCGAGCTGTACGCCACCGACGGGGGCGCCTACAAGTTCCTCTTCATGGCCAAGGGCGGCGGCTCCGCCAACAAGTCCTTCCTCTACCAGGAGACCAAGGCCGTGCTCAACGAGAAGAGCATGATGCGGTTCCTGGAGGAGAAGATCCGCTCGCTGGGCACGGCCGCCTGCCCGCCGTACCACCTGGCGATCGTCGTCGGCGGCACCTCCGCCGAGTACGCCCTGAAGACGGCCAAGTACGCCTCCGCGCACTACCTCGACGCCCTCCCCGCCGAGGGTTCCCCCACCGGGCACGGCTTCCGCGACAAGGAGCTGGAGGAGAAGGTCTTCGAGCTGACGCAGAAGATCGGCATCGGCGCCCAGTTCGGCGGCAAGTACTTCTGCCACGACGTGCGCGTGGTGCGGCTGCCGCGGCACGGCGCGTCCTGCCCGGTGGCCATCGCGGTCTCCTGCTCCGCCGACCGGCAGGCGCTCGCCAAGATCACCCCCGAGGGCGTCTTCCTGGAGCAGCTGGAGACCGACCCGGCGCGCTTCCTGCCGGAGACCACGGACGAGCAGCTCACCGAGGGCGCCGGGCCCGACCTGGCGGCCGTGCGGATCGACCTGTCCCGCCCGATGGACGAGATCCTCGCGGAGCTCACCCGGCACCCGGTGAAGACCCGGCTCTCCCTCACCGGCACGCTCGTCGTCGCCCGTGACATCGCGCACGCCAAGATCAAGGAGCGGCTGGACGCGGGCGAGGAGATGCCGCAGTACCTCAAGGACCACCCGGTCTACTACGCCGGCCCGGCCAAGACCCCCGAGGGCTACGCCTCCGGTTCCTTCGGGCCCACCACCGCGGGCCGGATGGACGCCTATGTGGAGCAGTTCCAGGCGGCCGGCGGCTCCAAGGTGATGCTCGCCAAGGGCAACCGCTCCCAGGCCGTGACGGACGCCTGCGCCCGGCACGGCGGTTTCTACCTGGGCTCCATCGGCGGCCCGGCCGCCCGGCTCGCGCAGGACTGCATCAAGAAGGTGGAGGTCCTGGAGTACGAGGAGCTGGGCATGGAGGCGGTCTGGAAGATCGAGGTGGAGGACTTCCCGGCGTTCGTCGTCGTGGACGACAAGGGGAACGACTTCTTCGCCGACCCGGCGCCGGAGCAGCCCTTCGTCACCAGCATCCCGGTGCGCCGCGCCGACTGACGGCCACGGAGGGCTTCCGCCGCCGCGGAGAGCCCCTGACCCCTGGCCGGGGTCAGGGGCTCTCGCCGTCACCGCCGTGTCTCACCCGGGACGCACCGGGAGGACCGGAGGCCCCTGGACGCGGCGGCTCCGGGCCGCGCCCGGCCCGCCCGCCACCGGAGTCGCCCCACGCGGACCGTTCAGGAGGCGTCGAGGGCCGGTCCCGCGATCCTGGTCCGCAGGCGGTTGAGATCGTCCATGCGCCCGCGCGACTCCCCCCGGTTCGCCTTCGCCAGATGGAGCACCAGGGAGTGGGCGAGCACCAGGCCGGCCGTGAGTTCGCTGGCGGAGTTGTGCGTGGTCTCCGGAGTGCTGAGGACCACGTCGGCCTTGCCGTCGAGCACCATGCCCAGCGCCTCCGTGACGACCACCGTCCCGACCCCGGTCTCCCGCGCGTGGGCGAGGGCCGCGTCGATCTCCCGGAACAGGCGGACGGGGGCGAACACCACGAGGACGTCGCCCCGCCGGAACCGGAGGAGGTCGTCGGCCAGCCGGAAGCCCGTCGTCGTCATCGCCGTGGCCTCCAGCCCGATCCGGACCAGCGAGAGGGCCAGGAAGTCCGCCAGCGAACCGGCGGGGCCGAACCCCAGGGTCCAGACCCGCTCGGACGAGGCGAGCAGGGTGAAGGCGGCGTCCCAGGCATCCCCGACCCGGTCGGTCCCGAGCATGCCTATGACGTCCACCGAGTCCCGCACGGCGATCGCGAGGTCGTTCTCCCCGCCCGCGTGGGCGATCCGGTCCTCCAGGATGTCCGCGGCCGTGCGCCGTGAACTGCCCAGGATGAGGCTCTTCCGCAGCTCGGAGAAGCCGGCGTAACCGAGGGACTGGGCCGTGCGGATCACCGTCGCGTCGCTGGCCCGGGCGAGCTTCGCCACGTCCGCCGCGGACGAGGCCGCCACCTGCTGGGGGTTGGCGAGCATGTACTCGGCGACCCGGCGCTCCTGGGGAGACAGATGGCCGGTCGCGGCCGTGACCCGCTCCAGCAGCGTCCTGCCCGTCGATGAATCTTCCACTACAGTATTGACCCTTCTTTGAGGCAAACGCTACAGTCATGGGTGTTGAAGATCACGACTCCGCGGAATCGGCGGGTCAACCATACGCTGCGGCCGGCAAAGGCCCCGGCGAGAACCTGAGAACCGACGAGGCACCGGCCCCGGAGCCGGGCCGCGGTGAAACCTGGAATTCCGCCGCCCCGGAACCGCCGCGCGGTGATCGCCCCGGAAGAACCAATCGCTTTCTCTCCCCAGCCGTACGAGAATCATGCGCGACGAAAGGCACGGCGTGAGCGCGAAAAGAGTGACCGTTGTCGGAGCGGGAATCATCGGAGTCTCCTGCTCCTACCGGCTCGCCCGCTACGGTGACGTCCAGGTCACGCTGGTGGACCCGTCCCTCCCGGGCGGGGGCACGAGCAGCACCGGCATGGCATGGCTCAACGCGAGCAACAAACGACCCCGGGACTATTTCGAGCTGAACTACGCGGGGGTACGCGAGTACCACCGGATGAAGGAAGAACTCGATCTCGACTGGATACACCTCAGCGGCTCGATCGCGAGTGAACGCTATACACCCAACCTCCCTTCCCGCCTTGATGAGTTGGAGGGATGGGGATATCCGGTGGAACGCGTCCGCGGAAAGGAGATCGAGGAGAGATTCGGCATCGGCATACGGGTGGGGGACCCGGAGGAACTCTTCGCCCACTACCCGGCCGAGGGGTGGATCGACGTCCCCGGCGCCCTGTCCTACATGATGGCGGAAGCCGCCCGGGGAGACTTCTCCTACCGGTTCGGCTGCCCGGTGACCTCCGTCGAGCGGACTCCGGGAGCGTTCCGCGTCACCCTGGGGGACGGCACGCAGTTTCTCTCCGACTACGTGGTCAACGCGGCCGGCCCGAAGGCCGACCGGGTCGCCCGGATGCTCGGCAGGCACCTCCCCCTCGCCCCGACCAAGGGGCTGACGCTGCGGCTCCACGCGCCTGACACCGCGATCGAGAAGGTCGTCCTCAGCGAGGCCGTGGACATCCGCCCCGACGGCCCCGAGTGCTTCCGCATCCACAACAACGCGGTGGACGGACTGATGGCGCAGGGCGCCGCCACGGACCGCCCAGAGCTGGTCGCCGAACTGTTCGGCCGGGCCGTGGAGGTCGTCCCGGAGCTCAAGGCGGCGCGCATCGTCGCGGAGTACTTCGGCATCCGGCCCATTCCCGCCGACTCGTTCTCCTCCATCGGCGAGGTCGCCGGACTCCCCGGCTATATCGAAGCGGTCACACACAGCGGCGTCACCATGGGCCCGCTCGTCGGCGGCATGGTCGCGGACCTGGTCCGCACGGGGAACCGCAGCGAACTGCTCACCAACCGTTTCTCGCCCAGCAGATTCACCGAAGAAGAGGACTTCTGACATGAACAGGCGACTGCACACACTTGGTCTCTGCACGGCTGTCCTGCTCGGGCTCACCGCCTGTGCGGACCCCGCCGGTCCCGCCGGTCCGGCCGGGAGCCCGGAGAAGGGCTCCTCCGCCTCCGCCTATCCCAAGGCGCCGAAGGTGAGCGTCGATGAGGACATCGCGGCGATGCTGCCGGACGACGTCAGGTCCGGGAAGCGGATCAGCGTCGCCATGAACTCCGGGATACCCCCCATCAAGTTCCAGGATTCCTCGGGCCGGATCCGCGGATTCAACCCACAGCTCCTCGAAGCCGCCGGGGGCGTGCTGGGCCTCAAGGTCAACTACCAGGAAGTCCCCTTCGACTCCCTCGTACCGGGCCTCGAATCGGGCCGCTACGACCTGATCGCCTCCGTGGGCGACTTCGAGGAGCGCCGGGCCAGAACCGACTTCATCGACTACATGACCTACGGCAACGCCATCATGGTCGGCGCGGATTTCGAGCAGAGCAAGCTGACTCCGGACGATCTGTGCGGCTTGCAGGTCGCCTTCACCCGGGGCACGGCCCAGCAGGGCCTCGTCGAGAAGGCCGCCGGGAAGTGCGCGGCCGACGGCAAGGACGAACTCGTCAAGTCGCCGATGAAGGACGCCAATGCCGGTGTGCTGGCCGTGCAGAGCGGCCAGGCCGACGCCGTCTGGAGCGATTCGCCGGCGATGATCTACAACGCCACGATGAACCCCGATCTGTACAAGGTGGTGTACGAGCAGGAGGAGGGTCCGTACGGGATCGGCGTCCACAAGGACAACGGCGAACTCCGGGACGCGCTGCGCGCGGCTCTGCGGAAGCTGGCGAAGGACGGCGTGTACGACGAGCTGATCTCCGGCTGGGGTATCGAGAAGTCCGCGGCGCTGCCCGACTTCCCGATCAACACCGGGCCGTCGCAGGACTGAGGCGATCACCGCGATGACTACGGAAGCGAAGAGCGCTCACGTGAAATCCACCGCCGAACCCGCCGTGCCCGCCGGCCTGACGGCTCAGGCCGACATGGAGATCCGGTCACGCCGGAGCTGGAAATCATGGGTGAGCGCGGCCGTCGGACTCTATCTCGTCCTGAGTCTCTACGAGTTCACCATCATGAACGATCGCTGGCAGTGGGACGTCATCTGGTCCTATCTGTTCAGCCAGAGAATTGTCGCCGGGGTCGCCAACACGATTCTGCTGACGGTGATCGCGACCGTCGCCGGCCTGCTGCTCGGCGTCGTCACCGCCGCGTGCCGGCTGTCCGATTCACGCCTCCTCCGCGTCATCGCGTATGTCTACATCTGGTTCTCCCGGGCCACCCCGCTCCTCGTCGTCATCCTCTTCGTCTTCTTCCTGGCGGCGCTCACCCCGCGGCTGGGGATCGGCATCCCCTTCGGTCCCAGCTTCGTCTCCGCTCCCACGAACGATCTGATCTCGCGGTTCACCGCGGCCCTCGTCGGGCTCTCCCTCTACCTGGGCGGGAAGTCGGCCGAGATCTTCCGGGCCGGGATCACCTCGGTCAGCAAGGGGCAGTTCGAGGCGTGCCGGGCGCTCGGGCTGAGCCCCAGGGAGACCTATCAACGGGTGATCGGCCCCCAGGCCATCCGGGTGATCACTCCGCCGCTGTCCAACGAAGTGATCACGATGTTCAAGAACACGTCGCTGGTCAGCGTCATCGGATTCTCCGAACTCCTGACAACGGTGCAGTCCATCTACTCCCGCACCTTCGAGACCATTCCGCTGCTGACGGTCGCGGTCATCTGGTACCTCCTGCTGACCAGCGTCGCCATGTATCTGCAGGGGCTGCTGGAACGGCGTTTCGGCAGGGGCTTCGACCCCGCCGGCCGCCTCCGGCGCCGCCCGAGGAAGACCGTCCGTCCCGGAGGAGGGCCCGGAGATGTCCACTGAGAACTCGTTCCTGGAGCTCGTGAGGATCCGCAAGTCCTACGGTGACTTCGAAGCGCTCAAAGGGGTCAGCCTCTCGGTCGCCCGTGGCTCCGTGACCTGCGTCGTCGGGCCCTCCGGATCAGGCAAGAGCACGCTGCTGCGGACGGTCAACATGCTGGAGTCCATCGACTCCGGGGCCGTCTTCTTCAAGGGCGAGATGATCGGCCAGGTCGTCACGGGCGGGCGCCGCGTTCCGGTGCGGAAGCGGCAGGCGAGATCCCAGACGCTCAACTTCGGCATGGTCTTCCAGGGCTTCCATCTCTTCCCGAACCTCACGGCTCTGGACAACATCATGCTGGCCCCCGTCCGGGTGCTGGGGATCAGCCGGTCCGAGGCGCGCGCACGGGCGGAGAAACTCCTGGCCCGCGTCGGGCTGGCGGAGAAGGGCGAGAGCTACCCGAACCAGCTCTCCGGCGGACAGCAGCAGCGCGTGGCCATCGCGCGGGCGCTCGCGATGGGCCCGGAGGTCCTGCTGTTCGACGAGCCCACCAGCGCCCTGGACCCTGAACTGGTCGGTGAGGTCCTCGAAGTGATCCGCGAACTGGCCGTGGAGGGTTCCACCATGATCATCGTCACGCACGAGATGCACTTCGCCCGTGAGGTCGCGGACACCATCGTGATGATGGACGCCGGGGAGATCGTCGAGATGGGCGCCCCGGGCGAGGTCCTGGACCAGCCGCGTTCGGCGCGGGCCCGGAAGTTCTTCACCACGGTCTCGCGCGGCTGATCCGCTCCCGGCCGCGGCGGGCCGGGGCCGCGGCCGGGCGCTGCCGGTCCGCCGGGCCGCCGGGCCGCCGCCCGTCACCGCTCCCCGAAGGGGCCACGGTCCGCCACCGGCTCTCCCCGTCCGCTCTCCGCCACCCCCACCCGGCTCCCCGCCGGCCGCCACGTCTCCGTCCGTCCGTTCCGGTACCGCCCCCGGTCCCCCTGTTCCGGTCACGTCACGCCGGCGTCCCCCGCTCGCGGGCCGTGCCCCGCTTTACTGGCCTGGTCCCCGGAGATTCCCGCGGTCACCTGCGGTGGTGACGGCGGAGACCGGGCAGGCGCTGGGTACAGGGAGACGGACGAGGGAGGCATCAGGCGATGGCCGAGGCAGCGGAGGCGGCCGGGGCGGCGCGCGGCACGGGCGGCGGGCCCGGCGGTGCGGCACCGGAGTACCGCACCGAGCACGACTCCATGGGCGAGGTGAAGGTGCCCGCGCACGCCAAGTGGCGGGCGCAGACCCAGCGCGCGGTGGAGAACTTCCCCGTCTCGGGGCAGCGGCTGGAGCGGGCGCACATCGAGGCCCTCGCGCGGATCAAGGGGGCGGCGGCCACGGTCAACGCCGAACTGGGCGTGCTCGACCCGGACAAGGCCGGGGCGATCGCGGCGGCCGCGGAGGAGGTGGCGGAGGGGCGCTGGGACGACCACTTCCCCGTGGACGTCTTCCAGACCGGCTCGGGCACCTCGTCCAACATGAACGTCAACGAGGTGCTGGCGACGCTGGCGGGCGAGCGCCTCGGCAAGCCCGTGCACCCGAACGACGACGTCAACGCGAGCCAGTCCTCCAACGACGTCTTCCCCAGCTCCATCCACATCGCGGCCACGGCCGCCGTCACCGCGGACCTCGTCCCGGCGCTGGACCACCTGGCGTCCGCCCTGGAGGCCAAGTCGGCCGAGTTCGCCGAGGTGGTGAAGGCGGGCCGGACGCATCTGATGGACGCCACCCCCGTCACCCTCGGCCAGGAGTTCGGCGGGTACGCGGCGCAGATGCGGCTGGGGATCGAGCGGCTGGAGTCCGCGCTGCCCCGTCTGGCCGAACTGCCGCTCGGCGGTACGGCGGTGGGCACCGGCATCAACACCCCGCCGGGCTTCCCGGCCGCCGTGATCGCGGAACTGGCCCGCGTCACGGGGCTGCCGCTGACCGAGGCGCGCGACCACTTCGAGGCGCAGGGGGCCCGGGACGCCCTGGTGGAGACCTCGGGCCAGCTCCGCACCGTCGCCGTCGGCCTCACCAAGATCTGCAACGATCTGCGCTGGATGGCCTCCGGCCCGCGCACCGGGCTGGCCGAGATCAACCTGCCCGATCTGCAGCCGGGTTCGTCGATCATGCCGGGGAAGGTCAACCCGGTGGTCCCGGAGGCGGTGCTGATGGTGGCCGCGCAGGTCACGGGGAACGACACCACGGTGGCCGTGGCCGGCGCGGCCGGTTCCTTCGAACTGAACGTCATGCTCCCGGTGATCGGCAAGAATCTGCTGGAGTCGGTGCGGCTGCTGACGTCCGCCGCCCGGCTCCTCGCCGACCGCACGGTCACCGGGATCACGGCCAACGCCGAGCGGGCCCGCGAGTACGCCGAATCCTCCCCGTCCGTCGTCACACCGCTCAACCGCTACCTCGGCTACGAGGAGGCGGCCCGGGTCGCCAAGCGCTCCCTGGCCGAGCGGCGCACCATCCGGGAGACGGTCCTGGACGGCGGTTACGTGGAACGGGGGCTGCTGACGGTGGAACAATTGGACGAGGCCCTCGACGTCCTCCGGATGACCCGTCCCTGAGCGCCGGGGGCAGCGCGGCCGGCCGTGCCCGGGCGTTCCGGTCCGCGGCGGGCCGCCGGGCGGGGCGCCGGTGCGATGGGCACGATCCGCCGGTAGCACCCCCCAGGCGGGAAACGTAGGATCGCCTCCAGGCGTCCGGCCGGGCACAACTCCGCAGGTGCGGAGAAGACTTGACCGCGACTCGACAACCACCGAGGGGAAGGGCCCATGAGCGGAGGAGACGGCCTGCGGAACGCCCCGGCGGCCGACGGCTACGCGGGCTACGACCGCTCCGCCATCGACCGCTCCGGGCAGGCGGAGGCTTTCGACGCCATCGCCACCCGCTACACCGAGGCCTTCCCGCACCGCGAGGGGCAGCTCGCCGCCGGCGCCTGGCTGGCCGCCTCCCTGCCGCCCGGCTCCCGCGTGCTGGACGTGGGCTGCGGGACGGGGGTGCCGACCGCCGCGCAGCTGGCGGCGGCCGGGCACCACGTGGTGGGGATCGACCTCTCCGCCACCATGGTCGAACTCGCCCGGGAGAACGTGCCGCAGGGCGAGTTCCACCGGCGTGACGTGGCCGACCTCGGCCCGCGGGAGAGCGGTGCCCCCGAGGACCCGGCGGATCCCACGGGCCCCGGGAACCTCGAGGATCTCGGGGGCCTGGAGGATCTCAGGGGCCTCGGGGACCTCGCGGCCCTCGGAGACGTCGCGGCCCTCGGGGAGCCCGGGGAGCCCGGGGACCCCGACGCGTCCGCGGACCACCGCGACCTGGGCCTGTTCGACGGCGCGGCGGCGTTCTTCTCGCTGCTGATGCTGCCGCGCGCCGAGATCCCCCACGCCCTGCGCACGATCCACCACCTGCTGCGCCCCGGCGGGCTGCTGGCCCTGTCGATGGTCGAGGCGGACGTGGACGACGCGGTGATTCCGTTCCTGGGCCACCCGATCCGGGTATCGGGTTATCCACGGGACGAGTTGCGGCAGGTCGTGCGCGCGGCGGGTTTCGAGATCGCCGGGGAGGACTCGTACGCGTACGCGCCGGCCAGCACCGAAGTACCCCCCGAGATCCAGCTCTTCCTGCACTGCCGACGACGCGCCTGACCACTGGCGCGCCCGACGCGCAGCCCCGGACGGATGGAACCCCACGCGTGACGGAGTACCCGATCTCAGACGGCGGCCGGGAGGCCGCCGGCCCCGGGCATGCCCCGGCGGACACCGATGCCCCCGGGGAGGAACCCGCGGGCCGGCCCCGGCCGCGCGGCGGCGAACACGGCGAGCACCCCGAGCCGGGCCCACCCGGCGCGCCCGGCGCGCCCGGCGGAACCACAGCCCCGACGGCCCCCGCCCCACGCGAGGCCCCTGACGAGCCCGGGGACGGGCCGGACGGCGCCGGCCAGGGGAACGGCGGCCCCGGGGCCGAACGCGGACGCGGCCGGCGCCGCCGCGGCAAGCCGGAGGGCGCGCGGCCGGCCCGCCGCGGGCGCGGCCCGGAGGACCGGGAGCCCGCGGAGGCCACGGAGGCCGAGCGCCCCGGCCGTCCCCGCGGCGCCACCGTGGCCGTGGGTATGGCCGCGACCCGTAAGGGCGGCCTCCCCCAGGACTCCACGCCCGCGGACCGGGACGCGGCGGCCCGGCGGGGCGGATCGCGCGACCGGTCGCGCCGGCCGTCCGGGGCCGGGGGCGCGTCGCAGCCGCCCGCCCCGCGGACCGAGACCCACGAGCGCGCCGACCTGGCGGCCGACCCCGGCGCCGTGGCGGACGCGCTCTCCGCGGCGGAGGTCGCGGCCCGGCTGCGGCGGGACGGCGACCGGCTGCGCTTCGTGGGCGCGGCGACCCGCCGGATCGCCCGGGGCATCGACCTGGACGAGATCGTGCTGGGCCTGTGCCGGGCCACCGTGCCGACCTTCGCCGACGTCATCCACGTCTATCTGCGCGACCCGCTGCCGGTCGGGGACGAGCGTCCGGTCGAACCGTTCGTGCTGCGGCTGCGCCGGACCGACCGGCTCCCGCCCGGGCGCTCCACCGCGGGCACCGGCACGGCACCCGCCACGGAGTGGGGGCCGCAGCCGGCGCGCGCGGCGGACGCGGGGGAGACCGGGGCGGCCGTCGCTGATCCCCTGTCGGCCCCCGCCGTCCTCCCCGTGCCGGTCCCGGAGACCGCCCCCGGCAAGGAGGCCCGGGACCGGGCCGCCGGTGACGAGGGACACGACCCCGCGGGCCTCGTCCCGGGGCTGCCGACCGCGGCCAAGCTCTCCGAGGTGGCGGCCGGCGGCCCGCTGGCCGAGGTGTTGCGCGGGGTGCGCCCGGTGTTCGGCGACAGCGACGACGTCGCCCGGGACGCGATACCCGAGCTGCTGGGCCCGCGTTACCCCGTGCCCGGAGGCCGGCACGCCATGCTCGCCCCGTTGCGCGGCCGGCGCCGGGTGATCGGCGCGGCCGTGTTCCTGCGCACCACCGAGCGGCCCCCGTTCGAGGCCGACGACCTGCTGGTGGCCGCGCAGCTGGCCACCCACACCGCGCTCGGCGTGGACAAGGCCGTGCTCTACGGCCGCGAGGCGTACATCGCCGACGCCCTCCAGCGCGCCATGCTCCCCGACTCGCTGCCGCAGCCCACCGGGGTGCGGCTGGCCACCCGTTACCTCCCGGCCGCCGAGACGGCCCGGGTCGGCGGCGACTGGTACGACGCGATCCCGCTGCCCGGCAGCCGGGTCGCCCTGGTGGTCGGCGACGTCATGGGCCACTCCATGACCTCCGCCGCGATCATGGGCCAGCTGCGGACGACCGCGCAGACCCTCGCCCAGCTCGACCTCCCGCCGCAGGAGGTGCTGCACCACCTCGACGAGCAGGCGCAGCGGCTCGGCAGCGACCGCATGGCCACCTGCCTCTACGCGGTGTACGACCCGGTGGCGCACCGGATCGTGGTGGCCAACGCCGGCCATCCGCCGCCGGTGCTGCTCCATCTGGGCGGCCGTGCCGAGGTGCTGCGGGTGCCGCCGGGCGCGCCCATCGGCGTGGGCGGGGTGGACTTCGAGGCCGTGGAGCTGGACGCGCCCGCCGGCGCCACCCTGCTGCTCTACACCGACGGCCTGGTGGAGTCCCGGCTGCGTGACGTGTGGACGGGGGTGGAGCAGCTCCGCGAGAAGCTGGTGGCGACGGCGCGGCTGACCGGCCCGGACCACCCGCCGCCGCTGGAGCCCCTCTGCGACGAGGTGCTGGACATGCTCGGCCCGGGTGACCGGGACGACGACATCGCCCTGCTGGCGGCCCGGTTCGACGGCATACCGCCGAGCGACGTCGCGTACTGGTTCCTCGATCCGCACGACCGCGCCCCCGGCAAGGCCCGCCGGCTGGCCCGGCGCGCGCTGGAGCGCTGGGGGCTGGAGGACCTCTCGGACTCCGTGGAACTGCTGGTCAGCGAGATCGTGACGAACGCCGTCCGGTACGCCGAACGCCCCATCACGCTGCGGCTGCTCCGGACCGACGTGCTCCGCTGCGAGGTCGGCGACGACGTGCCGCAGCTCCCCAGGCTGCGCCAGGCCCGGCCGTCGGACGAGGGCGGCCGGGGGCTGTACCTGGTCAACAAGGTGGCGCGGCGGTGGGGCGCGACCCGGCTCTCCACGGGCAAGGTCGTCTGGTTCGAACTCTCCCTCGGCAACGGCGGCTGACACCGGGCGGGGGCCGCCGCCCGTGCGGCGGTGCCGGGGCCACCCGGGTGCCGTGGCGGGGCGCGGGCCCGGGCGGCCCGTCGTTCACGACTCGGTACGGCTCCGGGCTAGAAGCCGAAGCCGTCTCCCTGCCCCTGATCGCCGCGGCCGCCGCGGCCGGCGCCGTTGCCGTTCCCGTTGCCGCCGCCGTCGCCTTGGCCGCCGCCGCCCGGCAGGGGCAGGATCGAGGCCGGCTGCCCCGGTCCCTGCGGCGGCTCGGGGGCGGCGGGCGGTGGCTCGGGGGCACCGGGAGCGCCCTGCCCGCCGTCCTCCTCCGGTCCCCCGGGCCCCTCCTCGCCCGGTCCGGCCTCCCCCGGCCCGGCGTCACCCGGCCCGTTCTCCTCCGGTTCGCTCTCCTCGGGCACCGGGCTCGGCGACGGGGTCTCCGGGGGCGCCTCCATCACGTCGAGGTCGAAGGGGGCCGCGGCCCGGCCGCCGAGGGCGTCCTGGGTGTAGGCGGCCCAGATGCGCGCGGGGTAGCCGCCGCCGTTGACCCGCCCGCCGCCGGCCGCGCCGCTGAGGGAGACCTGCTTGCCGCCCTCACCCTCACCGAAGAGGGCGACGGTGGTGACCAGGTCGGGGGTGTAACCGGCGAACCAGGCCGACTTGTTGTCGTCGGACGTGCCCGTCTTCCCGGCGAAGTTGAGTGATTCGGAGCGGATGCCGCGCGCCGTGCCGTCGTTGACGACCCCGCGCAGCACGTCGGTGACGGTGTCCGCGGTCCGCCGGTCGATCATCTGCTCCCCGATCGGGTCGGGAAGGTCGACCTTGCGGTCACCGCGGGTCGCGGACTTCACCAGCCGCGGCTTGACCTTCTTGCCGTGGTTGTCGAGCGTGGCGTAGACGGCGGCCATGTCCAGCGGGCTGGCCCCCATGGCGCCCAGCGACATGGCGGGTTCGACGTCGAAGCCGCCCGCGTCACCCTGCATGCCGAGCTGGATCCCGGTCTGCTTGGTCCGCTCCAGACCGACGTCCACCGCCATCTGGGCGAAGACGGAGTTGACGGAGTTGTTCATCGCCTGCTGCACGGTGATCGGCCCGTAGTCGACCTCGTCCTCGTTCGGCGGGGAGAACGCCGTCCTGCTGCCCTCCACCGGGCGTCCGCTGGTGCCGTCGTAGACGGTGGCCGGGGTGATCTTCCGGCCGTCCTGGGTGGTGGCGCCGGTCTCGAAGGCCGCGGCGAGGACGACGGGCTTGAAGGTGGAGGCGGGCTGGTAGTCCTGGCGGGTGGCGTTGTTGATGAAGTGCTCGACGTAGTTGCGCCCGCCGTACATCGCGACCACGGCGCCGGTCTCCGGGTCCACCGAGACGGCGCCGGGCTGGACCCGTCCGTCCACCTCCCGGCTCTCCGGGTCCAGATCGCCCAGGAGGGTCTTCTCGACCGCCTCCTCCAGCTCCCGCTGTTTCGCCGGGTCGATGGTGAGTTCGATGTTCCAGCCGCGGGCGGCCAGTTCCTGTTCGTCGACGCCCGCCGCGATCAGCTCCGCCTTGGCGGCCTCGACGAAGTAACCGGCCTGGCCGCCGAGTCCGGGGTTGGGCTCGGGCTTGCCCGGTTCGGGGAAGACCATGTTCCGCCGCTCCAGGGGGTCCAGCCACTTCTGCTCGACCATGTTGTCGAGGACGAAGTTCCAGCGCGCGGTGACCAGCCGCCGGGAGCCGGGCGAGGCCACGGCCAGGTCGTACTGGCTGGGGGCCTGGAGCAGCGCGGCGAGATAGGCGCTCTGGGCGACGGAGAGCTTCTCGACGTCCGTGTCGTAGTACGCCTTGGCGGCGGCCTGGACGCCGTACGCGCCGCGGCCGAAGTAGCTGGTGTTCATGTAGCCGGCGAGGATCTCGTCCTTCGACTGCTGCTGGTCGACCTTGAGCGCGATGATCAGCTCCTTGGCCTTGCGGCTGACCGTCTGCTCCTGGCTGAGGAAGTAGTTCTTGACGTACTGCTGCGTGATGGTCGAGCCGCCCTGGCGCTGCCCCATCAGCGTGGAGAGCAGACCGCGGCCGAGCCCTTTCACGTCGATGCCGGGGTCCTGGTAGAAGGTCTTGTTCTCGGCCGCCACGAAGGCGTACTGGGTCCCCTTGGGCACCCGGTTGATCGGCACCAGCTCACGGTTGAAGTCGCCCTCGCGGGCCAGGAGCGAGCCGTCGGCGAAGGTGAAGGCGTTGCGCTGCGCGGTGGCCTCGGGGTTGCCGTCGGGGACGTCGACGACCAGGTACAGCGCGAAGAAGACGCCCAGACCGAGTCCGGCCAGCGCCACCGCGGTCCCCAGCACCCCCTTCCAGCCGAGGCGGAAGCGCCGCCGCCGTCCCCCGTACGGGAGCCGCTGTGCCTCCTGGGCCCACCGCAGGCGGGCTCGCCGCACATCCGCACGTCCCATGGTCCGAGCTCCGTCCGTCAGCCGCCGGGTACACCAAGCCACCCACTGATACGGACCGGACGGGCCGAATGTTCTCCGCACGGGCGGGCAATCGGCGCATGGGCCGGCTCCGCGCGCCCCCGTACGCCACCCGCGCTGTACGCCCTTGGCCCCGGCTGTTAAAGTGCTATCACTTTGCTAGACCGACCGCACCACCGACCGCACCACCGACCGCACCACCGACCGCACCGGAGCCGTCCCACGGCGCCGGGCGCACAGAAACGGGGACCCGCCATGCCGGACACCACACCGCCCAGCCAGGACCGCGAGCCGGAGGGACCCGCGGCTCCCGGCGGCCCCACCGCCGCGACCGCCCCCACCACCGCCACCACCGCCACCGCCACCGCCGACACCGCGCCCGAGATGCCGAAGCCGCAGGTCAGGGAGTTCGCCGCGAAGAACATCGGCGGCGGGCTGGCCCTGCTGCTCGGCCTGGTCGGGCTGCTCATCGGCACGGGCCTCGTCGTCCTCGGCGCCTCCGTCGCCCAGGACGGCCACACGGGCGGGGGCGTGGCGCTGATCATCGCCGGCGTGCTGCTCTTCGTCGGCTCGATCTTCGCGATGGCCGGGCTCAACATGGTCGCGCCCGGCGAGGCCCGCGTCGTGCAGTTCTTCGGCCGCTACACCGGCACCATCCGCACCGACGGTCTGCGCTGGGTCAACCCGCTCACCACGCGCAAGAAGGTCTCCACCCGGGTCCGCAACCACGAGACGGCCGTCCTCAAGGTCAACGACGCCTACGGCAACCCCGTGGAGCTGGCCGCCGTCGTCGTCTGGAAGGTCGAGGACACCGCGCAGGCGGTCTTCGAGGTGGACGACTTCCTCGAGTTCGTCTCCACGCAGACCGAGGCCGCCGTCCGCCACATCGCCATCGAGTACCCGTACGACGCCTACGACGAGGACGGCCTCTCGCTGCGGGGAAACGCCGAGGAGATCACCGAGAAGCTGGCGGTGGAGCTGTCCGCGCGGGTCCAGGCCGCCGGGGTGAAGATCATCGAATCCCGCTTCACCCACCTCGCGTATGCCCCGGAGATCGCCTCGGCGATGCTCCAGCGCCAGCAGGCGGGGGCCGTGGTGGCGGCGCGGCGGCAGATCGTGGACGGCGCGGTCGGCATGGTGGAGGCGGCCCTGACGCGGATCACCGAGGAGGGCATCGTGGAACTGGACGAGGAGCGCCGGGCGGCGATGGTCGGCAATCTGATGGTGGTGCTCTGCGGTGACCGCGCGCCGCAGCCCGTCCTCAACACCGGCGGCCTGTACCAGTGACCGCCGACCGGGACGGGGCGGGTGAGCGGGACGGAGCCGGTCCGGGCCCGGTCCCCGGGCCGGCCGGGGACGCGCCCCCCGGGCGGCCCGCGCCCCCGGCCGGCCCGGAGCGGCGGCGGGCCCGGCAGCAGCGCAAGCAGATGCTGCTCCGGCTCGACCCGGCCGTCCACGACGCCCTCGCCGCCTGGGCGGCGGCGGAGCTGCGTTCGACCAACGCGCAGGTGGAGTTCCTCCTGAGGCGGGCCCTCGCCCAGGCGGGGCGGCTGCCGGGGGCGGCCCGCCCCATCGCGAGGCGGGGGCGCCCACCGGGGCCCCGGGAGGGGCGCGAGTCCGTGGCGGACGAGGACCCGGACACCACCTGAGAACCCCGGCCAGGCCCCGGAGCGGCCCGCGCGCCAGGCCACCGGTCCGGACCGAGCCCGCTCCGGACCGGGCATCACCCCCGGCAGCGCGCCTCCCCTGCCGCTCCCTTTCGAGCCCCGGACCCCGTCCCACCTGCGCGGACGGGGTGGCCCCCGCCCGTTCCGGCGGATCTGTCCGTTCCGGATGCGAGGATGGCCGTATGGACATCCGGCACAGGAACAACGTGACGATCACGGGCCCGGCCGGCGCGCCGGCCGTGGTGCTCGCGCACGGGTTCGGCTGCGACCAGAACATGTGGCGCCTGGTGGCGCCGGTACTGGCGCGGCGGTACCGGGTGGTGCTGTTCGACTACGTCGGCTCCGGCCGGTCGGACCTCTCCGCCTGGAGCGCTGAGCGGTACTCCTCCCTGGAGGGCTACGCCCAGGACGTGGTGGAAGTCTGCGAGGAGCTGGAGCTCGACCGGGCCACCCTCGTGGGCCACTCGGTGAGCGCCATGACCGGTGCCCTGGCCGCGCGCCGGGCACCGGAGCGGATCGGGGCCCTGGTGATGGTGACCCCCTCCCCCCGCTACATCGACGACGACGGCTACCGCGGCGGCTTCTCCGCCGAGGACATCGACGAGCTGCTGGCCTCCCTGGACTCGAACTACCTCGGCTGGTCCGCCGCCATGGCCCCGGTGATCATGGGCAATCCGGACCGCCCGGAGCTGGGACGGGAACTGACCAACAGCTTCTGCGCCACCGACCCGGACATCGCCCGCGTCTTCGCCCGCGCCACCTTCCTCGGCGACAGCCGCGAGGACCTGCGGCACGTGACCGTGCCCACCCTGGTGCTGGAGTGCGACCAGGACGCCATCGCGCCCCGCGAGGTCGGCGCCTACGTCCACGCGGCGATCCCCTCCTCCCGGCTGGTCACGCTCGGCGCCACCGGCCACTGCCCGCAGCTCAGCGCGCCGGAGGCCACCACGGAAGCGATCCTCGGATTCCTGGGGAGCCGCAGATGATGTGCCGCACCGGCCAGGACCAGGGCCCGGAGCCGTCGGGCAAGGAGAACGAGCCCGCCGCCACCGACGCGGAGTTCTCCGCGCTGCTGGAGGACAGCGCCGAGGAACTGTACGAGTCGGCGCCCTGCGGCTATCTGTCCACCCTGATGGACGGCACCGTGGCGAAGATCAACAACACCCTGCTGGACTGGATCGGCCTGGAGCGGGAGGCCGTGGTCGGCCGGAAGCGCTTCGCCGATCTCCTCTCCGTCGGCGGCAAGCTCTACCACGAGACGCACTTCGCGCCCCTGCTCCGGATGCAGGGCGAACTCCGCGGGATAGCGCTGGAGCTGAGGACCCGGGGCGGCGGCCGGCTGCCGGTGCTGGTCTCCTCCGCCGTCAAGCAGAGCAGCGAGGGCGAGCCCCTGCTGATCCGCACCACGGTCTTCGACGCCTCGGACCGCCGCGCCTACGAGGCGGAACTCCTCCGCCGCCAGCAGGAGGCCGAGAAGGCCCGCGCGGAGGCCGAGGCCGCCCGCGCCGAGGCCGAGACGGCCCGCCTCCAGGCCGAGGCCGACCGGGCCCGGCTGGCCGACGCCTTCACCGTCCTTCAGAAGTCGCTGCTGCCCGACGCCCTGCCCGCGGTACCCGGCCTGGAGGCGGCCGCCTACTACCACACCGCCTCCCCCGACCGGCTGGGCGGCGACTTCTACGACCTCTTCCCCGTCGCCGGGGACCGGTGGGCGTTCTTCCTCGGCGACGTCTCCGGCAAGGGCCCGCAGGCGGCGGCCGTCACCTCGCTCACCCGCTACACCCTGCGCGCGGCGGCCCTCCACGACCCGGAGCCCGCCACCGCGCTGCGGACGCTGAACACCGTGCTCCACGAGCGGTACGCCGGGGGCGGCGACCCCCGCTACTGCACGGCGATCTTCGGCGTGCTGGGACCCGGCCCGGAGGGCGGCATCACCGTTCGCCTCGCCTCCGGCGGGCACACCCCGGCCCTGATCCTGCGCTCCGGGGGCCGGGCCGAGTACCTGCCCACCCCGGGCGGGCTGCTCGTCGGCATCCTGCCCACCGCGCCCTTCGTCACCGCCGAGACCGTCCTCGCCCCCGGGGACACGATGCTGCTCTACACCGACGGCCTCACCGAGGCCCGCACCGGGGACGCCCGCGACAGCCTCTACGGCGAGGACGCCCTGCTCGACTTCGCCGCCGAACACGCCCCCTCGTCCCCCCACACGACCGTCGCCGCGCTCACCACCCTCCTGGAAGGGCTCGGCGACGGCGTCAACGACGACACCGCCCTGCTGGCCCTCGGCGTTCCCGCCGACGATCCCGCGCACCGAACCCCGCCACCGGACGGCGCACCATGAGCCCTCTGAAGATCACCCGCCAGGACCGGGCAGCGGGCCCCGTCCTCCACGTGACCGGCGAACTCGACTACGACCAGGCCGCCGCCCTGCGCGAGGAGACCGAGCGCCTGCCGCTCCGGCCGGGCCAGTGCCTGGTCATCGACCTCGCCGGGCTGGAGTTCTGCGACTCCACCGGCATCACCGCCCTGCTCGCCGCCCGTCAGCACGCGCAGGCCGCCGGCGCCGAGGTCGCCCTGGCCGCCGTCCCTGCCAACACCCTGCGCATCCTGACCCTCGTCGGGCTCCACCAGGTGTTCACGCTGCTGCCCGACGCCGGGGCGGACACCGGCGCCGGCGGCGGGACGGGCGGGGACGCGGGGACGGCCTGAGTTCTCCCGCGGCAGACGGCGGCGGCCGGGCCCGGACGGCCCGGCGCCCTGCGCCCGGTCCCCGGCGGCAGCACGATCAGGCGCACGCGGATCGGGGGTACCGGCGGTATCGGCGGTGCGCCGAAGGGCTCGGCGGGCACGGCTGCCGGCGGACGCGGCGGTCAGCCGTTCCCTCCGGCCGCCGACGGCCGGCGGCTGACGCCCGGCCGACGGGCGACGGCTGACGGCTGGGCCCGCGCGCCTCCCGCGTATCGGCACCTCCCTCCCCCGGGCCGGCCCACCACACCGGAAAGCCCTCGCGCTCGAACACCGGGCCGGATAGCGTGCCCCCATGCCTCTCTTCCCGACCACTCCTCCGCCGCCCGCCCACTGACGGGCGGCCGGACCGGCCACCGCGGGCGCGGAAGCGCCGTGGTGGCCACGCGGGTTGCCCTCGGCCAGGTCATCGAGACGGCAATCGACCGAGGAGTTCTCGGATGCGTTTCCCCTCCGTCTCGCCCGTGGGGCGAGGCGTTCTCTGTGTCGCGGTGGCGGCCACGGCCTGGGGCACCGGTGGTGCCGTGGCCTCCGACCTCTACGCAACGGGCGGGCTGGGCCCCCTCTCCGTATCCTTCTGGCGCTTTCTGATCGGGCTGGTACTGCTCCTGGCCGTTCACGCGGCCCGCGGCGCGCTGCGCCCGGCAACACGCCACACCCCGCGCCCCGTTCACCCCCGGAACAGCCGGTGGCTGCTGATCACCGGAGCCGGGATGGCCGTCTACCAGACGGCGTACTTCGCGGCGGTCGGGGAGGCCGGGCTGACGGTGGCCACGGTGGTGACCCTCGGCGCGGGCCCCGTGCTGATCACGGTGGGCGGACGGTTCCTGCTGGACGAACGGGTCGGCGCCACCGGCGCGGTGGCCGTGGCCGCCGGCGCGCTCGGCCTCGTCCTGCTGACCGGCGGGGCCGACGAGGGCACGGGCCCGGACCCGGCATGGGGCATCGCCTACGCGCTGCTCTCGGCCACCGGATACGCGGCCGTGACCCTGCGCGGCCGCGCGGCGGGCCGCCGGAATCCCGCCGGCTCCTCCGGGACGGCGACGCCGCTGGGCCTCGCGATCGGCCTGGCCGCGGGAACCGTCTGCCTGGCGCCCGCGGCCGTGGCGGAGGGACTGCTGCCCACGGCGGGCGACCCGGCCCGGACCGTCCTGTCGCTGCTCTACCTCGGCGCGGTCCCCACCGCGCTGGCGTACACGCTCTTCTTCGCGGGCCTGCGCACGGTACGGGCGGCCACGGCCTCGGTGATCGCCCTCGTGGAACCGCTCACGGCGGCGGCCCTCGGTATCGCGCTGCTCGGCGAACGTCTGAACGCGGTGAGCGGGTGCGGCGCGGCCCTGCTGCTCCTCGCCGTCCTCGCCCTGACCTCCGGCGAACGGCGCCCCGGCGCCATCCCGGAGGACACGGGCGGGGCGGGCGCCGGCCGCGTGCCGCGCGAGCCCTCCCCGGGACCGGAGGAGAACATCTCCCCGCACCGATGAGTTTCCGCCCCCGCGGCCGTCCATCCCTACGAGAGCCGGGAGGGCCCGGCGGTACGGAACCGAGGAGACCACAGATGAGCAGTGAGCGGACCCCCGCGGACGACGGCCTCTCCTACACGCTGACCCGCGTGCTGGACGTCCCCGTGGCACAGGTGTGGCGGGCCTGGACGACGCCCGAGCAGTACGCGCGGTGGGCGTACGCCGTCCCGGGTTCCGTCGAGATGGACGTCCGGCCGGGCGGGGCGTGGAAGGCGACGATGGCCGCCCCCGACGGGCAGCAGTTCCCCCTGACCGGCTCCTACCTGGAGGCGGAGGAGAACCGGCGGCTGGTGATCGGCATGGACGTCCCCGGCCGGCCGGAACCGTCCACCATGGCCCTGGAACTCGCGGAACTCGGCGCCCCCGACGGCGACCGCACCCAGGTCGTGCTCAGCCAGACCTGTGACACCGTGGCGGAGCGCCAGGCGGCGGAGGAGGGCAGCACCATGCTCCTCGACAGCCTGACCACCCATCTGACGGGACAGCCGGCCGGCTGAGCCCCGATGAGGATGCCCGGCTGAACCGTGCACCGAGCGTCAAGAAGTGGCGACACATCGCCAAAGACATTCCCCCGGCCGACCGGCAGACTACCGGCACCGGGGGAGTTTCTTTGAAGTGGAGAACCGGAGAACGCGACTTCCGATCTTCACGACTTGCGAGCGATCGAACAACGAGCCCCGTGCCCCTTCACGCACGAACAGGGCACGGCGGACGCATCTCGGACGGACCGCACATGGAATTTCCCCATTCTCGACGGAGGGAGTACACGTGCTGCGCACCATGAAAGCGATAGTCGCCGCGTTGTCCATCACCGCCGGTTTTCTGATCCTGGGACCGGCACCGCAGGCACACGCGGGCGGGTACGGGTGCAGCGGATCACTCGTGGGCAGTTGGCCCGTCCCCATGAAGGACGTCCTGACCGGCGGCACGTACTACCGGAGCGACGTGAAGCTCTACTACGACGCGAGCACCGGCTGGAACTGCGCCGCCCTCGTCAAGCGCGAGGGACCGCGGTACGGCGAGATCACTCCCATGAGCATCTTCCTGTTCAACGGGCGCTGCGCCGAGGACAACAAGAAGAACAACTGCGACGACGACACCGGCCATTACAAGTACTACGCCGGACCCGTCAAGGTGTACGGCAAGGGAATGTGCATCGGATTCGTCGCCCGCGCCTCGGACGGCCGCACCTCGCAGGACTGGAAAGGAGACTACAACGGCTACCTTTTCATCAGCGGAGTGGCCTGCCGGTAGGTGCACCGGCCACCGCTTTCCGTGCAGCGGGTAAATGCGGGATGTCCACGTTCCCAGCCGAATTCCGGCGTGGGCTCGCAAACGGCCACGAACCATGAAGCCCAACGCCCCGGGGCTGGGGACGTACCCCCGGCCCCGGTCTCGGAGACCCGCGCCCCACCCACGACGGCCCGCTTCCCGGGCCTCCTCCACCCTCTGCCGCCGACCGGCACCTGGTCCCGGAGAAGGAGGCGCTCAGCTTCCCTCCCGGCTCTCGCCGTGCACGGCGGACGAGTGCCGTCCTGCGTTTCGGGGAGGGCCGGTCCGAGAAAGGCCGGCGCCATCGCCCGCATCAGCGTCGTCCCCCCCGGAGCCGTTTGCCCCGGCGAGGACCGACCAGCCGGCGGCTCCGTGGTCAGCGGTCCGCGTCTTCGCACCCGCTGTTCCCGCCGTGAGATCCGGGTCGGGGTCCTGGACCCGGCGCCTCCCCGTCCTCCGTGACGGTGACGAGGTCATCCGGGTCCAGCAACAGGGGACCGTGGATGGTCGCTCCGGCAGTGGCGTCAGCGGAGTCGGCAGGAGCCACGGCCGGATCCCCCGGGCCGGGCGGGGGCGGTTCGGCCTCCCGCCCCTTCCTTCCCGTGACCACCAGGGCGGCGAGTTCCCGCACCACGTCAGGCCGGGCGCGGCCGAGTTCGACCAGGGGACGGCCGGTGACGACCGGCCACTGGTCCACACCGAGCGAAGGCAGAGTCAGCCCGGCCGACTTCAGCGCCACCGCGAGCGCCCGCGCCGCGTCCTCCGCCTCCTCCCAGGGGTCCGCGCGCCACGGCGCCACGGTGATGGCCTCGCCTTCGGGGTGCCGGGGAGTGGTTCCCATCTCGTCCCACCTGTCCATGAGTTCTGGCCAGGCCCACCAGTTCGGGTGAGCCCGTCACGTTCCGTGGCTCCATGGTGGCGGTGTGCGGCTAGCGTTCCCAGCGTCGAACCCTGACGGCCCGTGCCGTCACAACGTCACGCCCCGGCGCAGCGAGTGGAGGAACCGGCCCATGTCGGCAGCGGATGAACTCGACCCCACGGCTTCTGTCCTGGCCTTCTTCGCCTCGGAGTTGCGCCGCGTCCGGCGGGAGGCAGGCGTGTCCCAAACGGACCTGGCCAGGACGGCCTACGTCACGCCCTCCCTGCTCAGCAAGATCGAGGCGGCCTCCCGGGTACCGTCCCAGGACCTCGCGGAGGAACTGGACCGTTCCCTGGGCGCGGACGGCCACTTCACCCGCCTGTGGCCGCTGGTGATCAAGCACGCGTATCCGCCCTGGTTCCGGCCCTACGTGGAATTGGAGCGAAACGCGACGGTCATCCGCACCTTCCAGGTCCAGTTCGTACACGGTCTGCTGCAGACCGAGGATTATGCGCGAGCCGTACTCTCCGCAGGTCGACCCGACGCCGTGGAAGACTTGCTCACCGCTCGACTCGAACGGCAGCGCCTCCTGGACCAGGACCTGCCGCCCAGGTTGTGGCTCGTCATGGACGAAACCGTGCTACGCCGTGTGATCGGCGGGCCGAGCGTCATGCATGCCCAACTCGCCAAGCTGGTGCGGGCGGCTGCGAACCCACGGAACGTGATTCAAGTCGTCCCGTACTCCGCAGGCGCCCACGCCGGCTTCGGGCCGTTCACCTTGCTCTCCTTCGCGGAGGGTGCTGACGTGGTACACGAGGACGGCTTCTCACGCGGTCAACTTCTGGCTGATCCGGAAGATGTCCAAGCGGCCGTGCGCTCCTATGATCTGCTCAGGGCCGTAGCACTGTCGCCCGACGCGTCCATCGAGATGATCATTGCCGCGATGAAGGAACTGAGCCCATGACGTGCAATGCGAGCGAGTTGACCGGTGCAGTCTGGCGCAGAAGCACCTACAGCAGCGGCAACGGCGGAGAGTGCGTCGAGGTCGCCCAAGGCAATACCGAGGTCGTCCCCGTTCGTGACAGCAAGAATCCGCACGCCCCCGCCCTGACCTTCCGGAGCGGCGCCTGGGCCATGTTCGTCACCGGCGTCAAAGCCGGCGGGCTCGACGCGAGGGGCAGCGAAACATGATCCGGTCTCCCGATCGCGCCACGGGCTCCGGTTGGCGTAAGAGCAGCTACAGCAGGGGCAACGGGGGCGCCTGCGTCGTTGTCGCCGCCGGTCTCCCCGGTGCCGTCCCCGTACGCGACTCCAAGAATCCGGAGGGGCCCCACCTCGTCTTCCCGGGCTCCGCCTGGTCCACCTTCATCAGCGGCGTCAAGACCGGCCGACCGAGTCTGTAACACGGCCGCCCAGAAGCGTCTTCATGCTTGACGGGCGCGTCACAGAACCGCGCGCCGGTGGGGCACGCATGCAGAGCGCGGGGAACAGCGCACGAGCCGCCAATGCTCCCCATTTCCACCGAATCGGGATGCTGAAGACTGTGGTCGGATAGTGCGCATGACGTCGCGCGTGCTCTACCTCTTCGGTTCCGCCGCCCCTCCTGTCCATGACTTCCCCGCCGTTGTCGAAGCCGCTCAGGGCCGGGGATTCACCGTGTGCGTCGGCCTCACACCGACCGCCGCCGAATGGCTGTCTCCACAGCTCGCGGAGGTGGAACAGCGGACGGGACACCCCGTCCGCTCTCGGTACAAGAAACCAGGGGCCGCCGATGCGTGGCCCACCGCTGACGTGATCGCCTTCGCCCCGGTCACAGCCAACAGCCTCAACTCCTGGGCCCTCTGCCTCACCCACAACTTCGCCGTCGGAGTCGTCGCCGAGGGTATCGGCAAGGAAATTCCGATGGTGGCGATGCCGTGTGTGAACGCCGCCTACGCCGCGCATCCACAGGTGCCCCGCAGCATCGAGACGCTGCGGGGTGCGGGCGTGCGGGTGCTGTACGGAGACGGCGGATTCGTACCGAACGCCCCCGGTCAGGGCCGCCCGGCCGAGTATCCGTGGACACTGGTCCTGGACGCCGCCGAACAAGCCTCACGGCCGGGATATGAGTCCGCACCAGGAAACCGCTGAAGACCTTGCCTCCGGGGTTCAGCCGGGCCACGAAGCAGCCACCCTCAGACGAACGCCCTTGGGTACCGCTGCCGGCACCCTCGTCATTTGATGGAGGTACCGCCCGTCCAGGGCTCAGCCCTCCGCCCGTGGGGGCTCCTGTTCGCGTAGCCGGTGGGCGTCGTCCGCGTCGCCGGTGCGGGCCTCGGTGCGATGGCCGCGGGCGAGGTAGTCGCGGACGATCAGCTCCACGGCGTCCTGCGGATTCCTCGTGCCCGACAGCAGCATCACCTCGATCACGAGGTCCGCGTCGAGCGACACCGTCACCTTCGCCATGACTGGCGACCCCCTTCCGGCCATTCGGCTCGCAGCACCAGGATGCCCCGCTCCGGGCAGCCCGGCCAGGGAGAAAGTCACGCCACACTCACACATTCGAGTGAGAAACCCGGCTCCAAGCTTGAGCAGCGTTTCCGGCTTACCATGATGTTCTCGACATCCGGCCGTCAGGAGGAACGTCATGTCCGCCGCAGCAGTCGAGCACTCCCGTGACGAGCCGACACTGCTGGAGGTCGCTGACCGTCTCGCTCAGGAGCTTGTCGGTTACCGCGTCGAGGTCCTCGGGGGAGAAATCACCGTGTCGCCGTCCGCCGACTCCGGTCACGCCCGGTCACTGACCCATCTCATGCTGGCGCTGGCGCCTCTCCACGGCGAGACATCCGAAGTCTTCCAAGCTCTTGGCATCATGCTGCCCGACGGCCCTTCCGACTTCGCCATTCCCGACCTCTGCGTCGTCGAGGCCGAGATCGAGAAGCATCACATCAAGTCGAACGGTTACGACCCCGTGGCCTTTCGGCTGGTCGTGGAGATCACCTCCTCGAACCTCAACGATGATCTCACCCGGAAACCAATCGCCTACGCCCGGGCAGGCGTCCCCGTCCACCTGGTGGCCGACCACAAGAACCGTCGCGTCCTGGTCATGACCGACCCTGTCGACGGCCAGTACCGGGTCCGCGCGGTCCACCGCCCCGGCGAGTCCTTCGCCCTCCCAGAACCCGTCGGCAAGCCCTTGAAGCTGGACGTCGACAAGATCCTCGGCCACAACTGACCCTTCCCGACCTTACGGGGCAACCCGCCTCCGGCAACCCATAACCTCCCACAGAGCCTCAAGCTTAAGATCTATACACCCCGTGTATACACATGGTGTACAGTGCTCCGCATGTCCATCGCTCACACGCTGCTCGGGCTGCTGGAGTCCGGGCCGCGCCACGGTTACGACCTCAAGCGCGCCTTCGACGAGAGATTCGGTCACGATCGGCCGCTCCACTACGGCCAGGTGTACTCGACCATGTCCCGGCTGCTGAAGAACGGCCTCGTGGAGGTCGACGGCATCGAGGCCGGCGGCGGGCCGGAGCGGAAGCGGTACGCGATCACCGACGCGGGGGTCACGGATGTCCAGAAGTGGCTGACCTCGCCCGAGAAGCCCGAGCCGTACCTCCAGTCGGTCCTCTACACCAAGGTCGTCCTGGCCCTGCTCACGCACCGGGACGCCACCGAGCTGCTGGACCGGCAGCGGTCGGAGCATCTGCGGCTGATGCGGGAGCTGACCCGGCGCAAGACCGGCGGCGACCTCGCCGACCAGCTCATCTGTGACCACGCCCTCTTCCACCTCGAAGCCGATCTGCGCTGGCTGGAACTGACAGCCGCCCGGCTCGACGCGCTCGCCTCGGAGGTCCGCGCATGACTCCTCCCACCACGCCCCCCACCGCCCCGGCCGCGGGCCGCGAACCCATCCCCTCCGCCACGGAGGCCGCCGCGTCCGGCGCCCTGCTCTCCGCCGAGGCCCTGCACAAGACCTACGGCGCGACCCCGGCCCTGGACGGCGCCTCGTTCGCCATCCATCCCGGCGAGATCGTCGCCGTCATGGGCCCGTCCGGCTCCGGCAAGTCGACGCTGCTGCACTGCCTTGCCGGGATCGTCCAGCCGGACGCCGGCACGGTCCGCTACCAGGGCCGTGAGCTGTCCGCCCTGTCCGACGCCGAGCGGAGCGCCCTGCGCCGCGGCGAGTTCGGGTTCGTCTTCCAGTTCGGCCAGTTGGTGCCCGAGCTGACCTGCACGGAGAATGTCGCCCTGCCCCTCCGGCTGACCGGCATGGGCCGCAAGGAGGCGGAGTCCCGCGCACTGGCCTGGATGGACCGGCTGGAGGTGGCCGATGTCGGGCCCAAGCGGCCGGGGCAGATCTCCGGCGGCCAGGGGCAGCGGGTGGCCGTCGCCCGCGCGCTGGTCACGCACCCGCGGGTGGTCTTCGCCGACGAGCCGACCGGCGCGCTGGACTCCCTCAACGGCGAGCGGGTCATGCAGCTCCTCACCGAGGCGGCCCGCTCCACCGACGCGGCCGTCGTCCTCGTCACCCACGAGGCGCGGGTCGCGGCCTACTCCGACCGCGAAGTGGTCGTGCGGGACGGCGTCGCCCGGGACATGGCGGGTGTGCGATGACGACCACCCACCCCCCGGGTGGCCGTACCCGGGCCCCGGACCACGCCGGCGACTCCCCCGTGACGGACGGCCAGGCCTCCGCCCGGCCGCCCACCGACCGCCGCTCCCTCCTCACCCGCTGGGCCGCCGACCTGCTGATGGGCGCCCGTTTCGCGTTCGCCGGCGGGCGCGAGGGCTGGATCCGCGCGGTGCTCACCGCCGTCGGTGTCGGTCTCGGCGCGGCGCTGCTGCTCGCGGCGGCGAGCGTGCCGGAGGTCATGGCGGCCCGGGACGCCCGCGGAGCGGAGCGCTCGGCCTCCAACTACGGCCCGCAGGTGGAAGCGGGCCCGGACACGGTCCGGGTCGGCCAGGCCAACACCGACTTCCGTGACCGGCCCGTCACCGGCCTGCTGGTCCGGCCCGACGGGGATGGGCGGCCGCCGGTGCCGCCCGGGCTGGAGAAGCTGCCCGCCACCGGGGAGATGGCCGTCTCCCCCGCCCTGCGCGACCTGCTCGAATCCCCCGGGTCCGAGCTGCTGCGGGAACGGCTGGACCACCGGATCACCGCGGTCATCGGCGACGAAGGGCTGACGGGCCCGCAGGAACTGATGTACTACGCCGGCGCCGAGGAGAGCGATTTCGCCACCGGCTACAGCTACCACCTGGACGCGTTCGGCAACCAGGGCGCCGCGGACGATCCCATGCCCCCCGAACTGCTGCTGCTGGTCATCATCATCTGCGTGGTGCTGCTGCTGCCCGTGATGATCTTCATGGGAACGGCCGTGCGGTTCGGCGGCGAACGGCGCGACCGGCGGCTGGCGGCCCTCCGGCTGGTGGGCGCGGACGGCCGGATGGTCCGGCGGATCGCCGCCGGCGAGGCCATGGCCGGCGCGCTGCTGGGGCTCGCGGTGGGCGGCGGCCTGTTCCTGCTGCTGCGGAGCTCCGCCGAATCGCTGGTCATGTTCAACATGAGCGTCTTCGCCGCCGATCTCCGTCCCGCCCCGGCGCTGGCCGCCCTGATCGTGGTGGCCGTCCCCGTCGCCGCCGTGGCCGTCACCCTGCTGGTGCTGCGCGGGGTGGTCATCGAGCCGCTCGGCGTGGTGCGCAGCGCCGTGCCGCGCCGCCGGCGGCTGTGGTGGCGCCTGGTGCTGCCCGCGCTGGGGCTCCTGCTGTTGCTGCCCCTCGCGGGCGGCTTCGCCTCGACCACCGACGCCGCCGCGACGTTCCAGGTCGCCGCGGGCACCGTGTTCGTGCTCATCGGCTGCGCCGGACTGCTGCCGTGGCTGGTGGAGTCGGTGGTGCACCGGATGTCCGGCGGGCCCGTGCCGTGGCAGCTCGCCGTCCGCAGGCTCCAGTTGAGCAGCGGCACCGCGGCCCGCGCGGTCAGCGGAATCACCGTCGCCGTGGCCGGGGCCGTGGCCCTCCAGATGCTCTTCTCCGCGACCCAGGCCGAGAACACCGAGGCGACGGGCCACGACACCAGCCGCGCCCAGATGCAGGTCTACGCCGACGCCGAGGACGCCGGAGCGGCGCGGGAGCTGACCGATCGCCTCGGCGCAGCCGAGGGCGTCACGGGAACGATCGGCTACATCCAGGCCTCCGCCACCTCCCAGGAGACGGGGACGGCCGGATCCGGCGAGGCCGGTGGCTACGACGCCGCGCAGTGGACGAGCATCCAGGTCGCCGACTGCGCCTCCCTGCGGGAACTGATCGCGATCGGATCGCGGTGCGCGGACGGCGACGTCTTCGTCACCCGGCCCGCCGGGGACGACGCGCCGTCGGCCCTTCCCGGCCCCGCGGAGAGCCAGTCCTGGGTCCGCCCCGGCACCACGGTGGACCTCCGCTGGGACGAGGAGGGCATGGTCGCCGAGGATCCCGTGCGGTGGACGGTCCCGGACAGCGCACGCGAGGTCGACTCCCGCGAGGACCCGCTCGGCGGCCGTCAGGAGGGCATCTTCCTCACCCCGTCCGTCCTCGACACGGACATGCTTCAGGAACCGTCGGCCGTCGCCCAGATACGGGTGGACCCGCGGAACCCGGACGCGCCGGAGCATGTGCGCAACGCCGCCGCCGCGGTGTCCCCGCTGGTCAACGTGTTCACCCTGCACGGCTCCGCGGAGAACAGCCTCTTCACCACCATCAAGCGCGGCCTGTTCATCGGCGCCACCGCCACGCTGGTGCTGATCGGGGCGAGCATGATCCTCTCCACCCTGGAGCAACTCCGGGAACGGCGGCGGCTGCTCTCCGTCCTCGTCGCCTTCGGCACCCGGCGGTCCACCATGGCCTGGTCGGTGCTGGGGCAGACGGCGCTCCCGGTGGCGCTGGGGCTGATCCTCGCGGCCGTGGGCGGCCTGGGGCTGGGCGCCGTCCTGCTGGCCCTCGTCGACCTGCCCCTCTCCGTGGACTGGGCGAGCCTGGCACTGCTGACCGGCGCCGGCGCGGCCGTGGTCCTCGGGGTGACCGCGCTGAGCATGCCGCCGCTGTGGCGGATGATGCGGCCGGAGGGCCTCCGCACGGAGTGACACCCGGGCCGGGACACTGCCGGACACTTCCGTCCACGTCCTGCGCGGGCCCGGCCCACCGCCACCGTCCGGTACGCCCCCGAAGGGGAGCGCGTACCGGACGGTGGCGCGCCCGGTCCTGCCCCCGGCACCGGGCTCCGGGCTCCGGCACCGGGCTCCGGGCTCCGGCCGCGGCGGCATCACCGCACCCACGTGCGCGTCCACCGGGGCCCGCCGGCCGTGTGGTCGGCACGGCACCGGCCTGCACCACCCGGGCAGTCGCCGGAGCGGCCGTGCCCGGACGGCGGCGCCGCCGGCTAGCCCGTCCGCGGCGGTGCGGACGGCGCGGACGGCGCGGACGGTGCTGACGGCGCGGACGGCGCCCGGGGCGGTGGCGCGTCCGGCGGCAGGATCCGCACCGGAAGCCCCGTCAGCGTCTCGCGCAGCGCCGCCGCGAACGCCTCGAACTCCTCCTGCCGGGCCGCCCCGGACCGCATGGCCAGCGCTATCCGCCGGGACGGCGCCGGGTCCGCGAAGCGGCCGGTGGCGAGGTGGGCGGAGCGCCCGGTCTCCACGCGGAGCGCGGTGCGCGGCAGCAGGGTCACCCCCAGCCCGCCGGCGACGAGCTGGACGAGGGTGGCGAGCCCGGCCGCGCCGGTGGTCGCCGCCGCCCCCTCCTCCCGGCCCGCCTCCCGGCAGATGTCCAGCGCCTGGTCGCGCAGGCAGTGCCCCTCATCGAGCAGGAGGAGATCGACCTCGCGGAGCGCCTGCCGGGGGATGTCCCGGCGCCCGCCGAGCCAGTGGTCGCGCGGGGTGACGAGCACGAAGTCCTCGTCGAAGAGCGGCAGTTCGGTGACGCCGGGGGCACCGAGCGGCACCGCGAGCAGCAGCAGGTCCAGCCGGCCGCCGGTGAGCCCCTGGAGCAGGGAGGACGTCCGCTCCTCGTGGACCTGGAGCTCCAGCTCCGGGTAGCGGTCCCGGACCAGCCGCAGGACGGCCGGCAGCAGATAGGGCGCCACGGTGGGGATCACGCCGAACCGCAGGGTGCCGGTGAACGGGGCGCGCACCGCGTCGGCCTCCTCCATCAGCTCGCCGACCGCCTCCAGGACGGTACGGGCACGAGCCGCCAGCCGGGCGCCCGCCGGGGTGAGCAGCACCTTCCGTGTCGTACGCTCCAGGAGCTGCACCCCGAGGACCTCCTCCAGCGCGGACACGGCGCCGGAGAGCGCGGGCTGGCTCATCCGCAGGTGCACGGCCGCGTCCCGGAAGTGGAGGTGGTCGGCGACGGCGGCGAACGCCCGGAGCTGGGCGAGCGTCGGCCGCCGGGCGGGGGCGGGCCCCGGTCCTCGTCCTGCGGGCACCGGACTCTCCTCCCGTGGTTACTGGGGTTTCTGGGGGTTTCCGTGGTTACTGCGGTCACTGCGGTCACTGCGGGTTCCGTCGTTTCCGCGCGTCCCGGCCCGCCCTGTGACGGCCCCGCCGGGGCGTTCGATAAGGGGATGCTATCAACGGGTCTCCGCGCGGCGATTTCCGCGATCAATGCACTCTGTGCCAGGGTGGGGCCTGTCCAACCTCAGGAAAGCTCCCCAAAAGGGGGCTTACCACCCTTGCAAGGAGATCGCGTGCTCACCGTTGGTGACAAGTTCCCCGCCTACGACCTGACCGCCTGTGTCGACCTCGACGCGGACAAGGCCTTCGCGCAGATCAACCACAAGAGCTACGAGGGCAAGTGGCGTGTGGTCTTCTTCTGGCCCAAGGACTTCACCTTCGTCTGCCCGACCGAGATCGCGGCCTTCGGCAAGCTGAACGACGAGTTCGCCGACCGTGACGCGCAGATCCTCGGCGTCTCCGGCGACTCCGAGTTCGTCCACCACGCCTGGCGCAAGGACCACGCCGACCTGCGCGACCTGCCCTTCCCGATGCTGGCCGACCCCAAGCACGAGCTGATGCGGGACTGCGGCGTCGAGGGCGAGGACGGCTACGCCCTGCGCGCCGTCTTCATCGTGGACCCGAACAACGAGATCCAGTTCTCCATGGTGACCGCCGGCTCCGTCGGCCGTAACCCCAAGGAGGTCCTGCGGGTGCTCGACGCCCTCCAGACCGACGAGCTCTGCCCGTGCAACTGGAAGCAGGGCGAGGACACCCTGGACCCGGTCAAGCTGCTCTCGGGAGAGTGATCTGAGATGGCTCTCGCCGAACTCAAGGCCGCGCTGCCGGATTACGCCAAGGACCTCAAGCTGAACCTCGGCTCCGTCATCGGCAACTCCGAACTGCCCGAGCAGCAGCTCTGGGGCACGGTGCTCGCCTGCGCGATCGCCTCCCGCTCCCCGCGCGTGCTGCGCGAGCTGGAGCCGGAAGCCCGCGCGAACCTCAAGCCGGAGGCGTACACCGCCGCCAAGGCCGCCGCGGCGGTCATGGCGATGAACAACGTCTTCTACCGCACCCGGCACCTGCTGTCCGACCCCGAGTACGGCACGCTCCGCGCGGGCCTGCGGATGAACGTCATCGGCAACCCGGGCGTGGACAAGACGGACTTCGAGCTGTGGTCGCTCGCCGTCTCCGCCGTCAACGGCTGCGGCATGTGCCTGGACTCGCACGAGCAGGTGCTCCGCACCGCCGGTCTGGGCCGGGAGACGATCCAGGAGGCCTTCAAGATCGCCGCGGTGGTGCAGGCGGTCGCCGCGACGCTGGACGCCGAAGAGGTGCTGGCCGAGGCCTGACGGCCGCCCGGGCCGGCCGGCGGCACGGCGCCGCGCGTGCCTCGGCGCCCTCGCCCCGACGTCCTGGCCCTGACGTCCTGGCCTGCGCACAGGGGCGCCCCCACCGGTCGGTGGGGGCGCCCCTGTGTCATGTCCGGTCACGGGTGTCATGCCGGTCACGCCGCGCGCCGCCCGTCTCCCCCGCTCCGGCCTCCGTACCGTCCCGTGCCCCCGGCCCCGGCGGGCGGGACCGGCGGAACGATGAGGGACGGAGCGCGGGGCACACGGCGGCCCGCGCAACCCGTACGGGCCGGGCCGGCGCCCGCCACCCGGCCCCGGCCGGGGATACGGGCGCCGGTGCGGAACCGCGCTATCCGGCGGGCCGGTCCGGCGGTTCCGGTGGCCGGGGGCCGTCCGGCGCGGGGCCCGCCCCCGGGCCGGAGCCGGTGGCTCCGGGCTCACCGGCGGTGCCGTCGGGAGCCTCCGCGCCCGGCCGGGTGCCCGGGGGCGCCGACGGCCCGCCCCGAGGCTCGTCGTCCGGGGCCGGCGCCGGCGCGGAGGACGTCGTCGAGGACGGCACAGCCGCGGAGCCGGACGCGGACGCCGCCGAGGACGCCGCCGCGGAGGCCGCCGCGACGGCGGCCGGGACCGTGACCGTCGGCCCCACGCCCTCGGCCCGTGCCGCGGCCTGCCGCTCCGCGTGCCGGTAGAGATAGCCGACGACCGTGTTGACGACGGCCACCAGCGGCACCGCCACCACCGCGCCACCGATGCCCGCGACGAGGCCGCCCGCCGTGACGGCGAGCACCACGGCCAGCGGGTGCACCCGCACCGCGCGGCCCAGGATGAGCGGCTGGAGCACATGGCCCTCGATCTGCTGCACGGCCAGCACCACGACCAGCACCCACAGCGCGGTGAACACGCCGTTGGTGACGATGGCGACGATCACCGCGAGGGCACCGGAGACCACCGCGCCGACCAGGGGCACGAAGGCGCTGAGGAAGATGATGACGGCCAGCGGCACCGCCATCGGCACACCCAGGAAGTAGATGCCGATGCCGATGAAGATGGCGTCGATCAAGGCCACCACCACCGTGCCCCGCACATACGCGGTGAGGGTGAGCCAGGCGCGCGGACCGGCCCCGGCGACCCCGTCCCGCGCGGAGGCGGGCATGAGCTTCAGCAGCCAGTCCCAGATCTTGCGGCCGTCGTAGAGCAGGAAGAGGGCGGAGAACATCGCGAGCGCCAGGCCGGAGGCCACCTCGATGACGACCGTGACGCCCTGGAGACCGGCGGAGGTGATGGCCTCGGTGTTGCTGCCGACCGCGTCGCTGAGGTTCTGGGCGATCTGGTTGATCTGCTCCTCGGTGACGTGGAACGGCGAGTTGAGCAGCCACCGCTTCAGCTCCTGGATACCGTCCTGGAGCTGGCTGGACAGGTTGTCGATGTTCTCCATCACCTGCCAGACCACGAACCAGCCGATCAGGCCCATGAAGACGATGCCGCCGACGAAGGTCAGGGCGGTCGCCGGGCCGCGCGGCACGCCGCGGCGGCGGAGCATGGCGACGGTGGGCTGGAGCAGGGCGGTGATCAGCAGACCGATGACGAAGGAGAAGACCACCAGCCGCACGGTGCTGATGACCTGCATCGCCACCCAGAGCGTGCCTGCGAGCACCAGCAGCCGCCAGCCGACCTCGGAGGCCACCCGCATGCTCCACGGCACCGAGTCGGCCGGCTCGCGCCGGGCGGCGACACTCGGCGCGTAGGCGGGCGGCGGCGGGACGAGGGTGCCGGACCGGGCCCCGGACCGGCCCGCCCCGGGCCCGGCACCGGAAGGACCGCCCGCACCGCCGTCCCCGTCGTCGTAGGCGGCCGCGTCGGCCTCACCGGCCTCGGCGGCGCGCTCCTCGGCGCGGGCCCGGCGTTCGTTCATCCGGGCGGCGATCTTCGTCAGCCCGGAACCCACGCCCCCGAGCCAGTCAGGCAGTCTCGACATGTCTCTCCCACTTCCCCCAGTCCCCTGAGGCAGTCAGTCCTCCCCGAGGCAGTCGGACCGACGTTACACGTGGACGGCCCCCGCCCGTGGCTGAGCCACGAGGCGGGGGCCGTCTTCAGTGGGCCCGTGCGGCGCCGGCGGGCGCCGCGGGTCTCAGTACCAGTTGTTGGCCTGCCAGAACTCCCAGGCACCACAGGGGCTGCCGTAGCGGCCGTCCATGTAGCTGAGGCCCCACTTGATCTGCGTCGCGGGGTTGGTCTGCCAGTCCGCGCCGGCGCTGGACATCTTGGAGCCGGGCAGCGCCTGCATGAGGCCGTAGGCCCCGGAGGACGGGTTGGACGCCTTGTAGTTCCAGCTGGACTCGTGGTCCACGATGTTGCTGAAGCACTGGAACTGGTCGGCGGGGACCATCTGCCGTGCCATGGCCTGGACCTGGGCCACGGTGTAGGAGCTCTGGACACCGAAGTCCGAGGCGTCGCGGGTCGCGGAACGGCTTGCCGCAGCAGACTTGGCTTCGGCTGCCTCGCGCTCCTTGGCGCGCTCCTCCGCGGCCTTCTTGTCCGCCTCCGCCTTCTTGGCGGCGGCGTCCTTCGCCGCCTGCTTCCGCGCGGACTCCTCCGCGGAGCGCTTGGCCTCCGTCTCGGCAGCGAGGGACTGGGCGTCCGCCTGCTGCGTCAGGGAAGCCGTCTGGGCCACGGCGTGGTTCCCGGCGGGTATGTCTGCGAGGAGGGTCGCGTCGGCGGCGGTGGCCTCGATCGAATCGGCCGATGCCTGGGTGCCGCCGGAGGCCACACCGACGACCGCGCCGACGGTGGTGACCGCGGTGGCGGATGCCACGGCGAATCCCCGGACCGAAATCCGGCTCACACGGTTTCCTTCCAGCATCGCCCGCTTAGGTGACCTCGCGGGCGCGATCGTGCCCCTGGCGCTGGCCCCCATTGTTCCGGTCCCCAGGGCGGGACCGGCTGGTCACGGAGGCGCGGACCCGGGCGGCCTCCCCGGGGGGAGTTCCGCTCGCTGCTCGGGCGGCGTACGGCGGCGGTCTTCAGTTCTGGTGGCGCGCTCCTGGTGGCGGTGCGCTCCGCTCCCGGCCCTCACCCGAGGGGCATGAACCGGGGGTGGTGCTCATGATGCCGTACGCGGGGCCTGACAGAACCCACACCCTGCCGGACGGCGGGTGGTTGAGGCAATTCCCCGGTGCGTGGGAAAGCTCACACGAGGTTTGCGCGATCACTTCATCGGAAAAAGGGATGCGCCGCACGCCCCACCGCTAAGCTCCTTGGCTTTCGCGGTGCGGCGCGCGGCGCACGGGGCCCGGCCCGGGCCCCAACACCCCTCAGACCGGGGCGTCTTCCAGCATCTCGGTGACGAGGGCGGCGATCGGGGAACGCTCGGACCGGTTGAGGGTGATGTGCGCGAAGAGCGGGTGGCCCTTCAGCCGCTCGACCACGGCGACCACACCGTCGTACCGGCCGACCCTCAGATTGTCCCGCTGGGCCACGTCATGGGTCAGGACGACACGGGAGTTGGCGCCGATCCGGGAGAGCACCGTGAGCAGCACGTTGCGCTCCAGGGACTGCGCCTCGTCGACGATCACGAAGGCGTCGTGCAGGGACCGGCCGCGGATGTGCGTGAGCGGCAGCACCTCCAGCATCCCGCGCTCCACCACCTCCTCGATGACCCCGGCCGAGGTCACCGCGGAGAGCGTGTCGAAGACGGCCTGCGCCCACGGGCCCATCTTCTCGGCCTCGCTGCCCGGCAGGTAGCCCAGCTCCTGCCCACCCACGGCGTACAGCGGCCGGAAGACCATCAGCTTGCGGTGCTGCCGCCGTTCCAGCACGGCCTCCAGCCCCGCGCAGAGCGCCAGCGCCGACTTGCCGGTGCCGGCCCGGCCGCCCATCGACACGATCCCGACCTCCTGGTCGAGCAGCAGGTCGAGGGCGATGCGCTGTTCGGCGCTGCGGCCGTGGATGCCGAACGCCTCCCGGTCACCGCGCACCAGCCGGACCCGGCCGCCGGGGGTCACCCGGCCCAGGGCCTTGCCCCGCTCGGACTGGAGCACCAGGCCGGTGTGGACGGGGAGCCCCTCCGCCGCCGCCACGACGGCGCTGTCGGCGGCGAAGAGCTCGTCCACCTCCTCTGCGGGCACGGACAGTTCGGCCATCCCGGTCCAGCCGGAGTCGGTGACGGCCAGTTCCGCCCGGTACTCCTCGGCGAGCAGACCCACCGCGGACGCCTTGATCCGCAGCGGCAGGTCCTTGGAGACGACGGTGACGTCGTACCCCTCGGCCTGCAAATTGCGGGCCACGGCGAGGATGCGGGTGTCGTTGTCCCCGGGACGGCCGGACGGGCCGAGGAAGGACGGCGGCAGGACCGACGGGTCGGAGTGGTTCAGCTCCACCCGCAGGGTCCCGCCCAGCTCCCCGATGGGGATGGGCGCGTCCAGCCGCCCGTGACGGATCCGGTACTCGTCCAGGCGGCGCAGCGCCTGCCGGGCGAAGTAGCCGAGTTCGGGGTGGTGCCGCTTGGCCTCCAGTTCCGTCACCACGACCACCGGGAGCACGACTTCGTGCTCCTCGAAGCGGGTCATGGCGGACGGGTCGGCGAGCAGGACGCTGGTGTCGACGACATAGGTGCGCCGGTCGTGCAGGCGGCGTTTCGTGCTGGTCACCACGGGTGGACGAACCCCCTCGGATGAGGTCGGGGTGCGACGGCGTCGCGGGGGACTTGAACCGGTGCCGGCCACGCTGCGCGGGCCGGCGACCGGCCCTCCCCGACTCCCGCCCGCGGGACGACCGGCCGGGGCCGGTGTTCCGCGCGGTCGTCCGTGTGCAAAGGGCCTCCCGGGCGGGCGGCCACCGAGCCGCCCGCTGCGTTCGACACCCATGGGCCGGGCGTCGATCTGGTGGTGATATTCCCTCGAACGAGCGGCGCCATGCCCCGGTGCGCCCGGCAGGCGGAAGCGCCCCGGGGGTGAGGCCCCTGGGGCGCGTGGGCCACCAGCATCTCCATGGTGTGGGAGAGCTGGTGCGGATCGCGTGAAGTCCGGGGAACGGAACGGGAGTTACCGGGCAGTCAGGCCCACCGGGCGTGACGGCCCGCTGGCCGTCCCCGGATCACCCACCTATGCTCCCCGAACCGCCGGTCGACCGCCGGCCCCGCAGAACGACCCCCTCCGGTGACACGGCCGCCACTTCGGCGCGCCGTGCCGTCACCCTGCCCTTTTCTCCGCACTGGAGCGTTCGTGTCCCGTTTGATCAACTCCCCCCACCGCTCCCCCCGCCCGGGCCGCGCCCGGCCCTCCACCGTCCCGGCCCGCCGGCTCCGGTCACCCCGGCCCCCGCGGGCGGCCGGGGTCCGCCGTGGCGGAGGGAGCACCGCGTGACCACCGGGTTCACCGGGGACCACTTCACCACGGTCCTCTTCTTCCTCCTCTTCGTCCTGGGCTGCCTCCTGCTCTCCATGTGGAGCAGCCAGGACCTCGGCGAAGGCGCGGACGCCTTCCACAGCGGCGGCTCGGGCAACGGACCGGTACGCCAGAGCCTCGCCCTGAGCGGTGACTTCGTGTCGATCGCGGGCGTGCTCTACATCGTCGGCACCGTCGCCGTCGCCGGGTTCGACGGGATCGCCGTGGTCATCGCCACCGCGCTGTCCCCCCTGCTGTTCAGCCGGGTGCTCGCGGGGCGGCTGCCGATCGAGCACACCCGGTCCTTCGGCGATGTCCTCGCCCACCGGCTGCCCGGGCCGGCCGCGCGCCGGCTGGCCGCCGTCGCGGCGCTGGTGGCCTCCGTACCGCTGCTCGTCGCGCAGCTCGGGCCGCTCGGCGAGATCACCGCGGCGCTGATGGGCTTCCCCGGCCGGCTGGGCGAGACGGCCTGCACCGTGGTGCTCGGCCTGATCATCCTCACCTGCGCCTCCATCGGCGGCGCACGCGGCGCCACCCTGTTGCAGGCCGGCATGGCGGTGTCCTTCGTCTTCATGGGCCCCCTGCTCGCCGCGCTGGTCATGGGCCAGTTCGGCTGGAGCACGGGGGAGCTGGCGAAGGCAGCCGAGAAGGGCAGCCAGGCCGGAGACTCCTACTTCTCCTTCGGTCATCTGTTCGGCGGCGGCACGACCGGCGCCGTGGACACGGTGAGCCTCGTGCTGACGATCCTGCTCGGCGCGGCCTTCCTGCCCCACTTCATCCCCCGGCTGACCACGAGCCGCGGACCGTCCGAGGCGCGGCGGGCGGCCGGCTGGACGGCCGGCACCGTCGCCCTGCTCTGCTTCTCGGCGATCTTCCTCGGCTACGGCATCCAGGCACTGATCGGCGCGGACGGCATCAACGCGGCCGGACCGCGCGGCGGCAACAACCTGCTGCTGCTCGCCGACGCGCTGGACGGCGGCGACCAGGGGCCCGGCATGGTGCTCACCTTCATCGCCTCCGCGACCTTCCTCACCGTCATGGCCTCCGCCTCGGTGATGCTCCTCGTCAGCTCCGCCGCCATCGTCCACGACCTGGGAGCAGGCAGGGCGGAGAAGGCCCGGCGGCGGGTCCGGATCCACGACGGGGTCCGGGCGCGGCTGGCGCTGCTCGCCGCCGGCGCTGCGGCCATCGCCCTGGCCGTCTTCGGGCGGGACGCCAACCCGCAGTTCTGGCTGATCCTCAGCTACACGGTCGCCGCCTCGTCGGTGCTCCCGGCGCTCTGCGTCGGCCTGCTGTGGCGGCGGTACACGGTCTCCGGGCTGCGCTGGGCCGTCGTCGGCGGCATCTCCGTCACCGTGCTGCTGATGTTCTTCTCCCCGGCCATCTCCGGCGCCCCCGACGCCGTCTTCCCCGGCGCGGACTGGCAGGTCTTCCCGCTGTCCTCCCCCGGACTGGTCTCCATCCCGGTCGGCTTCCTCCTTGCCTGGCTGGGCAACCGCCGGGAGGCGCCGGAGCCGCAACCGGAACCGGACGACGGGGAGTGGCGGCCCGGCGGGCGCACACGGCAGCCGGTGGGCTGACGGGCCCGGCCCGGCGGGGCGTCTCGGGCGGGGGAACGGCGGGGGCGGTGGCGGTGTCCGTGGGTACGGGCGCCGGCACCGCCCCCTCTGCCGTTGCCGTGTCCGGCCCGCCGTACGCCCGGGCGTACGGCGGGCCGGACCAGGACCTCGGACGGATGCCTCCGGACGGGCGGGACCGGCCCGGGGACGGCGGATCGCCGGTCAGCCGCCGTAGCGCCGGTGCCGTGCCGCGTAGTCGCGCAGCGCCCGCAGGAAGTCCACCTTCCGGAACGCGGGCCAGAAGACCTCGCAGAAGTAGTACTCCGAGTGAGCGCTCTGCCAGAGCATGAAGCCCGAGAGCCGCTGCTCGCCGCTGGTGCGGATCACCAGGTCGGGGTCGGGCTGGCCGCGGGTGTAGAGGTGCTGGGAGATGTGCTCCACCTCCAGCTTGTCGGCCAGCTCCGACAGCGAGGTACCGCGCTCGGCCTCTGCGGTGAGGAGGGACCGCACCGCGTCCGTGATCTCCTGCCGGCCGCCGTAGCCGACGGCGACGTTGACCAGTATCCCGTCGACGTGGGCGGTGGCCTCCTCCGCCTCCTTGAGCACGGTCTGGGTGCGGGCGGGCAGGATGTCCATCGTGCCGGCGTGGTGCACCCGCCAGCGGCCGTCCGCCGCCAGGTCCCGCACGGCGCCCTCGATGATGCCGAGCAGCGGGCCCAGCTCGGACTCCGGCCGGTCGAAGTTGTCCGTGGAGAGCAGCCAGAGCGTGACCACCTTCACATCGGTCTCGGTGCACCAGCCGAGCAGCTCCTGGATCTTTCCGGCCCCGGCCCGGTGCCCCTGCTCGGCCGTACCGCCGGAGGCGCGGGCCCAGCGGCGGTTGCCGTCGAGGATCACGCCGATGTGCTTGGGGCCCCGGGCGGTGTCGAGCCGGCGCTCCACACGCCGCGCGTAGAGCCCGTACACCAGTTCGCGAACGGCCGCGTAGGGTCCGCGGCGCCGCCGCTCAGTCCCGTCGTGCCCCTCGGCCTTCCGCAGCATCGCCTTCCTCAGCCCCTCCGAGCAGTGCCAGCACCGAAGCCAGCACAGTACTGCTCCCACCACCGAGCGGGCCAACCGTGTCCCGCCGGCGGCGTGATAGGGAGAGGAGCGTGACAGATTCCTCCCCCGCCCCCGCTTCTCCCCGCCCCGGCGGCTCCGGCGGCCGCTCCGGCCCCTCCGCCCCGTACCGCGCGGCCGATGACCGCTACGACTCCCTGGCCTACCGGCGCAGCGGCCGCAGCGGGCTGCGGCTCCCCGAGATCTCCCTCGGCCTCTGGCACAACTTCGGCGACGACCGCTCCCTGGAGTCCCAGCGGGCGATCCTCCGCCGCGCCTTCGACCTGGGCGTGACCCACTTCGACCTGGCCAACAACTACGGCCCGCCGCCCGGCTCCGCCGAGGCCAACTTCGGGCGCCACCTCGCCCGCGACTTCCGCCCCTACCGGGACGAGCTGATCATCTCCACCAAGGCCGGCTACCGGATGCACCCCGGGCCGTACGGCGAGTGGGGCTCGCGGAAGTACCTGCTCTCCTCGCTGGACGCCTCGCTGCGCCGGATGGGCCTCGACCACGTCGACATCTTCTACTCCCACCGCTTCGACTCCGCCACCCCGCTGGAGGAGACGATGGGCGCCCTCGCCACCGCCGTCCGGCAGGGCAAGGCGCTCTACGCGGGCGTCTCCTCGTACACCGCGGAGCAGACCCGGGAAGCGGCCCGGCTGCTGCGCGAGATGGGCGTCCCGCCACTGATCCACCAGCCCTCGTACTCGATGATCAACCGCTGGACCGAGGACGACGCGCTGCTGGACACCCTGGAGGAGGAGGGCATGGGCTGCATCGCCTTCGCCCCGCTGGCCCAGGGACTGCTCACCGACAAGTACCTCGACGGCATCCCGGAGGGCTCCCGCGCCGCCCAGGGCAAGTCGCTCGACCCCGGCCTGCTCACCGAGGACGTGGTGCGCCGGCTGCGGGGGCTGGACGCCGTCGCCCGGCGCCGCGGCCAGACGCTGGCGCAGCTCGCCCTGGCCTGGGTGCTGCGGGACGAGCGGATGACGTCCGCGCTGATCGGGGCGTCGAGCGTGCGGCAGCTGGAGGCCAACGTGGCGGCGCTCGGCGGGCCGGCGTTCACGGACGAGGAGCTGGCCGAGATCGACACCTTCGCGGTCACCACACCGGGGGTGAACATCTGGGCGCTCCGGGGCTGACCAGCGGGTCCGGGCGTGGGACGGGGGCCCGCGGGGTGCGGGTGGCGGGGGACGGGCCCGGGACCCGCGGCTTTCGCGGGCCACCGGACGGGGGACGGGGCCGGGCCGGGCCGGGCCGGGCCGGAGGAACCTGCGAGGTCCGGTGCGGGCCCCCGGGATGCTGGGGCGCGGGTTCACGGACTCACGCGGCATGAGGGACGGGGGCGGGGCGCGGTGGCCGTTCACGGGGGCGGACCGATCTCCGCCGGTCCGCGGGCCGAACGGCGGCCGGGCCGGTGGACCGGACGCCCTCGCTCACCGTCCGTCACGTCCGGTGAGCGGGAGGACGGCCGCCGTGACCGTCCCGGGGGAAAAGAAACGGGCCGGTCCGTGGGGGGGATACGGACCGGCCCGAGGGGGGGTTCCCACCATAACCCCATGCGGGCGGTGGTCGCCGTAGGCGCGGCGCGCCCCGCGCACCGGCAGCGGCGGCCCCTCCGGACGGGGGAGCCGTCAACTGCCCCTGGCATCACGCCGCGTGACCGTTCACCCCGCGCCCAGACCGCCCACCAGCATCCCCAGAAAAGTGCCGCACATCATAAAAGGGCCGAACGGGAGCGCGGTCCGGCGCCCGGCGCGGCGCAGCAGCACCAGCGCGCCCCCGTAGACCGCGCCCAGCAGGAACCCGGCGAAAGCGCCGATGAACAGCACCACCCAGCCGTACCACCCGAGGATCACACCGGCCGTCACCGCCAGCTTGACGTCCCCGAACCCCATGCCTGCCGGGTGGATGAGGAACAGCAGCAGGAACGCGCCGCCCAGCACCACCCCGCCGAGCAGCGCTCCCGTCCAGGACCCCGCCACCCCGGGCAGGGGCGCGGCGAGCCCGAGCAGCACGGCGGCGGCGGGCGGGAGCGTGAGGGTCAGGACATCCGGCAGCCGGTGAACCGCCACGTCGACATAGCCCAGGACCAGCGCGAACGGCACCAGCAGCAGCCACGCAGCCAGCTCCGGCCGCGGGCCCGTGGCCACCGCCAGCCCGGCACAGGCGGCGGCACCGAGAGCGGCCGCGCCGAGCGGGCGGGGGGCGGAGGGGCCGGGGGCGGCGACCGGGCGGAGGGCGGCGACGAGGGGCAGCGGCCCGCCGTGCCCGGTGGGCGCGCAGTCCGTGCAGCGGCCGGTTCCGGCCCAGCCCCGTAACGGCCCGGTCAGCGGATGCCCGGCGGGACAGTCGGCGCGCCACGGCTCCCCCGGCTCGACGGCGAGCCGGTACACCGCCCGGGGCACCAGCAGGCCGGCGGCGGCACCGTACAGGGCGGCGAGGAGAGTCAGCGGCAGCAGCACGCCCCGACCCTACGGACCGGGAGGCCCACCGGTCATGGGCCCGGGGGCCCTAACCCCGGAATCGGGTGACGCGCCCCGTGGAGAGCCGTGTTCTGGTAGAACCCGGGGGGCTGGGGCCTGGGACAACGCCCGGGACAGGGCCCAGGTGATCAGGCGATCAGGTGAGAGATCAAGGACGACGAAGGGCGGACCGGCATGGCGCGGCTGCGGGACGGCACCACCACCCTGACGATCCTCCCGGCCCCGGACCACGTCCCCGTCCCGGCCCGCCGCCCCGCACGCCGTGCCGGCACCGGTCCCGCGACCGGCACCCCTCGCGCGGCCGGCGCGGCCGGTCGGAGCGGTGCCGAGCGGGCGGAACCCCGGCGAAGCGAACCACCGGGGCCGACGACCGTCCCCCTGGAGATCGCCGCCTCGCTGCGGGCCCGTACCCGCGGTCTCCTCGGCCGTGACGGCATCGAGGGGGCGATCCTGCTGACGCCCGCGAACAGCGTGCACACCTTCCGGATGGGCTTCCCGATCGACGTGGCCTATCTGAGCTGGGACCTCCGGGTGCTCGCCGTACGCACCATGCGCCCCGGCCGGATGGGCCGGCCCCGATTCCGGGCCCGTCATGTGCTGGAGGCGGAGGCGGGCGCGATGGCCCGGTGGGGACTGCGGCGGGGCTCCCGCGCGCGCATCGGCTGACCGGCGGCCCCTGCCGGCGACGACGGCCCCCCGCACCGCACCGCACCGCACCCGCAACGGCAACGGCAAATGGGAGACGGGCAGACGGGCAGACGACGACATGGGGGCGGGCGCTAGCAGATGGGCCACGGGTCAACGGCACGACGCGGCCGCGGCCCGACGACCCGGACGGTCACCCCGGGGCCTCCCGGAGCCACCGCGGGCCGGAGCCCGGCCGGGCCGGCCACCGGCCCGTCATCCCGGGTGGCGCGCCGCCAGGTACCGGCCGAAGGTGACCCGCCCGATGGTCGGGGCCGGGCCCGTCCCGCCGCCGCCACCATTGCCGGAGCCGCTGCCGCCGTCGCCGGAGCCGCCGTCGCCGGCCGTGCCCCCGGGGGCCGCCCCGCCTGCGGGCACCAGGTTGGCACCGTCCCGCAGGGCCCGGCCCGCTTTCCCCGGCAGCGGCAGCGACAGGACGGGCCGCCGGCGCCCGGTGGCCCGCAGCCACTCGCGCGTCAGGTCGGCGTGGCTACGCACCTCGGGGCCGCCCATGTCGGGGGCGCGCCCGGCGGGGAGCCCGTCCGCCAGTTCGACCAGCCGTCCCGCGACCTCGCCCACGTCCACCGGCTGGAACCGCACCCCGGCGCAGGCCAGCGCCACCGGCAGCCGGCGCTGGGCCGCCGCGATCCGGACGATCAGATCGTGGAACTGCGTGGCGCGCAGAATCGTCCACGGCACCTGCGAGGATTCGATGATCCGTTCGCATTCCAGCTTGGCCCGGTAGTACCCGAGGGGAATCCGGTCGATGCCGACGATCGAGATGTGGACCAGGTGCGGGCTGCCCTCCGTCTGGCCGGCGACGGTCTCCGTCAGCCGCCGGGTGGCCTCGACGTCGCCGCGGCCGGCCGTCGTGGCGCAGTGGATGACCACGTCCGTGCCGGCGACCGCCTCCGCGATGCCCTCTCCGCTGCCGAGATCACCGGTGACCCAGTCGTACGGCCGGTCGTCACCGGCGGGGCGCCGCCGTCTGCTGAGCAGCCGGACGGCCGGTCTGCCGTCCGGGAGCCGCGCCCCGGGCGGCGCGCCGTCGAGCAGCCGCTGGACGACGGCCCGGCCGAGCGTGCCGGTTCCACCGGTCACCAGGACGGACTGGGGGACCACCGCGCCACCTCCTCGGGACGGACGGCGGGGCACCGCCCTCCCGGCATCATGCCCGCGTCCGCCCCTCCCGCGCAGGCCACCACGCGACTGCCCGGCCACCACCGGAACCCCGCCGCGACGGGAGCGCCGGGGGCGCACAACCGGCCCCGTGGGCGCGCCTCGTGGGCCCCGTCAGCCCTCGTTCGCGGAGCGGGGGAAGGACACCTCGACGCGGCGGTTCTTCTTCCGCCCCTCCTCCGTGGAGTTGTCCGCGATCGGGAACTGCTCGCCGTAGCCGCGGATGTCGAAGGTCACGCCCGAGTCGAGATCCTTGACGAGCTGTTTGTGCACCGCGTTGGCGCGCTTCTTGGACAGCACGTCGCCGTGCGCGGAGGAACCGAGGTTGTCCGTGAAGCCGAAGACCTGGACCCGCTGCGCGTCCTGGTTCTTGATCTCCTCGGCGATCTCGGCGATCCGGGCGTTCGCCCTGGAGTCGAGCTTGGCGCTGTCCTTGCCGAAGAGCACCTCCGCCTGGAGGGAGAAGGTGACGTCCGCGTTGGTGTCCTCACGGCGCTCCTCGCCGCCCAGGTCCTCGACCACGGACTTGATGTCGAGCACCTTCGCGTCGGCGAGCTGGGCACCGGCGACCATCTTGAGGTCGGGGTCGTCGGCGTCGATCTCGACGGGCGGTGACGGGGTCACGGCCGCGCCGGGGCCCCCGGGAGCGCCGGGGGCGGTGGGGGTGGTGGGGTCGTCGTCCGCGCGGGCCAGGTCGGCCGTGTGCACCACGCCGAGCGCGGAGAGCGCCAGGACCAGGGCGACGGCGGTGGGGGCCCGCAACACGTGCGGCCGACGCAGCGGGAGACCGGGGTGAGGGCGAGTCGCGTTCACGGGGCGCTCACTCGGTGATCTCTACGGTGGCGGAGTCGAACGTGGGCAGGGAGAACTCCACCTCGGTGGTGCCTTCGGGTGGGGCGGGGAACTGGACGAAGAAGGGGACATCTTTGCCGGGGGCTACCTCGGTGATCCCGGTGGTGCACAAGCACCGTCCCTCCGTGTCCCGCAGGGTGTAGTAACGCTTCTTGCCCTTGTGATCCACAAGAGCAGCCCCACCGAGGGAGTAACCGTTACTCATGATCTCTTTCTCGTTACCCTGCCACTTGGTGGTGTCGAAATACGATTCCTTACCATCGTTCCGAACTGTTCCCTCAAGAGTCAGAAATCCGCCCGAATCCCGTTTCAGCACGTGGACGGCAAGGCTCATACCGCTCTCACCCTTGAGTTCAGCGATGGTCTCGGAGGGTCCGGACCCCTCCGATTCCCCTCCTTCCGGCTCGCCCGCACCGGAGTCCCTGCCGGAGTCCTCCTGTGCCGATGATTCTCCTGACGGCTTTTCATCACTGTCAGATCCACAACCGGCCACGGCAAGCACCAAGCTCGCCACAAGCGCTGCTGCGGCGGCTCCCCTTCGGGCCTTCGCCGTGTGCCGAATACTCATGAAGCGTTCCTCTGCTCGTAGGTTCAGCGGTCACTCGGACAAGTGGACGGAGAAGAGGTCCGCCGCCTCCGGCAGCAGATCCAGGTCGTCGAGGTCAATGATCCAGTCGTCACCGTCACAGGAGAACTCCACGGCGTCCGTGTCGCCGGTTTCCACGCCACAGCGTGGTTCGACCACCGCCGTGGCGTCGGCCTCGCCATGCATGCTCTCCGTGCCGGGGACGATCGACTCACCGATCGTGAAGTCCGTGCGGATCGAGACGGTGCACTCGTCGAGCGCGCACTGACAGGAGGTCACACCGGAACGGTTCTTGGCGGCGAAGTCGGAGGCCGCCGCACAGGCGGGACCCGGGTCGGTGTCCCCGTTCCCTCCGAGCCAGTCCTCCCAGCCCCCGTCGCCTTCGAGGGCGTCGAGGAAACCGTCGGTCCACTGATCACGGAGTTCCTGAGCGGCGGCGAGCGCCGCGGCGTCCGCCGCCGTCTGGGCGCTGTTGCGGGTGGCCGCGGCCTGCCCCACCGCGAAGTAGGCGAACGCAAGAAAGAGCAGGCCCGCCACCACCATGATGTAGATGGGGAAGGCCTGCCCGGAGTCACCCGGTGAGCAGCGATCGCGTATCACCCGGACTTGATGCTGGAAATGGCTTGCATGATGCGGCTCAGGACCGCTTGCCCAATCCCCGATCCCGCGATCGCCCCGATGATCAGCACCACCACCAGGATGATGCCCAAGTATTCGAGGGCGGTCTGCCCCCGGTCCCCGCCGCCCGCGGCTCGGCGGGTCCGGGCGGTGATCGCCCTCACCGCCGTGTCCCGCCAGCCGCTCACGCGGACCAGCGTCCCGGCCGCGGCCTGCGCCAAGGTCTTGTTCGCCATGGGACCTTCCTCCCGTGCCGGCCGGTCGTGCGCCGACCGGCGCATACGACACAGGCACAACAGACACACTCGTCTCCGACGGACCGTACGACGACCACTCGGCGGAGGGCGAGGGCCCAGGGGCCAACTTCCGGGCCCAGAGGGCGGAATACGCGGAGTACGCCGGACCCGCGCCGGGCGGCACGGGCCGGATCCGGCCGCCCCGGCGACGGGGACCCGGAAGCGAAGGGTGCGGAGTCCGCATCGCGCCTGTCCTCCGTTCAGCCATGGCCGCCGCCGGCGGGTCCGTGTTTCCGTTCTCCTCTGCCGAGCCAAGCCAGTATCGCTGCGGAACGAGTCGTGACGGAGAGTTTCGCGCAGATCCGGTCGATGTGGTTGTTCTTGACAGTCCGGTCACCGATGAAACCGGCGGCGGCGTTCTGGCGGCTGCTCAGGCCGGAGGCGATCGCTTCCCTCATTCCCGCCTCCCGGTGGCTCCGGCCGAAATCCGCGCGCGGCCCGCGAACAGAGGGCCGCTCCGCCTCCGACTGTGCCATAGGTGATTGCGCTTGCGAAGGGGGAGGTTGACGTTCCCGTCGTTCCGTCCACTCTTCTTCCCCTGTGCCCCGGGCCGGTCGGGGCCGGGAGGGAGCGGTGGGACCCCTGCGGCTGCCGTGTGCAGATGCACCGGCCAGACGTTTGCCGCCTGCCGTCGGCCGCCTGCCGCCTGCCGTCGGCCGCGTGCCGGGACGAGGCGATACCCGCACGGCCCGGTCACCCCCCGCCCAGCAGCGCCCCGAAGTCCACGCCCGAGCCGAAGACGAAACCGGCGACCAGCAGGATCAGCGTCCCCGGCAGCATGAAGGTGGTCACCGTCAGCGTGGCCTTGGGCACGGCCCGGGCGGCCCGGCGCCGGGCGTTCTGGGCGTCGGTGCGGCGCATGTCGTTGGCGATCTGGATGAGGGTGTCCACGATGGGCGCGCCCAGTTCCTCACCCTGTTGCAGCGCGGTGACGAACATGGCGACCTGGTCGCTGTCGTTGCGCCGGCGCAGTTCGTCGAACGCCTCCCGGCGGCTGACGCCCATGTCCATCCGGCGCAGGGCGATCCGCAGTTCGTCGGCCCAGGGACCGCTGTACTGGTCGGCGACGCGTTCCAGCGCCTGCCGGAAGCTCAGTCCGGCGCTGACGACCACCGCGAGGACGTCGAGGAAGTCCGGCAGGGTGCGTTCGATGTCGGCCCGGCGCTCGCGTACGGCGGCCCAGATCCCGGCCTCCACCCAGAAGAGGCCGAAGAGGACGAGGAGCACGGCCAGGACGAACTGGCCGCGCAGCAGCATCGCCAGCGCTCCGGTGAAGCCGATGAGCCCGTAGACGGCGCGCCGGGCGGCGTAGCGGTCGAGGGTGAGGCCGCCGGGGTTGCCGGCCCGGTCGATGCGGCGGCGGACGCGGTCCGCGCGCCGTGGCCCCATCATGCGGAGCACCAGCGGCGCCCAGCGCATCCCGAGCCGGTCGACGGCCGACCCCACGGCCGTGGTGCGGGTGGCCCCGACCTCCAGAGCCACCCGCAGGTCGCCCGGGAGTTCCGTCTCCCGGCGGTAGAGCGCGACGCCGTGCACGAGGCCGACGGCGCTGAGCGCGGCGGCGCAGGCGAGCAGCAGGGCGGTCATCGGCGGGCCCCTTCTCGTTCTCGGCGGTGTCCCCGGCGCGGGGGCGGGACGGGCCCGCGCCGCGCCTCAGACATGGATCCTGGACATGCGCCGGATCAGCACGAACCCCAGCGCGTAGAGCCCCAGGCTGATCACCACCGCGGCCTGCCCGTAGAAGGAGCCGGTCATCCGCTCCAGCGCGCCCGGCATCACCCGGTCCATCAGCAGCAGCGCGCCCAGCCCGAACGCCGGGACGGCGTAGGCGGTGACGGTGACCTGGGAGAGCTGGGTGCGGACCTCGCGCCGGGTCTCCTTGCGCTCCTCCAGCGTCTGGGTGAGGTTACGCAGCGAGCCGACGACGGTGCCGCCCGCCCGGTGGGAGAGGACCAGGGTGGTGACGAGGACGGAGAGTTCGCGGGAGGGCAGCCGCTCCGCCATCTCGCCGAGCGCGTCGTCGACGGAGTGGCCGACGGCCAGCTTGTCGGCGACCCGCGCCAGTTCCTCGCCGGCCGGGGCCTCCATCTCCTCCGCGGCCATGGCCAGTGCCGTGCGCAGGGCCAGCCCGGCCTGGGTGGCGTTGGCCAGCACCCGGGAGAGTTCGGGGAGCTGGTTGATGAACCGCTCGTTGCGGCGCGTCCGCTGCCAGCCGAGGAAGGCGTACCCGGCCCAGATGCCGATGAGCGCGGCGACCGGCCCGAAGAAGGCGGCGAGGAAGGAGGCCGCGATCAGCCAGAGGGCGGCGACGGAGGCCAGCAGGAGGACGAAGAACTCACCCGGGGTGGTGTCCAGTCCGGTGGCGGCCAGCCGCTGTTCCAGCCCGCGGCCGAGGCGGGTGCGGCGCAGCCGCCGGTCCACGCCGGTGAAGCGGCGCCCCCGGCCGCCACCGTCACTCGCGGTGGCGCCGGGGGCGGAGAGCCGGTCGATGAGGTCCTGCCGGCGGGCGCGCCCGGCGGCGTAGGCGTGCACGCCCGCGACGCCCAGCGCGCAGCAGAGCAGGGTGGCGCCGAGCGTCAGCAGCGGCAGGTTCGCGTTCACGGCCATGGTCACGGCGTCAGCTCGCCTCCCGGATCGTGAGCTGGTCCTCGGAGCCCGCGATGCCGTACCCGGGCGGCACGGGCTCCCCGGCCAGGTGGAGCCGGTCCGCGACCCGGCGGGGCAGCGGGAAGAAGGTGAAGCTCCCGGTCACGGCCCGGTCCGGGCCGGCCGGGCGGGCGTCGAAGCGGGCGGCGGTGGCCAGCCGGTACGTCTCCCGGCCGTGCGAGGAGAGCAGGGCGATCTCGCTGACCCTGCGGCTGCCGTCGGTGTGCCGGGTGAGCTGGACGATGCAGTCGACGGCGCTGTTGATCTGGTCCCGCAGCGCCTCGAAGGGGATCTTCACCTCGGACATGGACGCCAGCGTCTGCAACCGCATCAGGGCGTCCTCGGCGCTGTTGGCGTGCACGGTGGCGAGCGAGCCGTCGTGGCCGGTGGACATGGCCTGGAGCATGTCGAGGGTCTCACCGCCGCGCACCTCGCCGACGATGATCCGGTCGGGCCGCATCCGCAGCGAGTTGCGGACCAGGTCGCGGACGGTGATCCGGCCCTGGCCCTCGACGTTGGGCGGGCGGGTCTCCAGCCGGATCACATGCGCCTGCTGGAGCTGGAGTTCGGCGGCATCCTCGACGGTGATGATACGCTCGCCCTCGGGGACGAGCCCGGAGAGGGCGTTGAGCAGGGTGGTCTTCCCGGAGCCGGTGCCACCGGAGACGATCACGTTGAACCGCGCCCGGACCAGGCCGGAGAGCAGCATCACCATCCGCTCGTCGAGGGTGCCGAGGTCGATCAGCTCCTGGAGCCGGTAGGCGCGGGGGAAACGGCGGATGGTGAGGGTGGCGCCGGTCAGGGCGAGCGGCGGGATGATGACGTTGACGCGCTCGCCGGAGGGCAGCCGGGCGTCCACCATCGGGTTGGCCTCGTCCACGCGGCGGTTGACGGTGGAGACGATGCGCTCGATGGTCTGCATCAGCTGCTCGTGCGAGGCGAAGCGCACGGGCACCCGTTCGACCCGGCCGGCCCGCTCCACATAGACGTGGTCGGGGCCGTTGACCATGATCTCGGTGACGGAGGGGTCCTCCAGCAGCGGCTCCAGCACGCCCAGCCCGAGCGCCTCGTCCACCACGCGCCGGATGAGCTGCGAGCGTTCGGCGGTGGAGAGGACGGGGCCCTCACGGCTGATGATGTGGCCGAGCACCCGCTCCAGGCGGGCCCGGCGCTCGGCCGCGGCGAGCGCGGACATCTCCGCGAGGTCGATCTCCTCCAGCAGCTTGGCCCGGTAGACGGCGACGAGGTGCCCGTCCTCGCGCGTGCCGCCGTCGTCCTCGGGTGAGGTGACGCGCGCCCTCAGGCTCATGGTGTGCTCCTCGGGGTGGACAGGGTGCTCGGGGTGCTCGGGGTGGCGCTCTCGGCGCGGCGGGGGGCCGCGTGACGGTCCGCCGGCGGGGCCGCTGCCGGGGCCGCCACCGGGTTCCGCGTCCGGGCCGGTCACGGGCGTCAGTCGCGGGGCATGGTCGCGCTCCGCTCCACCGGGCCGAAGTCGCCGACGCCGGGGAGGAGGGACGGGATGGTGACGCGGGCGGTGGCGGTGACCTCCTCGTCCGGGCCGCCGACGCTGATGCTCGTCCCGTCGGCGAGCCACCCGCTGATCGCGGCCCGCCCCGCCGCCACCGGGTCCACGTCGGACTCCTGGTACGAGGCGGTACGGGCGGCGGCCCGCGCCGCCGTCCCGGCCTGGGAGGCGGCGTACGCGACGACGCCGAGCTGGATCGTGGCGAACGCGACGAGCAGCAGGACGGGCACGAACCCGATGAACTCCACGGCCACCTGGCCCCGGTCACGCCCGGGCCGGCGCGGGCCCGGCGACCGTCCGGCGCGCGCCGGCGGGCCGCCGTGGCCGCGCCGCTCCGGCGCGCCGGCCGTCCGGCGCGCGGCCGGACCCGGGCGGCGGGTCCGGGCGAACGCCCCGGCCCACGCCGTCCATCGGGCCCGGGCAGGCTGCGGCGCCCGCACCCGCGCCAGGTCCGGCGTCCAGCCCCGGGCGGGGTCCGGCGGGCCCGCCGTGGCGGGCGGGCCCGCACTTCGGTCCGTTCCCGCCATCCCTGCTGCCCGCACCGGCCCCGCCGGCCCCGCCGGCCCTGCCGTTCCCGCTGTCCCCGCCATCCCTGCTGCCCCTGCCGTCCCCGCCGTCGTCATGGCCGGCCCTCCTCCGCCGCTCCGGCCTCGCCGGTGATCGTCACCGGGAAGTCCACCGTCCCGGGGAAGAGGACGGGTACCGGTAAGGCCACCCGGGCCTTCCACAGCCCGTCCGCGCGGGAGCAGCCGATCGACGCGCCGTCCCGCCAGGCCCCCGGCAGATCGGCCCGCGCGGCCTCCTGGCAGGCGGCGGCGCTCCGTTCGGCGGTGGCGGTGCGCGCGGCCCGGTCCGCGGCGTGCCCGGCCAGGGCGTAGGTGTAGCCGGTGAGCGCGCACTGCCAGCACAGGATCAGGACGACGACCAGCACCGGCACCATGCCCAGGAATTCCACCGCGACCTGCCCGCTGTCGCCGCCGCGGCGCCGCCGCAGCAGCGAGAGGGCGCCCCGGTCGCCGTACTTCTCCAGCGCCTTCCCCCGGGCCTGGCGCGAGCCGCGCCCGCCACGGGCGGCGGTGGCACCGGACGCGTCGGCGAGCCCCAGCTCCGCGGCGAGCGCCCACAGCGCCTGCTTGACCGTGGAGCGGTCGTCGAGGTCCTGCAACCGCCCGGCGTCCACGGACGGCTGGAGCTCCTTGAAGGCGGCCGGGACGGCGGTCCGGGCGGCCCGGGTGCCGGTGATCCGCTCGACCAGCGGCGGCTGGATCTCCGAGCCGCGGGTCTGCCGGTTGACGACGGTGAGGGTCTCCTCGGCCTTGCGGATCTGCAACCGGTCCCAGAGCCGGACCAGCCGTTTCGCGGCCCGCACGGCCACCACGTCGGGCGTGGTCACCATCACCGCCAGGTCGGACATCTCCACGGCCGCCGCGTTGGCCGCGTTCATCTGGGTGCCGCAGTCGATGACCACCACCTGGTAGCGGGTCCGCAGCGAGCTGACGATCTGCCGGGCCGCCCGGTCGGTGACCTCCTCGCCGCGCTCCCCCTCCGCCGGGGCGAGCAGCAGGCCGAGCCCGGTGGGGTGGTCGCAGACGGCCTCCTGGAGGACGCGCGGGGAGATGTCGCTTATCTGCGCGAGGTCCACCACCGAGCGGCGGAACTGCACATCGAGGTACGAGGCGATGTCACCGGACTGGAGGTCCATGTCGACCAGGGCGGCGCTCCGCCCGGCGGCGCGGGCCGCCAGCGCGAGCTGGACGGCGGTGACGGTGGTGCCGACACCGCCCTTGGCCCCGGTGACGGTGACGACGGTGCCGCCCGGGCCGCCCGGCCCCTCCGCGGGGGCGCCCAGATGGCGGCGCACGCCGGTGGCCCACTGCGCCGCGCCCTGGACCCGGGCGGACAGCTCCTCGTAGCTCAGCGGCAGCCCGACGAGGCCGCGCGCGCCGGAGTCCATCGCGGCCTGGAAGAGCTGCGGCCCGGCGTCGGCGGAGACGAGGACCACCCCGACCGCGGGAAAGCGGAGCGTCGTCTCCCGGATGAGGTCCAGGGCGGGCACCGGGCCGATCCGCTCATGGACCAGGACGACCTCGGGCAGTTCGTCGACGGACTCGGCGGCGAGCCGGGCGAGGGTGTCGAGCAGGGTCGTGGAGTCGCCCACCGGCGGCGCGGGCTCGGTGTCCGGGAGCTGGCCGATGAGCGTGGTGAGGGAGCGGGCGGCGTCCGTGTCGCCCACGGCCGGGAGGATTCTGGTGGTCATCCGTGCCTCACTTGTCCCCGTCGAGGGTGTACGTGCGGTCGCCGGGGCGGATGGACTCCGTGGTGCCCGGCGCGACCAGGGCGAGCCGGACGTGGGAGGCGAAGGACTCGGCGTAGGCGACGCGCTGGGCGTCGAGCGTGCCGAGGGCGAAGGTGATCGGCACCGCCTCGGTGGTGCGGCCGTTGCGCCGGTCCTCGCTGTCCCGCTCGAAGGGGGCGAGCCGGCCGACGTCGATGACCTCGGCGTTCTCGACGATCACCTTGGACTGGGGCCGCTCGCCCTCCTCCGCGCCGTCGAAGGTGGCGTAGATGTTGACGCGGGCGCCGGGACGGATCTTGCCGGCCACCCCCGTCGCCGCGTCGATCATGATGGCGATCTCCTGCTCACCGTCCTCCAGCGCCGGGCGCTCCACGATCATGTCGCGCTGGAGCAGCGAGCCCTTGCGGAGCGGGGTGAGCGCGATCTTGCCGTCGAGGTCGCGGAGATCGGTGACGGCGGTCTCCGGCAGCCACCGCTCCGGCACGCTGATCCGCTCGAACTGCGCCGCGGACAGCCGCTCGTAGGGCCGTATGTCGGTCTTCACCTCGTAGGCCGCCGTCTCCGGGCCGACCTTGGACTGCACGTCGCCGATGACCGCCAGCACGCCGGCGAAGACACCGGCCGCGCAGAGGACGGAGAGCAGCAGGAGGATCACTCCGCGGCGCTGACGTGAGTTCATGGACGTATGACCTCGTTCGGGAAGGTGTCCGGGCGGGACTCGGGGGCTGGGGCTCGGGGCTGGGAACTCGAGGGGCTTGGGGCTCGGGGTGTTCGTGCGGAGGGCTCGGGCGGGCCAGGGGCGGACGGAGCGGACGGGCCCAGGCCGGGCGCGCGGGGGTTACCCGGGAGCCCCCGCGGTGAGAGCCGCGCCGGGTGCCAGGGGCGTACCGCAGAAGGCGCAGCGGTCGCCGATCAGTTCGAGCCCGCACCAGCGGCACTCCGCGGTCCGGACCGAGGCGACGAGCTGGTACAGGACCGCCAGATCGGGGATGGCCGCCGCGAACTCGACCAGCCGGCCCGTCCCCCACCAGCGGGCGGAGCCGGCGGGCAGGGTCGCCTCCCGCACGCTCGCCACCCGCCAGGCGGGGGCGAGGGTGGTGAAGACCCAGTCGGAGGGCGGCTGGCCGCGCGCGACGACCAGCTCGGTGGCGTACCGCGGGCCGGGGGGCACGGTGCCGCCGGGCGTGACCTGGGTGAGCGCGGGCTCCGGGCCCGCCAGGACGGCGAACTGGCTGCCGGGCACCCAGGACCGGGCGTGCTCACGGAGCCCGACGGAGACGCGGTCCAGCCGGGCCACGGAGGAGAGCAGCGCCCCGGCGTGCACGTAGTGGGCGAGCAGCCGGACGGCCGAGCCGAGCACCCCGGGGCTGAACTCGCAGAGCGAGAGGCGGCGGAGCTGGTGCGCGAGGACGGCGACGGCCAGCGGCGGCAGGTCCAGCGGGAGCAGGGCGATCCGGTCGCTCTCCAGGATGGACCGCACGCCGTGCAGCCGGCGGTGGACCGCGCCCGGTCCGGCGGCCGGGTAGAGCACGATCAGATAGCCGTGGCTCTCGATCAGCGCGTAGGTCCGGGCGAGGCTCTCCTCCAGCGGCTGGTCCGGCGTCAGGACGGTGGCGGACGGCGTCTGCCGGTCGAGGGCCGGGAGGACGAGATCGGGGGCGGTGACTGCTATCGCGGTGGGCACTCAGGTCTCCCCGTTCACTCCGGCGGCCGCTCCGACGGCCGCTCCGACGCCCGCGCCCGCGGTCGTTGCCGTGGTGGTGACTGTGACCGCGACCGTGGTCACGATGGTGGACGTGGCCGCGGTTACGGCTGTGTTCCCCGTGCACGCCGCTGTGCACACCACTGCCCACACCGCTGTGCGCACCGCTGTGCACACCACTGCGCAGCGCGACCGTATCGCTACCGTCACAGCACTTTATCCGGGCCGTGGTCGTTGGAGAACAGTTCGCCGGTATCGGTGAATTCGATCTCCCCATGGCGACGGAGCACGGTCTGTCCCTTTCCGCGGAGGAGCGTGGGGAGGACCCCGGGAGGGAGCCCGGATCGGACCCTGGAAGGGGCCCCGGAACGGCCCCCGGGAGGCAGCGCCCGGTCGGCGGCGGATCTCCGCTCGGACCGGGCCGCGGAACCCCCGCTCACCAGGGCAGTTCCCTGACCTGCTGGACGCAGAGCACGACGAAGAGCAGCCCTGCCGACGTCAGCATCCCGTTGCTGAGCCAGCCGTTGCGCCACTCCCGCGGGGTGCGGCCGGAGTTGAGCAGCCACAGCAGCGTCAGGGCGAGGAACGGCATGAAGAACGCGCCCAGCACGCCGTAGGCGATCACCAGTCCGAAGGGCTGGTCGAGGAAGAGCAGGCTGATCGGCGGGAACGTCAGCCAGAGCAGATAGCCGCGGAAGGGCAGCGACTTCTCCGCGGCGCCGGTGGCGAGTTCGGCCACCGCGCCGCGTTCGTCCGCCCGGGTCCGGCGGACGTGCCGGACGAAGTCGGTGAAGAGCAGGCTGACGCCGTGCCAGACGCCGATCAGCGAGGAGAAGGAGGCGGCGAAGAAGCCGATCAGGAAGAGCTTGGCGGTGAAGGCGCCGAAGCGGGCGGCCAGCACGTCCCCCAGGTCGAGCAGGCCCCGGTCCCCCTGGTTGAGGGCGATCTGGGCGGAGTGCAGCAGTTCCGCGCCGACGATCAGCATGGCGACGACGAAGATGCCGGTGGTGATGTAGGCGACGCGGTTGTCCAGCCGCATCACCTTCATCCACCCGGGCCCCGTCCACCCCTTGGCGTTGACCCAGTAGCCGTACGCGGCCATGGTGATCGTCCCGCCGACGCCGCCGATCAGCCCGAGCGTGTAGAGGAGCGAGCCGTCCGGCAGGACGGGCACCAGGCCGGCGAGCGCCGCGGGCACGTCCGGGCCCACCCGCACCGCCACGTAGACGACGACCACGAACATCACGCCCACCAGCGCCGTCATCACCTTCTCGAAGACGGCGTAGTGGTTGAACCAGACGAAGACCAGGCCGACCAGGCCGGTGATCACCGCCCAGGTCTTGAGGCCGGGCCCGTCGGGGAAGAGCGCGACGATCGGCAGGGCGCTGGACGACATGGCCGTCGCCCCGTAGACGAAACCCCAGATGACGACGTAGATGGCGAAGTAGACGGTGGTCCAGGAACCGAGGGAGCGCCAGCCCTCGAACATCGTCCGGCCGGTGGCCAGATGCCAGCGGCCGGCGGCCTCCGCCAGGGAGATCTTGACGAGACAGCCGATGACGGCCGCCCACAGCAGCGTGTAGCCGAACTTGCTGCCGGCGATGAGGGTGGCGACCAGGTCCCCCGCGCCGACCCCCGTCGCGGCGACGACCATGCCGGGGCCTATGTACCGCCAGCGCGGCTTGCGGGGGCCCGCGGCCGCCGTCTCCGTTCCGGGAGGGGGCCCGACGCCGCTCGCCGCCGTCCTGCCGGTGTCGCCCGTAGATGTCACTGGACCGCCTCCGCTGTGCCCGTCACGCCGTCGAACCGCGCGGAACCGGCGGGCGGCCCGCGTACACGAGGTGCCATTCCCCGCGCGGGTCCGCTCCACTCCCGCGCCCCGGCGCCGCCCGCCCTGAACGTCCGGCGCCGGGGCGCAGGCGCCCGCTCCCCCGCGCCCCCGCACTCCGGCCTCCTCACACCCCAGGGTCCTGACGTCCCGGACCGGCGGGCCGGCCGGCCACCGCACCGCGCCACCGCCGTCCGGGTCGCCTCACGCACCACAACCGGTGACTTCAGTCCGGTATCAGGCGTGGCCCATTGACCAGCTCATGCCAAACCCCCACCATGGCGCACCATGCGACTGCCTTCACGCGGCCGACGGGTCACCGCCCTCGCCGCTCTTCTGACGCTCGCGCTCGCCGTCCCCCTCTCCCAGACCGGCGCGCCATCCGCCACGGACCTCACCGGCCCGGCCGGCCGCGCCGACACCTTCACCGGCGTGGCCTCCGCCGAGACGACCACCCGTCAGTACGAGGTCGCGGGCCCGTCCACCGCCGGCGGGCGGACCCGCCTCCTCGCCGGCACCGGCGTCTCCCTCGACGAGGTGCGCGACCACTCCGTGGTGGTCTCCGCCGACGCCGGCCAGGCCCGGAAGCTGCGCGAACTCGGCTACGACCTCGACCCGCTGCCCGCGCCGCCCGCCCGCCGCTCGGCGGACCGGCCGGCACGGACCCTGGACTTCCCCCCGGCCGACTCCGGCTACCACAACTACGCCGAGGCCACCGCGGAGATCAACGCCCGGGTCGCCGCCCACTCCTCGATCATGAGCAAGCGGGTGATCGGCAAGTCCTACGAGGGCCGGGACATCGTCGCCGTCAAGATCAGCGACAACGTCGGCACGGACGAGAACGAACCGGAGATCCTCTTCACCCACCACCAGCACGCCCGCGAGCACCTGACCGTCGAGATGGCGCTCTACCTGCTGCGCGAGTTCGGCGCCGGCTACGGCAAGGACGACCGCATCACCCGGGCGGTGAACGGCCGTGAGATCTGGATCATCCCGGACCTCAACCCGGACGGCGGTGAGTACGACATCGCCACCGGCTCCTACCGCTCCTGGCGGAAGAACCGGCAGCCGAACTCCGGCTCCTCCGCGGTCGGCACCGACATCAACCGCAACTGGCCCTACCAGTGGGGCTGCTGCGGCGGCTCCTCCTCCAGCCCCTCCTCGGAGACCTACCGGGGCCCGTCCGCCGGCTCCACCCCCGAGGTGAAGGTGGTCACCGACTTCGTCCGGAGCCGGGTCGTCGGCGGCAAGCAGCAGATCACGGCGGGCATCGACTTCCACACCTACAGCGAGCTGGTGCTCTGGCCCTACGGCTACACCTACTCCGACACCGCGTCCGGGCTCACCCAGGACGACCGCGACGCCTTCGCCACCGTGGGCCGCAAGATGGCCGCGAGCAACGGCTACACCGCACAGCAGTCCAGCGACCTCTACATCACCGACGGCAGCGTCAACGACTGGATGTGGGCCAACCAGAAGATCTTCTCCTACACCTTCGAGATGTATCCGCGGTCGGCCTCCGGCGGTGGCTTCTACCCGCCCGACGAGGTGATCGAGCGGGAGACCGGCCGCAACCGGGACGCGGTGCTCCAGCTCGTCGAGAACGCCGACTGCATGTACCGCTCCATCGGCAAGGAGGCCCAGTACTGCCCGGGCGGCTGAACGAACGGCTGGACCGCGGAACCGCTGAGCGGCTCGAACGACTGAACGACTGAGCCGCTGAGCGGCGGTACGAACGAAGGGCCGAACGGCCGGGGGCCGTGCCGGCACCGGCACGGCCCCCGGCCCGGGGACTCGCCACGCGCCCGGGGCAGGACGGGCGCGGACGAGGGGCGGGCGGACACGGCCGAGGGGCAGGCACCGGGGCGCCGGCGGCCCCGGAGCCGCTCAGGCCTGGGCGAGCAGCGGGTCGTAGGCCGTCGATCGCAGGCGGCCGGACATGAAGGACAGGAAGTCCCGGACGAAATCGGCCCGGTCGAGGACCGTACCGGCGCGGCCGGCACCGGGAACACCGGAGGGGCCGGAAGCCGCGGAGGCGCCGGGCACGGCGGAGGGGCCGGTGTCGCGGCGGAACGCGGTCCGGAACAGCCCCCGGTACTCGTCCGCGTCGATGTGCCCGTTGCCGTCCTTGTCGGTGGCGTCGAAGAGGACCTCGGCCACCCTGATCAGTGCGGGTCCGGCCAGGGAGGGAGCGGCGGCGGCGTACTCGCCGGCGCTGACGCGGCCGTCCCCGTCCGTGTCCAGGGCGGCCCGGAGTTCACGCCACCATGCGGCGTACGCGTCGTAGAGCCGGGTCTCCTCGGGCTCGTCCAGATCGAGGCGGGTGGACAGCTCGCGGGCCATGGCGGCGAGGTCCGGCCAGGTCACGTACCCGTCGCCGGTCTGGTCGAGCACGTCGCGGAAGAACTCCTCCGCGCCGCGTTCGGCGGCGGTACGCGACGCCGGTCCCGGTACCGGGGAGAGCGGAGTGACGAGGCGGATCAGCGCCCCGGCCCGTTTGATCCTGTCGTGCAGGGCGGTGACCGCCTTGGCCCGCGGGTCGTCGCCGCCGGGCGAGAGCGCCAGCAGGTCGGCGATCGCGTCGGCCCGGAGCAGGCCCTCCGGCAGGAACCGGGCCAGCCCGGCGGCCAGATACGCCCCCTGCATCAGGGTCTGGGCGCCGGGCGTCTCGGGCAGCCCGGCCCTCCGGCGGAACGGCTCCGGGAGCGAGGCGACGGTGATCGCCCCGATGAGCGGGCCCGCGACGGCCCGGCCGGCCGCCCACAGCGTGGGCACCCCGCTCAGCAGGGCCGGAGCGGGCAGATGGTCGAACAGGCGGTAGAGGATGATCCGCATCGCCTCCGTGTTCTCCAGCTCCTCGGCCACCACGCGGTCGTACCAGGGCCAGAACTCGGCCAGGGTGGGCGGCAGATGGCCGGGGCCCCCTTCCATGACGGCCAGGTAGGCCCGGAACTCGGCGTACAGACCTTCCATGACGTGCTGCTCCAGCGGCTGTCCGCTCACCCGGCACATGGTCACGGCGGACTCGAAGAGGGTCGCCACCACCCAGGCCCGTACCGCGGGGTCCGTCGCGGCGTAGGGGCGGCCCTGGGGGTCGGTTCCGGCGATCCGGGAGTGGAGGCGGTTCAGCCGCGCGGCCTCCCGGAGCCGTACCTGTTCGTCGTCCCCGAACATGCGCCGCAGACTCTCGAAGGTGTTCCGGAGCCGCCGCCACGGGTGGGCGACGAACGTGGAGTTGTCGATCAGCGCCGCGCCGACCTGCGGGTGCGCGGCCTCCAGCACGACCGCCCGGACCATGGCCGGCCCCCAGCGCGGATCGTCGAAGAGTTCCCGGAAGTACGGGGCGGTGCCGGGCGACGGATCGGCTCCGTCCGCCGCGGCCGGCCGCGGGCCGCCGGGCCGGGGCTCGGCGCCGGACTCGTCCTCGGTCCGGCCCCGGGTCTCGGTCTCGGTCTCGGTGCCGAGCGGGGTGCCGGTGCCGGTGGTGCCGGTCGGACCGTGCTGGGCCGCGCTGCCGGGGCGTCCGCCTTCTGCGGTGGTCACGTCGGGGGTTCTCCCTTCTGGTCGGGGGTCTGGTCAGGGGTCTGGCCAGGAGTCTGGTCAGGGGTGTCACCGGGGATCTGCTCGGGGAACCGGCCGGGGGCGCGCCGGGAGACGGGGCCGGGGTCCCGCTCGGGCATCGGGCCAGGGGGGCCGCTCGGAGGCCCGCCCGCCTGCCCGGCCGGCGGCACGCCGCCGAAGCGGCGGTCGCGCTGCCGGTAGCTGTGCAGGCAGGCGAGGAAGTGCGGCGCCCGGAAATCGGGCCAGAGCACGTCCGGAAAGACCCACTCCGCGTAGGCGACCTGCCAGAGCATGAAGTTGGAGATGCGCTGTTCCCCGGAGGTCCGGATGACCAGGTCCACGTCGGGCGTGTCGGGGAAGGGCAGATGGGCGGCGAAGCTCCGCTCGTCCACCGCCTCGGCCGCCACTCCGGCGCGTATCAGCGACCGGGCGGCCGCGACGATGTCCCCGCGTCCGCCGTGGTCGAACGCGACAGTCAAGGTCATGCCGCGGTTCTCACCCGTCAGGGTCATCAGGTCGGCGAAGTCCCGGGCCAGCTCCGGGGGAATCCTGGGGTCACTCACCCCGAGGAAACGGCAGCGGACCCCCCGCGCGAGCAGCAGCGGGGCGTGCTTGCGTACCACCTCGCGGACCAGCCGCATCAGATAGTCGACCTCGGCGCCCGGCCGGCTCCAGTTCTCGGTGGAGAAGGCGTACAGGCTCAGCCACTCCACGCCCGCGGCCCGGGCCGCCTCGATGACGTCGATGACCGTCGTCTCCGCGGCCCGGTGCCCCGACGTCCGCGGCAGCGACCGCCGGGCCGCCCACCGTCCGTTGCCGTCCATGACACAGGCCACGTGCCGGGGGACCCGGCGCGACCGGTCGCCTCCGGCGGACCGGGCCCCGGGGCCGGAACCGGGACCGCCCCTTGTCTCGTCCGCGGTGTGCCTCACGATCACGTCAGTCCTCCGCCCGCAACTGATGACACCCCGGCGCGGCACCGCCCACGAACCGGCCGGGTCCCCCGCCGGCCTCGTCACGAGGCGGCACGGCCCGCCCCTCACCGCCGATCAATAGGGTGATCGGGAGAGTGTGACGATCGCACCTGAAGCAGAGTGGCAGCCCCCGAATCCGGTCGCGGCGACCGCGCTCCACCTTCACCCTGCGAACTGCTGACCGAATCTTGCGGTGCCGCCTTCGACGTGGTCGCCTTCGCCGTGACTGCCGGCCTCGCCCTCCTTCCCGGCTCTCACCCCCTGGTCCCGGCCCCGCTCCGGCGCACGGTGACGGCTCCCCCGCCCACGGCCCCCGCGACACCCCCTCCCCGCCCGCCCGCGAGGCGCCGAACGGCCCCTGCCCGGCCCTCGTCCGGGACACCGCCCCGGCTCGCCCTCCGCCGGGCGATCGAACCGTCCCGGCCCGACGGGGTAGGGCAGGGACGAGGAAGCACGCCCGCACACCCGCGCCCGGGAGGCCCGATGACCGCCGACCACACCACCGGCCCGACCACCGATCCCGCCACCGGACCTCGTCCCGCCCCCACGTCCGCGGCGACAGCCGTCACCGTGCCCCACGGCCCGGCCGGCCCCACCCCGGAGGCCGTCGCCGAACGGCTCGCCACGGAGACCGTGGACCACCGTTTCAAGGGTCTCCCGCCGGACGCGGAAGGGCTCACCGTGGGCGAACTGGCCGCCCAGCGTCGCTCGTTGTTCACCGGCGGCTTCACCACCCCCGTCCTGGCGCTCTCGGCCGAGGCGCTGGAACACAATGTGGCGCTGATGGGCCGGTACGCCGCCGCCCATGGCCTGGCCCTCGCGCCACACGGCAAGACCTCCATGGCCCCCGCGCTCTTCGCGCGCCAACTGGCCCACGGCGCCTGGGGCGTCACGGTGGCCGTGCCCCACCAGATGCGGGTCTGCCGGGCCTTCGGCTTCCGCCGGATCTTCCTCGCCAACCAGCTCGTCGACCCGGCCGCGCTGCGCTGGCTGGCCGCGGAACTCGACGCCGACCCGGCGTTCCGCTGCGTGGTCTACGCCGACTCGGTGCGCGGGGTCGAACTGATGGACGCGGCCCGCACCGCCTGTGGCGCCTCCCGCCCGCTCGATGTCGTCATCGAACTGGGCGCGGGCCCCCACGCCCGCACGGGGGTGCGGACCGAGGACGAGGGCGCCGCGGTCGCCGCCGCCGTGACCCGGGCCCGCACCCTGCGGCCGGCCGGGGTCGCCGGCTACGAGGGCGAGGTGCCGGACGCGGACCCCGAACGGGTCACGGCCTGGCTGCGCCGGCTGGTGGCACTCGCCGTCAGGCTGGACGCGGAGGGCCACTTCACGCACCTCGCCCCGCCGGCCGGGGACGGTGAGGCGGCGGAGGGCGGCGAGATCGTGGTGAGCGCGGGCGGGAGCGCCTGGTTCGACGCCGTGGCGGAGGTGTTCGCGGAACTCCCGGAACTGTCCCGGCCGGTGCTGCGGCTCCTGCGCTCCGGCGCCTACGTGAGCCACGACGACGTCCACTACCGGCGGCTGACGCCTTTCAACCGCGTCCCGCAGGAGGGCGCCCTGCGGCCCGCGTTCCGCCTCTGGACCCAGGTGCTCTCCCGGCCCGAGCCGGGCCAGGCGTTCCTCAACGCGGGCAAGCGCGACGCCCCCTCCGACCTCCACCTCCCGGTTCCCCGCCGGGTGCGGTCCGCGCGGGACGGGCGGGAGCGGCCCGCCACGGGCCTCACGGTGCGGGCCCTGTCCGACCAGCACGCCTGGCTGGACGTCACCGGGGAGGGGGAGGCCCTGGAGGTGGGCGACTGGGTGGCGCTGGGGCTGTCGCATCCGTGCACCGTCTTCGACCGCTGGCAGCTCATCCCCGTGGTGACGGAGGAGGACGGGACGGTGGTGGATCTCGTCCGCACCTTCTTCTGACCGCGCCTCCTTCCGACCGCACCTTCTTCTGACCGTGCCTCCTTCCGACCGCGCCTTCTTCCGGCGCCCTCACCCCTCCGACGTCCACGGCGCACCGGCTGCCCCACCCCGGTTCCGCCGGTGCGCGGCCCCGGACCCCGCCGGTCCCGCCGCACCGGGATCCCGGAGTCCTCCGGCGGCCGTGCCCGGCCCCCGGCCCCGGCCGGTCCCGTTCCCGACCTGGCGGGGAGCGCGGCCGGGGCGGGCCCGGGGGCGCGTGGCGGACGTCACATTCGCCCGGCGAACACCACCCACGGACCGCCCCCGGGCTCCGCGACCGCCCCGGAGGACGCCCCGGACCCAGCTCCGCCCGGGACCGGCCCGCCGCTCCCTCGCCTCCACTTTCGAAGCCGTGCCGGGTCGGCCGGCCGCACTTCCGTATGCGCCGGGCGGCGTCCGCTTCCGCATCGAAGACGGCCGCCGGCAGACCCGGCTCCCGCCCCGCCGCCCGCCGCCCGCGCGGGCGTTCCGCGGGAGGCACCGGGCGGTGGGCCGGGGCCGTCCGGGCGGCGGACCCGCGTGGCGGAAAACACCGAGCGGCCCCCCGCGGGCCGCCGTATCGTGGCGAACATGCAGGTGATCCAGTCAACGAAGCTCGCAAACGTCTGCTACGAGATCCGGGGACCGGTTCTGGAGGAGGCGATGCGGCTGGAGGCGGCAGGGCACCGCATCCTCAAGCTCAACACGGGCAACCCGGCGCCGTTCGGTTTCGAGTGCCCCCCGGAGATCCTCGAGGACATGCTCCGCACGCTGGGCACCGCCCACGGGTACGGAGACGCGAAGGGGCTGCTCACCGCCCGCCGCGCGGTCATGCAGCACTACCAGACCCAGGGCATCGAGCTGGACGTCGAGGACGTCTACCTCGGCAACGGCGCCTCCGAGCTGATCCAGATGTCGATGCAGGCGCTCCTCGACGACGGGGACGAGGTGCTGGTCCCCGCCCCCGACTATCCGCTGTGGACGGCCGCGGTGTCCCTCTCCGGCGGGACGGCCGTGCACTACCGCTGCGACGAGCAGGCCGACTGGATGCCCGATCTCGCCGACATCGAGCGCAAGATCACCGACCGCACCAAGGCGATCGTCGTCATCAACCCGAACAACCCCACCGGCGCGGTCTACGACGACGAGCTGGTCCGCGGCATCACGGAGATCGCCCGCCGCCACCATCTGATCGTCTGCTCCGACGAGATCTACGACAAGATCCTCTACGACGGCGCCACCCACACCCCCACCGCCGCGATCGCCCCGGACCTGCTGGTCCTCACCTTCAACGGCCTCTCCAAGTCCTACCGGGTCGCGGGTTTCCGCAGCGGCTGGCTGGCGGTCTGCGGCCCCAAGGAACACGCCTCCAGCTACATGGAGGGGCTGACGATCCTCGCCAACATGCGGCTGTGCGCCAATGTGCCGGCCCAGCACGCGGTGGCGGTGGCCCTCGGCGGGCGGCAGTCGATCAAGGAACTGGTGCTCCCGGGCGGGCGGCTGCTGGAACAGCGGGACACGGCGTACGAACTGCTGACCCAGATCCCGGGCGTGACCTGCGTGAAGCCCAAGGGGGCGCTGTACGCCTTCCCCCGCCTCGACCCCAAGGTCTACAAGATCAAGGACGACCGGCAGATGGTGCTGGACCTGCTCCGCGCCGAGAAGATCATGATCGTGCAGGGGACGGGCTTCAACTGGCCCGAACCCGACCACTTCCGTCTGGTGACCCTGCCGCACAAGGAGGATCTGGCGGACGCGGTCCACCGGATCGGCCAGTTCCTCGACGGCTACAGCCAGTACTGACCGCACCGGCCCCGGCGGTGGGCCCGGCCGTCCGGGCCGCACCGTCGCGCCGTTCCCCGGGAAGGGCCTCCGTTCCCGCCATACCGGCGGGCGGAGGCCCTTCCCGCGTCCGAGCACCTTCTTCCGGCGGCGCGGGGCGGGCTTCCGGTGCGGGGTTCTCCCGGCCGGCGGAGGACCGGGAGCAGCGGGTCCGCGCCCTCCGCGGGCCCACCGCCGCCCCACCGGTGAACCCCGGCCCCACCGGCACCACGCCCCCGCGAAGAGCCGGGAACTCCGCATGCGAACGGAGTCAACTTTAGACAGGTTCCAAGGTAGGATGGCCGCCTCATCCGAGGAGGCCCACCATGTACGAACCGATCCGCTCCAAGTCGGTCCACGCCATGGGAGAGCCGACGTCGCTGCCCCGCCGGACCCGCAGGGAGGAGCTGGACATCCAGCTCGCCGGACACCTGGCCACGCTGCTCGCCGTCACCGACGAGCTGCGCACCCTCGTGCCGGACGACTCCCTGGACCGGGCCGCCGAGCGGCTGGCCGAGCGGATCGCCGCACTGCGCGGTTCCCGCCCGGCCCGCGCCGCCGTCGTACCCGTATCCGGCGAGCCGGACGCCGACCGCCTCACGGCGCTGCACCGGCGGGCGCACATGCTCGCCGGGCGGGCGCTGGTGGTGGCCGCGTCCCGGGCGGACACGGGCGCCGCGATCCTCTCCGCCGAGCGTATGGACGCGCACGCCGCCGCTCTCGGTGGCGCCGATTCCGCCCTCTCGGGGGCGGGCCGCTGACGCGCCGGGGCCGCGCGGCCCGGCGACAGGGCCCGCGACCCCGGCGCCCCTCCCCGAACCCGAGACCCGGCGGGCCGGGGAGCCCCGGTACGTACCCGGGTCCACGGAGCCGGGACCACCGAGCCGGGGCCCGGCAGGACCGATCCGGCAGAGCCGCCGGGCCCGGCAGGACCGGCAGGCCCGGCAGGCCCGGCAGGCCCGGCAGGCCCGGCAGGACCGGCAGGACCCCCCGGAATCGGCGGAACGGGCACGAAAACCGGTGGCCGGGTGCGGTACGTGCCGCACCCGGCCACCGGTTTCGCCCAGGAGGCGGGGGAACGCGGAGGGGAGTCACCGCGTCCGTCCCTCCGGCGCGCGGGAGCCGACCACCCGCGCGCGGGACCCGGACGCGCCGCCGGCCGTGAGGGCCGGCGGCCGCGACCGCCGGATCAGCCCAGCCGCTCCACGAGCGCCCGGTACTCCTCCCACATCTCCTTCGGCGTGTGCTCGCCGAAGGTCTCCAGGTGCTCCGGGATCAGCGACGCCTCGTGGCGCCAGGTCTCCCGGTCCACGCCGAGCAGGAACTCCAGCTCCTCCTCGGAGAGGTCGAGCCCCTCGGTGTCCAGGGCGCCCTTGGCCGGCACGATGCCGATGGGCGTCTCGGTACCCTCGCCGCGCCCCTCCAGGCGCTCGACGATCCACTTGAGCACCCGGCTGTTCTCACCGAAGCCCGGCCACACGAAACGGCCGTCGGCGTCCTTGCGGAACCAGTTGACGTAGTAGATCCTCGGCAGCTTCCCCGGGTCGGCCCGCTGACCGGTCCGCACCCAGTGGCCCATGTAGTCGCCCATGTTGTAGCCGCAGAACGGCAGCATGGCGAACGGGTCGCGGCGCAGCTCCCCGACCTTGCCCTCGGCGGCGGCCGTCTTCTCGGAGGCGACGTTGGCGCCGAGGAAGACCCCGTGCTGCCAGTCGAAGGACTCGGTGACCAGCGGGACGGCGGAGGCCCGGCGCCCGCCGAAGAGGATCGCCGAGATCGGCACGCCCGCCGGGTCCTCCCACTCGGGCGCGATGGTCGGGCACTGCCCGGCCGGGACGGTGAAGCGGGCGTTGGGGTGGGCCGCCGGGGTCCCGGAGGCCGGGGTCCAGTCGTTGCCCTTCCAGTCCGTCAGGTGCGCCGGGGGCTCCTCGGTCATGCCCTCCCACCAGACGTCACCGTCGTCGGTGAGCGCCACGTTGGTGAAGACGGAGTTGCCCCAGAGGGTCTTCATGGCGTTGGCGTTGGTGTGCTCGCCCGTGCCCGGGGCGACGCCGAAGAAGCCGGCCTCCGGGTTGATCGCGTAGAGCCGGCCGTCCTCGCCGAAGCGCATCCAGGCGATGTCGTCGCCGATGGTCTCCACGGTCCAGCCGGGGAGGGTGGGCTCCAGCATGGCGAGGTTGGTCTTGCCGCACGCGGAGGGGAAGGCCGCGGCCACGTAACGGGACTCGCCGCGCGGCGGGGTGAGCTTGAGCACCAGCATGTGCTCGGCGAGCCAGCCCTCGTCCCGGGCCATCACCGAGGCGATGCGCAGCGCGTAGCACTTCTTGCCGAGCAGGGCGTTGCCGCCGTACCCCGAGCCGTAGGACCAGATCTCGCGGGTCTCGGGGAAGTGCGAGATGTACTTGGTGGAGTTGCAGGGCCAGGGCACGTCCTGTTCACCCTCGGCCAGGGGGGCGCCCAGGGTGTGCACGGCCTTGACGAAGAAGCCGTCGGAGCCGAGCTCGTCGAGGACGGGCCGCCCCATCCGGGTCATGGTGCGCATGGCGACGGCGACATACGCGGAGTCGGTGATCTCGACCCCGATCGCGGAGAGCGGCGAGCCGAGGGGGCCCATGCAGAAGGGCACCACGTACATCGTCCGGCCGCGCATGGAGCCGCGGAAGACACCGTTCTCACCGGTGAAGATCTCCCGCATCTCGGCGGGGGCCTTCCAGTGGTTGGTGGGGCCCGCGTCCTCCTCCTTCTCCGAGCAGATGAAGGTGCGGTCCTCGACGCGCGCCACGTCGCTCGGGTCGGAGGCCGCGTGGTACGAGCGGGGCCGCTTGACCGGGTCGAGCCTGGTGAAGGTCCCCTTGGCGACCAGTTCCTCGCACAGCCGCTCGTACTCCGCCTCGGAGCCGTCGCACCAGACCACCCGGTCCGGCTGGGTGAGGGCGGCGATCTCGCCGACCCAGGTCACCAGCTCCCGGTGGCCGGTGGGGGGTGGGGTGGCCACGGGGGTACCGGGGCCGCCCCCGGGAGACACAGCGCTGAGCGCCACGATCACTCCGTTCCGCCGGAACCGCGCCGCTCCGGCGTCAGATAGCGAGGGTCACGACGGGCATCCCTGTCCCTGATGCCCGTCGGCGCACGCCACGCCCGGTGCGGGCGCCGCGTGCGGGTGTTGCCCCGTGGGGGCCGCGACCCGGATGCCGCACTCCTGCTCATCCATGCTCATCCGGTGTCGACCGCACTCATTTGAGTGTCCGCTTCTCCAGCTCATCTGTCCAGAGGGCCTCCCATGTGAGCATGAACACGCGCCGTTCCCCGCCGATCACCCCTGATCACCCCTGATGTCCCTCCAGTTCTCCCCGAAGGACCACCGTCGGCGGCAAGAACCTACGCATGCGTAGCTAGCATTGGCCTATGACTGCCGCATCCGATGCCTCCCGCGAGGCCGTCCGTGCCGAGGACCCCGAGCACCCCGCACACCCCGGGAACGCGCCCACCGAGGGCCCCGGCGTGGTCCCGCTCGACCTCCACCGGCCGGTCAAACCGCGGTTGCGGGGCTGGCTGCACGCGGGCATGTTCCCCGCGGTGCTGGTCTCCGGGATCTTCCTCACCGCGCTGGCCGACACCACCGAGGGACGGGTCGCCTGCGCCGTCTACACACTGAGCGCCTGCCTGCTCTTCGGCGTCAGCGCGCTGTACCACCGCGGCAACTGGGGGCCGCGCGCCACAGCCGTGCTGCGCCGGCTCGACCACGCGAACATCTTCCTGATCATCGCGGGCACCTACACCCCGCTGACGATCCTGCTGCTCCCCGACGGCACCCGCGAGGCACTGCTCTGGGCGGTCTGGGGCGCCGCCATCGCCGGAATCGCCTTCCGGGTGCTGTGGGTCGGCGCGCCGCGCTGGCTCTACACGCCCTGCTACATCGCGATGGGCTGGGCGGCGGTCTTCTTCCTGCCGGACTTCATGCGGGCGGGCGGGGTCGCGGTCCTCGTCCTGGTGATCGCCGGCGGGCTGCTCTACAGCGCGGGCGGGGTCATCTACGCGCTGAAACGGCCCAACCCCTCACCGCGGTTCTTCGGCTTCCACGAGGTGTTCCACTCGTTCACGCTGGCGGCCTTCGTCACGCACTACGTGTCGATCCTGCTGATCGCGCTCTGATCGACCGCGCTCCGGTCGCGCTCCGATCCCGGTCACCGCCCGGCCCGTCCGCCTTCCGACCGGGCCGGCGGCCGGTCGGGACCGGGCCCGGGAGCGTCGGGGCGCCGTGCGCGCCGGGGCCCGGCCCCCGGCGTCCGTGGCGTCCCTGGCGTCCCTGGCGTCCCTGGCGTCCCTGGCGTCCCTGGCGTCCCGAAGTGTGTCCGGCCCGCCTGGCCTCACGGCAGACCGGACGCCCCGAACCTCCGTGTCCCGAACCGCCGCCTCCCGGGTCGCCGGGAGGCGCCGGCCCCGTACCCCGGGCGCTCAGCCGCCGTGGCCGTCCGGGCCCGCGAGCCGTCCGGCCAACTCGTCCGGGTCCGCGGTGGGCCGCTCGCAGACGAAGCCCCGGCAGACGTACGCCGCCGGACGGCCGTCCAGCAGCGGCCGGTCCCGCAGCAGGGGCGGCTCCTCGGCGCCGGGTTCCCCCAGCGCGACGACCGCCCCGGGCGCCGTCCCCAGCAGCGCCGTGCGGTGCAGCTCGCGCGTCGCCGGGTCACCGGCCGGGCCGATCACGGCCACCTCGCGCGGCCCGTCCAGCGCGGCCTCCGCGACGGCGAGCCCCCAGCCGGTGAACCGCGGGACCCGCGGGGCCAGCGCGCGCACCACGCCGAGCGCCTTCTCCGCGGCCTCACGGTGCGCGGAGCTGCCGGTGTACGCCGCGTACGACAGCAGCGCGCCCGCCGCGGCGGACCAGCCGGACGGGGTGGCCTGGTCGGCCGGGTCCTGCGGGCGGCGGATCAGCCGCTCGCCGTCGTCCGGCGTGTCGTGGAACGCCCCGTCCTCCCCGCGGAAGTGGCGCAGGACGGTGTCGAGCAGCAGCCCGGCGAACTCCACCCAGACGCCCTCGCCCGTGACGGAGGAGAGCGCGAGGAAGCCCTCGGCGACGTCCGCGTAGTCCTCCAGCACCCCGGCGTTCGCGCCCGCCCGGCCGTCGCGGGAGGTCCGGGCGAGCCGGCCGGATTCGTCCAGGTGCACCCGGACCAGCAGGTCCGCCGCCTCCGTGGCGGCCTCGACCAGGTCGGGGCGGTCGAAATAGGCACCGGCCTCCGCGAGGGCGGCCACGGCCAGGCCGTTCCAGGCGGCGACCACCTTGTCGTCCCGGCCGGGCCGGGGACGGCGGTCGCGGGCGGCGGTCAGCCGCTCCCGGATCGCGGCGATCCGCTCCCCGTCGGTCAGCCCCTCACCGGGCAGGCGCAGCACGGACGCGCCCTCCTCGAAGGTGCCGTCGTCCGTGACCCCGAACCAGCCGGCCGCGAGCCTCGCGTCCTCCTCGCCGAGCACCTCGCGGAGCTGCCCGGGCGTCCAGACGTAGAACGCGCCCTCGGCGTGCGGCGCCCCGCCACCGGCCGCGCTCCCCCCGGGGCCGTCCGCGCTCCCCCCGGCGCCGTCCGGCACAGCGCCGTCCGGCACGGCGCTGTCGGCGTCCAGCGCGGAGGCGAAACCGCCCTCGGGGGTGCGCAGTTCGCGCAGGAGGAAGCCGGCCGTCTCCAGCGCCACCCGGCGGGCCAGGTCCGAGCCGGTGGACCGCCACAGATGCGCGTACACGCGCAGCAGCAGCGCGTTGTCGTACAGCATTTTCTCGAAGTGCGGCACGATCCAGTCGCGGTCCACCGAGTAGCGGGCGAAGCCGCCGCCGAGCTGGTCGTAGAGGCCGCCGCGGGCCATCGCCTCGCAGGTGTCGGCGGCCATCTGGAGCGCCGCCTCGGAGCCGGTGCGGGCGTGGTGGCGGAGCAGGAACTCCAGCACCATCGACGGCGGGAACTTCGGCGCCCCGCCGAAACCGCCGCGCGCCGCGTCGTAGTCGCGGGTGAGCGCCAGCAGCGCGGCGTGCAGTTCCTCCTCGCCGGGCGGCACGGCGCCGTCGCCGCCGAGGGCGAGGGTACGGGAGGACAGCTCCCGGGTGATGCGCCCGGCGACCTCACCGACCTCGTCGCGGCGGTCGCTCCACGCGGCCACCACGCCCTCCAGCACCTGCCGGAAGGAGGGCGTGCCGGCGCGCGGGGCGGGCGGGAAGTAGGTGCCGAAGTAGAAGGGCTCGGCGTCCGGGGTGAGGAAGACCGTCATCGGCCAGCCGCCGTGGCCGGTGGCGGCCTGCACGGCCTCCATGTAGACGGCGTCCACGTCGGGCCGCTCCTCGCGGTCGACCTTGACGGCGACGAAGTGGGCGTTGAGGTAGCGGGCCGTCTCGGCGTCCTCGAAGGACTCATGGGCCATCACATGGCACCAGTGGCAGGCCGAGTAGCCGACCGACAGCAGGACGGGCACACCACGCCGCCGCGCTTCCTCGAACGCCTCCTCCTGCCAGGGCCACCAGTCCACCGGGTTGGCGGCGTGTTGCAGCAGATAGGGCGACTGCGAGTCGGCCAGGCGATTCATACCCACCATCGTTGCATGATCCCGGCCGGCGGATCCGGCACCGTCACGCGGCCGGCCCGGGGTGGCGCCGGTGGCACGCCGTGGCCGCTCCGCCGGCCTCCCCGCGGCGAGGTGCCGTGACGTGGCGCCGGACCGCTCGGGGAGACGGCGGAGGGCGGGAATCATCGCGCTGACTTGAACGTTCAAGTCAATGCCGGATTTCCCGGCACCGGAAGGGAAGGAACGCCATGACCACGCAGTTGGTCGGCAGGAGCTTCAGGTTCGACCTGGGGCCGCTGAAGGTGAGGTTCACCTTCGACTCGCCGTCGCAGGGCAGCTTCGTCGTGGAGGAGGGCGGGGGACTCGCCCCGGACGGCCACGCCGAGACCGTCACGCTCGACCTGAAGAAGATCCGCGACGGTGTCTACCTGAACTCCTGGACCGAGGCCGGCGGCGCCACCGTCACGCACGTGGAGGACTTCGCCAACGCGACGCTCTACTCCAACGTCACCGTCGACGGCCACCTGTACCACCTCGCCGGAACCATCACGGAGGCATGACCATGACCGGCAGTACCGTCACCGAAGACGGCCAGGCACAGCGGAACACCGAGATCGTGGTCACCGCGATGCGTGAGCTCTTCGTCGAGAAGGACCTCACCGCGCTGGACCGCTACTGGGCCGAACCGTACGTGCAGCACAGCCCCCAGATGCCCGACGGCCTCGGCACGCTGCGCGCCGCCGTACCCGGCCTGCGGGGATTCTCCTGGGAGCCGCAACGCACCGCGGCCCAGGGCGATCTGGTGTTCACCCACAGCATCGTCCACGGCTGGGCCCCCGGCCCCGTGGTGATCGTCGACATCTTCCGCCTGGAGAACGGCCGCATCGTCGAGCACTGGGACGTCGTACAGGAGCTCACCCCGCCCGGATCGACCGCCAGCGGCAACCCGATGGTCTGACGTTACGGGCGCGTGGGAGGGGCGGGGCGACCGCTCCGCCCCTCCCACCGGGGGCGAGAGGATGAGAGGGTGACGCCACCACCGAACACCGGGCGCGGCATCCGCGCACGAACCGGCCCCGACGACGGCCCCGGCCGGGCCGCCGTATGGCACGACCTGATTCTCGCAACGCACCTTCTCGAGACCGCCCTCGAACGGCAGACCCAACGTGACGGCGGGATCTCACACGGCCACTTCAAACTTCTCGTGCTCCTCAGCGCCGCCGAGGACCGGACCCTTGGGCTCAAGAGCCTCGCCGACGTCCTCCGCTTCTCGCAGAGCCGCGTCAGCCACGCCCTCGCCGCTCTCGAACGCCAAGGGCTCGTCACGCGCCGCCCCGTGGCGGGCGGGCGCCGCGCGTCCGAGGCGACACTGACCCGCGAGGGACAGCTCCTCGTCAGCCGCGTGCTCCGCTCCCAGCGCCGCGAGATCCGCGACCCGCTCTTCGACGGACTCGGCGAGACCGCGACCGCCGCGCTCGGCGACGCCGGTGCGCGCATCGTCAGTTTTCTCGACGGCGATCGAACGGCTGCGCCCCAGCGGGCGGACGACGGACGCGGGACCGCCCCGGCGACGGACGGTCCCTGAACCGCCCCGGCCCGGGCCCGGTCCCGCCCGGCGGTCCCGAACTGCGCGACGTTCTGCGCGCCCATGCCCTGAAGGAAGGGAAGCTCCTTCCTCCGGGACGGGGTGGCAGGCGGACCCCGTCGCGGCCGGCGGCCGCGGCGGAGCCTCATCGGCGGGGTGAATCCCCTCGCGGTCGCGGACGGTCACCCCTGACTGCCGCCGCCCCCACCGGTCCGGCCGAGGAAGGAGAGCAGGGCCGAGTTGACCTCCTCGGCGTGCGTCCAGAGCAGTCCGTGCGGGGCGCCCTCGATCTCCACGTACTCCGCCTCGGGCAGCTCCCGCCGGAAGCGGCGCGCGGTGGCGTCGATGGGCAGGATCTTGTCGGCCGTGCCGTGCAGGATCAGCGCCGGCTTGCCGCTGTCGCGGACCGCCCCGACGTCGGCGCGGAAGTCCTCGATCCAGGCGGGGACGACCGCGTAGGCGGCGACGGGGGCGCTCGATGTCGCCACGTTCCAGCTCGCGGTGACGGCCTCCTGGCTGATCCGGCTGCCGAGGTTCTGCTCAAGGTCGTAGAAGTCCGAGAAGAACTGTGTGTACCAGGCGTACCGGTCGTTCCTCGCCGCCGCCTCGATGCCGTCGAAGACCTCCTGCGGCACGCCCTCGGGGTTGTCCTCCCGGGCGACGAGGAACGGCTCCAGCGAGGCGAGGAAGGCGAGCGCCGCGACCCGGTCGTGCCCGTGCCGGGCGACGTAACGCGCGAGTTCGCCCGTGCCCATCGAGAAGCCCACCAGGACGACGTCCCGCAGGTCGAGCGTCTCCAGCACGGTGTTGAGGTCCGCGGCGAAGGTGTCGTAGTCGTAACCCGAGTTCACCTTCGAGGACCTGCCGAAGCCGCGGCGGTCGTAGGTGATGACGCGGTGCCCGGCGGCCAGGAGCTCGCGGGTCTGGCGCTCCCAGCTGTGCCCGTTCAGCGGATATCCGTGGATGAGGACGACGGGCCGGCCCGCGCCCTGGTCCTCGTAGTAGAGCTCGACCGGAGTGCTGTTCTCGGTCCCTGCGGTGATGTACCCCATGTGCTCGTCCTTTCCGAGTCGCCGCGGGCGTCGGGGCCCGTGGTGTCACATTCCCGGTGTTTCCTGTGTGGCCGCCGGTGAACCGGCATAAATGGCACATATCCGCCACTGGCCGCACGGAGGCCGGGCCTTCGGAAACCACCGCCGCACGGATTCCCGTCCGGCGGCTCCGCCCCACGCGCGTGCGGGCCCGTGGGGCCCGGTGGGTCACTCCGCCGGCGTCCGGCCGCAAGGTCCGGCGTGGTCGCAGTACGGCTGCCGGCGGCTCTGCCCGCAGCCGCACAGCACGGCCCTGGTCTCGGCGCGCGGGCCGTCCGCCGTGTCCACGCTCAGCTCACCGCGCACGGTCAGCTGCCCGGCGGGGCCGCGCGTGATCCGCGTGGGCCGGTCCGGGGTCTCCGCCGGGCCGTCCACGCGTTCGTGGCGCAGCGCGCCCGAGGGGCAGCGTTCCACCACCTCGACGAGGCGCTCGGCCTCGGCGCCGTCCGGCCGTATCCACGGGCGTTCGCCCAGGTCGAAGACGCCCGGGAGGCCGTTGACACATTCAGCGGCATGCAGGCACCGCCCGGCCTCGAACGTCACCGTGACGGACCGGCCCGTGTACGTCTTCTTCCCGCTCTTCGCGGTTCCGCTGCTCATAAGGGCCTCTCGCCGCCGTCCTGTCCGGTGTTCAGTCGCTGACCTTGCTGCGGGACTGGTACAGCAGGTCCTGGTACTCGGGGTGCCGGGCGATCCATCCCGCGAAGAACGGGCAGGTGGCCAGCACGCGAAGGTTCGCGGTGCGCGCCTCGTCGAGGGCGGTGCGGGCCAGCGCCGATCCGACCCCCCGGCCCTCGTGCTCCGGCCCGACCTCGGTGTGCACGAACGCGATGAGTTCCGGCGTCCGGATGTACTGCGCGAAGCCCGCGACGCCGGACTCCCCCTCGATTCGGGCCTCGTACCGCTTGGCCTCGGGAACGTCCTTCACTTCCACTGCCACGTTTCCTCCGTGCGCTCTCCGCGTGGGCATCCACGCCGGACCATCCAGTTGATGCATCAACTTACCTCACGCGCCAGTCATTCCCGTCCGCGCGCCACGAGGCCCCCGCGGGAGGCCGGCGGCGAGGCCCGGGGGGAGCACCCGCGGGAGGCCGGCCCGGCCGGGGCGCACCCACGGGGCCCGGGGCAGGACCCCGGTCCCCGTGGGTGCGGGGCGGGTCACCGGCCCTCGGCGGCCCGCCCCGGAAGAACCCCGGCCGGCCACCCCCACCCGGAGGCCTGGGCTTCCGCGCAGGAGGGGGCCGGCGCCGCCGTCAGGCGCCGCCGCCGGCGCGCGCCCCGAGAAGCTGCGTCTCCCAGGCGAAGGCCACGCCGGTGGCCCCGCCGTGCTGCGACTGGACCTCGGCGGCACCGGGCACGGTCTTCTCGCGGGCCCAGTCCCGCTGCCACTCACCCAGCACCGCCATCCAGGTGATCGGAACCACGCCCGCCTGGACCATGCGCCGCACCGCCATGTCGTGGCCCTCCTTGGAGCCGCTGCCCGAGGCGTCGGTGACGGCGAAGACGTCGAAGCCCTCACCGGCCGCCTGGATGGCCGGCATCGCCAGGCAGATCTCCGTCCAGAGGCCGGCGAGGATCAGCTTCTTGCGCCCGGTCGCCTTGACGGCGTCCACGACACGCTGGTCCTCCCAGGTGTTGATGAAGGTCCTGTCGATCGGCTTCTGCTCCGGGAACACCTCCTGAAGCCCCTGGATGATGAAGCCGCCGCGGTCCTCCAGGACGGTCGTGAGGATGGTCGGGACCTCGTACACCTTGGCGGCCTTCGCGAGCCCGACGACGTTGTTGACGACCATCGTCGGCTCGTGGCTGTTCAGGTTGGCGAACTGGAACGGCTGGTGGTCGATCAGTACGACGACGCTCTCCTCGGGCGTCAGCAGCGCGTCAAGACCGGCCTTGTTCTGGGCGCTCATGGGATTCCCCTCCCTGGAAGGTCGCGTCCGCGGGCCCCGGCCGGTGCCGGGGTCTCGATGCCTGTGGCAAGCCGGACACGAGCCGCCCGGCCGTCGACCCCGCACCATTTGGTTGACGCGTCACACAGATTAGAGGCGCAATGCTTGACACGTCAACTACCCCCAGGGCCGGGCCCTTGGCGGCACCCGAGGGGCGGGCCGGGACCCGCCCCGGCCCCTCACCCGAAGCCGACACCGGAAGCCACCGGGCGCCACGGGAGGGGTGCGGCGACTCCCGGAGAGGAGGGGGGACGGGGTGGCCGGAGGGGCCCCTTCCGCCGTCCTGCGCGACCACGGGGAAGGCGGCCACAGCGCCATACCGGGGCTCCCGGGATCTTCCGGGCGCCGGTCCGGAATCCGGCCGTGCCTGCCGGATGGATGAGCCGCACGCGGCCTCGTTACGCTCCCCCTATGGACGCACCACTTCGCCGGCTCACCCCGGAACAGTCGTCCGCCTGGTACAGCTTCATCCGCATGCAGGAGAAGCTCCTCGGACGGCTCACCCGCCGGGTTCAGGCCGACTCCGGGCTGTCCGCATCCGACTACATCGTGCTGGCCAAACTCACCGAATCCGGCGGGCGGATGCGCTCCATGGACCTGGCGAAGCTGGTGGAGTGGGAGAAGAGCCGGGTGTCCCACCAGGTCAGGCGGATGACGAACCGCGGCCTGGTGACCAAGGAGGAGTGCGCCGACGACGGACGCGGGGCGTTCATCGTCGTCACCGGGGCCGGCTACCGGGCGATCGAGGAGGCCGCCCCCATCCACGCCGGGCACGTCCACCGGCTGTTCGTCGAAGCCCTCACCCCCGAGGAACTCGCCACGCTCGCCCGGCTCTCGCAGCGCGTCCTCGCGCACATGGAGACACATCCCGACTGACGGACCGGACGGCACCGGGGAACGCACCCGACGACGTCATCGAACGCGCCGGAGGCTCACCGGCCCGGCCGGAACCGTCCGGCACGCCGGTTCTCCCGCCGGAGGAGCCCGGGTTCAGGAAGGGCCGGTCAGGCGGCTTCCGGCCGGACACCGGGCGGGGAGAGGGACGGCCTACCGGCCGCGCCCGCGGGCCGGCCTCTCGGCGCCCGGCAGCGCGGCGGCCGGGCGGAAACCCGGAGCCCGCAGCCTGGAACCCGAGAGCCGGCGGCCGGGGGCCGGGGCGCCGGTCAGCCCGGAACCCGGGTCAGGAAGGGCCGGTCAGGCCCCCGAGCCCGGGACCGGGCGGTCGCCGCCGGTGCGGTCCGCTCCGGCCGCCCCGCCGGCGGAGTCGTCCGCCGGGCCGGCGGCGCGGGCCGGGGGCACGGTCGCGCCCCGCTCCGCGGCCTCCGGGGCCCCGCCTTCCCCGGCGCCGGCGCCCTTCTCCTCGAAGTCGATCTTCGTGAACTGCCGGTTCATGTTCTTCATCAGCAGCCACACCGCCCCGCCGAGGAGGGCGAAGACGACGAAACCGAGGACGCCCGGGGTCACCTTGTTCTCGTCCAGCTCCTTGGCGAGCGGGACGAGCTGGTGCGCGGCCTGGTGGCCCCAGGCGGAGACCGGGGAGAGGGTGGAGTCGATGCTCATGAGGTCAATTCTCGCGGATGCCCGCGAAGAGGTCGTCCTCGGGGAGGGAGGTGTCCACGTGTGAGGTCACGAGCTCGTACTCCTCGGTCGGCCACACCTCCTGCTGGATCTCCATGGGCACCTGGAACCAGCCGCCGTCGGGGTCGATCTGGGTGGCGTGGGCGATCAGCGCCTTGTCCCGGACGGGGAAGAAGTCACCGCAGGGCACATAGGTGGTGAGGGTGCGCTCCTTGGGGGAGATGCTCTCCCAGCGCTTCAGCCAGGCCTCGTACGGCGACTCCAGACCGCGTTCCAGCAGCGCCTCGTGGAGGGCGAGGGTGCGGGGCTTGTTGAAGCCCTGGTTGTAGTAGAGCTTCAGCGGGCGCCAGGGCTCGCCGGCCTCCGGGTAGCGGCCGGGGTCGCCCGCGGCCTCGAAGGCCACCATCGTGATCTTGTGGGTCATGATGTGGTCGGGGTGCGGGTAGCCTCCGTTCTCGTCGTACGTGGTGATCACGTGCGGGCGGAACTCGCGGATCAGCTTCACCAGCGCGCCCGCCGCCTCGTCCACGTCCTGGAGGGCGAAACAGCCCTCGGGGAGCGGTGGCAGCGGGTCGCCCTCGGGCAGCCCGGAGTCGACATAGCCCAGCCAGGCCTGCTTCACGCCCAGGATCTGCCGGGCCTCGTCCATCTCCTTGGCGCGGACCTCGTGGATGTGCTGCTCGATGTAGGGGTCGCCCTGGAGCTTGGGGTTGAGGATGGAGCCGCGCTCGCCGCCCGTGCAGGTGGCGACCAGCACGTCCACCCCCTCGGACACGTACTTCGCCATGGTCGCGGCGCCCTTGCTCGACTCGTCGTCGGGGTGGGCGTGGACCGCCATCAATCGCAGCTGCTCGGTCAAGACTCGTCCTCGGTCAGTGGTCGCTGGCCCCCTCCGCCGTTCGGGAGACGGGTGCCTTCTATAGTGACCGAAGCGGGAACCGAATCATTCCGGGTTTCCGGGGCGCGGGAGGACTCCATGACAGCGACGCGCACCCCCCTCCCCCAGGGGCGGTACGGCCGGGTGGCCGGCGAGCGGTCCGACCGCACCCTGAAGGCCGTCGGCACGGTGCTCGGCGCCGCCCTGCTGGCGGGTGTGGGATGGCTCGGTTTCTCCTATGTGACCGGCCAGGACGTCAGCGGTGAGCTGATCAAGTTCAAGGTGGTCTCCGACGAGGAGGTCCAGGCCCACCTGGAGGTCCGCAAGGACGCCGCCACCCCCGGCCTGTGCACCCTCCGCTCACTCTCCGCGTCCGGCGCCGAGGTGGGCTGGAAGGATGTCCGCTTCGACGAGCGCGAGACCCGGGTGGACAAGGTCGTGAGCGTCCGCACCACCGAGCGCGGCTCCAGCGTCGAGCTGCTCGGCTGCCGGGCGGCCGGCGCCTCCTGACCCCACCGCCGGGGCCGGCGGACGGCCGCCCCGGGCGGCGCCGCGCCACCCCGCCGGAGCGCGGCCGGGTGGATCGCCCCACGCCGGAGTTTTTGTCCTCCCCCTTTTCCGCCGGAATTGTTAGGCTCGTGGTTTCGCCCGCCCGTGACGGCGCAAGTCTTCCGGGTAGGGCGTTGCTTTGTATATCCAGTACGGACAAGGAGCACCTGTGACCCAGACCAGCGACAACGTCACCTGGCTCACTCAGGAGGCGTACAACCGGCTCAAGGAGGAGCTGGAGTACCTGTCGGGTCCCGCACGCACCGAGATCGCCAAGAAGATCGAGGCGGCCCGGGAAGAGGGTGACCTGCGGGAGAACGGCGGTTACCACGCGGCCAAGGAGGAGCAGGGCAAGCAGGAGCTCCGGATCCGGCAGCTGACCCAGCTGCTTCAGCACGCCAAGGTGGGCGAGACCCCGCCGGACGACGGCGTGGTGGAGCCCGGCATGGTCGTCACCATCGCCTTCGACGGCGACCCGGACGACACCACCACCTTCCTCCTCGCCTCCCGCGAGTACGCCAGCTCGGACGTGGAGACGTACTCCCCGCAGTCCCCGCTCGGCCAGGGCGTGAACGGCAAGCGCGTCGGCGACGACGCGCGGTACGAGCTGCCCAACGGCAAGATGGCCTCGGTCAAGATCCTTGAGGCCAAGCCCTATCAGGGCTGAGGTCCGGGCGGCCGCCGGGCCCGGAGCCCGGGCGGCGGCCCGGTACCACCCGGCGGCGGCCGGACGCGCCGGACGGCCCGGCCCGTCCGGGAGATCCCACGGCACGCGAAGAACCCCCGGTGCGGCGCACCGGGGGTTCCGTCGTGGTGACGGCCACGCCGTGGCGGTGTCCGCCGCGCCGCCCGGGCCCCGGCCCCGGCCACGGGCCGGTGACCGGGGCGGCGGGCGGCGCGGCCCGCGTCAGGCGGCGGCGGAGCGGTACTTCCGGACGGCGAGCGTCCGGAACACCGCGATGATCACCACGGACCAGATCACGGACGCCAGGACCGGGTGCTGCATGGGCCAGGCGTCCGGCACCGGGTAGCCCTGCGGGAGGTTGCCGAACAGCTCCCGGCACGCCTGGACGGTGGCGCTGAACGGGTTCCACTCGGCGATGTGCCGCAGGAAGGCCGGCATGTTGCTGGAGGGCACGAAGGCCGTCGAGATGAACGTCAGCGGGAAGAGCCAGATCAGGCCGCCGGAGGTGGCCGCCTCCGGGGTCCGCACCGACAGGCCGATCAGCGCGCCGATCCACGAGAAGGCGTAGCCCAGCAGGAGCAGCAGGCCGAAGCCGGCCAGCATCTTCGGCACGCCCTCGTGGATCCGCCAGCCGACGAGCAGGGCGACCAGGGCCAGCACCACTATGGTCAGCGAGGTCTGCACCAGGTCGGCCAGGGTGCGGCCGGTGAGCACCGCGCCGCGGGCCATGGGCAGCGAGCGGAACCGGTCGATCAGGCCCTTGTGCATGTCGTCGGCGATACCGGCGCCGGCGCCCGCGGTGGCGAAGGTGACCGTCTGGGCGAAGATGCCCGCCATCAGGAACTCGCGGTAGAGACCGGAGTCCAGGCTGCCGCCGACGCTGATCGAGCCGCCGAAGACATAGCTGAACAGCACCACGAACATGATCGGCTGAATGAGGCCGAAGATGATCATCTCGGGGATGCGCAGCATCCGGATGAGGTTGCGGCGGGCGACGACCAGCGAGTCCTTCACGGACTGGACGATGCCGCCGCGCGGGCGCGGGGCGGCCGTATCCGCCCCCGGCTGGGTCAGGACGCTCACGCGGCGGCCTCCTCGGGCTGGTCGCCGTCCGCGCCGCCGGTCTCGGCGGCGTGGCCGGTGAGGGAGATGAAGACGTCGTCGAGGGTGGGGCGGCGCAGACCGATGTCGTCGATCTCCACCCCGCGGCCGTCGAGCTCGCGGATGACCTCGGCCAGCAGCTTGGCCCCGCCCGTGACGGGGACGGTGAGCCGCCGGGTGTGGGTGTCGACCGTCGTCTCGCCCTTGCCGAAGCCGCGCAGCACCTCCGCGGCGGTGGTGAGCTGCTCCGGCTCGTGCACCACGACCTCGACGCGCTCGCCGCCGGTGCGGGCCTTGAGCTGGTCGGAGGTGCCGCGGGCGATGACCTTGCCGTGGTCCACGACGCAGATGTCGTGGGCGAGCTGGTCGGCCTCCTCCAGATACTGCGTGGTCAGCAGCAGGGTGGTGCCACCGGCCACCAGCTCCTGGATGATCGACCAGAGCTGCTGGCGGTTGCGGGGGTCGAGCCCGGTGGTGGGCTCGTCCATGAACATCACCGGCGGGCTGACGACCAGGGCCGCGGCGAGGTCCAGCCGGCGCCGCATACCGCCGGAGTAGGTCTTGGCGGGGCGGTCGCCCGCGTCGGCGAGGTTGAAGCGTTCGAGCAGCTCGGCGGCGCGCGCCTTCGCGTCCCGCCCGCTCATCTGGTAGAGCTGGCCGACCATCTGGAGGTTCTCGCGGCCGGTGAGGTACTCGTCGACGGCGGCGAACTGGCCGGAGAGGCCGATGGAGCGGCGGACTTCGTTGGGCTGTTTCAGCACGTCGATGCCCGCCACGACCGCGGTCCCGCTGTCGGGCCGCAGAAGGGTCGTGAGGACGCGTACGGCGGTGGTCTTCCCGGCACCGTTCGGGCCGAGCAGGCCCAGAACCGTACCTTCGGGGACATCGAGATCAACGCCGTCCAGTGCCCGCACGTCACCGAAGGTCTTGACCAGACCTTCGGCGTAAATGGCGCCTGGCATGGAACTTCTCCTGTTGTATTGATTTTTCGGTGGCTGCTTCTGCTGGGCTGTGAGCTGGTGAGCTGACCGGGAACGCGCGAGGGCCCGCGCCGGAGGGTGACGGCCGGCCGCCCCACCGGGCGCCGGGCACGGCGGAGTGGAGCGGGGCCGCCACCTTACCGCACTCGCGATATATCGCGTCAGAGTTTCGCCATGTCCGTTTCATCCTCCTCGCCGCGCCGGACGCGGCAACCGGCCACGCGGGCCGACGGGCAGACAGGCCGCTGGACCGAGAGACCGACGGCCCCGGAAAGCACCGGCCCCACCGGCCACGGCCGCCCACTCACCCCCGTCTCCGCCGCGTGCCACCGGCCTCGCGGCGGCCTCACGGCCTCACGGCATGACCGTGTAACCGGCCTCCCGGATCACCTTCCGCACCTCCTCGCAATGGACCGGCCCCTGCGTCTCCAGCCGCAGCTCCACCTCGGCCTCCCGCAGCCCGAGCCGGGGATCCGTCCTGGCGTGGCTGACGTCGAGGACGTTGGCGTCCGCCTCCGACAGCACCCCGAGCAGCGTGGCCAGCGACCCCGGCCGGTCCGTGAGCCGCAGCCGCAGCGACAGGTAACGGCCCGCCGCCGCCATGCCGTGCCGCAGCACCTGCTGGAGCAGCAGCGGATCGACGTTCCCCCCGGAGAGGACCGCCACCACCGGGCCGCGGAACGCGTCCGGATCGGTCAGCAGCGCCGCGACCGGACTCGCCCCCGCCGGCTCGACCACCAGCTTCGCGCGCTCCAGACACAGCAGCAGCGCCCGCGAGAGCGCGTCCTCGGTGACCGTACGGACTTCGTCCACCAGATCGCCAACGATTTTGAACGGCACGTCCCCGGGCCGGCCCACCTTGATGCCGTCCGCCATCGTCGCCGGGGCGGCCAGGGCCACCGGCCGTCCGGCCGCCAGCGAGGGCGGGTACGCGGCGGCGCCCTCCGCCTGCACCCCGACCACCCGTACCTCCGGCCGCAGCGCCTTGACGGCCAGCGCGATCCCCGCGGCCAGCCCGCCGCCGCCCATACCGACCACGACGGTGCCGACGTCCGGGCACTGTTCGAGGATCTCCAGGCCCACGGTGCCCTGCCCCGCCACCACGTCCGGGTGATCGAAGGGGTGGATGAAGACCGCACCGGTGGCCCGTGCGTACTCCTGTGCGGCGTGCAGCGTCTCGTCCACCACCTGGCCGTGCGTGCGCACCTCGGCCCCGTACTCGCGGGTGGCGGCCACCTTCGGCAGCGGCGCGCCGACCGGCATGAACACCGTGGAACGCACCCCCAGCAGCGAGGCGGCGAGCGCGACACCCTGGGCGTGGTTCCCGGCGCTCGCCGCCACCACCCCGGCGGCCCGCTCCGGCGCCGACAGCCCGGCGATCCGCACATACGCGCCGCGCAGCTTGAACGAGCCTGTGCGCTGGAGGTTCTCGCACTTGAGGTGGACCGGAGCGCCCACCAGCCGGGACAGATGCCGGCTCCCCTCCATCGCCGTCACCCGGGAGACCCCGGAGAGCATCTTGCGCGCGGTCCGCACGTCGTCCAGGGACGGGGCGCGCACGGGGGCGGGAGGGGAGGCGGACTTGTGGTCCGCGTCGCAGCCATGGGTTGCAGCCATGAGGCCAGTCTCGCAGGACAGCCACGTCACATGCGTCTCTCACGTCACAGGTTCAACAGCTTCACCAAGGTTTCCGCCGGGTTCACCCGTCGCCCCGTCGCCGGTACGGGCGCGCGGCGCGTCCGCGTAACCTGTGGCACATCCCCTCCCCCCGCCCCCTCACGAAGTGAGCCCAGGCCATGCCCCCCACTCCGGACGCGACGCCCCCCGCCGCCGACGGCCTCCTCGACGACCTCCAGCACCAGGTCGCGGTCTTCGCCCGGCGCGCGGAGCAGACCCGGCTCGGCGGTGTCGGGCAGGTGCGCAACTCCATGGACCGCGCCGCCTACCTCCTGCTCAACCGGCTCGACCGGGAGGGCCCCACCGGGGTCAAGGCCCTCGCCGCCGGCATGGGCATCGACTCCTCCACCGTGACCCGCCAGGTGGCGCCGCTGGTCGACACCGGCCTGGTCAAGCGGGCCTCCCACCCCGAGGACGGACGCGCCGTCGTCCTGGAGCTCTCCCCCCGCGGCCGGGCCCGCCTGAACGACGTGCGCTTCTCCCGGCGCCGGCTGATGGAGCTGCTCACCGAGGACTGGACCGAGGACGAGCGGACCGACTTCTGCGCCCTGCTCACCCGCTTCAACGCCGCCCTCTCCGCACGCCACACCACCGTCACCGCCGCCGCGTCGCGCGACGTCTCCCGCGCCCCGGCCTCCTGACGCGCCTCCCCGTCCCCGCTTCCCCGTCCCGGACCCTCTGTCCCGCCTCCCCTCCCGGTGGAGGACCGCCGCTCGCGGGGAACACCGGGGCGGGCCACCTGCCCGCGCCCTCGATCGGCGTCCCCCGCCCCGGCCATGGGCCCGGGGGCGGGCCGGATCCGCCCTTGACACCCTCTTGACCGCCCCTGACCCGCTGCCGTCCCATGGAGTCCGGGAGGCGCTGTGCGGAAGCGACGGGCGGAACGGGACCGGCGCCGCAGCCAGGAGTTCGACGCCTTCGTCGCCGGCGCGGCCGGCCGCCTGCTGCACACCGCGACCCTGCTGACGGCCGACCTCCACGCCGCCGAACGACTGCTCACCGCCGCCCTGGCGCGCACCTACGCCCGCTGGGACCGGCTGCGCGGCGAGGACCCCTACGACGTGGCCCGCCAGGAGCTCGCCACCCGCTTCGCCCGCGCCGCGTGGCGCCGGCGCCACCCCCACGGCGGTGTCCTCGACGGGCTCACCCCCCGGGAACGGCTGGTCGTCGTCCTGCGCCTGTACGAAGGGGTCGCCGAGGAGCAGACCGCCGCGCAGCTCGGGCTGGACGAGGACCGGGTACGGGCGATCTGCCACCGCTCCGTCGCGCTGCTGCGCTCCACACCACGGCCCGCCCTCGGCGCGTCCGTCCCGGCGGCGGCCCGGGCGGCTCCGGGTTCGGCGCCGTGGCGCACGGAGTCCCCGGCCGCGCTTTCACCGTCTCCACCCCCGGCGCCGCGGCTCGCCACGGATCCGCCCCCGGCGCGGCCCGGAGGGCTCCCCGCCGGGCCCGCGCGCGCCGGCGCGGGGAACGCCGGTGGCGGCGGTGACCACGGCGCGGGGCCCGGCTCCCGCTCCGCGTACGGGCGTCCGCCCGCGCCGGGAGGGCCTCCGCCGTGAGCCTCCCCGATCTTCCCGGCGTCCCGGACCCCAAGCAGGAAGCGGTCCGGCGGATGCTCGACGGGCCGCACCCGCCCGTGCCGCCGGACCTCGCCGCGCGCGCGGCGGCCCGGGGCGGGCGGGCGCTGGCCCGGCGCCGGTTCCTCCGCTCCCTGCTGGCCGTCACCGTGGCCGCGGCGGGGGTCGCGCTCCTGCTGTGGCTGCTCGTCACCCAGCCGTGGGCCGCGCCGGAGACGACGAGCCCGCCGATCGGGGGCCTGTGAGACGGGCCCGAGGCGGGTACCGGGGCTGATGGCCGGGGTCCGGCCCGGTGCGGCGGGGCCCCTCGCGCGCGGCGCGCCCGGCCGTCCCACGCCCGGCCCGCCGCCCGGGGCCGTGCGCCGTCTCCGGCGCCCCGTCCCCGCCGTCCCGCTCCAGCCGATCCAGTCGAGCCAGCCGATCCAGCCGAGCCAGTCGAGCTAGCCGAGCGCCTGCGTCAGGTCCGCGAGCAGGTCGTCGGCGGCCTCGATGCCGACCGACAGCCGCACCAGGTCGGAGGGCACCTCCAGCGCCGAGCCCGCCGCCGAGGCGTGCGTCATCCGGCCCGGGTGCTCGATCAGCGACTCGACACCGCCGAGGGACTCCCCGAGCGTGAAGAGCCGGGCCCGGTCGCAGACGTCCACGGCGGCCTGTTCGCCGCCCGCGACCCGGAAGGACACCATGCCGCCGAAGCCGCGCATCTGCTTGGCGGCGGTCTCGTGCCCGGGGTGCTCCGGCAGGCCGGGGTAGAGGACGCTCGTCACCTTCGGGTGCGCGCTCAGCATCTGCGCGACGCGCTCGGCGTTGGCGCTGTGCCGGTCCATCCGGACGGCGAGGGTCTTGATGCCGCGCAGCACCAGCCAGGCGTCGAACGGGCCGGCGATGGCGCCCATGGCGTTCTGGTGGAAGGCCAGTTCCTCGCCGAGCGTGTCGTCGTTCACGACCAGCGCGCCGCCGACGACGTCCGAGTGGCCGCCCATGTACTTGGTGGTGGAGTGGACGACGACGTCCGCCCCGAGCGCCAGCGGCTGCTGTAGATAGGGGCTGGCGAAGGTGTTGTCCACCAGCAGGCGCGCGCCGGCGGCGTGCGCGACCCCGGCGACCGCCTCGATGTCCGTGATGCCCAGCAGCGGGTTGGACGGGGTCTCGACCCAGACGAGCTTGGTGCGGGGGGTGAGCGCCGCGCGCACGGCCGCCGGGTCGGCGGAGTCCGCGACCGACCAGGTGACGCCCCAGCGCTCCGCCACCTTCGCGAACAGCCGGAACGTGCCGCCGTAGGCGTCGTTCGGGATGACCACGTGGTCGCCGGGGCTCAGCACCGTGCGGAGCAGGCAGTCCTCGGCGGCGAGGCCGGAGGCGAAGGCCAGCCCGCGGCGCCCGCCCTCCAGCGCGGCGAGGTTCTCCTCCAGCGCGGTGCGCGTCGGGTTCGCCGAACGGCTGTACTCGTAGCCCCCGCGCAGGCCGCCGACCCCGTCCTGCTTGTAGGTCGAGACCTGGTAGATCGGCGGGACGACGGCGCCGGTGGCCGCGTCGGCCTCCTGGCCCGCGTGGATGGCAAGGGTCTCGAAGCTCGTCGCTCCGTGCTGCTGGTGCTGGTCGCTCATGGGCCCGAGAGTAATACCCGGGGGCCCGCCACCCGGAACTCCCGCACGCGCCCGGGAGTAGGAAAGGGAGAGGCGCGACACTGGGGGTGGGCACCGCCGTGCCGGAGGGCGGCAACCGCGCCGGGCGGCACCGCCCGGCCACCGCCACCGGCCCGCCGTGCGGGGGTCGGCCCGGCCGGGGCCCGGACGGCCCGGACAGCCCGGACGCCTCTTGACCGCCCGGCGGCCCCGACCGCCCCCGCCCCCACGCCGCCGACAGCCCGACAGCCCGACCGCCAGGACACCGACAGGATCTCCGATGGACCCTCTTCTCCTCCTCATCGCCCTGACCATGATCGCCGCTGTCGTGCTCGTCTTCGTACGGCGCTCCCGCGCGAACCGCCCGTACACCCAGGCCATGGCGGGCTCGGGCGCGTCCGGGCCGGACGCCTACGGGTTCCTCCCGGCCGACCACCTCGACGTCCGCCTGCCCGGCCCCGACCCGGACCTCGCGGAGGCGCTGGAGGAGCTGGAGCGCACCCAGGACTGGCGGGCGGCGCAACGGGTGCTCACCGCCACCGGGGACAACCCGGAGCTGCGCTGGCAGCGGGTGCAGACCCTGGCGGGCGCGGCGGCCCACGAGCTGGCGGAGCGGCCCGGCGAGGGCGGCCGCTGGCTGCGGACCTGGCGGGTGGAGGCGCCCAAGGACCCGGGCGGCGCGGTGGTGCACGCCGAGTTCCTGCTCCGGCAGGCGCGGCAGACGGCGGCCGTCTCCGGCGCGGGCTCGGACGAGCACCGGATCATCCTGGAGGAGGCGCGTTCCGTCTGCGCCGACGCCGCGCTGCTCGCCCCCGGCGACCCCACCCCGTACATCGTCGAACTGGCGATCGCCCGTGGCCTCGGCTACCGGGAGGCGGACTTCGAGGAGCTGTGGTCCACCGTCACGGCCCGCGCCCCGCACCACATGGGCGCGCATCTGGCCGCGCTGCACTACTGGTGCGAGAAGTGGCACGGCTCGCGGGAGCAGGCCGACGCGTTCACGCACCGCGCCGCGGCCTCCGCTCCGGAGCGCTCCCTGCTGCCCGCCCTGCCGCTGTTCGCGGTCTTCGAGCACCTGTCCGAGGTCAACACGGTCCGCAGCCTGTATCAGAGCGACGTCATCACCAAGGCCGTCGAAGGCGCCCTCTACGCCACCCGCAGCGCGCCGTCCGACCACCCGGTGCTGCCGCACGTACGCCACCTGCTGCTGTGGTTCCTGGTGCGCGCGGAACGCTGGCAGGAGGCGATGGAGCAGGTCGCGCAGGTGGACGGCCACGTCGGCGCCGTCCCGTGGTCCTACGGCGCCCATCCGGCGGCGGAGTACGCGGCGCACCGCGCCATGGCCGTCGCGGGCTGGGAGGCCACGGGCGGCACCCCGGCGACGCTGCCGCGCTGAGGGGATGTGGCCGCCGGCCGGGGGGCGGGTCCGGGGGTCTCTGGGGCTGGGGCTGGGCCCTTCCGGGGGTTGGGCCCGTCTGGGGGCTGGGTCCGTCTGGGGGCTGGGTCCGTCTGGGGGCTGGGTCCGGGCCCGTCCGGGCCCCAGGGTCCGGGGCCCGCTCCGGGCTTGGGGCTCCGGGCTCCGGGCTCCGGGCTCCGGGCTCCGGGCTCCGGGCTCCGGATGAGCACACGGCGGACCCGGGGCCCGGACGGGACGCGTCGCCGCCCCGCGGAACCGGGACCGCGTGGCCATGCCACCGATCCGAGGACGGACCCGCAGGGGCGTGCCCTGGACCCGAGGACGGGGTCGCCGGTGGGCCTGGCGCCGACCCGACGAGCCGCAGGAGCACCCCGCTGAACTGGGGTGTCCCGCTCACCGGAAGCGACCGAAGACATGCGGTGACCAGGCCATGACCACCGGTGCCCGGCCGCACCCGGCCGGCGGTCCGCCCTCCGGGTGCGGAATGCCCGGCCCCCGTCCTACGTTGGCGGAAGCGGACACCGCACCCGGAGGAGCGCCCTGATGTTCTGGACCCGCACGCCACAGCTGCCCGAGCCCGACCAGGCCCTGAAGGGCCGCGCGGAGCCGGCCTACACGCTGTCCGAGCGCCACACCGTCCTCGGCAACCCCCTCCTGGGCCCGTACCCGGAGGGCCTGGAGGTCGCCGACTTCGGCCTGGGCTGCTTCTGGGGCGCCGAACGCAAGTTCTGGGAGACCCCGGGCGTCTGGACCACCCTCGTCGGCTACCAGGGCGGCTCCACGCCGAACCCGACCTACGAAGAGGTGTGCAGCGGCCTCACCGGCCACACGGAGGCCGTCCGCGTCGTCTACGACCCGAACGCCGTCAGCTACGAGACGCTGCTGAAGGTCTTCTGGGAGTCGCACGACCCCACCCAGGGCTTCCGCCAGGGCAACGACGTCGGCACCCAGTACCGCTCGGCGATCTACACCCACTCCCCCGAGCAGCAGCGGGCGGCGGAGTCCTCCCGCGACTCCTACCGGTCCGTCCTGGCCGCCCGCGGCTACGGCGACATCACCACGGAGATCCTCCCCGCCGAACCCCGCACCTTCTACCCGGCCGAGGCATACCACCAGCAGTACCTGGACAAGAACCCGGCCGGCTACTGCGGCATCGGCGGCACGGGCGTCAACCTAAGTGACCCTTCCGCCTGGGGCGGCGCCTGCCCGACAGGTCTGGCCAAGACGGAGGACTGACCACGGCTTCCCCGGTCTGCTGATCATCCCGTCCCGTGGGTACGTTCGGGCTGAAGCAGGGCATGTGCCGCCGTCTGCCTCGGCGGCACGTGCCCGTGGGGCACGACCAAGGGGAGTTGGTCCGGCATGGCGTCCGACGCTGCTGGAAGCGTGGAAGAGGGATTCACCTCGGCGGAATCCGCTCGGGTCATGACGGCGGCCTGCCGGTCCGCCGGGCTCGACAGCGACGGCGCGCGGCTCATTCGCTTCGGTGAGAACGCACTGTTCCGGCTGGCCGCGCACCCGGTCATCGTCCGCATCGCGCGCTCCACGGACTACCTGTCCTCGGTGCGCACGGAGGTCGCCGTATCCCGCTGGCTGGCCGGTGAGGGTTTCCCGGCCGCTCGCGTCGTGGACGACCTCGAACAACCGGTGGTGGTCGCGGGCCGCCCGGTGACCTTCTGGCGGCTGATCGAGGAGGGCGACCGCAAAGCCACCTACGGCGAACTGGGCGGCATCCTGCGCGACCTGCACGCCATGCGCCTCCCCGACGGCCTGGAACTGCCGCCCTACGAGGTGTTCGGCCGCACCGAACTGCGCATCGAAAGGGCCAACGGCATACCGGAGGACGACCGGGAGTTCCTGCGCAAGCGAGGCCGTGAACTGGCCGACCGGCTGGCGGAACTACGTTTCGAGTCGGCCAGGGGCCCGGTCCACGGCGACGCCCACGCGCAGAACCTCATGGTCGACCGCAGCGGCCAGGTCCTCCTGATCGACTTCGAGGCGTTCGGCCACGACCACCCGGAATGGGATCTGATGGTCACCGCCACCGAACACCACAGCCTCGGATGGCAGACGACCGACCAGTACGCCGCGTTCGCCGGCGCCTACGGCCGGGACCTGCGCGACTGGGCCGGTTTCCCGGTGCTGCGCGGCATCCAGGAGTTCAAGATGACCACCTGGCTCATGCAGAACATCGCGGAGAGCCCGCGCGTCGCCGAGGAGTACGCCCACCGCATCGCCTCCCTGCGGGACGAGGACGCTCCCCGCCACTGGCACCCGGGCTGACCTCGATCGGCTCCGCCGCGCTCCGCCTCACTCCTCGTCGTCCAACTCGGCCAAGGCGTCGCGCACCTGCTCATTGAACCGCTGAACTGCCGGGCCGCCGTACGGGGAAGCCTGGTCCTGGAAGTCGGTCACGTATCGCACGAAGCGGGCCGACTGGAGGGCGTCCCCGTCCTCGACGGCCAGACTCGCCGTGTGCACGGCCGCTTCCAGATCGCCATTGAGGAGTTGACTTCCGGCGAGCACCATGCGGCAGAACCCGACTGTGCGGGCGTACTTCGGGTCGGTGAGCGCAACAGCCCGTTCCGCGTAGCGCACTGCTTCGTCGCCTCGCCTGAGGTCCCGGAAACAGTGGCAGAACTCCCCCACCAACTCGGCCTCGTCCATGTAGGCCAGCCAGTCGGGATCGTCACCGCTGTCGGCCCGCTCGAAGTAGCGTTCGGCCTCGTTCATGGCGCGGGCGGCGCCCTTGTGATCCTGCGCGGTGGACAAGGCGCGGGCTTCGTGGGCGGCGAACAACGCCATGGCACGCGGTGTGGCCGTACCCCGGCCGCCTTCCAGCGACGCACGGGCGAGTTGCACGGCGCGTGGCACCTGGCCCAGGTAGTTGGCCTGGTGGCTCATGTTGGTGAGGATGCGGGCGCCCATCGTCCGATCGTCGATCACCTGAGTGAGGCGCAGGGTCGCCACCATGTAGCGGTTGGCGATCGAGTGATTCCCGGTGTCGTACGCGGTCCATGCGAGCAACTGCGCGGTCTCCGCCGCCGCCTCGTAGAGGGCCTTCCCCACCCGGGAGCTGTAGCTGCCGTTCAGCAGCGGCAGGACATCCTCACGGAAGTAGTGACGTAGGGCCTTGTGGCCGTGCCCGCCGCCGAACTTGAAATCCAGATGCATGAACATGTCTGCGGCGGTCCGTATCGCCGCGACATCACGCATGCCGACGCGGCGCCCTTGAGATGCCTCCGACGTGAACCCGTCCGGGCGGGAAACGAGCCAGGAGAGCACGGCCGCGTTGACGTCTCCCTCGGGTAAGAGGTCGGCGCCTGCCTGCTCGTCCTCGGGGCGGAGCTGCGTCAGGCCGTTGAGTTGTTCAAGGGCCTCCGGCAGCGAACGCGCGTACCCGATACGAGCCACGGAGGATGGAGAGCCCGACTTCATGCCGGGGAAGCCAATGTCGGTCGGCGTGATCCTCCGGCCGGTCTTCTCGCTCAGCGCATCGGCCAGGAACACCGCCGTCTGCGGCTGAATGCCTCCGCCGTCCAGCCAGCGCTGCACGGCGACATGGGTGGTACCGACATGGACGCCCCGCAGCGCCGCGATGTCCCGAACTCGCCTGGCGAGCCCCTTGTTCGAAGCGCCGGCCTCGGCCATGACAGCGGCCAGTCGGTGATTGCGTTCTCTGCTCACGCGCTCTGCCTCCCGAGAAGGCTCCGGGCACCCATCCTTACACCGAACCCGGGCCAACGGTCAGGGGGTTCACCCTTGAACCCCCTCATGGACCCGTGCGAACCCCCGGTGTGCGCGTGAACCCCCGGTGAACACTCCCGTCTTCACGATCACCGTCGTTGACTGACTCACCAGAGGGCGGGGCGCCGCTCGCACCAACAGCCGAAGGGGTACCCATGGATACTCGCGAGGTAGCGCACGAGCCGCTGCTGCGGGCAGCGGGACAGGCTTCCCTGGATCCGACGACCCTTTCCGCGCCCACTCAGTTTCGCGCAATAGTGCTCGACGCCGACGCGCTGGACACCGCTCGTGTCGCGCGTCGTAGCGCCGCCGAAGCGCTGCATGACTGGGGTCTTTCGGGTCTGCTGGACGACGTGGCTCTCTGCGTGTCCGAGCTGGTCGGCAACGCCGTGCATCACGCGACGCCCGATGGCTGGCAACGGATGCTCGGCGGCCCACGGCGCATCACCGTGGCGTTCCGGGCCTGGCCGAAGTGGTTCTTCATCGAGGTGTGCGACGAGGATTCCACTCCGCCGATGCTCCCGATCGGGGACCTCCTCGACCCGGCGGTCTTCGGAACCGCACCCGGCTCGGCTCTGCCCGATCACGGACGTGGGCTGTTCATCGTGCAGAGTCTCGCGGACGCGACGTGGTGGGCCCCTCGCGACACCGGCGACAAGAGCGTCTTCTGCCGCTTCGACACCAACGGCGAGGCCGACCGGTGACCGCCCCACAGACTCCGTGGAGGCCACAGGCAGCCGACGCCCGGGCAGCGCCTACGGGTTCGGGTGGCCTCCCCGGGGACCGCGCCGAGAGCGGCGGTTTCACTCCAGCGCGGTGGGTGGCTCCCCAGGGGGCGGGTTCCCCTCCTGTCCCCGGGGAGCTGCCCGACACCCCCCATACCTGCGGTGAAGAGCTGGAGGAACCGATGCTGGCAGCACTGGTACGACGCGGTGACGTGGTGGAGGCCAGAGGCCAATGGCTGGAGGTAAAGGCGGTACGCATACAGCGGCACGCTGCCGGGGGCCAAGCCGTAACCCTCATCTTTCAGGAGGCCCCGGCCCTCCGCCTCCCGGCCGGCAATGACGTGCAGGTGCGGCGGGGCCACCGGAGGGCGGGCCGGTGACCATCCGCTCACGTATGCGCTTCGTGCGATGGTCCCTGACCATCGCCCCCGACGCCGAGGAACGCACCTACGCGGCGGGCTGCACCACGTGTGACGAAACTCCGGATGAGTCGATGGAGCGGGGCGCCCTCGAACTGTGGTGCCTCCGCCACGCGGGCCGGACGGGCCACAGAAGCTTCCGGATGACCGCGACCAGCCTCCTCCTCGCCACGCAGTTGGAGGGGCCCGTGCCGCACTGATCCCGTACGAAAACGATCACCACAGATGAGAACCGGGCCACCCCCTCAACCCTGGCAGGCACAGGGGTGGCCCGGCGGAGATCCCGGAGGACCCCGGCGCCGATGGTACCGGGGCACTTCCGCGTGCCCCACACCAACTCGGCCCCAGAGCAGCAGAGTTCAAGCGACGATCTGGAAGAGGGGTGCGGGCCGATGTACGACCCGGAGGATGCAGGGTTCACGAGCGAAGATCTCGACCCGGAAGCGGTCCTGTGGGTCCGGGGCGTCGACTACCTGTCAGGGTGGCGAGATGCAACGAACGCGGCGGACGACCTGGCCAACGCCCTCAATGCGGCGGACCTGCGCTCGGCGGACGTCCAACTCCGAGCCGCGACCAGGGCAGACGGCTCGGGAGTCGTCCACCTGAAGTGCTCCCCCGAAACGGCACGCGAGGTGGCCAGGCTCCTGGGATAACGCAGCGACCTACTGGCCCTGAGCTTGGGAATTACCGGCGGTCTTGGGGCGGAAAGTTGTGCTGACCTGTGTATATGCCCGTCCCGCCTGTTCCGAGAACGGACTCGACGTGACCGCTGTTACCCGGGGTTCACCGCCCCTTCTGGCACGCATCTGGCACGGACCTTCACCCAGACGCGGCTCTGGGAACCTCAGCCACAGAAAGTCAGCCACGACGGCGGGTGCGCCGACTGACCAGGCGCGCGTATGCCTCGCCGTACCGACCACCGGGCTCAGCCATGATGCTCCGAGTGAAAGCCGATGGCCGACGGACACGAGCGGTCACGGACCCCCGCGCGCGGGGGCGAGTTCGCTGCTGAACCACCTGTAGCACTACCGGGTGGGTATCCGGCCGGTACGATGCGGAGGCTGGGCAGTGTCCACGCGATGGGGGAGGGACCATGAGGATCAAGGACCCGGAATACCCGGCAGCTGTCGAAGCGGCCGTAGAGATCCTGCGGAAGCGGGCTCAGCAGGGACGGACCCTCACGTACGGTGAGCTGAGCGCCGAGTTGGCGGCACAGGGCTTCGACTCCATCCCGCCTCACCGCGGAGTCATGACCTACCTGCTCAAGGATGTCTGCCTCTACCGCAACGAAGACGGACGAGCCCCCATGCTCTCAGCGATCGTGGTGAACAAGGCCAGCCGGGAGCCATCCGGCCAATTCTCAGGCCTTGCCCAAAGCTTGCCCTTCTCTCGGCCGGCCAACTGGAACTGGCGAGACGAGCAGCAGCAGGTATTCGCTCAGCACCGCGAGGAGTGACGTGTGCCCTCACCCCCCGCTTTAGGAGAGAGGCAGGGTGATCTCGGGCCTGAGCTGCGGCTTTTGCAGGCCGAGGAAGCAAGCGGCTACTCGACCGCGGCACGCCGGTGTTGACCTCTGTTGCCTCCTGCATCTGGCACGGTTGTGGCACGAGCCTCAGCCGACGACAGCCAGCCACGACAGCGGGTGCGCCGACCGACCAGGCGCGCGTGTGCCTCGCTGTACCCTCGCCGACCTCAGCCACGCTGCCAGTGTTGTCGACTAGAGCAAGCCACGACGGTCGGTACGTGATGGCGGCGCATGAGCCCTCAGCTTAGGAAGCAGCGAGCATCGCGGGCCTGTCGTCGGCGCTGACCTGCTTGAACCGCAGGTTCGTAACCTCTGCGGGCTCGACTGCTTTCACCGTGATTCCCCGCTGCTCCCCGCTCGATCTGGTGCGCTTGTGGTGCGGTTACCTACGAACCGGCGCGTCTGCACGTGCCTTAAAGGTGTTGCTTGGTTGCCCTGACCAGTCGGCTGATGTCGTCACGGGTCCGTACCCTGGCAACGTCTAGTTCTGTTCTGCTGTCCGTCTTGGACAGCGTCGTAACGTCTGCGAGCAAGTCCTCCGCGGCCTGGCTCAGAGTCACGTCATCGGTGAGCATCTGTGCCCGGAACAGTGCTTCTTGGGCGTTGGAGCGCAGGTCGTAGGCACGGATCCGTACCGTGTCGGGGTCCTCCGGTGGTGGCTGTTCGTGCTCGCAGAACCATAGGTGAACGAGGCAGCGGCGGTAGTTGACCAATGCGCCGGCGTAAGCGGAGTAGGCATCGAGTCGTTCCTGCCGGAGCTTCTCTTGGCGGGTGAACTGGTGGCTCCTGTCGGCGGTGCGCTGCTGGAACGCCAGGGTGATCCCCGAACCAAGCAGCGTCCCTAGGACGGCTATGCCGCTGGCGATGATGGTCTCCACCGCCCAAGCTGATCACGCATCGAGGGTCCTCCGTGGGGCGTTGCCCAACCCCGATGCCAACACGCTTTCCAACTGTCTGAGGAGTTGGGTCTCCTACCTGCGACTATCGGCGTCTGGCGCGTGCAGTGCGCCTGACTTGTGGTCCGATCTGGCGCTGACTCCCTCGCTCCCCGGCTGTCTGGTTCGGCCCCCTCAGCTGTGGGCATCCAGCCGGTCAGCTTAGGCTGACATCACTTTGACACCATCGGGGTATTGAGGTACACGGGAGGCTATGCGACTCTGAAGTCTTTGAGCACCTGCAGGGGGGGGCATATGAATGAGCGCATTCTGGCGTTATACGAAATGGCGTTCCGGGACCGTTACCAGGAATCTTTCGAAGATGAGTTCCAGGAGTTCTTCTCGGAGATAATGGAGCGAGCCTATCCCGATGGCGACTTTGTTCGTGTCAGGCCCTGGGGAAACTCCGGAGACGAGAAAAATGACGGATACCTGATATCTCAGCGTACGGTTTTCGCCGTGTACGCCCCACGGAAGCCCACGGCTTCAGGCATTCGGGCGAAGATTGAGAGCGACTTCAATGGGTGCCTCCCTTTTTGGGACGAGTATCTTGACCAATGGGTATTCGTCCACAATGACCGTGAAGGACTCGGGCCGGATGCGCTGAAGACAATCCTTGAGCTCAATAGAGCGCATGGGGACAAGGTGGCCGCCCCCTGGGGGCGGGAAGCCCTATGCAAGCGCGTGATGGACCTCGGAATCAGCAATCTGCGGGCGCTCTTCCCTAGTGTTCCCTCGATGGCAGACTTCGTAGAGACGGGAATGGAGCAAATCCAGCCAGTCCTCGATCATCTGGAGCGCGCTCGCGTACCTGGTCGTCCTGATAGGCGTCCGGTGCCTGAGGATAAGATCGAGTACAACCTTCTGTCAGAAGCGACACGCTTCCTCATCACTATGGGCATGCAGCCAGCGCATTTGGTAAGAAATTACTATAGGCGCGTGAGTGATGAGCTTCTTAGGGACCAAACGGCTCAAGCCTTCTCCGAGAAGTATCAGGAACTGCGCGGTACTGGTCAGAGCCCGGATGAGATCTACTGGGAGCTCCGCAAGTGGGTTGGTGGCATCGGCCCATCGAGTCCTGCTCGCGAAGTGGCCGTATACGGCGTGCTCACGTACTTTTTTGAAGAGTGCGATATATTCTTGCGGCCAGAGGAAGGCCAGGAAGAATGATCTTGCCAACTAAGGGAGTGTCTGCCGATAGGGCCCTGCTGACCGTGGGCGCTCAAATCATACGCGAATTGGACGAGCCGAGCACTGTGAGCGGACTATGGCACTTGGTGCGAGTCAAGCGGGCCCAAGATGAAAATTCTACTCCCCTTACATTTGACTGGTTTGTATTGGCGCTCGATCTCCTGTTCGCGGTCGGGGCAATTCGAACGGGGCCAGCAAACACACTTAGGCGGGCAACGTGATTAAGCGAATTTTCAGCACAATGCCCTCCTTTAAGGAGATCCACCTTCACGCCGGGTTGAATATTCTTCTCGCGGATGTCAGGCCGGAATCGAAGGAGGTTGACACTCGGAACGGGGTTGGCAAGAGCAGTTTGATTGAGTTGCTTCACTTCCTCATGGGTGGCAATGCAGATCCGAGTAGCCTGTTCCGCAATGAAGCCCTTGTGAACTTCGAGTTCGGCCTAGAAATTCTCGCTCCACAGCGTGACCCTTCAGCAGAGCCCTCTTATATCACCGTACGCCGTTCTGGAGTTCAGCCGTCGAAGATTCATATCGATGGTTGGGAGAGCGTGCTGGGTAGCCCCAGCGTGACCGTCTCCAACGCCGTTTGGAAGTCTCTTATTGCGAAACACTTCTTCGGTATCTCCGATCTAGAGAACGCTGGAAACTCTGGCCCATCTGCACGTTCTCTGCTGTCATACCTGATTAGGCGTCAGGCAAGTGGCGGGTTTCAGGAGACGGTAAAGCACACGAGTCAACAGTCAACTGTTGATCAGCAAGTGAATATCTCCTACCTGCTAGGGCTAGACTGGTCAATTCCCCGAGACTGGGAAAAAGTTCGCCAGCGCGAGAAATCTCTGCGAGAGCTAAAAAAGGCGGCGAAAGATGGAGCTCTAGGTGACCCTGTGGGTAAAACAGCCGAGCTTCGAGCCTCTCTTGCAATTGCTCAAGCAGGTGTTACGCGGCTGAGTGAGCAGCTGAAGAGCTTTCGTGTGGTCGAAGAGTACTCGGAGTTGCAAAGTGAAGCCACTCAACTCAGTAGAAAAATCGCCGAGTTCAACGATGAGAACACTCTGGATCGCCGGTACCTAGATCGGCTGAGCAATGATTCGAAAACAGAACCAGTTCCCGATCCAGAGAACCTAAGGCTTCTTTATGATCTTGCTGGAGTTGAGCTTCCCGGCGTCGCTCTTGCTGCCTACGAAGATGTTCAGCGCTTTCATGAATCTGTCGTTGCGAATCGGCGCACGTACCTGCGTGAAGAGATCGTAGCTACTGAGGCCCGGATCGCGGCACGTGAGAAGGAGATTGGAACACTCGATCGTCGGCGTGCCGAAATTATGGCCTTGCTGAGTGCGGGCGGCGCTCTGGAAACGTTCCTGGAAATGCAAAAGGAGCTTGGCCGGCGGGAAAACGAAGTTGAGCGCTTGACCAAGCAGTATCAAGCTGCTGAAGCGCTCGAGTCGCAGCAGGTCACATTGGGGCTAGAGCGGCAGCAACTTCAAGAGCGTTTGCAGCGCGATTTTCGCGAGCGTTCAGATAGCGTAGACCGGGCTGCCGTAGTGTTCCAAGATTTGTCACACTCCATCTATGGCGATAGGGGAGGACTGCTGGCAATTTCTAACACGGATAATGGACCAAAGTTCAATGTTAGTATCGATGGTGAGCGAAGCAAGGGTATTACAAACATGCTCACCTACTGCTTTGACCTCACTTTGATTCGTATCGCATTGTCTCAGGGTAGGGCTCCTTCATTTGTGGCTCACGATAGCCACATCTTTGATGGAGTTGACAGTAGGCAAATCGCAGCTGCCATTAGGACCGGCAAGGAAGAATGCGATGAGCACGGCTATCAACATCTAATTACTCTGAACAGTGACAACTTGCCGAATGTCGAGGGCGTGGATCTTGCCGCCGTTATATTGCCAGTCCGCCTTACAGACAAGTATGACGATGGAGGCCTGTTCGGCCTGCGATTCCGCTAGTAGCAGTGTGAGGTCGGTGGAGCGGCTTTGGGGTGGCGCTGCTTTGGCGCGAGTGATCATGGCCCCGTAAGCTTCCGGCGCGTCGGGCAGTCTGTGGACCTGCCCGGTAAAGCACGACGTTGGGGCCATGATCTTCGAGGCTCGCGCCAAAGTGGCTCCGTAAAGCCGTGGAGCCGACCGCCCCAGCCACGACGTACCCCTCCTCTGGCATCAGGCGGCCGATTGCTGTGAGCGCGGCACGGGCGCCGGCCGGGCTGGAGCGGGGCGGAGACAGGAGCGCAGGCCCGGCCGGGGGCCGTGCCGCGCGCGGTGAGCGGAGCGAGCCGCCTTGAGTAAGTGAAGACAGGTTTCGACAGGTCGCCGGTTCAGGCGGTGGCCTGTGCCTGTTCAGAGCTGGTGGCGGTGATGCGGTAGGTGAGTTGGGCGTGGTCGCCGCTGGTGGTGAGTTCTTCGAGGATCAGTGGGCGGTCGTCGGTGCCGTGGGTGGTGCGGGTGGCGTGGATGACGGGGACGGCGTCGGCGAGCTGGAGCGTGGTGCGCTCGTCGGGGAGTGGCATTCGCGCGCGGGTGGTCTCCGTCCAGGACAGGTGATGTCCGGCCTCGGTGAGCAGCGCATAGATGCGCTCCGGTGCCGCATCGGGGTTCTCGGCCAGGTCGGTTCCCTCGGCGGTGGTGAAGGGGATGAGGGTCCGGTGCAGGGCTCGGGTGCCGGTGGTGGGGTCGGTGAGGAGGCGGTCTACGCCGAAGAGGGCTTCGCCTTCGTCCAGGCCGAGGAGTGGGCCCGTCGTGGCCGTGGTCGTCGTGCGGTGGACGGTGGGTTCTTCGGCCGGCTTCCACGCCTCGTGGCCGGTGGTGAAGTTGCCTGCCTGGTCCCGGGTGACGGTGCGTTCGAGGGTGAGGACGGGGTTTGCGGTGCTGCGGACGAAGCTGCCCTTGCCGTGGATGACTTCGATGAGTCCTTCGGTCCGCAGGGCGGCGATGGCGTTGCGCACGGTGGGGCGTGAGACGCCGTAGCGGGCGATGAGCTGGGTTTCTGAGGGCAGGGGCGCGCCGGGTGGGAACTCCCCGGTGGTGATGGCGTCGCGGATGGCGGCGGCCACCTGCTGGTAGAGCGCTCCGGGGCGCTGGATCTCTCCCATGGGTGCCCCGCTGGGGGCTCGGGGTCGCGGGACCCCCGCCTCACTGCGGGAGGTCAGGAAAGACCGACAGTCGGTTACACCGCAGCGGTCACCATTCGGCAAGTGGTGCCCGAGCACCATGGGACTCGGTCCCCGTCACCGGAGGGTGCAGGAGAGTCACGGGAGAGGTGCGACGACGAGTTGGAAGCTCTCACCCGGGCGATGGACGGCCGACTCGGAATCCGCTTCCGGGCCGGCCGCCGCCGGATACCCTCACGCATGGGGTCGGGATTTCGCCCATGGGAGTAGCCATGACCACCTCTGCCACCGGGCAGCCGCTCATCCCCCAGCCCCCTGCCACGGTTGCCGCGTTGCGGCAGGCCATCAGCCGGATCGCGCCCGCCGCTCTCCCCGTTTTCACCCGGGAGCTGGATCAAGCAGCCGACCAGTCCCGGCAGGGGTCCGACCTCGCACCGCTTCAGGGGTTCATCGCCCAGTGGTCCGTCTACGTCCATATCCAGCGCCATCCCGAGCTGGCAGCGGATTTCCGGCGTTGGGAGGACATCGCCGCCTCGGGAGGCGCCGTCCAGGCGCGCAGGGCTGCTTCCGAGATCGGCCGGATCCTGGACGGAGCCCACGCGGCCGTCGGGCTGCCCACCCGGTGAGCGCGGACTCGCACCTGGGCACGAAGTGGCCACTTGACTCCCCCGACCAAGGCGGAGGGTCGGCCACACCACTCCCCCGGATCTTCTGTCCGGCCCTCCCGTAGGCACGGTCAGGCTGTGGTCCGGGCCTCGCGCCGTCATCCGCTGCCCCGGCTGGCAGGGTGTGGGCCCCGAACCAACGGCTCGCCGCCCGACGCTGCCGCCGATGTGGACGAACGGTTCACATCCGCGGGGCCCGCTCGGGCCCTGGCGGTGGTCTGCCGGGCCGCCCGGCTCGAAACGACAGCGCGTGGCGGTCCCTACAGCAGGTGGTCCGCCTTACCGGCCTTGATGTCGGTGATGAGGGTGCGCAGGGCTTCGAGGGAGTCCGTGAGGTAGTTCGACTCCTGGCCGTTGATGGCGATGTAGCCGTTGCCGTCGGTGTCGGTGCCGAACCGGAAGCAGTTGTTGCCTTCTGCGCAGTAGGGGTCTTCCCAGGTGATGACGGGCATGAGGACTCCTCGGAGTTCATGGGTGAACAGCGTTGACGAGCCCTGGGAATCCGTGGGCTCAGGAAGTGCGCACCTCTCCAGAATCCATCCGGCCGGGGCAGGCAGGGAAGTGGGGGAGTTGGGCGTCGGCGTGAAAGATCTTGGGGCCGTGCGTGTGATCGGGCTGGAGTGCCGAGTCTGCCGCACCGGGACCCCCGGGGCGCGAGGCCGTGTTCCTACCTCGGCCGCCCGGTGAACGACCGGGTCAGCCGGGAGCCTTGCTCTTTGGCTAGACGGTGCGGACGACGGGGGCGGGTTCGACGTTCTGGGCCTCGATGAGGGTGCGGATGTCGTCCGGGTCCGAGGTCCAGATGATGGCGCCGAGGCCGGCTGCCATGGTCACGACGGTGGCGTCGACGATGTCGGAGGTGCCGGCCTTACCGCAGAGGATTCCCGCGGTCTTGGCGGTTTCGAGACCGACGGGCACGACGCGGCACCCGGCGAGAAACCGGCCGAGTCCGACCTGACCGCGGGAGTCCCGCCAGGCCTGGCTGACGACGACGGAGGGGATGTGGATGTCACGGCCGTCTTCGAGGGCCAGGCTGTGGCGCGCCCACATGCGCCGGTCGTCGTTGCCGATGGCGATGAGCACCCCGGCGTCGTACAGGTAGGGGATGTTCACGCGGCCGAGGCCCCCGGGTTGCTGAGGTATTCGGCATCGGCGGCGGCCAGCTCCGCGCGGGCATCGGCGAGCTCTTCCGGGGTGAAGGCGCCGTGTTCCGCCTGCCACTCCCGGACGACGGCCCGGCCGGCTCGCAGGCGCAGCTCCCGTTCGACTGCTCCGGCGACGAGGCGGGACAGCGGGATGCCCTCTTCCTCCGCGGCTCCGGCCAGGGCTTCGACCAGGGATTCGTCGAGGGTGATCGTCACCTTCTTGCTAGCCATACATGCACCATAGCGCGGTATGGCATTTGCTGTCGATGCACGGGCGGGTATGCCCAGTTCAGTGGACGGAGGTGGCGAGGCGTCGCGGGGCAACACGGGAGGGTGGGCGCCAGCTGGGCTTGCCTCCCAGGTAGCCGTGGACACCGGCCTCGCCGACAGCGGCGCAAACGAGGGCTTCGCCCAGCGCCCAGCCACGCGCGCGCCGTCCGGCAGGAGCATCCACGCGGCGGCAAGGTCGCAGGCGGGGTCGCCCGCGCAGAGGCCACCGAAGCCGATCACACCGGAGACGGTGCCGCGGGAGGGACCGCCTACCGGGCAAGCCCACTCATAGAGAAAGAGCACGGGGAGGGACAGGGGGTCGGCCGGTGACCGGCCCCCCGAGCGGGGCCGCAGTGCCCGGCTGCCTCGGGGGCCGTTCCAGTGGAGGGTTCGCGGCCCTCGATGAGCCGTGCCCGGAGGAACGGCGCCGCGGGTGCGAGGTCGCGGCGCCGTTCGTCACGGGCTGGTGGTGATCGTCCCGTACGGGGCTGTGGGAGCCCCGTACGGGCAGGCCCCCGAGGGGCGTTTCGCGCGGTCCGGCCGGGCCGCCGTTCACGCGGCCCAGCCGGAGGTGCGGGTCAGATCCGTGCCGGTCTCCGTGGGGATCGGCGCGGATCGGTCAGAACTGGGTGAAGAAGCGCCAGGTCTCGCCCGGGAGCCAGGTGCGGGAGCCGCTGTCGCCGGGGGCGCCGTCCTGGGGTGCGGCGATGTGGCCTCCGTCGAAAGCGGCCCAGACGACCGGACGTCCGCTCGCGCACCCCGAGTACGTGGTGGTGACGTGGCTCAGGCTGCCCTGGGCCGGCTCGGGCGGGTTCTGGCCGGCGCAGCCGTTGTTCCGGACGAACCGGTCACGCATGGCGCGCCCGTTGGCGATGCTGTCGCTGACACCGTGGGCCGCGAAGTACGCGACGGCGCCGGTGCCACCGCTGCACCCGCTGATCTCCCCGGGGGCGCCGTAGGCGGCGACGGCCCGGTAGGTGTCCGGGCGGGCGCAGGCGAGGGCGTAGCTCATGGCGCCGCCCCAGCTGAAGCCGACGGAGAAGCGCTGGGAGGTGTCGATGCAGAGGTCGGCTTCGAGGCGCCGCAGGAGGTCGTCCATGAAGGTGACGTCCTCGCCGCCGGAGTTGGCCCAGCCGTTGTCGAGGCCCTGGGGCGCGACGAAGATCGTGTCGTCGCCCGCCAGCCGCTTCAGGCCGTAGAAGGACCAGACGTCCCGTTCGACGGTCTGGCCGGTGGCCACGTCGGTGGCGGTGCCGCCCCACCAGTGGAGGCCGAGGACCAGCCGGTGCGGCCGGTTCACGTCGTAGCTGTCGGGGATGTCCAGGATGAACGAGCGGTTCTTGCCGCCGCTCTGGATGGTGTGCGTGCCGTCACGCAGCGCGGGTTCGGAGCCGCACGCCGCGGTGGCGGTGGCGGTGTTCGCCGCGCTCGCCGTGGCGGCCTTGCTCGTCGTGCCGGCCGGTTCGTTCGGCCCGGGGCTGTCGGCCACCGCCTGACCGCCCAGGACCAGGGCGAGCAGCGTGGCGACGGCGACAGGCATCGATAACAGACGACGGCTCAACATCTGTTGACTCCTCTGTGGGGGGGATGTGGGGGGATGTGGGGGAAAGGCCGGAGAGACCTTTTTCTTCGCGCTCTGCCGGTTGTCGGATTGTCCGGTTGTCCGGTTCTCGGCTGGTCGGGCTTGCCGTGTTCTCGTGCGGGTCGCTCATGTCCCGTGCGCGGCGACCCGCGCGCTGCCCCGGCGCGCGTGGGGGTTCGGGGACAGGCATGCCCCCGGCCGGTCGGGATTACTCACCGGACTTCGAGGGGCGGCGCCCGCTGCCGCGTGCCGGTGGCCCCGCGGCGTGGTCGCGGCAGTTGGGCACCGGTCCGCGGTGCGGGGCGCGCGCTCGTCCTGCGCGCCGCCCCGCGTCCGGCCGCGCGCGCGGCGACGCGCACGGTCCCGCGCCCGGCCGCGCGCCCCGCTCCGTGCTCCGTCCCGACCCATGAGCCCGGGCCCGGGTACGAGGACGGGCAGGGGTACGGCCGCGAGGGCACGCACGGCCGCCGCAGCAGTGCGGCGTCCGCCGGCCCCGGGGCGCCCCCACCGGTGGCGGTGACCGCACCGGTGGGGCCCGCGGAGCCGGCGGACGGCCTCATGTCACTCGCCGCCGCTCTTCTGCCGCAGCAGCCAGCGCAGGATCGACGGGTCCTCGTACGTCGGCCCGTACGCGGCGTGGTAGTCGGGCTCGGAGAACGCCTCGTTGCCGTACTCGGTGTAGCGGATGACGTCCTCGGCGCGTTCGCTGTCCATGCCGGCCGCCGTGTACGCGTCGCGGAGCGTCTCCGTCGAGTCGCGTCCGTAGCGCACGGGCAGGAGGTGGTCGTTGAGGCCGTGGGTGATCCACAGCGGGGTCTCCGCCTTGGCGATGCCCTTCGCCTGCTCGGCGCTGACCTCGAAGCCCCCGGTGACGAGGGCCGCGGTGAACAGGCCGGGCTTCTTCGCCAGGGCTTCCCAGGCCAGGGTGGAGCCGTAGGAGACGGTGGAGGCGTAGACGCGGCGGCTGTCCACGGCGTGGGAGTCCATGAACTCCTCGACCAGCCCGGTCATGAGCTCGGCCTCCGCCGCCGAGCCGACCCGCTGGTTCTGCGGGACGAGCACGATGACGTCTTCCTTCTTCCCGGTCCACTGCGGGGTCAGCCAGGCGGTGGCGGGGATGTCGGCGGCGAGCGAGACGCCGAGGTTGTCGCCGTCCCAGCCCATCCCGTGACCGGGCAGGATCACCATCAGCGGGTAGCTCCGCCGCGGGTCGTAGCTGCGCGGCAGGTGGTAGGCGTAGGGCAGGACGGTGCCGTCCCGGAGGTACGTGGCCTGCTCGAACTCGTCGACCAGCAGGTTGACCGCGGGTTCCGTCAGCGGACGGGGCGTGGACGAGGCGGAGGCGAGCACCGGCCCCCGGCCCTTGCCCCGGCCCGGCGCGGCGTGGACGGCCTCGTTCTGGACGATCTTCGTCGGCAGGTCGGGGTTGACCTTGACCGAGCAGAGGAAGGTCGGGCACTTGGACACGATGACGGTGTTGCCGCCGGGATCGGTCGGCGCCAGCTCGACGATGACGTACCGGCCGGCCCGGGAGCGGCCGTCGGCGCGCAGTCCGGCCTTGTTGTTGGTGTAGACCCGGACGACTTCCCGGTCCGCGTACTTGTCCAGGTCCTCGATCGGGTTGTAGCGGAAGTTGTAGATGCTGTCGGTGACGGTGAAGGTGCCCCGGTCGAGGGTCCGGGGGTTGACGGCCGCCCCGTACTCGACGGCCACCGCCTCGACCTTCTGGCCGTAGGTGTGCACGCGGGTGATGGGGGTGACGCTCTGGATCCCGCGCTCCGGTGCCCGTCCGGCGGCGGCGGCCTCGGGTGCGGCCGGTATCAGGAGCGTGCCCGTCAGCCCCAGGGAGGCGCAGGCGAGGGCGAGTCGGCGGATGAGAATGGTGACCTCCGTGCGGCCGTGCCGTTCTCGTCGGACCAGCGCCCCGGCCGGTGGCGGCCGACGGCTCCGGCGAGAGCTCTGTGACGCGTGCTAAAACGTGTTAGTCACGCGGTGGCAGTCTCTTGACGCCCTCAGCGGGTGTCAAGACTGCCGACATCACGAACCTCGCCCGCGCGAACCGGCGGGCCGGCTGACGGACAGCCGGGCAGGCGGAGAGGCGCGCGGGCACGCGGGCGGGCACGGGGGCAGACGGCCGGCACACCCCCGGAAGGGGCGGCTCCGCGCCACGACCCGCCGCCACCGGCCGTCACCCGGCGGGCGGCCCCACCGACCCCCGCACCCGGACCGGCATCTCCACCCGGATCAGCCGGTTCTCGGGCGGCAGCCCCTCCCGGCGCCGGCCGATCTCGTCGAAGAGCACCTCGACGGCCCGGCGGCCGAGTTCGTGGTGCGGCAGCGCGACGGTGGTCAGCTTGGGCCGGATCCAGCCGGCGATGGGGTGGTCGTCGAACGACACGACGGAGACGTCGCCCGGCACCCTCAGCCCGGCCTCGTCGAGGGCCTGGTAGGCGCCCAGGGCGAGCCGGTCGTTGAGGCAGACCAGGGCGCGGGGCCGGTCGCGGGAGAGCAGGTCGCGGGTGGCCTCGTAGCCGTACTCCGGCTGCCAGTCGGGGCACATCCGGCCGCCTCCGATCGTCACCCCTTCCGCCGCGAAGGCCGCGCGGATGCCGGCGACCCGTTCGGCCCCGGCGACGGCGCCGGGCGGCACGTCGTCCACGCCGGGCCCGGCACCGATCAGGTGCACGCCGTCCCGGTGACCCGCCCCGAGGAGCACCCCGGCCGCCGCCCGGCCCGCGCCCACCTCGTCGGGGACCACCGCGGAGATCGGCGGGGACGCGTCCGCCGGAAAGGCGTTCAGCAGAACGGCGGGCCCGTCCGGGAGCGTCGCCGGCACCGGGATCGTCCGGGTGAACATGGAGGCGAAGACGATGCCGTCGACCCTCCGGTCGTGCATGGCGTGCAGCAGGCCCTCCTCCAGGTCCCGCTCACCCTCCGTCTCCCCGATGAACAGCATCACCCCGCGCTCCCGCGCGGCCTCCAGCGCACCCTTGATCATGTCCCCCGCCAGCCGGGAGGTGGCCACGGTGTCGGAGACGAAGCCGATGGTGCGCGTCATGCCCGTGCGCAGGCCGACGGAGACGATGTCCGGCCGGTACCGCAACGCGTCGGCGGCCTCCAGGACCCGCTCCGCCACGCCCTCGGAGATCCGCAGCTCCCGCCCCCGACCCGACAGCACCAGGGACGCGGTGGTGCGGGAGACCCCGGCCCGCTTGGCCACGTCGGTCATGGTTACCCGTCGCGCTCCCACCGAGGACCTCCCACGTCTCGCGCCTGGGAGAACCTTGCCACCTGACGGAACGTGGCCCGCCACCGGCCGCGCCCGCCACGACGGGAGAACGGGGCGACGGGCGACGGAGGCGGCAAGGCGTTCCGGCGCGCCGGCCCGCCCGTCCTCCGGCCCACCGGCCGGTCGCTGCCCGCCGCCCCGCCCCGGTCGCCGCACCGCCGGCCGGCCCCCGGTGGCCGGGCCCGCCGGCGGGGCTTCAACTGGCGGTGACGTGCCGGTTCTTCGGTGGTTTCCGCTCTCGCCTAGGATCCAGCGATGATCAGAAGAAAACAGCGCGTGGCCGCCGTGTGCGTGCTGCTCGCGGCGCTGGGCGCCGGGCTGCTCCCGGCCTCCACGGCGGTGGCCGACGAACCGGGCGGGGACGAGGGCCCCAAGGTCGAGTTGGTGATCGACGTGAGCGGCTCCATGCGCAAGCGCGACATCGACGGCAAGTCCCGCATGGCGGCGGCGAAGCAGGCGTTCAACGAGGTGCTGGACGCCGTCCCGGACGAGGTGCGGCTCGGTATCCGCACCCTGGGCGCCGACTATCCCGGGGACGACCGCCAGGAGGGCTGCAAGGACACGCGGCAGCTCTACCCGGTCGGCCCGCTCGACCGGACCGAGGCGAAGACCGCCGTGGCCACGCTCGCCCCCACCGGCTGGACGCCCATCGGGCCGGCCCTGCTGAAGGCCGCGGACGACCTGGAGGGCGGTGACTCCACCCGCAGGATCGTCCTGATCACCGACGGCGAGGACACCTGCGCCCCGCTCGACCCCTGCGAGGTGGCGCGCGAACTGGCCGCCAAGGGCATCGGCCTGGTCATCGACACCCTCGGGCTCGTCCCCGACGCCAAGACCCGGCAGCAGCTGATCTGCATCGCGGAGGCCACCGGCGGCACGTACACCTCGGTGCAGCGCACGGAGGAGCTGTCGGGCCGGGTACGGCAACTCGTGGACCGCGCCGCCGCGCCCGTCGTCACCCCCTCGCCGGCCGAGGGCTCGGACCGCTGCTCGGCCGCCCCGCGGCTGAAGCCGGGGCTGTACTCGGACCGCCAGGAGTTCGGTCAGCACCACTGGTACCGGGTGGACGTGCCGCCGGGCCGCGAACTGCGCGCGTCGGTGAGCGTCGCCGCCGACCGCGCCGTGGACGACGACTACGGCGTGCTGCTGCGGGCCGTCAGCGCGAAGGGCCGCGAGATCGTCCGCGGTACGGAGGCCGGTGACGGCCGGACGGACGTGATATCGACGGGGCTGCGTCTCCCCACACCCGAACGTGAGAGCTCCGACGGGGCCGGGGAGGCCGAGGACGAACCGGAGACGATCTGCCTCCAGGTCTCCCACTCCTTCTCCGCGCCCGACGCGGTGAAGACCGCACCGGGACTGCCGGTCGAACTCGCCGTCGAGCTGGTCGACGGCCCCTCCGAGGCGGGCGACGTGGCCTCCTTCGGCCTCGGGCGCGGCTGGTGGTTCCTGGGGCTCCTCGCCCTCACGGGCCTGCTCGCCGGGCTGCTGTGGGGTCTGCTGTCCCGGCTCCGGTGGAGGTCCAACTGATGCGCTCCCTCAACCGCCTCCGCTTCGGCTTCCCGGGCGTGCCGAACGCCCTGCGCTCCGCCGGCTCCACCGGCTCCCCGCGCTCCACCGGCTCCCGGCGCTCCGCGAACTCCGCCCGGCCCGCGGGACCCACGGGCCTCCCGCGCCTGGTCCGCGTCCTGGCCGTGGCCCTGCTCACCGGCGCCACCCTCGCCGGAACGGCCGGATCCGCCGCGGCGGACGACCCGTCACCGGGCGCCGGTGACGAGGCGCCGGGCGAGGCCGGCACCTCCTTCCGGCTGGCGACGGCGATCCAGCAGGACCAGAAGGCCACCGCCGACGCCTCCGCGGGCGACTACCTGTACTGGGTCTTCCCCGCCGACACCGGGCAGCGGGTCACCGTGCGGGCGGGCGTGGAACTGCCCGAGTCGGCCCGCAGCGGCGCCTCCCGCTGGCGCGTCGACGTGTACGACGGGCTCCGCCGCCGGCAGCCCTGCGTGTACGGGGCCCAGGCCCGCACCGCGGGCGAGGACCTCCAGGGGGAGACCACGCTGCGGCTCTCCTGCACGCTGCGCCCCGTGCGCTCGTACACCGAGCCGTGGGACGACGCGCCGCTGCCGGGGAGTTACTACGTCCGGCTGACCGTCGTCGACCTGCCCGCGCGCGACCGGGGCCTGCCGGTGCGGGCCGAGGTCGAGGCGGTGTCCGTCGCGGCGGGCGGTGCGCACGCGGTGGACGGCACGCTCGCCGAGCCGCTGGTGCCCCTGACCGTGTCGGGCCCGGCCCGTGACGGCGGGAACGGCACCGGCGACGGCTCCGACGGCGCCGGTGAGGGCAGTGACGCCGGTGACTCCGGTGACGAGCAGCAGGCCGGTGCCCCCGAGGACGGCTGGTCCTCGGGCCGCTGGTCGGACCGGTGGCTGTGGACGGTGGCCGGCGGTCTGCTCGCCGCCCTCGCGGCGGTCGGCGGCCACCGCCTCGCGCGCCGCCTCTGACCGGCCCGCGGTGCGGCGGGCGCGCGTTTCCCGCGCCCGCCGCACCGGGGCGCCCGAAGGCCCGACGGGCCCTCGCGCGCCGGCCACCTGCCGATCCCGGACGGATCGCGCGCCGGCCACCTGCCGATCGCCGGCGGATCGCGCGCCGATCGCCGGCCGGTGTCACCCGGCCACGCACCGCCCGGTGGCCCGAGGCGCGAGCCCCATCCGTCGCGCACCGCCACGGCATCCCCCGTTGACGCGCCTGCGCTCTCCCGGCTCAGCCGTGACGGGAACAGCCCTTCCGGGCACTGTTCAGGGCCCGGGGCACGGCGGGGAGCGCGGAACGGCGTGGCCGGGAGCCCGGGGCGCACGCCCGTTGAGGAGCCCGCGGCGGGCGGGGTGGCGGGCCGTCCCGCCGGGCTCCGCGTCCGGCCGTCGCACCCCATACGCCGGTGTCCTGCGCCGGAGGCGGACAGTAGCGTCGGGCACCGCCGCCCCGGCCCCCGGCACCGGGCGAGCGCACCCTCCGCAGCGCGCCGGCGTTCCACGCCACCGTCCGCCCTCTCCCCCGCGGAGTCGCCATGCCCGTCTACGTCCCGACCGCCGACGAATTCAACGCCCTCTCCGCTCGTGTGACGGCCGTGGAGCGGCCGTGGGAGATCGTCGTCACCGAGGGGTTCAACAGCGACGCGGTCGACGCCGCCATGGCCCGGGCACTGGGCGACCGCCGCGGGACGGCGGCCAAGTACACCGTGATCCTGCCGCCCGGCGAGTACCACCTCACCCGGCCGCTGATCCCCGCGTCCACCACCGGACAGCTCGACGGCCTGTCCATCCGCGGCTACGGCAAGCGGACGACGTTCGTCAACTGGGACGCGAGCGGTGGCACGCTGATCTCCGCCATCAAGCTGCTGCGCTTCTTCACCATCTCCGGCATGACGGTCGCCTCGACCAACGCGGCCAACAGCTTCGCCTACCTCTGGTCGACCACGCCGGGCACGTACAACGAGGGATGGACCGTCTCCGACATGGAGTTCCAGGGGCCCTGGGTCCGGGTCTTCGGCCTGGACGGCGACGCCACGGCCAACCTCAACTCCGAGTTCATCTTCGACAACGTCTACACCGCCACCAACTCGGTCTTCAGCGACGCCTTCTTCCGCTCCGGCGGCATCAGCGGCACCTACAACGCGCAGAATCAGTTCGTCAACTACTGGGTGCGGGACTGCTGTCTGACGCTCTCCAGCGGCACCGTCTTCCGCTTCGACCGGGGTGGCAGCATCCGTGTCTCCCGTGGCTCCTGGTCCGCGGCGTCCGGCTCGTCCGGCCCGATCACCTGGTTCTCGATGCCGCTGACCAACCCGAACAACCGGGCGGCGACCCAGCTCAGCGTGCGGGGGGTCCGGTTCGAGCCGAAGGCCGCCAACCACCTCGTCATCGACTGCAACTGGGCCAGTGGCTCCGTCACCTTCGCCGACTGCTCGGACCTCGCCTCCGCCCAGAACGACGCCGCCCGCTCCTGGAACCTCCACCGCTACTCCGGCGCGGACTTCTGGGGCATCGGCGGCTCGATGCCGACCGTCCGCTACCGCCAGCACCAGGGCGTCGGCTACCACCTCTACAGCGGCCCGGCGGTCACCCGGGGGAACATCACCTACGACGGCTGCTACTTCTGGCGGGGCACGAGCGGGCAGGCGACCACCGCGACGGAGGCCCTGCGCTGGACGAGCGGCGCCCCGCGCTACCGGTTCACCGACTGCGACAACGTCCCCAACGCCACCAACATCCCCTGACGGGCGGGGCCCGGGGGCCGGGAGCACAGAGCGGGCAAGGCCAGGGAGCCGGGAGCCGGGAGCGGCAGGAAGCAGCGGGCGGCTGCTCAGGCCGACCCGCCGTTCGCCTCCTCGATGTCCTGGACGGCCTCGGCGGCCAGCCGCCGGACGGTCTTGCGCATCTGCTCCTGCTCCGTGGTGCCGGTGCCCACCCCGTAGACGCCGTAGGTGATCTCGATCGTCGCGTTCCCGCTGCGGACGTACACCGTGTATCCGGAGGACGTCCAGGTCTCCCCGGCCTCGTCGCCCACGTCCGGCACCCCGGCGACGTCGACGAGGCTCTTCTTCGAGTGGGCGATCCGGTCACCCCACCAGGACTCCGCCGCCGAGCGGCCGGAGCCGGTGGGCGTGGCCTCGTGCAGCTGGTACCTGATCTCCAGCTGGATGTCGTTCATCCCGCCCGAGGCCCAGCGCACCCAGCTGCTCGTGGGGGTGTGGAGCTCGGTCTGCCTGACGAGGAGACCACCCCGGTTCACCTCCTGGTCGCCGCCGTCCACCAAAGCCGTCGTCCTGGGCAGTTCGCCGTAGGGGTCGTCGCGTCCCTGGACCTTCGGCAGCAGCAGGAACCAGGCGGCGACCCCGGCCGCGACCACGAAACCGAGCGCGGTGACGACGACGGCGACCACCCCAGCCCGCCGCCTCGGCCGCCCGCCCAGCGCTCCGGAAGACCCGGTCTCCTCGTACTGGTCAGCCGTCACGGCACAGCCCCCGTCCCCCGGAGCCGCACGGGCCCCCACCTCCGGCGGTGGCTCGATCCGGCCCCCGCTCCGCCTAAGATCACGCCAAAATAGCGTGGATCCCGCCACTCCGGTGCCCCGGGGGAGCGCCGGACGCGCCCGGCGGGGAGCGGCGCGGCGTGGAGCTCCGGCTCAGCTCGCCTCCGTCCATGCGTAGCGGTGTTCGGGGCGGCCCGTGTCGCCGTACTTGAGGGTGAGGGTGATGCGGCCCGCGCGCTCCAGGTACTTGAGGTAGCGCTGGGCCGTGGAGCGGCTGATGCCGGTGCGCTCGGCCACCTCGTGGGCGGAGAGCGGGTGCTCGGCCGTGCCGAGGACGCCGCGGATCAGGTTGACGGTGGGGGCGGAGTGGCCCTTGGGCAGGTCGGAGCGGGGGCCGTCGGCCGACCGGAAGGCGCCGAAGATCTGGTCCACCTGCTCCTGCCCGGCTTCGCTGCGGCCGCCGACGCCGTCGAGGGTGCGGCGCAGGGCCGCGTAGCCGTCGAGCTTGGCCCGCAGTCCGCCGAAGCTGAACGGCTTGACGAGGTACTGGAGGGCGCCGTAGCGCATCGCGGCCTGGACGGTGGCGACGTCCCGGGCCGCGGTCACCATGATCACGTCCGTCTGGTGGCCGAGCTGGCGCATCCGCCGGACGAGGGTGAGCCCGGTCTCGTCCGGCAGGTAGTGGTCGAGCAGCACGAGGTCGATCGGGGTGCGCTCCAGCGTGGCGAGGGCCTGGGCGGCGGTGTGGGCGCGGGTGGCCACGCGGAAGCCGGGGACCTGGCCCACATAGGCGGAGTTGATCTCGGCGACGCGGAAGTCGTCGTCGACGACGAGGACATCGATCATCTGGACTCCCGTGGGGTGGTGGTGAGGGGGAAGCGCGGCCCGGGGGCGGGGGAAGCGGGGCAGGTGCCGGGCCCGGGCGGGAGGACGGAGTCCGGTGTACCGGGGTCCGGGCCGGCGTCTTCCGGACCGGCTCGCTCCGGACTCACCCGCTCCGGCCCGGCGTCTTCCGGACCGCCGGCCTCCGGCTTGACGGGGCCCGGCCCGTCGGCCCTCGACCTGACGGGGTCCGGCCCGACGAGACCTGGCCCGAGGGGATCCCGTCCGACTCGCTCCGGCCCTACAGGTTCCGGCACGGCCTGCTCCGGCGCGGCAGGGGTACGAGGCGCGGGGCCGAGGGGCGTGGGCTCCGCCATGGCGGGCGGCGGCCGGTCCGGCTCGCCGCCCCGGTCCGGTGCGCCCGGGTCACGCAGCGCCTCCGGCAGGACCACCGTGAAGAGGGCGCCGCCGCCCGCGCGGGCCGTCACACGGGCCGTTCCGCCGTACCGTTCCGAGAGCCGGCGGACCAGGGCCAGGCCGATGCCCCGGCCGTGCGGGCGGTGACCGGTGTCCTTGGTGGTCCACCCCTCGGCGAAGATGCGCTCGCGCATCCCGGGGTCCACGCCGGGCCCGGTGTCGGCGACGCGCAGCACCGCCGTGGTCCCCTCGGCCTGGAGTTCGACCTCCACGAAGGGGCCGGCGCAGCGGTGGGCGGCGGCCGCGTCGAGCGCGTTGTCCACGAGGTTGCCGAGGACGGTGACGAGGTCCCGCGGGTCGACCACCCGGTCCGGCAGGAGGGTCGCCGCCGAGATCCGCAGGTCCACCCCGCGTTCGGCGGCGATGGCGGCCTTGCCGACCAGCAGCGCGGAGAGCAGCGGTTCGTGCACCCGTTCGGCGATCTGCTCGGCGGACGAGCGGTGGGCCCGGGTGACCTCGGCGACGAACTCCTCGGCCTGCCCGTAGCGGCGGAGTTCGAGCAGGCCCAGCAGGGTGTGGAGGCGGTTGGCGTGCTCGTGGTCCTGGGCGCGCAGCGCGTCGAGCAGCCCGTGGGTGGAGTCCAGCTCGCGGCCGAGGAGTTCGAGTTCGGTGCGGTCGCGCAGGGTGACCACGGCGCCGCCGTCGGTGGTGGGCATCCGGTTGGCGATCAGGACCCGGCCGCCGCTGACCGTCAGCAGGTCGGTTCCGCTCACCCGGCCCGTCAGGACGTCGGTGGTCCGCCCGGGCGGCAGCACCTCGTCCAGGGAGCGTCCCGCGCAGTCCGCGCCGAGGCCGAGCAGCCGCTGCGCCTCGTCGTTGACCAGCCGGATCCTGCCCCGGTGGTCACAGGCGACGACGCCCTCGCGGATGCCGTGCAGCATCGCCTCGCGCTCGTCGAGCAGCGCGGAGATGTCGGTGAACGCCACCCCGTGGGTACGGCGGCGCAGCCGGCGCGCCACGACGAGGGCGGCCAGGGCACCGGCCGCGAGCGCCGCACCGGCGTAGAGCAGCAGCCCGGGCACGGCCGCGAACAGCCGTTCGCGCACGCTGCCGTAGGCGATGCCGACGGACACCGCGCCGACGATCTTCCCGTCCTCGTCCCGCAGCGGCACCTTGGCACGGGCGGAACGGCCGAGGGTGCCGGTGTCGAGTTGCTGGATCTCCCGGCCGGAGAGGGCGGCGCTCGGGTCGGTGGAGACGTGCCGGCCGATCCGGTCGGGGTTGGTGTGCGACCAGCGCACCCCGCGGGTGTCCATCACCACGATGTACAGCGCCCCGGTGGCGCGGCGGATCCGCTCGGCCTCCTCCTGCACCGGGCCGCCGGGGGTGGGCGGCGTGCTCGTCACGCCGAGCGGGATGTCGGGGACGGCGGCGGTGGTCTGGGCGATGGAGAGCGCCCGGCTGGTCGCCTGGGCGTCGAGCTCCGAGCTGAGGGGGGCCAGGAAGAGGGCGGTGGCCAGCACCATCACCCCGGTGGTGATGACCAGCTGCACCGCCAGGACCTGGGCGAAGACACGGCGAGGCCAGCGGATCCGCATGGGCCCCCCTGTCCTCCGGACCGCGGCGGCGCGGCACGGTTCGGGCGCGCCTGTCAGCGGGTCGGCAGTTCGGTCGGTGGTTCGGTCGGTGATCGGTCGGTGGTCGGTGGTCGGTTGCTCGGGCGGGGAGTCGGACGGCGGGGCGGTCGGTCGGTGGATCGGCCGGTGGACGGTCCGGGCAGGTGCGCGCGGTCGTCCCACGGCCGCATCCGCCCCACGGAACCTCGGGCGCCGCACCCCCCGGACCTCGCCGGGAGCCGCACACGCGCGGGGACCCATGAACGGAGTTCATGCCTCCCGCAACGTACGGCGCTCCACCGTCGCGAGCCCAGACCTCGTAACACATTTGTCGCCGACGTGCGAGCAAAACGAGCAGAACGGGGTTTGCGCTCAGAACGGCGGGTTGCGCCCACAAGGCTGCCGCGGGTGTCTCCGGCGCTCCTAGCCTCCCGGCCCATGACACGCGATACGAACCCCGCCATCGAGCTGCGGGGCACCAGCAAAGTGTTCCGCACCCCGTCGGGCGGTCTGCACACCGCCGTGACGGATCTGGACCTGACCATCGGCCGCGGTGAGTTCGTCGCGGTCGTCGGCCCCACCGGCTGCGGCAAGTCCACGACGCTGACCCTGGTCAGCGGCTTGGAGGAGCCGACCGAGGGTGAGGTCCTGGTCGCCGGGGAGCCCGTCCGGGGCGTCGGCGACAAGGTCGGCTTCGTCTTCCAGCAGGACGCCACCTTCCCCTGGCGGACGGTGCTGTCGAACGTCATGGCGGGTCCCCGGTTCCGCGGGGTGCCGAAGGCCGAGGCGAAGGAGCGGGCCCGGGAGTGGCTCGCCCGGGTCGGGCTGAGCGCCTTCGAGGACCGCTATCCGCACCAGCTCTCCGGCGGTCAGCGCAAGCGCGTCGCACTCGCGGCGACCTTCGTCAACGACCCGGAACTGCTGCTCATGGACGAGCCGTTCTCGGCGCTCGACGTACAGACCCGCGCGCTGATGTCGGACGAGCTGCTGGAGCTGTGGTCGGGTACCGGCGCCTCGGTCGTCTTCGTCACCCACGACCTGGAGGAGTCCATCGCGCTGGCCGACAAGGTCGTCGTGATGACGGCCGGACCCGCGACGATCAAGGCGGTCTTCGAGATCGACCTGCCCCGCCCGCGCAAGGTGGAGACCGTCCGGCTGGAGCCGCGGTTCATCGAGATCTACCGGGAGATCTGGTCCTCGCTCGGCGAAGAGGTCCGCATCACCCGCGAGAGGGGTGCCGCGCATGCCGCCTGAGACCACCACCACCGCTCCGGCCGCCCCCGCCGCCGGCGCCGCCGGGACCGCTCCCGCGCCCGCCGGGAAGGCGGAGCCGGCCACCACCCGCACGGCGGCCCGGGCCCGCGCGGCCCGCAACCACCGGCTGCTCGTCCTCGCCGCGCGGGTCCTCGTCCTCCTCGGCGTGATCGGCCTGTGGGAAGGGCTGGCCCGCGCCCAGGTCATCGACCCGTTCAACTTCTCCATGCCCTCGCAGATCTGGTCCCAGATGGTCACCTGGGCGGTGGACGGCACCCCGCAGGGCTCGCTGTGGGAGCAGATCTGGTACACGCTCTACGAGGCGCTGCTCGGCTGGGTCATCGGTGTGACGGCGGGTGTGGTGCTGGGCATCCTGCTCGGCCGGATCCGCTTCCTCGCCGATGTCCTCGGACCGTACGTGAAGGTGCTCAACGCCCTGCCGCGGATCGTTCTGGCACCGATCTTCCTGATCTGGTTCGGTCTGGGACCGGCCTCGAAGGTCGCCTCGGCGGTCGTCCTCGTCTTCTTCCCGGTCTTCTTCAACGCCTTCCAGGGCGCCCGGGAGGTGGACCGCAACCTGGTCGCCAACTCCCGGATCCTGGGGGCCAACAACCGCCAGATCACCCTCCAGGTCGTGGTGCCCTCCGCCACCTCGTGGATCTTCACCAGCCTCCATGTCAGCTTCGGGTTCGCGCTGATCGGCGCGATCGTCGGGGAGTACATCGGCGCCACCAAGGGCCTCGGCCTGCTGGTCTCCGCCTCCCAGGGCACGTTCAACGCGGCCGGGGTGTACGCGGCGATGGTGGTGCTGGCGGTGGTCGCGCTCCTCGCGGAGGGCCTGCTGACCTTCCTGGAGAAGAAACTCTTCCGCTGGCGCCCCGCCGAATCGGGCGACGGCCACTGACCGGCCGGGACCGCCGGGATCACCGGGACCGCCGGGATCACCCCGGGCCCACCAGGTCCCGCCGCCCCGTGCCCGGCACCGCCGTGCCGCGGCCCCGTGGTCCGGTCCACTGTCCCGGTCCCGGTCCCAGCCGGCCCGTCCGGCGCCGGCCCGCGGACCGGCCGGCGGCGGCCCGCGGACCGGCCGGCGGCGGCCCTCCCCGCACCACTCCGCCGCCGGCCCCCACGGGCCCGTCCCACCCCCGTCCCCACCCCACCCCTCCCGCTCCCTCCCGTTCCCTCCCGCCCCGCTTCTCCCGCTCCCTCCCGCCCTGTATCCCCGCAGCTCCCTTCGGAGGACTTCACCATGCGCAGACTCACCAGGTTCCGGGTGGCGGCCGCCACCGCGGCGCTCGCCCTCACCGCCCTCACCGCCTGTGGCGGCGGAGACTCGTCCGCCGGCACCGGCTCCGCCGGCGGCGGCAAGGTCAAGATCATGGTGGGTGGCCTGGACAAGGTCATCTACCTCCCGGCCATGCTCACGCAGCGGCTCGGCTACTTCGAGGACGAGGGCGTGGAGGTCCAGCTCCTCACCGAACCGGCCGGGGTGCAGGCCACCACCTCGCTGGTCGCCGGGGAGGTCCAGGGCGTCGTCGGCTTCTACGACCACACCCTCGACCTTCAGGTGAAGGGCAAGTACGTGGAGTCCGTGGTGCAGCTCTCCCACGCCTCCGGTGAGGTGGAGGTGGTCTCCAACCAGGCCGCGGACGAGATCACGTCCCCCGCGGACTTCGCGAAGAGGAAACTCGGCGTCACCGGCCTGGGCTCCTCCACCGACTTCCTCACCAAGTACCTCGCCGTCGAGAACGGCGTGGGCGCGAACGAGTTCACGCCGGTCGCGGTGGGCGCGGGCCAGACCTTCATCTCGGCGCTGAAGCAGGGCTCCATCGACGGCGGCATGACCACCGACCCGACCGTCGCGCAGATCCTGGACAAGAAGCTGGGCAAGGTCCTGGTCGACATGCGCACCCCCGAGGGCTCCGAGAAGGCGCTCGGCGGCCCCTACCCCTCCTCCAGCCTCTACATGAACACGGACTGGGTGAACGCCAACAAGGAGACCGTGCAGAAGCTGGCGAACGCCTTCGTGAAGACGCTCCGCTGGATGGCCACGCACTCCCCGGAGGAGATCGCCGCCAAGATGCCCGCCGACTACGCGCAGGGCGGCAAGGAGCTCTACACCGAGGCGATCAAGTCCACGCTGCCGATGTTCACCGACGACGGCGTGATGCCGGAGCGGGGCCCGGAGACGGTGGAGCGCGTCCTCAAGTCCTTCAACCCCAACCTGAAGAACGCGGACGTGGACCTGGAGAAGACGTACACCACGGAGTTCGTGAAGAAGGCGGGCTGAGAGGGCCCGGGCGCCGGCCGGATCAGGGGACAGCCTCCTGACTGCCCCGCCCACACCGGCACGGCACCGGTCCGGCCCGTCACGGCCGGCGGCCCCGCCGGGCGCGTGGACGCGCTCGGCGGGGCCGCCGGTGGTGGGGTCCGGTCAGCGGAAGTTCACATCACTGCAGAAGTAGTACGACTGGTCGGAGTGCGAGGCCTGCCAGATCGTGAAGACGATGTGGTGGCCGGTGCGCCCCGGGGCGCTGACGTTGACCGGCATCGAGGAGTTGGGCGCGACCTTGCCCGTCCTGGCCACCTGCTCCAGGTCGCTCCAGCGCAGCCGCTGCGTCTTGGGGTTGTAGCCCTGCTTGGAGACGTAGACGATCAGGTAGTCCGCGCCGTGCAGCGCCTGGTCGGTCACGTTGACGCGGAAGTTGTTGGAGACGTCGGTCGTCTTCCAGGCACCCGGGGTGTCCATGGCCCGGTAGCGGCCGTTCTCGGTGTTGCCGCCGCTGCACAGCTGCCCGTCCGGGATGGCGCCCTGGTGGTTGCCCTTGACGCCTTCACGGTAGAGCCCGTTCCAGTTCCACATGGCGTTGGTGTCGGTCTGCCAGGCCTGCCAGCACATCGGGTCCTGCTGGGCCATGGCCGGGTTCTGGAAGTCGCTGCCCCAGCGCGCCCAGCAACCGTAGTTGCGGGTCGCGGGGTCCGTGACGGAGCCGTGGGCCACCGCCGTGTTGGACCACGGCAGGAGGCCGAGCACCGCCGCGGCCAGCAGGGTGAGAGCCCGTACCGCCCAGCGGCGCGGGGAGTTCGTGGGGGACGAAGAGGATGAGGGGGACGGCGATCGGTGGGGGTGACGCGGTGAGAACACGTCGTTCTCCGCCTTCCGAATGTGGGCTTCAGAGAGGTGGGAGCGCTCCCAAACTACCCGGGTGATTCACCGCCGAAACACTCCGGCCACACCCGGGCCCACGCGGCAGGTCCCAGCCGGCCCATGGATGCCGAACAGGCGCTCAGGAAGGGCAGTTGAGCCATTCTGGTGAGATGACTCAGGTGCGCGCCGAGATCCTGCTGAACGGCACTTGGCTTCCGGTGTACTCCATCCAGTCCGCCCCTCACCTGGAACACGATCCCACCGTCCTCGAACCGGTCACGGCCGACGAGACCATGGTCGAACTGGTGCTCAGACCCCGGCTGGAGAAGTGCCTGGCCTCCCAGCGGGCCGTCTGGGTGACCTGCACGGACGGCACCACCCTCTTCTACGCGGCCGGAGCCGCCGGGCCGTTCCGGCTCGTGCAGGTCCCGGAGCGGCCCGTACCGGGGTGGGGCTGAACCCCCGCCGGGCGCCGGACCGGCGCACCGGCCGCCGGGGCCCGCCCCCGGCCGGCTGTCACCGGCTGCTCCCACGCCCTGTCAACCCCGCCCGCCCCCGCCCGGCCACGGCACGGCCCGGCGTCCCCCTCCACCGTCCGGCGCGCCCGCCCGGGCGGAGGGCGGGGCGGGCGGACGACACGGGGCGGACGCCCCAGGCGCGTCGCCGCGTCCCGCGTCCACGCCGCCCGCACACCACGGAGGGCGGAAGGGCCTGGGGAGGAAGGGCCGGAGCGGGCCGGGTCAGGGCAAGGCGGGGCAGGGCAGGGCAGGAGGGTGCGGCCAAGTGCCGGAGCGGGCGGCACGGCGATGAGCCGGGGTGGCGGGAAACCGGGTTCCTCCCGGCTTCCCGCCACCCGCCACGGGCACCGTGCTCCACCGCGGGGCGACCGCCCTGGGACCACTTCCGGCCGCCTCCACGCGGCTCCCCCGGGCTCAGACCTCCAGGCCCGCCTCGATCCGGCGCAGTTGATGCCTCGCCATGGCCAGATTGGCGCGCCCCCGGTCGAGCGCCAGATAGAGGAAGAGGCCGTCCTTCCCGCGCCCCTTCATCAACCGGATCAGGTGGTACTGGCTGCCGAGCGTGATGAGGATGTCCTCTATCTCGTCCTTCAGACCCAGGTGTTCCATGGTGCGCACCTTGGCCCGTACCACGTCGGTGTTCCCCGCGGCGGCCACGCCCAGGTCGAGATCCTTGCCACCGCCCAGGGTGCCCAGTGCCATACCGCTGGTGTAGTCGACGAGGGCGACGCCGACCGCGCCCTCGATCGCGGTCATCGCTTCCTTGAGGGCCGTCTCCGTGTTGCTCATGCCGGTGTGGTTCCTTTCCTCGATCGGTCGGGTTTCTCCGGTTGTCCGTCAGTTCCGGTGGCGCTTCCCCGGTCCGGGGCCCGTGGGGTCCGGACCCCGGGTGACGTGCGGTCCCTGTTCGGCGCGAGCCCGTCGCCCCCCGGGCGCCGGGGCTCTCGCACCGGCCGCTCCCGGGAGGCGGCTGCTCACGCGCGCTCGGACCGGTCGTGCGCGTCGTCCACCAGTTCGCCGATGCGCGCCCCGCACCGCCGGGCCTCCAGATGGAGCCGGCCCACGTGGACGCGCGGACCGGCCAGCACGGTGACGACGGCCGAGGACCCGGCCGCGTAGGTGGCGACGTAGCCCTCCTCGCCGCGCGTCAGCAGTTCGCGGAAGGCGCCGCGGCCGGTGGCGTCGGCGAGCCGCAGCGCCACCCCGAGGGCGGCCGCTGTCAGCGCCGCGACCCCCTCGGCCTCCTCGCCGGCGCCGTCCTGCGCGAGGACGAGGCCGTCGGCACTGGCCGCGAGGACTCCGGTCACCCCGGGGACGCGCGCCCTCAGCCGGGCCAGTTCGTCGAGGATCTCGGGTTCCGCCCGGAGCGATTGCCGCCGGTCGGCGCGGGGCAGCAGCGCGCGCCGCACGGCACCGCGCGCGGTCTCGGGAGCGGATCGGGGACTCACAGCTTGGCCTCCAGGGCGTCTCGGACCCGGCGCAGCAGGTGGAGATCCGGATCGGCGGGATCGGTGAGACCGGCGGGCGGCTCCGCCGGGTGGGGCCGGGCGGGCGCACCGGACGCCTCGGCCGCCTCGGGCGGGCCGGAGCCGCCGGACGCAGCGGGTCCGGCAGGCGCGGCGAGTCCGGCAGGCGCGGCGAGTCCGGCAGGCGCGGCAGGCGCCGCCGCCGGGCCCGGCGGCCCGGGCCGGGCCGGCGCGGACCCGGCGGGTGAAGGCCCGTCCGGCGTGGGCGGGTCGGGGGCCGGCCCGGCCGGAGCGGCACGCGCGGCGCCGGAGGTTCGCGGCCGGGGCGTCTCGACGTGCCCGGCCGCGGCCAGCCGCCGGAGGTCCAGCAGGGTGTGGAACGCCGGCCGGCCGAGAAGGCGGGCGATCTCGACGGCGGTGCGGCGGCCGTCCGCGAGGTCCAGCACCGCCCGCTGCCGCCGGGGGACGGCCGGGGCCCGCACGGATGTGCGCCGCACCACGGGCGCGGTGTCCACCTGCGGGTGCGGCCACACCGCCGCCAGCAGTGCCCGGCGCCGCCGGCTCTCCCGGGCGACGGTCTCGGCGGGGACGGGCCGCACCGGACCGAGCCAGTGCGCGGCGCCCGGCCGGAAGCGGGCCCGGCCCCCGCCGGGCGCCAGGACGAAGTAGGCGGCGTCGAACAACGCGCCCAGGTGGCAGATCTCCAGTTCGCCGCCGCCCAGCCGCCCGCTCTCCACCAGGTGGCGGGCCACCTCGCGGCGCGCGCCGGCCCGTTCGACCGCTTCCCGCCAGCCCTCGGCCGGCAGCCGCCCGGCGGCGGACAGCAGGATCTCCAGGCCCGGGGCGGCGGGGCTCTCCGCGTGCACCACCCGGCCCCCGGCCAGATAGAGCACCCCACCCTCGCCGGACAGAGCTCCGGTGGCCCGGCCGGCGGCGAGCCGGGCGAGCTGGGGCAGCAACGCGGGGTCGGCCGGCGCGATGGGGCCCATCGACGCGGCGGGACCGGCCGCCCCGCCCGGGCCGGGGCTCCCGCTCACCCCGGCGCTCATATCAGCGCCAGCCCGGCGACGAGGTCCCGCAGACGCAGCCGCGCGAGGGCCAGGTTGCCGTTCTCCCGGTCCAGCCAGAGGTAGACCACCACGGCGCCGTCCAGCGTGTCCTCGACGAAACGCAGCAGGTGGTAGCCGGTGCGGGTGGTGAGGAGGAGATCCTCCACGGGGACCGGGCCGCCGGGGCCGCCGCTGCCGTACGCGACGCTGCCGCCGGGCGGGGCGCCGGGCGGGGCGCCGGGGAAGCCGCCACCGGGCGGGCCACCGGAGGTGCCGCCCGGTGGCCCCTCCGCCGGGACGCCGTCCGCCCGGCCGGGCTCGGCCGAGCCGAACGCCGTGTGCTCCGCGGCCAGTCGCGCGAGTTCCGCCAGTTCGGCCGCGGTGACCTCGTAGTCCCCGTTCGGGGGCTCCCCCACGGTGCCCAGGGTGAGGCCGCTGGTCCACTCGATCACCGCCGCGCCGCGCGCTCCGGGCAGGGCCATGGCGTCCGCCAGGCACGCGTCGATTCCGGGCACGCCGCCGTCCTCCCATCCACGGACGGGCGCCCCTCCCGGCCGTCCGTTCCAGTGACGGCGAGATTACGCAACGTGCCGCACTCGCACGAGAATTCGGGCAATCTCCTGCGGCATACCCGGACGACCGCATAGAGTGACGCGCCCGGGAAGTGTGCTCACCCACCGCTTACGGCGGACCACCCTCCGGCCGTTTCCGGGCCCCTCTCATCACGCTCCGGAGACAACCGGTGAACACGTCGCGTCACGGCTGGAGAAACCGGCCATGGCTGTGTTAGCCCTTGTTCACCACATCCGACGGAAGAAAGCGGTGCGGCGTGAGCGATGCCTCGATGATCGTCCTCGGAATCGGGTTCTCCATCGCCCTGTACATCCTCTTCGTCACCCCGCGGGGCGACGGGAAGAAGAAGGACGTCTGAGGCTCCTTTCTCCCTCCGGGCCCTCCCCGCCCCGCGCCGACGGCGTGGTTCGCGGCACCGGTCCGGGGCTCCCGGACGGGCGTCCCCGTGGCGCCCGCCCGGGGGACGGCCCCAACCGGCCCGCGCGCCCGTGCCCCCGTGAACTCCTGCGGCTGAGCAGCCCTCCCCAAGCCCCCGCCGTCCCGCCGTCGTGACGTTCCGTGCGCCCGGGCAACGGGGGGAACCAGGGAACGTACGCAGCACGGCGGACCGCACCCTCCACGCCTGCGCAGGAAACCCGGTTCCAGCCGTCCATCCGCCGGGGGCCTCGGCGCCGACCGTCCGGACCGGCGGGCGGGCCACCCGCGTCCAGCGCGAGGACGCGGACCGCGATCTTCGGCCCGCGGGCCCCGGCCCGAAGATCACAGCCCCCGGGCCGAAGAAACGTCCATGCGACATACCACCCACATGGCGCAGCGAACGGGGCCCGGAGGGTTACCTGATCATCCGTCGGCCCGTTGTCGCCACCATGGAGCCGCGGCAGTGGTGGGAACGGAACACGGTGCTGGCAGAAGCGTTCTGCCGGAGCGACGAACAGGTGCGATCCGCGCAGGCGAGGCTGGACGAGGAACAGGTGCACCGCGCCCGCCTGCTGGCGGCCTTCGCCGTGACGGTGGGCGACGACGGGGCGGTCGCCGGAATGCTCGGCCTCACCGAGCGCGAGGTGCGGCTGGCCCGGCGGACGGTGGGCAAGTCCGGCGCCCGCGAGGTCGCCGAGGAGGTGCTGGCCGGTGCCGGGCCGGGAGAACCGGCCCCGGGAGAGCTCCCGGAGACCGCGCCGGGCGGGGCGGGGACGCCGGACGCCACGGGCCCGGCGGTCACCGGCCAGGACACCCCCGGGCCGGGTGCCGAGACGCCCGATCCCGCCTCGCACCACCACGCCTGGTCCGGAACGCCGTACACCGCCGCGCACCAGCCCCACCACCAGCAGCACCACCAGCAGAACTGGCAGTACCAGTACCAGCAAGGCCATTCCTACCCCCAAGGCCAGAGCTACCAGCAGTCCCAGGCGTACGCGCACCAGCAGCAGCACCAGTCGTACGGATACGGCCAGCCCCAGCTCCAGTCCTCTTCGCCGACTTCGTCGGCTTCGTCGGCCCAGGCGCCGCAGACGACCCGGACGACCCAGGCATCCCAGCCGTACACCACCTCGTCCCAGCTCCAGCCGCAGCAGCGCGAACCGCGCTGGAGCGGGGCGATGGACGCCCTGCTGGTCGGAGGCCGGCAGACCGGCGTCGATCTCCAGGTGCTGGCCGCGGAGTTCGGTCTCGACCTGGCCCGGCTGGTCGCCCGGGCCCAGCAGCTCTCGGCCGAGGGACGGCTCTCCTCGCCCTGGGCGGGCGCCGGGCAGGGCGAGGAGAACCGTTCGGGCCGCCACCGCCGGGACGCCGTGGGCGCCGGGTACCCGGCCCGGCCCGCGTACCCGGCCTCCGCGGAGCACCCGTATCCCCGCGACGCGTACGACTCCTACGCCTATCCCCTCCCCACGAGCTGGGAGGTCCCCTCGACGGTGCCCGAGGAGATGATCGCCGGCGTCGGCCACCAGTCCGTCCGGCCGTACACGCACAGCACCGCCTCCTGACGCTCCGCCCCGCCCCGCCCGGCACCGCCACCCGGCCCGGGGCCGGACAGGCGGCGCGAAGGAGCGGGACGGCCGGTGGGAGCGGGGAGAGCGGGCCGGGACAGGACGGCGGGGACGACGGCTCGGGACGGGCGCAGAAGGCCGGCGCAGGGGCGGCCACGGGCGGCGGCGGGCGGCCACGGGCGGCGGCGGGCGGCGGCGGACGGCGGCGGACGCGGAAGGACGATCGGCGCGGCCCGAGACGGCCCACTGATCGAATTGACGGGCGCGCGCTCCCGTTGTGCCCTGGGAAGTGGGGCCCGGACGTCAGAGAGGAGCCGCGCCATGCCCACCTCACGCAGCGACACCCGACGCGGCGGAACGGTGGCACCCGCCCGGCCGCACCATCCCGCGCACATCTGGTGGTCCCCGGTCCTCATCAGCGCCTTCTTCGGCTTCTACGCGGGCTTCCTCGACCAGGAGGGCGGCGCCCCGCTCGGCTGGGCCTGGCTGGTCGGCGGGGTGTCGGGGGTCGCCCTGCTGGCGGTGTGGCTGGCGTTCCACGCGGTGCGCGGGAAGCTGCTGCTGGAGGTGCGGGCCGCCTGCTACGGCGCGCTGACCGGGGGCGCCGTCGGGTATCTCGTCGGGCTCAGCGGGGCCTCGGTGCTGAAGTCCGCCGCCATCGGGTTCTTCGTCGGGGCCGGTATGGGCGTCGCGGTGTACTACCGCCTCTTCACCCGGCCCCGGCGGCCGGCCCGGCGCTGAGCCCGCACCGGCGGGCGCCCCGGTGCGCGGAGCCACGCCCCTCGCGGCACGCGGAGGGCGGTGACCGGCGGTGTGCCGGTCACCGCCCTTCGCGGTGGTGCGGTGGTGCTGTGGTGCTGTGGTGCTGTGGTGCTGGACGTGCTGTGCCGTTGTCGTGCTGCTCTCGTGGTGCCGCCGTCCCGCGGCGCTGCCGCCGCGGTGCCGGGCCGTGGCCGGAAGACCCCGGCCCGGTCCGGTCCACGCAGGTCAAGTCAGGCCAGGCCAGGTCAGGTCAGGTCAGGTCAGGTCAGGTCAGGTCAGGTCAGACCGCGCTGCCGGCGACCCACTCGTTCCAGTCCATGTTCCAGCCGTTGAGGCCGTTGTCCGGCTGGATCTCCTTGTCCGGGGAGTTCTTCACGACCACGACGTCACCGAGCAGGGACTGCTCGTAGAACCAGGCACCGTCCTGCTTGGGGTCGTTCGCCCCCTTGACGTCGTTCAGACCGACGCAGCCGTGGCTGGTGTTGGTCTGCCCGAAGATCGAGTCGGCGCCCCAGTAGTTGCCGTGGATGAAGGTGCCCGAGGTGGAGAGCCGCATGGCGTGCGGCACGTCCTTGATGTCGTACTCGCCCTTGCCGTCGTCGTCCGTGAAGCCGACGGTGGCGCCGTTCATCCGGGTCTCCTTGAACTTCTCGGAGATCACCATCTGACCGTTGTAGGTCGGGTTCTCGGGGCTGCCCGCGGAGATCGGGATGGTCCGCAGCACCTTGCCGTCGCGCTCGACCGTCATCTTCTTGGTCTTGACGTCGACGGTGGAGACCTGGCTGCGCCCGATCTTGAAGCTGAAGCTCTTGCTCTGGACGCCCTTGACGCCCGGGGAGCCCTCGACACCATCGAGGTTGAGCTTGACCGTCACCGTGGAGCCCGCCTGCCAGTACTCCTTGGGCCGGAAGTCCAGCCGCTGGTCACCGAACCAGTGCCCGACGACCTCCTGGCTGCCGCTGGTGTTGACCTCGATCGCCGACTGGACGTCCTTCTTGTTCTGGATGCCCTTGTCGAACTTGATCGACACGGGCATCCCCACGCCCACGGTGGTGTCCGCCTCGGGGGTGTAGTACCCGAGGAAGCTGTGGTCCGGGGAGACGGTGGTGAAGGTCGAGTTCTCGGTGGCCTTGCGGCCGTCGGAGTCCTCCGCCGTGGCAGTGATCTTGTACTTGGCCGAACGGTCGAGCTGGCCGTCGGGGGTCCAGGAGGTGCCGTCGGCGGACAGCGTGCCGGGGACGTCCGCGCCGGAGGCGACCGCCGTCATCGTCACGTCGGAGAGCTTGCCGCCCGAGACGGTGACCTTGACGTCGTTGTTGATGCCCGCGTTGTCGGCGCCGTCCTTGGGGGTGATCTTTATTCGCGCGTCCGAGGCGTCCTTCGCCGCCGCCCGGTCGACCTGCGATTGCCCGCCGCTGCCGCCGTCCCCGCCCTTGCCGTCGGAGCCGTTGTCACCGCCGCCCCCGCAGGCGGTGAGCGTCAGCAGACCGCTCAGCAGCGCGGCGGCCACCACCGTGGCCCTGCGCCGCTTCCCTGTCGTCATCACACGCTTCTCCATTGCTGTCCCCGGGTCGCCCGGCCGGATCCGTCACGCGCGGCTCCCGGCCATGCATCTGAAGAACACTCGGACCGGCCGACCCGTTCCACGGGCCACCCAAGTGTGGCGTACGCCACGTGCGCCCCCGGTCCGGGTACACCCCTCCGAAGAGTGATCGGATGATCCGCCCCGCTCCTCACCCTTTCGTGTCGGACACCGCGCCGGACGGGCGTCTCCGGCGTCTCCGCGGAGAGACGTCTGCCCGTGACCACGGCTTCTCACTCCGTGCCCGGCAGGCCGCGGGCCGTCACCGGACCGCCCGCCCACCGGGGCCGGATGCCCCCAACCGCCGCGAAACAGGCCAGGGCCGGACGTTCCACGGCAGGTGGGGCACGGCCGAGAGTACCGCCGGCGCCCGGGCTTTCCCACGACCCACGGGCTTCACTACTATCGGACCGGCCGCCCAACCGACCTGCATCGCAAGGGGTTCATGACGTGTCCGCGCGCCGACCGCTGCTGACCGCCTCCACCGCGGGAGCCATGCTGCTCGCCCTGTGGTTCGTGCCGTCCGCGAACGCGACGGTCGAGGAGGGCAGAGCACCGTCGGCCGAGCAGGCCGGGCAGACCGGGCAGACCGGGCTGGAGACGCAGCAGGAGCGGGGCGCGGCCCTTCCCTCCGAGTCCGTCCCCGGCGAGGACCAGCCGGTCACCGACGCCGAGGAGCTCGCGCTCGCCGACACGGGCAGCGTGGACACCACCCCGTACCTGCTGGGCGGCACGCTCTTCCTGGGCCTCGGCGCCGCGCTGGTCTCGGCGTCCGCCCGGCGCTCGCGGGCCCTCGCCGCCCCCCTGACCGCCCCCTGACCGCCGCCGGGGCGGCCCGCGGCCTCCCGTCCCTTCCGGGCTTCCCACGCCTCAGGCCAGCGGCCCCGTGACCGTCTCGGCCGCCGCGACCAGCGCCCCCGAGCGGACGAACTCGTCCGCCGCCGCGAGGTCCGGCGCCAGGTAGCGGTCCCCGCCCGGCCCGGCGACCCCCGCGGCGCGCAGCGCCGTGAGGACGGCCCGGGTGGCGGGGGCGGGCTCCAGCCCTTCGCGCAGTTCCACGGCGCGGGCGGCGGCCACCAGTTCCACGGCGAGCACCCGGCTCAGGTTGCCGAGCGCCGTCCGCAGTTTGCGCGCCGCGGACCAGCCCATCGAGACGTGGTCCTCCTGCATCGCGGAGGACGGGATCGAGTCGACGGAGGCGGGCACCGCCAGCCGCTTCATCTCGGCCACCAGCGCGGCCTGCGTGTACTGGGCGATCATGAGCCCGGAGTCCACACCCGGGTCACCGGCGAGGAAGGCCGGCAGCCCGTAGGAGCGGTTCCGGTCCAGCAGCCGGTCGGTGCGGCGCTCGGCGATGGAGGCGAGGTCGGCGGCGGCCACGGCCAGGAAGTCCAGGACGTACGCCACGGGCGCGCCGTGGAAGTTGCCGTTGGACTCGACCCGGCCGTCCGGGAGCACCACCGGGTTGTCCACGGCGGCGGCGAGTTCCCGGCCGGCGACGAGGCGGGCGTGGGCCAGGGTGTCCCGGCCCGCCCCGGCGACCTGGGGGGCGCAGCGGACCGAGTAGGCGTCCTGCACCCGCGGCTCGGCCGGCAGCCCGTCGTAGCCGGCCTGGTGGTGGCCGGTGAGCCCGGAGCCGCGGAGTACCCGGGCCATGTTGTCCGCGCTGGCGGCCTGGCCCGGGTGGGGGCGGATGGCGTGCAGTTCGGGGGCGAGGACCCGGTCGGTGCCGAGCAGCGCCTCCAGGGTGAGGGCGGCGGTGATGTCGGCGGCGGTGAGCAGCCGGGCGAGGTCCTCACCGGCCAGGACGAGCATCCCGAGCATGCCGTCGGTGCCGTTGAGGAGCGCCAGGCCCTCCTTCTCCCGCAGTTCCAGCGGGGCGATGCCGTGCGCGGCGAGCAGTTCGGCGGCGGGGCGGACGGTGCCGTCGGGCCCCTCGGCCTCGCCCTCGCCGAGCAGGGTCAGGGCGCAGTGGGAGAGCGGCGCGAGGTCCCCGGAGCAGCCGAGGGAGCCGTACTCGTGGACGACGGGGGTGATACCGGCGTTGAGGAGCGCGGCGATCGTCTCCGCGACCAGCGGGCGGACGCCGGTGTGGCCGGAGGCGAGGGTCTTCAGCCGGAGGAACATCAGGGCGCGGACGACCTCGCGCTCCACGCGGGGCCCCATACCGGCGGCGTGCGAGCGCACGATGTTGTGCTGGAGGCGGGTGCGCAGGGCGGGGTCGACGTGGCGGACGGCGAGGGCGCCGAAGCCGGTGGAGACCCCGTACACCGGTTCGGGCCGCGCGGCGAGGGCCTCCACGGTCTCGCGGGCGGCGGCCAGCGCGCCGAGCGCCTCGGCGGAGAGCGTGACGCAGGCCGAGCCGCGGGCCACGGCCACGACGTCGGCCGGACGGACGCCGGAGGTCCCCAGCTCCACGGTGTGCATATTCATATTCAGGCACCCTAATTTCTGAATCGTCTTCTGTCACCGGCCGGTGCCCGGCCCGCGGGCCGGGCGGGCCCCGGCGTGCGGGCCTCCGAGCCGCCCGGCCCCGGCGGCCGGACGTCTTCCGTCACGAGCCACCGGGCCACAGCAGGTCCGGGGCCCCGGACCGGGCCTCCGCACCTCGGGGCCGGACCGCCCCTGGCCCGGCCGGGACTTCCCTGACATGATCGGCTGAACGATCGTTAACCAGCGTGCCCGCCGTCGAAGCGCGGCGCGACGGGTCCGCGCGCCGCAGGGCAGGTAGGGGCGGTCACACACGGGCGGGCACCAGCCGGCCGGGAGCGCGCGGGCCGGGAACGCACGGGCCGCGCGGCACGGCCGGGCGCCGGCCGGGCGCCCACGAGCAGGGACGACGGTCCCGGGAGGACGGGAGGCGGCGATGAGCGGAGCACCGGAGAGGCCGGAGGCACCGGGGACGGACCGCGCGCCGGAGCCGGGCAGCGGGCCGGAGGCAGGCAGCGCGCCGGGGGCGGCGGCCGCGCACAAGGCGGCGGGAGACCCCGGAGCGGCCGCCACGCCCGCCACCCGCGCCCCGTCCGGAGCGGCCGGCGGCCCCGGAGCCCCCGGGGGGCCGGAGCGGCGGTACGGCGAGTGGATCGCCGTGCGGCGGCACGGCGCGCATGTGGCGGAGCTCGTCCTGGACCGGCCCCGGGCCATGAACGCCGTCTCCACCGAGCTGGCCCGCTGTCTCGCGGAGGCGTGCGCCGCGCTGGCCGCCGACCCCTCGGCACGGGTGGTGGTGCTCACCTCCAGCCATGAGCGGGCCTTCTGCGTCGGGGCCGACCTCAAGGAGCGCAACTCCTTCACCGACGCCGACCTGCTGCGGCAGCGCCCGCACACCCGGGCCGCCTACACCGGGGTGCTGGAGCTGCCGGTGCCCACGGTCGCCGCCGTGCACGGCTACGCCCTCGGTGGGGGCTTCGAGATCGCCCTCTCCTGCGATCTGATCGTGGCGGACCCCACGGCCGTGGTGGGCCTGCCCGAGGTCTCCGTCGGCGTCGTCCCCGGTGGCGGGGGCACCCAGCTGCTGCCCCGCCGGGTCGGCGCGGCGCGCGCCGCCGAACTGATCTTCACGGGGCGGCGGGTGGCGGCGGCCGAGGCGCTGCGCCTGGGGCTGGTCGACCAGCTCGCCGAGGAGGGCGGGGACCGCTCGGAGGCGCTGGCCCTGGCCGGCCGGATCGCGGCCAACTCCCCCGTCGGCCTGCGCGCCGCCAAGCGGGCCCTCCGTCTCGGCCACGGGCTGGATCTGCGGACGGGGCTGGAGGTGGAGGACGCCGCCTGGCGCGCGGTGGCCTTCTCGGGCGACCGGGCGGAGGGGGTCGCGGCCTTCAACGAGAAGCGGAAGCCGGACTGGCCCGGGGAGTGAGCGGCGGGGAGCCGGCCGGGACGGCCCCGGCGCTCCCGGCACGCCCCCGCTGCCGATTCGGCCCGGAGAGAAACCGCCCCGGGAGGGCGCACTCCGTGAAATGTTCCTAGGCTTGGGTGAAGGGTGAGCCCACTGTTACGGAACGCGAGGTGCCGGGTTGGGTGTCGACGGCGGTGGGGGTGACGGGCGGCTGGCCGCCGTCGTGGCGCTGGCCCAGGCGGTGGCCTGCGCCCAGACCCCGCGCGAGACGGCCCGCGCCGCGGCCATCGGCGCCCTGGGCGCCCTCGGCGGCTGCTTCGCCGCGATATCCGCCTGGGAACGGGAGGCGGGACGGCTGCGGGTCCTGGTGAACGTCGGTGAACTCGCTCCCGGGGAGCAGGAGTTCCCCGAGGACGAGTGGTATCCGGTCCGGGACTTCCCCGAGATCGCCGACTTCCTGCACGAGCCGGGGGCGGGCGGTGACGCCCCCCACGCCTGGGTGGAGACCGCGGAGGGGCCGCCGCCCGCGCGCGAGCCCGGGCCGGGGCCCGGCCGGCGGATGGCCACGCTGCGGCGGCGCGGCCGGGGCTGCTGCGTGGTGGCGCCGATCGTGCTGCACGGGCGGGCCTGGGGCGAGCTGTACGTGGCCCGCCCGGTGGGCGACCCCGTCTTCGGCCGGGACGACGCCCGGCTCGCCGCGGTGCTCGCCGCCGTCACCGCCACCGGCATAGCCCAGACCGAGCGGCTGGCCGAGGCCCGCCGGCTCGCCTTCACCGACCCGCTCACCGGCCTGGCCAACCGCCGGGCCGTCGACATACGCCTGGACGAGGCGCTGGCGCGGCACCGGGCGGACGGCACCACCGTCTCCCTGGTGGTCTGTGACATCAACGGGCTGAAGCAGGTCAACGACACCTTGGGCCACGCGGTCGGCGACCGGCTGCTGGAACGATTCGGCTCGGTGCTGTCGGTGTGCGGCGCGATGCTCCCCGGGGCGCTGGCCGCGCGCCTCGGCGGAGACGAGTTCTGCCTGATCGCGGAGGGGCCGCCCGCGGAGGAGGTGGTCCGGGCCGCGACCGAGCTGTGCCATCGGGCGGCCAAGCTCGACCTGGGCGAGGGGGTCGCCTGCGGCGTCGCCTCCACGGGTCACCCGATCGGGCGCGTCCGCTCCGCGCGGCGGCTGTTCCGCCTCGCCGACGCCGCGCAGTACCGGGCCAAGGCGGCCCGCGCGGCGGAGCCCGTGGTCGCGGGCGACGAGGGGCCGGACGATCCGGTGGTCCGCCTGGCCGACGCCTCCACGGCGATACCCGTGGCCGGACCGGAACGGCGCCACTTCCGCGGCCGCTGAACCGGCGCGCCGAGCCGGTCACGACCGGAACCGGGGCTCCCCGCTTACCCGGGCGCCGCACCTGCCCCGGGCGCCCTGCCCGGCGCCGCACCCACCCCGGGCGCCCTGCCCGGCGCCGACCTGCCCGGGGGCCACCCGTGCCGTCCGGCGCCGTACCTACCCGGCCGCCGCCCGCGCCCCGCGCGAGCCACCCCACGCGCGAACCACCCCACGCGTGAGCCACCCCACGCATGAGCCACCCCACGCGTGAACCGCCCCACGCGTGAGCCGCGCCCGACCCGTCTGCCGGCTCCGAGCCCCCGGCCCGTCCCCGGTAGGCCCCGGTAGGCCCCGGTAGGCCCCGGTAGGCCCCGGCGCCGGGCGTTCACCCGGGCCGGCGGGACAGCAGCCACGGCTCGACGACGCCGAGGCCGCGCACCGGGCGCTGCCACATCGGCTGGAGCGCGAACCGGTACCGGTGCGGTGGCTCGCCGTCCGCCGCCTTCTCCGCCGCGGCGGCCTCCGCCTCCGACTCCGGCGCGTCCCCCGCGCGGATCAGATCGGCCGCCAGCGCCTCGTCCACGAGGACCGCGTCCTTGGGCGCTATCGAGGTCAGCCGGCTGGCCAGGTTGACCGTGGTGCCGAAGACGTCGCCCATGCGCGTGGTGACCGTGCCGAAGGCGATGCCCACCCGCAGCGCGGGCATCGTCTCGTCGTGGGCCAGGGTCTCGATCAGCCGCAGCCCGATCTCGGCGGCCGTGCCGGCGTCGTCCGCCGCGAACAGCACCTCGTCCCCGAGGGTCTTGATCAGCCGCCCGCCGCGCGCCGCGACCAGGTCGGCCGCGGTGGTCTCGAACGCCTCGACGAGTTCGCCGAGTTCCTCCTCCTCCAGCCGCCGGGTGAGCCGGGTGAAGCCCACCAGGTCGGCGAAGCCGACGGCCAGCCGGCGGTCGACCATTTCCTCGTCGTCGGCGGCCTGGATGACCCGCCCGGCGGAGGCCGCGAGCTGCCGCCGCCAGACGTAGACGAGGAACTCCTGGAGTTCGGGCAGGAGCAGCTGGACCAGCGGGTAGGCCACCTCGGTGCGGGTCATGCCGGGCTCGGGCGGCTCGGTGAGCCCTTCCAGGAACCCCTCGATCTGCCAGTCGGCCAGCCGCGCCGTGGTCTGGCCGGTGGAACGGGCCACCTGCACGGCCATCGGCTCGCTCAGCAGCCCGGCCTCGACCAGGCCGGCCAGCCGCCGCAGCGCGAGGACGTCCGCCTCGGTGAGCGCCTTGGCCTGGCCGATGTCGGCGAACCCCATCGCGCGCCAGAAACGGGAGGCCAGTTCCATGGAGACACCGGCGCTGCGGGCCGCCTGGAACGGCGTGTACTGGCGCTCGGCGCCCAGGATGAGCTGCTCCAGGCGGATGGCGAGGGGGTTGTCCCCGGTCTCCGCGGTCTCCTCGCCCTCGTGCGAGCCGGCGAAGGCGTGCGGCGAGTGCGCGTGCGCCGTAGTGCCGGCCGGCCCGGTGCGCCCGGCGTGCCCGGCGTAAGGGGCCTCGGCGGCCGGGGGCCCGGAGGGGCCGCCCGGCTCCCCCGCCCCGGCCGGCCCGGTGACGCGGGCCCGGTCGGGGGGCGGGCCGTCGTCGGCCCCGTCCCCGGTCTCCGCCGTCCCTCCGGCCGCTCCCGGCCGCCCGCCGCCGGCGGGGCCGGCGCCGGGGGCCGCCCCGGTGGCCCCACCGCCGGGTCCCCCGGACCCCTCGGATCCCCGGGGGGCGTCGGCGCCCGCGTCGTCGACGGTCACTGCCCGCCCCCTGTCCGATCCCTGCGCACAGCTCTTCCGATCACGTCTCGCCCGCACGGCCCGGGTTACCCGGGCGGGCCGGGAACGCCGTCCCGGCGGCCCCAACGATACGGCAGGTGTGTGCTGGCTCACTCTCCCCGGACGGGCCGCTCACCCGCGGGGCCGCAGGTGGACGACGTCTCCCGCGCCGACCGCCCGCCGGCCCTCCGCGGTCTCCAGCACCAGCCGCCCGTCCTCGTCGAGGGCCACCGCCTCCCCCGTGACCTCCCGGTCGCCGGGCAGCACGGCCCGCACGGCGCGGCCGAGGGTGGCGCAGCGCTCGGTGTACGCGGCGAGCAGCCCGCTGCGCACCGGATCGCCGCCGGCCGCCCGCCAGTCGCCGTACCAGAGCTCCAGGGAGCGCAGGACGGCCCGGAGCAGCGGATCGCGGTCGGTGCCGCCCCCGGCCAGGGCGAGCGAGCCCGCGCCGGGGACGGGGAGTTCGGCGGCGCGCAGCGAGACGTTGAGGCCGAGGCCGAGGACCACCCCCGCCGGGGCGGCGGTGCCCCCGGCGGCCGTTCCCGCGCCGGCGGCCCCTCCGGCCTCCGCCGGCCCCGCCGCCCCGGCGTCCCCGCCCGTCCGCGCGGCCGGCTCGCCGCCGCCGACGCTCTCCGCGAGGATGCCGCCCGCCTTGCGCTCCTCGCCGCCCACCGTGACCAGCAGGTCGTTGGGCCACTTCAGCCGGATCTCGGTGTCCGCCGCGCGGGAGACCGCCGCGGCGACCGCCACTCCGGCGAGCAGCGGCAGCCACCCCCAGCGGGTGACGGGCACGGGGTCCGCGGCGCTCCGCTCCGTCCCCGGCACCCCGGGCCGCAGCAGCACGGAGACGAAGATGCCGGAGCGGGCGGGGGCCACCCAGTGCCGGTCCAGCCGGCCGCGGCCGGCCGTCTGCTCCTCGGAGACGAGTACCGCGCCCTCGCCGGCGGTCCCGGCCGCGGCGCGCTCCGCGAGATCGGTGTTGGTGGAGCCGGTGGACTCGACGACGTCGAGCGCCGTCCACAGCCCGCCGGGACGGATCAGGCCACGGCGGAGCGCGGCGGCGCCGAGCGGCGGGCGCTCCAGGTCGGACCAGCGGCCGGGGGGTTCCGGCGCGGTCCCGCCGGACGGGGTGGCAGTCATGGGCCCCACCCTAAGGACCCCGGGGGGTGATCCCCGGCGATCCCCGGCGGGCGCGGCCCCCGCCCCGGTGCTCCCCCGGTCCCCTGCGGGGGCGCCCCCGTACCGCCTCGCTCGAACGGCCGCACCTCTCCGGCGCGCGCGTCCCCCGCGCCCCGTCCTCCGTCCCGCGTCCCGTGCGGGGGCGGTGCCGGGACGGGACGGCGGGACGGGGGCGGGCCTGCGCGGATGTGGCCAACGCCGCAGTGCCGGGCCCCGCCCGCGCCGATACCCTACGAGGCGGTAACCCGGGTGACTCCTGGGCAGCCTCCGGAACACACGCCCCCGGGAACCGAACAGCCGAGCCGACACCACCGCACCCGCCCCCTGGACGAGCAGGAGCCGCATCCCGATGTCCGAGCCGGAAATCGACCTTCACACCACCGCCGGGAAGATCTCTGACCTGCGGCGGCGCATCGACGAGGCCACGCACGCCGGCTCGCAGCGCGCCGTGGAGAAGCAGCACGCCAAGGGGAAGCTGACGGCGCGCGAACGGATCGACCTGCTGCTGGACGAGGGCTCGTTCACGGAGCTGGACGAGTTCGCCCGGCACCGCTCGACCAACTTCGGCCTGGACGCCAACCGCCCCTACGGGGACGGCGTGGTGACCGGGTACGGCACGATCGACGGCCGCCCGGTGGCCGTGTTCTCGCAGGACTTCACCGTCTTCGGCGGCGCGCTCGGCGAGGTCTTCGGCCAGAAGATCGTCAAGGTGATGGACTTCGCGCTGAAGAACGGCTGCCCGGTCATCGGCATCAACGACTCGGGCGGCGCCCGGATCCAGGAGGGCGTCAGCGCCCTCGGGCTGTACGGCGAGATCTTCCGCCGCAACACCCACGCCTCCGGAGTGATCCCGCAGATCTCCCTGGTCATGGGCCCCTGCGCGGGCGGCGCGGTCTACTCCCCGGCGATCACCGACTTCACGGTGATGGTCGACGGCACCTCGCACATGTTCATCACCGGCCCCGATGTGATCAAGACGGTGACCGGCGAGGACGTCGGCTTCGACGAGCTGGGCGGCGCCCGCACGCACAACGCCACCTCCGGCGTGGCGCACCACATGGCGGGCGACGAGAAGGACGCCGTCGACTTCGTCAAGGCGCTGCTGTCCTACCTCCCGTCCAACAACCTCAGCGAGCCGCCGGCCTTCCCCGAGGAGGCCGACCTGGAGACGGGCGACGAGGACCGGGAGCTCGACTCGATCATCCCGGACTCCGCCAACCAGCCGTACGACATGCGGACGGTCGTCGAACACGTCCTGGACGACGGGGAGTTCCTGGAGACCCAGGCGCTCTTCGCGCCGAACATCATCACCGGCTTCGGCCGGGTCGAGGGCCGCCCGGTGGGCGTCGTCGGCAACCAGCCCATGCAGTTCGCCGGCTGCCTGGACATCGACGCCTCCGAGAAGGCCGCGCGCTTCGTCCGCACCTGCGACGCGTTCAACGTCCCGGTGCTGACCTTCGTCGACGTCCCCGGCTTCCTGCCCGGCGTCGAGCAGGAACTCGGTGGCATCATCCGGCGCGGCGCCAAGCTGATCTACGCCTACGCGGAGGCGACCGTCCCGCTGATCACGGTCATCACCCGCAAGGCGTTCGGCGGCGCGTACGACGTCATGGGTTCCAAGCATCTCGGCGCCGACCTCAACCTGGCCTGGCCCACGGCCCAGGTCGCGGTCATGGGCGCGCAGGGCGCGGTGAACATCCTGCACCGCAGGACGCTCGCCGCCGCCCCCGACGAGGAGCGCGAGGACCTGCGGCAGCGGCTGGTCACGGAGTACGAGGAGACGCTGCTCAACCCCTACACGGCGGCGGAGCGCGGCTATGTGGACGCGGTGGTCCTGCCCTCCGAGACGCGCCGCCACATCGTCCGGGGCCTGCGCACCCTGCGCTCCAAGCGGGAGTCGCTGCCCCCGAAGAAGCACGGCAACATCCCGCTCTGACCGGCCCGCCCCGGCGGCGGACCGGCCACCGGGCGGGCCGAGCGGGCCGCCGGCGGCCCGCGGCCGGGAACGGCGCGGGGGAAGGGCGCGCGCCGGGGCACACGGTCCCGCCCGCCGGGTGGCACCGGCCGCCGGGCGGGGTAGGGGAACGATCGGGGATCGAGCGAGCGACGAGGAGGAATCCATGTTCAAGGTGGTCCGGGGCAATCCGACCCCCGAGGAGCTGGCCGCCGCGCTGGCGGTGGTCCAGGCGCGCGCCGCGGCGTCCTCGTCCGCCGCCACGGCGCCCGAGTCGCTGGACGAGTGGGCCGACCCGGCCCGCAACGTGCCCGGGCACACGCTGCCCCACCCGGGGCCGCAGGCGTGGCGCACCTCGTACTGGCCCCGCTGAGCCCCGCGGGGCACCGGGGGACCTCGCCGGACGGAACGGAGGCCGGGAGAGACGGGCGGCCGGCCACGGCGGCCTGAACCACCGGCCCCGCTGCCGCCTGAGTATCCGTACTCAGGCGGCACCGCCGTTCCGGGCGGATCATCGGACGCATGTTGTGCTCCGACCCCTCCGACGAACCGCCCCAGGACATGCGGGACACCGAGAGGAAGCTGCGCCGGGCCGGCGGGCTGCTGGCGGTGGCGGTCCTCGTGACCCTGGCGCTTCTGCTCCTCCGCTGACCCCACCACTCGCCGCCGGCCGCCTCCTCGCGCTTCTATACGCTGCCGCCATGGAGACCACCGCGCCCGCCACCCGCCGCACGCTCGTCCTCGCCTCCCGCTCCCCCGCCCGGCTGGGTCTGCTCCGGCAGGCCGGGCTGGTGCCCGAGGTGATCGTGAGCGGGGTCGACGAGGACGCGCTCACCGCGGACTCCCCGGGCGCGCTGGCGCGACTGCTCGCGGAGGCCAAGGCGGAGGCGGTCGCCGCCCGGCCGGAGGCCGCGGGGGCACTCGTGGTGGGCTGCGACTCGGTGCTGGACCTGGACGGACGGGCGCTCGGCAAGCCCGGCGGCCCGGAGGAGGCCACGGCCCGCTGGAAGGCCATGCGCGGCCGCTCGGGCGTGCTGCGGACCGGGCACTGCGTGATCGACACGGTGAGCGGCCGGCGGGTGTCGGCGACGGCCTCCACCACCGTCCGGTTCGGCGAGCCGTCCGACGGCGAGATCGCCGCGTACGTGGCCAGCGGTGAACCCCTCCATGTGGCGGGCGCGTTCACCCTGGACGGGCGGTCGGCACCGTTCGTGGAGGGGGTGGACGGCGATCCGGGCAACGTCATCGGCCTGTCGCTGCCGACGCTGCGGCGGCTCCTCGCCGAACTGGACGTGCGCATCACCGACTTGTGGGGGTGACCCCGGTCGGGGGTGAACCCCGGTCAGGGGCTCGGGGGCTCGGGGCTCAGGGGTGCGCCGGCGCGCCCGCGGTCCCGCCGTCCGCGGTGGCCGGGCCGGACGGCGGGGCTCCGTCCCCCTCCGCGAAGCCCAGCAGGCAGAAGACGATCAGGCCGAAGACGGTCATCAGGAACGCGAAGGCGTCCCAGCCGACCAGACCCACCGTCAGCGCGCCCAGCACGGCGTGCAGGACGGCGCAGGCGATCAGCAGGACGCGCGGGACGGAGCGCGGCGCCCGGTTCCGCACCCCGGCGGTCACCAGCGTCACCGCGCAGCCGAGCAGGAACAGGCCGAGGACGATCCCCAGGCCCAGGGTGGACGCCCCCATGTGGTCCGGGTCCAGGCCGGCGAGCGACATGCTCTGCCGGCTCACGACCTCGCCGAGGAACCAGTGCAGCCAGACGGCGCCCACCGCCTCGGCCACCAGCACGAGCCCCGTCACCACCGCCACGAGCGCCGCCGGTCTGCGCGCCACCGAACCCACCGCCGTTCCGTCCCGCCCGGTCGTTACCCAGGGTATGTGAGAAGGCCCGCAGGCTACTTCCGGGTAATGCCCGGCGGCAAGGGGCGCGTACGGGGTGCGCGCCGGAACGGACTCCCGGGCAAAGATTCCCCGCGAGGTTCGTAGGAATTCCACAAAGAATGCCGGTCGCGCGCCTCGGGCTCCGACAGAGACCTAGCCCACATCACCGGCCCGCCACCCCTCGGGCCGGACCCGACTATCCTTGCCTGACAAGGACTTTCAGCACCTGACCGAGGGGATCCTGACCGTCCGTGTGGGCAAGGTCACCCCCTGAGGCGCCTCGGCACGGCGTGTCGGCAGTCCCTAAACTCACCTTGTTTCAAGGAGGGAGCCATCGTGCGCAAGGTGCTCATCGCCAACCGGGGCGAAATCGCGGTCCGTGTGGCCCGCGCCTGCCGGGACGCCGGAATCGCGAGCGTAGCCGTCTACGCCGATCCGGACCGGGACGCTCTGCACGTCCGCGCGGCCGACGAGGCCTACGCGCTGGGTGGCGACACCCCGGCCACCAGCTATCTGGACATGTCCAAGGTGCTGGCCGCGGCGGCCGAGTCGGGCGCCGACGCCGTCCATCCCGGCTACGGCTTCCTCTCGGAGAACGCCGACTTCGCGCGGGCCGTCCTCGACGCGGGCCTGACCTGGATCGGCCCGCCCCCGCAGGCGATCCGCGATCTCGGTGACAAGGTCGCCGCCCGCCACATCGCCCAGCGCGCCGGCGCCCCGCTGGTCGCCGGCACCCCCGACCCGGTCTCCGGCGCCGACGAGGTCGTGGCCTTCGCCGAGGAACACGGCCTGCCCATCGCCATCAAGGCGGCGTTCGGTGGCGGCGGCCGCGGCCTGAAGGTGGCCCGCACCCTCGACGAGGTGCCCGAGCTGTACGACTCCGCGGTGCGCGAGGCCGTCGCCGCCTTCGGCCGCGGCGAGTGCTTCGTCGAGCGCTACCTGGACCGGCCGCGCCACGTCGAGACCCAGTGCCTGGCCGACCGGCACGGCAACGTCGTCGTGGTCTCCACCCGCGACTGTTCCCTCCAGCGCCGTCACCAGAAGCTCGTCGAGGAGGCCCCGGCCCCCTTCCTCAGCGAGGAGCAGAACGCCGAGCTGTACCGCGCCTCCAAGGCCATCCTCAAGGAGGCCGGTTACGTCGGCGCGGGCACCGTGGAGTTCCTCGTCGGCAACGACGGCACGATCTCCTTCCTGGAGGTCAACACCCGTCTCCAGGTGGAGCACCCGGTGACCGAGGAGGTCACCGGCATCGACCTGGTCCGCGAGATGTTCCGAGTCGCCGACGGCGAGGAACTCGGCTACGGCGACCCGCCGGTGCGCGGCCACTCCTTCGAGTTCCGCATCAACGGCGAGGACCCGGGCCGCAACTTCCTGCCCGCCCCCGGCACCGTCACCCTCTTCTCCCCGCCCTCCGGGCCGGGCGTCCGGCTGGACGCCGGGGTCGAGTCCGGCTCCGTCATCGGCCCGGCCTGGGACTCCCTGCTGGCCAAGCTGATCGTCACGGGCGCCACCCGGCAGCAGGCCCTCCAGCGCGCCGCGCGCGCCCTGGCGGAGTTCCGGATCGAGGGCATGGCCACGGCGATCCCCTTCCACCGCGCGGTCGTGACGGACCCGGCGTTCGCCCCCGAACTGGGCGGCTCCGCCGAGCCGTTCACCGTCCACACCCGGTGGATCGAGACCGGATTCGTCAACGAGATCACGCCGTTCGCCGCTCCGGGTGCCGACGAGGCCGAGGGCGAGACGCGCGAGACGGTCGTGGTCGAGGTGGGCGGCAAGCGCCTGGAGGTCTCGCTGCCCGCTTCGCTGGGCGCGGGCGCCGCCCCGGCCGCCGGGCAGAAGAAGCCGAAGCGGAAGGCCGCCAAGAAGGCCGGCTCCGCCGCCTCCGGCGACACCCTGGCCTCGCCCATGCAGGGCACCGTGGTGAAGGTCGCCGTGGAGGAGGGCCAGCGGGTCGAGGAGGGCGAGCTGATCGTGGTCCTGGAGGCCATGAAGATGGAGCAGCCGCTCAACGCGCACAAGGCCGGCACGGTCAAGGGCCTCGCCACCGAGGTCGGGGCGGCCCTCTCCTCGGGGGCCGTCATCTGCGAGATCAAGGACTGAGCGGGCGGCGGTCCACCACCGCCGCCGATCTGTCTCCGGGCCCGCCGTACCGCACCGTACGGCGGGCCCGTCCCGTTCCCGCCTTCCCGCCGGTACGCGGCCCCCGCCGGTCGCCCCACCACCCTGCCCACCGTCCCGGTGGCTGCCGTCCCGGCGGGCTCCCCGCCCCCGCTACGGCCTCGCGGGCCCCCACCGGCGACGGGCCTTCCGTCCGGCGACGGGCCTTCCGTCCGGCGACGGGTCTTCCGTCCGGCGACGGGTCTTCCGTCCGGCGACGGGCCTCGCGGCCGCTCCCCGGCCGCCCCGCCCGCCGGTCGCCCGGCCCCACCGCCTCCGCCCCCGTGACGGGGCGGTGATCCGCCCCGGGCGGCTCCCGGGCGAGCGCACCACCGCGGCGATGGCATCCTTGGGACCAGGGCGGGCGAGTGAGGAGGGACCGGGCGGCGATGGCGACCGAGACGGGGCGGACGGCGATGGACACGGCCGGGGCACGCCCCATGCGCGCCGACGCGCGGCGCAATCACGAGCGGCTGCTGACCGTGGCCCGGGCCGCGTTCACCGAGCACGGCACGGACACCTCCCTGGAGGAGGTGGCGCGCCGCGCGGGTGTCGGCGTCGGCACGCTCTACCGCCACTTCCCCAACCGCCGCGCGCTCATCGGCGCCGTCTTCCACGGTGAGGTCGAGGCCCTGGCGGACCGGGCACGGGAACTGCTGGAGGCGGAGGAGCCCTGTGCCGCGCTCCTCGACTGGCTGCGCGCGCTGATCGACCACTCGGTGACCTACCGGGGCCTCTCCCGCGCCCTGATGACCGCGTCCACCGCCGCGGACTGCGAACTCTCCTCCTGCGCCGTGCCGGTGCGCGCCGCGGGCGGTGAGCTGCTGGCCCGGGCCCAGCGGGCCGGGGCCACCCGGGCCGAGGTGGAGATCGGTGATCTGATCCGGCTCACCAACGCCATCGCGATCGCCGTCGAGGAGAGCCCCGGCGACCCCGGCCTCGCCGACCGGCTGCTCACCCTCACCCTGCACGGCCTCCGCGCGGACCCGGGCGCGTGCGCCCCGGGACCGGCCGGCCGCTGACCCGCCCGCTGGCCCACCCACTGGCCCACCCGCTGCCCCACCCGTGCAGCGGGGCGGTTCACCGGAGCGGGCGCGCGGCCGGTGACGGTACGCGGTGCCCGCCCCGCGCCGGCCGGCCCGACCACACACCGCGGACCGCACCGCACGTGGGCCGGGCCCGCCGCCGCCCAGGTCAGCGGCGACGCAGATCCGCCACCCGCCCACCCGTGGCGGGCGGTTCGGCGGTCGGGGGCCCGCCCCGGAGCGGGGGCGTGGTGGACGCGGCCGGGTGCGCGCGGCGCTGCCCGGGGAGGGGCAGGTCCTCGGTGCGCCCGGGGCCCTGCCCGCCCGCCGGCGGCTTGCCACCGCCCGGCCCGGCGGCCGGGGACGGGCCCCGCCCGGCGGCGGGAGGCACCGGGCGCGGCCTGCGCCCCGGCCCCGGCGCGGCCCCGGCGCCCCCGCCGGTGCCACCGCCGGGCGCAGCCACCGTGATCTGCACGCCCTGGTCCGCCAGGGCCCGGAGTTCGGCGGCGGCCCGCTCCTCGTGCTCCGGGGGCTCGTCGGTGACCAGCCGGGTGATCGTCTCCGTGGGGACCGTCTGGAACATGGTGTCCGTCCCGAGCTTGGTGTGGTCGGCGAGGACCACCACCTCGGCGGCGGCCTGGACGAGGGCCCGGTCGACGCTGGCGGAGAGCATGTTCGAGGTGGACAGGCCCCGTTCGGCGGTCAGCCCACTGCCGGAGAGGAACGCGCGGGAGACCCGGAGGCCGTGCAGGGACTGCTCCGCGCCACTGCCCACCAGGGCGTGGTCGGAGCCGCGCAGGGTACCCCCGGTCATCACCACCTCGACCCGGTTGGCGTGCGCCAGCGCCTGCGCGACGAGCAGGGAGTTGGTGACCACGGTGAGGCCGGGGACGCGCGCGAGCCGGCGGGCCAGCTCCTGGGTGGTCGTGCCCGCCCCGACCACGATCGCCTCGCCCTCCGTGACCAGGGCGGCGGCACGGTCGGCGATGGCCGTCTTCTCGGCGGTCGCCAGATGGGCCTTCTGCGGGAAACCGGGCTCCCGGCTGAAACCTCCGGGCAGCACCGCTCCGCCGTGCCGGCGGTCGAGCAGCCCTTCCGCCTCCAGCGCGCGCACGTCACGGCGTACGGTCACTTCTGAGGTCTGGACGACACGGGCGAGCTCACGGAGCGACACGGCCCCGTTGGCGCGCACCATTTCAAGGATCAATTGGCGACGTTCTGCAGCGAACACAAAACTGACAGTAACGCCACCGACCGACCGCTTTCAGCGGTTTTCGCCGAATAGCAGAAATTGCCCGTGGCCCCGTCCCGCTCCTGCTATACGGGACCATGCCCCGGGCCCCCGCGGCAACCGCCGTGCCGGAACCGGCCGGGAAGCGCCTCCCGGCCCGGGACCGGGCTCCCGGGAAGCCTGCGGCCGGACCCGGACCCGTCGCGGGGCGGCCTCCACCCGGCGGGGCGGCGGACGCCGGGCCCCGGAGGCGTGCGCCGGGCCCGGCTCAGCCCTCGCCGAGGCTCTTCCGGGTGTGCAGCTGCCGCGCCACCTCGGCGATCGAACCGGAGAGCGAGGGGTACACCGTGAAGGTGTTGGCCACCTGCTCGACCGTCAGGCTGTTGTCCACGGCGAGCGATATCGGGTGGATCAGCTCGCTGGCGCGCGGCGCGACCACCACACCGCCCACGACGATGCCGGTACCGGGCCGGCAGAACAGCTTCACGAAGCCGTCCCGGATGCCCTGCATCTTCGCCCGGGGGTTGCGCAGCAGCGGCAGCTTGACCGCGCGGGCGTCGATCCGGCCGCTGTCCACGTCCGCCTGCGTGTAGCCGACGGTCGCGATCTCCGGGTCGGTGAAGACGTTCGCCGAGACGGTCTTGAGGTTCAGCGGGGCCACCGCGTCCCCGAGGATGTGGTACATCGCGATCCGGCCCTGCATCGCGGCGACGGACGCCAGCGCCAGCACTCCCGTGCAGTCGCCCGCGGCGTAGACGCCGGGCGCGCCGGTGCGGGAGACCCGGTCGGTCCGGATGTGGCCGGACTCCTTGAGCACGACCCCCGCCTCCTCCAGCCCCATGCCGCCGGTGTTGGGGACCGCGCCCACCGCCATCAGGCAGTGCGAGCCGGTGATCGTGCGGCCGTCGGCCAGCCGCACCTCGACCCCGGCGCCGGCCCGCTTCACGGCCGCCGCGCGGGAGCGGCTCATCACGTTCATCCCGCGGCGGCGGAAGACGTCCTCCAGCACCACGGCGGCGTCCGGGTCCTCACCCGGCAGCACGCGGTCCCGGCTGGAGACCAGGGTGACCCGGGAGCCCAGCGCCTGGTACGCGCCGGCGAACTCGGCGCCGGTCACGCCGGAGCCGACGACGATCAGCTCCTCGGGCAGCTCGTCCAGGTCGTAGAGCTGCGTCCAGTTGAGGATGCGCTCGCCGTCGGGCAGGGCGTCGGGGAGTTCCCGGGGGTGCGCGCCGGTGGCCACCAGCACCGCGTCGGCGGTCAGGGCCTCCTCGGCACCGTCGGCGAACCGCACGGTCACCGTGCGGGAGCCGTCCGGTGCCTGCTGCGGCTCCAGCCGCCCCCGGCCGCGCAGCACCCGGCCGCCGGCCCGGGTGACGGACGCGGTGATGTCGTGCGACTGCGCGAGCGCGAGGCGCTTCACCCGGCGGTTGACCTTGCCGAGGTCCACCCCGACCACCCGGGCGGGCTGGTCGACGTGCGGGGTGTCGTCGGCGACGATGATGCCGAGCTCCTCGTAGGAGGAGTCGAAGGTGGTCATGACCTCGGCGGTCGCGATCAGCGTCTTCGACGGCACGCAGTCGGTGAGCACCGACGCGCCGCCGAGGCCGTCGCTGTCGACGACGGTCACCTCCGCGCCGAGTTGCGCGGCCACCAGGGCCGCCTCGTACCCGCCGGGTCCGCCGCCGATGATCACGATCCGAGTCACGGGCCCATTCTCCCCCACGGGCCCGCGGAGGTCCCGGCGGGGGTCGGCCGGGAGCGGGCGAACCCGCGAGCCGCCCGCGGACCTCGCTTACCCTCGTCACATGTCGCTCTACGCCGCGTACGCCGGCAACCTCGACGCGCGGCTGATGTCCCGCCGCGCTCCCCACTCACCGCTGCGCGGAACGGGCTGGCTCTCGGGCTGGCGGCTGACCTTCGGCGGCGAGCAGATGGGCTGGGAGGGCGCACTGGCCACCATCGTGGAGGCGCCGCGGGCCCAGACGTTCGTCGCCCTCTACGACATCGCCCCCATGGACGAGGACTCCATGGACCGCTGGGAGGGCGTCGGCCTCGACATATACCGGCGGATGCGGGTCCGGGTGCACACCCTCGACGGCGAGGAGGCGGCCTGGCTCTACGTCCTCAACGGTTACGAGGGCGGGCTGCCGTCCGCGCGCTACCTCGGCGAGATCGCGGACGCGGCCGAGTCGGCGGGGGCACCGCACGACTACGTGATGGAGCTGCGCAAACGGCCCTGCTGAGCGGCGAACCCGGCGGCGGGCCCGGGGCGGGCCCGGGGGCCGTCCGGTACCCGCCGGCCAAGCGGTCACCGGACGCCCGCGGGGCTCTCACCACCGGCGTCTACGCGCGTAGCCGAAAACGGGTTACCCTCATCCGGTGAACGCCTCAGAGACTGCCGCCCCGGGGCTCCCCCCGGCGCCCGACGCCCGCGCCGCCGCCGCCCGCCTCCGCGAACTGACCGGCGCCGAGACCCATGACGTCGCGCTGGTCATGGGATCCGGCTGGGTCCCCGCCGCCGACGCGCTCGGCGCCCCGGAGAGCGACCTGCCGGTGACCGACCTTCCCGGTTTCGCGCCGCCCGCCGTCGAGGGCCACGCCGGACGGATCCGCTCGTACCGGATCGGGGAGAAGCGCGCCCTGGTCTTCCTCGGCCGGACCCACTACTACGAGGGCCACGGGGTCGCGGCCGTCACCCACGGCGTCCGCACCGCCGTCGCCGCCGGCTGCAAGACCGTCGTGCTGACCAACGGCTGCGGCGGGCTGCGCGCGGGGATGCGCCCCGGTCAGCCCGTGCTCATCAGCGATCACATCAACCTCACCGCGGTCTCGCCGATCGTGGGCGCCAACTTCGTCGACCTGACGGACCTGTACTCGACGCGGCTGCGCGCCCTGTGCAAGGAGGTCGACGACACCCTGGAGGAAGGCGTCTACGCGCAGTTCCCCGGCCCCCACTACGAGACCCCGGCCGAGATCCACATGATCCGCACCCTCGGGGCCGACCTGGTGGGCATGTCGACGGCGCTGGAGGCCATAGCCGCCCGCGAGGCCGGCGCCGAGGTGCTCGGCATCTCCCTGGTGACCAATCTGGCCGCGGGCATGACGGGCGAGCCGCTCAACCACGAAGAGGTCCTCCAGGCCGGGCGCGACTCGGCGGCCCGGATGGGCAGCCTGCTCGCCCGGGTCCTCGGCCGCCTGTAGGCGAGCGGACCTGCGCCGGCCGGGGCGGGCCTGCTCCGGCCTGAGCGGTCCGGCGCGGTCCGGTTCCGGGCCCGGGGCGGGCCCGCCTGCCGCGGGCCGGACGGACGTCGGCCGGGGTGGTCCGGGGCAGTCCGGGGCGGGGCCGAGGGGCCCCGCCACAACGGGCCACCTGCGGTCCCGGTTGCCGGACCCTCGACGACGGTGGCGGAGTTCCGCCGCACGGGGGGCGGTGGCGGATTTCCGCCGTCGAGGGCGGTGGCGGTGGCGGTGGCGGATTCGGTGGCAGTGACGCTGTCGGTGCCCGTGCTGATGCTGATGTCGGTAACCGCGTCGGCGCCGGGGAAAGGGAGGCGGAGTTCCACCGTCGCCCCGTCCGCCGCGACGTGGCGCTTCACCGGCCGTCTCCGCCTCGGCCCCGCGCACAGGATCCGTCCACAACCCGCCGGGAAACGGCAAGGTCCCGGCTCCCGGCGCGCCGGTTCCACCGGTCTCGGACCGCCGGACCGCCGCCCGGGGGACGTACGAGCGGCACCGGCACCGGCACCGCCCATGGCGGCACCGGGTCCGCCGGTGGCGGGACGCCCTCCGCGGCCGGGGCCGGAAGGCGGCGGACCGGCCTCGGCACCCGGAGCCGGAACCCGGCCGTCCGCCGGCCCGTCACCGCCCACCGGTGGGACACCTCACCGCGCACGCCGGGTGTCCTCCCGGTAAAGCCCGGCCGACACGGGTACCGGTACCCCTCGGGCCCCGGACCGTTCCTCACCGGTTCACCACCAGGTCCCGTACCCCCGGCGCCCGGCCCCCTGCCGGGGCGGGGCGGGGGACCCGACCGCCGCACCGGCGCCGCCTCCGGCGCCCGCACCGGAACACCACCGGCCCCCGGCACCGCCGACCCCCGGGGGCCACGACACCGGGTGAACGGCCCGCGCCCACCGGGCCGCCGCCCCCGACCGAAGCAGGAGCGTCACGTGGCAAGCGACACAGCGGAGCTGATCCGGCAGGCCGGTGCCTGGCTGGCCGAGGACCCCGACCCCGAGACCCGCGCGGAGCTGAGCGCGCTCATCGAGGCGGAGGACACCGAGGCGCTCGCCGGCCGCTTCGGCGGCACCCTGCAGTTCGGCACCGCCGGGCTCCGCGGCGAACTCGGCGCGGGGCCGCTGCGGATGAACCGGGCGGTGGTCATCCGGGCCGCCGCCGGCCTCGCCGCGTACCTCCGCAAGCAGAACCCGGCCGCGGACGGCGAGCCGGGGCTGGTCGTCATCGGCTACGACGCCCGGTACAAGAGCGAGGAGTTCGCCCGGGACACGGCGGCCGTGATGACCGGCGCCGGGCTCCGCGCCGCGCTGCTGCCCCGCCCGCTGCCCACGCCCGTGCTGGCGTTCGCCGTGCGGCACCTGGGGGCGGTCGCCGGCGTCACGGTCACCGCCAGCCACAACCCGCCCCGGGACAACGGCTACAAGGTGTACCTCGGCGGCGCGTCCGGCGGCGCGCAGATCGTCCCGCCGGCCGACGCGGAGATCGCCGCCGAGATCGCGGCGGTGGGCAGCCTGACCGGCGTGGCGCGCGCCGGCTCCGGCTGGGAGACCCTGGGGGAGGAGATCGTCGAGGCGTACCTGGCCCGCACCGACGCGGTGCTGACCGGCGGTTCCCCGCGCGACGTCCGGGTCGTCCACACCCCCTTGCACGGCGTGGGCCGGGACACCCTGCTCGCCGCCTTCGAACGGGCCGGCTTCCCCCCGCCCGTCGTGGTGCCCGAACAGGGCGATCCCGACCCGGCGTTCCCCACGGTGGCCTTCCCCAACCCGGAGGAGCCGGGCGCCATGGACCTGGCGTTCGCCACCGCCCGCGCCGCCTCCCCGGCGCCCGACCTCGTCATCGCCAACGACCCGGACGCGGACCGCTGCGCCGTCGCCGTGCCCGCGCCCGGCACCGGCCCGGGCTGGCGGATGCTCCGCGGGGACGAGGTCGGCGCGCTGCTCGCCACGCACCTGGTGCACAAGCGGGCCGCCGGGGCCTTCGCCACCACCGTCGTCTCCTCTTCGCTGCTCTCCCGCATCGCCGCCCGCGCCGAACAGCCGTACGACGAGACGCTGACCGGCTTCAAGTGGCTGACCCGCGTCGAAGGGCTGGCTTACGCCTACGAGGAGGCGCTGGGCTACTGCGTGGACCCGGACGGGGTGCGCGACAAGGACGGCATCACCGCCGCCCTGCTCGTGGCCGAACTGGCCGCCGAACTCAAGGCCGGCGGCCGTGACCTGTCCGAACTCCTGGACGACATCGCCGTGGAGTACGGGCTGCACGCCACCGACCAGCTCTCCGTACGGGTGACCGACCTCTCGCTGATCTCCGACGCCATGACGCGGCTCCGTGAGCGGCCCCCCGCCACCCTGGCCGGGCTCACCGTGACCACCGCCGAGGACCTGGCCCGCGGCACCGACCGGCTGCCGCCCACCGACGGCCTGCGCTACACCCTCGCCGGCGGGGACTTCCCGGCCGGGCGCCTGCCGGTGGAATCGGCCCGGGTCGTGGTCCGGCCCAGCGGGACCGAGCCCAAGCTCAAGTGCTACCTGGAGGCCGTCGTGCCGGTGGCGGGCCCCGACGCGCTGGACGACGCCCGGACCACCGCCGCCGCCGTGCTGGCCGCGCTCAAGGTGGACCTGGCGGCGGCCGCGCGCCTCTGACCGGTACGGAAGCGGCAGCCGGCGCCGTGGCCGCCGGGCGGCAGGGCGGCAGAGCGGCAAGGGGGCACGGACGGCAGGCAGGCCGGGGGCCGGCAGGACGGACGGCGGTGCGCGGCCGGACGGCGGTGCGCCGGGCGCGGCCGGCCGGGACCTCCCGGCGCCACCGGGACCCGGGACCCGGGACCCGGAGCCCGCGCGGACCGGCCCCCGGCCGGCGGCGGGCGGCGAGCGAGAGCCCCGCCGCGCCGTCGCCGCCCCGTCAGCCCATCAGGCCCAGTAGGCCCGTCAGGCCCATCAGGCCCGTCAGCCGATCAGGGCGAGCACGAGCAGCAGCACCGCGCCCACCGCCGAGGGGGCCAGCACCTCGTAGGCCCAGCGCACCTCGGGCTCGCCCTGCGCCGTCTCCCGGCGGGCGTGCCGCTCCGCCAGCTCGGAGAGTTCCGTGACGGCCTCGTCGCCGGGGGCCCGGTCCGGTCCGGTGACGGCGGCCGAGGCACGGCCGGTGTCGTCGGCGGCGGCGTTCCGTGCGCTGCGCCGGGCCGAGCGCTTGCGGGCCCGCAGCGACACCGGGATCGCCCAGAGCTGGAACTTCCGCCCCCCGGCGAAGATCTCGCTGGAGTAGCTCGCCCGTACGCCTTCGACCGTCCCCCAGGGGAGGGTGATCGTGCGGAACGGGTTGCGCACCCGGAGCCGGTCCTCGCCCGCGAAGACCGCGGGCCGGAAGGTGAAGGCGACGACCAGCGGCACCACGAGCAGCAGCCCGGCCAGCGCGAGCCAGGGGGTGCGGCCCGTGCCGCGGACGAGCGCGTCGATGCCGATCCAGCCCGCGAGACCGAGCAGCACCGCCCCGCCGAGCAGGGCCGAGCCGGAGCGGTAGACGCGGTCGGCGTACCGCGGGGCGTGCTCGGGGCCGGGCTCGGGCCGCGGCGCGGAGGAGGAGGGGTCCGGGCTCGTCATGCGCCCGATTCTGCCCGATGCCCCCCACGAGCCACGACGGGGCCGGGCACCGGGCCCGGGGACGGTCCGGCGGCCGGAGACCCGTCCCGCCGGGTCCGGTGGGCGGCACGGGCCGTCCGGGTGGCGGGGACCACCACGGGCCGCCCCGGTGGCGGGGACCACCTCCCCGGGGGGTGACAGCTGGCTACGCGCGTAGATATGCTCCTCGGGTGACCGTTCTTCCTCCGTCCCCCTCGTCTCCCCCGTTTCCCTCCGCAGTGCCCGCATACGGCAGCGAGGCCGCGGAGCGGCTGGCGTCGATGGCGGACGTCACCGCCTCCGATGCCGCGCTGCGCCGCTTCCTGCACGGCCTGCCGGGCGTCGACGCCGTCGGCCTGCACGCCCGCGCGGCGGCCCTCGGCACCCGCTCGATCAAGACCACGGCCAAGGCGTTCGCCATCGACCTGGCCATCTCCATGATCGACCTGACCACCCTGGAAGGCGCCGACAGCCCGGGCAAGGTCCGGGCCCTCTGCGCCAAGGGCGCGCACCCGGACCCGCTGGACCGGAGCGCGCCGAAGGTCGCGGCCATCTGCGTCTACCCCGACATGGTGGCCACCGCCAAGGACGCGCTGCGTGCGGCGGGAGCGCCTCACATCCCGGTCGCCTCGGTCGCCACCGCGTTCCCGGCGGGCCGCGCCGCGCTGCCGGTGAAGCTGGCCGACACGCGGGACGCGGTGGCCGCGGGCGCCGACGAGATCGACATGGTGATCGACCGCGGCGCCTTCCTCACCGGCCGGTACCTCCAGGTCTCCGAGGAGATCCGGCAGGTGAAGGAGGCGTGCCGGCGCGAGGACGGGAGCGCCGCCCACCTCAAGGTGATCTTCGAGACCGGCGAGTTGCAGACCTACGACAACGTGCGCCGGGCCTCCTGGCTGGCGATGCTCGCGGGGGCCGACTTCATCAAGACCTCCACGGGGAAGGTGGCGGTCAACGCCACTCCGCCGGTCACCCTCCTCATGCTGGAGGCGGTGCGCGACTTCCGCGCGTCCGTCGGCGTCCAGGTGGGCGTGAAGCCCGCGGGCGGCATCCGGACCACGAAGGACGCGGTCAAGTACCTGGTGATGGTCAACGAGACGGCGGGCGAGGACTGGCTCTCCCCGGACTGGTTCCGCTTCGGCGCCTCCAGCCTGCTGAACGATCTGCTGATGCAGCGCCAGAAGCTCGGCACGGGCCGCTACTCCGGTCCCGACTACGTGACGGTGGACTGAGGAACCCATGACCCAGCCCAAGAAGCAGCAGACCCGGCAGACCCGGGAGACCCAGCCGCAGCGCGGGCGGCAGACCCGGCCGGCCACACCCGCCGAGCCCACCGGGGCGCTCGGGACCACGGGAACAGCGCGAGCCACCGGGGCCGGCGGCCCGCTGTTCGCCTACGCCCCCGCGCCCGAGTCCCGCTCCGTCGTGGACATCGCGCCGCGGTACGGCCTCTACATCGACGGCGAGTTCCGCGAGGCGGCGGACGGCCAGGTCTTCAAGACCGTCTCGCCCTCCTCCGAGGAGGTGCTCTCCGAGGTCGCCCAGGGCGGCGAGGAGGACGTGGACGCGGCGGTGGCCGCCGCCCGCCGGGCGTTCGGCCCCTGGTCGGCGCTGCCCGGCGCGGAACGCGCCAAGTACCTCTTCCGGATCGCGCGCATCCTCCAGGAGCGCTCCCGCGAGCTGGCCGTCCTGGAGTCGCTGGACAACGGCAAGCCGATCCGCGAGTCCCGCGACGCGGACCTGCCGCTCGCCGCCGCGTACTTCTTCCACTACGCGGGCTGGGCCGACAAACTGGCGCACGCCGGCTACGGGCCGGACCCCCGCCCGCTGGGGGTGGCCGCACAGGTCATCCCGTGGAACTTTCCGCTGCTGATGCTCTCGTGGAAGATCGCCCCCGCGCTGGCCACCGGCAACACGGTGGTCCTGAAGCCGGCCGAGACCACACCGCTGTCGGCGCTGTTCTTCGCGGACATCTGCCGGCAGGCCGGCCTCCCGCGGGGCGTGGTCAACATCGTCACGGGCGACGGCTCGACCGGTGCCGCGCTGGTGGCCCACCCCGGCGTGGACAAGGTGGCGTTCACCGGCTCCACGGAGGTCGGCAAGGCCATCGCGCGCACGGTCGCGGGGACGCGGAAGAAGCTCACCCTGGAGCTGGGCGGCAAGGCCGCCAACATCGTCTACGACGACGCCCCGCTCGACCAGGCCGTCGAGGGCATCGTGAACGGCATCTTCTTCAACCAGGGCCATGTCTGCTGCGCGGGCTCCCGGCTGCTGGTGCAGGAGTCGGTGGCCGAGGAGGTGCTGGACGCCCTGCGGCGCCGGATGGCGACGCTGCGGGTGGGTGACCCGCTCGACAAGAACACCGACGTCGGGGCGGTCAACTCCCGGGAGCAGCTCGACCGGATCACGGCCCTCGCCGACGCGGGCGAGGCGGAGGGCGCCGAACGCTGGTCCCCGGCGTGCGACCTGCCGTCCACCGGCTACTGGTTCGCGCCGACCCTGTTCACCGGCGTCACCCAGGCCCACCGCATCGCGCGGGAGGAGATCTTCGGCCCCGTGCTCTCGGTGCTGACCTTCCGCACCCCGGCGGAGGCCGTGGAGAAGGCGAACAACACGCCCTACGGGCTCTCCGCCGGCATCTGGACGGAGAAGGGCTCCCGCATCCTGTGGACGGCGGACCAGCTCCGCGCGGGCGTCGTCTGGGCCAACACGTTCAACAAGTTCGACCCGGCCTCGCCGTTCGGCGGCTACAAGGAGTCCGGTCACGGCCGCGAGGGCGGCCGCCACGGTCTGGAGGCGTATCTCGATGTCTGAGCTGACCGAGCCGACCGGGAAGACCGGACCGCCGGCCTCCCCGGCCTCCCCGGCCTCTCCGTCGTCCCCGTCGGCCCCGGGCTCACCGGCGTCTCGCGCGGACGAGGTCCCGGGGAGCCCCGGGGGCGGAGCCGCCGCCCGGCTGAGCGTTCTCAAGACCTACAAGTTGTTCGTCGGGGGGAAGTTCCCCCGCTCCGAGAGCGGACGGGTGTACGAGGTGTCCGACAGCACCGGCGCGTGGCTCGCCAACGCCCCCCGCTCCTCCCGCAAGGACGCGCGGGACGCGGTGGTCGCGGCCCGCAAGGCGTTCCCGGGCTGGTCCGGTGCGACGGCCTACAACCGGGGCCAGATCCTCTACCGGATCGCCGAGATGCTGGAGGGCCGCCGCGAGCAGTTCACCACCGAGGTGGCCGCCGCGGAGGGCCTGGACCGGGCCGGGGCGGCCGCCCAGGTGGACGCGGCGATCGACCGCTGGGTCTGGTACGCGGGCTGGTCGGACAAGATCGCCCAGGTCGTGGGCGGTGCCAACCCGGTGGCCGGCCCGTACTTCAACCTCTCCAGCCCGGAGCCGACCGGGGTCGTCGCCGTGCTCGCCCCCGGTGACTCCTCCTTCCTGGGGCTGGTGTCGGTGATCGCCCCGGTGATCGTCACCGGCAACACCGCCGTGGTGGTGGCCGCGGAGCGGACCCCGCTGCCGGCGCTCTCGCTCGGCGAGGTGCTGGCCACCTCCGACCTGCCGGGCGGTGTGGTCAACCTCCTCTCGGGCGGGACGGCGGAGATCGCCGCGCCGCTCGCCGCCCACCAGGACGTGAACGCGATCGACCTGGCCGGGGCGGCCACGGACGAGACGCTGGCGAAGGAGCTGGAGACGGCGGCGGCCGACAACCTCAAGCGGGTCCTGCGGCCGTCCGCCACGACGGACTGGACGACCGGCCCCGGTACGGAGCGCATGCTGGCGTTCCTGGAGACCAAGACGGTCTGGCACCCGATCGGCATCTGATCCCGCCCACCGGGACGGCCACTTCGCCGGGGCCGGCGTGTGCCCGGGGAGCCGTATACCCGGGGCCGCCGAGCGCCCGGGACCGCCGTGTGCCCGGGGCGGCCGTGTGCCGGGGCCGCCGGGAGCCGGGCCCGGGAGGCCGGACGCCGGAACGCGGCGGTCCGCGAACCCGGTGTGCCGGGACCCAGGGGTGTGGGGACGGGACCGGATGAGGGAGACTGGTCTTCCGTGAACCGCCAACCGCGCCCGCGCGCCCGTGTCGTCCTGCTCACCGGGCCCTCCGGTTCCGGCAAGTCCTCGCTCGCCGCCCGCACCGGCCTGCCCGTCCTCCGGCTCGACGACTTCTACCGCGAGGCCGGTGACCCCGCCCTCCCCCGGCTCCCGGACGGCGCCACGGACTGGGACTCCCCGCTCTCCTGGGACGCCGGCACGGCGGTCGCCGCCGTGACGGCCCTGTGCCACGCGGGACGGACGGCCGTCCCGGTCTACGACATCGCGACCAGCGCCCGCACCGGGGAGACGGCGTTCGACATCGCTGACGCGCCCCTCTTCGTCGCGGAGGGAGTCTTCGCCGCCGACATCGCCGAACGCTGCCGCGCCGCGGGGGTCCTCGCCGACGTGCTCTGCCTGCGCGGGCGCCCTGCGACGACGTTCCGCCGGCGGCTGGCGCGGGATCTGCGGGAGGGCCGCAAACCGGCGGCCGTCCTGGTGCGGCGCGGCTGGCGGCTGATGCGCGCCGAACGCTCCATCGTGGCCCGCCACGCGGCCCTCGGCGCCCACCCGTGCGGCCGGGACGAGGCGCTCGCCCGGATCGCGGCCGTGGCGCGTCCCGCCGCGGACGGGAAGGTTCCGGCCCCCCGCCCGGCCCCGGCCCGCACCCCGGCCGAGCCCGTCCCGTCGGCGCAGCCGACCCCGTAGGCCCTGTAGGCCCCTGTAGGCCCTGTAGGCCCCGTAGATGCTGGGGGCGCGGGACACCGTCACCGGCGGCGGCCCGGTGGCCACCTCGGCCACGCCGCCGCCCTCCGCTCACCCACCGTCCCACGGCCCGGGCCAGGTCCGGGAAGCCCGCCGGGGCCGCCGGCCGACGGAAACCGGTGGGGCCGGGGCCGGCGGGCATGCCAGAGTCCCGGGGATGAGCACATCTCGATCCGAACTGCTGCGCGGTCAGTGGGACATGACCTGGTCGCTTTTCGAGTACCACCTGGAGCGTCTTCGCCCGGAGGACTTCCTGTGGGAACCGGCCCCGCACCACTGGACGATGCGCCCGGACGGCACCGGGGCGTGGACTGCGGACTGGGCGGACACCGAGCCCGATCCCGTGCCCGTTCCCACCGTCGCCTGGCTGAGCTGGCACCTCGGTTGGTGGCTGAGCGTGGCCACCGACCATGTGGCGGGCCGGCCACCGCGCGGGCGGGAGGACATCCCGTGGCCGGGTCCGGGCGAACCGGCCGTGGAATGGCTGCGCGGACTGCGCCAGGAGTGGCAGCGGACGGTGGCCGGGCTCACGGACGCCGACCTCGGCAGCCCGGCGCGGTTCCCCGTCCCGGACGACCCCGCGCACACCGTCGGCCACCTGCTGGCCTGGGTGAACGTCGAGCTGATGAAGAACGTCGCGGAGATCGGACAGCTCCGTCTGACGCGCGCCGCGGCGGGCGGCTGACACCGGGCACGGCGAGGCGGGACCGAACAGACCCCCGGCCGTTCGGTCCCGCCTGCCCACCGCTCCCCCGAGCGGTGGCCCCCGTGGCCCTGCCGTCCTCCCCTCCGGCAGGCCCCCGTTGTTCCCCCGTCTCCCCCGTTCCCTGCGTCCCCCCGCTCCCCCGGCTCCCCCGTGTCATCCGGCGGGCCGGTCTCCCGGCCCACCGGTCCCCCTCCCGCGATCCCGGTACCGCGGACCGCACCCCCCGGTCTCAGGCGACCAGTTCGCCGAAGGACTCCTCCTGGTCCCGGCCGAAGCTGAGCGCCTCGTCGTCGCGCAGCCGGCGCAGCGAGCGCCAGATGCTGCTCTTCACCGTGCCGACGCTGATGCCGAGGATGTCCGCGATCTCCGGGTCGGTCCGCCCCTCGTAGTAGCGGAGCACCAGCATGGTGCGCTGGGTCTCGGGCAGCCGGGCCAGCGCCTGCCAGAGCACGGCGCGCAGTTCGGTGCCGCGCATCGCGTCCTGTTCGCCGGCCGTCTCCGGGAGTTCCTCGGTCGGGTACTCGGCGACCTTGCGCCGGCGCCAGGCGCTGATGTGCAGGTTGGTCATGGTGCGGCGGAGATAGCCGCCCACGGCCGCCTTGTCGCTGATCCGGTGCCAGGCGCGGTAGGTGGAGAACAGCGCGCTCTGGAGCAGGTCCTCCGCCTCGTACCGGTCGCCGGTCAGGTGGTACGCCGTCGCGAACAGGGCGGCCCGGCGCTCCCGGACGTAGGCGGTGAACTCCGCCTCCGCCGGCTCACGCCGCTCCCCCTGCGCCTCCCCGTCCGCGACGGCGCCCCGAGGGGAGCCACCCCCGCTCCCCTCCGTCACCGCGTCGATCGCCACCGGGTGGGTCGACTGCCGGTTCTGCCGTCCGGTACCGCGAGCGCACCCCCGCCCGCCCACGGCACCGGACATCTCGCCGCCGGTGTCCTGAGAGCGTCCCCAGGCCCGGTTGGCCGTGTGGAGGCGCGTGACAACTGCGCTGCTGGTACGGGTCTGCAGTGTGTTCATGCCGCGCCCCCCATCATGGAGCCAGTTCCGATCGCTTGCCGCCGGGCCGGCGGGTCGTCCTCCCGCCCGGTGCACACCAGATTGCAGGGGCAGTTTCATCACGCTGTCCGCCGCCTGTCACAGCCGTGTCACAGGGGGCCGGGAGGCAGTAACCCGCGCAACCGGCCCCGGACGGGGGCGGCTTGTCCTGCGGCCCCCCGCACGCCTGGCGCGATTCGCACCCCGGTCGGCCGGCGCCCGGGGCGCCGCCGGGCCTCGGGGACCGGGATGCGGCGTGACGTGGGTCACGTACGAAGGGTGCGGACGCGCGCCCCGGCAGGCCGGTTCCCCACGGTGACGGACGGCGACGGGCAGCGCCGGGCCCCCTGAACTCGGCCACGGCCACGGCCTCGTCGAGCAGCGCCCGCCGGGCCACCCGGGGCCCCTCCGGGCCGTTCGGGGCGCCGGCGCTCCGGGGAGGCAGCGCCGCCCCTCCGGCGCCCCCGGTGTCCGGCCGCTCGAACTCCCGCCCGTCCGTGGGCCAGAATGGCCACCGTGCCCTTCCTGTTGCTGATCGAGGACGACGACGCCATCCGCACGGCCCTGGAACTCTCCCTGTCCCGCCAGGGTCACCGTGTGGTGGCCGCGGCGACGGGCGAGGACGGCCTGAAACTCCTCCGCGACCAGCGGCCGGATCTGATCGTGCTGGACGTGATGCTGCCCGGCATCGACGGCTTCGAGGTGTGCCGCCGCATCCGCCGCACCGACCAGTTGCCGATCATCCTGCTCACCGCGCGCAGCGACGACATCGACGTGGTGGTGGGCCTGGAGTCCGGTGCCGACGACTACGTGGTCAAGCCGGTGCAGCCGCGCGTTCTCGACGCCCGGATCCGGGCCGTGCTGCGGCGCGGCGAGCGGGAGTCCAACGACGCCGCGAGCTTCGGCAGCCTGGTGATCGACCGCTCGGCGATGACCGTCACCAAGAACGGCGAGGACCTCCAGCTCACCCCCACCGAGCTGCGGCTGCTGCTGGAGCTGAGCCGCCGCCCCGGCCAGGCGCTGTCCCGTCAGCAGTTGCTGCGGCTCGTGTGGGAACACGACTATCTGGGCGACTCCCGCCTGGTGGACGCCTGTGTGCAGCGGCTCCGCGCCAAGGTCGAGGACGTGCCGTCCTCGCCGACCCTCATCCGCACCGTGCGGGGCGTGGGGTACCGGCTGGACACGCCGCAGTGAGCCCTGCGCCCGCCCCGCCGGGCCCGTCGCAGCCCGCCGGTCGCTCCGGCCCGGCCGCCCCGTCCGGCCGCGGAACGCCGTCCGCCGCGCCGGACGGCCCGTTCGCTGCCTCCGCCCCGTCCGGTTCCGCCCCGTCCGGTTCCGCCCCGCCCGGCCCCTCCGGCCGTGTCCGGGAGCGGATCTCGGGGCTGATCCGGCTGACGAGCCTGCGGCTGCGGCTGGTGGTGGTCTTCGCCCTGGTCGCCCTCACCGCGGCGGTCTCCGCTTCCGGCATCGCCTACTGGCTCAACCGGGACGCCGTGCTCACCCGCACCCAGAACGCGGCGCTCAACGACTTCCGCCAGTCGCTCGCCGACACCACCGGCACCCTGCCGCTGCGCCCCCGCTGCGAGCAGCTCCAGGAGGCGGCGGAGCGCATGGCGGCGTCCACCCAGCGGTACGAGGTGCTCCTCGTCGACCGGGACCGGGAGGGCCGCTCCTGCGCCGCGCCCTCCGGGAACGGCCGCTTCACCCTCGACACGGTGCCCGGGACGCTGCGCACCGCCGTCGACGAGGAACGGCCCGCCGAGGTGGGCGACGGGCTGCCGTACCACCTGTACTGGCAGCGGATCACCCTCGACGGCGCCCCCTACCTCGTCGGCGGGACGAGGGTGATCGGCGGCGGCCCCACCGGTTACATGCTGAAGTCGCTCAGCTCCGAGCGGGAGGACCTCAACTCGCTGGCCTGGTCGCTGGGGGTGGCCACCGCCCTGGCGCTGGTCGGCTCCGCACTGCTCGCGCAGGCCGCGGCCAGCACCGTGCTGCGGCCCGTGCAGCGCCTCGGGGACGCCGCGCGCCGGCTCGGCGAGGGCAAGCTCGACACCCGGCTGCGGGTCTCCGGGACGGACGAACTCGCCGAGCTGTCACGGACGTTCAACGCCGCCGCGGCCTCCCTGGAGGCCCGGGTCGAGGAGCTTAGCGCGCGCGAGGCCGCCAGCCGCCGCTTCGTCGCCGACATGTCGCACGAGCTGCGCACGCCGCTGACCGCCATCACCGCCGTCACGGAGGTGCTGGAGGAGGAGTACGACAACCTCGACCCGATGGTCGCGCCCGCGGTGCGGCTGGTGGTCGACGAGACCCGGCGCCTCGGCACCCTCGTGGAGAACCTGATGGAGGTCACGCGGTTCGACGCCGGCACGGCCCGCCTGGTCCTCGACGAGGTGGACGTGGCGGACATGGTGACCGCCTGCATCGACGCCCGCGCCTGGCTGGACGCCGTCGAACTCGACACCGAGCGCGGCCTCGTCGCCCGGCTCGACCCGCGCCGCCTCGACGTCATCCTCGCCAACCTCATCGGCAACGCCCTGAAGCACGGCGGCTCCCCGGTGCGGGTCACCGTCCGCCCCGACGACGGCGGGCTCGCCGTGGAGGTGCGGGACCACGGGCCGGGCATCCCGGAGGAGGTCCTCCCGCACGTGTTCGACCGCTTCTACAAGGCGAGCGCGTCACGGCCGCGCTCCGAGGGCAGCGGCCTCGGCCTCTCCATCGCCCTGGAGAACGCCCATATCCACGGCGGGGACATCAGCGCCGCCAACCACCCCGAGGGCGGCGCGGTGTTCCGCCTCCGCCTGCCCGTGGACGCCGCCCGCCCCGGTACGGACCAGCCCCGCGAGGACACCGATTGATACCCGCGACGCCGCCGCTCCCCGGCTCCGCCCCCGCCGCCACGCGCCCGTACCCACCCGGGGCGCGGCACGGCTCCCACGAGGCCCCGCCCGGTCCCGCGGAGGCACGGCACGCCCTCCCCGGGACACCGGGCGCCCGCCTCCGCTCGCCGCACGTCCCCGGGGCGCCGCGCCGCCGGCCGCGGGCCGCTCTCACCGCCGCCGTCCTGCTGCTCGCGGGGGTGGCGGGCTGCGGCATCCGCGGCACGTCCGTCCCCGTCGACGCGGGGCCGGCGCCGTCCCGCGTCTCCTGCCAGGTCCCGCAGGACCCCACGCCCGTGCCGGACTCCAACACCACCGTGCCCGCCGCCGTCCATCTGGTGTGCGGCGCGCAACTCGTGCCCGTGCAGCGGGTCATCCCCTACACGGACGGGCGGACGGAGGAGGAGCGGCTGCTCACGGCGCGGGCCCTGCTCGGCGAGTTGAGGTCCCGGCCGTCCGCCACCGAGACGGAGGCGGGCTTCTCCACCGAGGTGCCCGGCGGGCTCCAGGTGTTCCCCCCGCACGACGGTGATCCGGGCCGGACCCTGCGGCTCAGCCGCGTCCCGGGCGAGCTGCCCGCCCTCGCGCTGGCCCAGCTCGTGTGCACCTTCGCGGGGACCGTCGTGACCGGCGGCGAGGGGTCGGTCGTCCTCGCCGGACCGGGCCGGGACCGCCCCGAGCGCTTCGCCTGCACCGAGGAGATTCGCTCCCGGCCGGAGGAGGCGCCGGCCGACGGCGTACCGGCGGAGGACTGAACCGCTGAGCGACCCGGGCGGTCGGCGGGCGGTCGGCGGCGCGTCGGGGCGTCGGGGCGTCGGGGCGTCGGGCGGCCGGATGCTCCGCCCGCGCCGGGGTGGGCCTCTCCCGTCCCGCCCGGAGACGCGGGCCCCCGCCCCTGGGCGGAACGGACCGGTCCCGGGTGCCACCGGAGCGCCAGGGAGAACCGCGCCACCCTCCCCTCGCGCCCTCCGGACCGGCGCGCCACCACGCGCGTGCCCGCGGGCGGCACGGGACCACGGCCGCGGGCGGCGGGCAGACGGGGCGGGAGAGCGCCCGGCCGTCCCCGCCCGGGCCCGCGGGGAGTGCGCCGGGCCCTCCGCGCCCGCCCTGCCCGTTCCCGCCCCGGGGCACGGCCCCGCCGTGCCCCCGTACCGCCGTACCGCCGTACCCCGCAGCCGCCGTGTGACGGGGCCAACAGCCCCGGGGCGGGGGCCCGGCCGGAACCGCGCGGACGCGGGGCCGCGTCCTCACGGGCGTGCAGCACCATGGTCGCGGCGCCCGCGCCGCCTTCCGCTTCCGCGCGACCGGACTCCTTCTCCTGGTCGGCTACCTGCTGTACCTGGGGTGGCTGACGCTGCGTCCGCCGGCGCTGCCGTGGGTCACCGCGGCCAACCTCCGGCCCCTGGCCACGATCCGCGCCGAGCTGGCCCTGGGCCTCTGGCCGGCCGTCCAGCACCTGGGCGGGACGCTGCTGCTGCTGGCCCCGCTGGGGGTCCTGCTGCCGTGGGCGGTCGGACGGCTGGAGGGCTCCCTGCTGACCTCGCTGGCCCGCACCGTCTTCACGGGCGTCCTGGTCTCCCTCGGCCTCGCGCTGTTGCAGACCAACCGCTCGGGCCGGCCACTGGACGTGGACTCCCTGGTGCTGCATCTGACGGGGGTGGCGATCGCCCACGCGGCGCTGGTGCCCGTGCTGCGCGGCTGGACGCGGCGCGGGGCGGAGCGGGCCCGCGCGTCCGCCTCGGCCGGCGCGCCGTCCGCGACGGGCGGTTCCTCCCGGGGGGAACCCTTTCAGGGTCGGGCCCCGAGGATTTCCGGGGTGGGCACGGTCCCCAGGGCGGATGTTCCCTCCTTTTCCGGGGCATACGGTCGGGACATCACCCGTCCTCGACGCCTCACGAAGGAGTCCTCATGAGCGCCCTGGTCCGCCCTCTCGACGACCGCATGATCGGCGGTGTGTGCGGAGCGCTCGCCCGGCGTTTCTCCACGTCGACCTCGACCATGCGTGTCCTCTTCGTCCTCTCGTGCCTGCTGCCCGGTCCGCAGTTCCTGCTCTACCTGGCGCTGTGGGTGTTCCTGCCGTCGGAGAAGCGGTCCCGGCAGGCCTGGTGACGGCCGCGGTCCGCCGCGGCCGGCCCGCCCGCACCGGGTGACACCGCGGGCACGGCCGTCCGCCGGGCGGCACCTCGCGGGTACACGCGGCGGAAGGAGGGGTACGTGCCCGTGACCGGGCACGTACCCCTCCTTCCGCCGTGGTCACCGCGGCACGGAACGGTCAGCCGAGCGGCAGACCGCCGAGCAGCTTGCCCAGCACGCCACCCTTGGCGGGCGCCTTGGCGGGCAGCGTCCGGGCCGGGATCCCCTGGCCCTGCGACGGCGCCTGGCTCCGGGCCTGGCCCTGCGGCTGCCCCTGGCCCTGGCCCTGGACCGGGCCGCGGGTCTGACCCTGGGCCTGACCCGGGACCTGGCCCTGGACCTGGCCCGGGACCTGGCCCGGGACCTGGCCCTGGACCGGGGTCCGCACCTGGCTCGGGCTCTGCGTCCGGGCGTCCGCCTGGTCGGGGGTCCTCAGGTCCGCGCCGGTCCGGTGGCCCTCCTCCTGGCCACCGTCGTGGTGGGACTTGTGGTGGCCGCCGTGCTCGCCCTCGTGCTCGTGCTCGTGCTTTCCGCCGTGCTCGCCCTTGGGCTCGTGCTCACCCTTGTGCTCGTGCTTCCCGCCGTGCTCGCCCTTCGGGTCACCGTGAGCGCCCTTGTCGTGCTCGTGATGCTTCTTGTCCTCGTGCTTCTTGTCCTCGTGCTTCTTGTCCTCGTGCTTCTTGTCGGCGCTCTTCTTCTCGCCGTGCTTCTTGTCCTCGTGCTTCTTGTCGTGGTGCTTCTTGTCGTGATGGTGGTCACCGTGGCTGTCCTTGCGCGGGCAGGTGCACCCGCGCTTCTTGCCCTTCGCCGGTTTGCCCGTGCTCTTGCCGGACTCCGCGTGGTGGCCGGAAGGGGGCCGGTGGCCGTGGTCGCACGCGACGGCCGAGGTGGCGCCGGCGCCCGCGACGGCGAAGCCCAGGCCGAGCACCGCGGCCTGGACGATCCGGGAGGTTACCTGCTTCATCGACTGACATCCTCTGCTGGGGGGAGGTGGCGCGGCTCCGCGTACGGGCAGGAGCCCGCTCGTACGCTCACTCCGCTGCCGAATGCAAGCGAAAAGTAACCATCAGCCGGAATGCCCGCAATCAACCGCCGGGCGCGTCGCCCCGGGCACCCCCACTTGTCCTCCACCCGGCGGGACCGGAGGCGGCCGCACGGGGGCCGCCCCCGGTCTCAGCCCCGCGGGCCGGCCCCCGCCGTCGCGAACAGCCACTCGGACTTCAGCTCCGCGTAGCCGGGCTTGATGACGTCGTTGATCATGGCGAGCCGTTCGTCGAACGGGATGAACGCCGACTTCATGGCGTTGACGGTGAACCACTGCATGTCGTCCAGGGTGTAATCGAACGAGTCGACCAGGTGCCCGAATTCGGCGCTCATGCTGGTACCGCTCATCAGCCGGTTGTCGGTGTTGACCGTCGCCCGGAAACCCAGCTCCCGCAGGAGGCCGATGGGGTGTTCGCGGTACGAGGGAGCCGCGCCGGTCTGGAGGTTGGAGCTCGGGCACAGCTCCAGCGGTACGCGCTTGTCCCGCACGTACGCGGCGAGCCTGCCGAGCTTCACGGTGCCGTCACCGGCGACCTGGATGTCGTCGATGATCCGGACTCCGTGCCCCAGCCGGTCGGCACCGCACCACTGGAGCGCCTGCCAGATGGACGGCAGCCCGAACGCCTCCCCGGCGTGGATGGTGAAGTGGTTGTTCTCGCGCTTGAGGTACTCGAAGGCGTCGAGGTGGCGGGTGGGCGGGTACCCGGCCTCGGCCCCGGCGATGTCGAAGCCGACGACGCCCGCGTCCCGGTAGCGGTTGGCGAGTTCGGCGATCTCCAGCGAGCGGGCGGCGTGCCGCATGGCGGTGAGCAGAGCGCCGACCCGGATGCGCCGGCCGGCCGCGCGGGCCCGCCGCTCACCCTCCCGGAAGCCGTCGTTGACGGCTTCCACGACCTCCTCCAGGCCCAGCCCCCCGGTGAGGTGCTGTTCGGGGGCGTAGCGCACCTCGGCGTAGACCACGCCGTCGGCGGCGAGGTCCTCCGCGCACTCGGCCGCGACCCGGAACAGCGCGTCCCGGCTCTGCATCACGGCGCAGGTGTGGGCGAAGGTCTCCAGATAGCGCTCCAGCGAGCCGGAGTCGGCGGCTTCGCGGAACCAGCGGCCGAGGGCGGCGGCGTCGGTCTCCGGGAGGTTCCGATAACCCTGCTCGCGGGCGAGTTCGACGACGGTGGCGGGGCGCAGGCCGCCGTCGAGGTGGTCGTGCAGCAGCACCTTCGGGGCGCGGCGGATCCGGTCCGCGTCCGGTGTTCTTCCACGGGTCTGACTCGTCATCTCCGTACTCTAACTCCTACGCGCGTAGAGCCCCATGAGCCGGACGTATGGGGCGCCGCGGAACCCCGCCGGCGCCGGTCCGCCCCGGCGCACCGTGACGGATGCGCAACGGTTGCCCTCCGGGGCGGTGGACACCGGCGCGATCTCTGCCAAGGTGCTGTCCATGGCTCAGCGAGCAGTGCCGGTGCGGGGCGCCCGGCTGGGGCGTGCGGTGGGGACGGCGGAGCGCGGAACGGGGGTCGGCGGCGCCGTGCTGCTGCTCGGCGACGGCCCGCCGGACGGGCTGGGGCGGCAGTCCCCGGTGGCGCCGGCCGTCATGGCGCCCCTGGCCCGCCATCTGGCCCGCGCCGGGCAGGAGGACGGGCTGGTGGTGCACACCGTGCGCTACCGCTGCCGGGGGTGGAACGGCGCGGCGGCGCACCCCGCGGAGGACGCCGCCTGGGCGGTCGACGAACTGGTACGGCGCTACGGGGACGTCCCCGTCTGCCTCACCGGTACGGGGATGGGGGCGCGGGCCGCGCTGCGGGCCGCCGGGGAACCCGCCGTGAGCTGCGTCCTGGCGCTCTCCCCCTGGCTGCCCGCGGAGGGCAAGGACGCCCCCGGGCCGGATCCGGTCAAGCAGTTGCGGGGCCGCCGGGTGCTGCTGGTGCACGGGACGAACGACGGGCTGGCCGACCCCGAGCAGTCGTACCGCTTCGCGCAGCGCGCGAAGAAGGCCAACCGCGACGTGTGCCGCTTCGAGGTGCACTCCGACGGGCACGGACTCCACCAGTACCGCTCGGAGGTACGGGCCCTGGCGGTGGACTTCGTCCTGGGATCACTCTTCGAACGCGGGTTCTCCCGCCCGCTGGAGGACGCCCTCGCCGCCCCACCGCCGCTGGGCCTGCGGATGCCCCTGGCCACCGGCTTCGGCTCGGAACGGGCCCGCTCCCGGCCCCGCTGAACCCCCGCCCCCGCGGCGCCCCGCCCTCGCCCTGGCCCGCGGTCCCCGGTTCCCGGTCCCCGGCCCGCGCAACCGGCCCCGAAGCGGCCACGTCACCGCCACGGACGTCGACCCGTGTGCCGTGACCTTCCCCCGGCTCACGCCGGCGCTCTCCGGCACGCCCGGGGCCGGTCTCCGGCCAGGGCTCGCCCCACCGCACGAGCAGGGGCCGGGGCCGGGCCCGGCCGGCGACGCACCCACCTCCGGCCGGGACGGGCCACCGCGCCGGCCCGCGCGAACCACCACCCTCGCCCCGTAACCACCCTCCCCGCCGCGGCCGGCCACGCCCGGCGCCCGTCAGCCGGGCAGCAGCCGTCCCCGGCGGGAGAGGAGGAAGCGCTTGAAGGCCGCCACGGGCGGGGTGTCCGGGTGGCCGTCCAGCCAGGCCACGCCGATCTCCCGGACCGCGCGCGGGGCCGTCACCGTCAGCTCCGCCACCCCCGGGCGCGGCACGGCCGGCGGGGGCAGCAGCGCCACGCCCAGCCCCGCGGCCACCAGCCCGCGCAGCGTCTCGGCCTCCTCCCCCTCGAACGCCACCCGGGGCCGGAAGCCCGCCGCGGCGCAGAGGTCGTCGGTGATGCGGCGGAGCCCGTAGCCCGGTTCGAGGGTGACGAAGGCCTCCTCGGCGGCCTCCGCCAGCCGGATCCGTTTCCGTGAGGCCAGCCGGTGGTCGTCCGGGACGACCAGCCGCAGCCGCTGTTCGTCGAGGCGGCGCGCGACGAGGTCGGGCGCCTCGGGCACCGGCGCGGTGAGGCAGAGGTCGAGGTCGCCGGCGCGCAGCCGTTCCAGCATCGCCTCGCCGTAGTTCTGCACGAGGGTGAAGCGGACCCGGGGGTGGTCGGCGCGGAACGCCCGGATCAGGCCGGGCACCGTCTCGGGGCCGAGGGTGTGAAGGAAGCCGAAGGCGACCTTCCCGGCGGACGGGTCGGCGTCGGCGCGTACGGCCTCGGCGGCGCGTTCCACCTCGGCCAGCGCGCGTTCGACGGAGCGGAGGAAGGCGCGGCCCGCCGGGGTGAGCGAAACGGTGCGGCCGTGCCGGGCGAGGAGGGTGACGCCCAGGTCCCTCTCCAGGCGGACCACGGCGCGGCTGAGGGTGGGCTGCGGCACCGCCAGCTCCTCCGCCGCCCGGGTGACGTGCTCGTGCCGGGCGACCCCCGCGAACTGGGCGAGGCGGGGCGCGAGCAGCGCCGCCCAGGAGCCGGCCGCGAGCCCGGCGGCCGCCTCCGGCGCGGGGGCGCCCCGGGCTCCACGCGTCACGGGCATGTCCTTTTCTTTACTGTTCGATGACATCCATGCCCCTCATCAGCGATCATGCGACAACGCATCGGAATTTCGAGTTCTATGCATTGGACGCATTAAATCGCCTCTGCCTACGGTTCCGGTATGTCTCCCGCCGATACCGGGGCGTCCGGCGTGATCCGCGCGGGCGCCCCCGCTCCGCCGTCCCCCCGCCCGTCCGGTTTCCCCGTCCCGCCCGGCTCGCCCCGCTCCTCCGGCGACGGCGCCGCCCCCGGCCCCGGCCGGGACCGCGACCCCGACGCCACCAAGCTGCACCCGGGCGGTCCCGGTTACCGCCGCCTCAGCTTCGCCCTCTTCGCCTCCGGGGTGGCGACCTTCGCCCTGCTGTACTCGACCCAGGCGCTGCTGCCCGCCGTCTCGGCCGGCCTCGGGGTGTCCCCCTCGGCGGCGAGCTGGACGGTCTCCGGCGCCACGCTCGGGCTGGCGCTCGCCGTGCTGCCGCTGAGCGCGCTCTCCGAGCGGTTCGGCCGGCGCGCCCTGATGACGGCCTCGCTGACGGTCGCCACCCTGCTCGCCCTGGCGGTGCCCTTCGTCCCGGACCTGGGCACGCTGATCGCGCTCCGCACCGCGCAGGGCGTGGCCCTGGCCGGGGTGCCGGCCTCCGCCATGGCCTTCCTCGCCGAGGAGGTGCGGGCCAAGGCGGTCGTCGGGGCGATCGGGCTGTTCGTCGCCGGGAACAGCGTCGGCGGCATGGCCGGCCGGGTCGTCACCGGCTGGGCCGCGCAGCTCTGGGGCTGGCGGGCGGCGCTCGCCTCCGCCGCCGCGCTGGCCGTGCTCTGCCTGCTGGTCTTCCGGCTGCTGGTGCCCCGGCCGGCGCACTTCACCCCCGCCCCGGCGGGACCGCGGGCCCTGCTCCGCACCGTCCGCGGGCATCTGAGGGACCCGCTGCTGTGCCGGCTGTACGCGATCGGCGCGCTGTTCATGACGGTCTTCGGCGGCGTCTACACGGTGATCGGCTACCGGCTGGCGGCGGAGCCGTTCGGGCTGCCGCAGGGGGTGGCGGGCTCGGTCTTCCTGATCTACCTGGTGGGGACCGTCTCGTCCGCCTCCTCCGGCCGGCTCGCCGGGCGGCTGGGCCGGCGCGGGGCGCTCTACGTGGCCGTGACGACGACGGCGGCCGGTCTGCTGCTCACCCTGGTCGACGCGCTCACCGCCGTCCTGGCCGGGCTGGTGCTCGTCACGGCGGGCTTCTTCGCGGGACACGCCGTGGCCTCGTCCTCCGTGAGCCGCTCGGCGCGGACCGGCCGGGCCCAGGCGTCGGCGCTGTACCAGGCGGCGTACTACATCGGCAGCAGCGCGGGCGGCGCCGTGGGGGCCGTGGCCTTCCACGCGGCGGGCTGGCCGGGCGTGGTGGCGCTGGGCCTGACGGCGGTGACCGCGGCGGCGGGCATCACCGTCTACGCCACGCGCCGCGCCCTCGCCGACCGCCGCTGCCGCGCGGCCCACCCGGCGGCGTACGCGGGGGGCTGAGGCCGGAGGGGAGCGGAGAGCCGGCCTTCCGATCCCACCGGCACGGCAGGGCCTCCGCGCGGACCGCGATGTCCGCCCCGGGAAGGGGCCCCGGCTGCGACTGGCACCCGTCCACGGCCGATCAGCGGATCATGGACGGGTGATCCGTCCGGGAGGCGACGGGCGTCAGGGAACCGGGAAGACGCTCGTGTCGACGGTGAGGTCGAAAGGTTCCGGGAGACGCAGGGGCCGTCCGTAGACCACGGAGTCCAGGACCCGGTAGGTGGCGCTCTCGGGCCGCCCGTAGAGCGTGGCCGTCGGCCGGCCCGAGTGCCACGGGTCCAGCAGCAGGTACAGCGGGACCCCGGCACGGGCGTAACCGTGGACCTTGCTGACCCGGTCGTGGTTGGCGTTGTCACGCGACGTGATCTCCACGACCAGCTCGGCCTCCTCCGCCGGCACAGTGTGCCCGGGACGCTTCAGCGACGCGATGGGGATGACCGCCAGATCGGGGATGTACAGCCCGGACCGCTCGGGCACGGACAGCCCCTGCGTCTGAAAGATCTCCCAGTTCTCCGGGAGCACCGGGTAGAGCATCCGCTGGAGCAGCGCTGCGGTGACGTTGTGGCTGTTCGCGGGCGGTGGTGACACGGTGATGGTTCCTTCGACAATCTCCACCCTGCAGCCCTCGGGGGCGTCGGTCTCCTGCCAGAGACAGACGAGGTCGTCCCAGCTGTAGCCGTCGCCGGGCCGCTGGTCGACGGTGAGTGCGCTCACGGCGGTCTCCTCTATCGGTACGTCACCGATCCCAGCATGCCGAGTGTGACCGGGTCCGGTCCACCGCTGCCGTTCACCCGTACGGGGACCGGCCGGTCACGGCGGCGGAGGCCGCGCGCGGGCGGCAGAAAGGGACCGGTGGGGGTGCACCGGTCCCTTTCACCCGGGCGGGGCGGGGTGGGGCCCTGCCTCGCCCGGGCGCTTGTGCGGCGGCGCCGCGTACCCGCCGGGCCCGTCGCGGGCCCGTGGCGGGTCCGTCGCGGGCCCGTGGCGGGTCCGTCGCGGGCCCGTGGCGGGTCCGTCGCGGGCCCGCCCCCGCGCCCGTGGCCGCCGTCCCCGGCCCTCCGGGCCGCGAGACCACGGGGCCGCGCTACCAGGCGGCCACGAGGCCGCCGGACCGCGAGCCGCCTGGGGCCGCGAGGGCGCGGTCCCGGGCCCTCCGGGCCGGCGCCGCCGCCGTCAGCCCGCCGCGGCGACGCGGTCCAGGACGATCGGCCGCGGCTCGTACGCCGTGCCGGGAGGCGCGACGACGACGGCGCCGTCCAGCGCCTCCAGGGCGTAGCCGAACCGCTCCGGGGTGTCGGTGTGCAGGGTCAGCAGCGGCGCTCCCGCCGTGACCTCGTCGCCCGGCCGGGCGTGCAGCTCGACGCCCGCCGCGGCCTGCACGGGGTCCTCCTTGCGGGCCCGGCCCGCGCCGAGGCGCCAGGCGGTGACGCCGACCGCGTACGCGTCGAGCCCGGTGAGCACCCCGGAGGCGGGGGCGGTGAGGACGTGCTGTTCGCGGGAGACCGGCAGCGGGGCGTCCGGGTCGCCGCCCTGGGCGGTGATCATGCGGCGCCAGTGGTCCATGGCGGAGCCGTCGGCCAGCGCCCGGGCCGGGTCGGCGTCGGGCAGCCCGGCCGCGTCGAGCATCTCGCGGGCGAGGGCCAGGGTCAGCTCCACGACGTCCGCCGGGCCGCCGCCCGCCAGCACCTCGACGGACTCGCGGACCTCCAGGGCGTTGCCCGCGGTGCGCCCGAGGGGGACGGACATGTCGGTGAGCAGGGCGGTGGTGCGCACGCCGTGGCCGGTGCCGAGACCGACCATGGTGGTGGCCAGCTCGCGGGCGTCGTCCAGGTTCTTCATGAAGGCGCCGGAGCCGACCTTCACGTCCAGGACCAGGGAGCCCGTGCCCTCGGCGATCTTCTTGGACATGATCGAGGCGGCGATCAGCGGTATCGCCTCCACGGTGCCGGTCACGTCGCGCAGCGCGTACAGCTTCTTGTCGGCGGGCGCGAGGCCGTCGCCGGCGGCGCAGATGACGGCGCCGACGTCGCCCAGCACGGCCATCATCTCGTCGTTGGACAGGGTGGCCCGCCAGCCCGGGATCGACTCCAGCTTGTCGAGGGTGCCGCCGGTGTGGCCGAGGCCGCGGCCGGAGAGCTGCGGCACGGCCGCGCCGCAGGCGGCGACCAGCGGCGCCAGCGGCAGTGTGATCTTGTCACCGACACCGCCGGTGGAGTGCTTGTCGGCGGTGGGGCGGGGCAGCGCGGAGAAGTCCATCCGCTCGCCGGAGGCGATCATGGCGGCGGTCCAGCGGGCGGTCTCGGCCCGGTCCATGCCGTTGAGCAGGATGGCCATGGCGAGCGCGGACATCTGCTCGTCGGCGACCGCGCCGCGGGTGTAGGCGTCGATGACCCAGTCGATCTGGGCGTCGCTCAGCCGCGCCTTGTCGCGCTTGGTCCGGATGACGGAGATGGCGTCCATCAGTGCGCACTCTCTTCCTGGCGCCCCCTGGGTACGGGGGCTTCATGGTGCCCCGGGCCCTGGGCCCTCGCGGCACCCGCGGGGACGCGGGGCCGCTCCGGCTCCCCGGGCACGGGGCGGTCGTTGCGGTGGTCAGCCCCGGCCGGCGGGCGGGGCGGAGGGGGCGGGGCGGACGGGTTCGGCGAGCCGTTCGAGGTCACCGGGGCCGAAGGCGTCCGGCAGCACCTCGCTCATCGGGCGGATGCCCGAGGGCGTGTCCACGAGCAGCTCCGGCCCGCCGTGCTCCCACAGCAGCTGGCGGCAGCGTCCGCAGGGCATCAGCAGCTCGCCGTCCCGGCCGCAGCAGGTGAAGGCGGTCAGCCGGCCGCCGCCGCCCGCGACGAGGGCGGAGATCAGGCCGCACTCGGCGCAGAGCGCGACCCCGTAGGCGGCGTTCTCCACGTTGCAGCCGGTCACCGTGGAGCCGTCCGCCACGAGGGCGGCGGCGCCCACCGGGAAACCGGAGTACGGGGCGTAGGCCCGGGACATGGCCTCCCGGGCCGCGCCGCGGAGCGCTTCCCAGTCGGCGTCGTCCCGTTCGGGGGCGCCTGGGTCGGGGGTGGTGGTCACGGGCCGGCCTGGCCTCTCTGGTTCACGTGTCGGCTCCCTGCGGTCGGGTCGGTGGGGTGCGTGGGTGCTGGTCCTCCGTGGGTGCTGGTCCTCCGTGGGCCCCGGGATCTCCGTGCGTGCGGGATTCCGTGGGCCCCGGGGCCGGCGGCGCGGGGCCGGCGGCCCTGAGGCCCGGTCCCGCGCCGTCCGGCGTCCCCGCGCGCCGCCCCGCACCTGGCGGCTACTTGCCCTGGCCCTTCTGGTACGTCCGCCCGATCGCCTTGGGCGCCCGTAGCCGCTGCGCGGCCAGCGCGAGCACCAGCAGGGTCGCGACATACGGGGTGGCCTCGACGAACTCGCGCGGCACGGTGTCGGTGAAGGCGTACCAGAGAACGAGCAGCAGGGCGAAGACCGCGCTGATCGCGGCGGTTCGCCGGTTCGCCACCCGCAGCCGCCACAGCGCGACGCCGACCAGCAGCACCACGGCGAGCAGCAGCAGGCCGTGGACGGTGTCACCGCCGCCGCGGAGCTGGAGGCTGTCCATGAAGCCGAAGAGTCCCGCGCCCATCGCGACACCGCCCGGCCGCCAGTTGCCGAAGATCATCGTGGCGAGGCCGATGTAGCCGCGGCCGCCGGTCTGGCCGTCGGAGTACATGTGCACACCGACGGCCATGAACGCGCCGCCCAGGCCCGCCAGCCCGCCGGAGACCAGCAACGCCGCGTACTTGTACAGGTAGACGTTGACGCCGAGGGACTCCGCCGCCACCGGGTTCTCCCCGCAGGAGCGCAGCCGCAGCCCGAAGGAGGACCGCCACAGCACGAAGAAGGTGCCGACGAACATCAGCGCGGCGATCAGGATCAGCCAGGAGACGTTGGTCGTCAGGCCGCGCAGGATGCCCGCGGTGTCGGAGACGAGGAACAGCCCGTCCTTCTCCACCCGGCCCAGCCAGTCGGAGAGCCAGGGCACGGAGAACGAGGACATGTCCTCCATCGGCGGTGACTGCTTGTCGTTGCCGCCCGCCGCGGCCGCCGCCGAGCCCTCGGCGCCGAACAGCAGCTTGGCGAGGTACTGGGTGACGCCGAGAGCCAGGATGTTGATCGCCACACCGGAGATGATGTGGTCCACGCCGAAGGTGACGGTGGCGACGGCGTGCACCAGCCCGCCGAGCAGCCCGCCGATCACCCCGGCCAGCGCGGCGGCCCACGGCCCGTACTGCCAGCCGGCCCAGCCGGCGCAGAAGGTGCCCATCATCATCATGCCTTCGAGGCCGATGTTGATGACGCCCGCGCGCTCGGCCCACAGGCCGCCCAGACCGGCGAGCCCGATCGGCACGGCGGCGACCAGCGCGCCCCCGTACTGCCCGGAGGAGGTGAGGTCCCGCGCGCCGGTGTACCACTGCAACGTGGAGAGGACCAGCAACGCCCCCGCGATGATCAGCAGGATCACCGGGTAGGACAGCTTCCGCCGCTCCCGGCCCCCCTTGCCGTGGTTGCCGTCCTTGCCGTGACGGCCGTCCTTGCCGTGACGGCCGTCCTTGCCGTGACGGCCGTCGGGGGTGTCCCGGCCGCCCCGGCCGAGTCCCTTCGCGACCGCGGCCGTGAGTGCCGTGAGATGGGTGCTCACGCGGACACCTCCGCCTTCTCCGTCTTCCCGTTGTTCCGGGCCTCGGCGGCAAGGCGTTCGCCGACCTTGCGCTGCTGGGTCCGCAGTCCGTACCGGCGGACGAGTTCATAGGCGACGACGACGCACAGGACGATGACGCCCTGCATCACGCCGACGATCTCCTGGGCGTACCCCTCGAATTCGAGGCGGCCGCCGGTGCGCTCCAGGAACCCCCAGAGCAGGGCGCCGAGCGCCATGCCGACCGGGTGGTTCCGGCCGAGCAGGGCGATGGCGATGCCGGTGAAGCCGATCCCGGCCGGGAAGTCGGTGCCGTAGTTGTACGACTCCCCCAGCAGCGTGGGCATCCCCACCAGGCCCGCGACGGCCCCGGAGAGGAGCATGGAGGTGACGACCATCCGGCCCACCCCGACCCCGCCGGCGTGCGCGGCGGACTCGGAGCGGCCCACGGTGCGCAGGTCGAACCCGAACCGGGTGCGGTTCAGCAGGAACCAGTAGAGGACGCCGACGACCACCGCGACCACGAGGAAGCCGTTGACCGGCGCCTGCCCGGTCGGGATCTCGAAGAAGTGCGCGGACTCCGGGATCGGCTCGGTGTGGATGATGTTGCCGTCGCGCACCGCGAGGCGGCCGTCCTGGAGGAAGTAGCCGATGACGGCGGCGGCGATGGCATTCAGCATGATCGTGCTGATGACCTCGCTGACCCCGCGGGTGGTCTTCAGCAGACCGGCGATACCGGCCCAGACGGCGCCGACCATCATCGCGACGATCATGATGACGGGGATCTGCACGATGCCGGGCAGCGCCAGCGCCCCGCCGACCGCGGCGGCGAAGAACGCGGCGATCCGGTACTGGCCGTCGACGCCGATGTTGAACAGGTTCATGCGGAAGCCGATGGCCACGGCCAGCGCGGACAGGAAGTACGGGACCGCCTTGTTGACGATCACGATCTGGCTGTCGCTCTTCACGCCGTAGTCGGCCATCACCGCGAAGGCCCGGAACGGGTCGTCGCCGGTGGAGAGGAAGATCAGCGAGGTGATGACCAGGGCGGCGACGATCGCCAGCAGCGGCGCCGCCAGGCCGAGGCCCACCCGGCCCCAGTCGATGGCGGACCGGGGCCCGCGCGGGGCCTGCCGTTCGGGCGCCCCGGGGGCGGGCGCGGGTCCGGACGCCCCGGAGGCGGGCGGTGCGGTGCTCATGCGTCTCCCTCCCGGCGGTTCCCGGGGGCGGCGGGGCCGGGCGCGGGGGCGCCGGCCGGATCGTCGGTGGCGGCTGCGGGACCCTCGGGGGACGCCGCGGGCGCAGCGCCGGCCCCGGCCCCGGAGGCCGCGCGGGCCGCGGGGACCCCGGGGGCCGGGGGTGCCTGGGACATCGGGGGGGTTGCTGGGGCGTCCGTCCCCAGGTGGCCGCCGGCCGCGCCGGTCATGGCGGAGCCCAGCTCCTCGGGGGTGATGGCGGCGGGGTCGGCGTCGGCGACCAGCCGGCCGCGGAACATCACCCGCAGCGTGTCGGAGAGGCCGATCAGCTCGTCGAGGTCGGCGGAGATCAGCAGCACGGCCAGGCCCTCGCGGCGGGCCGTGCGGATCTGGTCCCAGATCTGCGCCTGCGCGCCGACGTCCACCCCGCGGGTGGGGTGCGCGGCGATCAGCAGCTTGGGGTGGTGGCTCATCTCCCGGCCGACGATCAGCTTCTGCTGGTTGCCGCCGGAGAGGCTGGCCGCGGTCACCTCGATCCCGGGCGTGCGGACGTCGTACTCCTGGACGATCCGCCGGGTGTCGGCGCGGGCGGACTTGATGTCCAGCAGCCCGCGCCGGCTGTTGGGGGGTTCGGTGACGTGCCCGAGGATGCGGTTCTCCCAGAGCGGCGCCTCCAGCAGGAGGCCGTGGCGGTGCCGGTCCTCCGGGATGTAGCCGATGCCGTTCTCGCGGCGCCTGCGGGTGGGGGCGGTGGTGATGTCCTCGCCGTCCAGCACCACGGTGCCGCCGTCGGGTGTCCGCATCCCCATGACGGCCTCGACCAGTTCGGCCTGGCCGTTCCCCTCCACCCCGGCGATGCCCAGCACCTCGCCCTGGTGGATGGTGAAGGTGACGCCGTCCAGCACGGTCCGCACGACCCCGTCGGGGTCGGTGGCGGTCAGCGACAGCCCTTCGACGGTGAGCGCCGGGACCTCCGTGACGGTGGACTCGCGGGTCTCCGGCGACGGCAGCTCGCTGCCGACCATCAGCTCGGCGAGCTCCTTCCGCGTCACCCCGTCCGGCTTCACCGCGCCGACGGTGGTGCCCCGCCGGATGACGGTGATGTCGTCCGCCACGGAGAGCACCTCGCCCAGCTTGTGGGAGATGAAGATGACGGTGAGGCCCTCGGCCTTGAGCTCGCGGAGGTTGTCGAAGAGCGCGTCGACCTCCTGCGGCACGAGGACGGCCGTCGGCTCGTCGAGGATGAGCGTCCGGGCGCCGCGGTAGAGGACCTTGAGGATCTCCACCCGCTGCCGGTCGGCGACGCCGAGCTCCTCGACGAGGACGTCGGGGCGGACGGCGAGCCCATAGGCGTCGGAGATCTCCCGGATCCGGGCGCGCGCCCGGCCGGCTATGCCGTGCCGCTTCTCGGCGCCGAGGACGACGTTCTCCAGCACGGTGAGGTTGTCGGCCAGCATGAAGTGCTGGTGGACCATGCCGATGCCGCGGGCGATGGCGTCGCCGGGGCCGGCGAAGGAGACCTGCTCGCCGTCGACGGTGATCGTCCCCTCGTCCGGCTTCTGCATGCCGTAGAGGATCTTCATCAGCGTGGACTTGCCGGCGCCGTTCTCACCCACGAGGGCGTGGACCGTGCCGCGGTGGACGGTGATGTCGATGTCGTGGTTGGCGACGACACCGGGGAATCGCTTGGTGATGCCGTGCAGTTCGACCGCGGGGGCGCCGGCGGGGGCACGGTCCGCCCGTGAACTGCTGCTGGACGCTTTGATGGCGCACTCTCCTCGGGGAAAGGGAGCGGGACGGGACACCGGCCGGGAGGGCGACCGGGCGAGGTCGGTGGGGCCTGACGCGATCATGGGGCCCGGGGGACGGGGGTACAGCAACGACGCTACCCCGCCCGTCGCGCTACGCGCGTAGCGCTCGCTCCGGGGCGCGGGCCCGGGGAAGGTGTGCCCCTCCCCGGGCCCGGGGGCCGGTCACGCGGGTGGCGGCGCCGTGACCCCGGCGCCGCCACCCGCGCCCGGGATCAGCGCTTGGGCTGCTCGTCGACCGTGATCTCGCCGCCCGCGATCTTCTCCTTGGCGGCGTCGATCTCCTTCCGGAGGTCGTCGATGAACCCGCCGGAGGTCGCCAGGGAGACGCCGTCCTCCTTGAGGGTGTAGGCGTTGACGCCGGTCAGCGGCTTGCCGTCCTTGACGCTCTTGATCAGGTCGAACACGGCCACGTCGACGTTCTTCACCACGGAGGTGAGGATGGCGTCCTTGTACTTGGCCAGGCCCGGCTGCTGGTACTGGTCGGAGTCGACACCGATCGCCCAGGCGCCCTTCTTGGCGGCGACGGCCTCGATCGAGCCGGCACCGGACTGGCCGGCGGCGGTGTAGATCACGTCGATGCCGCGGTCGAGCATGCCCTTGGCCTTCGCCTTGGCGGCGCCCGGGTCGTTGAAGCCCTTGTCGTTGTTCGGGTAGAGGTACTCCGGGACGACCTCGATGTCCTTCTTGGTGTCCTTGGCGCCCTGCACGAAGCCCGCCTCGAACTTCTGGATGAGGGCGTTGTTGACGCCGCCGATGAAGCCGACCTTGCCGGACTTCGACTTCAGCGCCGCCGCCACTCCGGCGAGGTACGAACCCTCGTGCTCGGAGAAGACCATCGAGTCGACGTTCTTGCCCTCGGACACCGAGTCGACCACGCCGAAGGTGGTGTCGGGGAACTGCTTCGCGACCTTCTCGATCGACTTGCCGTAGCTGAAGCCGACCCCGATGACCGGGTTGTAGCCCGCCTCCGCGAGGGAGGACAGCCGCTGCTCGCGGTCCGCCTCGGTCTCGTTGTTCTTCGCCGTCATCAGCTTGGCCTCGACGCCGAGCTCGTCCTTGGCCTTGTCGACGCCCCGGGCCGCGGACTCGTTGAAGGAGTGGTCGTCGCGGCCGCCGACGTCGAACGCGAGGCCGACGCCCTTCTCCTTGCCGCCCGACTCGGTGGAGGACTCACCACAGGCGGCGGTGGTGAGTATGAGGGCCGCGGAGGCCATACCCGCGGCAGCGATCTTGGTTACCCGGCGCACGAGGACTTCCCCTTTGAGGACGAGCGCTGTTGGTGCTGCGCTGTGTGGGACGAGCGCTGTAGATTTTGCGCTGTGTCAGGACGAGCGCCGCGTCCGGCGCTGGTTTTCGGCATCGTAACGCGCGTAGATGCCGGGAAAACCCCTCTTCCTCAGCCGTTACCGGATCGACGCGAAGTGGACGCGGCCACCTGCGGATCGATCACACCCGCTCACCGTCGGTGACCGTCCCCGTCCGCCCGCCACCCGCTCCGCCGCCCCGGGCCCCGGTCACCGCGGCGGCGCCCGCCGCTCACTGCCGGTGGCCGTCCAGCAGGGTGGCGGCGGTGAAGAGTTCGACGCCCACGCGGATCGCGGCCTCGTCCACGTCGAAGTCACCGGCGTGCAGATCGCGGCGGGAGGTGTCCCCGGGCCGCCGCACGCCGAGCCGGGCCATCGCGCCGGGCACCCGTTGCAGGTACCAGGAGAAGTCCTCCCCGCCCAGGCTCTGCTCGGTGTCCTCGACGGCCGCCGGGCCCCGGCGGGCCGCCATGGCGGACTCCAGCAGCTCCGCCGCCCCTGCCTCGTTGACCACCGGCGGCACCCCGCGGACGTAGTTGATCTCCGACTTGGCGCCGCCGAGCGCGGCGACCTCGTCGATCGCCGCGTGCACCAGGTCCGGCGCGGCGTACCAGGCCGGCAGGTCCAGGCAGCGGACCGTGCCGGAGAGTTCGGCGTGCTGCGGGATGACGTTGCAGGCGTGCCCCGTCTCCAGCCGCCCCCAGGTGAGGACGAGCCCGGAGCGGGTGTCGACCCGGCGGGAGAGGAGCGCCGGCACCTCCGTGGCCACCTTCGCCGCGGCCGTCACCAGGTCCGTGGTCAGGTGCGGGCGGGCGGTGTGCCCGCCGGGGCCGTCGAGGGAGACCTCCAGCCGGTCACAGGCCGAGGTGATGGGGCCGGTGCGCAGACCGATCCGCCCGGCGTCCACCCGGGGGTCGCAGTGCACGGCCAGGATCCGGCCCACCCCGTCCAGGGCACCCGCCTCGATCACCTCGGTCGCCCCGCCGGGCAGCACCTCCTCGGCGGGCTGGAAGACGAGCCGGACGGGGTGCGGCAGCCGCCCCTCACGGGCCAGCGCGGCGAGCACCAGGCCCGCGCCGAGCACGACGGTGGTGTGCACGTCGTGACCGCAGGCGTGGGCCCGGTGCGGGATCGTCGAGCGGTACGGCACCGTCTTGGTGTCGGGGATGGGCAGCGCGTCGATGTCCGCGCGGAGCGCCAGCACGGGGCGGTGGCCGGGCGGGAGCGCGCCCGAGACGGCGGGGCCCGCGGCACCGGGCACCTCGCCGCCGCCCACGTCGCAGATGAGGCCCGTGCCGCTGGGGAGCACCCGCGGCGCCAGGCCCGCGTGTTCCAGCCGCGCCTTGATCGCGGCCGTGGTACGGAACTCCTGATTGCCCAGCTCCGGGTGCATGTGGAGATCCCGGCGGAACGCGATCAGCTCCGCGAGCAGGGGATCGGGCAGCGTACCGGGCAGCTGCGGGCCGGCGCCCCGGGGAACAGCGGGGGCCACGGCGGAGGACGCCGGGAAAGACTCCGCGGCGGACACCGGGACGGGCCCCGCGGCCGGTGCGGCGACCGGCCCGGCGGACTCGACGGCCCCGCTCGCCCCCATGGATCGGCCGGCGGCCGGATCGGCGCCGGAGTCGGGGTCGGAGTCGGAGGACATCACATCGTTCACCCTGTGCAGGGTACGGCCGTTGGACCGCCCGCCGCTTGTCGATCACCAAAAGTTCCACCCGTCAGACGACGGAAATCCGGCCACGGGCCGCATAACCGCAGGGCGTCGCGGGTAGGTCGCACTGATACTCGTTCGCGGACGGTGCCCGGCATGTGAGACCGGAGGCCGGTGGTACGCGGGAGGCGCCCCGGAGGACCACCGGCCATCCCGGGACGAGGGCCCCCGCTCGTGACGCATGGGATCTGTGGCCGGTTCCGGGCCTTCCGGTGCCTTTCAGGGGCTTTTCAGGAGCTTCCGGACGGCTCGCCGCGGTGCGGGAGCGCCGCGTCAGCCGCCCGGCGACGGCGCGGACCGCAGGTGGTGCACGTCCCGCGCGGTGCCACTGACCACCGCCAGGAAACCCTCCGCCCGGGGCGAGGCGTGCTCCGTCAGCCAGGCCGGGTCGATGTCACAGGCCGCCACCCGCACCTCCGTGCCGGCCAGCGCGAGCGGCAGGGTGTGCAGCACGGTGGAGGGGAAGCTGACGACGGTGCGCCCGATGGGCCCCCGGCGCGCGATCAGCTCCAGCGGCAGTTCCGGCCGGACGATCTCCAGCCCCGTCACCTCGGCGAGCCGGTGGAGCTTCCCGGTGGACTCCCGGCGGTGCGCGAAATAGCGGGTGGCGCCGTGCTCGCGGGCGAGCGCGGCGACCGCGCGGAGATAGGGCTCCACCCCCACGACCCCGGTCTCCGCGAGGTTGGTGCCCACCAGATCGGCGCCCTTGGTGAGGTGCGGCGGCCCGAAGCGGGCCCGGGTCCAGGCGAAGTCGTTGACCGTGACGGTGATGCCGTCCGGCGCCTCCACCGGCATCGAGCTGAACACCTCGACGGTCCGGCCGGCGCGGGGCGCGAACCGCCGGCGGGCGGCGCCCGCCACGGGCGCGTACACCGCGTCCCGGACTCCGGCCAGTCCTCCCGCGCCGTTGCGGTGCCAGCGCACCAGCCGCTCACCGCGGGCCAGTTGCGCGACGAACTCCATGGTGGCCGTCCCGTCGTCCACCACGACGATCTCCCGCGCGGAGGTGAGGCCGAGGAGGAGCTGCACATAGCGCGAGAAGGGGTCGCCGATGACCACGCGGCGCGCCCGGCGCAGCGCACGGGCGAGCGAGCCCACGGTGCGCAGCGGCGCGGTGGGACCGCCGCGCGCGTCCTCCCAGCGCACGCCGATCCCTTCCTCGCGGGCGAGTTCGGCCATCCGCCGGAGCTGGCCACGGGTCATCGGGTCGTTGTTGGAGAGGACGACCACGCAGATCCCGTCCCGCCCGGCCCCGGGGGTTCGCCTCTCGCCCGTGGCGTCGCCGGCGGTGGTGGCACGGGGTTCCGTTCCCCGGGTGGCGGAGACGCCGGGCGGGCCCGGCGCACCGGTGGCGCCGGGGAGGGCGGTGGCCCTGGGCCCGGGAGTGCCGGGGGCAGCCACGCCCCCGGCGGGCACCTCCGCGCCGGCGGGGCCGGACGGCCCGGGGCCCGCCGGGTGCGTGTGCAGCCACTCCAGGACGTTCAGCAGCTGCACGGGGCTCTCGACGAAGGCGAGCGTGTGGGTGCCGCCCGGCGTGACGGGGTCCGTGGCCGGACGCCGGGACGGACGGCGGCGCAGGACGCGGGCGCGCCGCGCCGCCGGGACGGGCCCCGCGGACCGGCCGCCGGACGCGGTCCGCTCCCCGGCCCCGCCTCCTCCCCCGGCCCCGTCCCGCTCCCCGGCGGCCGTCCGGGCGGTGGTCCCCGGCGGGCCGGTGACCGGAGCCGGGCCACCGGGCCCGGGCGGGCCGGCGGCCGGGCCACGGCCGGTGGCACCCGCGGCGTCCCGGCCGGTGGTCCCCCGGCCCGTCCCCTCGTCCGTCTGGGATCCGTTCACCGCCGTCGACCTCCCGTCGCTCCCGTCCCGGAGCCGTCGCCGCTCAGACCGCCGCGGGCTCACGGTCGTCGCTCTCCGCGACGACCCCGGCGACCCGGCGCAGCTTCTTCATGGGCCCGAGCTCGCTCGGGTAGACCTTCTTGACGCCGTCGCCGAGCGACTCCTCCACCACGCGGATGTCGCGGACCAGCCGCTGGAGGCCCTGCGGCTCGACGGAGGCGGCCTGGTCCGAGCCCCACATGGCGCGGTCGAGGGTGATGTGGCGCTCCACGAAGCAGGCGCCGAGGGCGACGGCCGCGAGGGTCGTCTGGAGCCCGGTCTCGTGGCCGGAGTAGCCGATCGGCACGTTCGGGTACTCGGCCTGGAGGGTCTTGATCACGCGCAGGTTCAGCTCTCCGGCCTTCGCCGGGTAGGTGCTGGTGGCGTGGCAGAGCACGATGTTGTCGCTGCCGAGCACCTCCACCGCGTGCCGGATCTGCCGCGGGGTGGACATGCCGGTGGAGAGGATGACGGCACGGCCGGTGGCGCGCATGGCGCGCAGCAGGCCGTCGTCGGTGAGGGACGCGGAGGCCACCTTGTAGCAGGGCACGTCGAACTTCTCCAGGAAGGCGACGGACTCCTCGTCCCACGGGGAGGCGAACCAGTCGATGCCGCGCTTCTTGCAGTGCTCGTCGATCGCCCGGTAGCCGGTCTCGTCGAACTCGACGCGGTGGCGGTAGTCGATGTAGGTCATGCGGCCCCACGGGGTGTCGCGCTCGATCTCCCACTGGTCGCGCGGGGTGCAGACCTCGGGGGTCCGCTTCTGGAACTTGACGGCGTCGCAGCCCGCTTCGGCGGCGGCGTCGATGAGCGCGAAGGCGTTCTCCAGGTCACCGTTGTGGTTGATGCCGATCTCGCCGGTGACGTAGACCGGGTGGCCGGGGCCGACGAGACGGTCGCCGAGGGAACGGGTGCGGGACGTGGTGCTCATCAGGGGGATTCCTCTGGTTCGGGTACGGGATCGGGGTGCTGGGTCGGGGGTGCTGATGGTCGGGGTGCCGTGGGTCGGGGGTGCCGGTCCGGAGGGGTGCCGGTGGCGTTCTCCGGGGTGGCGGCTCGGGCGGCTGCTCGGGTCGGGTCCTGGCCGGTGTGCGGGCCGGGGCCTGCGCGGTGCGGCCGGGGTGCGGACCGGGTGGTGGGTCAGCGGGCTCAGCGGGGCGGTGGGTCAGAGGGGCGGTGGGTCAGAGGGACGCGCCGAGGAGCCAGGCCGCGATCTCCCGGACCGCGCCGTACCCCCCGGGCGTGGTCGTGACGGCGCGCGCGGCACCGCGCACGACGTCGTGGGCGTCCGCGACCGCGACGGGCCAGCCGACGAGGCCGAAGCACGGCAGGTCGTTGACGTCGTTACCGACGTAGAGCACGCGTTCGGGCGTGACGCCCTCCTCCTCACACCACTGCTTGAGGGCGAGGTCCTTGCGGTCGATGCCGTGCAGGACCGGGATCCGCAGCTTGCGGGCGCGGGCGGCGACGACCGGGTTCTGCTCCGTGGAGAGGATCAGCAGCTTGAGCCCGCCGGCGCGGCGCAGCGCCGCGATGCCGAGTCCGTCGCCGCGGTGCACGGCGACCGTCTCCCGCCCGTCGGCGTCGACGTACACCCGGTCGTCGGTCTGGGTGCCGTCGAAGTCCAGCACCACCGCGTCCACGTCCTCGCGGGTGGGCAGCGCCCGGGGCCGGCCGGCGGTCTCGCCGGGGTGCGCGGGGCCGTCCAGGAGGGGCGCGAGGGCGCGGGCGCGGGCCAGGTCGTGCGGGTCGTCGATCTCCAGCACCCGGGCGGGGTCGGTGAGGACGGGAACGGTACGGCCGAAGAAACGATGCCGCGCCTCCCGGAACCCGGCGACGGACATGGCGTACGCGGCGCCCGTCTCCAGGTGGTCCTGCGGCCGGTCCTGCCGGCGGGGGCGGTGGGACTTGTCGTGGTTGACGCCGATCGCGTCCCCGGCGTCCCCGGTGGCGGCCTCCGCCGCGCGGACGGCGTCCGGGGCGTCCGCGGTGCGCGGATCGTCCGCGGTGCGCGGATCACCCGTGGCGTGTGGGTCACCCGTGGCATGCGGATCACCGGCGCCGGCCGCCTCGCGCGCCGGCCGGACGGCCGTCCCGCGCCAGACGAAGCCGTGGAACGGGGCGACGGTCAGCGCGCTGTCGGCGCCGTCCTCCGCCACCGCCGCGGCCACCCCGTCGACGTCCTCGCTCCGCAGGAAGGGGCTGGTGCACTGGACGAGCAGCACCACGTCCGCCGGCCGGCCCTGCCGCTCCTCGTGCACGTCCAGCGCGTGCAGGACCGCCGCCTCGCTGCCGGCCGTGTCGCCCGAGATCTCGGCCGGGCGGCGCACCACCCCGGCTCCGGCGCCGGAGGCCGCCGCCGCGACGGCGTCGTCGTCGGTGGAGACGACGACCTCGGTCACCAGCCGGCTCGCCAGGCACTCCCGGACGGCCCGCACCACCAGCGGTACTCCGCCGACGGGGGCGAGGTTCTTCCGGGGCACGCCCTTGGAACCGCCCCGGGCGGGGATGACGGCGAGCACCGAACGGCCGGGGGCTATCGCCTCTCCGCCCGGGGACGCGGGGGCGGGCACGTGCTCCCGCGCGGTCTCCGGGGCGGTCTCCGGGGCGGGTGTCACCACCTGTTCCCGAACCGTTGTTCCGGTCTGCGGCATGGGGACTCCTCGGGTGGGCGCCACGGCCCGGTGCTGGTTGTCGGGGGTGGGGGCCACCGGTGACGGGGCCGCCGGAGAAGGGGCCGCCGGGGAAGGGGCCTCGGGGGCGGGGCGTTCGGTCACAGCTCCCCCAGCCGGCGGATGACGGGGGCCACGCGCTGCACGCCGTGGCGGTAGGCACCGCGCGCCGCCTCCCGCACGGCCCCGCGGACCACCTGCCGCATCCCGCGGGCGTCCGCGGCCTCGGCGCCGGATCCCGCGCCGGTCGGCGCGCCGCCGCTGTCCAGGCCGTAGCGGGCGAGGATGCCGGGCAGATAGCCGGGGGCGGTGACGGTGGTGTAGTAGGGCGTCACGGGGGGCAGGGCGGGCCGGTCCAGGAGCTTCGCGATCCGCTCCCGCGCCGCGTCGAACGCGCGCTCGTAACCGCCCTCGGCGGCGACCCCTTGGCGGGCGAGCCAGTCCGGGTCGGGCTCCGGCCGGTGGCCCTCGTCGAGCTCGTCCCAGGAGGCGAGGCAGCCGGAGCCGAGGAAGTGGTGGTTGCCCAGCGCCTCGCGGATGCCCAGATCGGTGAGCACGGCCGTGGGGATGCGGCGGTGCAGGGCCTCCAGGGCGGCGGTCGAGCTGACCGTCACCAGCAGGTCCGTCCGGTCCAGCACCTCGCCCATGTGCCCGTACACCAGGCGGCAGTTGATGGGCAGCCCGCCGGGCAGCCGGTTCACCAGCTTCTGGTACGGCAGTTCCTCGATGTGGGTGGTGTGCTCCCCCGGCTTGCTGCGGAGCTTGATCAGCACCTCGCGCTCCGGGTGGCGGCGCGCGTGTCCGGCGGCCCGCCGCAGCAGGTGGTCACGGCCCGCGCGGTCGGCGGGGACGGAGGGCTGGACGGCGAAACAGACGGTGTAGGGGCGCTCCCCCGCGGCCGGCTCGCGGTACGGCGCGCCACCGAGGAACGGCAGCGCCGCCTCCACCACGCTCCCCGTTCCGGCGCGCACCCCGGCGTAGACGGCGCGGAAGCGCTCCGCGTCGTGCCGGGAGTTGGCCAGGACGACATCGGCGCCGTGGCGCAGCAGCAGCCCGTCGGCCAGCTTCTCGTAGACGACGCCGACATAGCCGGTGACGATCACGGGACGGCGTCCGGCCCGCGGCTCCGCGGCCACCGGCTCCCCGGTCGCCGTGGCGCTCACCGGCTTCGGGGAGGGGTCCGCGCCCCGCGGCCCCCCGGGCTCCGCCGTCGGCGCCGTTCCCGCGCCCGTCTCCGGGACGGTCCCCGTTCCCGGGACCGGGCCCGTTGCCGTCCCCGCTTCCGCGAAGGCCCGGCGCAGACCGTGCAGCATGGCCTGGACGGCTCCGCCCACGCAGGCGAGCACGACCACGTCGTACCCCCCGGTGGTCACGGCGCGGAGAAAACCGGCGGTGGTCACCTCGCGGAGGGAGTCGGCGCGGATCCCCACCTCGTCGAGTTGACGGGCGGTGGGCGTGGCGCGGCCCCGGAGCAGGAAACCGTCGAGCCGCATTCCGGGAGCGATGCGGTGCGCGGTGAGCGCGCCCCATTTCCATCGCGTGTCGGAATCGGCTAGTACGGCCACTCGCGGAGCGGCGGGACTGGTACTGACTGGCACGTCGAAGACGCTAGGAAGCGTTTCCGTTCCCCGGCCCAACTCAGTCTCAACAACGGGTTAACAGGAAGTCGCCGGATGGCCAACCGGACGGCCCGGAAAGCGAGTTAACCGTTCCGCCATGCGTCGTTCACCATTGGTCCCACCAGGGGACAGAATGCACGGCGGAGGTCCGCGTAGTGTCGTCCGGGTGGTCAAGCTCTCCGTCATCGTGCCGTTCCACAACGTTCGCGCATTCGCACCGGACGCCCTGAGAAGCCTGCGTGCGAATGCAAGAGAGGATGTCGAATTCCTCCTCGTCGACGACTGTTCGACGGACGGCACCCGGGACGTCCTGGAGCGTGCCGAGAAGGAACTCCCGGGCTCCGTCCTGCTGCGGCACGAGCGGAACCTCGGGTCCGCCTCCGCCCGCAACACGGGTATCGACGCCGCCCGCGGGGAGTATCTGACGTTCCTCGACGGGGACGACTGGTTCGCCCCCGGTCACTGCGCCGAGCTCCTCGGCGCCGTCGAGGCGCTCGGCTGCGACTTCCTCCGCATCGACCATGTGCGGTGCACGGGCCGGAACCGCACGCTGTACCGGGTGCCGCACGGCCCGCGCAACGTCGTCCTCGACCCGCGCGACGCCATCCTGCCCGCGGAGCGCTCGACCTCCGTCGACTACGCGTACGCCTGGGCGGGGATCTACCACCGGCGCCTCGCGGACGACGGCGTGCTGCGCTTCCCGGACGGTCTGCACACCGCCGAGGACCGGCCGTGGATCTGGCGGCTGCACCGGGAGGCCGCGTCCTTCGCGGTGGTCGGCCTGCACGGCGTCTTCTACCGGCGCGGCGTCACCTCGTCCCTGACGCAGATCGGCGACGTCCGGCAGCTCGACTTCATCCGCGCACTCGACCAGGTGATCGAGGAGACCCGGCAGGACCCGGAGGCGGAACGGTTCCTCCCGAAGGCGGTACGGACGTACTGCGCGATCATCGCCCACCATCTCGGCACCATGGAGAGGTTTGAACCGGCCGTGGCAGTTAAGTTGCGCTCGATGAGCGCCGCGGCCCTGCGGCGGATGCCGCAGGACGCCCTGAAGGACGCCCTGGACTCGATGGACCTGGAGCGCGGCTCGCGGCTCCGGCGGCTGCGACGGCGGCCGGCCATCGGCAGGACGGGCGCGGCGACCGCCCCGGGCACGGAGGTGACGGTCTGATGGCGGACTCGCTCACGCCGGAATCCCGGACGCAGAACCAGGCCGGGGACCGGGCCGGGGACCGGGCCGGGGACCGGGCCGGGCGGCGGCCGCAGGAGTGGCCGCGGCCGGAGGGGGAGCGGTCCGGCGGCCCCCGCGGCCGTACCCAGATCTTCCTCGCCTCCACCCTGTACGGCGTCGCGACGCTCGCCGCCGCCCTCGACGCGGGCTGCTGGGAGCCGTGCGACCGGCGGCTGCTGCTCGTCAGCAACAACGCCGCCACCCCGGAGACCACGACCCCGCTCGACGCCATGCCGGGCTTCCGCCCGCTGCGCTCCCGCTTCGACCGGGTGCTCTCCTGGAACGACACCATCAGGCCGTACCACCCCGGCGGCTGGGCGCCGCGTCCCGACGACGTCCCCCTGTGGGAACGGCAGCTCCGGCGGGCCTGGGAACTCGGTGACGACGACCTGGAGATCGTCGTCGAGTCGATCCAGGTGAACCCCGCGTCCGCCGTGGCGCAGCTCTTCCCGGACGCGGCCGTCGACGTCTACGCGGACGGCCTGATGAGCTACGGGCCGACCCGGGTGAAGCTCGACCCGCTGATCGGCACCCGCGTCCGCCGCCTGCTCCACCTCGATCTGGTGCCGGGCCTGCGCCCTCTGCTGCTCACCGAGTTCGAACGGGTGGAGCAGCGGATCGTGCCCGGTGCGGCCTTCACATCCGTGCTCGGCGAGGTGTCGGACGCGGTGGACGCGGACCTGCTCGGGTGGCCGGACCCCGCTTCCGGGACCGACGCGGCCTCCGCCGCCTCCCCCGCCTCCACTCCTGGGCACGGGCCGGCGCCCGGCGCGCCCGCCCTGCTGCTGGGGCAGTACCTCTCCGCGCTGGACATCCTCACCGCCGAGGAGGAGGAGCGGCTGCACGTACGGATGTTGCGCGGGGTCGCCGCGCTCGGCCACCGGCGGATCGTCTTCAAGCCGCACCCGACCGCGCCCGCGCGCTGGTCGCGGACGCTGGAGAAGGAGGCCGGGGAGCTCGGTGTGGACCTCACCGTGCTGGACGTCCCCGTCCTGGCCGAAGTCCTCTACCGGCGGATGCGCCCCGCGCTGGTCGTCGGCTGCTTCTCCACCGCGCTGCTGACCGCCGCCGTCTTCTACGGCCTGCCCGTCGCCCGCACCGGCACGGAGCTGCTGCTGGAACGGCTCAGCCCGTACCAGAACAGCAACCGCGTGCCGGTCACCATCGTCGACGCCCTCCTGCCCGACCTGGACGAGGACGGCGCGGTGCTCCGCGGGGCCACCGCCCCGGCGCTGCTGCGGTCCGGGGAACAGCTGACCGATCTGGTGTCGGCCGTGGGCTACGCCATGCAGGCCCAGCTCTACCCGGAACTGCGCCCGGTGGCCGAGCGCTACCTCCGCGCCCACCTGGACCGCTACACGTGGCGGTACTTCAAGCGCCGGCGCCTCACCGCCCTCGCCCTCCCCGGCGCCGTCCCCTCACAGCTGGCCTTTCTGCCGCGCAACCCCACCGTGCGGCGCGCCGTCCGCCGGGCCCGCTCGGTGCGGCGCCGGATGACGCGGAAGGGCGGAAGCGGCCGGTGAGGTGAGGGAACGGAAGCCGGGCGGCGGGCCCCGGGAACTGGAAGGCCGAGTTCACGGGGTCCGGGCGGCCGGACGGCCCGTCCGGGCCGGCTCAGGCGCCGGGCGGCCGGCGGGGAAGGGCCGGCTCCTACATCACCACCACGGAGTTCTTGCCGCCGTCCACGCTCAGGACGGCGCCCTGGATGTAGGAGGCCCGGGGCGAGACCAGGAACCGGATGGCCTCGGCGACTTCCTCCGGCGTACCGCCGCGGCCCGCCGGCAGGCTCGCGAGGTAGTTCCCGAACATGTCGCGCATGTGCTCGTTCACCCGGGTGAGGATGAAACCGGGGTCGACGGAGTTGACCCGCACACCACGAGGCCCGTACTCGGCGGTCCACGACTTCGTCAGCATGCTCAGGGCCGCCTTGGCCGCCTGGAAGGCGCTCGTACCCGACGCCGCCATCCTGGTGCTGAGGCTGCCGACGTTGACGATCGCGCCCCGGCCGCGATCGGCCATGGCCGGCGCGAACGCTCCCGTGAGGAGGTACGGCGCCTTCACATTCAGGTTGAAGGCCCTGTCGAACATCTCCTCCGTCGTCTCCTCGGTCGGCGCGAAGCCCCCTCCACCGGCGTTGTTGACGAGCACATCCAGCGGTTCACCGCTCAGGGCCTGCCGCACCTCGCCGACCAGGCGGTGCACCGCCGCCATGTCGGTGAAGTCGGCGACCAGGTCCACCGCCCGCCCACCGGCCGACTCGATCATTCTCCGGGTCTCCGCGGCCCGGTCCCCGTCCCGGCCGCAGACCACGATCGCGTAGCCGTCCTCGGCCAGCCGCAGCGCTGTCGCCTGTCCGATCCCGCTCGTCGAACCGGTGACCAGGGCCCACGAACCCCGCGCCGCGGCCGTGTCCGGCTCCGTCGTCCCGCCCATACGTTGTCTCCTCCTCGGCGGAGCGCACCCCCATACGCCCGCGGTCCTGGCCAGATCTGACTGGGCGTCATCATGCCGCAGGGGTACGGAACCCGTCCGGGTGGGGCGCCCCGGGACATCACCTCCCGCGGGCCGGGGCCCGGTTCCCCGGGCCCGGCGTTCGTCCGTCGCCGCCGGAGGTGCCGACCGGCCCGGGCGAGCGGGCATGGACGGGGATGCCCCGGCCGGCTGCCCGGTGTCCGGGCTCCACTCGTCGCGAACCGGCGGACGCCGGGTGGGGTGGTCTACGCTGCCCCTCGTGATCGCCAAGATGCAGTGCGTGGTGCTGGACTGCGCGGACGCCGGGGAACTGGCCCGGTTCTACCATTCGCTGTTCGGGGGCGCGCTGAACCGGCCCGATCCACGGTGGTCACTGGACGGCGACTGGGCGACGCTCCACACCGCCACCGGCCTCGTCCTCGCGTTCCAGCGGGTCGAGGACCACCGGCCGCCGCGGTGGCCGGACCCCGGCCACCCTCAGCAGTTCCATCTCGACCTGGAGGTCGAGGACGTGGACCGGGCCCAGGAAGAGGTCCTCCGGCTGGGCGCGGTGCTGCTCGACCGCGGCGAGGGACAGCGCGGCTGGCGGGTCTTCGCCGACCCCGCGGGCCACCCCTTCTGCCTCGTCCGTCACTGACCGGCCCGGCCGCCCGGAGAGCCCGGCCCGGCCCGAGCCGGCCGCCCCGCCCCGCCGCGCGGCGTGACGGCCCGTTCCGCACCCCTCACGCCGTCAGCGCGTCCGCGGGGCGGTCCCCTTCCTCGACCGGCGCGCAGACGGCGGCCAGTTGATCCATCGAGACGCCCAGCGCGCCGGCCAGAGCCGCCACGGTGAAGAAGGCGGGGGTCGGCGCGCGGCCGGTCTCGATCTTCCGCAGCGTCTCCGCCGAGACGCCCGCCGCGGCGGCGATCTCCGCCATGCTGCGCCGCCCACGCGCCTCACGCAGCAGTGCGCCCAGCCGTTCTCCGCGCTGCCGCTCCCACGGAGTCAGAGGATTTCTCACCATGACCGTGATACTAATACCGGTATAAGAATTGGGTTGGACCGGGTGCCGTCCGTGGCCGGGACCCGTACGGCCCGGCCTGCCCGTCCGGCGCCCGGCCGCAGTCGCCCCGGCCGCGGACGGGCCACGGACGGCCGCGTGGCGCCGGGCGGGGCGGGGCCGGGCGGGACGGGGGCCACGGCCTGCCGCACGGCAACCGGACAGCGGTACCGAGGACAAGAGCCGGGCACTCCGGACACGGGAAAGGCATGAGGGACATGGTGGAGATCAAGAGCGCGGCGGCACTCGAGGCCATGCGGGAGGCGGGGCGCGTCGTGGCCCACGCGCTCGCCGCCGCGGAGAAGACCGCGGAGGTGGGCGTGTCACTGGGGGAACTGGACGAGGCGGCGCGCTCGGTGCTGAGCGCGGCCGGCGCGCGCTCCCCCTTCCTCGGCTACCGTCCGTCCTTCGCGCCCGTGCCGTTCCCGGCCGTGCTCTGCGTCTCGGTCAACGACGCCCTCGTCCACGGCATCCCGGGCGACTACCGCCTCCGTGACGGTGATCTGGTCAGCGTCGACTGCGGTGCCGAACTCGACGGCTGGACCGGGGACGCCGCCACCAGCTTCGTCGTCGGCACCCCGCGCGCCGAGGATCTGACGCTGATCGCCACCGCCCGGGAAGCGCTGACGGCCGGGATCGCCAAGGCCACGGCGGGAGGACGGCTCGGGGACATCTCGCACGCCATCGGCTCCGTCGCCGAAGGCGCCGGGTACGGCATGCCCCTGGACTTCGGCGGCCACGGCATCGGCCGCCGCATGCACGAGGACCCGCACGTCGCCAACCGGGGCCGGCCCGGCCGGGGTTACCCGCTGCGCCCCGGGCTGACGCTCGCCATCGAGCCGATGCTCATGGCGGGCGGACGGGACGAGTACGTCACCGACCCCGACGGCTGGACCCTCCGCACCGCCGACGGCAGCCGGGCGGCCCACATGGAGCACACCATCGCGGTCACGGAGGAGGGCCCCCGCATCCTGACCCTGCCGTGACGAGGGACGGCGGGGCCGGCCGGGGGAGGCGGCAGTTCGCGACGGCGGGTCCGCCGGGCCTCCCGGGCCGGCGCCGTCAGCCCGGGAGGCCGAAGAGTTCCCGGCAGGGCGCCAGACCGTGGATCTCGACCGGCACGGTCCGGTGCGCCTCCCACGCGGCGCGGTCCAGGCGCATCCGCCGCAGCGTCCGGGCCCGGCCGCGCACCGCGAGCACCTGCTCGCCGTCCGGGCGGTAGCCGAGCTTGCGGGAGACACCCGCCGAGGGGCCGTTCTCCACCATGGCACCGGTGGTCATCGAACGGGCACCGAGCCCTTCGAACGCGAGGTGCAGCACGGCAGCGCGCATCTCCGTCCCCGTGCCCTTGCCCTGGTGGGGCAGGCCGAGCCAGGAGCCGGTCTCCGCCTCGCGGGTCACGGCGTAGTCGGAGGCGGTCATGTCCTGCCTGCCGACCACCTCCCCGTCACGGAGCACGGCGAAGGACAGCGTCCACCTCTCCGGCCGCCACTCGGCGACCGTGCCCAGCACATGCTGGAAGGTGGCGCGGGCGACCTCCTCCGGAGTGCCGGCCGTCCAGGGGAAGGAGAACGGCATCTCCGCCGGGTCGTGCACCCCGCCCGCCGCGACGGAGGCCAGCCGGTCCAGCAGCGGAAGGTCCGGCAGCCGCAGTTCGAGCCGGGGCGTCGTGACGCGGAGGCCGTACAGCGGCCAGTGGCGCGCCGGGGGGACCGGCCGGCGTGGCTCCTGAGGGTGCGCGCCCGGCTCGTGAGGTTCGGGCGGTTCGTGCGTCTCCATGACCGAATCCTGCCGAACCACGCAGGTAGGCGTCGAATGCATTACCGGGCGGCGCGGGCTTCCAGGCGCTCCGTTCGACGCCGAAGACTTCGCGGGTTCCGGGTACTCAACGCTCTACCTGAGCGGCTCCGTTCCACAACTCGACACGGTTCAGTTCGACACCGCGCACGGTTGTAATTTCATCGACGCCGAGTCGAAGCTGCGACGCTACCGGGCACTCCTGGAGTCCATGACGTCCTCAGCCCTGGACCCCGGCGCCTCACAAGCATTGATCAACGACATCGCCGAACAGCTCTGAGGGGTATCGATGACAATCAACTGGCGGAAGTCGTCCTTCTCCGGGGGTGGCGAAGAGGCCGAGTGCATAGAACTCGGCACTTCTCAGGCCGGATTCCACATACGCGAGAGCGACGCCCCCGGGACCGTCCTCTCCCCCGCCCCCGCCGCGCTCGGCGCGCTGCTGCGGGCCGTCAAGGCGGGCGAGTTCGACCCGGCGGCCAGGGCCGCCCACGACTGATCCGGTCCGGTCCGGCCGCTGCCCGGCGCGCCAGGGTCCGGCCGGCACCCCGGAGAAGCTCGGCCTCCGCCCCTCCGCCCCTCCGCCCCTCCGGCAGCACGATCCCCGCGACACCTGACATCAGGGTGTCGCGGGGATCGCCGGAACCCGCCCGCCGGCAGAGGCCCCTCTCAGCGGCGCGCGACCGTCAGGCGATCAGCCAGAGCCCCGAGGCGAGCACGAAGGCCGACAGGCCCAGCGTGGTCTCCATGACGGTCCACGTCTTCAGGGTGGTCTTCTCGTCCATCCCGAAGAAGCGGCTGACCAGCCAGAAGCCCGAGTCGTTGACGTGCGACAGGACGGTCGCGCCGGCCGCGATGGCGATGACCAGCAGGGAGATCTGGAAGTCGCCCAGCCCCGCGTCGGCCACCGAGCCGGCGATGAGACCGGCGGTGGTGGTGAGGGCGACCGTGGCCGATCCCTGAGCGACCCGCAGCAGGGTCGCGATGACGAACGCCTGGACGATCAGCGAGATGCCGAGGTCCGCGAGCGAGCCGCTGAGGGCGTCGCCGATGCCGCTCAGCCGCAGGACGCCGCCGAACATGCCACCCGCACCCGTGATCAGGATGATGGAGCAGATCGGGCCCAGCGCGTCGTCCAGGACCTTGGTGACGTCCCGCATCCCGCCCCGGGTCCGGCCCAGGACGACGATGGCGACCAGGACGGTGATCAGCAGGGCGACCGGCGTGTTGCCGAGCAGGCTCAGGAACGAGGCCCAGCCCGCGCCCTCCTCGATGGTCCCGGCGGTGGTGAGGGTGGCGATGACGGTGTTGAAGGAGATCAGCACCAGCGGGACGAGCAGCAGGAGCAGCACGGTGGAGAAGGCCGGCGGGCGCCCGGCCAGCGCGGCCTCGGGGGTGCCGGCCGGGGTGGTGACCGTGGTGGTGGCGGCCGTGGCGCCGGTGGGCGCGGGCGCCGCGCCACCACCGGGGGCGCCGGGGGTGCCGTCGCCCTTGCCGGGGGTCCCGGCGCCGTTCCCGTCGCCCTTGCCGGAGACGGCGGAGGCGGAGGAGGCGTCCGAGGCGGCGGAGGCGTCCTGGGAGCCGGCGGGAGCGCCACCGGTGTTCATCGGGCCGAACAGCACCTGCGGCACGTCGACGACGAACTTGGCGCCGAGGTAGCGGGAGACCAGGTAGGCGCCGACGTACCAGGAGATGACGGCCACGGGGGCGCCGATGAGGAGGGTGGTGCCGACGCTGCCGCCGAGCACGTCGGCAGCGGCCACCGGGCCCGGGTGGGGCGGGACGATGCCGTGCATCGCCGCGAAGGCACCGGCCGCGGGCAGCCCGTAGAACAGCAGCGAACCGCCGAAGCGGCGGGCCACGGTCATGATGATCGGCAGGAAGACGACCAGACCGGCGTCGAAGAAGATCGGGAAGCCGAACAGCAGCGCGGCCACACCGAGCGCGAGCGGGGCCCGCTTCTCACCGAAACGGTTGATCAAGGTGTCGGCCAGGACCTGCGCCCCGCCCGTCACCTCCATCAGCCGTCCCAGCATCACGCCGAAGGCCACCAGCAGCGCCACGGAGCCGAGGGTGCTGGAGAAACCGAACATCAAGGCCGCGGGGATGTCCGCGACCGGGAAGCCGGCGGCCAGCGCCGTCAACAGGCTGACCAGGACGAGGGCCACGAAGGCGTGCAGCTTCACCTTCATGATCAGGAACAGCAGCAGGCCGACGGCACCCGCTGCTATGAGCAGCAGCGTGGCCGTGCCGTAGGCCGGGTCAATGGCTTCCATCAGAACGCTCCATCGGGTTCTCCGGGCTGAGGTGCGGGGTGGTGTGCGGGGTGAGAGCAGAAGCGGATTCGGGGAGGGGACCGGCGAGGGCCGTGACCGCGCGGTCCGCGATCTCCTCGGGCCCGGACGTGACGGAGATCGTCACGCCCCGCTCGTCCGCTTCGAGGGGCTGGAGCGTGGCGAACTGGGAGTCCAGCAGCGCCTCGGGCATGAAGTGCCCCGTCCGCCCCGCCATCCGGCCGGCGATCAGCTCGCGGTCACCGGACAGGTGGAGGAAGAAGAGGCCGGGCGCGGCGGACCGGAGCCGGTCGCGGTACGCCCGTTTCAGCGCGGAGCAGCTGACCACGCCCCCCTCGGCGGTGTGGCCGTGGGCCCAGGCGCCGATGGCGTCGAGCCAGGGCTCCCGGTCACGGTCGTCGAGCGGGGTGCCCGCGCTCATCTTCGCGATGTTGGCCGGCGGGTGGAAGTCGTCCGCCTCGGCGTACGGGACGCCGAGCCGGTCCGCCAGGAGCGTGCCGACCGTCGTCTTGCCGGTCCCGGCGACTCCCATGACGACCACGACATGGGGGGTGGGCATCATCACCTCGCTGTCTGGGCGGTCTGCGTCGGGTGACGCCGCCCGGCGTCGGTGCCGGGCTTCGCCGTCGGGATCCCCGACGCCGCCGCAGCACACTACAACCCATATGTACGACGTATTCAAGAGTCCGTAATGCAATAGTCACACTTAAATGCTCACCGACCCCGACGCGTACGCTGACATCCACGCGGTGGAGCGATCCGGACACGGGGAGACGCAGAGGCATGACAGGCCAGCAGCCAGGCGGCGAGGCGGGGCGGGACCGGCGCGACCGGGACCGGGGGCTGCACGGACGGCTGCTGGCCTCGCTCGGCCCGGCGATCGCGTCGGGCGAGTACCCGCCGGGGACGGTGCTCCGCACGGACGAGCTGGAACGCCGGTTCGACGTGTCCCGGACGGTCGTCCGGGAGGCCGTGCGGGTCCTGGAGTCGATGCGGCTGGTGGAGTCACGGCGCCGGGTCGGCGTGACCGTGCGGCCCGTCGAGGAGTGGAACGTCTTCGACCCGCAGGTCATCGGCTGGCGGCTGGCCGGGCCCGACCAGGCGCGTCAGCTCCGCTCGCTGACCGGGCTGCGCTCGGCCGTGGAGCCCGCCGCCGCGGGGCTCGCGGCGCGGCACGCGACGGCCGAGCAGTGCGCGGAGCTGACGGGGCACGCCCTGGGCATGGTCGCCACCTCCCGCGGCGGGCAGCTGGAGGCGTACCTCGTGCACGACGTGGCGTTCCACCGGGTGGTCCTGCGCGCCTCGGGCAACGAGATGTTCGCCAAGCTGGGCGACGTCGTGGCCGCCGTGCTGACGGGGCGCACCCGGCACCACGTGATGTTCACCGACCCCGACCCGGCCGCGGTCACCCTCCACGTCCAGGTCGCCGAGGCGGTACGGGCCCGGGACGAGAAGCGGGCGGAGGAACTGACCCGGGAGATCACCATCGGGGCGCTGGCCGAACTGGACGTCCTGGCGCCGTAGCCCGGTGGCGTCCTGCGGCACCCCGCGGAGCGCGCCCGGGGCCGGGAGAAGGAGCCCGGACGCGTCGGGAGAGGGACCGGTTCACCAGGCCTTCTCCCGCCGGATTCAGCCCGCGCCGCTCAGCGAGAGCTTCACCGCGAAGCCGAGGAAAAGCGCGCCCGCCGCCGAGGTGAGACCGGCCGAGAGACGGCGGCGGCTGCGGAATCGTTCCGCGAGCCGGCTGCCACCGAAGATCAGCGCGGTCAGATAGGCGCAGCTGAAGAGCAGGCACAGCGACCCGAGCAGCAGGAACGACAACGCGGGGTGGGCGTAGGCGGGATCGACGAACTGCACGAAGAAGGAGACGAAGAAGAGGATCGCCTTCGGGTTGAGCAGGCTGATCGCCAGGGCGCGCCGGAACGGCCGTTCGGCGGCCGGGCCCGTTCCGGCGGCAGCCGCCGGCCCCGGGTCTCCTCCGGCGGGCCCCGGTCCGGGCGCCGCCGCGGTGGCGATCCCGGCCGCCGCCGTGGCGGCGGCCACGTCCCCCGACCGGCGCCTGCGCCACATCGCCGCGGCGGCGCGCAGCATCCCGACGGCGAGCCAGGTCAGATAGCCCGCCGCCGCGTACTTCACGACGGCGTAGAGCACCGCGTTGGCCTGGAGCAGCGAGGCGACACCCGCCGCCGAGAGCAGCATCAGCACCGCGTCCCCGACGAAGACCCCGCAGGCCGCCGCATAGCCACGGCGCACCCCGCGGCGGGCGGCCACGGAGAGGACGTAGAGCGAGTTGGGGCCCGGAAGCAGGATGATCAGGGCGAGCCCCACCAGATACGTCGGAAGGTCGGTAACTCCCAGCATGGGCGGAGTTTCGCACACGGGAGCGAACACCGGCCACCAGGGATTCCGGCAGCCACCGCCCGCCCGGTGAGGACGGCCACGGCGAACCGGCGAACCGGCGCCCCTGCGGCACGGAGCGGCCCGCGGGCGCCGGCCGGGAGCCTTGCCCCGTCCGCCTCAGAAGGCGTCCGTCGGGACGTACGCGCCCCAGATGTCCCGCAGGGTGTTGCAGACCTCGCCGACCGTCGCCTTCGCCTTCAGCGCCTTCTTCATCGGGTACAGCACGTTCTCCGTGCCCTCGGCGGCGGCGCGCAGCTCGGCCAGCGCCGTGTCCACGGCCTGCTGGTCGCGGCCGGCGCGGAGTTTCGCCAGCCGCTCCGCCTGCTGCGCCTCGATGGCCGGGTCGACGCGGAGCGGCTCGTAGGGCTCCTCCTCGTCGAGCTGGAAGCGGTTGACGCCGACGACGATCCGCTCGCCGCTGTCCGTCTCCTGCGCGACGCGGTACGCGCTGCGCTCGATCTCGCCCTTCTGGAAACCGTGTTCGATGGCGTTCACCGCACCGCCCAGCTCCTCCACCCTGCCCATCAGCGCGACGGCCGCGGCCTCGACCTCGTCGGTGAGCGACTCCACGACATACGAACCGGCGAACGGGTCGACGGTGTACGTGACGTCCGTCTCGTAGGCGAGGACCTGCTGGGTGCGGAGCGCAAGCCGCGCCGACTTGTCCGTGGGGAGGGCGATGGCCTCGTCGAAGGAGTTGGTGTGCAGCGACTGGGTGCCGCCGAGGACGGCGCCGAGCCCCTGGACGGCGACCCGGACGAGGTTCACCTCCGGCTGCTGCGCGGTGAGCTGCACACCCGCGGTCTGCGTGTGGAAGCGGAGCATCAGCGATTTGGGGTTCTCGGCGCCGAACTCCTCCTTCATCACCCGCGCCCAGATCCGGCGCGCGGCGCGGAACTTGGCGACCTCCTCCAGGATGGTCGTCCGGGCGACGAAGAAGAACGACAGCCGGGGCGCGAAGTCGTCCACGTCCATCCCCGCGGCCACGGCCGTGCGAACGTACTCGATGCCGTCGGCCAGCGTGAACGCGATCTCCTGCGCGGGCGAGGCCCCGGCCTCCGCCATGTGGTAGCCGGAGATCGAAATGGTGTTCCAGCGGGGGATCTCGGCCTTGCAGTACTTGAAGATGTCCGCGATCAGCCGCAGCGAGGGCTTGGGCGGGAAGATGTAGGTGCCGCGGGCGATGTACTCCTTGAGCACGTCGTTCTGGATGGTTCCGGTGAGCTTCTCCGCCGGAACCCCCTGCTCCTCGGCGACGAGCTGGTAGAGCAGGAGCAGCAGGGCCGCCGGGGCGTTGATCGTCATGGACGTGGAGACCTCGCCGAGCGGGATGCCGTCGAAGAGGATCCGCATGTCCTCGATCGAGTCGATGGCGACGCCCACCTTGCCGACCTCGCCGCTCGCGATCGGGGCGTCGCTGTCGTGCCCCATCTGGGTCGGCAGGTCGAAGGCGACGGAGAGGCCCATGGTGCCGTTGGCGATGAGCTGCTGGTAGCGGGCGTTGGACTCCGTGGCGGTGCCGAAACCGGCGTACTGGCGCATCGTCCACGGCCGGCCGGTGTACATCGTCGGGTACACGCCGCGGGTGAACGGGTACGCGCCGGGCTCCCCGAGCTGCCGGTCCGGATCCCAGTCCCGGAGGGAGTCCGGGCCGTAGACGGGCTCCACGGGCAGCCCGGACTCGGTCATTCGCTTGTTTCCGGACTCGCGCGCCATGGTGCCTTGCCTCCTGTAGAGCGGTGGGGGGCCGCCGCCCGGTACTCACCGGTCAATGGTTGGGTCCGCCACGGACTGTAGCGGCGGGGCCCGCACGCCGTGGAGGTCCGCCCGCTGGGACGTTGCTCACAGGCGGCCGGACGCGGCGGACGGGGCCGAGGGTGCCAGGGGGGCGGGGCCGGGAACGCCGGGAAACGGTCGTGGAGAGGGCGCGGGCGGGGCCGGGGGAACGTGCCCCGCCCGCGCCGTTGCGCGGAGCCTCAGGTACGGGGGGAACCCGGGCTCACGCGCCGCCGATGACCAGTCGGCTCACTACGTACAGCGCCGCCTTCCCGAAAAACGTCACACGCCCCGGCCGGCCGTCGCGGCCGCCGCGTCACGCTCCGGGGCCCCAGGGTCCTGGGCGTCACGATCGGCCCGGCGGTCCTGGTCGCCGCGGTGCTGGTCGCCGTTGTCCTGGGCCCCGTCGTCCTGGGTCCCGTCGTCCTGGGTCCCGTCGTCCTGGGTCCCGTCGTCCTGGGTCCCGTCGTCCCGGGTCCCGTCGTCCTGGGTGTCACGGCCGGCCCCGCGGTTCCGTTCCTCGCGGTTCGGGCCGCCACGCTCGGGGGCGCCGCCACGGCCGCCGGCGCGCCGCCCGCTGGAGCCGGCCGCACCTCGGCCGTCGTTGCGGCTGACGTAGGGCTGCCCGTCCTCGCCACCGGACCCGGTACCCGAGTCCGGCCCGGAACTCGCCCCGGGACTCACCCCGGACGGCGGGCCGGAGCCCGGGCCCTGGCCGTGCCCCGGCGCGTCGTCGTACCCGGCGCGGGGACTGTGCCCGCCCTCGGAACCGCTCCGGCCGGGGCGGCCGCCCTCCTCGCCCCGGTCCTCCTCGTGGCCGCGCTTCCCCTGGTCCCGGCCGTTGGGCTTGGTCCCCAGCAGCAGGGCGCAGTGGGCGCGGACCGCCTCCGCGCCGCCGACCGCGGCCTCCAGCCGCTGCCGGGTCCGCCGGTCGAGCGCGTCCGCCGTGTACTGACGGCAGAGGGTGACGGCGGCCTGCCGGCCGGAGAAGGTGGAGAAGCCGGGCGCGGTGGCGCTCCCCTCGCTCTGGTGGGAGCCGGTGCCCCGGTCCCCGGACCGCCGGGTGGACTCCGCCTCCTCGGCGCCGCCGTAGTCCTGGCTGTTCGTGCCGTGGCCGGGGCCGGGGGACGCGCTCGCCGCGCCCGTCCCGGGCGGGGGAGACGGGTCACCGCCGGCGGGCAGGCTCGTCGCCGGGCGCGGCGGAGCGGTGGTGTGATCGGACGGTACGGACAGGGCCCCGACTCCGGCCGCCACCGCGACACCGCCGAGCGCGCAGGCCGCCACCGCGACGGCGACACCGGCGCGGACCGGGCGGCCCAGAGCCGTGCCGCGGCCGAGGGCGAAGCGCCGTCGCCCGATCCGCCGTCCACCGCTCCCGCCGCTCCCACCACTTCCGCCACGCCCCGCGGCGGTCACGGTGACGACCGCTGTCCCGCCGGTGGCCCCGATCCCGGTGCCGGGGCCGGTGCCGATCCCGGTGCCGGTGCCGGTGTCAGGTCCGGAGCCGGGGGCGCTGCCGGCCTCGTACGAGGTGCGGGTGTCCGCCGGGGCGGCGGCGGGGCCGGTGGTGGGGGCGGCGGCTGCCGTCGTGGCGCGGTCGCGGGCCGCCTGCGCGAGGCGGCGGAACGGACGCCGCCGGCAGGGGGTGCGGGAGGGCCCCGAGGTTTCGGCGGACGCCTCGCGGAAGGCGGCCAGCACGACCGCTTCGCCGAGCAGTTCACCGCCGTGGTCCGTACGGGCCGGCAGCCGGGCCGGGTCGGCGACGGAGCGCAGGGCGGCCGAGAGTTTCCGGGCCCGCTCCTCGCGCCGCCCGTCCCCGGGGGACCCGAAGGCACCGGGAACTCCCCCGCCGCCGCCCGACAGGACGAGGGGCTCACCGCGCAGCAGCCGCTCCGCCGTGTCCTCGTCGAGCCAGTCGTCGCGGTCGTCGGACATCACATGTCCTTCTGCGTGCGCGCGTACGTTTCCGTCACACCGGCCGCCGCCGTCCTGCGGAAACCCCGCTGGGGCGGCACGCCGTCCACCCGCAGGCGCGGAAGGCCACCGTCCGCGGTGGACGGCCCCTCCCCCTCGATGGAGCCGGCGCCGCCTTCGTCGAGGAGTTCCGCGAGCCGCCGCAGCCCCCGGTGGGCGGCGGTGCGCACCGCGCCCGGCCGCTTGCCGAGGACCTGCGCCGCGCTGGTGGCGTCGAGCCCGACGACCACGCGCAACACCACGGCCTCGGCCTGATCCCGGGGGAGACGGGCGATGAGGCGGAGGGTCCGCCCGGTGCCGAGCGCCTCCAGCGCCTCCGAGGCGGTGTCGGCGTCGGCCGCCCGGTCCGCCAGTTCGGTGTCGTCACCGCCGACGGCCGGCCGGCGGCCACGCATCCGGATGTGGTCCAGCGCCCGGTTCCGCGCGATGCGGGCGGCCCAGGCGCGGAAGCGGTCCGCGTCACCGCTGAACCGGCTCAGGTCACGCGCTATCTGCAACCACGCCTCGGAGGCCACGTCCTCGGCGTCGCACTCCCCCACCAGCGTCCGGACATAGCCCAGCAGCCGCGGGTGCACCGTGCGGTACACCGAGCGGAAGGCGGTCTCGCTTCCGTCCTGAGCCGCGTGCACTGCGGCGGTCAGCTCCGCGTCGTCCCCCAGCACGCCTTCATCCTGCCTGACTCATGTTCCGTACCCGTGGCACCGGAGCCCCGGCGCACGGCGTTCCCGTGAACTCCCCGGACCCGTCGCCGACGGCGGTCCGGCGCCCCCGGGCCGCAGGCCGCCGCGGAGGCTCCCCGGCGGGTGCCAGTGGCACGCTACGGCGGTTACCCGCCCAAGTCCACGGCCGCGGCCCATGGGGGACGTCACGTCGAACCCCTGGCCGGACGGCCCGGCGACGGGGCACCGGCGGGCCGGCGCGGGGAGCGCGGCGGCCGGTGCGGCGCCGGGACGGAAGCCGGCGAAGCCGGTGGCGGGAGCGGGGTGCGGCCGGTGGGGGAAGCTCGGTGAAGCCGGTGGAACGGGCGCGGCGAAGCCGCCGGGAGGAGCCGGCGGACGGGTGTGTTCCGGCCCTCGGCCCGGTGGCGGGGCGGGGCCGGGACGGGGCCGGGCGGGAGCGGTGTGACAGAAAACGCGCGGTCGGCGCTGAAGGGAGTACGGGCCCGGAAGGGCCCGCCAGAGCGACGGCCGGGGTCTCTCCTGTGGGGGGTGGCGACCCCGGCCGTCCCCTGGGGCCACCGATCCTGACCTGGGCCTCAGCCCCGGCGCACCGCGGCACACCCCGGGCCGGCCCGCACCCGGCCCCTCGCCCGGCCCCTCCGCGGCCCGGGCCGCCACCCGCCCCGAGGCCCGGCCCGGAGCGGCACCGACCGGCCGCGAACCGGCCACGCCCCCCGGCCGCGAACCGACTCCCCAGACGTCCACGATCGGACGAAGGTCTCGGCGTACCGGTTGCTGACGGTGACCGCACACGGCGTCGATCAGCGCCTTCGGGCCGGTGACCGCTCGTCAGTCACCACCGTCTCCGCTCTTCCCGCCGCTGTTGGCGTTGTTTCCTCCGCTGTTGGCGTTGCTGCCGCCACTGTTCGCGTTGTTTCCCCCGCTGTTCGCGTTGTTTCCCCCGCTGTTCGCGTTGTTTCCCCCGCTGTTCGCGTTGCTGCCGCCACTGTTCGCGTTGTTCCCGCCGCTGTTCGCGTTGCTGCCGCCACTGTTCGCGTTGTTCCCACCGCTGTTCGCGTTGTTCCCGCCGCTGTTGGCGTTGTTCCCGCCGTTCCCGTTGCCGTTCCCGTTGCCGTTCCCGTTGCCGTTCCCGGCCCCGTTCCCGTTGTCCTCCCCGTCGCCGCGCTCGGCCGCCGTATCCTCGGCCACCCAGGCGCAGTAGGCCGCCACCCGGCCCGGGGCGCCCGCCGCCTCGACGAGGCGCTGCCAGGCGGGTGCGCTCAGTCCGCCCCGGACGGTGTTGGGACCCGGGGCGCCCGTGCTGCCGCCCACGGCTCCCTCGTTCGCCTCGTTCGCGGCGTCCGACTCGTTCGCCGCGTTCCCTTCCCCGTACCGGAGGCACAGCCGCTCCGTCGCCTCGGTGCGGCGCCAGACGGTGTCCTCGCCGTCCTCGCCGGCGTTCGGGCCGGTCCTCGCGCCGTTCCCGGGGGGCTCGTCGCCGGGCGTGTTCCGGCCGGGGTCCCCGGGCGCGGGCCGGACGGACTCCGAGGCGCGCGTCTCCCCGGGGCCGCGGTCCGGGCCGCCGGAGATGAACGGGACCTCCAGCACACCCGTGCCGGCCGCCGCCACGCCGCCCAGCATCACGCCGGCCAGCAGCCCGCAGACGGCCGCCTTGATCCGGTTGCCCCGCGTCAGCAGCCGGGCCGCGCCCCCCTGCCGACGGGGCCGCCAGTCGTCCCGGGGACGGGGCGTCCGCGCCGCTCCGGCGTCCGGCGTCCCGGCGGTGGTGACGGTGGTGGTGGTGGTGGCGGCGGTGCGGGCCGCGCGGAACGCGGCCACCGCGGCCTCCTCCCGCTCCCGGGCGCGTTCCGGGGCGACCGGCAGGGGCCGGGACGCGGCGGCCAGCAGCCTCCCGAGGTCCGTGCCGGGGCCGTCGTCCGTGGCACCGGACAGCTCACGGTTCAGCAGACGCTCCGCCTTCTTCCGGTTCACGGCGCTCCCGTCGGAGTATCGGTCCCCGCTCATTCCACTTCCCCCAGCGCCCGTGGGACGCGAGCCGTCACCGCGTCGCCGCCCGGGCGGGCCCGCCCGGCCAGTTCCTCGGCCAGCCGCTTCAGGCCGCGGTACGACGCGGTGCGCACCGCCCCGCTCCGCTTGCCCAGCACCCGCGCCGTGGACGGCCCGTCGAGGCCGACGACCACGCGCAGCAGCACCGCCTCCGCCTGGTCCCGCGGCAGGCCGGCGACCATGGACAGCGCCGCCTCGGTGGACAGCGTCTCCAGCGCCTCGCGTTCGGTGTCCTGCCGGCCCGGGAGTTCCAGCACGTCCTGTTCCAGCAGGCCGGTGCGGGGGCGGCTCCGCTGCCGCCGCAGGTGGTCCAGGGCACGGTGGCGGGCGATGGTCGCCGTCCAGCCGCGGAAGCCGTCCCCGTCGCCGCGGAAGCGGCCGAGGTCGCGGGCTATCTCCAGCCACGCCTCGGCGGTCACGTCCTCCGCGTCGTCCCCGACCAGGCCGCGCACATAGCCCAGCAGCCGGGGCTGCACCTCCCGGTAGAGATGGGTGAAGGCGTCCTCGTCGCCGTTCTGGGCCCGCTCGACGGCCGCTCCCAGCCCCCCGTCATCGCCCTGCCTCCCACGCCGGCGCTCCCCACGCTTGCCCACGCTGTCCTCTTCGTCCGCCTGTCACGCGTACGGGCCGCCGTACCCACCCGTACCACTGGACCGCGGGCCGGACCCCGACGCACCCGGAGGTGCCATCCTCACGCCCGCACCGCCCGGATGCCGAGCCTTCCGGCACTTCGCCGGAGGACCGGCCACTTCGCCGGGGGACCGGCGCTTCGGCCGTCCGGTGCCGGGCCCGGGCCCGCCGGTTCACGGCGGCGGGACGCGCGGGGTCCACGGTACGACGGACACCGGGAACCCCGGAGAGTGACGGAGATCATATCCGCCTCCCGGCGGGGGTGCTGTGACGATCCGGGACGGCCGCGCGCTGAAGAGGGCGCGACGCACCGGCGGTTCGGGCACGGTGCGACGGGCATGCCGGTCCGTCCCTCGCAGGGGAAGGGGCGGACCGGCGGCCGCCCCTCCCGCGCGCGGCCCCACCGCTTCCCCCGCCGCCACCGCTCCCCCGTCTCCCCTCGCACCGGCACCACCGGTGGTACCGGCACCACGACCCTCACCGGCGCGTCCCGGCGGCGACTCCGGCCGGGGCACCGGTCCCGCGTCACCCGCCCTGACCACCGGTCCCGGCGGCCTTCGCCTGATCCGTCTTCTCGGCGAGCTGCTGGAACTCCGCCCAGCTCCGCGAGGGCTTCCGCGGGTCCCACACCTTCTGGGCGAGCGCCCGCAACGGCATCCGGATACCCCGCGCGACCTGCGCCTCGGTCTGCGCCCCGGCGAGGTCGCACCAGACGGCGAACCGGCCGCCGAGCACCCGGTCCGGCCCGGCGAGCTTCGCGGGGACGGGCTCCGTGCCCCGCAGGACGGCCGGGGTCCAGCTCGCGTAGATGCGCTCGCCGGTCGGGTACGTGAACTGGTTCGGCTCGCCGAGCACGTAGTAGAGGTACTCGTCGTTGACGTTGACCACCTTGCGGCCCTCGCGGAGGTACTCCTGCGGTGGCCGGGCGCCGATCTCCTTGCCGGTCCAGTACTCCACCTCGATGTCCTCGTCCGGCTTGACCGAACCGCCGTTGAAGAAACCGTCGTTCCACGCCTTGGGCCGCTTGTCCGCCTTCCGCACCACCTCGGCGCGGTCGTTGAGCCAGGCGGTCGCCAGATCCTGGATCTTCCCGTCGGCGCCGTACTCACGGCGGGCCTCGGCCGCCAGCCCCGGGTAGGAGGCCTCCGGGTCCCTCGCCATCAGGGCCGGGTACTCGTCCGCGCCGATGTGGAACCAGCGGCCGGGGAACACCCCGGAGTATTCGCGCAGCAGTTCGTCGATGAGCTTCGCGGACGCGGGCTTGGCGATGTCGATCGCGCCCCGCACGGGCTGCCCCTGGGCGTTGCGCAGTTGCAGGTCGGGGTTGGCGCGGAGGACGGCCCCGAGGTGGCCGGGCGAGTCGATCTCGGGAATGACGGTGACGTGCAGGCGGTCGGCGAGATCGAGGATGCGCCGCAGCTGCTTCTTGGTGAGGTGCTGCTCCGAGACGATGTCGGGGTGGGTCTCGCTCTCGATGCGGAACCCCTGGTCGTCGGAGAAGTGGAGGCCGAGCTGGTTGTACTTCAGGTCGGCGATCTCCCGGATCCGGTCCTCGATCCAGCCCGCGCTGAAGTGCTTGCGCGCGATGTCGAGCATGAGCCCGCGCTGCGCCCGGTCCGGCCGGTCCTGGACGGTGCCCTCGGGGAAGGCGGAGCCCGCCCGCAGGACCTGGAGGACGGTGCGCGTGCCGTAGAAGACGCCGGCGTCGGCGGAGCCGGTGATCCGGACCTGACCGTTGCCGGTGGTGATGCGGTACGCCTCGGCCCCGCCCGTCTGGTCCGGTTCGATGGCGAGTTCGAGATCGCCCTGGCGGGCGGGGCCCTTGGCGTGGGGGATGTCCAGCTCCGCGGCGACGGTTCGGGCCTCGTCGGCGAGCGGGCCGTCCGGATCGGCGACGACCCGGCTGTCACTCCCGGGCCGCCAGCCGGGGCCCCGGGCGCTCTCGAAGTCCCGGACGGCGGGGATGGTGAGCGGCGGGGAGGACGGCGGGTAGGAGCGGGTGGGCGTGGTCGGCGGGGACTCGGCCTCGGACGAGCTCCCGGTGCAGGCCGTCGCGGCGAACAGCACCGCCGCGGCGGCCGCGGCGGCGCGCAGGGGCAGCCACCGCGGAGACCGGGCGGGTCCGGTGCCGGAGGGCGGGAGGCTCCGCCGGGCGGGGGACACGGACGCGGACGGGGCGCCGGACGGACGGCCGGGCGAGGCCCCCGGGGACACGGCCCGGGAGGAGCCGGACGGGGCGCCGCGCCCGGCGCCGGGCCGGGAACCGGGCGGGAAGCCCCGGGAGGAACCCCGCGAGAGAAACGGCACGGTCAAGGGAAGCCTCCTTGCTCACCCGGGTTCACCCGGGTCCACCCGGGCTGTTCACCCACGTCACCCGCGACGGTAGGACCCCGCACGCGCTTTCCCCTCCACCCCACGCGCGAACCCGCCCCGATCGGCGGGGAATCCCCCGGAGGGCGGTCCCGCCACAGTGGCGGCGAGCGGCTGCGGACACCGCCGGCGACGGCGCATCCGCGCAGGCCGGGGCCGCGCGGGCGGCGAGGGAGCGCCCGGGGGACGGGGAGCGGAGCAGCGCGGCCCGGGGCCGTGGCCGGGCACCCGGTGGAGCTGTCAAAGCCGCGTCAAAATCCCTGTCCGCCGGGTGAAATTCGCGCATCTGTGGCATGGGGGTCGTCACCGACCGCTACGGTTGCGCTTCGTCCCAGTACTTTCACCGTGTGTGCACGGCGCCTCCCGATCAGGCGCCCCATACGTATCCGTCACCCCGACCGGGGGACCGACCGAGGAGTCCACCGTCTCCGGCCTCGACCACTTCAACAGCCAGCCGTCCGGCGCCGCGGAGGAGGCCCTGCTCTCCTGCTGCGGCAGCCGCCGGTGGGCCCGGCGGCTCGCCGGTCACCGGCCGTACCCGGATCTCGACGCCCTGCTCGCCGCGGCCGACGAGGCGAGCTACGACCTCACCCCGGCCGACCTCGCCGAGGCACTCGCCCGGGAACCGGTCCCGGAGTCGCCGGACCCGGAGACCGGCACCGGCACCGGCACGGCAGCGGGCCGCTCCGGGTCCCGCGCCCCCGGACCCGGCTCCCCGGGGCCCACCACCCCCGGCTTCACCGCTCCCGGAACGGACCGCCCGCCCGTCCCACCCCGGCCGGCGGGGCCGGCCGCGTCGCCCGGCGCGGCGGGGCTGCCGACGCTGCCGCTGCCGCGGAGCCGCGCCGGAGAGCGGGGGCGGACGGCCCTCGCCGGCTCCCGTGAGGGCCAGGGCCCGGTGCGGACCGACCCCGTCGTCCGGCGCAGGCCGGGGGCGCGGGCCGCGCACACCGCGCTGCGTGCCGCGCACGCCGCCTACGAGAGCCGCTTCGGGCACGGTTTCGTCATCTGCCTCGACGGTGTGGACCCGGCGGAGTCGCTCGATCACGTGCTGGCGGGACTGCGCACCCGGCTCGGCCACGAGCCGGAGAAGGAGCGGCTGGTGGCGGCGGAGGAACTGCGCCGGCTGAGCCTCGGCCGGCTGGCCCGTCTGGTGTGCGGGGGCGGCCTCTCCCCCGCGGGCCCGTGACCGGCTCCGGCCCACCGGAGCCCGCGCCGCGGCGGGGCCCTCGCGGGGTCCCCGCCGGGTCACGGAGGCCGGGGCGGGCCCGCGAAGCGCGCCGGACCTAGCCCGTACGTGCCTGTTTGATCACACCTGAGCCCCCCGTGGGAGTGATCCGGTCCGGCGTCGCTACGATGGCCGGGGCCGGTGGACCGTACCCGGCCTGGGCCATACCGACATCGGAGCCGGCAGGCCCCAGTCCCGCTTCCGGAGGGTAAGTCCGTGCCGGCTGGAACGCTGTACCGCGGCCGGGAAGGCATGTGGAGCTGGGTGGCTCACCGAGTCACCGGCGTCCTCATCTTCTTCTTCCTGTTCGTCCATGTGCTCGACACCTCGCTCGTCCGGGTCTCCCCCGAGGCGTACGACGCGGTGGTCGCCACCTACAAGAACCCCCTCGTGGCACTGATGGAGTACGGCCTCGTCGCCGCCATCCTCTTCCACGCCCTCAACGGCCTGCGCGTCGTCGCCGTGGACTTCTGGTCCAAGGGGGCCCGCTACCAGAAGCAGATGCTCTGGACGGTCATGGCCATCTGGGTGGTGCTGATGGCCGGGGCGCTGTACCCCGTCCTCGGCCACGCCGCGAGCGAAGTCTTCGGGAGCTGAGAGCCATGGCCACCACCGACAGCGCGTCCGTCGAGCTGACCGGTTCCTCCGCCGGCCACAGCGTGGACAACCCGGCCCCGGTCATCGAGCCGCCCCGCGCCCGGTCCCCCCGGACGCCGCGCTCCGCCCGGAGCAACTTCGAGATGCAGGGCTGGCTGTTCATGCGGCTCTCCGGCATCCTCCTGACCGTCCTCGTCATCGGCCACCTCGTGCTCCAGCTCGTGCTGGACGGCGGGGTGCAGAAGATCAACTTCGCCTTCGTGGCCGGTCGCTGGGCCTCCCCGTTCTGGCAGGTCTGGGACCTGCTGATGCTGTGGCTGGCGATGCTGCACGGCGCGAACGGCCTGCGGACGGTGATCAACGACTACGCCGAGCGGGACGGCACGCGCTTCTGGCTGAAGACGCTGCTGTGGACCGCCACGGTGTTCACCATCCTGCTGGGCACGCTGGTGATCTTCACCTTCGACCCGAACATCCGCTAGAGCCGGGGCTGACGAGACCATGAAGATCCACAAGTACGACACCGTCATCGTCGGCGCCGGCGGCGCGGGCATGCGCGCGGCGATCGAGTCGACCAAGCGCAGCCGGACCGCGGTCCTGACGAAGCTCTACCCGACCCGCTCCCACACCGGCGCCGCGCAGGGCGGCATGGCCGCCGCCCTCGCCAACGTCGAGGAGGACAACTGGGAGTGGCACACCTTCGACACGGTCAAGGGCGGTGACTACCTGGTCGACCAGGACGCCGCCGAGATCCTCGCGAAGGAGGCCATCGACGCGGTCCTCGACCTGGAGAAGATGGGCCTGCCGTTCAACCGCACCCCGGGCGGCACCATCGACCAGCGCCGCTTCGGCGGCCACAGCCGCAACCACGGCGAGGCCCCGGTCCGCCGGTCCTGCTACGCCGCGGACCGCACCGGCCACATGATCCTCCAGACGCTCTACCAGGCGTGCATCAAGGAGGGCGTGGAGTTCTACAACGAGTTCTACGTCCTGGACCTGCTGCTCAACGACGCGGACGGGGTCAAGCGCACCGCCGGCGTCGTCGCCTACGAGCTGGCCACCGGCGAGATCCACGTCTTCCAGGCCAAGGCCGTGATCTTCGCCTCGGGCGGCACCGGCAAGTTCTACAAGGTGTCCTCCAACGCGCACACGCTCACCGGTGACGGCCAGGCCGCCGCGCTCCGCCGCGGTCTGCCGCTGGAGGACATGGAGTTCTTCCAGTTCCACCCGACGGGCATCTGGCGCATGGGCATCCTGCTCACCGAGGGCGCCCGCGGCGAGGGCGGCATCCTCCGCAACAAGGACGGCGAGCGCTTCATGGAGAAGTACGCGCCCGTCATGAAGGACCTCGCCTCGCGTGACGTCGTCTCCCGCTCGATCTACACCGAGATCCGCGAGGGGCGCGGCTGCGGCCCCGACGGCGACCACGTCTTCCTGGACCTGACGCACCTGCCGCCGGAGCAGCTCGACGCCAAGCTGCCGGACATCACCGAGTTCGCGCGGACGTACCTGGGCATCGAGCCGTACACGGACCCGATCCCGATCCAGCCGACCGCGCACTACGCCATGGGCGGCATCCCGACCAACGTCCAGGGCGAGGTGCTGGCGGACAACACCACCGTCGTGCCGGGCCTGTACGCGGCGGGCGAGGTGGCCTGCGTGTCGGTGCACGGCGCCAACCGGCTGGGCACCAACTCGCTGCTGGACATCAACGTCTTCGGCCGGCGCGCGGGCATCGCCGCCGCCGAGTACGCGGCGGCGAGCGACTTCGTCGAGCTGCCCGAGGACCCGGCCGCCCTGGTCACCGGTGAGGTCGAGCGGATGCGGGACGCCACCGGCAGTGAGCGCGTCACCGAGATCCGCAAGGCGCTCCAGGAGACCATGGACGCCAACGTCATGGTGTTCCGCACCGAGCAGACCCTGAAGACCGCGGTCGAGGAGATCCGGGCGCTGCGCGAGCGCTACCGGAACGTCTCGGTCCAGGACAAGGGCAAGCGGTTCAACACGGACCTGCTGGAGGCCCTGGAACTGGGCAACCTGCTCGAACTGGCCGAGGTGACGGCCGTGTCCGCGCTGGCCCGCAAGGAGTCCCGCGGCGGTCACTACCGCGAGGACTTCCCCAACCGCGACGACGTCAACTTCATGCGGCACACCATGGCGTACCGCGAGGTGGGCGAGGACGGCACCGAGTCGGTCCGGCTCGACTACAAGCCGGTCGTCACGACCCGCTACCAGCCGATGGAGCGTAAGTACTGATGAGCACCGCAACGCTCGACAAGAACGAGCCGCAGGACGCGCCGGCGGGAGCGACCGCCACCGAGCTGATCACCGTCACCTTCCGGATCCGCCGGTTCAACCCGGAGGTCTCCGCCGAGGTCACCTGGCAGGACTTCGCGCTGGAGATCGACCCGAAGGAGCGGGTGCTCGACGCCCTCCACAAGATCAAGTGGGATCTCGACGGCACGCTGACCTTCCGGCGCTCCTGCGCGCACGGCATCTGCGGTTCGGACGCCATGCGCATCAACGGCCGCAACCGGCTGGCCTGCAAGACGCTGATCAAGGACATCAACCCCGACAAGCCGATCACGGTGGAGCCCATCAAGGGCCTGGCGGTCCTGAAGGACCTCGTGGTCGACATGGAGCCGTTCTTCCAGGCGTACCGGGACGTGATGCCGTTCCTGGTCACCAAGGGGAACGAGCCGACCCGCGAGCGGCTCCAGAGCCCCGAGGACCGCGAGCGGTTCGACGACACCACCAAGTGCATCCTGTGCGCCGCGTGCACCTCGTCCTGCCCGGTCTTCTGGAACGACGGGCAGTACTTCGGCCCGCAGGCCATCGTGGGCGCGCACCGCTTCATCTTCGACTCCCGCGACGAGGGCGGTGAGCAGCGGCTGGAGGTCCTCAACTCCAAGGAGGGCGTCTGGCGCTGCCGCACCACCTTCAACTGCACCGAGGCGTGCCCGCGGGGCATCGAGGTGACGAAGGCGATCCAGGAGGTCAAGCGGGCGCTGATCACGCGCCGCTACTGAGACCCCGCACCGCTCTCACCCACGGAGCCCGGTACATACCGTCGATCGGTATGTACCGGGCTCCGTGGGTGGTGCATCGCGTGTCGTGGTGGGGTGCCGCGGTGAGGTGCCGCGGGCGCGGGCGGTCAGATCCGGCTCAGTTCCCAGAGCCGCCAGGTGCCGCGGCCGTCCGTCAGGTACTGGGCGCCGGCGATCCCGTCGGTGGAGAGCACGTGGTCCTTCCGCTCCCAGAGCGGGAGCAGCGGGACGTCTTCGGCGACGATCTCCTGGATGGCCCGGAACTCCTCGGCGGCGTCGCGGCGGTCGGTGGTGCGCTGCGTGGAGCGGATGAGACGGTCGACCCGGCTGTCGCGGTAGGCGTTGTGGAAGGCCGAGTTGGCTCCGACGACGGGGGCCGTGAAGGTCTCCGGGTCGGGGAAGTCGGCGATCCAGCCGATGCAGAAGGCGTCATAGGCGCCGTCGGCGTAGCCCCGCTGGAACGCGTCCCAGTCGTACCGTTCCACCTCCACCTCGAACAGCCCCGTCGCCTCCAGCTGCCGGGCGAGTTCCCGGGCCTCGGCGTCGGTGGCGGTGCCCTGCGAGTAGGCGATGCCGAAGGAGACCGGGGTCTCGACGCCGGCGTCCTCCAGGAGGTCACGGGCGCGGGCCCGGTCCGGCTTGGGGTCGTTCTCGAAGTAGGAGGTGGTGTGGCCGTTGACCCCGGTCGGGATGAGCGAGTAGAGCGGGGTGACGGTGCGCTTGTGGACGTCCCGCGCGACGGCCTGGCGGTCGACGACGGCGGCGATCGCCCGGCGCACGGCGGGTTCGGCGAGCGGCGAGTCCTGGCGGAGGTTGAACACCAGGGAGCGGGTGGCGTACGCGGTGGACTCCGCCACGTTGACGTCGCGGGCCGCCGACTCGACCGCGTCGGTCAGCGCCCGGGGCGGCAGGCTCCGGCCGACGACGTCCACCTCGCGCTTCTCCCAGGCGGTCCGCAGCGCGTCGGGGGTTCCGTAGTACCGCACGGTGACCCGGCCGCCGAGGTCCGGGACGGCGCCGTCGTAGCCGGAGTTGGGCACCAGCCGCGCCTCCCGGCCGGGGGACCAGCTCTCGACGCGGTACGGGCCCGAGCCGTTGACGTCCCCGTCCTCGCGGAGCCGGTCGGGCGGGTACGACCGCGGGTCGACGATCGAGCCGGCGCCGGTGGCTATCTTGAACGGGAAGGTGGCGTCGGGCACGCGCAGCGCGAAGACGACGGTGTCGCCCTCGGCCCGCACCTCGTCCAGCGTGTCCAGCAGGGGGCCCGGGCCCTGCGCGCTGTCGATCCGGCGGACACGGTCGAAGGAGAACTTGACCGCCTCCGCGGTGAGTTCGGCCCCGTCGGAGAACTTCAGCCCCGGGCGCAGTTCGCAGGTGTACTCCAGGAGCTGGGCGTCGGTGAAGGCGCAGTCACGGGCGGCGTCGGGGACAGGCTCCTCCTTGGCGCGCCCGAAGGTGAGCAGCGACTGGTAGAGGTTGGCGTAGACGGCCCAGGAGCCGGCGTCGTAGGCGCCGGCCGGGTCGAGCGTGGTGACCGTGTCCGTGGTGCCGACCACGATGGGGCGGCCGCCCCGCTCGTAGGTCTCCAGCAGCCGGATGCCGGCCACCCCGACCGTGACGAACACGGCGATGACGATCGCCACGGTCCGGACCTGGAACCACTGCACGGCTGCCCCCTCCCACCGCCCGCGTCTGCGCACACCGGTGGAAGGGGCGCTGCCGGCAGCGCCACCCGTCCGGTGATCTGCCTCACTTAAACACAGGGCGCAGTCGGCGCATAGCCGTGTGCACCCAGCTGTTTTCAGCCGTTCGGCGGATCAAACGCGTCGGTCGGGTTTAGTCGGCGACAGTCGAGAATGGTCACAAATGATCAGGCGGCGCGGGGTGGTTCAGGCGTCGCGTGAGGCCAGGGTGACCACCGTGATGTCCGATTCCGCACCCACCCGCACCGGCGGGCCCCAGGCCCCGGCGCCCCGTGACACGTAGAGCTGGGTGTCCCCGTACCGCTCCAGCCCCGCGACGGTCGGGTTGGCGAGGGCCGCGAGGTACTCGCCCGGCCAGAGCTGGCCGCCGTGGGTGTGGCCGGAGAGCTGGAGGTCCACCCCGTGCCGTACCGCCTCGTCGATCAGCACCGGCTGGTGGGCGAGGAGCACCGACGCGCGCGCCGTGTCCCGGTCGCCCAGCGCCCGGCCGAAGTCCGGGCCCTGCGCGCCCGGCTCGGTCTCGGCCGCCAGGTCGTTGACGCCGGCCAGATCGAAGCCGGGCAGCTCGACGCGCTCGTTCTCCAGCGGCCGCACCCCGAGCTCCCGCACGTGGTCCACCCACTGGCCCGCCCCGGAGAAGTACTCGTGGTTGCCGGTGACGAAGAACGAGCCGTCGCGGGCGCGCAGATCGGCCAGGGGCTCCGCGGCCGGTCCGAGGTCCGCGACGTCCCCGTCCACGAGGTCGCCGACGATGGCCACCAGGTCCGGCTGGGTGCGGTTGACGGTCTCCACGACCCGCCGGGCGTGCGCACGGCCCAGCACCGGCCCGAGGTGGACGTCGCTCACCACGGCTATCCGGTAACCGTGCGCGGCCCGCGGCAGCTTGGCCAGCGGCACCGTGACCCGCTTGACCGCGGGGCCGTCCAGCACGCCGCGCGCGCCGTTGCCCACCGTGCCCAGCGCCACCGCGGAGGCCGCCACGGCCACCGTACGGGCCACGAACAGCCGGCGGGACGGTCCGGCGGGACGGTCCGCGCCCGGCCCGGGGGTGGCGGGCGCGGGCCCCTCGGTGGGGGTGGAGGGGCCGGCGTGGCCGGCGTCCCCGCCGGGTTCGCCGTGCGGTGTGCCGGGCCCGGTGCCGGTGCCGGTGCCGGAGGCGGTCCGCGCGGTGGCGGTGGCGGTGGCGGAGGGACCGGCGGCGGAGTGCGAGGTGGCGGACTCCTCCGGCACGGTGGCACCGCCACGGACGGCGGCCGTGGCCGGGGTGGCCCCGTCCTGGGCCGTCCCGTCCCGGGTGGTCCCGTCCCGGGCCGTCTCGTCCCGGGTGGTCCCGCTCGCGGCGGGCGGGTTCGGGGCCGGGGCCGCGCCGGCCCGGCGCGCGTCCCGGGCGGCGAGCAGCCGCAGCAGCACCGGGCGGACGGCCTCGCCGGCCAGCAGCGCCAGGGTCAGGTAGAGCACCACGGCCAGCCAGAGATACCCGGGCCAGGCCAGCACCTGTTCCACCGCGAACGGCGCTCCCAGCCGGCCGCTGAGCTGTGACCCGAGGGTGGTCAGCGGCAGCGCGAAGGCCATGACCGTGCCGACACGCCGGCCCAGGCTGCCCGGCGCGGTGGTGTCGCGCACGATCCGGCGCCACAGGTACCAGTGGACGAGGCCCAGCACCCCGAGTATCAGCGCGAACACCAGAACGACGATCACGATCGCCCTCCGTCGGCTTCCGCCCCGTTCCCGGAGACCTCCGCGGCCCCCGGGCCGCCGGCCGCCGCCCGGCGCACCGCCCGCCAGGCCCGGACCCCGCGCAGCCCCACCAGCCCGACGGCGGTCCCCAGCAGGAAGGAGGCGACGGCGAGCAGCAGGTGCACCCAGAAGTACGCGGTCGGCTCCCCCGCGTCGTCGAAGGCCAGCCCGCTGCCGTTGCCCCAGAGGTTCTTGACGAAGGTGATCCAGATGACCCAGCTCCACACGCCGAAGGCGAGCAGGAACCAGGACGTCCGGGGGCCCAGCACCGGAGGCCGGGGAACGGTGGCCGGAGGGTCCACTGCGGTACGCGACATGCGGTCCAGTATCACCGCACGCCACACCACCCACCCGCGCGGGTCGGCGCGGCGCCGGGCGCGTCCGCCCCCGCGCGCGGGTCCGCGCGCACTCCCGGCCATGCCCGCTCCGCCCGCCGGGATGCCCTCCCGCCTGTCCGCGCCTCCATCCGACGGCGGGCCGGGGACGCGCGCCGCCGCTCGGGGCACGGCCCCGCTCCCAGGCCGTCCCCCGCCGTCCCGACGGCATCCGGGCCGCACCCGGGTCGCCGGCCGCCCCGTGCGGCGGTACGGGCGCCGGGCGCACGGACGGCGCGGCCCGGCCGCGCCCGTCCCGTGGCCACCGTGGCGCAACTCGGCCGTATCGGAGTGCCGTTCGCTCCCGGGACGCGGTACTTTCACCGTCGTGCCTGTTTCGCCACCGGCCGTACCGGCCGCCCGTACCGTCCCGCCCCGGCGGGGACGTCTCATATCGGCCGTACCGGCCCTCCTCGCCGCCCTGCTGCTCTCCCCCGTCCTCGCGGGGCCCGCGCACGCCGCGGACCGGGACGACGGGAAGGAGAAGGCGCCGAAACCCCCCGCCCGGATGTCCACGGTGGGCGGTGACCGGCTCGGCCGGCCCGGCACCCAGGCCGACCCGGGCCCGGACGCCCCCGGCCTGCCGAAGAAGCTGACCGCACGCGCCTGGATCGTGGCCGACGCCGAGTCGGGCGACGTGCTCGCCGCGCACAACGCCCACTGGCGGCTCCCGCCCGCGTCCACCCTGAAGATGCTCTTCGCGGACACCGTGCTGCCCGCGTTCGACCCGGAGCAGGAGCACAAGGCGCTCCGCTCGGAGCTGGAGAGCGTCGGCCCGGGCAGCAGCGCGGTGGGCGTCAAGGAGGACCTCACCTACACCGTGCGGGACCTGTGGCTCGGGGTCTTCCTCCGCTCCGGCAACGACGCGGTGCACGTGCTGTCCGCGATGAACGGGGGCATCGACAAGACCGTCCGGGAGATGCAGAAGCACGCCAAGGAGCTCAACGCCCTGGACACCACCGTCGTCAGCCCCGACGGGTACGACGCCCCGGGCCAGGTCAGCAGCGCCTACGACCTGACGCTGTTCGCCCGCTCCGGGCTGCAGAACCCGGACTTCCGCGACTACTCCTCGACGCTCACCGCCGACTTCCCCGGCGAGTGGAAGAAGGACAAGAAGACCGGGAAGAAGAAGCGGACCACCTTCGCGATCCAGAACACCGACCGGCTGCTCACCGGCGACTACGACCTCCCCGCGTACGAGGGCCTCGCCGGGATCAAGAACGGCTACACCTCCCAGGCCGGCTACACCTTCACCGGAGTCGCGCAGCGCGGTGAGCGGAAGCTGCTGGTCACCGTGATGAACCCGGAGTCGGAGAAGCACAACGCGGTCTACCGGGAGGCGGCGAAGCTGCTGGACTGGGGCTTCGCCGCGGCCGGGAAGACGGAGCCGGTCGGCACCCTGGTCCCGCCCCGGAGCGCGGAGACGCCCGGTCACGGAGAGGCGGGCGGCAGCAGCGGCGAGAACGGCCAGGACGGCAAGAACACAGCTGGTGACGGAGCGGCCACCGCGGGTTCCGGCGGCGAGGCGGCCGGCCGGGAATCCGGCGGCGGGCTGGGGACCGTGCTGGGCCTCACGGCCGGGCTGCTGGTGGTACTGGCCGCGGCGGGGCTGCTGCTGCACCGCCGCTGGCCGCTGCCGGAGCTGGTGAGGCAGCGGCCGGAGGACTGACGACCGCCGTCCCGGGCCGGCACCACGGGCTCCACGGCCCCGCGCCGCGCTCACGCCGCGGTCCCACCGCGGTCCTGAGGCCCGGCGGCGCGCCGGGCCTCAGGGCCGGACCGCCGGAGGTGCCGGCCGCGGCGCCGCGGCTGCCGCGTCACCGGCGGCGGCCGCCGGGGACGGTGGCGCCGGGGACGCCGGGGGTGCCGGAGCGGGTACGGCGGCACCCGGAGCACGCGCGGCGACCGCCGTCCCGCCGCCCGCGGCGGCCGGCGGGGCCGCGACGGGCGCGGGTTCCGGCACGGGTTCCGTCGCGGGTTCCGTAACAAGTTCCGTAGCGGTGACGGACGCGCCGGCGGGCGGTTCACCCGGCAGCGACTCGGGCGGGGCGCCCGCTCCGGCGGCTTCCCGCGGGCCCTCGGTCGCCGTCCAGGCGGCACAGAAGAGCAGCAGCCGGGCCATGAGGTTGATCCAGATCAGCAGGGCCACCGGCACGCCGAAGGCGCCGTAGACGCTCTTCCCGGCCACCCCCTGGAGATAGCCGCTGAGGCCCAGCTTGAGCAGTTCGAAGCCGACGGCGCCGATGAGACCCGCGAAGAGCACGGCCCGGCGGCCGGGGCGCACCCGCGGCAGCCCGGTCAGCAGGTAGGAGAGGATCAGGAAGTCCGCGAGGACACCGATGGCGAGCCCGGCGAGGAGGAGCAGCACCCGGCCCACGCCGCCCTCGTCGAGCCCCAGCCGGTCGGCGGCCCAGCCCACCGCGCTGCTCGCGAAGGCGGAGCCGCCCGCGGCGCAGAGGCCCAGCGCGGCCAGGCCCAGCAGCACCACGCCGTCCTTCAGCCGCAGCAGCACCGGGTTGCCCGGATCCTCCTCCTTGCGCCAGACGGCGCGCAGGCACTCGCGGAGCGAGCCGACCCAGAGGGTGCCGGTGACCAGCAACAGCGTGCCGGAGACCAGGCCGACGGTCCCGGCATCGGTGACGAGGCGGGAGAGGCCGAGCCCCTCGGCGGAGAGCGGCACCTGCTCGGCGAGCTGCCGCTCCAGCTCGCGCACCTGCGCCGGGCCGAGCAGCGCGGCGGTGATCGTGACGCCCAGGCTGATCAGCGGGAAGACGGCGACGAAGCTGAAGAAGCTGACAGCGGCGGCGAGCCGGTCCCAGTGCACCTCCCCGAGCCGCCGGAACGCCCGGCCTGCGTGGGTACGCAGCAGCCGCGTGACGGCGGGGCCCACGACGGGGAGCTTCCTCAGCCGGTTCATGTCGGTCCTCCACCCAGGTCCCGGGGGAGCGAGCGCCCCGGGTCACCGCCTCTTCTCCTCCTGCTTCTCCCCCGCATCGCGGCTCGGAAGCGCAGCTCAGCGGTGCGGCCCGGCAACGGGCGCAGGGGTGGGGCCCGGTTCCCCCCGGTGGTGCCGGAGCGGGCCCCCGCGCCGGCGCGGGCCCCCGCGCCGGCGCGGCCGTCAGAAGCGGGGCAGGGAGGCGGCCGGCGCGGGCCGGGCCGGGCAGCCGGGATCCGGGGCGTCCTGGCCGAACGGGTATTCGTTCAGCATCCGCCACTGCCCGTCGGCCGCCTGCTCGTAGAGGGCGAAGCCGGGAGCCGTCCAGGCGGCCGTGTAGTCGGCCAGCTCCACCATCGCCCGGTCCATCGACTCCTCCGAGGTGCCGTGGGCGACGGTCACATGCGGGTGGTACGGGAAGAGCAGCTCCCGGGCCACGGGGCCGGAACGCACCCGTTCCTGGAGCTCGGCGCAGTCCGGGACGCCCTCGACCAGCTTGACGAAGACCACCGGCGAGACCGGCCGGAAGGTCCCGGTGCCGTCCAGGCGCACCGGGAAGGGACGGCCATCCGCCGCCACCTCCGCGAGATGGCGCCGGAAGTCCGGCAGCAGGGCGACGTCGACCTCCGTGGGCGGCAGCAGCGTGACGTGCGTGCGGATGTGGTACGCGGCGGTGTCCCCGAAGCCCGCGCGCCGCTCCTGGAGCTGGCTGCCGTACGGCTCCGGGACCGCGAGCGAAACGCCGAGCGTCACGGTCCCCACGTCGTTCTCCTCTGCTGCAGTCGGTGGCTCGGTCCCGCCGGCCCGGCCGGTCCCGTCGGTGCTGTCGACCCGTTCTGGTGATCCGGACGTGCCCGCCTCCTCGGTGTGCCCTGGGGTGGTGCTCCTGCGGTGGTGCTCCTGTGGTGGGTGGGCCGGCGCCGGGCGGTGCCGGTACCGCTCCCGGTACCTCCCGGCGGTTCGGTCCCTGCGGTGTCCTGTCGGTGTTTCCGGTGTTTCCGGTGTTCCGGTGTTCCGGTGTTGCCGGTGTTCTGTCGCGCTGCTGTGTGTGGTCCGGTGCGTGTTCTCCGTGCGTGTACCTGTGGTACGTACGCCGGGCGGATCCCGCTCCCGGCGGGCCCGGCCCGTGTCCGGCGGACGGGGTCCGGGCCCCGCGGTCAGTGCTTGGCGGTCAGGAAACCCACCCGCTCGTAGACGAGGGCGAGGGTCTCGGCCGCGACGGCCCGGGCCTTCTCGGCGCCCTGGGCCAGGATCGAGTTCAGCGTTCCCGGGTCGTCCAGATATTCCCGGGTCCGGTCGCGGAAGGGCGTCACCCAGTCGAGCAGCACGTCGGCCAGGTCCGTCTTCAGCGCGCCGTACCCCTTGCCCTCGTAACGCTGTTCCAGCTCGGCGACGGTGGTGTCGGCGAGGGAGGCGTAGATGGTGAGGAGGTTGCTGATGCCGGGCTTCTTCTCCTCGTCGTAGCGGATCACCGTGTCGGTGTCGGTGACCGCGCTCCGGATCTTCTTGGCGGAGCTGCGCGGCTCGTCCAGCAGGTTGACGATGCCCTTGGGTGTGGAGGCGGACTTGCTCATCTTGACCGACGGGTCCTGAAGGTCGGTGATCCGGGCCGTCTCCGGGACGATGAAGGCGTCGGGCACCGTGAACGTCTCGCCGTAGCGGGCGTTGAAGCGCTCGGCGAGGACGCGGGTCAGCTCCAGGTGCTGCCGCTGGTCACCGCCGACGGGCACGGCGTCGGACCGGTAGAGCAGGATGTCGGCGGCCATCAGCACCGGATAGGTGAAGAGGCCCACCGTGGTGCGGTCGGCGCCCTGCTTGACGGACTTGTCCTTGAACTGCGTCATCCGGGACGCCTCGCCGAAGCCGGTGAGGCAGTTGAGCACCCAGGCGAGCTGGGCGTGCTCGGGGACGTGGCTCTGGATGAAGACGGTGCAGCGCTCCGGGTCGAGCCCGGCGGCGAGGAGCTGCGCCGCCGCGATCCGGGCGTTGGCGCGGAGGGCCTCCGCGTCCTGCACGACGGTCAGCGCGTGCAGGTCCACCACCATGTAGAAGGCGTCGTGGGTCTCCTGCTGGGCCACCCACTGCCGGACCGCGCCCAGGTAGTTCCCCAGGTGGAACGAACCGGAGGTGGGCTGGATACCGGAGAGCACACGAGGTCGATCAAGGGCCATGGCTCCATTGTCTCAGGTGTGCGGGCGCTCCCGACCCCCCGATTCCGGAACCCGTCGGGGGGGATGTGCGCGCAATGCGTGCGATCGCCGGCGGAAATCGGCGAAGGTGGGAAGGAGACCGGGCCACGGGCCGGCGGAGGCCGGGTAGCTCGTGTCCGAGACCCCCTTGGAGGAGCCATGACAGCGCGTTCGGATCACAGCGGCACCGGCGCCTCCACGGCGTCCGGCACCCCGGCTCCGGCCCCGGCCCCGGCCCCCGCCCCGGGTTCTCCGGCTCCCTCCGGCTCCCCGGGTTCCGACGGTTCTCCCGGCCGTTCCGGCCCCTCCGGCCCCTCCCGCTCCCCGGACACGGCTTCGGCGGCCGTCGCCGCCGCGGAGGCCCACACCGCGCGGAACTACCACCCGCTGCCGGTGGTGGTGGCCACCGCCGAGGGCGCGTGGGTGACGGATGTCGAGGGGCGCCGTTATCTGGACCTGCTGGCCGGGTACTCGGCGCTCAATTTCGGCCATCGTCACCCACGGCTGATCGCCGCCGCCCGGGACCAGCTCGACCGGGTCACGCTCACCTCCCGCGCCTTCCACCACGACCGTTTCGCGGAATTCTGCGCCCGGCTGGCGGAGCTGTGCGGCATGGAGGCCGTGCTGCCGATGAACACCGGCGCCGAGGCCGTGGAGACCGCCGTGAAAACGGCCCGCAAATGGGGCTACCGGGTCAAGGGCGTCCCGGACGGCCGCGCCAGGATCGTCGTCGCGGAGGGCAACTTCCACGGCCGGACGACGACGGTCGTCAGCTTCTCCACCGACCCGGAGGCCCGCGCCGACCACGGCCCCTACACCCCCGGCTTCGACATCGTCCCCTACGGCGACCTGGCGGCGCTGGAGGCGGCGGTCGGGGAGGACACCGTCGCCGTGCTGCTGGAACCGGTGCAGGGCGAGGCGGGGGTGGTGGTGCCGCCCGACGGCTATCTCGCGGGGGTGCGGGAGCTGACCCGGGAGCGGGGCGTGCTCTTCGTCGCGGACGAGATCCAGTCGGGGCTGGGCCGCACCGGCCGCACCTTCGCCTGCGAGCACGAGGGCGTCACCCCGGACGTCTATCTGCTGGGCAAGGCGCTGGGCGGCGGGATCGTGCCGGTCTCGGCGGTGGTGTCCTCCCAGGAGGTGCTGGGGGTGTTCCGCCCCGGGGAGCACGGCTCCACGTTCGGCGGCAACCCGCTGGCGTGCGCGGTCGCCCTGGAGGTCGTCGCCCTGCTGGAGTCCGGCGCGTACCAGCGCCGCGCGGCGGCCCTGGGTGACCGCCTCCACCGGGGGCTCGCCCCGCTGGTGGCGGACGGACTGCTCGCGGCGGTGCGGGGGCGCGGGCTGTGGGCCGGCCTGGACCTCCCGCCGGGCGCCGGCACCGGGCGGCAGCTCTCGGAGCGGCTGCTGGAGCGGGGTGTGCTGGTGAAGGACACCCACGGGGCGACCGTCCGCCTCGCGCCGCCGCTGGTGATCTCCGAGGAGGATCTGGACTGGGGGATGGCACGGCTCCGGGAGGCGCTGCGGCCGGAGACGCCGCCCATCGGCTGAGGTCGAGGTGAGGCGACCTGCGGTCCGGGGACCGGGGGCCGCGCGAGCCGGGGGCCGCACGCCACAGGGCCCCGCCCGGGCGGGAGGACCCGGCGGCCCGGCGGCCCGGCGGTCCGGCGGCCCGGCGGTCCGGCGGCCCGGCAGGACAGGGCAGCGGTGGAAGCCAGGTGACCGCCCCGGCGCGCGGCCCTCCGCGCGGCGGCGCGGCAGCCGGGAGCGGCGCGGCACACCGGACCGGCGCGGCAGCCGGGAGCGGCGCGGGATCAGCGCGTCCCGCCGGTGGGCGGTGGCGGCAGGATCCGGCACAGCGCCTCCAGGGCGGCGGGGAAGGCATGCTCCGGCGGGGTGCCGTAGCCGACGACGAGCCCGTCGGGCCCGCCGGTGCCCGGGTCGTGGTGGAAGCGGCCCAGCCCTTCGAGCGCCACCCCTTCGCGGGCCGCCGCCCGCAGCGTCTCCGGTTCCGTGCCGGGCGGCAGTTCGAGTACCGCGTGCAGTCCGGCCGCGATCCCGGAGACGCGGATGTGCGGGGCGCGCCCGGCGACGGCGGCCACGAGCCGGTCCCGGCGCCGCCGGTAGCGCAGCCGCATCGCCCGCACATGACGGTCGTAGCCCCCGCCGCGGAGGAACTCGGCCAGGATGAGCTGGTCGGGGGCGGCGGTCATGTGCTCGGCGGGGTTCTTCAGCGCCAGGACGGCCCCGACGAGCCGCTCCGGCAGCACCATCCAGCCCAGCCGCAGCCCCGGGGAGAGGCTCTTGGAGGCGGTCCCGAGATGGACGACCCGCTCCGGGTCGAGCCCTTGCAGGGCGCCCACCGGCCGGCGGTCGTAGCGGAACTCCCCGTCGTAGTCGTCCTCCAGCACGAGGCCACCGGTGCGGCGCGCCCAGTCGACGACGGCGGAGCGCCGCTCCGGGGAGAGCGGCATCCCCGTGGGGAAGTGGTGCGCGGGGGTGAGCAGCACCGCGCGGGCCTCGGGCCGGTGCTCCAGCTCCGCGACCCGGGTGCCGTGCTCGTCCTTGGGCAGCGGAACGGTGCGCAGGCCCGCGCCGCGGATCAGCTCCCAGTGATGGTCGAGACCGTAGGAGTCGACGGCCACGGCCTCCGCGCCGGCCGCTCGCAGCGCCCGGCTCAGCAGCATCAGGCCCTGGACGAAACCGGCGCAGATCACGATGCGCTCCGGGGCGGTCCGCACCCCGCGCGCCCGGGCCAGGTAGCCGGCGAGGGCCCGCCGCAGCTCCGGGCGGCCGGCCGGGTCGCCGTAGCCGAAGGCGCCGGCCGGCGCCGTGGCGAACGCGCGGCGCGCGGCGGCGAGCCAGGCGGTGCGCGGGAAGGCGGAGACGTCCGGCGAGCCGGGCAGCAGATCGTGGCGCGGCCGCCGGGACGACCGGTCCCGCGTTCCCGGGGCGTGCGCCGGGCGGACGGCGGGAGACGGCGCCACCGGCTCGGCCCGGCGGGCGACCCGGGTGCCCGAGCCCTGGCGGGCGGTCAGCCACCCCTCGGCGACGAGTTCCCCGTAGGCGTCGGCCACGGTGTTCCGGGCCAGCGCGAGATCCGCGGCGAGCGTACGGGAGGAGGGCAGCCGGGTGCCGGGAGCCAGCCGGCCTCCCCGTACGGCGTCCCGGAGCGCCCGCGTGAGCGCGTCCCGGATGCCGGGGGTGCCCCGGGGCGGAAGGTCCAGATGGAGATCGGCGCCGCTGCCGGGACGGGGTTCCGCCATGCGACGGAGCCTACCGGGACGGGGCCGGGCGGGACGGGGCCGGGGCCGGGCCGCTCCGGCCGGCGGGAGGAGGCGCCCACGGGGGCGGCCGAGCCGCCCGCACCCCCGGCCCCGGGCGGACGACCAATCCCGTCCGGCCCGCTCGGTACCTGCTCCGCACGGCCGGTTCGGGCCGCGCCGGGCAGGACAGGTCAGGTCAGGTCAGGTCATCGCAGGGCAGGGCAGGGCAAGTCAGGGCAGGCGATTGGCCCAGGGAAAGGGAGCCGGAATGGCCCGTGCTGCCGGGCCACCCGCCCTCTACGGTCGGTGCCATGACGACAGACACGACCGAGGTGCTGGGCGGGCCGGCCGGCCCGGGAGAGAACGACGGCGCGGGGGCGGGCCGGGGGGCGGCGGCCGGAGCGTCGGCGCCGGAGCCCGCGGACGGGCGGCACGGCCCGCGGATGAACCTGTTCGAGCGGGCGCCCGGGGTCTACCGGGCCATGGTCGCCCTGGACCGGGCGGCCAAGGAGGGCCTCGACCCGGTGCTGGCCGAACTGGTCAAGATCCGCGCCTCCCAGCTCAACCACTGCGCCTACTGCCTGGACATGCACACCAAGGACGCCCGCGCCGCCGGGGAGCGCGAGGACCGCATCCATCTGCTGAGCGCCTGGGAGGAGGCCACCGGCTACTACACCGAGAAGGAGCGGGCGGCCCTCGCGCTGACGGAGGCCGTCACCGTCCTCACCGACGGTTTCGTCCCCGACGAGGTCTACCGGCGGGCCGCAGCCCACTTCGACGAGGCGGAACTGGCCCGGCTCATCTCCGTCATCGTCACCATCAACTCCTGGAACCGGATCGCCGTGACCACCCGCTCGGTGCCGGGCCACTATCAGCCGCCCGGCACCTGACCGTCCGGCCCGCGGTCACCGGGCGCCTGACCGTCCGGCGCCTGACCGTCCGGCGCGTGGGGACCTGCCGGACGGATCGCCGTCCCCCGCCGCCCCGGAGGGGGACGGCCACCGGCGGCCACCCCGCGCCCCGCGCCGCTCAGCCGGGTGACTGACCGCCCGGCACGCGGCCGTCCGGCGCGCAGGAGAAGCCCGCCGGGCAGAAGGACATCAGCAGGGTGCCGAGCACCTGCTGGTGGGCCTCCCAGTCCGGGCCGGGGGCGGCCAGCAGCAGCGCGTAGCGCCGGCCGTCCTGTGCCTCGTAGCCGTGGACGAGGGTGTGGCGGACCGTGCCGTCGTCCCGGGGGAAGGCGTACTCCAGTTCGGCGGCGGGGGAACCGCGCCAGTTCACCGGTTCCAGCCGGATCCGCTGATAGCCCGACTCGCGCTGCGAGACGTAGGAGTCGGTTTCGCGCATCGCCTCGTAGGGGGTCAGCCCGGGTTCGGTGATCTCGTAGATCTGGATGAGGGCGGCACCGCCGGGAGCCGTGTAGAAGACGCTGTCCCGCTCGGTGCTGCGCTCCCAGCCCATGGGGACGTCCACCGTGAACCCCGCCTGGTCCTCCTCCCGCCGGAACCCGGTGGGCGGCCCGCCGCCGGCGGTCTCCGAGGGGGAGGCCGTGCCGGTGGGACCGGGGGACGCGCCGGGCGCCGGGCCGCCGGATCCGGCCGGGCCGGGCGAGCCGCTCACCGAGGCGGAGGAGCCGACGTGCGGCCGGGCGGAACCCTCGTCGTCCCCGAACAGCAGGACCCCGCCCACGGTGGCGCCGGCCAGCAGGACGACGGTCACCACCGCGGCCGGCAGCGCCCGCGACCGCCCGCCGCGCCCGCCGCCCGGGGTGGTCCGCGGGCCGCCCGGCGGCACGGTGCCGACGAGCGGCGGCTCCGGTGGAGGCGGGGGCTCCCCCGGTGCCGGGGCCGGGGCGGGTGGCCGCGTGCCGGAGGGCGGCGGGGCCGGTATGGGTGCTGCGGGTGCTGCGGGTGACAGGGGTGCTGTGAGTGGGGTGGACGGTGTGGCGGGTGGGGGTGGTGGGGAAGGCGGGCCGTCGCCGACCCATCGCTGCTGATCCGCGTCCCAGCGCATGACGCACCGCCCCCTCAGCCGATCAGCCGGCCGATGGACTCGACCACGGCCAGCCCCGCGGCCAGGCCGCCCGCGGCGGTGGCGCCACCGGTGAGCAGCGCGCGCAGCCGGGCCAGCCGGCCCCTCTCCACCCGCCCGCCGTCCGCGGCCTCCTCCTCGAGGAGGGCCAGTTCGGCGTCGAGGGTCTCCAGCCCGTCGTCCCCGGTCCGCGCCAGCAGCGGGAGCCGGCCCCGCAGCACCCGTATCGCGTCCAGCAGTTCGGGCGAGACCGCGACCAGGTGGGCCGAGGCGTCCACCGCGCGGGCGTGGGTCCCGGCCGCGGCCGCTCCGCCGGCCAGCACGCCGATACTCATCCCGCCCGGCCCCGGCGGGGGGACGGCGGGCGGTGCCGCCGGCGGCCGACGGTCCGCGCTGGGGCCGGGCCACCGGCCGCCGGCCTCGTCCTCCGCGGTGGCTCCCGGCCACCGGCTCCGGTCCACGGGGGTGGGCCCCAGCCACTGGCTGCGGTCCTCGGCGCTCGCGCCGTATCCGCTGGCCGCGGCGCCGCCGGTCATCGTGCCGATGGTGATCCCGCCACCGGCGGGCGGAGGGCCGGCCGGTCCCCCGCCGGACGCGGGCGCCGGGGCCGCGCCGCGCCCTTGCTCCCCTTCCGCACGGCCCGCTTCCCCGGGACGCGGTTCTCCGCGGTTCCCGGGCGCATGGCCCTCTCCCCCGCGGCCCTCGTCCGCCGGTTCTCCGCCGGGGCGGGTCTCCTCGCGCCGGTCCGTCATGAGTCCCCGCCCTTCCTGCCGTCCACCTGCGTGATCTTCTGCTGGGCGCGGGCCCCGGGACCGGTGGCGACGGCGCCGCCGCTCATCCGCCCGATGTAGACGCCGCCCTCGGCGACCTGCGTGATGTGCTGCTCGAACTCGTCCGTCCGGTAGCCCTCGGCGCGCAGCGCGTCCCGGACCCCGCTCGCGATGCGGTCCTCGACCGTCTTCACATAGCGGCTGATGTCCATCTCCTGGAAGAGGGAGATCTCCTGGGTGGAGCCCAGTTCCCGGACGGAGCGCTCCGGCCCGTCCGGGGGCGCGCTCGCCGGGTCGTGGAGCCAGGTGCGGAAGAAACCGACGGCCGTGGTGACGGCGGACGCGGCGGAGGCGCAGCCCGCGGAGGGGGACGCGAGCACGGCCCGGACCACCTCGCGCCAGGGGCCCTGCTTCTGCTCGGCGAGCGCGTCCACCGCGCGGAACGCCGGCTTCACCGGGGTCAGGATGTGCGGCACGACCTCCAGCACCAGCATCCCGCCCTGGGTGTGGACCCGGACCAGCACCGAGACGACGACCTGCTCGTTCCAGGCGCCCACCCGGACCAGCAGGAAGTGCCGCCGCCCCTCGCCGCCCTCGTCGACGGCGTCCGCCCGGTGCCGCTCCACCGCGGCCTCGTCCCGCGGGACCTGGGCGCGGGGCGGGCCCGCCGGCAGGTAGACCAGCTCGTGGTACTCCAGATCCTTGAGGCGGTCCCGGCTGGTCTCCGCGGCCGCGGCCCGGAGCGCCTCCAGCCGCGGCCGGACCAGGTCGATGATCTGCCGGCTGGTGAGCCGGCGCCCGCCACCGGCGGCGGGGCCGGACGGCGAGGGGGGCGGCGCCCCGGGAGCCGCCGGCGCCCCGGCCGGTTCGGCCGGTTCGGCCGGTTCGGCCGGTTCGGCCGGTTCGGCCGGTTCGGCCCGGGCGGGGGGCACGGCGGAGCCCGTCCGTCCGGCGGCCCCGCCGCGCCGCTCGGCCCCGGCGTCCACCGGCACGGTGGCCGGGTGCGGCTCCGCACCCGCTTTCGGCTCCGCGCCCGCGCCCGGCTCCGCGTCCTCCCGGCGCTTCAGTTCCAGCGCGAACGACCAGACGCCGAAGGGGTGTCCGGCGCCGATGAACGGACGGTAGACGTTGTAGATGGTGAGTTCGGCGTGCTGTTCGCGGTCGAGGGCCGCGGAGATCCGCCGGTACCGCTCCCCCGCCGGCAGCTCGGCCCGGGGGCGGGTGGCGAAGCTCTCCCGGGAGAGCTCGTCACGGAGGACGGCCGCCACCTGCGCGCGGTGGAGCCCGACGGGCACCACGAGCAGCAGCGGGAAGACGACCGCGGCCCAGTTGCCGCCGCCGGAGAAGAGCACGGCCAGCGCGGTGATCCAGTAGGTGAGGGCCAGCAGCCGGCCGAACCACACCATCACCTGCGAGGCCCGGCGCCGGCCGCCGGTGGCCCGCCGCAGCGCCGCCTCGTTGACGGAGTAGACCGCGGAGCCCAGTCCGGCGGCGGCCCGCCCGGCCCACAGCAGCAGACACACGGCCGCCCACCAGAGCCACCAGGGGACCGACTGGGCCAGCGCCTCGGTGGCGTCGGTGACCGGGTAGGCCGTGCCCGGGCCGTAGTCGGAGAAGCCGCCGGACCCGAACGGGCCGCCCGGGGCGGGGGCCGCGCCGCCGCCGTCGGTGCCGTCGCCCTTTCCGATGCCGCTGAGGTCGAAGGCGAGGAAGGCGATCCAGATGAGCAGCGCCCAGCCGGCCGTCCGCACCTCCCGGGCGCGGGCCCGCAGGGCGTGCGCCAGGACCGGGACCACGTCGACGCCGAGCGACGGGGCCACCGACCGCTCCTCGTGCTCGACGAGTTCCTCGATGGTCTGGCGGCGGAAGTCGATGTCGAGATACGTCCCGGCGCAGAGCAGCCGGGTCGCCTCGGAGTGCGAGTACGGACCCATGATTCCCCCGAATCGGCCGAACTCCCCGGACACGGACCGGATACACGCCGCGGACACACGCGCGGGAGACGCGCGCTGGACGCGGGCAACGGGGCGCGCACCGGATACGCAGAGGAGTCGGAGAAGTACTGCCGGTCCCAGGCTAGCGGCGGACGCGAGCCTTCCGCCCTCTCTTTCACCGGGACTTCGGAAGGACCGGAGGCCGCCCGGGGACGGGTGCGCGGGGGGCGTGCGCCGGGGGCGCCCTGGTGGGGCGGAACGGGCCGAAGGGGCCGAAGGGGGACCCCGCGAGCGGCGGCGGACGCCGTTCCGCCGCCGGCGCGGCGAACGGCGACGGCCCGCCGCCACCCCGGGATCCGGGACGGCGGCGGGCCGTTCACGCGGTGCGCGGTCGCGCCGCGCGGTCGCGGCGGGGGACGCGGGGCCCGCGGGGCGCCATGCGGGCCGGAGCCGCGGGGCCGTCGCGTGCTCCCCCGGTGGCGCCATGCGCCGGCCCGGGGGCGCCGCGCGGCGCGGCGGCCGGCCGGCGGCTGCGGGTCAGAGCAGTCCGAGCCCGCGGACCGCCTCGCGCTCGTCGGCCAGTTCCTGCACGGAGGCGTCGATGCGGGGGCGGGAGAACTCGTTGATCTCCAGGCCCTGCACGATCTCGTAGCGGCCGCCGGCGCAGGTGACCGGGAAGGAGGAGATCAGGCCCTCCGGGACGCCGTAGGAGCCGTCCGACGGGATGGCCATGGAGGTCCAGTCGCCCTCGGCGGTGCCGGTCACCCAGGTGTGGACGTGGTCGATGGCCGCGTTGGCGGCGGAGGCGGCCGAGGAGGCGCCGCGCGCCTCGATGATGGCGGCCCCCCGCTTGGCGACGGTGGGGATGAAGGTGTCGGCCAGCCACGCCTCGTCGTTCACGACCTCGGCCGCGTTCTTCCCGGCGATCTCCGCGTGGAAGACGTCCGGGTACTGGGTGGCGGAGTGGTTGCCCCAGATCGTCAGCTTCTTGATGTCGGAGACCGCCGCGCCCGTCCTGGCGGCGAGCTGGGAGACGGCGCGGTTGTGGTCGAGACGGGTCATCGCGGTGAAGCGCTCGGCGGGGACGTCCGGCGCGGCGGCCTGGGCGATGAGGGCGTTGGTGTTGGCCGGGTTGCCGACGACGAGCACCTTGACGTCGTCCGCGGCGTGGTCGTTGATCGCCTTGCCCTGCGGCTTGAAGATGCCGCCGTTGGCCTCCAGCAGGTCACCGCGTTCCATGCCCTTGGTGCGGGGGCGGGCGCCGACCAGCAGGGCCACGTTGGTGCCGTCGAACGCGGTGGCGGGGTCGTCACTGATGTCGATGCCACGGAGCAGCGGGAAGGCGCAGTCGTCCAGTTCCATCGCCGTGCCCTCGGCGGCCTTGAGGCCCTGCGGGATCTCCAGGAGGCGCAGCTTCACCGGCACGTCCGCGCCGAGGAGGTGACCGGAGGCGATGCGGAAGAGCAGCGCGTAGCCGATCTGCCCGGCCGCGCCGGTGACGGTGACATTGACGGGAGTGCGAGTCATGTGCGATCTCCTGGTGCGGGTCGTCGGTGGGTGTCCCTGCCCCATGTGCTCTGGTATCTCCCGCCGGGCCGGGCCCGGAAGCACCCCCGGAGGAGCGCGGTGGAAGACCCGCGCCAGGCTATCCGACCAGGGGGTCCGGGGGGTCTGCCGCCCCACTGTGTCCCGTCTCACGGCGGGGCCCGGGGACGGACGCGGGAGCAGGCGGGGAGCGGCGGACGGGGCGGTGCCGACGAGGATGGCGGCCGGGCGCCGCGGGCCCGCGGCGGGCCCCGGGCGGCGGGGAGGAAAAGCGCGGCGCGGGCGCCGGAACCGGGACGGCGCAGGTGGTCGCTCCGGCGGTTCCGGCGGCTCGGGCCTGGCGATCCGGCCGGGACACGGCCCTGGGAGCAGAAGGGGTTGCCCGTGGGGCGGCCCCGAAGGGGAAGGAGGGGGGCGGCCGTTCGCCGAGGAGGGGACGCGAACGGCCGCCAGGGGGGTGTGCCGACCCATGGGGGGGCCTATTGCTGCGGCTGCCCCGGATTCCCGGGCGTATGCGCGCGGGAATCCGGGGCCCGTGCGGACGTGCCCCGCGGGAATCCGGGGCGCGTGCGGGGCGCGCCGGTCAGGCGCCGCCCCCCGCGCCGTCGCCCACCGCCCCGTCGCCCACGGCCCCGTCACCGGCTGTCCCGTCGCCCGGCGGCGCGGTCTCGCCGGCCTCCGGGGAGCCCGTGGCGGACGGATCGGGCCGGGCGCACCCCTTCTGTCCCGCGGCTGTCGTGGCGCAGACCTGGGCGTCGGCGAGCTTCTCGACGCCCACCATGCGCGTGAACGCCTCGGTGGCCGCCGGCTGTGTGTCCTCCTGGGCCGCGACCTCGGAACTCTCGCTCCGCTCACCGGCGCTGACGCGGACCGTGTCGCCGGGCGCGGCCTCGGTGATCCGGGCCCAGACGACCTGGCAGATGCCGCTGTGCCGCATCTCCACGAACGCGGTGCCGACCCGGGCCTCGGTGACGGTGCGGGCGTTCTCACCGCCGCAGCCCTGCTCCTCCGGGTCCTCGCCGGTGCAGCTGTCGCCCAGGCACTTGACGCCCTCGGGCAGTTCTGGCCTCGGGGACGCCGGCGGGGAGGTGGTCACGGCCGCCTTGCCGCCCGCGGACCCGTCGCCGCCGGCGCCCAGCATGACGAAGGCCCCGGTGGCCAGGACCAGGCAGGCGGCCAGCGCACCGCCGGTCAGCAGGGCGCGGCGCCCCCTGCTCCCGGGCGGGAAGGCCGGAGCCGCGTGGCCGTGCCTCCCTCCCCCGGGCGTCCCGTCGCCGGGAGATCCACCGGACGCCGGCGGGGACGCGGGCCGGGATCCGGACGCGGTGGCGGACGCCGCGCCGGACGCCGGCTCCCGCCCGCCTCGGGTCCCGAGGGCGAGCGTGTCACCGGAGTACGCGGGGGCGCCGGAGGCCACGGCCGGACCGGAGTGCGCGGCGGGGCCCGGCCCGGGGGCGGCCGGGACGGACCGGGTGACCACGGGAGGCGTCCCCGGCGCGGGCCTGGGCGCAGACGACCCGGACGGCCCGGACGGCCCGGCCTGCCGCGCGCCGTCCGGTGCGGTGGTGTTCCCGATGTCCGCCGTCGGGCACGGCTGTGGTTCCTTTCCGTCCGCGCCGAAGCCCTCACCGGGGCCGCCGCGGGACCACGCCTCCTCCGCCCGCTCCCACAACTCGGTGAGCGGGGCCCTGGCGTACCCGGTGACCTCGGCCAGTTCCACCACCGCCTCCAGCGGCGGCAGCAGACGGCCGTTCAGATAACGGTCCCATGAGGTCTTGCTGTAGCCGGTCCGGTCGGCGACGGCAGCGACGCCGAGACCGCTGAGCTCCACGATCCGGCGAAGCTGCCCTGCCAACTCGCGTATCGGCGGGTCCAGTTCCTCCGGGAGCACCTTCCAACGAGGCATTGCCTCCCCCTGTTCCCCCCACGTGTGCTCGGGCCCCCGGCGGCACGGAACGGTGAGAGCGGTCGGGATCACTCGGTCACGAGATCAACGCGGTCGGCATCAACACGACGCGCCGTCGGGGATGTTCGCACACCAGCATGTCAGCAGTCCCCCCGCGACGGCGACACGGGTGCGCCCTCTTCACCACCCGGGTACCGCGGACGGGGCCCCGGAGCAGCGGGAGAAGCCCTCCGGCTCGCCCAGCGTGATCATGCCGTCCCGGAACGGTCACCATCGCGCCACAGGGCACTCTCCACCCTTGATGTCGAACACCCGGGCGAAGAGGCTCGGAGCCGGACGGGGTCCGTCCTCCCCCGGGGGAGAGGGCGGGCCCCGTCGCGCGCCCACGCCCCGGCCGCTCCCGCCTACGCCCGCCTGCTCCCACCCGCGCCCCGGCCGGGAGCGCTCAGGCGCCGGCCCGGCTCGCGGAGACCCCGCGGAGCGAGGGGACGGGAGCGTTCGGCTTCTTCCGCCTCCGCTTCTTCCGCCTCCCCGGCCTCTCCCCGCTTCGGCCCCTGCCGGACGGCGCCTCGGTCCTCCGCCTCCCCGCGAGCACCCCGGCGGCGGGCGACCGCGGCTACGCCTCGTCGCCGGCCGGCGGGGCACCGGCGTCCGGGACGGCCTCGAAGCACTCGTTGCCGCGTCCGGAGGCGGGCAGGACGCAGGCGAGCAGGCGGGCCGTGTCCCCGGCACCGAGCATCGGCGTGTAGAGGTAACCCTCGGCGTCGTACTCGTCGGCCACAGTGGCCTGCTGGAAGCGTTCACCGGTGGAGATGCGCACCCGGTCGCCCGTGCGGGACTGCCACAGCCGCGCCCAGACCGCTCCGCAGCGGTCGCTGTAGCGGATCTCCAGACCGGCGCCGGTGGCCGTGCGGTGCCCGCCGAGCGTCCGTACCTCGACGCCGCAGCCCATGTTCTCCGGGTCCTTGCCGTCGCACGCCGCCCCCTTGCAGCCCACCGGGGGCAGGCTCGTGGCCCCGGTCGTCGCGGAGACCTCGGCGGCGGCGCGCCGGTCCCCGGTACCGCCGCCCGGCCACATCGCGGAGACCGCCACCGCCCCCGCGAGGACGACGGCCGCTCCGAGCCCCGAGAGCACCGCCGCCCGCCGCCGGCTCCACGGGGCGCCCGGAGCGCGTGGAGCCGACCGGCCGGGTTCTCCGTGTGCTCCCTGTGCTCCGTGTGTTCCCTGTGCTGCCTGTTCTGCGGTTTCTCCGTCCCCGCCGGCCCGTTCGCGTCCCGGCGCCCCGGATTCCGCCACCGCGGCGGTCGAGGGCCGGCCCGGGGTGGTGGCGGGGTCCGGGGCGCCCGGTTCCGCGGTCCTCCCGGCCCTCCCCGGAGCCTGAGGGGTCCGGTGCGTCCGGGGTGGCTGGGGCTTCCGGGGGGGCTGGGGCTTCCGGGGCGTTCCGGCGGCGGGCGGCGCACCGGCCGGGCCGGGACGCGGACGGTCCGACGGCGCGTGGCCGCCCGCCTCCCCGGCCGTCCGGTGGGCCGCGCGCCCGCTCCACGCGGCGTCGGCGAGATCCCAGAGGACGAGCAGCCGCTCCGGGCGCTCCCCGGCGAGCCCGCAGAGCGCCTCGACGGCCTGGCGCGGCACCTGCTTCTTCCCGTTGAGATACCGCTCCCAGGAGGACTTGCTGTACGGGGTGCGCGCCGCGAGCGCGGCAAGGCTGAGCCCGGTGGCGCGCCGCAGTTCCCGTAACTCCTCGGCGAGCCGGGCGCACTCGGGCGCGAGACCGGGGTGCGGGGTCCCCGGCCCGCGCTCCGGGCGGGGCGGCCCCGCGGCCGGTCCGGGGCGCGCCGGGCCGCCGGTCCGCTCGGTTCCGCTCATCCGCGCAGCACCTTCCAGGTGTGCGGGCCGACCTTGCCGTCCACCACCAGGCCGTGCCGGTCCTGGATGCGCTTGACGGCACGGGCCGTCAGATCGCCGTAGATGCCGTCGACGCCGCCCGGGGAGAAGCCGTGGTGCCGCAGCAGGCACTGGGCCTCGACGACGTCCCAGCCGGTACTGGAGTACTGCAGCACGGCGTCGCGGGTGGTGCTGTGCCCGGCGGAGAGCAGTCCGTCGTCGCCCCGCTCCACCGCGCAGCGGTAGGTGCGCCCCGGTTCGAGGGTGTAGGCGCCCTCGTGTCCCCGGGCGGTGGGCACCGTCGCGCCGTCCTTGGCCGAGCGGGGCACGACCGGCTCGTCGTCCTCCCAGGGGGCGGAGACGATCAGCACCGCGGCGACGGCCGTGGCGGCCACGGCGAGACCGGCGAGGAGCGGTGTCCGCAGCGCGCGGCGGGACCCGCGCGCCCGTGGCGGACCGGCCGGGCCCCCGTCCGCGCCGCCGGGCACCGTGCCCGCCGCCGGGTCGCCCCCGGCGCCCGGCTCGGTCGTGGAGCCCCCCGCCGTGGCGGGCGCGGTGTCCGGGACGGGCGTGGAGCGGGCCCTCCGGACGGCGGTCTCGGCGAGTTCGTGGAGCACCAGCAGACGGGTCGGGTCGGCGCCGCCGAGCCGGGCGAGCTGTTCGACCGCCCGCCGGGGCGGCAGCGCCCGCCCGTTGAGATAGCGCTCCCAGGAGGATCTGCTGTAACCGGTCTTCCGGCCGAGCGAGACCAGGCTCAGCCCCGTGCGGTCCTTGAGCCGTCTCAGCTCCACCGTGAGCCGCAGCGCGCGCTCGTCCAGCGTCTCCGGCAGTTCCTTCCAACGCGACATGCTCCACCCCATCCGCGTCCGGAATCCACGAGGGAGGTTATCCCCCGTCGCGGGGCGGAACAGGACGGCGCGGGCAACGGTTTCCGCGCCCTTGCGGGCGACCGATGGGTTCCGGTCAGGGTCACGGGCGGTCCGGCGTCCCCGGCCGGCACCGTCCCACGTAGCGTCCCCGCTGGTGGGAGACGGTGGCGTCCCAGGACTGCCCGGATCGGGCGCCGGGGGTGGCGGGGGTGGGGAAATGGCCCGCAATATCGCTTCGGCACCACGGCGGCGCGGCCCACCCCGCGCCGCCTCGTCCCGCCGCACCGGGCGCGGCCGTCTGCTCCGCGGCGGCGGCCGCGCCCTCACCGGCCGGGGCGGGGGCGTGGTGCCGGGCCGGATCCCGGGGTGCCAGGGGAGGTGCCGCGGGGGCCGTGGGAAGCGCCACGGGCCCGCCGGGCACGGCACGGGGTGGGGCCGTGGGCACGGGGGGACGGAGCCGCGACGCCCACGGCACGGGACCGCCCGGGACCGGCACGGGGTGGGAATGGTCCCGGTGACCGCGCGCGGGGGGCGCGGTCCCGGGCCCGGGACCGTGAGCCAGGAGGTCCCGCCGCGGCGGAGCCGGAGCCGCTACGGCCGGCCCGTCCGCGCGGGGCCTCCCGCCGAAGCGGCGGCCCGTCCTCCGTCGGGGGAGAGGACGGGCCGCCGCGCACGGCGACGCGGGGCGTGGCACGGCGGCGGCGTTCGGTGGCCGGCGCCGGTGGCCGGGGATCGGCGGTCGGTGGCCTGTCAGCGGCCGTCGGTCGCCGGTGGCCTGCGGACCGTGCTCCGCCGGGTGTGCTCCGCCGGTCCGTGGCGCCCGTCCCCCGGGTCAGCGCACGACGAAGTGGACCACGTCCTCCAGGAGGGGGATCTCCAGCCAGGGGTCCGGCAGCGTCATCAGCGCCAGGAAGGTGATGAGGGTGCCCAGCATCGCGTAGGTGGCGATGTCGGTGAAGCGGGACCGCACGGCCAGCATCCCCACCGACGGCAGCGCCCAGCGGAGCAGGGCCCCGACGAGCAGCGCCACCCCGATGAGCAGGGTGCCGACGCGCAGCGTCCCGAGGGCGACCAGCACCAGCCCGAGCGCGGCCCCGCCGAGGACCGTCAGCAGCGGCCACTGCCGGACGGGCGCCGGCGCGTCCCCCGCGGCGGCCCGGCCGCCGCCCTCGGGCCGCGCCGTGCTCCGGGTCAGCCGGGGAAAGCGCCGGCCGACGCGGCCCGCGCCCCCGGTCGCCAGGGGCGACGCCCCGGACGCGCGAGCGGGCCCCGGGCCGTCCCCGGACGGCGCGCCGTCCCCAGGCCGCGCCCCTTCCCCGGTCGGCGTCCCTTCCCCGGACCGCGCGCCCCCGGACGGCGTCCCTTCCCCGGACGGCGCGTCCGCCCCGGGCTCGGTGCGATCCCCGGGCAGGGAGCCTTCCCCCGCCGCGAGGCCGCGCTCCGCTTCCGGACCGCCCGCCGCTTCCGGACCGCGCTCCGCCTCGTCCGGTGCCTGCGCGCCCGGCTCCGCCGTGTCCCCCGCCGCCGGCTCCGGCGCATCCGGTGCGTCCGTGCCCCGGTCGGCCACGTCCCCGCGCGTCGCGCCCGGCCCGGTCGCCGCCGCCGCCCGGATCCCTTCGGCCCGCTCCGGCACGGTCGTCTCCTGAGCCGCCGCGCCCCGGGACGCCTGGCCCGTCTCCGGCGTACCCGGCGGCTCCGTGCCCGGCTCCGCCGTGTCCCGCGCCTCTGCGTCCCGTCGCGGCCCGGCCGGCTCCGCCACCTCCGGGTCCGTCGCGCCCCGGGACGTCCCGGCCGGTTCCGCCGGGTGCGGCTGTGCCGCGTCCCGCTCCGTCCGCTGCTCGTTCACGGCGGCCTCAGCCCGCATCGTCGGCGGCGCCCCGGGCGGCGGCCTGCCGCTCGGCGGCCTCCACGACGTTCTGCAGCAGCAGCGCGCGCGTCATCGGCCCGACACCCCCCGGGTTCGGCGCGACCCAGCCGGCCACCTCGGCCACGCCCGGGTGCACGTCCCCGACGATCTTGCCGTGCTCGTCGCGGCTGACGCCCACGTCGAGGACGGCCGCGCCCGGCTTGACGTCCTCGGGGCGGACGATGTGCCCGGCCCCGGCGGCGGCCACGACGATGTCGGCGCGGCGGAGCTGCTCGGACAGGTCACGGGTGCCGGTGTGGCAGAGCGTCACCGTGGCGTTGACCTCCCGGCGGGTGAACAGCAGGCCGATGGAGCGGCCGACGGTCATGCCCCGGCCGACGACGGTCAGGTGCGCGCCCTTGGTCTCCACGCCGTACCGCCGCAGCAGCGTCAGGATGCCGTTCGGGGTGCAGGGCAGCGGTGCGTCCTGGTTGAGCACCAGCTTGCCCAGGCTCATGGGGGCGAGGCCGTCGGCGTCCTTGGCGGGGTCGATCAGCTCCAGGACCCGTCCGGTGTCGATCCCCGCCGGCAGCGGGAGCTGGACGATGTAGCCGGTGCAGTCCGGGTCCTCGTTGAGTTCCCGGACGACCGCCTCGACGTCCTCCTGCGTGGCCGTCGCGGGCAGTTCGCGCCGGATGGACGCGATGCCGACCTCGGCGCAGTCGCGGTGCTTGCCGGCGACGTACTTCTGGCTGCCGACGTCGTCACCGACGAGGAGCGTGCCGAGCCCGGGGGTGACGCCGCGGGCCGTGAGCGCGGACACGCGCGCGGCGAGTTCGGACTTGATCGCGGCCGCGGTGGCCTTGCCGTCGAGAATCTGGGCAGTCATGGCGTCATCCTCCCGGATGGGCGGCGGCGGAGGCCAATGAGGTCCGCCGCGGTGGGGGTCGCCCGGGCCTCGGGCGTCGGGTTCGTGCCGGGTTGGGGGGTGGACGGAATCAGGGGAACGGGGATGGGGACGGGGCGTGTCCCCGGGCGGAGAGCCGGACGGCCGCGCGGCTCCGGGGCCGCTACGGCGAGGCCGCGGAGCCGGGGCCGGGGCCACGGCCAGGCCCGGGGCCGGCCCGGGCCGCCGGACGGCAGCAATGCTCCAGTGCCTGCGCCGCGCCGGGACGAGCGTAGGCCCCTGACACGGCACCCCGGACGGGGCCCCGCCCCGGGCCCGGGGCGGGGCCCCGGCGCCCGTCCCGCTCGCCCGCGTCGTTCCCCGCCACCGGCGCCCCGGCCCCTCCGGGGCCGCGCGGTACGGGCCGGGCGGTACGGGCCGGGCGGTGGGACGGACGAGCCGGACGGCAGGACGGATGAGCCGGGCCGGGCGGTGGGACGGACGGGGCCGGCCGGCCTCCGCCCGTCGCGCCCGCCCCGGCCGCCAGGGCTCACCCGGCCCGGCGGGACCTCCGGGGAACCACCGGGCCGGAACCGCTGCCGGGCCCCGGACCCGCACCGCGGGCCCCTCCGGCGCCGGGGCGGCCCGGCCCACCGGGAACGGGGACGGCCGGCACCACCGGCGGCCACCGGAGCCGTACCCCTTCCGCTTCCGCTCAGTGGAAGAAGTGGCGGGTGCCCGTGAGGTACATGGTCACCCCGGCGGCCTTCGCCGCCTCGATCACCTGTTCGTCGCGGACGGAACCGCCCGGCTGGACCACGGCGGTCACCCCGGCCTCCAGCAGCACTTCCAGCCCGTCCGGGAACGGGAAGAAGGCGTCCGAGGCGGCGACGGAACCGGAGGCGCGCTCACCGGCGCGCGCCACCGCGAGCCGCGCGGAGTCGACGCGGTTGACCTGGCCCATGCCGACGCCGACGGTGGCGCCGTCCGTGGCCAGCAGCACGGCGTTGGACTTCACGGCCCGGCAGGCCCGCCAGGCGAAGGCGAGGTCGGCGAGGCCGGCCTCGTCGAGGCCGGGGCCGCAGACCCGGGTCCAGGTCTCAGGCTGGTCCCCCTCGGCCTGGAGTCGGTCGCCGTGCTGGAGCAGCGCGCCGCCGGAGAGCGGCCGCAGCTCGTTGCCGCGCGCCGGCTCGCCCGCCACCCGCAGCACGCGGATGTTCTTCTTCCGGGCCAGCACCTCGACCGCGCCGTCCTCGTAGTCCGGGGCCGCGACGACCTCGGTGAAGATCTCCGCGATCTGCTCGGCCAGCGCGACCGTCACCGGCCGGTTGACGGCGATCACGCCGCCGAAGGCCGAGAGAGGGTCGCAGGCGTGTGCCTTGCGGTGCGCCTCGGCCACGTCGGCGCCGATGGCGATGCCGCACGGGTTCGCGTGCTTGATGATCGCCACGCAGGGCTCGTCGTGGTCGAACGCGGCCCGGCGGGCGGCCTCGGTGTCCACGTAGTTGTTGAAGGACATCTCCTTGCCGTGCAGCTGCTCGGCGTTGGCGATGCCCTCGGCGGTGCCGTCGGAGTAGAGGGCGGCGGACTGGTGCGGGTTCTCGCCGTAGCGGAGGGTGTTCCCGCGCTGCCAGGTGGCGCCCAGGAACTCGGGCAGCGCGGTGACGTTCTCCGGCTGCTCCGGCGCGTACTCCTCGGTGAACCAGGAGGCCACGGCCACGTCGTAGGCGGCGGTGTGCTGGAACGCCTCGGCGGCGAGCCGCTTGCGGGCGGGCAGGTCGAAGCCGCCGTCCCGCACGGCGGCCAGCACGTCCGGGTAGCGGGCGGGGCTGGTGACGACGGCGACGGAGGGGTGGTTCTTGGCGGCGGCGCGGACCATGGACGGGCCGCCGATGTCGATCTGCTCCACACAGGCGTCGGGGCCGGCGCCCGAGGCGACGGTCTCCCGGAACGGGTAGAGGTTCACCACCACCAGTTCGAAGGGGGCCACCTCCAGCTCACCGAGCTGGCGCCGGTGCTCCTCCAGCCGCAGATCGGCGAGGATGCCGGCGTGCACCCGGGGGTGGAGCGTCTTGACCCGGCCGTCCAGGCACTCGGGGAAGCCGGTGACCTCCTCGACCTTGGTGACGGGGACCCCGGCGGCGGCGATCCGCCCGGCCGTGGACCCGGTGGAGACCAGCTCGACCCCGGCCTCGTGCAGCCCGCGGGCCAGCTCCTCCAGGCCGGTCTTGTCGTAGACGCTGAGCAGCGCGCGGCGGACCGGCCGCCGGGTGGATCCGGAGCCGGCCGGACGTTCGGGGGTCGTCATGGGATCTGTACCTTTCGTCCCTGGATGCGGTAGCCGTTGCGGGCCAGGCGCCCCACGACCTCGACGAGCAGCCGTCGCTCGACTTCCTTGATCCGTTCATGGAGCGCCGCGCCCTCGTCCGCGTGGTCCTCGTCCCGGACCTCGACCACGCCCTGGGCGATGACGGGGCCGGTGTCGACGCCGTCGTCGACGAGGTGGACGGTGCAGCCGGTCACCTTGACCCCGTACGCGAGGGCGTCGCGCACGGCGTGGGCACCGGGGAAGCTGGGCAGCAGCGCGGGGTGGGTGTTGACGAACCGCCCGCCGAACCGGGCGAGGAACTCCTTGCCGACGATCTTCATAAAGCCCGCCGACACCACGAGATCGGGCTCGAAGCGTGCGGTGGCCTCGGCGAGGGCGTGGTCCCAGGCGGCCCGGTCGGGGTGGTCGGCGAGACGGCAGACGAACGTGGGGACCCCGGCGCGCTCGGCGCGCTCCAGGCCCGCGATGGAGCCGCGGTCCGCGCCCACGGCGACGACCTCCGCCCCGTAACCGCCGTCCGGCGCCTCCGCCACCGCGTCGAGCAGCGCTTGGAGGTTCGTACCGGAGCCGGAGACGAGGACCACCAGCCGGGCCGGCCGGCCCGGCTCCGGTGACCAGGGGCGGGCGCTGAAGGGGGGCGAGGACACGCGGGACTCTCTCTCCGGGCGCGGACGTGCGGGGCGCGGCGGTCGGCGCGGTCGCACGGACCGTTTGTGCGGTCACACGAACGAGGAGCGTCCAGTCGCCCGGAAGACCCTACGAAGCCACCGACCGTGGGCCACGATACCGGCACCGCGGACGGCCCCCGCGGGACGGGGGCGCACGCGGAAGGTAGCGTGCGTGCCAGACACCGACGTCACTCCTGGGGCCGAACCGCCGCCCCCGCGGGCCCCGGTGGCCCGGACGACGACACGAGGGAAGACAACACTCCAGATGCCGGACCGACGCCGCCGCTCGACCCCCAGGACGCCCGGAACCCCCGGCCCCGCGCCGTTCCCGGCGTTCCCGGCCGCCGCCTCCGCGGCCCCGGCCGCCCCGGCCTCCCCACCGTCCACACCGGCGGGCCACGCGAACCCGCCCGCGCACGGCGGCCCACCGGCGTCCACGTCCGGGGCCCCCTCCCCGGCCCCGCGGGGCGTGCGGCCCACCAGGACGGCGAGGGGTGCCGGAGCCGCCGGAACCCTCCGCTCCGGCCCCGCGGCCGTCGTGGTGCCGGTGGCCGTCCCGGCCGTCGCGGGTCTTCCGGCGTCCCCGGCCTTCCTGACGTCCCCGGCGTCCCCCGCGTCCTGGGCGCTCCCGGCCCTGCCGGGGTCCTGGCGGGACGGGGGACCCCGGACACGCGGGGCCGTCCCGGCACTCCGTGAGAGCGGCGGGACGGGTGGGACCGGCCAGGGCGACCGTGAGACCGGAGCGGAGGGCACCGGCCCCGGCAACGGCAGCGGGCCCGCCCACGGTGACGGCGGCGACGGCGGCGACGGCGGTGAGGGCGGCGACGGCGGCACCCGCCGCCGGCTTCGGCCCGGCGGGCGCGAGCGGAACCGCCGCCGGGCGGAGGAGGGAGCAGCCAATCCCTTCGCCGCCCCGCCCGAGGGCCGCCCCGACCAGGAGTGGCGCCCCCGCGGCCCGGGCGTCGGCGACGGCCGTGGCGACGGCGGCCGGAACGGCGGCGAGGACGCCGGCGGCCCCGAGGACGGACGGCGGCAGCCGCCGTGGGCCGGGGCCCGCTGGAGCCCCCGCCAGCCGGGCCGGCAGAGCGGCGGGTTCGGCGGCCGGCCCGACCCCGGACGCGGTGGCGGGCCCGGTGGCAACGGCGGCCCGAGCGGCCCGCGCGAACTCCGCTGGGACCCCACGGACCCGAATCAGCGGCGCGCCCGCTACGCACTGGTGTCCGGCATGTGGGGTTTCATCCTGGCCCTGTTCGGCCTGCCGGAGATCGGCATGCTGCTCGGCGCGCTCGCCCTGTACTGGGGCATCAGCTCACTGCGCGGCACGGCGACCCGCCCCGGGGACGGGGAGGGGGAACGGGAAGGCGCCGGAAAGGGCGAGGGCCGCACGGGCCGGGCGATGGCGCGCCCGGAGGATGTGTCGGGCCCCGCCGACGCCCGGCCCGGCCCGGCCCGCCCCGCGGACCAGGCCCCGGCCACCGGCGCACAGGGCGCCAGGTCGCAGCGGAGCGCGGCCGTCAGCGGTCTGGTCACGGGCTCGCTGGCGCTGGTGATCGTGGCGACCACCTACACCTTCCAGCTCGTCTACCGCGACTACTACACCTGCGTGCAGGACGCCCTGACCACGCCGTCCCGGAAGAGCTGCGAGCAGCTTCTCCCGGAGCGGCTCCGCCCGTTCCTCGGCTCCCGCGACTGACGACGGACCGGAGCGGGCGGCCCCGGCGAACCGGGGTCTCCGGGGCCTCCGGGCCGTCCGGGCCGTCCGGGCCGTCCGCGCCGTCGGGCCGTCCCAGCCGTCCGGGCGAAGCCTGCGGACGGGGCGGTCCGGCCGCGGCGGGCGGACAAGGCGGCCGCTCCCCCACGCGGCGCTCACCGGTCACGGCTCAGGGGGCTCAGCGCTCCCACCCCTCAACCGGAGGGCCGCACGTCACGTGAGCGGCGTGCGCGCCACCGTTCCCGCAGCAGCCACCAGCAGTGCAGCGCCAGCGCGACGGGCGGGCCCGGCACCGCGGTCCGGGCGGCGGCCGCCACGCCCGTCTCCCACGGGTCGGGGCCCAGCCAGGACAGCGCCCCGGTGCCCAGCGCCCCGCCGGAGGCGGCCGCGAGCAGTCCCACGGCCACCCCGCAGACCGCCGACGCGTAGAGCGCGGTGAGCGGGGTCCGCCACCAGGCGGGCGCGGGGCCGCCGGCGGCCCGCAGCCGGCGGGCGGCGCGGGCGGCGTACCAGCCCACGGCGGCCCCCGCGGCGAAGGGCAGCGCGCCGGCCGCCCAGGCGACCGGTGGCATGCCCGGCCCCTCGGCGGGGAGCGCGGCGAGCAGCGGAAAGCCGGGCAGATCGGGGTATCCGGTGGCGGCGACCGCTGTGACCGTGGACCCGGCGCCCACCGTGAAACCGGGTCCGAGCCCGTAGGCGGCGGCCCAGACGGCCGCGTTCGGCAGCAGCGCCAGACAGAGCAGCACCACGGCGATGCGCCCGGGCCACGACGGGTGGGCGGCGGTCAGCGCGTCCGCCGCCGCGCCGCCGTGGACGATCAGCGAGCCGGCCACCAGCAGCGTCCCGCCGCCCACCAGGACGGCGGCGCCGGCGCCCGCGGCCCGGGGCACGGCACCGGGCAGCGCCCACCCGGCGAGGACACGCACCCCGCGGGGGAGCCGGTCGACCCGGGCCCGCGCCCGTTCCGGCAGCCGGTGGGCGGCCAGCCCGCCCGAAACCCAGGCCCCGCAGAGCACGGCGCCCACACACAGGGCGCAGAGCCGTACCGACGCCTCACCGGGGGAGGCCCGCAGCGGCTCTCCGGCGGAGACCACGGCGTACAGGCCGACGAGCCCGACGAGGAGGTAGCCGGCGCACAGCCAGCCGAGGGTGGCGAAGACGGCGCCTCCCCCCGGGGAGGCGGGCGGTTCGCCGGCTCCCGTCGCCCGCCGCGCGGTGCGGTAGAGCAGCCACAGCGGGAACAGGCCGAGCAGCAGGGGCGGCAGCCCGACGGGTGCGGTGGCCCCGGCCTCCGTGACGCGCAGCAGTTCCACCCCGTGCCCCAGCAGCCAGAGGGCGGCGGCCGCGCGCAGGGCGCCTTCGACACCTTGCGCGCCCGCGTCGGCCGAGACGATCCACAGCCCCAGCACCGCCATGGCGGGCAGGCCGATCCCGAGCCCGGCCGCGACCGCGCCACCCGCGAGGCCCGCCGTCGCGGCCCCCACGCGCTCGGCGAGGAGGAGGGGGGACGCGGCCTCGTGGGGCGCGGGATCTCCGGGGTGGGCCGCGGGACCTCCGGGCGGGAAATCCGCGCCTGCCGCCGTGGACACGCCTGCGTCTGCGTCTGCGTCTGCGTCTGCTTCTGCCTCCGCGGCTGTCCGGGTGACGGGGCCGGTGGTGGAGGTGGCGGCGGTGTCCACCCGGAGGGCCGCGCCGGTGGCGGTGCCGGTGGCGGCGTCCGCCCGTCCGCCTGTGCCGGTACCCGTGGCAGCGGCGGCATCCGTGCCGGTGGCAGTGGTGGCGCCCGCTTTCGCGCCGGTGGCGGCGGAGGTCCGCGCGCCCGCGTCCGGCGGGGGTTCGGGGGCCGCTTTCGGCGCGGACCGGGACAGGGGTTCGGACTCGGCCCGCCCCTCGGGGCAGGGTTCCGGCGCGGGGGCGGGGGCGGGGTCCGGGGTGCGCTCAGCGGCCCTCTCCACGGCGGCGGCCCGCCCCGGGGTGACGTCTCCGGCCGCCGGGGAGGACGGACCGGGGCGGGCGACGGGTCGGCTCAGGCGGCTCACCCGGCTCATGCTGCCAAGAAAGTCCCCGATGTCCTGGTATTCGATAGCTCGATACGTTCGTCGTGTCGTTTGATCTTCCGATGATCTTCTGACTGATCAGAAGATCATCAGCATCGACGCGAGGAGCTGTCCGGCTGCACCCGGCACGCGGCGCTCGGTACCCGCGCCCGGAACGCCTTCCGCGGCCCGTGCCCCGCGGAAACGCCGGAGGCGCCGGCCCGCCTTCTCGGCGGAACCGGCGCCCCGGGCGCTGTGCTGCTGTGCTGCTGTGCTGCTGTGCTGCTGTGCTGCTGTGCTGCTGTGCTGCTGTGCTGCTGCGGCACGATGCCGCCTCGGTGCGCCCACCACCACCGGCGGCGCGAGCCGGGTGGACCGGCCGCGGTGCCGCCGTCAGCCGGCGAGCGCGGCGCGCGCCAGCCGGGCGGTCTCGGACGGCGTCTTGCCGACCTTCACACCCGCGGCCTCCAGGGCCTCCTGCTTGGCCTGGGCGGTGCCGGAGGAACCGGAGACGATGGCGCCCGCGTGGCCCATCGTCTTGCCCTCGGGCGCGGTGAAGCCGGCGACATAGCCGACGACCGGCTTCGTCACGTGCTCCTTGATGTAGTCCGCGGCCCGCTCCTCGGCGTCGCCACCGATCTCACCGATCATCACGATCAGGTCGGTGTCCGGGTCGGCCTCGAAGGCCGCCAGGGCGTCGATGTGGGTGGTGCCGATGACCGGGTCGCCACCGATGCCGACGGCGGAGGAGAAGCCCAGGTCCCGCAGCTCGTACATCATCTGGTACGTCAGCGTGCCGGACTTGGAGACCAGGCCGATCCGGCCGGCGGTGGTGATGTCGGCCGGGATGATGCCCGCGTTGGACTGTCCGGGGGAGATCAGGCCGGGGCAGTTGGGGCCGATGATCCGCGTGGCGTTGCCCTTGGCACCGGCGTGCGCCCAGAAGGCGGCGGTGTCGTGGACCGCGATGCCCTCGGTGATCACGACGGCGAGGCCGATGCCGGCGTCGATCGCCTCGATGACGGCGTCCTTGGCGAACCGCGGCGGCACGAAGATGACGGTGACATCGGCGCCGGTGGCCTGCATCGCCTCGGCGACGGAGCCGAACACGGGCACCTCGGTGCCGTCGAAGTCGACGCTGGTGCCGGCCTTGCGCGGGTTCACACCGCCGACGATGGTGGTCCCCGAGGCAAGCATCCGCTTGGTGTGCTTCTGGCCCTCGGAGCCGGTCATCCCCTGGACGATGACCTTGCTTTCCTTGGTGAGGAAGATAGCCATGGTGTTGGTGACCCGTCCCTTTACTTGGCAGCCAGCTCGGCGGCGCGGTCCGCCGCGCCGTCCATGGTGTCCACCTGCTGCACCAGCGGGTGGTTCGCGTCGGAGAGGATCTGGCGACCCAGCTCCGCGTTGTTGCCGTCGAGCCGCACGACCAGCGGCTTGTCGACCTGCTCGCCCTTGGACTTCAGCAGCTCCAGGGCCTGCACGATGCCGTTGGCGACCGCGTCGCACGCGGTGATGCCGCCGAACACGTTGACGAAGACCGACTTGACCGCCGGGTCGCCCAGGATGATCTCCAGGCCGTTGGCCATCACCTCGGCGGAGGCGCCGCCGCCGATGTCCAGGAAGTTGGCGGGCTTCACGTTGTTGTGCGCCTCGCCGGCGTAGGCGACGACGTCCAGGGTGCTCATGACGAGCCCCGCGCCGTTGCCGATGATGCCGACCTCACCCTCGAGCTTGACGTAGTTGAGGCCCTTGGCCTGGGCGGCGGCCTCCAGCGGGTCGGCCGCGGCCTTGTCCTCCAGCGCGGCGTGGTCCTCGTGGCGGAAGTCCGCGTTGGCGTCCAGCGAGACCTTGCCGTCCAGCGCGATGATCTTGCCGTCGCCGGTCTTCACCAGCGGGTTGACCTCGACGAGCAGGGCGTCCTCGGCGATGAAGGTCTTCCACAGGGTCTGGAGGACCTCGGCGATGCCGTCGGCCACGTCGGCCGGGAAGCGCGCCGCCTCGACGATCTCGCGGGCCTTCTCCGGCGTCACACCCTCGTTGGCGTCCACGGGGATCTTGGCGAGCGCCTCGGGCTTGGTCGCCGCGACCTCCTCGATGTCCACGCCGCCCTCGACGGAGGCCATGGCCAGGAAGGTGCGGTTGGTGCGGTCCAGCAGGAAGGAGACGTAGTACTCCTCCGCGATGTCCGCGGTCTGGGCCAGCATGACCTTGTTGACCGTGTGGCCCTTGATGTCCATGCCCAGGATCTGGCCGGCCTTCTCCACGGCGTCGGCCGGGTCGGAGGCCAGCTTGACGCCGCCCGCCTTGCCCCGGCCGCCGACCTTCACCTGCGCCTTGACGACGGCACGGCCACCGAGCCGCTCGGTCACCTCGCGCGCCGCCTCAGGCGTGTCGATCACTTCACCGGCCAGCACCGGTACACCGTGCTTGGCGAAGAGGTCCCTCGCCTGATACTCGAACAGGTCCACGCGCGTCCGTCCCTTTGCGTCTCGATACCGCCGTGTGGTGCATGCGGTACGTTGCGGTGCGTTGTCTGCACGGGCGTGCCGCACGAGGCAGCGTGACGACGCGGTCACCGGGAGGCGCACACACTGCCGGCTGCGCGGCATGTCCGCCTGGCAGGTTATCCCCCGCCCCCCGTACCGCCCTAAATCGCGGATCACATGTGCGCGGTGATTACAGTCACAGATCGCGCCACCCCCCGCGCGCCGCCCACCCACCACGCCCCGCGCCAGGGACAGTGACCCGGCCCGCCCCGGCCACGCCGGAACGGGCGGCGCCCGGCACCGGCGGTGGAGGCCGGTGCCGGGCGCGCTGTTTCCCGCTGGTGCCCGCTGCTTCTTGCTGCTTCTCTCTGCTTCTCGCTGCTTCTCGCTGCTTCTCGCTGCCGCTTCTCTCTGCTTCTCCTCTGCCGCACGCTCGTGCGGTTCGATTCGGCACGCCCGTTCCGGGCGGTCCCTGTGCCGTCCCGTCCCCGCCCCGCCCCCTCTGCCCCGCCCCGCCCGGCCGGAGCTCGGTGGTCGCTGCCACCGGTCCCGGTCGCGGCGGGACGGGGCGGAGGGAGGCGGAAGGCGCGGAAGACGTTGGGCGTCAGCTCAGGACGCGAGCGCCTTCAGGTGGGCGAGGGCCGGGACGTCGGCGGCGCCGGCCCGGCCGGACAGGTGCGCCACGGTGACGGCCACGCCTCGCACCTCCGCCGAGGCGCAGGCGCCCGCGGCCACCTCGGCACCGCGGACTCCGGTGGCACCGTGCGTGACCCCGGCCCCGGCCCTGCCGTGGACCGCCGCGGAGACACCGAGGCGGGGGGCGTGAACGCTGGTGCCGGTGGCGCCCGCGGCCCCGGCGACCGCCCGGACGGCTGGGGCGCCGGCCTTGGCCGTACCGGGCTTGGCCGCTGCGGTCGCCGTGGCGGCTGCCGTCGCGGTGGTGTCCGCCGTGACGCCCGTGGTGGCGGCGCCGGCCGTGGCGCCGGCCGTGGTCACGGCACCGGCCGCTCCGGTGACGGTCGCGGCGCCGGCGCCGGCGCCCGTGGCGGCCGCGGTACCAGCTCCGGCGGTGACCGCCGTCGCGGCGGCCGTGGTGGCGGTGGTGGCGGTGGTGGCGGACGCGGCAGAGGCGACAGAGGCGGCGTCCGTCGCCGCCGCCGTGGCGGTACCGGTCACGGCCGTGGCACCCGTGGTGGCGGCGAGGTGGCCGCGGCCGGCCCCCTGGGCGGTGTACAGGTCGGCGCAGGCGGACACCCGGGCGTGGGCGGCCAGTTGGGCGTGCGCGACGGCCTGGGCGTAGGCGAGCCCCGCCGGCGCCCCGGGCACCACCGGCAGGACCGGGGGCTGCACCGGCACCGGGAGCGGCACCGGGACGGAGGGCTGCGCGGGGACGGACGGCTGCGCCGGCACGGGCAGCCCCACCGGGAGGCCCGGGGTCACGGGCGTGGGCAGCGGCGGGTGGACGCAGACGAAGTCGTTCTCCGGGAGGTGGATCGCCGGGAGCCGGTGGCTCACCGCCCCGGTGGCCGGGTGGCGGACGCCGGAGAGGTGCCGGGCGCCCTCGGGGACTCCCCGGGAGACGGTGCTCACGGCGGAGCCGGCGGCCTCGCGGACGTCACGCACCTGGGGCACCTCACGGATCTCGGGGGCGTCGGGGGCGTCGGGGGCGCCGGGGGCGCCGGGGGCGCCGGCGATCCTGCCGGTGGCGCGCGTGACGGGGTCGGCGCCACCGGCGCGCGCACCGGTGGTGGTGGTGCTCGCGCCGGTGGTACCCACGGCCTCACCGACGCCGCCCAGCGCGGCGGCCGGGCCGGACCGGCGGTCGGTGACACGGTCGCTCAGTGCGCCGAGGTGGCCGGTGGCCCGGTCGGTGTCCACGGCCACGGGCGGGTGCTGGCCGACGGTGGCGCTCACGTACCCGCGCACGCCGTCGGCCGCCCGGCCGGTGCCGGAGAGGTGCGCCGCACGGGGGGCCGTGCCGGAGAGTTCACCGGAGGCAGCGGCGGACGTGACACCGGAGCGCTCACCGGTGCCGGCACCGGAGAACGTGGCCGAGAGCGAACCGGAGACGGCCGCCCGCGCGGTGGTGGTCCCGCCGGAGGCGGACGCCGGCGCCGAGGCGGACGCCGAGACCGCGGCGGAGGCGGCGGCCCCCGCCGCGCCGGGCACGGAGGGGCCCGCCGGGAGGGACTCCGTGAGCGGGGAGCCGGCCGGGAGGGAGCCGGTGGCCGGGGCCGCGGAGAGCTCGGCGGCGGAGGCGGCCGCGGTGCCGGCGGCCCAGAGGCCGGCGGCGGTGGCGGCCACGACGATCGAACGACGGAGGTTCTTGCGCATGAGGGGTGTGATTCCTTCGAACTCGGATTCCGGGAAGGGCAGACCTGATCCGCCCCCGCGCGGCAGGTCAGGGCGGGGAACGGCCTGCCCTAGCCCGGGAATTCGAGGATGTCGGCGGAGCGCTCGCGGGTCGGGGCGCCGTCCGCCGCGCGCACCGCGCCGGCCGGCAGGCCGAAGCGCGGGGCGCTGGTGGTGAGAGCCGCGTGCTGGTCGCAGCGGGGGCCACTGCCGTCACCGGCGGACGGGGCCGTCGTGCCGTACGGGGCGCCGGGCAGGTGGCCCGGGGTTCCGTCCCGGCGGTGGTCGCCGCCGTCGGTGCCCGGGCCGTGCCCGGGAGCTGCGCCCGCCGCGCCGGGCGAGAGGGCCGGGGCGGTGCCCGCTCCCGCCGGCCCGGCGGGAGCGTCCGGTCCGGGCCGGCCGGTGGAGGGCCCGGTGCCGTGCCGCTCCGGGTCCGAGGCGCCCTCGCCGCCGGGGCTCTCCGCGCCGTCGCCGGGAACGCCGCCGCCGGGGATGTCGTCCACCGGGAGGAGGGTGCCGGGCACGCCGGGGTCGAGGAGGCCGGGTCCGGGGAGGTGGCCGCCGATCGCGTCCCCGATGCCCCCGATGCCCCCGATGCCGTCACCGGCGCCGTCGCCGCTCCCGATGCCCCTGATGCCTCCGACGAGGTCATCGAGGCCGCCGAGGGTTCCGAGGCCGCGGAGGTGACCGCGCAGGGAGCCGGCGGTGTGCCGCGCCCGTTCGGCGACGGCGCCCGGCGTGGCCGGAGCGGTTCGGTGCGCCCCGGTGACTCCACCGGCTCCGCGCCCGCCGTCCCGTTCCCCGACGGCCGCACCGCCCTGGTCCGTTCCGGAGCCGGCCCGCTCCCCGACCACGCGTTCCGCGGGGGTCCGCTCCGCCGGCCCGCCGGGGACGCCGGTCAGGTGGCGGCCGTCCGCGGGGCTCGCGGCGCCGCCCCCGGTCTGGCGCAGGGCGTCGGTGCCGGCCGCGTGGGCAGGGCCGCCGAGGAGGAACGCCAGTCCGAGGAGCCCGCCGAGGAAGACCGCCGTCACCAGCGCGCGCCGCACGGCGGCCGTGCGCGGCGGCGCGGCGGCGGGTGCGGCGGGTGCGGCGGAGACGCTGGACACAGGCGGTGACGGCCTTCCCTGGTTGGGGGCGGACGGAACTCACCGGCGCATGGCGTGGGCCATGGCCGGAGCGAGAGCTTCCGGGTGTGGCCCGTCACCTTGCACGACGACGGGCGAACTCCGCAAGGCACCCGGACGGATCCACGGGGACGTGTGCTGATGGGCCGTCATGTCTTCGACGGAGACGGCCGCATGAGGCATTCCGCTTGTATCCAGCGGTGCCCGCGGCAAACCCCGGAACCCACAGGACCAAGGGCCTTTCCGCCGGGCACACCGGAGCGCCGGAACGCCCGGCGCTCCGCCTCGGCAAGACCGCCGGAATCCCCAATTCCGCTGGGCGGCGGACCGCCTACCTCCTGATCCGCCGGCGGGACGGTGCGCCGGATTTCACCGGCCAGGCAAGGGAGTCACCAACTCCACTTTCCCGAAAGGCCGGAATCCGTCCTGACCCCTGGCCGCCGCCACGCGGAAACTCCGAGTGGCACTCGGCACAGGGAACCACAGTCGGTTCCCTGCCGACGCGCGCCACCGGATATCGCGTGAGGCATGCGCCGGGGGACGGGGAACGTGCGAGCGCGTTCATGAAGCGTGCACACTTCCCCCACCCCTCCTCACCCCTCTTTCCCAGCTTCCGCGCAGAGCCCTCTCGGCGCGTTCTCAGCCGCGTCCCACGTTTTCGGGACTTTCCCGGGGCGCGGAGCGAAGGGAGGGAATGCCGGCGCGAACCGCCCATCCCGGCGTATACATCGAGGAACTTCCCAGCAGCGTCCCGCACCACCGGCGCGGTCACCACCTCGGTGGCCGCTGTCCTCGGGCGGCTGTGCGCGTTCCCGCCCTCCGGGGGCCACGCCGGCGCCAACGCCCGCACCGGCGCCGAGCGCCGGGTGTGGAAGGCGGCGGCGGGGAGGGAGGCGCGGCCGGCCGGGGTGCGCTCGCCGGCCGTCCCGGTCACCGGCCGCGAGAGCGGTCTGCTCGACCCGCTGGGCGTCGACTGCCTGCGGACGTTCCCCGTGCCCGGCCCGCCGGTGTGGGGTGCCCGCACCCGTTCGCCGGGAGCGTGTCCGGAGATCCGCGCGCCGGAGGCCGCGGAACCCGGGGCGGAGTCGGCGACCGCGGCCCTTGACGTAGGCGGCGGCGGAGGAGGCGCCGGGCCCGGGTTCCGCGGCCTCCGGCGCGCGGGGCGGTTCCCGGTCCACCGCGCGGCGGCGGCGCCCGGCCTCTCCCCCGTCCGGGGCGGAGGAGGGAGAGACCCCGGAGAAGGGCTGAGGCGGGGAGAGACGGGGCAGAGAAGATCCCGGAGACCGCGAGCAGCCGGAGACGCCGGTCCGGCGGGGCGGGGCGCACCGCTCCGCCGGACCGGTGGGCCGGAGCCGGCCACCACCGGCGGCCCCCGGCCCCGCACCACCGTGATCCCTGTCCACGTCCAGGTGTCCCCACGATCCGTCCGAACGGCACGGCTGGGCATCCCCGTTGAGCCGTACCGGTGGCTGGGGCGTACCGCCTGGTGAGGCGTACCGCGCCGACGGAGGGACCGCGTCCGGACCCGAACAGCGGGATCCGGGCGCGGCGGACGGTGAACCACACCGCACCCCGGAGGGCCATCCCCTCCGGGAGCCGGTGAACGATCGAGAGGAGTACCGGCGATGGCAACGCCACTGACCGCGGCCCGCCTGCTGAAGGCGCTGCGGGACGAAGGGCTGGACGTCCGGGAGTACCGGAGCTGGCGCACGCACCACCGCAATTCCCAGGGAGCCTGGGGTCCCGTCAACGGCGTGATGATCCATCACACCGTGACCCAGGGGACCGACGCGTCGGTCCGGCTCTGCTACGAGGGCCATTCCTCGCTGCCGGGGCCGCTCTGCCACGGCGTCATCGACAAGCAGGGCGTGGTGCACCTGGTCGGCAACGGCCGCGCCAACCACGCCGGGCTCGGGGACGGCGACGTGCTGCGCGCCGTCATCAACGAGACCGCGCTGCCCAAGGACAACCAGGCCGACACGGACGGCAACAGCCGCTTCTACGGCTTCGAGTGCATCAACCTCGGCGACGGGAAGGACCCGTGGCCGGAGGCGCAGAAGCTGGCGATCGAGAAGGCGGCCGCGGCGATCTGCCGCGCGCACCAGTGGTCCCAGCGGTCCGTGATCGGGCATCTGGAGTGGCAGCCCGGGAAGGTGGACCCGCGGGGCTTCTCCATGAACACCATGCGGGACCGGATAGCGAAGCGGCTCGGCAAGAAGGCGGACGGCCCGCCGCCGACCTCACCGAAGCCGCCGGCGGCCTACGAACCCTTCCCGGGCGCCGCCTTCTTCCGGGTCGGGCGCGACAGCCCGGTCGTCACGGCCATGGGGAAGCGACTCGTCGCCGAGGGGTGCGGCCGTTACAAGGCCGGGCCCGGGCCCCGCTGGTCCGCGGCCGACCAGGAGTCCTACGCGGCCTGGCAGCGCAAGCTGGGCTACAAGGGGTCGGCCGCCGACGGCATCCCGGGCGCGACGAGCTGGGCGAAGCTGAAGGTCCCCAAGGTGTGAGGGGACCGGCGCCTCGGAGCGGGGCGCGACCGGTCCCCGCGAGAGGGGGGCGCGACGGGTCCCCACGAGAGGGGCGCGACCGGTCCCCACGAGGGGGGCGGTGAGGGGACGGTGAGCGGACGGCGGGGCGCGGCGAGCCGGACGGCGCCGTTCGCGCGGATGTCGGGTACGGGACTGCGGGCGCGGGACCGCGGCCCCGGCCCCGCGTCCCGCCACCCGGCGCCGCGTCCCGCCACCACCCGGCGGCGCGTCCCACCGCCCGGCCGTGCGGGGGATCCGCACGGCCGGGTGCGGCGGGGAGCGGAGGCCCGGTGCCCGTGGCCGCCCCCTTGGGGGCCGCCCCACCTTGAGGCGGCTCACCGCTCCCCCGGCCCCGGAGCGCCCTCCGGGACCGGCAGCGGACGCTGTTCCAGCGCCGCGGCCATCACCTCCGGGAAGTGGTCGGGTGTGCAGGCGAACACCGGGACGCCCAGCGCGGCCAGCGCCGCGGCGTGGTCACGGTCGTAGGCGGGAGCGCCCTCGTCGGAGAGGGCCGGCAGGACGACGACCCGCACCCCGGCGGCCCGCATCGCCGCCACCCGCTTCACCGCCTCGCCCCGGACGCCGCCGTCGTGGAGGTCGCTGATCAGCACGGTGACCGTCTCAGCGGGCCGGGTGATCCGCGACTGGCAGTACGCCAGCGCCCGGCCGATGTCCGTGCCCCCGCCGAGCCGAGCGCCGAACAGCACGTCCACCGGGTCGTCGAGCTGGTCCGTGAGGTCCACCACGGAGGTGTCGAAGACGACGAACCGGGTGGAGAGCGACCGTATCGAGGCCAGCACCGCGCCGAGGACGGAGGCGTGGACGACGGAGGCCGCCATCGACGCCGACTGGTCCACGCAGAGCACCACCTCCTTCCCCACCGCCCGTGCCGCCCGGCCGTGCCCGACCAGCCGCTCCGGGACGACCGTGCGGTATTCGGGCAGGTAGTTCCGCAGGTTGGCCCGGACCGTGCGGTTCCAGTCGATGTCGTGGGCGCGCGGGCGGCCGGTGCGGGCGGAACGGTCGAGCGCGCCCGTCACGGCCGTCCTGGTCCGGGCGGCGAGGCGCCGTTCCAGCCGCTCCACCACCTTCCGTACGACGGCTCGCGCGGTGGCCCTGGTCGTCTCCGGCATCGCCTCGCCCAGCGACAGCAGCGTGGCGACGAGATGGACGTCCGCGTCGACCGCCTCCAGCAGCTCGGGCTCCAGCAGCAGCGCGGAGAGCCCGAGCCGGTCGAGCGCGTCCCGCTGCATCACCCGCACCACGGAGGACGGGAAGTAGGTACGGATGTCACCCAGCCAGCGGGCCATGCGCGGCGCCGAACCGGAGAGCCCGCCGCCCCGGCCGCCCCGGCCGCCCGGCCCCCTCCCCTCCGCGCCCCCGGGACCGCCGGAACCGTGCGGGCCCGCCTCACCGGTGCCGTAGAGCGCCTCCAGCGTGCGGTCCATCGCGGCGTCCCGCCCGGCCGGGCCGTACCCGGTGCCGTCGGCGTCCCCGCCGAGCACCAGCCGCCAGCGCCGCGACCGCTCCTCCCCGGAGCGTCCGCCGCGGCCGGGGTGGGCGGGGTCGCCGAGGTGGCCGGGGTCGCCGGGGTCGCCGGGGTCGCCGGGGTGGCCGGTCGGCGGGTGCTCCTCCCGTGGCTGCCCGTGCGGGAGTTCGTCCCGCGTATGACCGCCGTTCCGTGCATGCCCGTGCGGGGGCTCGTTCGGGAGGTGCCCATGCGGGAACTCGTCCCGGAGGTGCCCGCGCGAGGGCTCGTCCCGAAGGCGCCCGTGCGGGGGGTCGTCCCGCGCACCCCCGTCCCTGGGACGCCGGCCCCGGGACTCGCCGTCCCAGGTCCCGCCGCGCCGGGACTCGCCGCCCCGGGGCCCGCCGCCCCAGGGCCCGCTCTCCGGCGAGCTTCCGTTCCGGAGGGTGGCGTCCGGTGAACTCCGGCCCCGGGGGGCCGCGTCCGAGGGCAGGGGGTGGTCGGGGTCCCCATCCCGGGGGTGGCCGGTCGTGGCTCCCAGGAGCAGCCGGATCGTCGGCAGGACCGCGGAGGCGCGCTCCCCGTCCAGTCCGGGGCCGAAGCCGGGAGCGGCCGGGGCTTCTCCGGCCTCACCCGCACGCCGCGCCGCCGGGCCGCGGCGGACCAGCTCGCCCAGCGTGCGCCGCACCCCCGGCTCGTACGCCGCGAACGTGCGCCGCAGCAGCGGCAGTACGCCGGTGAACGCGCGCTCCGTCACCCCCGTGAGCCAGGTGTCCAGCAGGGCGAGCAGCCGGGCGTCGTGCACCAGCAGGAGCCCGCCACCGGGCTCGCCGCCGAGGAATCCCTCGATCCACGCCGCCCCGTCCGCCGCGGCGGTGGCGGGCGAGAGCGCCAGGCCCATCACCCGGGACGCCTCCGCGGCATCCAGCCGCCCGTCGTCGAGGAGCAGCCGCGCCGACCGGCCCCGGAGCAGCGGTGCCACCGTGTCCCGGCCGGCGAGCCCACGCAGCACGCCGGCCCACCGCCGCCGCAATGCCCCACCGGGATCCCCCGGCCCGTCGGGAGCCGACTCCCCCGGCCCCGCCGACCCATTCGGCCCCGCGGGTCCCGGACCCACCGGCCCCTTGCGTTCCACCGGCCCGTCGTGTTTCGCCGGACCGCCCGGCTCCGTCCACCCCTCCGCTTCACCGGGCCCGTCCCCGCCCGCCGGCCCGTCGAGGGCCGCCTCCCCCGGTCCCGCCGCTGCTCCGGCGAGCAGCCCCACCGCCCCGTGGACCCCGTCCACACGGGCGCGCATCGCCGCCGCTCCGTCCGGGTCCAGCCCCGCGCAGGCGGCGGGGAGCCCCACGAACACCCGCTCCGCCAGCCCGGCCGCGACCCCGGCGAGCGCCTCGGTGTCCGTGCCGCGCACGTCCCCGTACCGGACGGCGCGTGCCAGCGCGGGCAGCGCCTCGGCCGTCCGGGTGACGTCGGTGTCGAGGGCGGCCCGGTCCGCCAGCGCGCGCAGGACGGCGGGCAGCGCGCCGGACAGCCCGGCCCGCAGACATCGCTCGGCCACCGCCGTGACCTCCGGGAGCGCACCGGCGGACGCCGCCGCCGACGCGGCGCGGGCCGTGGCCGCCGACTCCACGGTGGTGCCCCACACCCCCGCCTCGGAGACCCGCACCGACAGTTCGGGTTCCCAGCGCAGCCGCCACACCTCACGGAAGGTGCCGAGCCCGCCCGGGCAGCGGTCCGGCTCACCCCAGTCGATCTCCAGCAGCCGCAGCCGGTGGAGCAGCCGGCTCCGCTCGGCGTCCGTCTCCCGGCGCAGGTCGAGCCGCACCTCCCGGTCCTCCGCCGCCGGAGCGAGGCGCAGCCGCCGCTGGAGGGCGGTGAGATCGCGCTGTAGCGGTACCGCCGGCGCGGACCGCGGCACCTCCCCCAGCGCGTCCCCGGCCACCAGGCGGCGCGCGACCAGTTCCAGCGGCGCGCCGGAGCCGCGGCACAGCACCGCCCGGATCGCGTCCGTCGTCTCACCGAGGCCCGCGAGGGGACGGCCGCGCAGCGCCGCGAGGGTCTCCGCCAGCCGCACCGCCTCGATCACGTCGGCGGGGGAGACGGGGTGGTCCTCGGAGCGCAGCAGCCCGGCGGCGCGCACCATCCAGCGCTCCACGGGCCGGTCGGGTGCGGCGAACAGATGCCCGTACCAGCCCGGCGAGGTGATCCCGGCGCCGTACCCGCTGCTCCGGGCGAGCCGCCGGTGGGTCCACGGCACCCAGGTCACCTCGGGTCTGACCTTCGGCAGTCCGCGGAGCAGCGCCCGGTCGGCGGCCACGGTGGCGGGCGCCGTGAGCGCCGGGACGTGCCAGGCCCCGCAGACGACGGCGACCCGCTCCCCGAACTCGCGCCGCGCGGCGCGGAGTTCCAGCCGCATGTGGGCCTCGCGGACGCGGTCCCGCTCCGGGCCTCCGGCGCCGTGGACCTCACGGAGGGCGCCCATGGCCGCGGCCAGCGCGGCGAACGACGCGAGCGCGGCCGCCCCGGCGCGGTCGGTCCCGCCGCCGCTGCCGGGACCGGTGGCCTCCGCGGCGGTGGACGGGGCGGAGGGAGCGGCGGAGGGAGCGGTGCCGTGTCCCGGTCCCACGGCGGCAGCCGGGGCCGCCGGGCCGGTGCCGGCCCCTTCCGCGTCCGGCGGCTCGCCGGTGTGCCGGGCCGCCGGCCGCAGCGGCGCCCCCCGGTGCTCGACGACGTCCTCCCACCAGCGTTCCGGATCGTCGTGCCCCGCGGCGGCGGCGAGCGCGCCGAGAGGATCGAGGCGGACCTCCCCGGACGGGCCGCCGGGTCCGCCCGGGCCACCGGGCCCACCCCCACGGGCCGCGCGATGCCGCTCCTCCGCGCCGGGCCGGGCTCCGTCACCGCCCCCGCCACGCGCCCCGTCTCCACCGCCACCGTCCCCGTCGGCGTCGGCGTCGGCGTCGGCGTCCGTCCAGGCCAGTACATGCGCGGCCGGCAGGTCGAAGAAGCGGACCGGAACCCCGCGCGTGACCGCCCAGCGGAGCGCCACCCACTCCGGGGAGAAGGCGGCCATCGGCCAGAACGCGGAGCGCGCCGGTTCCCCGGCGACATGGGCGAGCAGCGCCACCGGCGGCCGCATCCCCTCCTCGGCGGCGAGCGGGGCGAGGGCGTCCGCCTCCGGCGGCCCCTCGATCAGCACCGCGGCCGGCCGGAAGGCGTCCAGCGCCGCGCGCACGGAGCGCGCCGAACCGGGGCCGTGGTGCCGCACCCCCAGCAGCAGCGGGCCGCCGGGCCCCGCCTCCACCCCGGCCGCCGCGGGCCCGGTCACCGGCCGTCCTCCTCACGGCAGGCGCGGTAGAGGTCCGCCCAGCCCGGGCGCTCCCGGACCACGGTCTCCAGATACTCCTGCCAGACCACGCCGTCCGAGGCGGGGTCCCGGAGCACCGCCCCCGCCAGCCCGGCGGCGAGGTCCGAGGGGCGCAGCACACCGTCGCCGAAGTGGGCGGCCAGGGCCAGACCGCCGGTGACGACGGAGATCGCCTCGGCGGTGGACAGCGTGCCGGAGGGGGACTTGAGCCTGGTGCGGCCGTCGGCGGTGACCCCCTCGCGGAGTTCACGGAAGACGGTGACGACCCGCCGGATCTCCGCCATGCCCTCGGCGGCCGGCGGCAGATCGAGGGAACCGCCGATCTGCGCCACCCGGCGGGAGACGATCTCCACCTCGGCCTCGGCGCTCGCGGGCAGCGGCAGCACCACCGTGGTGAAGCGGCGGCGCAGCGCGCCGGACAGCTCGTTGACCCCCCGGTCGCGGTCGTTGGCGGTGGCGACGAGGTTGAAGCCGCGGACGGCCTGGACCTCCTCGCCCAGCTCCGGGACGGGCAGCGTCTTCTCGGAGAGCACCGTGATCAGCGTGTCCTGGACGTCCGCCGGGATGCGGGTCAGCTCCTCCACCCGGGTGGTCAGCCCCTCGGCCATGGCCCGCATCACGGGGCTCGGCACCAGGGCCTCCCGGCTCGGGCCGTGCGCGAGCAGCCGGGCGTAGTTCCAGCCGTAACGGAGGGCCTCCTCCGGGGTGCCCGCCGTGCCCTGGACCAGCAGGGTGGAGTCACCGCTGACGGCCGCCGCCAGATGCTCGGAGAGCCAGGTCTTGGCGGTGCCGGGGACACCGAGCAGCAGCAGGGCGCGGTCGGTGGCGAGCGTGGCGACGGCCACCTCCACGATCCGGCGCGGGCCGACGTACTTCGGGGTGACGACCGTGCCGTCGGGCAGCGTGCCGCCGAGGAGATAGGTGGCGACGGCCCACGGCGACAGCCGCCAGCGCTCGGGGCGGGGGCGGTCGTCCGCCGCGGCGAGCGCCCGCAGCTCCCCGGCGAAGGCCTGCTCGGCGTGGGGCCGCAGCACCTCGCCGGCGCCCGGCCCGGATCCGGCCCCGGGGCCCGGGCCGGCACGGTTCCCGGCCCCGGACGGGTCCGGGACGGCTCCCCCCGGGCCGTCCGGGACGGGCCGCGGAGCCCCGGCCGGGCCCCTGCCGGAGCCCGTGGCGTCCGTCGTCATGGTCGTCCCCCTCCGCACGGCACGGACGGCCCACCCCGGAGAACACCGGGACACGGCAGGCCGGTTGCGTCGTTCTCCACCCTGCACGAGGGCACTGACAGCGGCGCGGGAGCGGCCGGGAGGGGGCGCGGAGGGGAGGACCGTCCGGTGGAGGGCCGGGGGGCGGCGGCACACCCCCCGTTCCCCGGCCCGCGGCGCCGCCTACCGGGCGAGCGGCGACAGGGCCACGCAGGAGGCGGGGGCGTCGCCCTTGGTGGTCCGCTCCTCCAGGACCTCACCCTTGTAGGTGATCCGGCAGGTGGCCCCCGAGCCGTCCGCCTCCGGCACGGCCAGCAGTGTCGGCGCGGCGATGCCCTTGAGCGTCACGGTCTTGCTCCAGGGCGTCTTCGGCTCGTCCACGGAGTCGAGGTCGGGCTCGGTGGCGGTCCCCCGGCCCGCGTTGAACTCGACCGTGAAGACGCTCTCACCCGTGACCTCGTAGGTGACCTGGTAGGTCTCGTCCACGGCCCGGTCCACCTCCTCGGTGAGGCGGTCCGCCGCCTTGTCACGGGCCGCGTCCCGCGACTCCCCCGAACACCCGGCGGCGGTGAACACCAGGGCGGTGACGGCGAGCAGGGACAGCGGGGCGCGGGCGGGACGTCTCACGGCGATATGCCTTTCGGTGCTCGGGGCGGCCCGGTCCGGGAGCGTCCCGGCGGCCGGTCTCCCGGACGAAGTGGTCCGCGGTCGTCGGTGAACACCGGCGGACACCGGCATCCAACCGTGGGCCGGACCGCTCGGCAAGCGGGTTCAGGCCATCGGAGCGGCCGGACGGACCGCAGGTCGGACGGCCTGTCAGTGGGTGCCCTTACGGTCGGTGCCATGAATCGGCAGAGGGTGCGGCTGCCCGTCTCCCGGGCGCCCGCGGCACGACCTGACGGCGCGTCACACCGGAGGGGACGCCGCCCCGGTGACGCCGGCGGGAGGCCGGTCACGGTGGCGCGGGGAGGCGTTGTGGGGGCTGGGCGAGGGCGGAGCGAGTGTCCCGGACGGCCACCCGGAGCCGGTGGAGGTGGAGGGACCGGAGAAGCCGGCGGAGCTGGAAGGGCTGGCGGAGCTGGGCCAGGGGACGGGGACGGCGGGTGTCCGGGAGAGCCGGATGCCCGGAGCGGGACCGCGCCTGCCGGCGCCGCGGGCTCCGGCGGGACGCCGCCCGGCCCCGCGGGCCCGAAGGACGCGGCCGGGGCCCGGCGCCGCGCGGAGCGACGGGCGGAGCGGATGGCCGCCGGCGCGGAGGAGCTGGAGGCGCGGCTGCTGGACACGGTACGCGGCGGTCTGGCCGGTGCCGGGCGCGGCGCCTGGGAGGAGACGGCCGCCCGCATGATCGACGCGCAGGCACCGGGTCTGGAGGCGCGTGTGCGGGAGCTGGCCGCGGTCGCCGCCGCGGGCGGGGACCCGGGGCGCTTGCTGGAGGAGTGTGCTCTGCTCCATCTGCTCAACCGCGCCCTGCTCGGTCTGCCCGGCCTCCCGGAGCCCCTGGCGGCGACGGTGCGGACGCGGGCCGGGGTGCCCGTGCGGGCGGCGGAGGTCCTGGCCACCGGAGAGCGGGTCCGTGACCGCTGGCTCGTCCTGGCCCGGCGGGAGACCACGGAGGGCGCGCTGACCGCCCGGCGGATCTGGCTGCGGGGCACGGACACGGGCCGGATGGCGTTGCTGCTCGTTTTCGGGGCGCCGGGCCGGCCACTCCCGGAGACGGATCTGCCGGTGGGCCACGCGCTGGACGCGGAGGTCGCGTTCCACCCCGGCGCGCGGCCCCTGCGGGTGGTGCTCGGTGAGTGTTTCTCCGCTCCGGAGGTGGCGCCCCCTCCGCCGGGTTCGGGCACCGGCCGGGCGCTCGCCGCCTACGGGTCGGCGCTTCGGGCGGACCCGTGGCTGGCGGCGTGGCCCGCCGTACTGGCCGGCGTGGTGCCCATACCCCCGGCGGCCGGGCCCGGTCCGCGCCCGGCCGAGGACGGAAACGGCTGGCAGCTCGCCGACGGGGACGGCCGCGGCGCGCTGCCCGTCGACCCGCGCGCCCCCGAACGGCCGGGGCTGTGGCGGCTGCTGGCCGTCTCGGGTGGCGCGCCGGTCACCGTCTCCGGCGAGTGCGGTCACCGTGGCTTCCTCCCGCACACCGCCTGGTCGCCGGAGACCGGAGAGGCCATACCGCTCTGAACCGCGGGCGGCCCGGCCGCGTCCTTCCCACCGCCGGTGTGGGGACGCCGGCCCGGGGCCAGGCGCTCGGCACCGCCGGCCGGGGGAAGGGAAGAAGAGCGGGGACGGGGGAACGGGGGAACGGGTAAGGGGGGAACGGGAAACGGGGACGACCGGCTCACGCCGGAACGCGGCACTCATCCGTCCGGCCGGCGGCGCCGGCCCGGGAGGACAGGGCGAGGGGAACGGGGGAGAAGGGGAAACAGGGGGAAAGAAGAGGGGAAGGGGCGGCAGCCGGACGCGGCGCCCATCCGTCTCCGCGTACGCGTCGAACAGCAGCTCCGGGCCGGACGCACCGTCCGCACCGGACACACACGGACCGCATGACGGGGCGATGCGGTCGATCCGTCCGATCCGGCCGATCCGGTTGATGCGGTTGATGCGGTTGATGCGGTTGATGCGGTTGATGCAACTGACTCGGCCGATCCGACAGCTTCGCTGATCGCCCGCGCGACCACCCGCCCCGGCCCGTGCCACCACCGGCGCGAGCCCGGCCGTGCCGCCCGGCGCCGGGTCCGGCCGACGCCGACCGGCCATCCGCCGACCAGCCGTCCAGCGACCGGCCGTCCGGCGACCGGCCATCCGGCGAGGCGCCGCACGAGCTGTCCGAGGAACCGCGCGAGGAACCACCCGACGCACCATTCCGGCCGGCCGCCGAGGCCGGTCCCACCGGCCACCGCGGACCGTTCCGCGGAACCGGGATCACCGGATCGCAGCACTGAGGAGCCCACCGCCCGCCCGGGCGCCAGGCTCCGCACCCAGGGGGACTCATGATGACGGACGACCACCACGTGACGACGGTCGGCGCAGTGTCCGACGACCACCTGACAGCAACACCCGACCACCCGACCGCGGCCTCCGACGACCACCTGACATGACACCCCGCGACGACATGGCCCGTGCCGGGGATCCCGCCCCGCCCCGGCACCGGCCGGCGGACGGTCCCGGCGGGGGCACAACCCCCGCCGGGGCCGCTCCCCCGAGCTGGGGCGCGCTGACGGCCGCCGCCCTGCTGGGCACGGAGCGGCGGACCCCGCCCGGCGCGGTCCCGGGAGACGACCCGGCGGCGGCGCTGCTGGACGCCGCCGCGGCGGCCACCGTGCGGGGGCGGGCCGGCCTGCGGCCCGCCCCCGCACGGCCCCGTCCCGCGCCCGCCCCGCCGGACCCCCGTCCGCCCCTGCCCGCCGCCGCCCGGCGCCGGCTCGCCCAGCTGCTCGGTGACCGTCCGGGGCCGGGGAGCGGCGGGGGGCGCCGGGGCACCGCGCCCGACCTGGCCGAGCTGCTGCCGCAGTGGCTGTCCGCGGCCGTCCGCCACGGGTTCCGGCCACCCGACGTGCTGCTGCCCCCGCTGCTGGACGCCGCCCGCGCCCGGACCGACCTCCGGCCGGCGGCGCTCGCCCTGGCCGGACCCCGCGCGCTGTGGCTGGCCCGGTCCAACCCGGACTGGCGGTTCGCCCTGCGAGGCACCGTCCCGCCCGTCCCGGGCGCGGCGGTACGCGCCGGGGAGGCGGCCGGCGGACAGGAGGCCGCCGCCCCGGCCACGACGGCCGCACCGGGGCCGGCCGGCCCGGCCGGCGGAGCGGGCCCGGCGGGCACCGCGCATCCGGCAGGCGCGACACCCGCGGGAGACCCGGCGCCCGTGGGAGACCCGGCCCCTGCCGGAGACGTGGTCCCCGTGGGAGGCCCCGCCCTCCTCGGAGACGCGGCGCCCGTGGGGGAGGCGGCCCGCCGGCTCTGGGCGGAGGGCCTCTTCGCCGAGCGCGCGGCGCTGCTGGAGGCCCTCCGCCGCCGCGATCCGGCCACCGCGCGGGCCCTGCTCGACTCGGGATGGCGCACGGAACGGGCCGAGGACCGGCTGATGTTCCTGGAGACACTCCGCACGGGGCTGTCCCCGGCAGACGAGCCGTTCCTGGAGCGGGCGCTGGCGGACCGCAGCCGCAACGTCCGGGCGACGGCGGCCGAGTTGCTGTCCGCCCTGCCCGGTTCGGCGTACGCCGCCCGGATGGCGGCGCGGGCGCTGCCCTGTCTGACGCTGCACCGCACCCCTTCGGGGCCGCTCGTGACCGTCGACCCACCGTGCGAGTGCGACGCGGCCATGCAGCGGGACGGCGTCGTGCCGAGGCCGCCCGCCGGCCGCGGTGAACGCGTCTGGTGGCTGGCCCAGTTGGTGGAGGCCACTCCCCTTCCGCTGTGGTCCGCGCGGTTCGGCGGGCGCTCCCCGGCGGCCGTGGCCGCGCTGCCCGTGGCGGACGGCCGGCAGCCGGAACTGCACGCGGCCTGGGGCCGCGCGGCCGTCCGGCAGCGGGACGCGGCCTGGGCGCGCGCCCTCCTCGGCGCCCCGGCCGCACACCCCGGGGCGGCACCCGGCGCGGCCTCCCCGGGCGAGCGGACCAGGCTGCTGTCCGTCCTGCCCGCGGACGAACGGGCCGCGTGGGTCGCCGGGTTCATCGCGGCCCACGGTCTGGCCGAGTCCTTCCAGCCGCTGGCCGCGTGCGCGGTGCCCTGGGCGCCGCCGCTCGGCCGGGCCGTGGTGGACGCCCTCGACATCGCCCGGGAGGCGGGCAGCTACCCGTGGAGCTTCAGCGGGGTGATGGGGCTGGCCGAGCGGTGTCTCGACCCGGACGAGGCCGGCCGGCTCGACCTGCTGACGGCCGCCACCGAGGACCCGGAGGAGGCGTCACCGGGAGCGGGTGGTTACTGGTCGGAGGCGTTCCAGCGACTGGTCCGCACCCTCCGGCTGCGCCGGACCATGCTGGACGAGCTGGACGGCGCCGAACTGGACGGCGGAGCCACAGAGGGCCCCGGGACCACGGGGACCACGGGGACCACGGGGAAAGCCGAGAGCGCCCCTGCCGGCGCGGGAACCTCAGGCGCGGGTACCGGTGGGGGGAGGGCCGAGAGCGCGCCTCGCGCCGGTACCTCCCCGGCCGAGCAGGCCGGCACACCCGCCGGCGCGGCGGCCACCGCCACCGGCCCCGCCGCCGTCCCCCCGGGCACCGCGCCCGGAGGGATCACCCGCACCGGACCGCGGTCGCGGCACGGCCCTGCCGCGCCGGGCGGACCACCGGCTCCGCCCGCTCCTGGCCGACGGCCCGGGGACTCCGGGTGACCGGCCGGCCACACCGGCCCGGCCGGTCCGTGACCGCTCCGCGTGGCGGGGGTTCCCGGGGCAGGCCCGAGCGCCGTTCAGCGGGGGCCTGCCGGTTCGCGGAGCCTCAGGCGGCGACCTGCCGCAGGTTGGACCGCACCCAGCTCACGACATCTCCCGTGGGCGTGCCGGGGGTGAAGATCTCCGCGACGCCGAGGTCCTTGAGGGGCCGGATGTCGCCCTCGGGGATGATGCCGCCGCCGAAGACCTTGATGTCCTCCGCGTCCCGCTCCCTGAGCAGGTCGAGGACCTTCGCGAAGAGCGTGTTGTGGGCGCCGGAGAGGATGGAGAGGCCGATCGCGTCCGCGTCCTCCTGGATCGCGGTGTCCACGATCTGCTCCGGCGTCTGGTGCAGTCCGGTGTAGATGACCTCCATACCGGCGTCGCGCAGTGCCCGCGCGATGACCTTGGCCCCGCGGTCGTGGCCGTCGAGCCCCGGCTTGGCCACCACCACGCGGATCGGACCCGACACACCCATCACTGCCTCCTGTACCCATGCCGTCACCGGCCCTGTGCTCCCCGTACGTCTGCCTCGCCGGGCGAACCGGTGAACGAACGTTATCCCCAGCATCGCGCGGCGGGCCGTTTCATGACCAGGGGGGAGGGGGAAATCACATGGAGACGTGTCCGACGGGCGCGCCGGGGAGCCCCGGCAGCACGGCCCGCCCTGCTCCGCCCGGGACGGGCGGAGCAGGACAGCCCGGCGGCACCGGCCGCGGGGGCGGCCGGAGACGGGCCCCGCCACGACGAGCCGTCCGCCGGGGCCGACGCACGATGGACGGCCCCGGCCCCGGGCGCCCGGCACCCACCGGTCCACCGGCCGGTGCCGCGAGCCGGCCTCCCCTCCCCACCGCGATCCCCACCCGACCCCCGCACCGGTCCTCCCCCACTGACACCGACGGACACCGACCGGCACCGACCGGCACCGACCGCCGGTACCACCACCGGCCCCCAGCGCCGCGATCCCGAATCCCGCGCCCCGCACCCCGCACGACATCGCAGCGCAACTCCGCACCCCCCCCCCCCCCCACCCCGCCGCCCCCCCCCCCCGCCCCCCCCCCCCACGACCGCCCCGCGGGGCCCACCCGCCGCGGGGCCGAGCCCACGGCCACCCGCCGTGGGCGACCGGAGGCCGGCCGATGAAGACGATCACTCGCTGGAACCCGCTGAGAGCCGCACAGGGCCGGCAGGCGCTGAGGATCCTCACGTCCCTGCCCCTCCCCCCACTGCCGTCCCCCCAGCTCCCCTCCGGGGCGCTGCTCCGCGCCTCCGCACTGGAACTGCTGGTCTTCGCCGGCCACGCCGTGCTCTACCCCACCGGACTGATTCAGGAGCGCCGCCGGGCCCCCGACGGGACCGCGGCCGCCGAACCCGACGGGACCACCCCCGCCCGGGCCGGAGCCGGGAGCGGACCGGCCCCCGGAACCGGACCCACCTCCTCGGCCGGCACCGGGCCCGCCACCGCGAAGAGGGGCAGGGCCACGGGCGGAATCACCGGCCGGACCACCCGGGAGGCCGTCATCCGGAGCGGCTCTCCCGGCCCCTCCCCCAGGTCCCTCGCCCCCTCCGGCGGCCCGGCGGCCCGGCACGCCCCCACCGCCGCCGGCACCTCGGCGACCGGCGGGGCCCCCGGCACCCCCGAGACCCCCGCCGGAAGGCTCTCCGCGCTCCCCGGCCGTGCCGCCACCGGTGCGGGACGCGCCGCGGACCGGCCTCCGGTGCTGCTGCTGCACGGCTTCGTCGACAACCGTTCGGTCTTCGTCCTGCTGCGCCGCTCCCTCCGACGCCACGGGCACCGGGTGGAAGCGCTCAACTATTCGCCTCTCACCTGCGACATCCGTGCCGCCGCGGCAGAGCTCGGCGCGCGGGTCGAAGAGATCTGCGAACGCACCGGCCATGCCCGGATCGATGTGGTGGGCCACAGTCTGGGCGGTCTGATCGCCCGCTACTACGCCCAGCGGCTCGACGGCCACCACCGGGTCCGCACCCTCGTCACCCTCGGCGCCCCGCACTCCGGGACCACCGTCGCCCCGTGGCTGAGCGCGCACCCCCTCATCCGGCAGATGCGCCCGGATTCGGACGTCATCGCCGAACTGGCGGGCCCGGCGCGCGGCTGCTCGACGCGGTTCATCTGTTTCTGGAGCGATCTGGACCAGGTGGCCGTTCCCCCCGCGACGGCCCGTATCGAGCACCCGGATCTGACGGTGGTGAATATCCGGGTCAGCGGAATCGGTCATCTCGCGCTGCCCGTGCACGGCGCCGTGGCCGCGGAGATCCGCCGGGTGCTGGAGCCGCCGTGCTCCGACTCCGGTGCGGGACAGGCCGGTTCGGCGGCCTGACGGGGTGTGAGTCACCGTGGGATGACATACGTCACCTGTCCGCAACCCCTTTTATTTCGAACGCGATTCGAACATGAGCCAAAGGGCCGGTCGACAGTTCACCGAAAGGCATCCAAATGCCCGCTGTGGCGCCCCCGGAAACCCGGGGAAGATTGTGGGTCGCACACACCGGCGGGTACAGTCGCCGCTAATTCTCCTGCTGCCGAGGCGAAAGAGAAGTTGGTGGTGAACGACCGTCACCCGTTCGGTACCCCACTCCGGACGGCGCACGCTCCCGACGCCTCGTACGGGTCTCATACCCCGTACGACCAGCAGGATTCCTCCTTCGGCCACACCGCTGCGGACGGTTACGCCGGGGTCGGGCCCGATGGACACGCGGCCGGTTACGAGCCCTCCTTCCAGGACGACCCGCTCTTCGGCGCGGTTCCGGGAGGCGGCCACCACGGTGACGGCTCCTGGGACACCGGCGCGCACCAGGCCCCCGGTTACGCGATGCCCGGTCCCCACGCCCCCGAGCAGTCCTACGACCACCACACCTACGCCACCGGTGCGTACCCCGGTCACGACGCCGGCGGCACCGGCGGCTGGGACACCGGCGCCGCGTGGCAGTCCGGAAACCCCGCGGACCACGGAGGCCACTCCACCCCTGCCGGGGGCGACTCCTGGCAGACCGGCGGCTGGGACACCGGCGAGTACGGCACGACCGGCGCGGGCCCGTACGAAACCCCCGGCCCCTACGGAGCCGGGCAGGGCTACGGCCCCGAAGCCGGTTACGCCGACGGCACGGGCGGCTACCCCACCGAGAGCCACGGCTCGGACGGTCATGGCCCGGACGGCCACGGCCCCGACGGATACGGCACCGGCGAGTACGGCGCCCACTCCGGGCACGGCGCCCACGCGGCGGACGGTTACGGCACCGGCTCCTTCGAACAGAGCCCCTACGACACCGGAGCCCTCGACACCGGGGCCCTCGACACCGAAGCCCTCGAGACCGGTTCCTTCCAGCCCTACGGGGCGGCCGGCCACGACGGCTCCGCCGGAACGGGCCGGTGGGACACCGGCGACTGGCAGCAGGAACCCTCGTGGGGCGCCGGCGGTGCCGCGCCGGCCGACGGCTCGTACCACCCCGCGCCCGAGGCGGACCCCGAACGCACGGCCGTCTTCGAGCCCCTGCCCGAGACGGCCGACGCAGCCCTCCACGGCCACGGCTACGCGGACCACCCGGAGCCCGGCCAGGAGCACTCCCCCGACAGTGGTACCCCCGCCGACCCGTACGGCGCATACGACCCCGCCGACCCCGGCCACACGTACGAGCACGAAGACGGCCACGCGTACGAAGATCACCTCCACGGCCGGGCATACGGCCACGACGCCGGCCTCGCGGCGGGCGACCGGCCCGGCTCCGACGGTCCGGCGGCCACCACCGGCGACGGCGGTCATGGGGCCGAGGGCACGGACGGCGCCGACATCTCGGTCCTCGACACCGTCATCGCCGAGGCCGTACGCACCACCCCCTACATCGCGACCGGGGCCGGCGCCGCCCCGCGCGGCCACGGATCGCGCCGGGCCGGATCCCCCGGCCGCGCCGCCGCGGGCCGCGGCCGGCGCAAGGCTCCGGCCAAGCGCTCCGCACTGCTGACCGTCGCCGTTCCCTCCATGGCCGTGATGGGCGTGGCCGGCATCGCCGCGGCCTCCGTCGGCGGCTCCTCGGACGACGCCCCGGCCGCTCAGGCCGCGCCCGCCGAGGGCGCCGTGAAGCCGGCCCTGGCCAACAACAAGCTGGACGCGCAGCTCGCCACCCTCACCGCCGACGCGGGTGACTTCGCCGACCGCGCCAGCCGTACCCAGGAGCGGATCGACCTCCAGGAGCGGCAGGCGGAGGAGAAGCGGAAGAAGGAGGAGGAGGCGGCGCGCAAGGAGGCGCTGCGGCCCAAGTTCGCCCTCCCCGTCGCCCAGCACGGGCTGAGCGCCTACTACGGCCAGGCCGGCATCAACTGGATGTCGGTGCACAGCGGCATCGACTTCCCCGTCGCCTACGGCACCCCGGTGATGGCGGCCACCGACGGCACGGTCCGCACGCAGTACAACATCGCCTACGGCAACATGGCGATCGTGACCGCTCCCGACGGCACGGAGACCTGGTACTGCCACCTCAGCAGCACCAAGATCCGCTCCGGCACGGTGAAGGCGGGCGACACCATCGCCTACTCCGGCAACTCCGGCAACTCCACCGGCCCGCACCTGCACTTCGAGGTACGGCCGGGCGGCGGTTCGGCGATCGACCCGCTCGGCTGGTTCCAGAGCAAGGGCCTGGACCCGCAGTAACCCGGGCGCGCCGCGCCGCGGCCCGCCACACCGCGCTCCCGGCCGGCGCCGTCGTCCAGGCGCTCGCGCTCGGCGCCGTGTACCGCTACGTCACCGAACGGCGTGCCCGCGGCGCCGAAGGGGGCGTCAGCGGCGCCTGAACCCCCTCGCCGCCCGGGATCCGGATCCCGTGGTGGAGGCACCATCCGTCGACCCCGGGATCCGGCCCCGTCACAACTTCTCGACCGGCGCGTACCGCAGCAGCAGCACCTTCGGCTTGGGGTCGCCGAAGTCGATGGTGGCCTTGGCGTCGTGCCCGCTGCCCGCGACCGCGACCACGGTGCCGAGCCCGAACTGGTCGTGGGTGACGCGGTCCCCGGCCGTCAGCGCGATCACCGGCCGCTCCGTGGCCCGGCGGGTGGCGAAGCCGCTCGCCCCCCGGGACCGGGCCGAGGACAGCGACGCCGCCGAGGCCGCGGCCGACACGGCGGCGGACGGCGTGGACGGGCCGGTGCGCCGCCACTCCACGAAGCTGTCCGGGATCTCCTCCAGGAAGCGGGAGGGCGGGTTGTACGAGGGCTGGCCCCAGGCGCTGCGCATCGCGGACCGGGTGAGGTAGAGCCGCTCCCGCGCGCGGGTGATGCCGACGTACGCCAGCCGCCGCTCCTCCTCCAGCTCCTTCGTCTGGCCGAGGGCGCGCAGGTGCGGGAAGACGCCGTCCTCCAGGCCGGTGAGGAAGACGACCGGGAACTCCAGGCCCTTGGCGGTGTGCAGGGTCATCAGGGTGACGACCCCGGTGCCCTCGCCCTCGGCGTCGTCGTCGGGGATCTGGTCGGAGTCTGCGACGAGGGCGACGTTCTCCAGGAAGTCCGCCAGCGTCCCCGGGTTCTCCTCACCCCGCTCCTGCTCGAACTCCAGCGCGACGGCGGCGAGTTCCTGGAGGTTCTCGATCCGCGTCTCGTCCTGCGGGTCGGTGGACGCCTGCAGTTCGGCGAGGTAGCCGGTGCGCTCCAGGACGGCCTCCAGGACGGTGGCGGGGCCGGCCCCGGACTCCGCGATCGTCCGCAACTCCTCCATCAGCGTGTTGAACCGCTTGACGGCGTTCGCGGAGCGGGCGGCCATCCCGTACGCCTCGTCGACCCGGCGCAGCGCCTGCGCGAAGCTGGTCTTCTCGCGGGAGGCCAGGGCGTCGATCATGGCCTCGGCGCGCTCGCCGATGCCGCGCTTGGGGACGTTGAGGATGCGCCGCAGCGGGACGGTGTCCTCGGGGTTGGCCAGCACCCGCAGATAGGCGAGGACGTCCCGGACCTCCTTCCGCTCGTAGAAGCGGACCCCGCCGACGACCTTGTACGGCAGCCCGACGCGGATGAAGACCTCTTCGAAGACACGGGACTGGGCGTTGGTGCGGTAGAACACCGCCACGTCCCCCGCGCGGGCCTGGCCGGCGTCGGTCAGCCGGTCGATCTCGTCGGCGGTGAACTGCGCCTCGTCGTGCTCGGTGTCGGCGACGTAGCCGGTGATGGCGGTGCCCGCGCCGGCCTCGGTCCACAGGTTCTTCGGGCGGCGGTTCTCGTTCCGCTCGATGACGGCGTTGGCGGCGCTGAGGATGGTCTGCGTGGACCGGTAGTTCTGCTCCAGCAGGATGGTGGTGGCGTCCGGGTAGTCCTCCTCGAACTGGAGGATGTTGCGGATCGTCGCGCCGCGGAAGGCGTAGATCGACTGGTCGGCGTCGCCGACGACGCAGAGTTCGGCGGGCTCGGCCGCCGGGTGCTCCCCGCCCGCCCCGGCGGTCCCCACGAGTTCGCGGATCAGCGTGTACTGGGCGTGGTTGGTGTCCTGGTACTCGTCCACCAGGACGTGGCGGAAGCGGCGCCGGTAGTGCTCGGCGACATCGGGGAACGCCTGGAGGAGATGGACGGTGGTCATGATGATGTCGTCGAAGTCCAGCGCGTTCGCCTCGCGCAGCCGCTGCTGGTACATCGTGTACGCCTCGGCGAGGGTGCGCTCGAAGCTGCTCGGCGAGGTGTCGGAGGCGGCCTCGGCGGCGAAGTCCTCCGGGTCGACCAGCTCGTTCTTCAGCGCCGAGACGCGGGAGGTGAGCGCCTTGGGCGGGAAGCGCTTGGGGTCCAGGTCCAGATCGCGGCAGACCAGCGCCATCAGCCGCTTGGAGTCGGCGGCGTCGTAGATGGAGAAGCTGGAGGAGAAGCCGAGCTTCTTCGACTCGCGGCGGAGGATGCGGACGCAGGCGCTGTGGAAGGTGGAGACCCACATGGCGTGCGCGCGCGGGCCGACCAGCTCCTCCACCCGCTCCTTCATCTCGCCGGCGGCCTTGTTGGTGAAGGTGATGGCGAGCACGGAGCCGGGGTGCACCCCGCGCGCGGCCAGCAGATGCGCGATGCGGTGGGTGAGGACGCGGGTCTTGCCGGAGCCGGCGCCGGCGACGATGAGCAGCGGCGAGCCGGTGTGCAGCACGGCGGCGCGCTGGCGGTCGTTGAGCCCTTCCAGCAGCGCGGCGGGGTCCACGACCGGGCGCGGGGCGCCGTCGCGGTAGTAGGCGTCCCGGGCGGAGCCCCCGTGGGGGCCCGGCGGGCCGTCGAACGCGCCACCGAAGAGGTCGTCGGGAACCTCCTCGGCGGGGTGGTCGTGCTCGGGCGGCGGCGGCTCCTCGCCGGAGGGGGCCAGGTCCGCCAGGAAGTCGTCGTCAAAGAGGCTGCTCATCGCCCCCCGAGTCTAGGGTGCCCCACCGACGGGCGGCACCGCTTCCCCGGGACCGGGGCCGCCGCCCCTGGTCGGCCGGGGGTCCTGGCCCGCCGGGGGCCCCTGATCCGCCAGGGCCCCTGGTTCGCCGGGGGAGTCCGGCCGCCGCCAGCGGGGGCCGTTCCGCCCGGCCCGCCGGATCTCCGTCGCGGCACCGCTCGCGGGCCGGTCCCCGGTGCGCCGCGCGGGACCCGCGCCCGCGGAACGGCGTATCGGGAACGCGAACACCGGCGCGGCACCCGGAGCCGTTCCCGAGCGGGCCCGGGCCGGTCTCGAACGGCCCGGAACCGCCCTGAGGTTGGTCCCGGACGGCCCCGAGCGTCCCCGGACCGCCCGGACCGCATACCGGACGCCCGATCCTCACCCACCGTCGCCGTCCGGCAACCCGGAGGTCAACATTCCGGTGTGCACATGCAAGGTCACAGAATGGTTTCGGGCATATCGGCCACCGGCCTTCACACCAGCCGCACACATTGGCTACGGTGCAGCACCAGGCGGCCCGCATTCCCCGCCGGCGACCGCGCCGGCACGGGCAGCCACCGCCGAGTCCGGCCCTTTCCCCAGGGTGCCCGGAGCCGGGGACCCACGCGCAGAACCGGGGTGAATCGGACCAGCGCGGCGCGCACGGCGCCGCGTGAGGACCGTAGGGCAGCCTTCCGAATCCGCCCGAACCCGACAGCTAACCCGGTAGGCGGTCCACGGAAGGAGCGCCTACGTTGGCGTCGCACCGCAAATCCCGGACCCTCGGCAACCCGGCGTCGCGCCGCACCGCGGTCGGCCTGGGAACGGCGGCCCTCGCCTCCGTCACCCTGCTGCCGAGCGCGCAGGCCGCGCCGGGCGACGGTGAATCGAGGCAGTCCGTCGAAGAGGTCCAGAAGAAGGTCGACGAGCTCTACCGCCAGGCGGGCGGTGCCACCCAGCGGTACAACCAGGCCAAGGAGCGTACGGAGGAGCAGCGGTCGCGCGTCGGCGGCCTGCTGGACGCCGTGGCCGAGCGGACCGAGAAGCTGAACGAGGCACGGCGGACCCTCGGCACCTTCGCCACCGCCCAGTACCGGAGCGGCGGGATGAGCCCCACCGCCACCATGCTGCTCGCCTCCGACCCGGAGAGCTTCTTCGACAACAACCGCGTGCTGGACCGGATGACGGACCAGCAGCAGGCCGCCGTCCAGGACTTCCGCGACCAGCAGCGGGAGACCACCGAGCAGAAGGACGAGGCGACGGAGGCACTCGCCGCGCTGGACGACTCCCAGGCGAAGCTGCGGGAGAGCAAGCGGACCGTCCAGGCCAAGCTGGCCAAGGCGCGGGAACTGCTCGGGCGGCTCACCGCGGAGGAGCGGGCCCGGCTGGCGGAGATCGAGCGGCGGAAGGAGGCCGAGGCACAGCGCAAGGCGGAGGAACTGGCCCGGCAGGAGGCGGCGCGGCAGCGTCTCGCCGAGGAGGCCGCCCGGCGCGAACAGGCGGCCCGGTCGGGCGCCACCGACGGAGCGGGCACAGGCGCGGGCGCCGGCGCCTCCCATGGGACGGGCTCCACGGACACCTCAGCCGGTGTCCCCGTCAGCGGCACCAAGGCGCAGCAGGCGATCGAGTTCGCCCGCTCGCAGATCGGCAAGCCGTACGTCTGGGGCGCGACCGGCCCCAACTCCTACGACTGCTCGGGGCTCACCGGCGCCGCCTGGAAGGCCGCGGGCGTCTCCCTGCCGCGGACCACCTACGACCAGGTGAACACCGGTACCCGCGTGGCGAAGTCCGCGATGCGCCCGGGGGACCTGATCTTCTTCTACGGCGACATCAGCCACGTCGGCCTCTACATAGGCGACGGCCAGATGATCCACGCCCCGAAGCCCGGCACCAACGTCCGGGTCGAGTCCATCGACACCATGCCCTTCTACGCGGCCACCCGCCCGGCCTGACCGGCCCGCCCGGGTCCGGGCCGGCCGGTCGCCCGCCCCGGTGACCGGCCGGCCGGAAACCCGCCGGGGGCCCGGCGGGCTCCCCGCACCGTCGTCCTCGTCGTCCTCGTCGCCCTGTTCACGCCTCACCCGGCGGGACAGGGCGATGAGACGTCCGGCCGCGGTCAGCCCAGGGACCTCTCCACGGCCTCGAAGATGTCCGCGTCGGTCTCCCGCTGCCACTCCGGGAGGTCCGGCCAGTCGGCCACATAGGCGGGCTTCGGGTCCCCGAAGTGCTTGAACATCTGGGCGGTCCAGCAGGTCGCGACGTAGCGGCCCTTCTGCTCGCGCGACAGCCGCGCCGTGGCACCGTCGCTGACCTCGACGAAGTGCCGGATCTGGGCGTAGACGGAACCGGCCGCCTCGCGCTCCCACTGCGGGGTGCCGTCCCACGGCGTGACGTACCCGGCCTTCGGCTCGCCCGGGAAGTGCCGGCGGACCCCGGCGATCCAGGCCTCCCGGAACAGTCGTGCACCCTCGGTCTGCGACATGAACACCTCTCCGGTCACGGCGTAGGAAAAGCGGCGATCTCTGCCCAGGGGCAGCTCCGCAAGCATGACGGCGTACACGGGAGAATCCGGGAAAGGCCGGCGCTCTCCGACTTTCCGGAAGCCCCAGCCCTCGTACATGGCCTGGACGCGGGGGTGTTCCGTGTCGACGAGGAGAACCACGAGGGCCTCGCCCCGTTCCTCCAGGAGCGCCCGGGTCACCAGCTCCGCCGTGCCGGTCTTGCGCCATTTCCTACGGACGGCCAGCTCGGAGAAGGAGAACGTCCGGCTCTTCTCCGGGGCGGGTTTCACGTACTCTCGCCACCACTCGCGGTGCGGGTTCGCCGGGGCTCCGTAGGCGAAGGCCACCGGCCCCTCCCCGTCGAAGGCGATCACGCAGTCGAACTCCGGGTGACCGCCCCAGTGGTCCACGAACCAGGGAAAACGCTGGTTGAATTCGTCATCCATCGCATCGGCGTAGGCGTCGGCATGGACGTCGATCAGGGCCTGGCGGATCTGCGGGAGGTCCGTGTGGGTGAAACGGCGGACTTCCACATCGGGGGCGCTCAAGCTCGCCTCCATTCGGCGCGGTAGCGGTCTCCCCACTCTCGTGCGACGGCCGCGTCCGGCGCAAGAGTGATCAGATCGCGGTGGTAGTCGCCCAGGAGGGAGCGCATCCTTCCGGGCAGCGGAGACCCCCCGCCCGGCCGTCCCGCCCGGGCGGACGCCGGAGTCACCCGCCTCGGTGGGCCCGGGCGTGTTCAGGTCAGCGGGGTGCGATGCCCGTGAGTTCGGCGCTGCGGTTCCACAGCGCCTCGACGAGGACGTCGTCGTGGACCTGCTTGTTGGTCTGGCGCGGCTTGGCCGGCTCGGTCCGCGCGTAGAAACGTCCGCCTCCCCAGTCGGTGCCGGGGCGTCCGGTCAGGAAGTGGGCGAGGTTCCCTCCGCCCTTCTCGGCTGAGATCAGCGCGACCCGGGAGAGCGGTGTCCGGTACAGAAGACGGGTGAGGACGTCGTCGTTCTCGGCGCCGAAATTGGTTCGCACATTGCCCGGATCGAACGCGGCGGCGTTGATGCCCTGGGCGCCGTGGCGGGCGTGGAGCCCCCGGGCGTGGAGGATGGCGGCGAGTTTCGCGTCGCCGTAGGCCCGCATCGGGGCGTAGCTCCTGGTGTGGTTCAGGTCGTCGATGTCGATCCTTCCGACGATCCTGGCGGACGCGCTGGAGGTGTTGATCACGCCGCCCTCACCTGCCCGGAGCAGGTCGAGGAGGAGGTGCGTCAGCAGAAAGGGCGCGAGGAGGTTCACCTGGAGGGTCTTCTCGTTGCCGTCCGCGGTGACCGTGCGCTCCCCGAAGATGCCGCCGGCGTTGTTGGCGAGCACGTCGATACGGTCGGCGGAACCCCGGATACCGGCCGCCAGTTCCCGGACGTCGTCCAGACGCGTGTAGTCCGCGACGAAGTACTCCGCCCCGGCCTCGCGCGCCACCGCCGCCGTCTTGTGCGGCGAGCGCCCCACCAGGATGAGCCGTTGGTTTCGCTCCCGCCCGGCGATCCGACGCGCCGCCTGCGCACCGATCCCGTCCGAAGCGCCTGTGATCACGATGGTCCGTTCGTTCCCGCGCACGACCCCGCCTTCCCATGACATGCCGACACCAGTGAGCCTGACTTGACACCCCAGTGTCATCTTTGGCCTCAAGGTAGCATGTGGTGGTGAGCGAGCAGGCTGAGCTGAATCTGCGGGAGCGGACCCGGCGCGCCGTGCGGTCGGAGATCGTCAGCGCGGCGATGGACGTCTTCTGCCGTCAGGGTTTCGAGAACACGACCGTGGAGGAGATCGCGAGAGCCGCGGGGATCTCCCGGCGCAGCTACTTCCGCTACTTCCCCAGCAAGGACGCCGCCCTCGCCGAAGGGCTGGCCGTGATCGGCGCCACCGTCGTCGAGTCGCTGGCCCGGCGCCCGGGGAGCGAGGCGCCCTGGGACGCGCTCAGGCGGGCGTTCGACCCACTTCTCGAACACGCCGAGAACGAACCGGGCGCCAGAGCCCTCGGCAGCCTCATGCTCGAAAGGCCGGCCCTCCGGCACGACAAGGACACCGCCTGGCACGGAGCGATCGCGGGCGCCCTGGAAGCCCGCATGCCGGACCACGACGGTGACGTTCGCTTCCAGGCCGAAGTCCTCGCGTCAGCGGCCCTGGCCTGCCTCCACACCGCGCAGGCGCGCTGGCTCAGCACGGACGGCACCCGCCTCGCGGACCTGCTCGACACCGCCATGGGCACGGTCCGGGACCTGCCCACCCGCTGACCCGGCCGCTGCCCCGTTCGCGGTGACCGGCTCGCGGCGGAGAGAGCGCCCGCGCGTCACCGTCCTCCGCGCCGGAACGCCCACGCGTGCGCGCCGTCGCTGTCCGTCGCCGTCCGTCGCCGGACGCATGCGCGGGAACGGCCCGGGGCGGCAGGGAGGTCAGGGCCGCGGGCCGGTGACCTCCTGGGCGCCGATGACCGTGAGCAGGTCGAGTTTGCCGGCGCTGTCGGTGCCGACGGCGGGGGTGAACCACAGCAGGCGCTGGAGGCCGTCCTCGCTGAACAGGTTGAGGCAGTTGACCTCGATCAGGCCGAGTTCGGGGTGGTCGAGGCGCTTGCGGTCGTCCCGCCGGAACGCCACGTCGTGCTCGGCCCACAGGGCGGCGAACTCGGCGGAGGCGCCGAGCAGTGCGCGGATCATCGAGGTGGCCTCCGTGTCCTTCGCCCGCCGCCGCGCGGCGGCGGCCCGCAGGTCCGCGACGAAGGCCCGGGACTGGGTGGCGTGATCGGCCTCCGGGTACAGCCGCCGGGCGCCGGGCTCGGTGAACCACCGGTGGACGAAGCTGGCCCGCGCCCCGCGGAAACCGGACTGGTCCCCGAGCAGCGCCACCGCGAGCCGGTTCTGGACCAGCGTGACGTGGAGATCGGTGATGACCTGCGCGGGTGTCGACGTCAGACGGTCCAGCAGGTCGAGCATGCCGGGGTGCACATGCGAGGCCGGACCGCCCGGTACGGGCACCGGGCGGTCCGCCAGGTGGTACAGGTAGTCGCGCTCGTCCGCGGTCAGCCGCAGGGCCCGGGCCAGCGCGGCGATCATCTGCGCGGACGGCTGGGACCCGGCGCCGCGCTCCAGTTCGGTGTAGTAGTCCACCGAGGCCCCGGCGAGCTGGGCGACCTCGTCGCGGCGCAGCCCGGGGACCCGGCGCCGGGGCCCGGCGGGGAGCCCGACGTCGGCCGGGCGGACGCGTTCCCGCCGCGACCGCAGGAACGCCCCCAGTTCGGCGTATCTGGCAGAACTCATGTTCCCCATTGTGGGCCCGGGCGGGGCGCCGACCCAGGGGATGACATCCCCTGGCCGCGGTGGCCGGAGTTGCGCAAGGTGGAGGCATGACCACCAACCGGCAAGCTGAAGCCCAGGAACCCGCGGCCCCCCGGACCGCCGTCGTCACCGGAGGATCACGCGGCATCGGCCGGGCCGTCTCCGAGAGGCTCGCCCGGGACGGCATGGCCGTCGTCGTGAACTACGCGAGCGACGCGACCGCCGCCGGCGAGACGGTCGCGGCGATCACGGCCGCCGGCGGACGGGCGATCGGCGTGCGGGCGGACGTGGCGGACGAGCACGCGATCGCCGCCCTCTTCGACCGGGCGGAACAGGAGTTCGGCGGCGTGGACGTCGTCGTGAACTCCGCCGGCCGGCTCGCCCTGTCTCCCGTCGCCGAACTCGACCTCGGCGTGCTCGACGCCCTGCACCGCACCAACATCCGCGGCACGTTCGTCGTCGCCCGGGAGGCCGCCCGGCGGCTGCGGGCGGGGGGCTCCTTCGTGGGGTTCTCGACCTCCGTGATCGGCACCCGGCTCCCCGGCTACGGCGCCTACACGGCGAGCAAGGGCGCCGTCGAGGCGCTCACGATGATCCTCGCCCGCGAGCTGCGCGGCCGGGACATCACCGTCAACGCCGTCGCCCCCGGGCCCACGGCCACGGACCTGTTCCTCGACGGCAAGACGCCCGAGCAGATCGACCAGCTCGCGAAGACGCCGCCGCTGGAACGGCTGGGCACCCCGGAGGACATCGCCGGCGTGATCGCCTTCCTCACCGGTCCCGACGGACGCTGGGTCAACGGCCAGATCCTGCGGGCCAACGGAGGGCTGGTGTGAGGTCGCCGTGAGCCGGGATGGCATCGCGCGGCGGTGGGTCCCCACAGCAGCGGTGCCCAGCCGGGCCGGGGCAACCGCTTCCCGCCCTTCACCGGCCGTTGGCCCGGAGCGTCGCCACGGCGGAGACGGTGACGCAGCCGCGCCATTCGAGCCTCGCGGCTTCGGAGTAGCTGGTGAAGTCCACGGCCCATCCGCCGTCGGCCTGCTGCCCGGCCTCCAGGCGATCCAGGTCGCGGGCGACGGCGTCGTCGCCCACCAGGGCACGGACCGGGCGGCCGGGTTCCGGGGCGAAGTCGAGGAGATGCAGGGTCTCGCCCGCGGCGCCTCCCACGACGGGAACGGCGCCGTCGGCGGGCACGTACCGGCGGAGGTCCCGCAGGAGTTCGCGGGCCTCGGGGTGGGTGTCAGCGGTCGCGTCGAGGAACCGGAGAGCGAACGACAGGACGTAGGCGAACGGAGCCTCGTCCATCGCGCCGATCGCGTCGAAGCAGTACCGGGTCACCCGCGCCAGCCAGGGGTGCTCCCTCGCCCGGTCATCGGACCGGGCGACGCGATGAGCCTGAGCGGCCACCCCGGCGGTGATCTGCAACGACGACGCCTCGGGATCGGCCTCGGCCCAGAACGGCGCGCAGGCCACCGGGTTGGCGACCGGCAGCGCGAAGGGCAGGCCGCCGTCGGGCAGGGTCACCGCGTCGAGCCAGTCGAAGAGCCTGGCCGTCGCGGGGGCCGCCCCGGGGCCGGCGTCACCGATCGCCTCCAGCGCGTGCAGGGCCCCGGCCGGCTGACTCCCGGGCGCGCGCAGGTCGGGTTCGATGCCCCACCCGTACCCGCCGTCACGGTTGCGGTAGCCCTCCACCGCGGCGAGCACCGCCTCCCGGTGCCCGGGATCCGCCTCTCCGGTGAGCAGTGCGAAGCGACGTCGGTCCAGGACACGTCCGTGAGCTGCCAGGAACGAGGCCGCCCGGCCGGTATCGATACTCATGCGGCCCACGCTGTCACGCGCACGGCGTGACGGTCTGGGAATCGGCCGGCCGGACCACCCCGTGAGGTCAGGTCCAGAGCACCGCGATGAAGATGTTGAGGACGGTCAGCAGCCCGACGGCGGCGAACGCACCCTTGGCCACCCGCTCCTCGTCCCGCTTGACGTAGACCAGCCCCAGGATGGCGACCAGCACCACCAGCTTCACGCCGATCTTGACGTGGTTCAGCGCCCCGTCGTTCATCTCGTTGAAGCCGACCAGCAGCACACCGGTGACGAGCATGGTCAGCGCGCCGTGCAGCATCGCGGGCGTGAAGCGGGCGGTCCCGGCGCCCATCGCCTTCATCTGGGTGAGGAACCCGCCCAGCAGCGAGGCGATACCGATGATGTGCAGACCGACGAAGACATTGATGAGTACGTCCATACGGGCGAGCCTATGCGGGCCCTTCACCCGGCCTCCACGCAGGCTCCCGCTCCCCGGCACCCCGGTGCGTGGCCTTCCCGTGCGTGGCCTCCCGGAGGGCCAGGCGCACCCAGACGATCTTGCCGGCGTCCCGTGGCCGCACCCCCCACGCTTCGGCCAGCGCGTCGACGATCAGCAGACCGCGCCCGGAGGTGTCGTCCGCCTCCGGCTTGCGGAGTTCCGGCATCTTCCACCGGTAGGAGTCGGCCACCTCCAGCACCAGCACGGCGGGCTCGCGCCGCAGCGACAGGTCGAAGAACTCCCCCGTGCCCTTGGCGTGGTTGACCACGTTCGTCGCCAACTCACTGGCGACCAGTGAGGCGACCTCGACCACGGGCCCGAGCCGCCACCCGGTCAGCACCGTCTCCACATGCCTCCGCGCTTCCCCGACCGAACTCCGCCGGATACGGAACCTCTTGCTGTGCGTGCTGCTGTGCGTGCGCCCGGACATGCGACTCCCAAGACCGTGGAGGACGAGAAGACCACTCAATGCACCCGGCTGGACACTTTGAGCAACCGCCCTCAAGGTAGAGCGGCATCCAGAGCGGACGCAAGTGAAGTTATTTCGCAAATTCGCTCCATGCCCCCCGCCGCGCCCACGAGCATGTAGGTTCGTCCTCGCGATCGATCAATCACGGAGCGTGGAGGGGAACATGCCCGTAGGTGGACGTCCGACGGTGCGCAGCCGACGCCTCGGGGCAGCTCTGCGGAGGTACCGGGAAGCAGCCGGGCTCGACCAGCAGCACGCCGCGGACTGCATCGCGGGCTCCGTCACCAAGATCAGCCGTGTGGAGAGCGGCCAGGTTTCCGCCCGCCCTGGAGATGTACGTCTCTTGCTCGAGCTCTACGGGGTCGAAGACCGCGAGACCTGCCGGCGGCTGGAGCAACTGGCGCGCGATTCCAACAAACGGGGCTGGTGGCTCGACTATCCCGGCGCCACGAAACCCGAGTACGCGGATGTCATCACCCTGGAGAACGACGCAACGTACATCCGCACCTGGCAGCCCCTCTTCATCCCGGGACTTCTCCAGACACCCGCCTACCTACGCGCCCTTCTGGAGGCGAGCCTGACGGTGCATCCGCCGGAAGCGGTCGAGGATCTGGTGGCCATCCGCGAGGTCCGCAAACGGGCCATCGAGGAGGACGGAGCCAGGTTCGCGGCGGTCATCTACGAATCGGCCCTGACAGCCCCCATGCCGTCAGCCGAGCAGCACCGCGAACAGTTGTCACATCTCTTGGCCGTCGCGCAGCGGCAGAACGTGAGCCTCCAGGTACTGTCGTTGGCCGAGTGGCGCGCCGCCCACATGACATCCCACTTCGTCATGTACAGCTTCGGACCGGCCCCTGCACCGGAGGCGGTCGCCTTCGACAGCACCACGAGTACCGTCATCCTCGAGGACGCCGGGGAGATGGCTCAACACGCCCAGATCTTCGAAGTACTGAGGTCCGCCGCTCTCACCCCCGGGGAGAGCGCCTCTTTCATCCGGCGCCTCCGGGAAGACATCGCAGCAGCCGAGGAGGACTGAGATGAGCCGACGGGACATCGTGACGGAGTTCAGGAAGTCCACCGCCTCGCAGGGCGGGCAACAAGAGTGCGTCGAGGTCGCGTGCACCCGGGACGGGGGCCGGGCCGTCCGGGACAGCAAGGTCCCCCGCCGAGGCGCGCAGTACCACTCGGCCGAACAGTGGGCGGTCTTCATATCCGCGCTGAAGAACGACACCTTCAACCACTGACCGGACCGCTCACCTCCCCGGTCTCCGCAGGCGCTCACCGTCCAGCCCTGGCACCCGGGAGGGTGACGTGAACCGTCGTAGCTTCCTGTCCGTCTCGGCCGGAGGCGCCCTGTCCTTCCTCGGCGTGCCGGACGCCGAGGCCGTCACCCGCCGCGTCCGCCGGGCCCCCGCGCACGCCGTACGGGTCGGCGTGGGAGAGATCGCGGCCATCAGGACCATGGTCAGGACGCTCGGGGACAGCGCGGCCGAGTACGGCGGTGGTCACATCAGACCGCTCGCCGTGCGCTATCTGACCGACAACGCGGGCCCCTGGCTGAACGGCCGTTACACCGAGGCCACCGGGCGGGCCCTGTACGCCGCCACCAGCGAACTCGTCCACCTCATCGGGTGGATGACCCAGGACGACGGTGACGACCCGCGGCACGGGGCCCTCGCCCGCCACTATTACGCACACGCCTGGCGCCTGGCCGACGAGGCGGGGGAACCGGAACTCGCCGCGACCGCCCTGCGCGGCCTCACCGTCCACGCCATCGGCCGGGGCCCCCGCCACCGAGCGGAAGCGGTGGCGCTCGCGGAGATGGCCATGAGCTACGCGGGCCGGCTGGCGGATCCGCGCGCGGTCGCCTACTACCAGGCGACGCTCGCCGACGCCACCGCGGCGGACGGCGACCACCGCACCGCCACCGGCGCCCTGTCCGCCTCACAGACTCACATCGAGCGCACCGCGAGCGCACCGCCCGGCGAGTCCTGGGCGTCCCATTTCACCATCGGCCGATGGGCGTTCGCCTCCGGCATGACGCTGGCAAGGATGGGCGACCTGACGGCGGCCGGCGCCCATCTCTCCCAGGCCCTTGACCAGTACGGGCTCGACCGCAGGCGGACCCGGGCCGACGTCCTCGGGCACCTCGGCCGGATCCGGCTGCGGCAGGACGATCTGGACGGCGCGCTGAGCGCCTGGACGGAGTTCGTGGACTCCGCGGAGGGGGTGAAGTCCCTGCGGGTCCGGGAAGCGGCCGAGGACCTGCGGGTGCGGCTCGCGCGGTATCCGAACGACACCACGGCGCGCGAACTGTCCGAACGCGCCGGACGGTTGCTCGTGGTCTGACGCGCGCCGCGTTCCGGACGCCGCACCCCGGGGCGGCCGGTGCGCACCCTCGCCCTGGCCGGCGTCTCGCCGCCCCGATGAACGTTCCACGTCGTCATGTACAGCTTCGGCCCTGCCCCGCACCAGAGGCGGTCGCCTTCGGGACCCTCTCGAACAGGCTCCTGGAAGACTCCGAGGAACTGGTCAATTACGCGCACGCCTTCGACACACTGCGGTCGGCGGCCCTGACGCCGGACCGGAGCCGCGAGTTCATCCGGAAGGTCATCGACAGCATCCCGACAGAAGGACAGCAACCATGAATTCCTCGTACGTCACCGGCCCGTTCAGGAAGTCGTCGCACTCCGGAGGCGCCTCCAACGACTGTGTCGAGGTCGCGTGCACCCGGGAGGGGGGCCGGGCCGTCCGGGACAGCAAGGTCCCCCGCCGAGGCGCGCAGTACCACTCGGCCGAACAGTGGGCGGTCTTCATATCCGCGCTGAAGAACGACGCCTTCGACCACTGACCGGACCGCTCACCTCCCCGGTCTCCGCACGTGCTCGCCGTCGGGCCCCGGGAAACGGGAGGGTGGCGTGGACCGTCGTGGCTTCCTGGACGGCGGCGAGCGGTGAGTCCTTTGTCAGCCCCGGCGCATAGCGTTACCGCCGAGATCACGCCTCCGGGCCGAACGACGGCCCGTTGCGTGCTGAACACGCTCACCGAGAGAGATATCCATTGAAGAGCCTGCCGCAGATGGACGACACCCTGCTGATCCGCACCGACTTCTCCGACCAGACGGCTTGGCAAGCCCTCCGCACGGCGATCAGCACGCCGAACGAGGACGACTTCCTTGCGTACGTTCACATAGTTGACGATCCCGCCTACGGCGAACTGACCCCCGAACAGCTCGTCTCGCTGGCCCCGGCCGAGAGCCTCTTGCTGATCGTGGCCGACAAGACCGCCCTCACCACGCCGGAGATGCCGCTGCTCGCCGTCCTGCCTCATGACGAGGACGACGATGAGGATGACGATGAGGATGACGATGACGAAGAGCACGATGAGGATGACGACGAAGCGGGGCAGGGTCACAGCGAGCTGCGCGTCATAGCCGAGGAACTGTGGTCGATCGAGAGCAACATCTCCATCGGCAACATGGACTGGGAGGAGTTCGTCGACGCCGCGGATGACGACGGCGTCTTCCGCGGCTTCAACTGACCTGGGACGACAGGCGTCTGCGACGGATCCCGAACCCGGCGCGCACATCAGGGACATCCGTCACACACCGGGGATCTCCACCCCGGGCCCGGCCTCGCCGAGGTGGGTGAGGCCGGGGCGCCAGCCCCGGTGTGGGCGCCGGGCAGGGCGCGGGCCCGGCCGCACGACCGCCCGCCCCCTCCAGCCGTGCCCGGCGCCGGGCCCTCCCGCCACGGCCGGCGCGCCGCGTCTCCCACCCCGCCGGCCGTCCCGGCCCCTCCCCGCCCGGCAACGCCCACCGCGCCGCCCCACCGCCCTCCTCCCCCGCGCCCGTCCGCCCGGGCCGCACCCGCACGCGGTGGGGAAACCTCGCGGAAAAGCTCTTGCCGCAACCGTTGACAACATTGCGGCAATTTGCCGACCATGAATCCGCACCGTTCAGGTGCTCGCAATCTCCAGGAAACGGAGTGGCAGCGTGGCCCCCACCCTGACCGATGTCGCCAAGCGCGCGCAGGTGGCGCTCTCCACGGCCTCGCGGGCGTTCAGCGATCCGCAGCGCCTGGGGCCGGAAACCTTGCGCAAGGTGCTGCACGTTGCCGAGGAGCTGGGCTACGTACCACCGCCCCGGCCGGGGGAGACGCCGCCGGAGCCGGACCCCGCCACGGTGGCCGTGGTCGTGCCCGACATCACCAACCCGGTCTTCGGCGCCTTCGTCAAGGCCGCGCAGACCCGGGGCTGGCACAGCCGGCAGACGATCGTCCTCGCGGACACCGACTTCGACCCGGACCACGAGCGGGAGGTCATCACCCGCCTCCGCGACCGGATCGCCGGGCTCGTCGTCTGCTCGCCCCGGCTCGACGCCGAGGACGTGCTGGAGCTGTGCGGCGACACCCCCGTCGTCCTGGTCAACCGCGAGACGGCGACGGCGGACTGTGTCATCGCCGACGCGACGGACGGCCTGCGGCAGACCATCGAGTACCTGGCCGCGCTCGGCCACCGCCATCTCGCCTACGTCCAGGGCTCCCAGCACTCCTGGTCCAACAGCCACCGGGTGGACCTCGCCCGCGGCCAGGCCGAACAGGCCGGGCTGCGGCTGGAGGTGCTGGGCCGGCAGTCGGAGACGGTGGCGGGCGGCGAGGCCGCCGCGGCGGCCGTCATCGCCTCCGGGGCCTCCGCGGTCATCGCCCACAACGACCTCGTCGCCCTCGGCGTGATCAGCGGGGCGCGGCGGCTCGGGACGCGGGTCCCCGACGACCTCAGCGTCGTCGGCATCGACGACATGCCGCTCGCCGCCACCGCCCACCCCTCCCTGAGCAGCGTCGCGGTGCCGATGGCCCGCGCCGGGTCGCTCAGCCTCGAACTGCTCTCCCAGGCCATCGCCGGGGACGGCCGGGAGCCACGCCTGCTCCGGCTGCCCACGCAGCTCGTCGTCCGCGGATCCACCGGGCCGGCCGACGCCGTGCGCACGCTCCCCACCGCGCGCGAGCGCGCCTGACTCCCTCGCCGCTCCCCCGCCGCTCCCCCGCCGCTCCCCCTGCCCCTCCCGACCGAAGGCCCGCCATGAACCCCGACCCCCGGCCCGACGGCCCGACCGTGGTCGTCGCCGACAGCAACCTCCGCCCCCTGCGCGAGACCTTCGAGGCCGCGCTGCCCCCGGGCGCCGTCGCGCACTGGCCCGACCCCGCGGACCCGGACGCCGTGGCGGCGGCGCTGCCCGACGCGGACGTGCTCGTCTCCGGCGTCTGCACCGCCGCCATGGCCGCGGCCGGCAAACGGCTGAAGCTGGTGCACGCCGCCGGCGCGGGCGTGGACAAGATCGACACCGGTGCGCTGCCGCCGGGCACGACGGTCGCCAACACCTTCCACCACGAGGACTCCATCGCGGAGTACGCGGTGGCCTCGGCCGTCCTGCTGGGGCGCGGGTTCCTGCGCCAGGACGCGGCGCTGCGCCGCGGCGTGTGGGACTCCCCCGCGCACACCCCCGGCGCCGCGTGGCCCGACGCGCTGGGGGGCGGCACCGTCGGTTTCGTGGGCTTCGGGCACATCGGTGCCCGCGCGTGGCGGCGCTTCCGCGCCTTCGGCGCCCGGGGTGTCGCGGTGACCCGGCGCGGTGACACCGACGCCGCCGCCGAGGGCCTGGACTGGGCCGGGACGGTCGACGACCTGGGCACGCTGCTGGAGACGGCCGACGTGGTGCTGGTCTCCGTACCGCTCACCGAGGCCACCACCGGGCTGATCGACGCGGCCGGGCTGGCGCGGATGAAACGTTCCGCCGTACTGATCAACGTCGGCCGCGGCCCGGTTGTCGACGAGGACGCGCTGTACGCCGCCCTGCGCGACGCGGCGATCGGCGGCGCCGCCCTCGACGTGTGGTACACCTACCCCGCCTCCGGCAACACGGGAGCGCCCAGCCGTCACCCCTTCCACGAGCTGCCGAACGTCCTGATGACGCCGCACTCCTCGGGGCTGACCCGGCAGACCTTCCTCCGGCGCGCCGAGGACATCGCGGCCAACATCCACCGGTTCGCGGCCGGTGAGACGCCGCACAACGTGGTGGCGGTGGTCCGGTGAACGCGACACCCCCGGTGGACGGGGCTCCGGCGAACGGGACCGGACCGGCGGACACCGCGCGGCCGGTGAACCCCGGGGCCGGCCCGGACACGGCGGCCTCGGCGGCCTCGGCGGATACGGCGGATACGGCGGATACGGCGGCCACGGAGCACCCGGTGAACCCCGCGAGCCCCGCCGCCCCCGCGCGGCGGCCCGGCACCCGCGCGGCCTCCGGCGCCCGGGACTCCGTCGTCGCCGCCGAGGTGCTGGTCACCAGCCCCGGCCGCAACTACGTGGCGCTGAAGATCACCACGGCGGAGGGGCTGGTCGGCTGGGGCGACGCCACCCTCAACGGCCGCGAACTCGCCGTCGCCGCGTATCTGCGGGACCACGTCGCGCCGCTGCTCGTCGGCCGCGACCCGGCCCGCGTCGAGGACACCTGGCAGTACCTCTACCGGGGCGCGTACTGGCGCCGGGGGCCGGTCACCATGACCGCCGTCGGGGCCGTGGACCTCGCCCTGTGGGACATCAAGGGCAAGGCCACCGGACAGCCGGTGTACCAGTTGCTCGGCGGTGCGGTCCGGGACCGGATCCTCACCTACACCCACGCCACCGGCTGGGACGTCCCCGAACTGCTCGACTCCCTCGACGCCCGGCGCGAGCAGGGCTTCCGCGCCGTGCGGGCGCAGACCGGCGTGCCGGGCCTGGACACCGTCTACGGCGTCAGCCGCGGCGGCGCGGCCTACGAACCGGCGGGCCGCGGCGCCGCCCCGGCCGAGGAGATCTGGGACACCGACGCCTATCTGCGGCACGCCCCGCGCGCGCTGGCCGCGGTCCGGGAACACGCCGGCCCCGAGCTGAAGCTGCTCCACGACGCCCACCACCGGCTCACCCCGGGGGAGGCCGCCCGCCTCGGGCGCTCCCTGGAGGAGGTGGACCTCTTCTGGCTGGAGGACGTCACCCCCGCGGAGAACCAGGAGGTGCTGCGCCATGTGCGGCGCCACACCACGGCGCCGCTGGCGATCGGCGAGGTGTTCAACACCGTCTGGGAGTGCCAGTCGCTCATCACCGAGCAGCTCATCGACTACGTCCGCACCTGCGTCACCCACGCCGGGGGCATCAGCCATCTGCGGCGGATCGCGGCGCTGGCCGAGATCTGGCAGGTCAAGCTGGGGCCGCACGGTCCCTCCGACGTCTCGCCGGTGGCGCTGGCCGCCTCGCTCCACACCGGGCTGGCCACCCCGAACTTCGCCATCCAGGAGTACATGGGCTACGAGCCCCGGACGCACGAGGTGTTCCGCCACGACTGGAGCTACGCGGACGGGTATCTGCACCCCGGCGACGCCCCCGGACTCGGCGTCGAGGTCGACGAGGCGCTGGCCGCCCGGTTCCCGTACGAGCCCGCCTACCTGCCCGTCGCGCGCCGCCGCGACGGCTCGATGACGGATTGGTGACATGACCACCCCCCTCCCCCGCCTGACGGCCGCGACCGTCCCCCCGGCGGCGCTGACGCACCGGCGCGAGCTCACCGGGACCGGCATCGTGCACCTCGGGCTCGGCAACTTCCACCGCGCCCACCAGGCCGTCTACACCGCCGCCGCGCTCGCGCACACCGACGGCCCGTGGGGCGTCCTGGGCGTGGCGAGCCGTTCGGCGGCCGTCGCGGAGGCGCTCCGCGCCCAGGACTTCCGCTACTCCGTGGTGGAGATCTCCCCCGGTGGGACCCGGATCACCGTGCCCGCGGTGCACACCGGCGCGCTCGTCGCCGCCGAGCAGGGCGACGCCGTGGTGGCCGCGATCGCCGCGCCCGGCACCCGCGTCGTCTCGCTCACCGTCACCGAGAACGGCTACACCCTCGCGCCCCGCACCGGAGGGCTCGACCTCGACCACCCCGGGATCCGGGCCGACCTGGCGGGCGACGCGCCGCCGCGGACCACGGTCGGGCAGATCGTCCGCGGGCTGCAGCGCCGGCTCCGCGCGCACGGGGCCCCCGTCACCGTGCTGAGCTGCGACAACCTCGCGGGCAACGGCACCCTGACCGGGCAGCTGGTCCGCGCGTTCGCCCAGGCTCTGCCGGCCGCCGAGCGCGATCCGCTCACGGACTGGCTGGAGGCCGCGGTGACGTTCCCGGACACCATGGTCGACCGGATCGTCCCCGCCACCACGGACGCCTACCGGGCCGCGGTGGCCGACGGGCTCGGACTGCGCGACGCCGTCCCGGTGCCCGCCGAGCCGTTCACCATGTGGGTTCTCCAGGATGGTTTCGCCGCCGGCCGTCCCGCCTGGGAGCACGGCGGGGCCCTGTTCACCGCGGACGTGGAACCGTACGAGCTGCTCAAGCTGCGGCTGCTGAACGGCACCCACTCGCTCATCGCCTACCTCGGCGCCCTCGACGGCCGGGACACCATCCCGGACTCCGTCGCCCGGCCGCACATCGCCGACGCCGCGCGGCGCGTGCTGCACGAGGACTATCTGCCGAGCATCACCGTCCCCGCCGGCATCGACCTCGACGCCTACGTGGCGCGGCTCTTCGACCGCTGGTCCAACACCGCCCTCGGCCACCGCACCCGGCAGGTCGGCTCGGACGGCTCCGCCAAGCTCCGCCAGCGCGTGCCGGAACCGGCCCTGCTGCATCTGCGCGCCGGCCGGATGCCGCACCACCTGGCCCTGACCGTCGCCGCCTACCTCTGCTGCGCGGCCCCGCCCGGCGGCTTCGACCCCGGCCCGCACGCCGCGGCGATGACGGACCCGGGCGCGGCCGGGCTGCGCGCGGCGGCCGCGCGCTCCACCACCGCCGCCGGCTTCACCGCCGCGGTCCTCGACGGCGGCCTGCTCGGCGACGGCCTCGCCGGGCACCCCGCGTTCACCGCGCGGGTCGCCGAGTTCATCGAGGTGCTGACCCGGCACGGTACGGCCGCCGCCGCACGCGCCGCGGCGGAGGCGGCCGACGCCGACACCCGCACCGGCATCCGCACCGACGCCGACGCCCACACCGGCACCGGACACCGCCGGCCCTCCGAGCCCGTCACCAGGATGTGAGCGCCCATGTCCCTCCCCGGCCACACCACCGCCGCCGTCCTGCACGCCCCCGGCGATCTCCGGATCGAGGAGATCCCGCTGCGCCCGCCGGGCCCCGGTGAGGTGCTCGTCGCCGTCGACGCCGTCGGCATCTGCGGCTCCGACATGCACTACTTCGCCACCGGCCGCAACGGGCGGAACGTCCTGCGGCAACCCACCGTCCTGGGGCACGAGGCCTCCGGAGTCGTCACCGCGGCCGGCCCCGGAGCGGGCCACGAGCCGGGCACCCGGGTCGCGATCGAGCCCGCCGTCGGCTGCGGCACCTGCCCCACCTGCCGCTCCGGCCGGTACAACCTGTGCCCCGACGGCACCTGCTTCGGCTCACCGCCGACCCACGGCGTGCTCGCCGGGCACGTCGTCGCCCCGGCGCGGGCCGTCCACCCGCTGCCGGACGCCGTACCGCTGGAACTCGGGGCGCTGATCGAGCCGCTGGCGGTCGCGGTCTGGGCGGTGCGCAGGGCCCGGGTGGCCCCCGGGCACCGGGTCCTGGTCACCGGGGCGGGGCCGATCGGCATCCTGATCGCCCAGGTGGCCCGCGCCGCCGGCGCCGCCGAGGTGACCGTGACGGACGTGCACGACGCCCGGCTGGCGCGCGCCCGTGAACTCGGCGCCTCCACCACCGTCAACACCGCCCGGGAGGACCTCACCCTCACCGGCGCCGACCGGCTGCTGGAGTGCTCGGCCCACCCCGCCGCGCTCCGCCAGGGCATCCTCGCCCTGGGCCCCGCCGGACGCGCGGTCGTCGTCGGGCAGGCCGCCCCCGCCGTGGACGGAGTGCCGCTGGCCCACCTCCAGCGCTGGGAGATCGACCTCGTCAGCGCGTTCCGCTACGCCCACGCCTTCCCCACCGCCCTCGCCCTGGCCGCCGGCGGCCGGGTCGATCTCGCCCCCCTCCTCACCGGCCGCTTCCCCCTCGACCGGGCGGCCGACGCCCTCCGGGCGCCGGGCGCGGACCCGCACCACCTCAAAGTCGTGGTCCGCCCCACCGGATCACCCGCAGCCTGAGCCGCCCACCGGGCAGCAGGCCCCCGTCCCCCGGCCCACTCACGGCCGGGGGACCTCCCCACCGGCACACCCCTCACCGCCGGTCCCTCCTCCCCAGCCGTCCCCGCGGCGTCCCATCTCCCCCTCGCCTCCGCGGCGTCGCCTCCCCCCTGGCCCGCGCGGGCCACTTCCCCACGGTCCGCGTGCGGTTCCCCCATCCCTTTCGTCCTGCCATGCCCGGGTGGCGGCGCGCAGGGCCGCCGTCCCGGCGCGCCCCACTCACCGCACTCACCCCGCTCACCCCGCTCACCGGGCTCACCGGACTCACCCCGTTCCGCGCACCCTCGCGGACGTCTCCCCTCCCCGCCCCGATCCCGCAAGGAGACACGGATCATGGACGCTCCCACCCAGGCGCCGGTACCACCGGCCGGCGCCTCCTCGTCCACCCCGCCCGCCGGCCCGCCCGCCCCCGCGGACCCCCGCGCCGTGCGCCGCGCCGCCTGGGCCGGCCTCATCGGCACCGCGCTCGAACAGTACGACTTCGTCATCTACGGCACGGCCTCGGCGCTGGTCTTCGGCACCCTGTTCTTCCCCAACGCCTCCCCCGCCGCCGCGCTGCTCGCGAGCTTCGCCGCCTACGCCGTCGGCTTCGCCGCCCGCCCCCTCGGCGGCCTGTTCTTCTCCCGCTACGGCGACCGGCTCGGCCGCAAGTGGGTCCTGGTCACCACGCTCTTCCTGATGGGTGGCTCCACCTTCGCCATCGGGCTGCTCCCCACCTACGGCCAGGTCGGCATCCTCGCCCCGGCGCTGCTCGTCTTCTGCCGCTTCTTCCAGGGCTTCGGCGCCGGGGCCGAACAATCCGGCGGAGCGACCCTCCTCACCGAGACGGCGGCACCGGGACGGCGCGGGCGGCTCGCCGCGCTCGTGATGACCGGCGCGGCGCTGGGCACCCTGCTCGGTGCCCTCGCCTGGATCCTCGTCCAGCTGCTCCCCGAGGAAGACCTGATGAGCTACGGCTGGCGGCTGGTCTTCGCCAGCAGCCTGCTGGTCACCGTGGCCGCCGTGATCATCCGCCGGAAGCTCAACGAGAGCCCGGTCTTCCAGGAGCTCAAGCGGGAGCACGAGGCGCCGAAGTCCCCCGTCAAGGAGGTCTTCCGGCACGGCCGGAAGCCCATGCTGCTGGTGCTGTTCATGAACGTCGGGATCAGCTCCCAGTCGTACACCTACCAGGTGTTCATGGCCTCGTACCTGATCTCCTCGGTCGGGATCGACCCCACGTTCGTCCCGAAGGTCCTGATGATCGGGGCCGCCTGTGGTGGTGTCGCGGCGATCGGTTTCGGGTTCCTCTCCGACAAGCTCGGACGCCGGCCCGTGTACTCCGCGATCGTCGCCGCGCTGGTGCTGCTGCCCGGGCCCACGTTCATCGCGCTGAACACCGGCTCCCCGGTGGCGATCACCGTGGCGATGATCATCGGCTTCGTGCTGGCGGGCCAGGGTGCCGTCGGCGTGCAGATGAGCTACTTCCCCGAACTGTTCGGCACGCGCTACCGCTACGCCGGTGTCACCCTCGGCCGGGAGTTCTCCTCGGTGCTGGGCGGCGGGGTCGCCCCGCTGATCTGCGCCTCCCTGCTCACCGCGTTCTCCGGGTCGTGGATACCGGTCGCGGCCTACATGATGCTGATGATGGCCGTCAGCCTGGTGGCCGCGCGGATGGCCCCGGAGACCCTGGACCGGGATCTGACCGTGGTCCCCGACGCGACCGGCGCCGGGGCCGCCATCGCGGCTGCCCCCGTCACCGCTGCCGGCGGTGACCCTGCCACCGCCACCGCCGGGAAGGACACCCGGTGAGCGCCGCCGACCCCGCGGCCCCGGTGGGGCCCGCCGGACGGGGACCGGGCTCTGCCGCCGAGCGCGCCCCGCACGGCTCCGGGGCCGCGTCCGGGGCCGCCGCCACCCGGCCCGAGTCCGGCGCCGTTCCCACCGCGCCCGAGTCCGGCGCCGTCCCCACCGCGCCCGAGCCCGGCGTCCTCCCCACCGCGCCCGAGTCCGGCACCCTCCCCACCGCGCCCGAGTCCGGCGCCCTCCCCACCGCGCCCGGTTCCGGCCGGGCCGAGCCCGGTGGAGCCCTGCTCCGCACCCGGGTGGTGGCGGTCCTCCGGGCCGGGTCCACCGAACATCTGCTGCCGGTGGCCGAGACCCTGGTGGACGCCGGGCTGGTCTGCCTGGAGCTGACCCTGACCACACCGGGGGCGGTCGAGGCCCTCCCCCGGCTCCGCGCCGCGCTCGGCACCGCCGCCGAGCTGGGCGTGGGCAGCGTGCGCTCCGCCACGGAGGCGCGCCGCTGCCTGGGCGCCGGCGCGGACTTCGTCGTCTCCCCGCACCTCCGCGCCGACGTCCTGGCCGAGGCGCGGGCGGCCGGCGTCCCCGTCTACCCGGGCGGCCTCACCCCCACGGAGCTGGCCGCCGCCTGGGACGCGGGGGCGACGGCGGTCAAGCTGTTCCCCGCGTCCACCGTCGGCCCGGCCCACCTCAGGGCGTGCACCGACCCGTTCCCCGGGCTGCGGGTGATGCCGACCGGCGGCATCGGCGTCGACGAGACCGGCACCTGGATCCGGGCCGGTGCCCTGGCCGTCGGTCTCGGGGGCGCGCTCACCGGTGACGCCCTCGCCGGCGGGGACCTGCGGGCCCTCGCCGGCCGGGCGCGCCGCGCCCTCGCCGCGGCGGCGGAGGCCGGGCCGTGACGCCCCACAGCCCGGCCGAGGGGGAGACCCCGCCGGACCGCCCCGGGCGGATCGTCACCCTCGGCGAGACGATGGGCCTGCTCACCGCCACCACCGTGGGCCACCTCCAGCACGTCCCGCACATGGCGCTGGGCATCGGCGGTGCCGAGAGCAACGTGGCGGTGGCCGCCGCCCGCCTCGGCACCCCGGTGAGCTGGATCGGGCGGCTCGGCGCCGACTCCGTCGGGGACCGCGTCGTCCGCGAACTCACCGCCGAGGGCATCGACGTACGGGCCGCGCGCGACCCGGGGGCGCCCACGGGGCTGATGCTCAAGGAGCGGCTGCCGGGCGGCACCGTGCGGGTCTGGTACCACCGGGCCCACGGCGCGGGCTCCCGCCTCTCCCCGGCGGACATCGACGATGCCCTCGTCGCCGGCGCCCGGCTGCTGCACGTCTCGGGCATCACCCCGGCGCTGGGCGCGTCCGCCGCGGCCGCCGTGTCCCACGCCGTGGACGTGGCGCGCTCGGCGGGGGTGACGGTGTCGCTCGACGTCAACCACCGCTCCGCGCTCTGGCCTCCGGAGCGGGCCGCGCCGGTGCTGCGGGACCTGGTCACGCGCGCCGACCTGGTGTTCGCGGGGGACGACGAGGCGGCCCTCGTCCTCGGCCGGGACCGGGCGGACGGCCCCGAGGCGCTCGCCGCCGCGCTGACGGGCCTCGGCCCCGGCACCGCCGTCGTCAAGCTGGGGGCGGACGGCGCGCTGGCCCTGGCGGACGGCGTCCTCCACCGGCGGGCCGCCGTGCCCGTGGAGGTGGTCGACCCGGTGGGCGCGGGCGACGCGTTCGTCGGCGCCTGGCTCGCCGAACTGGCCGCCGGCGCGTACCCCGCGCGGTGCCTCGGCACGGCCGTGACCGCGGGCGCGCTGGTGTGCACCGTCCCGGGCGACTGGGAGGGCATGCCCGACCGGGCCGCGCTCGCCCACGGAACCGTGCCCGGCGGCGTGCGCCGGTGACCCCGGGGCGCGTCCGCCCGGCCTCCCGGGAGCGGCCGGCGGACGCGCCCCGGACACCCCGGACATCCCGGGCGCCTCCGCCGCCCGGCCCGGCCGGGTGGGCGGCCGGCCCGGCGCGGTCAGACCAGCCGGCGGGCCGTCGCCCAGCGGGTGAGTTCGTGGCGGTTGGAGAGCTGCAGCTTGCGGAGGACCGCCGAGACGTGGGACTCGACCGTCTTCACGGAGATGAAGAGCTGCTTCGCGACCTCCTTGTAGGCGTAGCCGCGGGCGATCAGCCGCAGCACCTCGCGCTCCCGCTGGGTGAGGCGGTCCAGGTCCTCGTCGACCGGGGGCGCGTCCGTGGAGGCGAAGGCGTCCAGGACGAAGCCGGCCAGCCGCGGGGAGAAGACCGCGTCCCCCTCCTTGACCCGGAACACCGCGCTGATCAGGTCGGCGCCGGTGATGGTCTTGGTGACGTAGCCGCGCGCGCCGCCCCGGATCACGCCGATGACGTCCTCGGCGGCGTCGGAGACGGAGAGGGCGAGGAAACGCACCGGGCGCTCCCGGTCGCCCATCAGGGCCGAGCAGCGGCGCAGCACCTCCACACCGCCGCCGCCGGGGAGGTGCACGTCGAGCAGGACGACCTCGGGGCGGGTCGCGGTGATCACGGTGACCGCCTGGTCGACATCGGCCGCCTCGCCGACGACCTCGACGCCGGTGGTCTCCGTCCGGCCGATCTCGGCCTGGACGCCGGTGCGGAACATCCGGTGGTCGTCGACGAGCACGACGCGGGCGTGGCGCTCGGCGGTCCCGTCGGCGGGGCCGGTGGCGGGGCCGGTACCGCCGCCGGTGCCGGTCGCGCCGGTCGCGCCGCCGGTGCCGCCTGCACCGGGACCGGTGGCGGTGCCCCTACCGGGGCCGGAGCCGGTGGCGCCCTGCGCCGGGCCCGCCGCCCGGGGGTCGCCGGTGTGTCCCGTCGCGTCGTTCATCCGTCCGTCCCCTGTCCGCATGGCCTGCTCACCCGTGTCATCCGTCGTCCGTACCGCCCGTATCGGTGGCGGCGTTCCGCGCCGCCCGTGCCGGCGCCGTCCCTGTCCTGCCCCTGCCGCGTCCGTGCCGCGTCCGTGCCGCGTCCGTGCCGTCCGGCCGCCCCCGGCGCTTCGCCGGGCCGCGCCGGGCCGCGCCGGCCGCAGCGGTCGCTCAGCTTTCGCGTTCCATCTCCAGCTCCACCTCGGTGCCACCGTCCGGCGCCGAGCGGAGCCTCGCCGTACCGCCGTTGCGCTGCATCCGGCCGATGATCGACTCCCGGACGCCCATCCGGTCCGCCGGTACCGCGTCCAGGTCGAAGCCCGGGCCGCGGTCGCGCACCGAGATGAACACCCGCTCCCCCTCGACCTCCGCGAAGACCTGCACCGGCCCGCCCCCGCCACCGTACTTGGCCGCGTTGACCATCGCCTCCCGCGCGGCCTGGAGCTGGGCGCCCAGCCGCTCGTCCAGCGGGCAGTCGCCGACGCAGACGACCTCGACGGGCACCCCGTGGTGGTCCTCCACCTCGGCCGCCGCGGCCCGCACGGCTTCGGCCAGGGTGTCCGGCTCCGTCTCCTCGTCCTTGCCGCGCCCCTCGGGCCGGTAGAGCCAGGCCCGCAGCTCCCGCTCCTGGGCGCGGGCGAGACGGGCCACCTCACGGGAGTCCCCGGCGTTGCGCTGGATCAGGGTGAGGGTGTGCAGCACGGAGTCGTGGACGTGCGCGGCGACCTCGGCCCGCTCCTGCGCGCGGATGCGCATCAGCCGCTCCTCGGAGAGGTCCTGCGTCATCCGCACCAGATACGGGCCGGCCAGCAGCGCGATACCGACGAGGACGGCGAGCGACGCCTGGAACACCGCGCCCAGGTGGTTGGCCGAGTTCTGCATCACGACGAGGACGCTGACCCCGGCGCCGACCAGCAGCACCCCGGCCGCGCCGCGCACCAGCGGCAGCACCCGCTTGCGCCGGGTGACCTCCGCCCAGTGCGCGCGGCGCGCGTTGTCGGCCTGCCGCCACACCAGCGCGACACCGGCGCCGATCAGCAGCGCCGGCCACAGATAGGCGTTGGCACGGCGGCCGAGCTGAAGGTTGTCGACGAAGACCGCCAGCGCGACCACCATGGCCAGCAGGGCGACGAGCTGCCCCCGGTCCGGGCGGCGGAGCAGCGGCCGGCGCCGCCCCTCGGTCCCGCCCTCGGCCGCCGCGCCCGGGACGGGCCGGGCAGGCGGGGCGGCCGGGGTGTGCGGGCCCGCCGTGCCGCGCGGAGCCTCCACCCCGCCCACCCCGAGCGGGACGACGAACCAGAACGCGGCGTAGAGCAGCGCCCCCAGCCCCTCCACCATGAACATCGCCACGAAGAAGACCCGCACCCACGGCACGGGCAGCCCGAGATGGCCGGCGAGTCCACGGGCCACACCACCCAGCATCCGCCCGTCGGCGCTGCGGTAGAGCTTGCGGACCGGCGGCTCACCGGCGTCGGGACCCGTCCCCGGGCCGCCGGGATCGCCGAGCGGGCCCGCGGGGTACGGACGGCCCGCCCGGGAGGTCCCGGCGCGGGGGGCGGTGGCGGTCATACCCCGATCGTCACACGGGACGGACCCTCGCGGCATCAGGGTCGGACCCTGAGCGGGCCCGGGATCCCGCGCCGTCGACGGGCCTCCCCAGGGACCGCCGGGCGGTCTCCCGAGGGCCGCAGGACCGTCTCCCGGGTGCCACCGGACCGTCTCCGGGGTGGGGCGGCCGTTCACCGGGGTCCCGTTTCCGTGTTCCGCGCGGGTCCGGCCCTGCGCGGGTCCGGCCCTGCGCCGGCCTTGCCCGGCCCGGGTCCCGATCCCATGTGGGCCCGGTTCCGTCCGGACTCGGTTCTGTCCGGGCCCGATCCCGTCCGGGCCCGGTTCCCCGCAGGGCGGTCCGGCGCGGGCTCATCCGGCACGGGACCGGTTCCCTGCGGGTCCGGTTCCGGGAAAGGTCAGGGTCTTCGTGGGTGCTGCGGGCCCCGCGGGGCCGTCACCATGGAGACATGAGCGAACAGCAGCCCACCGCGGGCCCGGCGGCGGGCCCACCGGGCGGGGCACCGGCGGGCCCCGGCGGCGCGGCCGGTGGCGGGACGGCCACCGGGGGCACGGCCACCGGAGGACCGGCCCCCGGACAGAGCGGCGGCGCCCCCCGTCCGGAGGACGGGTCCGCCCCGGGCGGCGGTCCCGCGTCCACCGGCCCCGCGTCCACCGGCCCGCTGGACGGCCTCGCAACCGTGCTGCCCCGGCTGCGGCGCAGCCGCCAGGGCTCCGTGATCTCCGGGGTCTGCGCCGGCCTCGGCCGGCAGTTCGCCCTCGACCCGGTGATCTTCCGGATCGTGCTCACCGTGCTCGCCCTCGCCGGCGGCGTCGGGCTGATCGGCTACGGCTTCGCCTGGCTGCTCGTCCCGCGCGAGGGCGAGGACGAGAACGAGGCGCGCCGGCTGCTCTCCGGCCGGGTCGAGGGACCGGGGCTGACAGCCCTGCTGTTCGCGCTGGTCGGCTCCGGGCTGCTGCTGACGATGCTCAACAACGGCGGGCTGCTCTTCTTCGCCGCCCTGCTGTCCGCCTCCCTGGCGGGCGTCTGTTCCTGGTCGTTGCAGAAGCGGCGCGCGGAGCGGGAGGGGGCCGCGGCCGACGCGGCGGCGGCGCAGGCGGTGGCCGACGCGCCCCCCGAGACCACGGCGCCGCCCGCTCCCGGCGGCCCGTCCTGGTGGCGTGACCCGCTCACCAAGGACGGCTCCGGAGACCCCGGCGGCACCGGTTATCTGTGGGGCCCGGCCGACGCCGCGAGCGTCCCCGGCCCCCGTTTGCCCTGGCAGACGGGCACCCACCGGCACGGCCGGCGTGCGGGGGGCCTGTGGACCGGCGGCTGGACGTTCCTGGCCGCCGTGCTCGCCGCGGTCGCCGGCACCCTGCTGAGCGCGCGCTCCACGACCACGATCACCGCCGCCGACGCGCAGACCGGGTTCGCCTGCGCGCTGGCGGTCTTCGGCCTCGGGCTGGCCGTCGCCGCCTGGTACGGCCGGACGGGCGCCGGGACGGTGATCGCCGCCGTGCTGGCCTGCGTCCTGACGGTGGGAGCCGGCAGCCTGCCCGGGGACACGGCGGCCGAGTGGCGCACCACGAGCTGGCGGCCCACCGCGGCGGCCGACGTGCGGCCGGTGTACGGCGTCGGCGCCGGCGTGGCCGAGCTCGACCTGACCGGCCTCGGCCTGCGGGAGGGCGACACCGTGCACACCCGCGCGAGCGTGGGCGTCGGCGAGCTGCGGGTCCTGGTGCCGGGCGACACCACGGTGGAGCTGACCCTGGAGTTCGGCCTGGGGAGCAGCCGTCTGCCCGGCGACCCCCCGCGCCAGGGGAACGTGACCGCCGGCGACATCCACCGGACGCTCCGGCCGCCGGAGGGCCGGGCACCGTCCGGCACGCTCGTGCTCGAACTGGAAGCCGGCGTCGGCCGGGTGGAGGTGCACCGTGCAGCAGCCCCGTGAACCCTGGGCATCCCGGGAGCCCGGTGGGCCCTGGGACCCCCGTGAGCCCCGGGAGCCCGGTGGGCCGTGGGCCCCGGCCGGGGAGCCCGCCGCCGGCCCGGCCTCCGCGCCCCGCGGGCGGGACGCGCGGCCCGGCGGACCCGCCCGCCGGGGCCGTCACCGCTTCGAACCGGCGCGGCTGCTCGCCGGGCTGGTGCTGCTCGCCGCCGGGGTCACGGCCCTGCTGGACGCCACCGGCGCCCTCACGGTCCGCGACGCGGTGCTGCTCCCCGTCGTCCTGTTCGGTCTCTCCCTCGCCGGGGTGGTCGGCGTCCTCACCTACGCCGTCCGCCGCCACTTCTCCCGCCGCCCCCACCGGGGACCGCGCCCCGGCTGAACGGCCCGCGGCGGAAGGCCACCGGCCCGGCGATGAGTTTCCGCGTTCCGGGGAGTCGACATCACGCTTGCCGACTGCACAGGAGGAACGCGTGACGCATCAACTGCTGAGGGTCCAGAATTTCAACGTCTCGAGTGACGGTATCGGGGCCGGTGAGGAACAGAGCCTCGCGAACCCGTTCGGGCTCCCCGGCGCCGAGCGGTTGTTCGGGTGGGCCGGTGCCACGGCCAGCTGGCCGAACCGCACCGATCCCGGGGGCAGCCGCGGTCTCGACGACTACTTCACGCGGGACTTCACCCACAACATCGGCGCCGAGATCATGGGCCGCAACAAGTTCGGCCCGCAGCGCGGGCCCTGGGAGGACCACGCGTGGCGCGGCTGGTGGGGTGACGAACCCCCGTTCCACACCCCGGTGTTCGTGCTGACCCACCATCCGCGTCCCTCGTTCACGCTCTCCGACACCACGTTCCACTTCGTCGACGGCTCCCCCGCGGCGGTCCTGGAGCAGGCGCGGGAGGCGGCACGGGGCAAGGACGTGCGGCTCGGTGGCGGGGTCTCCACGATCCGGCAGTTCCTCGACGCCGGCCTCGTCGACACCCTGCACGTGGCGGTCTCCCCGGTGACGTTCTCCTCCGGCCTCCGGCTCTGGGAGTCGCCCGAGGAACTGACCGACCGGTTCCACCTGGAGACCGTCCCCAGCCCGAGCGGGGTGACCCACCACCTCTTCTGGCGGAGGTGACACCGGGGCCCGCCCGGCGCCCGGGCAGGCACCGCTCGCTCCGGTGAGGTTCGGCCCGCCGCGGATGGGATCGGTGGGGGCCTGCCAGCCGTAGAGCCTGCTCCCGTTGCGGTCCCGGCGAGCCGGCCGGGCCCCCACACGCGACGGTGCCGCCGCTCCGTCACGGGAGCGGCGGCACCGTCGTGGGCGCGTACGGGCGGATGGGAGCGAGCCGGTCACTCCCACTCGATGGTGCCCGGGGGCTTGCTCGTCACGTCGAGGACGACCCGGTTGACGTCCTCCACCTCGTTGGTGATGCGGGTCGAGATGCGGGCCAGGACGTCGTACGGGAGCCGTGACCAGTCGGCCGTCATGGCGTCCTCGGAGGAGACCGGGCGGAGCACCACCGGGTGCCCGTACGTCCGGCCGTCGCCCTGGACGCCGACGGAGCGGACGTCGGCCAGCAGCACCACGGGGCACTGCCAGATCTCCCGGTCCAGGCCGGCCGCGGTCAGCTCCTCCCGGGCGATGGCGTCGGCCTCGCGCAGCAGGTCCAGCCGCTCCTTGGTGACCTCTCCGATGATGCGGATACCGAGGCCCGGGCCGGGGAACGGCTGCCGGTGGACGATCTCCTCGGGGAGCCCGAGTTCCTGGCCGACCATCCGGACCTCGTCCTTGAACAGCCGCCGCAGCGGCTCGACGAGCTGGAACTGAAGGTCCTCGGGGAGACCGCCGACGTTGTGGTGGGACTTGATGTTGGCGGTGCCGGTGCCGCCGCCGGACTCCACGACGTCCGGGTAGAGGGTGCCCTGCACCAGGAAGTCCACGGACTCGCCGTGCTCCCCGGCCTCGGCGACGATCTCGGACGCGGCCTGCTCGAAGACGCGGATGAACTCGCGGCCGATGATCTTCCGCTTCTGCTCGGGGTCGGAGACCCCGGCCAGCGCCCCGAGGAAGCGCTCCTCGGCGTCGACCACCGTGAGCTTGACGCCCGTGGCCGCCACGAAGTCCTTCTCGACCTGCTCCGACTCGCCCTTGCGCATCAGGCCGTGGTCGACGTAGACGCAGGTCAGCTGGTCCCCGATGGCCTTCTGGACGAGCGCGGCGGCGACCGCCGAGTCCACACCGCCGGACAGCCCGCAGATGGCACGCCGCGAGCCGACGCGCTCACGGATCGCGGCGACGGACTCCTCGACGACGCTCGCCATCGTCCAGTCCGGCCGCAGCCCGGCGCCCCGGTAGAGGAAGTGCTCCAGGACCAGCTGGCCGTGCGTGGAGTGCATCACCTCGGGATGGTGCTGCACGCCGTAGAGCTTCCGCCCGTCGTCCTCGAACGCGGCGACGGGGGTGCCGGGGGTGGTGGCGGTGACGGTGAAGCCCTCGGGCGCCTCGGCCACCGAGTCACCGTGCGACATCCACACGGACTGCTCGGCCGGGGTGCCCTCGAAGAGGGTGGAGGCGGGGCGGGAGACGGTCAGCCGCGTGCCGCCGTACTCGCGGGTGCCGGTGCGGGCGACCGTGCCGCCGAGCGCCCGGGCCATCGCCTGGAAGCCGTAGCAGATGCCGAGGACGGGGACGCCCGTCTCGAACAGGGCGGGGTCGACGCCCGGGGCGTCCTCCGCGTAGACGGAGGACGGGCCGCCGGAGAGGATGAGCGCCTTGGGGTTGCGGGCGAGGATCTCGGAGACCGGTGTGGTGTGCGGGACGATCTCGCTGTAGACCCGGGCTTCCCGGACGCGGCGGGCGATGAGCTGGGCGTACTGCGCGCCGAAGTCGACGACGAGGACGGTGTCCTGGGGGGTGACGGTGTCCTGGGAGTGGTCGGCGTCGGGGGCGGAAGCAGGGGTCGCTGAGGGCACTGCGGCGGCCTTCCGGCGTGGACGGTTGGGGCGGGCTGGGTCCCGATTCTACCGGCGCCGGGCGGGCCCTCCGTCCGGCGCGGGGCTGGGCCGCCACCGGTCAGGCCCCCGCCCCCGGCCGTCTCAGCATCCGGCCCGCCCTGGCACCGCGCGCCGGGGCCGCGCGATACTGGCCTCATGTTCCAGCAGCTCAGCTTCGGCTTTACCTATGGCACCGGCCCGTCCGGCTGCCATGGTCGTGCCGCGTGAGCGACTGATACGCGCGACTTCCCAGGCGCCCCGGGCCGGTCAAGGCCCGGGGCGCTTCGGCGTTCCGCCCCCGGGCGGCGGCTCCGGGGGCCACGGCTCCGAGGAGAGACGGACATGAACACGGACACCAGCAGGGACACCGAGGCCGGCCCGGACACCGGCGCGAACCCCGGCCCGGACACCGCCCCGGACACCGGCGCGGGCATCGGCGCGGATCCCGCCAGGGGCGGCGCCACGGACGGCGCCTCCCCGGCTCCGGCCGCGGACGGAGCCGCCGGACCGGGCGCCGTCCCGGCCGGGGCCCGGGTCCCGGCCCAGCAGACCCCGGACACCGGGGCTCGTACGGACCAGGCCGCGGCGCTCGTCACCGGCGCCCGCGGCCGGATCGACGAGCTCGACACACGGATCATCGAACTGGTGCGGGAGCGGATGGCCGTCTCGGCCGCCATCCAGGAGGCCCGGATCACCTCCGGCGGGCGCCGGGTGAACCTCTCCCGGGAGATGGAGATCCTCCACCACTACCGCGAGACGCTCGGCAAGCCGGGCACCGCGCTGGCGATGACGCTGCTCGAACTGTGCCGGGGGCGCGTCTGACGGGCACCCCGGCGAGCGCGCGGTCCCGTGCGGCGCGGCGCGGTGCGGCCCGGAGGGCGCGGCACCGGGTCCGCGCCGTACGGGGCCGCACCGCGTGCGTCCGCGCGTCACTTGCGGTTGTAGAGCCGCATGGTGGCCGTGCCGAAGACCAGGACGAGGGCCCCGGCCCACCCCAGCGACCAGGCGATCTCCGCCGCCGGCCAGTCCCCCGCCATCAGGCCCCGCACGCCGGAGGAGAGGTGGGTGACGGGGCTGTTGTTGACGAACGCCTGGAGCCAGCCCGGCATCGTCCGCGGGTCGACGAAGATGTTGCTGAGGAAGGTCAGCGGGAAGATCACCATCATGCTGACGCCCATCACGGACTTCTCGCTCCGCAGCATCAGCCCGAACATGGTCCAGATCCAGGAGAAGGCGAAGGAGAAGGCCACCAGCAGCACCACCCCGGCCAGCACGCCGACGGCACCCCCCGCCGGCCGGAATCCCATGATCAGCCCGAGGGTGACCATCACGATCGAGGCCAGCACGTAACGCAGCATGTCGCCGAGGAGATAGCCGACCATCGGGGCCGGGCGCCAGATCGGCAGGGTGCGGAAGCGGTCGAAGACGCCCTTCTGGATATCGGTGTTGACGGCCACGCCCGTGTACATCGTGATCATCACGACGTTCATCACCAGGATGCCCGGCAGCAGGAACTGCAGGTACTCCCCGGTGGATCCGGCCAGCGCTCCCCCGAAGAGGTACGTGTACATCAGCACCATCATGATCGGGAAGGCCGTCACGTCGAAGAGCTGCTCCGGCACGTGCTTGATCTTCAGCACGGCGCGCCAGCCGAAGGCGGCCGAGGCCGCCCACGCGCTGGGGCGGGGCGGGCGCTCCCCGGCGACCAGCAGCGCGGCCAGCGTGTCGGTGGCGACGGGGGCGAGTTCCTCGGCGCGCGGTTCCGCCGTGGTGGTGGTCGCGGTGGTCATGCGGGGATGCCTTCCTTCGTGTGGTCCTGGCCGTCCTGGCCGTCCTTGCCCTCCTGGACGTCTGTGCCGTCCTGGCCGTCCGGCGCGTCGCCGCCGGGGATGGCCGGGGTGGCGGCCGGTCCGGGGGTGGCGGTGGCCGGGCCGGCACCGTCGGCGGTGCGGTCGGTGAGGGCGAGGAAGACCTCGTCCAGGCTGGGTTGCCCCAGCGAGAACGTGTCCACGACGACCCCGGAACGGGCCAGTTCCGCGAGGGCGCGCGCGGCCTGTTCGGCGGCGCTGTGGCCGTTGCCGTCCGTGGCGTCCACGCGGGCGGTCAGGGCGAGCGGGTCGTGGTCGGGCTGGATCCGCGCGTTCATCGCGCGGGTGAGGACCTTCTCCGCCGCCGGCCGCTGGGCGGCGTCCCGCAGCCGCAGATGGACCGCGCCGGCGCCCACCGACGCCTTCAGCTCGCCCTTGGTGCCCTCGGCGATGACCTTGCCGTGGTCGATCACGGCGATACGGGCGGCGAGCTGGTCCGCCTCGTCGAGGTACTGGGTGGTGAGCAGCACCGTCGTGCCCTGGGCGACGACGGCGCGCACGATGTCCCAGACCTGGTTGCGGCTGCGCGGGTCCAGGCCGGTGGTCGGCTCGTCGAGGAAGAGCAGGTCCGGGGTGTTGAGGATGGAGGCGGCGATGTCGAGACGGCGCCGCATGCCGCCGGAGTAGTTCTTCACCTGGCGGGTGGCGGCCGCGGTCAGCCCGAAGGCCTCCAGCAGTTCCCCGGCGCGCTCGCGCGCGGCCCGCTTGCCGTGGCCGAGCAGCCGGCCGAGCAGGAGCAGGTTCTCCAGGCCGGTGAGGTCCTCGTCCACCGAGGCGTACTGGCCGGTGAGGCTCACCCGGCCGCGGACGGTGTCCGCCTCCCGCAGCACGTCGTGGCCGAAGACGCGGGCCTCGCCGCCGTCCGGGCGCAGCAGTGTGGCGAGCATCCGGACCGTGGTGGTCTTGCCCGCGCCGTTGGGGCCGAGCACCCCGTAGACCGTGCCCGCGGGCACGGCGAGATCGACGCCGTCCACGGCGCGCGTCTCGCCGAACACCTTGACCAGCCCTGACGTCTCGATCGCCAGGCCGGTACCGCTCTGTTTCATCGTCGTCCGTCCCCGTCTTCCCTCATCGGTTCCGTCTTCGGTCGCGTCCTCGGTCGCGTCTCCGGTTCCGGCCGCGCGACCGCCGTCGTCAGCGGTTCCGGGCCGCGTTGCCCCGCCGCGCGCCGGGGCGGGGGCCCCGCGGTCCCGGTCCGCCGTCCTCTCCCATTGGACGGCGCGGGCGCCCGAAACTCATCGGAATTTCCCCGGGGATTCGAAAGAGTTTTCCCCCGACCGGGCGAGCGGGGCGGCGGACGGGGAGCGGGGAGCGGACCGGCGGGGACGCGGCGGGAGCACGCCGGCGGAACCGGCGGAACCGGCGGAACACAGTCCGGAACGGCCGTGACCCTTCCGCGCGGCCGTCGTTGGTCCCGGTGTCACGGTGGCCGGGGGCGCCCGGCCGGTCCGTGAGACGTCCGCCCAGGTGCACCCGGGTGCCCGGTACGGCCCGGGGCGGATCCCGCTGGAGCGTGTGGCGTGCGGAGCGGCTTGGGCACAAGCGGCGCACGCCGTGGGACCGCGCTTCAGTGTGTGACCGGACAGCAGGGGACAGCAGTCCGGTCACCATCGAAAGCGGCCGGCTCCGGGGACGCCCGGGCCGGCCGCACCTCTTCGCTCCGGCGGCTCCGTGCGGCCCCCGCGGCCCGCCCCCCGCCTGCGGTTTCACCCTGCGGGGAACCGGCCGAGTGATCCAGGTCACTCGATCATCACCGGACTTCCTTACAACCTTTACCGATCTCCACCGGTCACTCTTGTCGACTGCTCAGCCACAACGCGCTCCCCCACCGCGACGGCAGGGCACTCCACCTCACTTTCAGCAGCTCCTGCTTCACTCCTTGCTTTTCGTTTCCCTGCTTCCTTTCTTTCCTTCGGTGCCGCGCGTCCGCGGTACCGCCGACCGAAGAGGTCTGTATGAGAATGCGCCGAGTCCTGGCGACCGCTGCCGTGACGGCTGTCATAGCCCCGGCGGCACTGATGGCGGCGCCCGCCGCGTACGCCGCCGAGGGGGACCAGCCCACGGTCACCGTGGAGAGCACGGCCCCGGGCACCGACGAGACCACCGGGACGCCGGCGGCGCCGGGCGACGGCGACTCCGGGGACACCGGGAACACCGGCGACTCCGGGACGGAGACCGGGGACACCACCCCGCCCGCCGACGGCACGGAGAACGGTGACGGCGGCGAGGACACCGGCGCCACCACCCCGGGTGACGAGGACGGCGCCGGGGAGAACCCCGGCGGCGAGGACGGCGAGGACGGCGGGGCGACCGAACCCGGCGACGGCAAGGACGACGAGCAGCCCCCGCCCGGTGACGAGGACGAAGGCGAGTTCGAGTTCTGCGAGGACTCCAAGCTCACGGTCGAGCAGTCCGGCCTGCCCGGCAAGATCGTGGCGGGCTCCGGCTGGCACACGTTCGAGCTGACCTTCACCAACCCGTCCTCCTCCGAGCTCTCCGAGGTGGACTACTTCGCCGGTGTCGGCCCCGCCGACGAGAACGCGGAGTACGCCTTCGACGCGAAGCTGGTCGTCCTGGAGGTCTTCGACGAGGACGAGCGCGTCTGGGTGCCGGTCGACGACGGCTCCGGCCACTCCGTCGGCTGGATCGGGTGGGGCGACCTGGCCGGTGAGCACTCCAGCACCTTCGAGATGCGGCTGAACGTGAAGGCCGGCGCGCCGGTCGGCGCGGGCCTCACCATCGGCGCCGGCATCTACCTGGACGAGGACGGCAAGTGCTTCGGCGTGGGTGAGAACAGCTTCGATCTGGAGATCGTCGCCCCGGGCACCAAGCCGGGCAACGGCCCGGGCCCGCAGACCGGTGGCAAGACGCCGGTCTCGACGACGCCCACCGAGAAGCCCAGCCGTGACGACGTCCCGCAGGTCCAGGGCAGCCTGGCCGAGACGGGTTCCTCCTCCGCGCTGCCGATGATCGCGGTCATCGGCGGGGTGGCCATGGCCGCCGGTGCCGGGACGATCCTGGTCGTCCGCCGCCGTCGCGCCGGTGACCTGGGCGCCGTCGCGTAAGGCACCCACCGCGGGCCCCTGGTCCGCGCTCCCCTGAACGGCGGCGGGGGCCGCGCCCGGTGACGGGTGCGGCCCCCGCTCGGCGTTCGCGGGGGCTGCCGGGTCTCGGGGCCTGCGAGGGCTCCGGGGAACGCCGTGGCCCGCGCACGGCCGCGGCGGGCGGATGGCGCGGCCCGCGCACCCGCCGCGTCCGGTGCCGCCGCTCACGGGGCACACGGACGCGTGGGTTCCATGGACTCCTGGGCCCACCGCCTCACCGCCTCACGGTCCCGGACTCACGGACTCCCGGGCTCCCGGACTCACGGGTTCCCGGACTCCCGGACTCCCGGACGGGCTCACGCGCCCGCGCGCTCAGCGCCAGTGGTAGCGGCGTTCGGGGCGGCCCGTCGTGCCGTAGCGGAGGCGGACCACCGCGTGTCCGGAGGAGGCGAAGAACTCCAGGTAGCGCCGGGCGCTGACGCGGGACAGGCCGGTGGCCACCGCGCACTCGGCGGCGGAGAGGCCGTCCCCGGAGTCCGCGAGAGCGTCCCGGACGAGTTCCGCCGTCTGTTCGGTCACCCCCTTGGGCAGCCGTACGCCGCGGATCGGGGGGCGGGCCACCTCGGCGGGTACCCCGGCCACCGGCCCGGACGGTGCCGGCGGGACCGCGGCGCCCGGGGCCGCCGCGCTCTGGGCCGCCGTACCGGGCGCCGCCGTGCCCGGGGCAGCGCCCGAGCCCACCGCGCCCGGGGCCGTCCCGGGGCCCGGTGCCGGCGGGGCAGGGTCCCTTGCCAGGGGGACCGGGGCGGCCGGGGCGGCCGGGCCCGCGGTGAACACCCGGTCGACCTCCTCCTGGCCCGGGGCGTTGAACGCCGTCAGCTCCTCGTGGCGCCGCGCGTAGTCCAGCAGCCGCTCGTGGAGGACGGCGGTCTCGAACGGCTTGACGACGTAGTGCACCGCCCCGCCCCGCAGCGCCCCGCGTACGGTGTCGGCGTCCCGGGCCGCGGTCACCACGAGCACGTCCACCTCGGAGCCGGGGCCACCGCCGCGGCGCAGTTCGCGCAGCACGTCCAGACCGCTGATGTCGGGCAGATAGATGTCCAGCAGCACCAGATCGGGGCGGAGTTCCCGGACGGCCGCCAGGGCCTCCGCGCCGCTGCGGGCCTCGCCGACGACGGTGAAGCCGGGAAGCTTCTCGACCTGTTTCCCGTGCAGCCGGGCGACCATGAAGTCGTCGTCGACGACGAGTACGCGGATCATGCCTGGTTCCCGTGGTTCCGTTCGTTCTCGTGCCGCGGCGGCTCGTTCTCGTTCCGCGGCAGCCGGGCCGTGAACACCGCGCCGTCGGCGCCGACGCTCCCTCCCCGCCGGGTGCACACCAGGCGGGTGATCGCCAGGCCCAGCCCTCGCGAGGTGTCCTTCGAGGCGGCGGCCTTGGTGGTGAAGCCGTGCCGGAAGACCTCCTCGGCGAGTTCGGGGGCGACCCCGGGGCCGGAGTCCCGCACCTGGACGCGGACCTCGGTGTCGTCCTCCGTGAGGTCGACCTCCACCCACCGGTCGTCGCCGCCGCCACGGACCGCGTCCAGCGCATTGTCCACCAGGTTGCCGACGACGGTCACCAGGTCGGAGGAGAGGAACTCGCCGAGCGGTCCGACGCGGCTGGCGGGGGTGAGCCGCAGAGCGGTGCCCTGTTCGACGGCGAGGCTGGTCTTCGCGATCAGCAGGGCGGCGAGGGAGGGGTCCGCCACCCGGGAGACCACCTCGGCCGTGCGCAGGGACCGCGCGCCGCTGACCCTCCGCACGTAGCGGGCGGCCTCCGGGTACTCCTCCAGGTCGATGAGGCCGGCGATCACATGGAGCTGGTTGGAGAACTCGTGCGCCTGGGCCCGCAGGGTGTCGGTCGCGCTGCGGGTGGTGTCGAGTTCGCGCTGGAGGGTGACGAGTTCGGTCAGATCCCGCATCGTGGTGACCGAGCCGGCCGTCCGGCCGCGGGTGATCAGGGGCATGCGGTTGAGCGACACCATCCGGTCACCGGTGACGACCACCTGGTCGCGTCCGCGCACCCGGCCGGTGAGCACGTCGTGCAGCCGGGGCTCCACCCCGCAGGAGTCGAGGGTCCGGCCGGTGGCGTCGGGCGGCAGCTCCAGCAGTTCCACGGCGGCGTCGTTGACGAGGGTGACCCGGCCGGCGGGATCCAGGCCGATCACGCCCTCCCTGATGCCGTGCAGCATCGCCTCCCGGTGCTCCGCCAGCGCGGTGATCTCCTCCGGTTCCAGGCCCAGCGTCTGCCGCTTGATGCGGCGGGCCAGCAGCACCGAGCCCGCCGTCCCCAGCACGCTGGCGAACCCGAGGTACACCAGCAGGTTCGGGGTCGCGGCCGCGAGACGGTCCACCATCCTCCCGTACTCCCGCCCGGCGACGACGATGCCGAGCAGCCGGCCGTCCTCGCCGAACACCGGCGCGTGCGCCACCACCGAGGGGTGGCCGCCCGGGGCCGCGGTGCCGATCCACGACCGGCCGAGCAGGACCCCGCTGCCGCCCAGCGGCAGGAGTTCACCGATCCGGCGCGGATCGGCGGCGGTACGGATCCGCCGGTCGGTGCCGGTGATCGTCACATAGGAGGCGCCGGAGACGCTGCGCACGCTCTCCGCGGTCGGCGGCAGGATGTCCCCCGGTCCCGGTTCCCCGGCCAGTCCGGCGCGTACCGCGTCGAGGGAGGCCGCCGCCTCCGCGACGTGGAGCAGCCGGCGGCCCTCGGTCCGGCGGAACTCCGCCTCGGTCTGGGCCACCGAGACGACCGCCACCACCCCGAGGACCACCACGATCAGGCCGAGCTGGAGTGCGAGGAACTGACCCGTGAGCGACAGGCGGGTGAGCGCCAGGCGGGTGAGGACGGAGCGAGGCCCCGGAACTGTGCGGCGCACCGTCCGACCTCCTCGTTCCGCGTCGCCACCGGCCGGGGCCCGGGTATCCCCGGCGCTCCCGGCGGTCCGGCCATTGTGCGGCCGGAACGCCGCTTCCTGGCGTGAACACTATGGCCAGAACTTTTCTTAGATCCAATAGACGCACAACCCCCGGCCGACCTTCCCGATCCCCGGCGGCGCTGTTTCCCTGTGGACTGCTTCCCCCGCGTTCCCCCGCGTTGCCTCGCGTTGCCTCGCGTTGCCTCGCGAAGTTCCGCGCCGCACCGTGCGCGGAGCCCTCACGGAGCCCTCGTGGACCCCCTGCGCACGGGCCCGCGCGGGTCCCCCGCGGGCCCGGGGGGTGAAGCTCCGGAAACCCCTGACGAAGTGCCCTGGAGGAACCATGTCCCGCACCCGTCCCCGGCTGTTCGCCGCGGCCGCCGGAACCGCGGCGGCCCTGCTGCTCACCGCGTGCGGCGGCTCCGGCACGGCGGCCGGCGGCCCCTGGAAGCCGTCCAAGCCGATCGAGTACGTCGCCCCGGCGAACACCGGCGGCGGCTGGGACACCCTGGCCCGCTCCACCGCCCGGATCCTGGAGGAGGACGACCTCGTGGACCGGCCGATGCGGGTGGTGAACAAGCCCGGCGCCGGTGGCGCCATCGGCTGGGCGTACGTCGCCAACCACGCGAAGGACCCGCACAAGCTCTTCGTCACCAGCCCGCCCATCCTGCTCGTCCCGATGGCCGGCGAGTCCGACCACTCGCACCGCGACTTCACGCCGATCGCCCGGCTGATGAGCGAGCCGCTCGCCTACGTGGTCAAGAACAACTCCCCGATCAAGGACTTCGGTGACCTCGCCGACCGGCTGAAGGCCGACCCGAAGAAGGTGAGCGTGGCCGGCGGTTCCGGTCCGGGCAGCCTGGACCACGTCGGTCTGGCGGGCGCCGTGCAGGCGGCGGGTGCCGACCCCTCGAAGGTGAAGTACGTGCCCTTCGACGGCGGCGGCGAGGCGATCACCGGGCTGCTCGGCGGCCATGTCGACGTGGCGGTGGCGGGCGCCTCCGAGGCGCAGGGCCTGTCCAAGTCCGGGGACGTCCGGGTGCTGGCCGTCTCCTCCGGGGAGCGGGTGAAGACGCTGCCGGACGCGCCCACCCTCGTGGAGAGCGGTGTGGACTACGAGTTCGACGTCTGGCGCGGGGTCATGGGACCCGCGGGCCTGACGGACGAGCAGGTGGCGTACTACGAGAAGGCCTTCGCCGAGATGGTGAAGCAGGACAGCTGGAAGAAGGAGCGCGACCGGTTCGGCTGGACGGACGCCTGGATGAACAGCGGCGAGTTCGGCGAGTTCCTCAACGACCAGGAGAAGGAACTCGGCGAGATCCTCTCCAGCGTCGGCCTCAAGAAGAAGTGACGGCGGGTTCGACGATGCGTCACTTCCGTTATCCCCAGCGCGCCGTGGCCGCGGCGCTCGGGGTGCTGGCCCTGGGCTACACCCTGATGGCCTTCGGCATCCCGGACTTCCAGGCGGTCGAGGTGCCGGTCCAGCCCGGGACGCTCCCCCGCGTTCTCGGCCTCCTGCTCCTCGCCCTGGCCGTGGCGCTGTTCTTCCAGTCGGCCGGGGAGGAGGAGCCGGAGGCGGAAAGCCCGGCACCGGCCCTCGCGGCGGCGAAGACCCCGCCGGGGCCGGCGGCCCAGGACTCTTCCGCGCAGGCCGCGTCCGCCGGCGATGGCGCCGGTGCGGCCGGTGCGGCCGGTGCCGCGGCGGGCGCGTCCGCCGCCGGCGGTGCCGCGTCCGCCGCGCCGGAGCGGCCCACGACGATGGGCCGGCTCGCCGACGACCGGCTGGAACTGCTGGCCCTGCTCGGCGCGATGTGCCTCTACGTCGCGCTCTTCGTCCCCCTCGGCTTCGTCCTGTCCACCGCGCTGTACGTGGCCGGGACGGCCTGGTACCTCGGCAGCCGGCGGCACTGGGTCAACGTCCTGGTCGGCGCGGGGCTGGCCCTGGGCCTGTACCTCGGCATGTCCCAGGGCCTCGACGTCGCCCTGCCGACCGGGCCCCTGCCCTTCTGACCCCCGGGATCCCCCATGGACACCTTCGACCAGTTGCTCTACGGGTTCGGGGTCGCGCTCTCCCCCGAGAACCTGCTCTTCGTCTTCCTCGGCTGCCTCCTCGGCACCGTCATCGGGATGCTGCCGGGCCTCGGCCCGATCAGCGCGATCTCCCTGATGATCCCGATCGCCTTCACCCTCGACCCCGCCTCGGCCATCATCCTGCTGGCCGGCGTCTACTACGGGGCCATCTTCGGCGGCTCCACCTCCTCCATCCTGCTCAACGCGCCAGGCGTGGCGGGCACGGTGGCCACCTCGTTCGACGGCTATCCGATGGCCCGCAAGGGGGCGGCGGGCAAAGCGCTCGCGATCGCCGCCTTCGCCTCGTTCACCGGCGGCACCGTGGGCGTCATCGGGCTGATGCTGATCGCACCCTCGCTCTCCGCGCTGACCGTCAGCTTCGGCCCGGCCGAGTACTTCGGGCTGATGGTGCTCGGGCTCACGGCCGTCGTCTCCCTCTCCGGGCAGAACCTCACCAAGGGGCTCATCTCCGCCACCGTGGGTGTGATGATCGCCCTGGTCGGCATCGACTCCCAGACGTCCACCCTCCGCTTCACCTTCGGGCGGCCGGAGCTGTACGAGGGCGTGCAGTTCCTCATCGTGGCGCTCGGCGTGTTCGCGCTCGCCGAGGTCTTCGTGATGATCCTGCGGCGTGGCCGGGGCACCACCGGCGGGCAGCTCAGCTCGCTGCGGCTGAACCGGCGCGAGGTCCGCACGATGAGCGGCCCCACCGCCCGGGGCTCCGTGCTGGGCTTCTTCGTCGGGGTGCTGCCCGGGGCGGGCGCCACCGTGGCGTCGTTCCTGTCGTACTCCTTCGAGAAGCGGATCGCCAAGGACGGCAACACCTTCGGCAAGGGCAACATCAAGGGTGTCGCCGCGCCGGAGTCCGCCAACAACTCGGCGGCCGTCGGTTCCTTCGTCCCGCTGATGACGCTCGGCGTGCCGGGTTCCGGCACCACCGCGGTGCTGCTCGGCGCCCTGCTGGTGCTGGGTGTGCAGCCGGGTCCGCTGATGCTGGAGGAGCGGCCGGAGATCTTCTGGGGCGTGGTCGCCAGCATGTACATCGGCAACCTCGTCCTGCTGATCCTCAACCTCCCGCTGATCCCGCTCTTCGCCAAGGTGCTCAAGACCCCGCAGGCACTGCTGCTGCCGCTGATCGTGGTCTTCTGCGTGGTCGGTGTGTACGGGCACAGCTTCAACGTCTTCGACCTCTGGCTGCTGGTCGGGTTCGGCGTGCTCGGCTTCCTGATGCGGAGCAACGGCTTCCCCGCGGCGCCGCTGATCCTCGGGCTGATCCTGGGCGGCCTCATGGAACGCTCCATGCGGCAGGCCCTTCAGATCTCCTCGGGCGACTACTCGACCTTCCTCACCAAGCCGATCTCCGCCACGCTGCTGGCCGTGGCGGCGCTGTCGCTGCTGGGCTCGGTGCTCGGCCCCTGGCGCCGCCGCCGCGCGGCGGCCCGGGAGCGGGCCGGCGGCGGGGGCGAGGGTCCCTCCGGGGGCACGGGCGCGGCGCCCGGCGCGGACGGTCCCGGTGACGGGCCGGCCGGCGAGGGCGAGCCCGGTGCCGGGCCGGCCGGCCCCGCGGAGCGCCCCGCCGGGCCGTCCGGCGACGGTGGGGACGCCGGGGAGCCGCGGCCCCTCGGCCCGGACGGAGGATCCACCGGCGCCGGGGAGAAGGTCCCGGCAGGCCACCCGGGCGGTTCCGGACCTGGTCGGAGCGGTCCTCCGGGTGCTTCCATGGGCGGCGACGGCACCCCGGGCGGCGAGAGGCACCAGGACGGATGACCGCGGACGGCGGATCGCGCCCGGCGCGGCGGCAGGTCGCCGCCGCGCTGGCCGCGGTCTGCCTGACGCCCGTCGCGAGCTGCGCCCCGGGGCCCGTCCCGCGGGCGCCGCTCCGCGTCATGGTGCCCGGCCCGGCCGGCGGCGGGTACGACATCACGGCCCGCACCCTCGCGGTGCTGCTGCGCGAGACCGGCCTCTCCCCCGAGGCGGAGGTCTTCAACCTCGCCGGCTCGTCCGGCACCGTGGCGCTGACCCGGCTCGTCCACGAGACCGGCAACGAGCGGCTGCTGCTGATGATGGGCCTGGGCCTGGTCGGCCGGGTCCTCTCGGAGGGCGCCCCGTACGGCGTCGCCGAGGCCACGCCGCTGGCCCGGCTGATCGACGAGCCCGAGACGGTGGTGGTGCGGGCCGACTCCCCGTACCGGACCTTCGGCGAACTGGTCCGGGCCTGGCGGCAGGGCCCGGAGGCGGCCACGCCGTCCGCCGGTTCCGGGAAGTCCGGGGACTCCGGGGACTCCGGGGACTCCGGGAAGTCCGGGAAGTCCGGGGACTCCGGCAGCTCCGGGGGCCTGGTCGCCGGGGTGGGGTCGGGACGCGGGGGCCCCGACCACCTGGCGCTGATGCTGATCGCCGAGACCGTCGGACTGGCGCCCGCCGATGTCGCGTTCGACCGCTTCGACGGCGGCGGCAGGCTGCTGGCCCCCGTGCTCGACCGCCGGGTGGACTTCGCCCTGACCGGGATCAGCGAGTACCGGCACGCCGTCGCCGCCGGCCGGCTCCGGGTGCTCGCCGTGACCGGGCCCCGGCGGGTCAGCGGGGTGGACGCGCCCACCCTGCGCGAGGCCGGTTACCCCCTGGAGGTCGTCAACTGGCGCGGTGTCCTGGCCCCGCCGGGGATCTCCCGGCGGGACCGGGCCGCCCTGGTGCGGATGCTGGACCGGCTGCGGGCGACCCCGCAGTGGCGGCGCGCCCTGCGGGAGAACAACTGGTCGGACGCCTTCCTGACGGGCGACCGGTTCGCCGCGTTCCTGGCGTCGGAGGACCGCCGGGTCGGCGCGCATCTCGACCGGCTGGGCCTGGGCGGCCGGGACCAGGCCCCCACCGGCCCGCGGCCGGGAGCGGACGGCTCCGGAAACCCGGCCGTCCCCTCCGCCGCCCGTCCCGGGACCGGGGGCGGCGTACCGCCGTGAGCCCGCGCCGGGGCCCCCGCCCCGGCCGCGCCCGGTCCCGTCTCAGCGGGCCTTCGGGGGCACCGGCGGCACGGGCAGCACCACCGGGAGCCGCAGCTCGGCGAAGGCGCCCGCCGGGACGGCCGGGGAGCGCGGCGCCACCGCGGGCAGCCGCCGGTACGCCTCGCCCTGCGCGGGGCGGGGGTCGGCCTCCCCCCGGTTGGGCCAGAGCGACATGGCCCGCTCCGCCTGCGCCGTGATCGTCAGCGACGGGTTGACGCCCAGGTTCGCGGAGACCGCCGAACCGTCCACGACATGGATGCCCGGGTGCCCGTGGAGCCGGTGGTACGGGTCGATGACGCCCTGCCCGGCGTCCTCGCCGATCGGGCAGCCGCCGAGGAAGTGGGCGGTGAGCGGGGCGCCGATCACCTCGCCGATGTTGGTGCCCGGGTGACCGCCGATGTCCTCCGCGATGTGGCGCGCCGCCTCGGCGCCCTCCGGGAGGAACACCGGATTGGGCGCGCCGTGCCCCTGCCGCGCGGTGAGCAGCCCCTTCCCCGGCCCCTTCGGCCGGCGGTACGTGGTCAGCGAGTTGTCGAGGGACTGCATGACCAGCCCGATGATCGTCCGCTCGGACCAGCGGCGGGCGGAGAGCGAGCGGAGCAGCAGCACGGGGTGGCGCAGGCAGTGCAGGGTGTGCGCGAGCACCCGGGGCAGCCGGGAGCCGTGCGGCACCTGGAGGGTGGTCAGCAGGCTCATCGCGTTGGATCCCTTGCCGTACCGCACCGGCTCGATGTGGGTGTCGGCGTCCGGGTGGACGGAGGACGTGATCGCCACGCCCCGGGTGAAGTCGGGCTCCACGCCGTACTTCTCGCGGTACCAGGAGGGGGTGGTCATGGCGCCGACCAGGGCCTCGGAGTTGGTGCGGGTGAGGGTCCCCAGCCGCGGTGAGATCCGCTCCAGCCGGCCCTCGTCGCGCATGGTGTGGAGCAGGGTCTGGGTGCCGTAGGTGCCGGCGGCGAGCACCACCTGCCGGGCGCGGAGCACCGTGCCCTGCGCGCGGCGCCGGCGGCGGCGCCCGGCGGTGGGGACGGTGGAGACGGCGTAACCGCCGGCACCGTCCTCGGTGACGGCGGTGACCGTCGTCATGGGGTGGACGACGGCACCGCCCCGCTCGGCGAGGTACAGGTAGTTCTCGGTGAGGGTGTTCTTGGCCCCGCGGCGGCAGCCCGTCATGCACTCGCCGCACTCGGCGCAGGCCCGGCGGGCGGGACCGGCGCCGCCGAAGTAGGGGTCGGGCACCTCGGTCCCCGGCGCGACCCGCTCCCCGCGGGCCTCCCCGTCCGCCACGGCGTCCGCGCCGTCGCCGAAGAAGACCCCGACGGGGGCGAGATGGAAGGTGTCCCCCACGCCCATCCGCTCGGCGGCGGCCTTCAGATGGACGTCGGAGGGGGTCATGGTGGGGTTGAGCCGTACGCCGAGCATCCGCCGCGCCTGCTCGTAGTAGGGCGTCAGCTCCGCCTGCCAGTCGGTGATGTGGCCCCACTGCGGGTCCTCGAAGAAGGGGCGCGGCGGCACGTAGAGGGTGTTCGCGTAGTTGAGCGAACCGCCGCCGACACCCGCGCCGGCCAGGATCATCACGTTGTTGAGCAGATGGATCCGCTGGAGGCCGTAGAGGCCCAGGGCCGGGGCCCAGAGGAACCGCTTCACGTCCCAGGAGGTCTTCGGCAGGGTCTCCCGGGTGAAGCGGCGGCCCGCTTCGAGGACGCCGACCCGGTACCCCTTCTCGGTCAGGCGCAGGGCGGAGACGGAACCGCCGAAGCCGGAGCCGACGACGATCACGTCGTAGTCATAGTCGTGGCCGCCGTCGCCGTCGTGGCCGCCTTGGTGGCCGCCTTGGTGGCCGCCTTGGTGGCCGCCGTCGTCATCGGCGATCACGTCACCGCCGGTGGCGTGGCTGTCGCGGCCGGTCCGGCCGGTCCCGGCGGTCCCGGTGGCCCTGCCGGTCCCGCTCGCGGCGGCTGTTCCGTCGGTGGCTGTCTCGTCGGTGTCGGCCACGGTGGCGGCTCTCCCATGCTGGTCGTCCGGGCCGGCCGGGCCTGGGGAGGGCACGGCCGGGGCCGCCCCGGCCCGCTCGCGCGGTGCCGTCCGGGGCGGTGGGGTGGTCAGGGTCGGGCGGTGGGGTGTGCGGTGAGGTGGCGGGGCCGGGCGCGGGAGGCGGGGCGTCCGCGCGACCGGCCCCGATCGAGAGGTCAGCGGAGCCGGAGCGCCTTCATGGCGCGCAGGCCCAGGGAGAGGACGGAGGCGTACTTCTCGTCGCTGAGGCCGAGGGACGGGGCGAGCGGCAGCAGCCGCTGCTGCGCCACGGTCTGCGGCTCGGTGTACTTGAGGATGCCCTCGGCGCCGTGCCGGCGGCCGAGACCGGAGTCGCCCATGCCGCCCATCGGCGCCTGCACGCTGCCGTACCCGGCGGCGTACGCCTCGTTGACGTTGGCCGTGCCGGTGCGCAGCCGCCCGGCCAGGGCCCGGCCGCGGCGTCCGTTCCGCGTCCAGACGCTGGAGTTCAGCCCGTACGGCGTGGCGTTGGCCCGCTCGACGGCCTCGTCGTCGTCGCGGAAGCGGTACACCGAGACGACCGGCCCGAAGGTCTCCTCGGCACAGACGGCCATGGTGCCGTCCACCCCGTCGAGGATGGTCGGCTCGTGGAACCAGGGGCCGATGTCCGGGCGGGCCCGGCCCCCGGCGATCACCTCGGCGCCCCGCGCCACCGCGTCCTCGACGTGCCGGCGGACGGCCTCCAGCTGGCGGGCGGAGGAGAGGGAGCCCATGTCGGCGCCGTAGCCGAGGACGGCGCCGAGCCTCATGGCCCGGGTGCGGGCGGCGAAGCGGGCCAGGAAGTCCTCGGCCACGGACTCGTGGACCAGCAGCCGTTCGACGGAGATGCAGAGCTGGCCGCTGGAGGAGAAGCAGGCACGGACGGCGCCCTCGGCGGCCTTGTCCAGGTCGGCGTCGTCCAGCACCAGCATGGCGTTCTTGCCGCCCAGTTCGAGGGAGCAGCCGATGAGGCGGGTGGCGGCACCCTGGGCGACGAGGCGGCCGGTGCGGGTGGAGCCGGTGAAGGAGACGTAGTCGGCCTCCTGGACGACGGCCGGCCCGACGACCGGCCCGTCCCCGATGACCACCTGCCAGACCCCCTCCGGCAGCCCCGCCTCGATCAGCAGCCGCCGGGTCCACAGCGCGGTGAGCGCCGTCTCGGTGTCGGGCTTCATCACCACGGCGTTGCCGGCCGCGAAGGCGGGCAGCGCGTCGCCGGCGGAGAGCTCCAGCGGGTAGTTCCACGGCGCGATCTGGCCGACGACCCCGCGCGGGTGGCGCCGCTCCTCGACCCGGGTGAGCACCGGGAGGGCGCCGGTGTGCCGCCGCGGCTTGAGGTAGGCCCCGGCGCGGCGGCCGTAGTGGCGCGCCGCCATGGCGACGACCTGCACCTCCTCGTGGGCGTGGAGGCGGGTCTTGCCGGTCTCCAGCTGGATCAGGTCCAGCACCTCGTCCTGGCGGGCGAGCAGCAGGTCGTGGAAGCGGAGCAGCACGGCGGCCCGGGCGCGTACCGGGACCCGGGCCCAGGCGCGCTGGGCGTCCCGGGCCCGCTCGAAGGCGGTGGCCACCTCCAGCGGCGTGGTCTCGGGGAGTTCGGCCAGCCGCTCGCCGGTGAACGGGGTGTGGCTCGCGGTGCGGCCGGAGCCGGCGACGCCCTCGGTGAGCCGGGCGACCAGCTCCGGGGTGACCACGTCGGCCGGGGTCCGCGCGCCCGGGGGCGCGGTGAGGACCGGGTTGCCGCCGTCCGGGGCCGCGTCCGTGGCTCCGGACGATGCCGCGTCCGGGGATCCGTCCGGGGCCGCGGGCCCGGCCGGGCCCGCCGGTGCGGCCGGCGCGGACGCGTCCGCGGCGGGGGTCGCGGTGGGCGTTCCGGGGGCCGGGGCGTCCTCGGCGGGGTGGGGCGCTGCGCTGTGCTGCGAGGTCGCCTGCGTCTCCGTCATGCGCCGAGGGTAAGACCAGTCGACCCGTTTGTGTACCCGGCGGTAACACCGATTTCACGCATCCCGGACCCGGCGGCGTGACGATGCCACCGTTCACTGGCACAAGGCCGCTGGTCAGGTGGTTCTCAAGGAGGGACGGTGAGGGTGCTGTGTTCCTCGGGGATCCCGGCGGACGGCCACCGGAAACCCGGCGGCCCCGCCCTCAGAGCTGCTGTATCCGCAGGTGCCGCACGACCTCCCGGAACAGCGCCTCCCCCTCCGGGCGGGCGTGCCCCTCGGCGGGCATCGAGACGCGCAGCCGCCAGCGGACCCGCTCCTCGCTGACGTACAGATGCTCGCGGTAGTGGCGGGTGACGTCGTCGTCCCCGGCGGCGTAGGCGCGGTAGGTGGTGAACACCTGGGCGGCCTCCCGGCCCTGCTGGAGCGCCTCGCGCGTGGTGCTGCGCGCCTCCTCCACGGAGTTCTCGCCCCCGTCCTCGTAGTACGCGACCAGCTCCTCGGCCGCCTCCGCCGCCGTCTCCGGGTTGGGCGGGTCCGGCGGCCCGATCGTGCGCTCACCGGGGGCCGGGTCCTCGTCCCGCCACAGCTCCACCCGGTAGACGCCGCTGGGATCGGCGAAGGTGACGTAGCCCTCCTCGGCCTCGGTGCGCCGGTAGTCGCCGGGCAGGATCAGGGAGGCCTTGACGATCTCGCCCTCCTCCCGGAGCTTCCAGCCCTCCGGCGGGCCGTCGTCCCCGCCGAACGGGTTCACCAGCAACACCGTGACCAGCGTGGCGGCCAGCACCCCGCCCACCAGGCCGAGCCGCCCCTTGCGGCCGCGGAGGGCGGCGGCCGGGCCGCTCGGGACCGGTCCCGCCGGCGCGGCGGGCGCGGGCGCCGGGCGCGGCGGCCGGGCCACGTCCATCAGGACCGTCCGGATCTCGGCTGGCGTGGGGCGCCCCGCCGGGTCCTTGCGCAGCAGCTGCATCACGAGGCCGCCGAGCGCCCCGGCGCCCCGGGCGGGCGGGGCCGGTTCGGCGGAGAGCACGGCTTGCAGGGTGGCGGGCGTGTTGGAGCGCCGGTACGGCGACATGCCCTCGACCGCCGCGTACAGCAGCACGCCCAGCGACCACAGGTCGGACTCCGGCCCCGGGAGCCGGCCGAGCACCCGCTCGGGCGCGATGAACTCGGGGGAGCCGACGAACGCGCCCGTCTCGGTGAGCCGTTGCTCGCCCTCCACCTGCGCGATGCCGAAGTCGGTGAGCACCACCCGGTCGTACCGGCCGAGCAGGACGTTGTCCGGTTTGACGTCCCGGTGCAGCACACCCGCCTCGTGCGCGGCCGTCAGGGCGCCGAGGACGTCGAGGCCGATCCGGGCGGCCTCGCGGGGGTCGAGGGTGCCCTCCGCGAGCCGGTCGCCGAGGGACTGGCCGCGGACCAGCTCCATGACGATCCACGGGCGGCCCTCCTCGACGACCACGTCGTGCACGGTCACCACGGAGGGGTGGTCGATCGCGGCGGCGGCGCGCGCCTCGCGCCGCATCCGCCGGTACACGGTCTCCGTCTCCGCCTGGCTCAACTGGTCCGGGACGCGCGGCTCCTTGACGGCCACCTCGCGCTCCACGACCTCGTCCCGGGCCTTCCAGACGGTGCCCATGCCGCCGTGGCCGAGACGGGACAGGAGGCGGTAACGGCCGCCGACCACCCGGCCCGGCCCGGGCGCCTCCCCGGGCACCTCCCCGGACGGGGGCGCGGGGGGTGAAGCGTGGGCCGGGGCTGAGGCGAACCCCGGGGCGAGGGCGGGCCCGGACGGCCCTCCGGCGGCTTCCCCCGCACCGCCACCGGGGGCACCGCCGGTGAGCGGGCCGAAGCCGTCCGGCGCCACCCCGCGGCCGGTCGGCGTCCCGTCGGCGGTCACGGGGTGCCGGGCCGCGCCGCTCTCCGCGCCGGCACCTTCTCCGCCAGGCCGGGCGGCGCCGTCGCGGCCGTCCGGGGCGGGTGGCGCGTGGCCGGTGGCGGGTGCGTCCGGCGGCCGGATCAGATAGCTGGTGGGCTCGTCGGCCCGTCCCCCGTGCTTCGTCATGAGGCCATCATGACCCGTGCCCCTCCGTCGATTTCCAGCCGGGTGCGAGGGGCCGGTGCAACACCGTGACATTCGCCGGCCGTCCCGGGGCGACGGGCGGGCACGGCCCGGAGGCGGTGGGCGGGGCGGGGCCGGGTCCACCCGGCTGGACCCGGGTCTACCAGGGCGCCCGCGGGTGTTCGCGCTCGCGCCCGGCGGCGGTCTCCCCGTCCGCCCGCAGCCGTTCCGGCGGGTCGCCGGGGCCCGCGGCGGCACGGCCGGCCGGGGCGGCCGGGGCGGTGTACGCGGCAGGGGCCGCCCGGACTGCGGGGGCGGGCGCCGCGCGTACGGCGCCGGTCTCGCCGGTGGACGCCGCGGGGGCGGCCGGACGGGCCGCGCGGGTGGCCGGACGGGCCGCGCCGGCGGCCGGATCCGGGGCGCCGGGCGGGGCGCCGGGCCGGGGGCCGATCCACGCGCCGCCCTCCGGTGCGGCCCCGGCCGCCCCTGCCGCCCGGTTCCCCGACGACGGCACGGAGACCGTCGCGGAGGCGGATTCCGGCGGGGACGGGCTCCGTGCCGGCGAGGGCGAACCGGAGGAGGACGAGCCGCCGGGGCCGGGCGGGAGCGGACGCCACGACGGCCCCGGGGTCGCCGGGTACGAGGTGGTGGCCGTGGTGCCGGGGGACGAGCGCCGCCCGCCGTCACCGCCCTCGCCGTCGCCACCGTCCCCGCCCTCCCGGTCAGGCCCCCCGGTGCCGCCGTCCGGGCTCTCGTCGGGCCGCGAGGTGGCCGTGGGCCGGTCGTCCAGCGAGGCGTCGCCGTTGACCAGCAGCGCCACGGCGGCCACGCCCGTACCGCCGGCCGCCGCCACCATCAGCGCCGCGGCCAGCGCCGTCCGGCCCCGGTGGCGGGCGCCGCGCGGGGGCAGCCACGGACCGCCGTAGAACGGGGAGGACTCCACACCCTCCCCCGGGCGCCCCGCGCCCACGGGCCCGGCTCCCGGCGGCCCCGGGGACGGCGATCCGGACGCGGGCGGTGACGGGACCGAGGACGGCGAAGCGTCCGGCCCGGCCGCCCCGGAGGGACCGGGCGACGCAGCAGGGCCGGACGACCCGGCCGACGCAGACGACGCAGACGACGCAGACGAGGCAGACGAGGCAGATGACCCGGACGGCCCGGACGGCCCGGCCTGCGCCGGCGGTCCCGCCGGTCCGGCCGGCCCGGACGGGCCCGGGAGCCCGCCGCCCGCTGCCGCGCGTCGCGCCCCGGCCCGTCCCGGGGCGGGGCGGCCGGGCCACATCCGGCCGGCCCGGGGGGCGGGGCGCCCCGCCCCCCACGGCCCGGGGCCCGGCGCGCGGCGCGCCGCCGCGGGCATCCGGCCGGTGCGCAGGTACTCCGTCAGCAGTTCCTCGGCCCCGGCCGCGTCCATCCGGTACCGCGGATCGCGCTCCAGCAGCCCGAGGACGGCGGGGAGGAGCGGCCGGGCGGCCTGCGGCGGCCGGATCTCACCGGCGATCACGGCGTGCAGTACCCCGCCGAGGGAGTCCTGGTGGAACGGGGTGTGGCCGCCGCTGAGCGCGGCGCAGAGCAGCACACCCAGCGACCACAGGTCGGACTCCGGCCCGGCGCCGGTGCCCGTCATCCGCTCCGGCGCGGTGTACTCGGGGGAGCCGACGAAGGTGCCGCTCTCGGTGATCGTCGTGCCGCCGTCCATCCGGGCCACGCCGAAGTCCGTGAGCACCACCCGCCCGCCGGCGTCCTCCAGCAGGACGTTGGCAGGCTTGAGGTCGCGGTGGAGCACCCCGTGCCGGTGGGCCTCGCGCAACGCGCCGAGCAGCGCCAGCCCGATCCGCGCGGCCTCGCGCGGTTCCACGGGGCCCTCGGCGGCGAGCCGGTCCGCCAGCGACCGGCCGATGATCAGCTCCATGACGATCCACGGCCGTTCGTCCTCCTCCACCACGTCGTGGACGACGACCACGCCCGGGTGGCGGAGTTGCGCGACGGAACGGGCCTCGCGGAGGGTCCGCTCCCGCTGCGAGCGCGCGTCGCTCTCCGGGAGCCCCTCGCCGACGTGGATCTCCTTGACGGCGACCTGCCGCATGAGCAGTTCGTCGGTGGCGCGCCACACCGTGCCCATGCCGCCCCGGCCGATCCGGGACTCCAGCCGGTACCGGCCGGCGATGCGCGGGCTCTGAGCCCCGAAGCTCCCCATGCCGCCATGGTGCCCCAGTTCATCCGCCGAACGGAGGGGGCAGAGCCTCCCGTTCCGTTTAAACTTCCCGGCCGGGAACGTCTTTCGGCCAGTCTGCGGCGTCACTCGCCGCGGGTCTCACGCCGGTGCGCGGAAGGGCGGCGGACTCAGCCGCCGGTCCGGTAGGTGGCCGTCGCCTGCTCGAAGAAGTGGGCCACCTCCTGCCGGTCGGCGTCCGGACCGGAGACGAGCACGACGTGGTAACGGCCGTCGAGGATCATCACCAAGTTGCGGGTGTGAACACGACGGTCGGAGCTGTCCGTCCAGTTGAAGGTGCCCTCCGCCATCGAGGTCTGCCCGACGTCTATCCGCCGCAGCCCGGAGGCGGAGGACCAGGCGGACTCGCGGAACGGCGCCAGTTCCCGCTCGGCGTCCTGCTGGTAGGCCATCGGGTCGCTGCCGAACTCCGCGGTGGAGTCCCGGCCCGGGACCACGGTCAGCTCGAAGTCGCCTTTGCCGTAGCGGACCTGGCCCAGCGAGTTGACGCCGCGCCGCTCCCAGCCACGGTGCACGGCGATGGTGAACCCCTCGGGGTCGGTGCGGAGTTCGAAGCCCTTGGCGAGTGCTCCGGAGCCGCCGGGCGCGTCCCGCTCCGCGGGGTCCTCCTGCTGATCCTTGTCGCCGTCCTTGTCGTCCTGCCGGCCCTGGTCGCCCTTCCCGCCGTCCTTCTCCGCGCCGTCCCCGCCGGACTCCTCCCCTTGTCCGTCGGGGGTCGGGCCGGAGGGGGCGCTCGGCACGCCGGCGGAACCGGCGCGGCCCGGGCCGCCGTCCGCGCTCCCCCCGTCGCGCTCCAGGAACAGCGCCGCGTAGGCGATGGCCCCGGCCATCGCGAGCAGGATCACCACCAGCAGCACCACGCCCAGCCGCCGCGGGCGCCGCCGGGGTTCCTTGGCCCGCTTGTGCCGGCCGTGCACCACGTCCCGGCCGCCCCGCCGCCTGCGCACCAGCTCACCCCGGCGGCGCACCACCGGCAGCCGCCCGGGGGCGGCGTCGGCGACGACGCCGAGCGACGGCAGCGTGACCGTGGACGCACCCAGCTCCGGCTCCGGCGCGGTACGGATCAACGACCGCAGCCAGCCGCGCAGTTCCTCGGCGTCGGGCCGCTCGGTCGGGTCCTGGCGCAGCAGCGACTCGACGACGGGGCGCAGCGCGCCGCACTCCTCCGCGAAGGCGGGCGCCTCGGAACAGACGAGCTGTACCAGCTCGGCGGCGCTCTCCTCCGGGTAGGGGGCGTGCCCCTGCACGGCGCGGAAGAGCAGCGCGCCGACGGCCCAGAGGTCGGTGGCCGGCCCGACGGGCGGCGCGAGCTGCCAGGTGCCGTGGACGGGCATGGCCTGCTCCGGCGCCCAGCGCTCGGTGACCGCGCCGACGACGACCATCCGCGCCTGCCGGGCCCGCTCGGCGGCCAGCGGCGTCGCCGGGCCCCGCTGCCCCCCGGAGGGCACGGCGCCGCCCAGGGGCGCGTCCCAGCCGCCGGACGGGGGCCCGGCGGCGGGGCGGTGGGTGTCCGGCGGGCCGGGACGCGCCCCGGCCGGCCCGTACGGGGCCGGGCCGGTGTGGTGCGGCCCCTGCGGTGGTACCGCCGCGCCGGGGTGCGGGTCCCGCGCGAACGGGCCCGGAGAGGGTCCCTGCGGGGGCGCCGCCGTACCGGAGTGCCCGGCGGGCGCGGTGGCGCCGCGCGGACGGCCGGGGTCCGGGGCGGAACCGGGCCCGCCCCGGGGCGCGGGGGCACCGGGACCGCCGGGGCGGTCCTCACGCCGGTCCGTGCGGTCCGGTCCCGGCGGCAGGGCGCGGTCGCCGGGACGACGGGCGGCGGGCAGCGGGGCGCGGTCGGCGGAGCCGGGGGGCGGCGGGGCCTGGTCCGAGCCGGCGGACCGCTGGTCCGGACGCGCCCCCTCCGGGCGCCGTCCCTCGGGGAGATGACCGGGGGCGCCGTGGCGGTCGGCGGGGCGCCGTTCGCCGCGCGGTGAGGCGGGCGGCAGGCCCGGGCGGCCCGGCCGGCCGGTGGAACCGTGCCAGCCGGCCTCCGCGGGCACGGGCGCGTGGGGCGGTCCGCCGCGCGCCGGCGGCACGGAACCCGCCCCGGCCGGGGCGGGCACGGCGGGGCCGAGCGGGCCACCGGGGGAACCGGGACGGGCCGGACCCGGGGACGAGGGCGCGGGGGACGGGCCACCGGGAACGGCGGGACCCGGGCCGGGGCCCCCGGAGCGGGGGAGGGCCGGGCCCGGGGCGGCGGAACCGGGCGCCGCCGGACCCCCGTCGCCGGTGCGGCCTCCGCCGCCGTCTCCGTCACCGCCGCCGTCGCGGTGCTCGCCGTGGTGCTCGCCGTGGTGCTCGCCGTGGTGCTCGCCGTGGTGCTCGCCGTGGTGCTCGCCGCCGTCTCCGTCGCCGTTGCCGTGGGAGCGGGGCAGCACGCGGGCGCCGCCGCCGGGCGCCTCGGGCAGCGCCGGGGCGGGGCCTCCGGGCGCCGGCAGGGCGGGAAGCCGGGCCGGCCGTGCGGACAGCGGCCGGACCTGGGCGCGGGTGGCGGCCCGGGCACCGGCCGAGTAGGCCGCGATGGCGCGGGAGCGCGGCTGCCGGTCGTCGGGTCCCCCGGCCTCGGCACCCGCGCCGGGCCCGTCGCCGGTCGTGCCGGGTCCCGTACCGGCGGTGGTACCGGGCATGCCGCCCGGGCCCGGCTCCGGCGCCCCACCGGGCGCGGACACACCCGCGGCACCGGCACCGCCGGACGGCGGGGCACCGCCGTCCGGGCCGGGAGCGTGTCCCGCGAGCCCTGGCGCGTCGCCGGGCGGGCGCGTGCCGTACGCGGCGAGGACGCCCTCCGGGGCGGCGGGCCGCTCCCCCGGGCCGGGCTGCCCGGGCGGGCGGCGGAACGCGCGGTGCGGGTCCGGGTCGCTCCCGGCGGCGGCCCCGGACGGGCCGGGGGCACCGGGCTCCCCCGGAGCGCCGCTCCCGCCCGGCAGGACGGGGGCGCCGGAGGCGTACGCGGGCCCCCGGCCACCGGCAGCCAGGCCCGGCCGTGCCGTTCCGCCCGGTCCCTGCCCGGGGTGGCCGCCCGGGCCTCCCCGGGGCCCCGCCGCTCCGGCGCCGCCGGGCCGGTACGCATATCCGCCGTCACCCCCGGGGCCCTGCGGCCCGCGCGGAGGCGCGGCCGGTCCGCCCCCGGGGCCGCCCCCGCCGATCCGTCCGCCGGAACCGCCCGGTCCGCCCGGGGTGCCGGGGCCACTGCCGGGCCTCCCGGGGCCACCCGGTCCCGGGGGGCCGTCCGCCGGGGGCGGTGTCGGGTCGTAGCCGCAGAGCGCCTCCTCCGCCGCCCCGGCGGCGAGGCCGGTGAGCATCGCGCGGCCGTCCTCGCAGAGCACGACCGTGCGGGCGGTGACGTTGCGGTGGGTCCAGCCCTGGGCGTGCAGCGCGCAGAGCGCGGTGAGGACGTCGGCCGCAACCTCCGCCGCGCGGTGCGGGGAGAGCGTGTCCTCGGCGAGCAGCGCGGCCAGCGGCCGGCCGCGGACGAGTTCGCTGACGATCCACAGCCCGCCGTCCTCCGCGAAGACGTCGAACACCTGGTCGTAGCGCGGGTGGTCGGGCACCGCGGCGGCGGCCCGCGCCGCCGCGAGAGCGCGCCGGACCGCCGGATCGGCCGCGGCCCGCTCACCCCCGCCCCGCGCCCCGGGCCCGTACCGGCCGTCCTCGCCGACCACCTCGGCCTCGACGGTCTCCGGCAGCGGTATGTGGCGGATCAGCACTTCCTGGCCGCTGTAGGTGTCGAAGGCGCGGGTCCGCACGATGTCGGACGCGTCTCCGGGGGACGAGGGCAGGCGGTAGCGGTCGGCCAGCACCCGTCCCGCGTAGTCCTCCACGACGCCTCCCCACGCACGCGCTCCGTGTCCTCCCGGAACGCCCTCGCCCGAACAGTGAGCTCCTGCCCGCCAGTTCGCCTACCCACCCCGGTGTGCGGCTGCGCAGCGTCCGCACCGTCTCACGATACGTGCCCCGGCGGGGCGGTGGAGAGTTGACGGCGGAACCGTTACCGGTGCGGGTCACGGCGGGGGCATCCGGGGGCATCCGGGGACACGACCCGGGCCCGGGGGCGGGCACACTCTCCCGGCGTGCGCCTGCCGTGCGCCCTCCCCGCGACGGCGCACGCGGCCGGGAGAGGGGGCGGAAGCCGGCGGGCGGAGCCCGTCAGCGGGCGGTCCGCCGACGGGGTGCCGGCGGACCGGGGTTGATCGGCCGGGGTGCCCGCGGGCGGCGGGCGCCGTTCACCCGTCGGGCGGCGGACGCCGTGCGCGCTGCCGGGCGCGCCGTCGGCCGGGCCCCCTCGGGCCGGAGTGCGGGGGGCCCGGCCGACGTGGCGGACGAGGCGGCCGGCACGGGGTCACGTCACCCGGCGCACCGGGCCGGAGCGCCGCGACCGGACGGCGCCGTGACCGAACGTTTCGCCCGGCAGCCGCCCGGCCCCCGCAGGCCCCGGATCAGCCGGCCGGCCGGAAGGTCGCGTACGCGGTCTCGCGGAGCGTCGAGCACTCCTTGCCGTCCCAGTCCTTCGCCGGGCAGTAGACCATGATGGAGTACGCGCGCCGGTCGTCCACCTTGAAGCCGCGGTTGACCACCCGCACCCGCTCGCCGGAGCGGGTGTACTCGAACTCCCAGTCGGCGGCGGTCGGATAGTCGCGGTAGTCGACGCTCTTGATCCCCCGGGACTCGTAGCCCGGGAACGAGCCGCGCGAGGCCTGCTCCTGGGCGCGCCAGGTGGCGGCGGCGTCGTCCTTCGGCGAGGAGCTGAAGTCGACCTGTATCCGGGGCACTCCGCCGGACTCGCTGTATATCCCGCCGGAGTTGGCCCCGGCCGTGCCCGTCTGCTTCCAGCCCTCGGGCATGGCCATCGAGAAGCGGAACCCGTCACTCTTCACGGTGCGGTAGCCCGCGGGGATTCCGTCGCCACTGCCCTTGCCGGAGGAGTCCTCGTCCTCGCCGCCGGAGTCCCCGTCGTCCCCGCTGCCCTTGCCCGAGGAGTCGTCGTCCTCGCCACCCCGGTCGCCGGTGGGGTCCGCGGTGGGCTCGGGGGACTTCCCGCCGGTGCCGTCCTCTTCCTTCTCACCCTTCCCGGAGCCGTTCGCGTTCTCGTCGGCACCGCCGCCGGCCGAGGGCTTCTTCTCGCCGCCTGCCGCGCCGGAGTCGTCGCCCCCGAAGTTGAGGGCGAGCACGAGGCCGAGCACGGCGAGGACGACGACGCCCGCGACGGCCGCCAGCACCTGCTTGGGCATCCGCGTCACGGAGGTGAGGACGCGCGAGCCCGCGCCGCCCTCCGGGCCGGCGCCCGCCGACGGAGAGGCCACGGCCGGTGCGGACGCGGCGGCGGCCTTCCCGCCCGCGCTCCCCGCGCCGTCACCCGCGCCCGCGCCGGCGGCGCCGTTCGGGCCCGCCGGCTCACCGGCCGTCCCGGAATCACCGCTCCCGGCCGCGGCCGCTCCACCGGCCGCGCCGGCCTTCCGGCCGGAGCCCTTCCCGGCGTTCTTCCCGGAGCCCTTCCCCGAGCCCTTCCCGGCGTCCGCGGAACCGTCCGACGCGCCGTCGCCGGCCCCGTCGGAGGCGCCATCCGCCGGCAGCGGCATCGCCCGGGTCCGGGCGGGCGCGGGCGGCTCCGGGGCGGCGAGCACCTCCGTCAGCAGCGCTCGCGCGCCGGCCTCGTCGAGCCGCTGCTCCGGTTCCTTCTCCAGCAGCCCGAGGATGACCTCCGTCAGCGGGCCGGCGTGCTCCGGGTGCGGGACCGGCTCGGTCATCACGGCCGTCAGGGTGGCCAGACCGTTGCCCTTGTCGTACGGGGGCACGCCCTCCACGCAGGCGTAGAGCAGCCCGCCCAGGGACCACAGGTCCGAGGCCGGGCCGGGCTTGTGGCCCCGGGCCCGCTCGGGGGAGATGTAGGAGGGGGCGCCGACGAGCATGCCGGTGGAGGTGACCGAGGGGTCGCCCTCGACCTGCGCGATACCGAAGTCGGTCAGCACGATCCGGCTGCCGTCCTCGGAGATCAGCACGTTGGACGGCTTCACGTCGCGGTGGAGGATGCCCTCGCGGTGCGCGGCGCGCAGCACGTCCAGCACGGCCAGCCCGACCTCGGCGGTGCGGCGCGGGGTGAGCCGGCCCTCGTCGCGTATGACCTCCGAGAGCGAGGAGCCCTCGATCAGCTCCATGACGATCCACGGCCGGTCGTCCTCGTCGACCACGTCGTAGACGGTGACGCCGCCGGACGCGCGGACCCGGGCGATGGCCTTCGCCTCGCGCAGCGTCCGCGTGATCAGCCGCCGCTTCTCGTCGTCGTCGACGGACGACGGGAAGCGCAGTTCCTTGACGGCGACCTGGCGGCCCAGCGTCTCGTCCACCGCGCGCCAGACGGTGCCCATCCCGCCCCGTCCGAGCACCTCGCCCAGGCGGTAGCGCCCGGCGAGGACGCGCCCCGTGGTCCCCTGTGTGTCCTCCGACTTCGGCATGTATCCCCTCAGCGCTGCGACGACCGAACGTGGGCGCCGAGTTGACGGTTTCCCCGCGTGTCTCCCCGCGATGCGCGCGTATGCGGGCCCGCCCCGGCAGAGTTCCCATTCTCCCCCATGCGGCCTCACGCGGCGGGCCGGGGGCCCGGGCTGACGACGCCGCAGGCGGGCGCCATCATGGGGCCTCACGCGGCGGGATCGGGAGGACGAGCGAGTGCCGGTTCGCGGAGGGCGCCCGCCGGGGCGGGCAGGGAACGGGCGGCGGAGCGGCGACGCGGGACGGGCGGCGCGCGGCCCGCGGCCGGTACGGCTGGGACAGCGCGCCGCGTGGCGGGTACGGCCGGGACGGCGCGCCGCGCTGCGGATACGGCGGTGGCCCGGGCCGGGTGCGGGGTGGAGCCCGTGGTGCCGCGTCATGCGGTGGGTGTCACCGCGCGTCGGGCCGGGCGCGGGGCGGGGCCTGGGGTGGCCGGAGGCGCGGTGGGCCGCACGGCGCATCGGGCGGTGGGCGCGGCCGGGCGCGGCGCCCCGCCCGTGGCGCCCGTGGCCGCGCGCCGCGCTCTGTGTGCTGTTGTGCGTGGCGGCGGTGGTGGGCTGCGCCGCCCCCACCGCCCGGTACGGCGCGGACGCGCGGCCCGAACGGTCCGCGGAGGACCCGGACCGCACGGGCCCGGACCGCACGGACCCGGGCCGGGCGGAGGACGCCGGACGGACGGCCCCCGAGCCACCGGCGGAGGCGGCCCCGGGCCGGAGCGGAGAACCGGCCCCCGGACGGCCCGGCGGCCCGGACCCCGGCGCCGGCCCGGTGGCCGAGGCCGTCGCCGGGCTGGCCGACGCGGCGCGGGCGCCGGGCGCCGCGGCCTACGCCCGGGACGGCGGCCGGGTGTGGTTCGCCGCGTCGGGCGTGGCCGACCGGCGCGAGACGCGCCCCATCGGGCGGGCCGACCGCTTCCGGGCGGGCAGCGTCACCAAGACGTTCGTCGCCACCGTGGTCCTCCAACTCCACGCCGAGGGCGCGCTGCGCCTGAGCGACCCGGTGGAGCGCCACCTCCCGGGCCTGGTCCGCGGGCGCGGCAACGACGGGACGCGGGTGACCCTCCGCCAGCTCCTCACCCACACCAGCGGCCTCTACGACTACGTACGCGACCCGCGGCTGGCGGAGGAGTCCTTCGGCCGCGGTTTCCCCGAACACCGCTACGCGACCCGCTCACCGCGGGAACTGGTCCGCACGGCGCTGCGCCACCGGCCGTACTTCCCGCCGGGCCGCGGCTACTTCTACTCCAACACCGACTACATCCTGCTGGGCCTGGTGGTGGAGCGGGTCACCGGCCGCCCGTACGCGCGCGCCGTCGAGGAGCGCGTCATCCGGCCGCTGCGGCTGACCGGCACCTCCTTCCCCGGCACCCGCAGCGGGCTGCCCCGCCCGCACGGCCGCGGCTACTCGGCCGCCGCGGGCGGCTCCCCGGACCGGCCGATGGACGTGACGGAGCTGAACCCCTCCACCGCGGGGGCCGCCGGGGAGATGATCTCCACCTTCGGCGACCTCAGCCGCTTCCTCCGCGCCCTGCTCGGCGGGGAGCTGCTGCCGGACGCCGAACTGCGGCTGATGCGGGACACCTCCGGCACCCGGGGCCGCTACGGCTACGGGCTGTTCCCGGAACGGCTGCCGTGCGGGGTGACGGTGTGGGGCCACAACGGCAGCATCAGCGGCTCGTACGTCCGGATCACCGCCACCGCCGGCGGCGGGCGGGTCCTGGGGTACCGGGTGAACACCGACGAGGTGGGCGACGCGGCGGCCGAACGGCGGCTGCTGACCGCGGAATTCTGCCGCCGGGACTGACGGCGGGGGTGACGGCGGGACTGACAGCGGGGGTGACGGCGGGGCTGACGGCGGGCGCCGGACGGGCCACCCACCGCCGGACGGCACCGCCCCGGGCCCTCCCCGGCCCCCGGCCGTGCCACGTCAGCAGCCCGCCGGACGCGCGTCACCGACCGCGCGTGGCTTCACCCAGGCGCGCGTGGCGGGGCCGGGCGTGCCGGGTCTGGTCCAGGTCAGGGGCCGGTCGGGGCCGGTCCGGGGCCGCTCGGGGGCCGGTCCGGGTCCGGGGCCACTCCGTCCCGCCGCGATCCGCCGCCCGTCCGCCCGGCGGCCACCGCGCGCCCCCGGGGCCCCGGGCCCGCCGCCCGGCCCGGGACCGTCCCCCGGACCGAAGTGGCCGGGTGGCCGGGTGGCCGGGCCGGGCCGCCGGCCTCAGGGCAGCGGCACGATGTCCGGCGCGCCCAGCCGGGCCGCGTCCGCCGTCTGGTCGTCGGGCTGGAGCTGCGACTCGCGCTCGGCCTCCACCCGCTTCCGGTAGTGCTCGACCTCCCGGCCGATCTGCTCCTCGTCCCAGCCGAGGACGGGCGCCATCAGCTCGGCGCACTCCTGGGCGCTGCCCGCGCCGCGGTCGAAGGTCTCGATGGAGATGCGGGTCCGCCGGGTCAGCACGTCGTCGAGGTGGCGGGCGCCCTCGTGGGAGGCCGCGTAGACGATCTCGGCGCGCAGGTAGTCCTCGGCGTGGGCGAGCGGCTCCGCCAGCGACGGCTGCTCGGCGACGAGCTCGAAGACCTCCTCGGCCAGCGCACCGTATCGGTTCAGCAGGTGCTCCACGCGGACCACGTGCAGACCGGTGCGGGCGGCGAGCCGGTTGCGGGCGTTCCACATCGCCCGGTAGCCCTCGGCGCCGGCGAGGCGGACATCCTCGGTGACGCAGTCCGCGACGCGCTGGTCCAGCCCGTGCACCGCCTCGTCCACCGCGTCCTTGGCCATCACCCGGTAGGTGGTGTACTTGCCGCCCGCGACGACCACCAGGCCCGGCACCGGGTGCGCCACGGTGTGCTCCCGGGAGAGCTTGCTGGTGGCGTCCGACTCCCCGGCCAGCAGCGGCCGCAGCCCGGCGTAGACGCCCTCCACGTCGTCCCGGGTGAGCGGCACCGCGAGCACCGAGTTGACGTGCTCCAGCAGGTAGTCGATGTCCGCGCTGGAGGCCGCCGGGTGCGCCTTGTCCAGGTCCCAGTCGGTGTCCGTGGTGCCGACGATCCAGTGCCGGCCCCAGGGGATGACGAACAGGACGGACTTCTCGGTGCGCAGGATCAGCCCGGTGGTGGAGTGGATGCGGTCCTTGGGCACCACCAGGTGGATGCCCTTGGAGGCGCGGACCTTGAACTGGCCGCGCTCGGCGATCAGCCCCTGCGTGTCGTCCGTCCAGACCCCGGTCGCGTTGACGACCTGGCGGGCGCGGATCTCGTACTCCCCGCCGGCCTCGACGTCCCGCACCCGGGCGCCGACGACGCGCTCCCCCTCGCGGAGGAAGCCCACGACGCGGGCGCGGTTGGCGACATCGGCACCGTACGCGGCGGCGGTGCGCACCAGCGCGGTCACGAAGCGTGCGTCGTCCACCTGGGCGTCGTAGTACTGGAGCGCCCCGACCAGGGCGTCCTTCCGCAGGCAGGGGGCAACCCGCAGGGCGCGGCGGCGGCTGAGGTGGCGGTGCACCGGCAGGCCGCGGCCGTGGCCGGAGGAGACCGACATGGCGTCGTACATGGCCACGCCCGCTCCGGCGTACCAGCGCTCGAAGCCCTTGCGCTTCAGCGGGTAGAGGAACGGCACCGGCTTGACCAGGTGCGGGGCGAGCCGCTCCAGCAGCAGGCCGCGTTCCTTGAGCGCCTCCCGCACCAGGGCGAAGTCGAGCATCTCCAGGTAGCGCAGCCCGCCGTGGATCAGCTTGCTGGACCGGCTGGAGGTGCCGGAGGCCCAGTCGCGGCCCTCCACCAGCCCGGTGGACAGCCCGCGGGTGACCGCGTCCAGCGCGGTGCCCGCGCCGACCACTCCGCCGCCGACCACCAGAATGTCCAGTTCGCGTTCCGCCATCCGGGCGAGCGCCTCACCGCGCTCGACCGGTCCGAGTGTCGCCGTCCTCACCGATGCCTCCCGTCGTGGTCGCTCACGCGTTCCCCGCCCTGCGATTCTCACCGGTGGGCGGGCGCGCAACCCCTGTGAGCCCTGGTGACGGCAACACCCCGGCCGCCATGTCCGGGCAATACTCACTATCAGCGATATGTCTGCTTAGCCTTAGTTCGCCTTACTCGCCTTCTTCAGCCTTACACGGCTCGACCGCACCGCGCCCGGGAAGGACCGCCCCCCGCCATGCCCGCAGACCTCGCCGTCATCGGTCTCGGCCCGCTCGGTCTGCCGCTCGCCCGGGCCGCCACCGCGGCGGGTGTCCCCACCCTCGGCTACGACCCGGACCCCGGCCGGGTGGACGGGCTCCGCGCCGGCCGGCCGCCCGAGGACGGCTCCCTCACCGCCGCGGCGCTGCGGCGGATGCTCTCCGCCGGATTCCACGCCACCACCGAGCCGGACGGCCTAGGCCGCGCCCGCACCGTCGTCATCTGCGCCCCCACCCCGCTCGGCGAGGACGCCGCGCTCGACCTGACGGCCGTCGGGGAGGCGGCGCGCACGCTGGCCGCCCGGCTGCGGCCCCGGACCACTGTGCTGCTGGAGTCGGCCGCCTACCCCGGCACCACGGAGGAATTCCTCCGCCCGCTGCTGGAGGAGGGTTCCGGGCTGCGCGCCGGCCGCGACTTCCACCTGGCGTACGCGCCGAACCGGCTCGACCCGGGCAACCGGGTCCACGGCTGCGCCACCACCCCCAAGGTCGTCGGCGGCCTCACGCCTGCCTGCGCCGAGGCCGCCGCGGCGTTCTACGGGCGCGTCACGGACCGCGTCGTGCGCGCCCGCTCCACCCGCGAGGCGGAGACGGTGAAGCTGCTGGAGACCAACTACCGCCATGTCAACATCGCGCTCGCCAACGAGATGGCCGTCCTCTGCCACGACCTCGGCGTCGACCTCTGGGACGTGCTGCGCTGCGCGGAGACCAAACCCTTCGGTTTCCAGCCGTTCCGCCCCGGCCCCGGTGTCGGCGGCCACGCCGTGCCCCTCGACCCGAACCATCTGCCGGGGCGCGGACGGCGGGGCCTGGGCCACCCACTGCGCCTGGTCGAGCTGGCCAAGGAGGTCAACGACCGGATGCCGCGCTACGTGGTGCAGCGCTGCGCCGTCCTGCTCAACGAGCACGGCAAGTCCGCCCGGGGCGCGCAGGTGCTGCTGCTCGGCGTCACCTACAAGCCGGATGTGGGCGACCGCACCGGCTCCCCCGCCCCGGAGATCGCCACCCGGCTGCTCGAACTCGGCGCCCGGGTCAGCTTCCACGACCCGTTCGTGCCGCGCTGGAGCGTCCTCGGACGTCCGGTGCCCCGCGCCGACCTGCTCCACGAGGCCGTGGCCGAGGCCGACCTGACGGTGCTGCTCCAGCACCACCGCGGCTACGACCTGCACGGGCTCACCGCCAAGGCCCGGTTGCTGCTGGACACCCGCGGCGCCGGCCCGGCGGGCACCGCCCACCGCCTCTGATCCGCCGCGGCGGCCGGCCGCAGCACCCGGCCCGGCGCCGCATCCGCCCCGCCACTCCCGGCACGCTTCCCCCGGCCCGGCGCCATGATGCCCGCCTCCGCCGGAACGCCCGGGCCGCGTCCCGGGCGCGGCGGGCCCGGGGCCGGGCGCCTCCCCCGCCACCGCGCCGGAACCGTAGCCTCCGGGTAGCGGGCGCGTACCAGCCATGTCACGGACCGTGGAAGGGCCTTGCCGGTCCGGCCGCCGGCCGGTTGGCTTCAGGGGCACATTCCGGCCACCGCGCCGGGCATCAGCCACCCGCACGCGACCGCTTCCGGGCGCGTGCCCTCACCCTCGGGGGACCCATGAGCGAGCAGCCCTGGCAGCAGCACAGACCACAGCAGCCCCAGCAGTACCCGCAGCCCGCAGCCCCGCAGTCGGGGCAGCCCACCGCCGCCCAGGCAGGGCAGCCGTACGGCGGGCAGCCCCAGGGCCCGGTGCCCGCGCCGCAGGCAGGTTTCGGCCCCGCGCCCGGGTCCGCGCCCGCTCCTGGGCCGCACGCCGGTCCGTACCCCGGACCGGACGGTGCCCCCGGCGGCTTCCCGGCGCCCCCGCCGCCCGCGCCGTCCGGCGGCCGGAGCGGGAACGCGGGGCTCGCGCTCGGCGCGGCCGTGGTCCTCATGGTCGTCGGCGCCCTGGTCTACGGGCTGATCCTCAAGGAGGCCGAGGTCCAGATCGGCTATCTCGCCGTCGGCGTCGGCGCGCTCATCGGTCTCGCCCTCGGCAAGCTCGGCGGGCGCAACCCCGTGCTGCCGTTCGCCGGAGCCGTACTCGGCCTGCTCGGCGTCTACCTCGGCCAGGTGTTCGGCATCGCGATGGCCTTCGCCGACCTCCCCTCCGCCCCCGGCTTCCTCACGGTCCTCACCGACCATTTCGGTGACATCAACCGGGGCCTGAAGGAGAACCTGGAGGTCGTGGACTACCTCTTCTACGCGCTCTCCGGCGCCGCCGCCTTCAGCCTCACCCGCAAGACGGCCGGCTGACGGACCACCGGCCGCACGGCGCCCCACTCCGCCGGCCACGCGCCATGGCTGCGGGCCCGGCGGCCGCACACCCGCACACCCGCACACGAAAGGCCGAGGGCCCGGACATCTCAGAGGTTCAGATGTACGGGCCCCGGCCCGGTGCTCCGCCACCGCGTACGCGGTGGCGGAGCTGTGACCGCCGGCCGCCGCCGGGTGTCAGCCGTCGTGCCGGGACGGCGCGACCGTGACCTCGACCCGCTGGAACTCCTTGAGGTCCGAGTAGCCGGTGGTGGCCATCGCCCGGCGCAGCGCGCCGAAGAAGTTCATCGAGCCGTCGGGGGTGTGCGAGGGGCCGAGCAGGATCTCCTCGGTGGTGCCGACGGTGCCGAGGTTCATGCGCTTGCCGCGCGGCACGTCCTCGTGGACGGCCTCCATGCCCCAGTGGTGGCCGCGGCCGGGTGCGTCGGTCGCCCGCGCCAGCGGGGAGCCGATCATCACGGAGTCCGCGCCGCAGGCCACGGCCTTCGGCAGGTCACCGCTCCAGCCCACGCCGCCGTCCGCGATGACGTGCACGTACCGGCCGCCGGACTCGTCCAGGTAGTCCCGCCGGGCCGCGGCCACGTCGGCCACCGCGGTGGCCATCGGCACCTGGATGCCCAGGGTGTTCCGGGTGGTGTGCGCGGCTCCGCCGCCGAAGCCGACGAGCACACCGGCCGCGCCCGTCCGCATCAGGTGCAGCGCGGCGGTGTACGTGGCACAGCCGCCGACGATCACCGGCACGTCCAGCTCGTAGATGAACTGCTTGAGGTTGAGCGGTTCGGCCGCGCCCGACACGTGCTCGGCGGAGACGGTGGTACCGCGGATGACGAAGATGTCCACCCCGGCGTCCACGACGGCCTTGGAGAACTGCGCGGTGCGCTGCGGGGAGAGCGCGGCGGCCGTGATGACACCCGAGTCGCGCACCTCCTTGATCCGCTGCCCGATCAGCTCCTCGCGGATCGGGGTGGCGTAGATCTCCTGCATGCGGCGGGTCGCGGTGCGCTCGTCCAGCTCGGCGATCTCCGCGAGCAGCGGCTCGGGGTCCTCGTAACGCGTCCACAGGCCCTCGAGGTTGAGCACCCCGAGCCCGCCCAGCTCGCCGATGCGGATGGCGGTCGCCGGGGAGACCACGGAGTCCATCGGCGCGGTGAGGAACGGCAGCTCGAAGCGGTAGGCGTCGATCTGCCAGGCGATCGAGACCTCCTTCGGGTCACGCGTGCGGCGGCTCGGCACCACGGCGATGTCGTCGAACGCGTACGCCCTCCGGCCGCGCTTGCCGCGCCCGATCTCGATCTCAGTCACAATTGGCCTTTCCCTGTGCGGTCTGCCGTCCCAGTATCGCCGACCGGCCGCCGGCGGCCACGCGGCGGCGGCCCGTCGGCGGCGGACGCGGTCAGCGGCTGTAGTTGGGCGCCTCGCTCACCATCTGCACGTCGTGCGGGTGGCTCTCCTTCAGGCCGGCGGCGGTGATCCGCACGAAGCGGCCCTTCTCCTTGAGCTCGGGCACGTCCGCCGCGCCGACGTAGCCCATGGAGGCGCGCAGCCCGCCGACGAGCTGGTGCGCGACCGAGCCGAGCGGGCCGCGGTAGGGCACCTGGCCCTCGATGCCCTCGGGGACGAGCTTGTCCTCGGAGAGCACGTTGTCCTGGAAGTAGCGGTCCTTGGAGAACGACCGGCCGCCGCCGCGGGACTGCATGGCGCCCAGCGAGCCCATGCCGCGGTAGGACTTGAACTGCTTCCCGTTGATGAAGACCATCTCGCCGGGGGACTCCTCGCAGCCGGCGAGGAGGGAGCCGAGCATCACGGAGTCCGCGCCCGCCGCGATCGCCTTGGCGATGTCGCCGCTGTACTGGAGGCCGCCGTCACCGATCAGCGGGATGCCGGCCGGGCCGCAGGCGCGCGCCGCCTCGAAGATCGCGGTGACCTGCGGGACGCCGATGCCGGCCACGACCCGGGTGGTGCAGATGGAGCCGGGGCCGACGCCCACCTTCACGCCGTCCACACCCGCGTCGATCATCGCCTGGGCGCCGTCCCGGGTGGCGACGTTGCCGCCGATGACGTCCACGTCGATGTTGGACTTGACCTTGGCGATCATGTCGAGGATGCCGCGGCTGTGGCCGTGGGCGCTGTCCACGACGAGGAAGTCGGCACCGGCCTCGACCAGCGCCTGCGCCCGGTCGTACGCCGCGTCGCCGACGCCCACCGCGGCGCCGACGATCAGCCGGCCCTCGGCGTCCTTCGCGGCGTTGGGGTACTGCTCGGCCTTGACGAAGTCCTTGACGGTGATGAGGCCCTTGAGGATGCCGGCCCCGTCCACCAGCGGCAGCTTCTCGATCTTGTGCCGGCGGAGCAGCTCCATGGCGTCCGCGCGGGAGATCCCGACCTGCCCGGTGACCAGCGGCATCGGCGTCATGACCTCCCGCACCCGGCGGGTACGGTCCACCTCGAAGGCCATGTCGCGGTTGGTGACGATGCCGAGCAGCTTGCCCGCCCCGTCCGTGACCGGCACCCCGCTGATCCGGAACCGGCCGCAGAGCTCGTCGGCCTCGCCCAGGGTGGCGTCCGGGCGGACGGTGATCGGGTCCGTCACCATGCCGGACTCCGAACGCTTCACCAGATCGACCTGGTTGGCCTGGTCCTCCACGGAGAGATTGCGGTGGAGCACGCCGACCCCGCCCTGCCGGGCCATGGCGATCGCCATCCGGGCCTCGGTCACCTTGTCCATGGCGGCGGACATCAGCGGGATGTTCACGGTGACGTTGCGCGAGACGCGGGAGGAGGTGTCCACCGCGTTCGGCAGCACCTCGGACGCGCCCGGCAGCAGCAGCACATCGTCGTATGTCAGACCGAGCATCGCGAACTTCTCGGGCATACCCTCGACGTCGTCGTTCATGACACCTTCCCCAGTGCTCTTGCCCACGCGGACTCCCCATGCTAACGGCCTCCGGAAGATCGCCGTCCCCCGCTCGGAACGGTCCGCCGGAAGCGGCCGGCGGACCGGGGCGGGAGACCGCTCCACGGCCCGTCCCCGGCGCTCCGGCTCCCGGGGTGCCGGGGTGCCGGCCCGGTGGTGCCCGGACCGTACGGACCGCACCGTACGGAGGGGGTACGCGCCCGGGGGCCGTCCCGTTCGCGGGCGAAGCGGCGGCGTGCGGAGCGCCGGGGGTGGGGCCGGCGGAGAGGAGCCCGGACGGAACCGGCGCCGGTGCACGCGAGGAGGGCCGCGGCCCGGTTACTGCTCGGCCAGCGCCCGCAGCCGGCTCAGCGCGCGGTGCTGCGCGACGCGGACCGCGCCCGGGGACATGCCCAGGAGGTGACCGGTCTCCTCCGCCGTCAGCCCGACGGCGACCCGCAGCAGCACCAGTTCGCGCTGGGTGTGCGGCAGATTGGCGAGCAGCTTCTTCGCCCACTCGGCGTCGCTGCTGAGCAGGGCGCGCTCCTCCGGGCCGAGGGAGTCGTCCGGCTGCTCCGGCATCTGGTCGGAGGGCACCGCCGTGGAGCCGGGCCCGCGCATGGCCGAGCGCTGGAGATCGGCCACCTTGTGCGCGGCGATCGCGAAGACGAACGCCTCGAACGGCCGTCCGGTGTCGCGGTAGCGGGGCAGCGCGCAGAGCACCGCCAGGCAGACCTCCTGTGCCAGGTCGTCCACGAAGTGCCGGGCGTTGCCGGGAAGCCGCGAGAGGCGGGTCCGGCAGTAGCGCAGCGCCAAGGGATGGACATGGGCGAGCAGATCGTCGGTGGCCCGCTCGTCACCGTCCACCGCGCGCCGGACGAGTGCGCCGATCCCTCCCGTGCCCCCGGACACGGGAGGACACGGCTTCTCGGTGTCACGCATCAGTCCATGGTGCCTTGGCCCCGCTCCGTGCGCGGCACCGCATCCGCACTTGTGCACCGATCCGTTATGCGCGGGCGCGCCGGCTGTCATCTCGCGCGCCCTCCGCCCGGCCGAACCGTCCCCGAGGAAGTCCATACCCCCAAGGATGCGGCAGCCCGCGCGAAACGGGGACCGGGCCGCCCCGCGCGCACCCCGGAGGTGCGCCGCCTCGCCCGTCCGGGACGGGCGAGGACCGTCGTTCCCCCGCCGTGGCGCACCGCTAGCGGACCAGGCCCCAGCGGAATCCGAGCGCGACGGCGTGGGCGCGGTCGGAGGCTCCCAGCTTCTTGAACAGCCGGCGGGCGTGGGTCTTCACGGTGTCCTCGGAGAGGAACAGCTCCCGGCCGATCTCGGCGTTGGAGCGGCCGTGGCTCATCCCCTCCAGCACCTGGATCTCCCGGGCGGTGAGGGTGGGCGCGGCGCCCATCTCGGCGGAGCGCAGCCGGCGGGGGGCGAGCCGCCAGGTCGGGTCGGCGAGCGCCTGGGTGACGGTGGCCCGCAGTTCGGCGCGGGAGGCGTCCTTGTGGAGATAGCCGCGGGCGCCGGCGGCGACGGCGAGGGCGACGCCGTCGAGGTCCTCGGCCACGGTGAGCATGATGATCCGGGCGCCGGGGTCGGCCGAGAGGAGCCGGCGCACCGTCTCCACCCCGCCGAGCCCGGGCATGCGCACGTCCATCAGGATCAGGTCGGAGCGGTCGGCCCCCCAGCGGCGGAGGACCTCCTCGCCGTTGGCGGCCGTCGTCACACGCTCGACGCCGGGCACGGTCGCGACCGCGCGGCGGAGCGCCTCTCGGGCGAGCGGGGAGTCGTCACAGACGAGGACGGAAGTCATGGACGTCCTCCGCAGCTGATGCGCGTCACCTTGAGCCTCCAGGCTGGTACGTAACCTTGGTCGTCACCTGGGCGGCGGCCGCGGCCGGACCGCCGTCCGGTTCCTCGCGGCGTCCACCGCCTCCGCACGTTCAACGATGGTCACCCGAAAGAGTTACGGGGCCATCCCCCTGGCTCTGACCAGGGGCCCCCGGTGGACTATGCCCTATTTGGTGGCATTCGTACCGCTTTGTTGGCGAGTGTGGCCAGATTTTCCATGAGTAATATTTTCAGGTGGTTACACATCGATCGCGCCTTTCCGGGCACTCACCCACGCGCGGTCGCGGACCCTCCCGGCCGTGGCCACCGGGCTTCCCAGCCACCCAGCCATACCGGCACACCCCGAGGAGATGAGCCATGGCAGATTTCTCCCGCCTTCCCGGACCCAATGCCGATCTGTGGGACTGGCAGCTGCTGGCAGCCTGCCGCGGGGTCGACAGCTCACTCTTCTTCCATCCGGAGGGCGAGCGCGGGGCGGCCCGGAGCGCGCGGGAGAACTCGGCCAAGGAGGTCTGCATGCGCTGCCCGGTGCGCTCGGAGTGCGCGACGCACGCACTCACCGTGCGCGAGCCCTACGGAGTATGGGGCGGCCTCACCGAGGACGAGCGCGAGGAGCTGATGGGACGGGCGCGCAACCGCCTGATCGCGGGGCGCGCGCCCGGCGGCTGACCGGAACGGGGGCCGGGCGGACCGGTCCGGGCGGGACCGGGCACGAGTGGGCCGGGCACGGGTGGGCCTGGCGCGGGTGGGCCTGGCGCGGGTGGGCCTGGCGCGGGTGGGCCTGGCGCGGGTGGGCCGGGCACGAGTGGGCCTGGCGCGGGTGGGCCGGTCCGGGGCGGGCCGGGGCGGGCCGGGCCGGGGCGGGCCGGGCACGCCTGCGCGGGACCCGGTCGAAGTCGAACGAGGTGACGGCTCCGGGCCGGCGGCATCCGGACGGGCAGGGTCCGGGTGGGCGGCGTCCACGGGGACGGCGCCCCGGCGGGGAGCCCCGGGGCCGGACCCGGTGGAAAGGGCTCGCGCCGGGTGGCGGCGGCTTCTACCGTCTGCTGCCATGACTGGACACTCCGCGCACCCCGCCCCCGTCCCCGCACCGGCCGGACCCGGACCCACCGGTGCGACCGCCTCCATACTCTCCGTGAACCTCGGCCGCCCGCGCCCCACCGCCCACACCGACCAGCCGCAGGGGCTGACCGGTATCGCCAAGGCCCCGGTCGAGGGCCCGGTGGCCGTCGCGGCGCCGGGGCCCAGGGGGGCCGGCGGCAGCGGGCTGGCCGGGGACGCCATCTGCGAGCTGCGCCACCACGGCGGCGAGCACCAGGCCGTGTACGCGTACGCCCGCGAGGACCTGGACCACTGGGAGGCCGAGCTGGGCGCCCCGCTGCCGGGCGGCTCGTTCGGCGAGAACCTCACCACCGCCGGGATCGCCGTGAACGACGCGCTGATCGGGGAGCGCTGGCGGATCGGCGCCGAGCTGGTGCTGGAGGTCTGCGGCGCGCGCATTCCCTGCCGCACCTTCGCGGGGCACCTCGGCGGGGCGGGGGTGCTGCCCGACCCCGACGGCCGGGGGTGGGTCCGCCGCTTCACCCGGGCCGCCCTGCCGGGCGCGTATCTCCGGGTCGTCCGGCCGGGGACGGTACGGGCCGGCGACCCGGTCGCCGTCGAGCACCGGCCCGGGCACGAGGTGACGGTCGCCTTCCTGTTCCGCGCGGTGACCACCGAACCGGCGCTGCTGCCGCGGATCCTGACGGCGGGGGACGCCCTGCACCCGGAGTCCCGCGAGCTGGCCCTGCGGCGGACAGCGGTGGGCTGAGCGGTGAGCTGAACGGTGCGCTGAACCGCGGTTGAGCGGCGCTTGAGCGGCGGGCGGCGGTGGTGAGCGGCCGTGAGCGGCCGCGGTGAACCGGGCCGGGAACGGCCGCGGGGAACCGGCGGGAGCGGCGGCCCGCGGGGTGGCGTCCCGTCAGCCGCGCTTCCTCCCAGCTCTCCCCGTCCGGCCGGGGCCCCGGGGGCCCTGACCGGACGGGGAGGACGGGCACGGCGGCCTCCGGCGGCGCCGGATACCGTGCGCTCATGACGACTGCGTTGATTACGGGAGCCACGGCGGGGATCGGTGGGGCCTTCGCGCATCGCCTCGCGGCCGACGGGCACAACCTGGTGCTGGTGGCCCGGGACGAGAAGCGCCTCCGCGAACAGGCCACGGAGCTGCACGACCGGCACGGCGTCGAGGTGGAGGTGATGCGTGCCGACCTCGCCTCCGACAAGGGGATCGAGGCGGTCGCCGCCCGGCTGGAGGAGCGCACCCACCCGGTGGATCTGCTGGTCAACAACGCGGGTTTCGGCAACAAGGGCGCCTTCCTCGACGTCCCGGTGGAGGACGAGCTGCGGATGCTCAAGGTGCACTGCGAGGCGGTGCTGCGGCTGACCCACCGGGCCGTGACGGGGATGCGGGACCGGGGCCGGGGCGGGGTGATCAACGTCGCGTCCGTGGCCGCGTTCGTCCCGCGCGGTACCTACGGGGCGAGCAAGTCGTGGGTGGTGCAGTTCACCCAGGGCGCGGCGCACGAACTGAGCGGCTCGGGGGTGCGGCTGATGGCGCTCTGCCCCGGCTTCGTCCGTACCGAGTTCCACGAGCGGGCCGGTATCAGGACGGGCAACATCCCCGACTGGCTGTGGCTGGACGCCGACCGGGTGGTGGAGGCGGCGATGAGGGATCTGGAGCGGGGCAAGACGCTGAGCGTGCCCGATCCGCGGTACAAGACGCTCACCGGCCTGGCGAAGCTCGCCCCGCGCAACATGCTGGGCGGGATCTCCACCCGGGCGGGCCGCAAGTTCGGGCCGTCACGGTGACGGGCGCGCCGGCTCCGGGGGTGGGGGCCGGCGCGGGAGGCGTTCGCCGGGCGGTGCAGTGACGTTACGCCAGGTGCGGGCGGGCGGTGCGGAGCGCCGGTCGCCGCACCGCGCGGCGGGCGCGGACGGAGGCCACGGCCCGGCGCCGCGGCCTGACCTCCCGGCCCGGCGTCGCGACACGGGTCACGGCGCGTGGGTCACGGCGCGTGGGTCACGGCACAGGGCAGCGCCGCCGGGTCAGCCGCCGGTCAGCCGGAGCGAGAGCCACAGCGCCAGGACCGAGCCCAGCAGGGTGAGGGGCACCGAGCGCAGGCCGAGCCGGGTGAAGGTGCCCAGCTCCACCTCGGCGTCGTGGCGGCGCACGACCCGCCGCCACAACAGGGTGGCCAGGGAACCGGTGTAGGCGAGGTTGGGCCCGATGTTGACGCCCAGCAGCACGGCGAGGACGGCGCCGGGTCCGGCGGGCGCCGCCAGCGGCAGCAGGACGAGCACCGCGGGCAGGTTGTTGATCGCGTTGGCCACCACGGCGGCCAGCGCCGCGAGGGCCAGCAGGGCGAACAGGCCGGTGCCCTGGGGGATCAGGCGCCCGAGCCCGCCGGCGAGACCGTGGTCCACCACCGCGCGGACCACGACGCCCAGCGCCAGGACGAACGCGCAGAAGGGCAGCGAGGCCGCGCGGACGATCCCGGCCGGGGTGGTGTGCCGCCGGGGCAGGGCGCGGGCGGCCAGGACGGCCGCGCCCGCCGCGGCCACCCACGCCGGGCTGACCCCCACCGCGGAGGCCACCGCGAACCCCGCGAGGGTGCAGCCCAGGACGGCCAGGGCGAACACCGGGACCGGGGCCGGCTCGGCGGCCGGCGGGGCCTGCGCCCCGGCGTCCAGGTCGGCGGCGAAGAACCGCCGCAGCACCAGGTACTCCAGACCGATGGTGACCACCCACGGCAGTGCCATCAGGGCGGCGAACCGGGTGAAGCTCAGCCCGCTGGTGGTGAACGCGAGCAGGTTGGTCAGGTTGGAGACCGGCAGCAGCAGCGAGGCCGAGTTCGCCAGGTGCGCGCAGGCGTAGATGTGCGGCCGGGCCAGGGCGCCGAGCCGGGCCGCCGTGGCGAACACGACGGGGGTGAGCAGCACCACGGTGGCGTCCAGGCTCAGCACGGCGGTGATCAGCGAGGCGGCCACGAACACCTGGACCAGCAGCCGGCGCGGCCGGCCCGCCGCGCTCCGGGCCATCCACGCCCCGCAGGCCCGGAACAGACCCTCGTCGTCGCACAACTGGGCGAGTACCAGCACGGCGGCGAGGAAGCCGATCACGGGCGCGAGCCGGGTGACCTCCGCCACCGCGTGCTCCGGCGAGATCACCCCGGTGGCGACGGCCAGTCCGGCGGCCGGGACGGCGACGGCGGCCTCCGGCCATCCCCAGGGACGCACCACCGCGGCGACGAGGACCGCGCCGAGCAGGACGACGGCGAGCGCCGCGGCGGACGAGGGGTTCAGGGCGGGGGCCTTTCACGAGGACGGTCGTGTCACGAGGACGGCCGGGAGCACCGGGCCCGCTGCTCCGCTCGGGGCCTGCCGGTCCGGACCGATGATCCGCCACCTCGGCCCGCCTGTTCCACTTCCCGGCCGCGCGCCGCGCGGCGCGCCCCCGGCCCGGCCCGGCCCCCATGCCACCGGCACGACGGGGCGACGGGCCGACGGCCCGGCACGGCCCCGCGATCCCGCCTCCCGGCCGCGGCCCCAGCTCCGGCCCTGCGCACCCGCCCCGGAAACGACGCCGCCGGCGCCCCCGCCGCGCTGCTGCGCGGTACGGGGCGCCGGCTGGTGGCGCGGGCCGGGGCGGAGCCGCCCGTGGAGGGGTCCCGCCCGGCCGTCCGCCGCCCGGAGCGGTCGGTCAGGCCGGGCCGGGGCCCGTGCCGGGGCCGCTGCCGCTCCGGGCGTGCGGGTGAACGCTCAGTGGGAGTGACCGTGGCCGTGGCCGCCGGCCTGCTCCTCCTCCTCGGCGGGCTTCTCGACGACCAGGGACTCGGTCGTGAGCAGCAGCGAGGCGATGGAGGCGGCGTTCTCCAGGGCGGAGCGGGTGACCTTGACCGGGTCGATGACGCCGGCCTTCACCAGGTCGCCGTACTCGCCGGTAGCGGCGTTGAAGCCCTGGCCCTTGTCCAGCTCGGCGACCTTGGAGGTGATGACGTAGCCCTCCAGGCCGGCGTTCTCCGCGATCCAGCGCAGCGGCTCGACGGCGGCGCGGCGGACCACGGCCACACCGGTGGCCTCGTCGTCCGTCTTGCCGAGCGAGTCGTTCAGCACCTTGGCGGCGTGGACCAGCGCGGAGCCGCCACCGGAGACGATGCCCTCCTCGACCGCGGCGCGGGTCGCGGAGATGGCGTCCTCCAGACGGTGCTTGCGCTCCTTCAGCTCGACCTCGGTCGCGGCGCCGACGCGGATCACGCACACGCCGCCGGCCAGCTTGGCGAGGCGCTCCTGGAGCTTCTCGCGGTCCCAGTCGGAGTCGGTGGTCTCGATCTCGGCCTTGATCTGCGCGACCCGGCCCTGCACGTCCTCGGACTTGCCGGCACCGTCGACGATGGTGGTGTCGTCCTTGGTGACGGTCACGCGGCGGGCGGAGCCCAGCACGTCCAGACCGGCCTGGTCGATCTTGAGGCCGACCTCCTCGGCGATGACGGTGGCGCCGGTGAGGGTCGCCATGTCGCCGAGCATCGCCTTGCGGCGGTCACCGAAGCCGGGGGCCTTGACGGCCACGGCGTTGAAGGTGCCACGGATCTTGTTGACGACGAGGGTGGAGAGCGCCTCGCCCTCGACGTCCTCGGCGACGATCAGCAGCGGCTTGGAGGAGCCGGCCTGGATGATCTTCTCCAGCAGCGGCAGCAGGTCCTGGATGGAGCTGATCTTGCCCTGGTGGATGAGGATGTACGGGTCGTCGAGGACGGCCTCCATCCGCTCCTGGTCCGTCACCATGTACGGGGACAGGTAGCCCTTGTCGAAGGCCATGCCCTCGGTGAAGTCCAGCTCCAGGCCGAAGGTGTTGGACTCCTCGACGGTGATGACACCGTCCTTGCCGACCTTGTCCATCGCCTCGGCGATGAGCTCGCCGACCTGCTTGTCCTGGGCGGACAGACCGGCGACCGCGGCGATGTCGCTCTTGGAGTCGATCGGGCTGGCGGTGGCCAGCAGCTCCTCGGAGACCGCCTTGACCGCGGCGTCGATGCCCTTCTTCAGGGCGGCCGGGGAGGCGCCCGCGGCGACGTTGCGCAGACCCTCGCGGACCAGCGCCTGCGCCAGCACCGTGGCGGTGGTGGTGCCGTCACCCGCGATGTCGTTGGTCTTGGTGGCGACCTCCTTGACGAGCTGGGCGCCCAGGTTCTCGTAGGGGTCCTCGACCTCGACCTCGCGGGCGATGGTCACACCGTCGTTGGTGATGGTCGGCGCGCCGAACTTCTTGTCGATGACGACGTTGCGGCCCTTGGGGCCGATCGTCACCTTCACCGTGTCGGCGAGCTTGTTGACGCCGCGCTCGAGGGCGCGCCGGGCGTCCTCGTCGAACTTAAGGATCTTCGCCATGGTTGCCTGTGTCCTCTCAAACGAACTGCGCCCCGACGCTCCCGGTGGTGCGAGACGACACGGGTTTGCCGGGGCGCAGATCAGACTTCTGGGTGAATTACTTCTCGACGATCGCGAGCACGTCGCGAGCCGAGAGGACGAGGTACTCCTCGCCGCTGTACTTCACCTCGGTGCCGCCGTACTTGCTGTAGAGCACGACGTCGCCGACGGAAACGTCGAGCGGAAGACGGTTGCCGTCCTCGAAGCGGCCCGGGCCCACGGCCAGGACGACGCCCTCCTGGGGCTTCTCCTTGGCGGTGTCCGGGATGACCAGGCCGGAAGCCGTGGTCTGTTCGGCGTCGAGCGGCTGGACCACAATGCGGTCCTCGAGCGGCTTGATGGCAACCTTGGAGCTGGCGGTCGTCACGATCCGACCTCCCCCTTCGGAGATCTCACGGGGTCTACTGTCTGAGGTGGCGACCGGGTAAATCCGTCGTCGCGGGTGCCGGACCTGCCCGTCGCTGTGTTTGGCACTCGACGGTGCCGAGTGCCAGACCTGAGCCTATGACGGGGTTAGCACTCGGTCAAGCTGAGTGCCAATGCGCCGACGGCGAGCCGTGGAGCAGGCGCGTCCGGCGGGGGCGCGCGGACAACCGTCCGCGCCCCGGGACCGCCCCGCGCCCCCGGCAAGGGGACCGCCTCCGGCACCGGACCGAAAGGCCCTGGAGGCCGGCCCCGGGTGACGCCGCCCCGGCGCCCGGCCCCGGGCGCACACGGAACGGCCCCGGCGCCGCCGGGTGGCGGAGCCGGGGCCGGGGCCGGACGGCGGGGAGCCGGTCAGCCCGCCGCGGACATGTCCATGTGGACGATCTCCCAGATGTGCCCGTCCAGGTCGTGGAAGGAGCGCGCGTACATCCCGGTCTCCTCCATCGGGTCGCCCGTCGGCGAGCCGCCCGCGGCCAGCGCCGCGTCCACCAGCCGGTCCACCTCCGCGCGGTCGCAGGCGCCGAGCGCGGTGATCACCTCGGAGGTCCGGCCGGTGTCCGGGATCTCCTTCTTGGTGAACCCCTGGAAGAAGGGCTCGTCGAGGAGCATGGCGTAGCTCCTGCCCTCGTCGAGCACCACGCAGAGGGCTTTCCCGTCGGAGAACCGCTCGTCGAAGGTGAAGCCGAGCGCTTCGAAGAACGCGCGGGAGCGCCCGACGTCCTTCACGGGCAGATTGACGAAGACCATGCGGTTGGCGGCCACGGCCGACCCCTCTCGTCCGCCCGCTCCGGGTACGGCGCGGGCACAGTCGTTCGGTGGTCTCGCCGAATCGGTGCCGCGCGGCGGCACTCCACGGATTCGGCGCTGTCACGGATCCCTCAGAGATCCTTCAGGGATATGGACGACGCGGGGCGCGCGAACTCATCGGTGAGCCGCGCCCGCGGTACCTCCTGTGTGCCGTCGTGCGTGCCGTCGCGTGTGCCGTCGTGCCTGCCGTCCTGCGCCGGCCGTCACTTGCCGGCCACGCCGGCGGCGGCCCCGGCCCGCGCCCCGGAGGAGGCGGAGAGGCGCGCTCCGGAACCGGCTCCGGTGCCGCCCCCGGACCCGGCCGGGCCCCCGCCGCCCGCGCCACCGTCACCATCACCGTCACCGTCAGCGCCGATGTAATCCTCCAGCAGCGCGACCGCGAACCCCTCCTCCGTGGCCTGGTCGAGCAGGCGGCGCAGGACGTCCCGCATGTCGCCGCGCCACTCGGAGCGGCCCCGGAAGTGGGTCAGGACGATGTCCCCGGGGTGGAAGCGCCCGTCCAGGGTTCCCCGGCGGTACTCCAGGCGGTCGGGGAAGACCTCCTCGTTCCACAGCGGCACCACCGTGATCCCGCAGTCGGCGGCGGCGCGCAGCGTGGTGCGGTCGTAGCCGCCGAACGGGGGGCGGAACATGGTGGGCCGCGTGCCGGTCCCCCGCTCCAGGTTGTCCTGCTGCCCGCAGATCTCGCGGCGCTGCTCCGCGTAGGAGCGGCCGGGGAGGTAGGGGTGGGTGAGGGTGTGGTTCTGCACGCCGGCGCCGAGCTCCCGCATCCTGCGGAAGTAGCCGTACTCGCCGCCGGTGGAGGTGTGCGTGAGGAACGCGCTGACGGGGACGGACAGCTCCTCGATCATCCGGAGCAGGGCGGGGTCCTTCTCGCCGCCGTCGTCGATGGTCAGGAAGATCACGCGGTCGTCGGTGGGGACCCGGCTGATCACCGGCGGCAGGCCGTCCCCCGGCTTCTGCGGTCCGCGTCCGAGGCCCGGCTCGGTCTCCAGGCCGGGCGCGTCCCGCGGGGGCGGCGGCGGGGCGAGCGGGACGGAGCGCAGCCCCCACTTGCGGGCGGCGGCGGCCTGGACCAGCCGGTTCTGTTCGAGCTGCGCCGCGCGGGCCGCGAGCGCGCGGGCGGGGGCCGAGAGCAGCTCCCCGGAGGGCACCTCGGGGAGGGCGTTACGGGCGTCGGGGCGGGAACCCTCGCGCGATCCCGACGGGGCCTCGCGCCGCTCCTCACCCGGCCGGCCGCAGGCGGTGGCGAGGAGCCCGGTGAGCACGAGGACGGCGGCGGCCCGGCCGGTCACCCGGCGGACGAGGGCGCGCCGGCGGCCGGCCGGGGTACGGGGGCCGGCGGAGCGGGCGTCCGGCCGGCCGGAACGGGCGGGGCGGGCGGCAGGCGGGGCGCCGGAGCGCTCCCCGGGGGCCGTACCCTCCGCGCCGTCCGCGCGCGCCGCGCGCACCTCGCGGCCCGGGGGCCCGGGGGGCGCCGGGCCGGTGCGCCGCGCCTCCCGGTGCCGGTGCGCCGCACCGGCCGCCCGGGGGGTGCGCGGACGGGCGCGCCGGACCTGGACCTTGGGAGACGGGTCACTTCCCCATGATTTATATGATTTACGCACAAAGCCCATACCATCGGATGCTGCCAGCACCCGGGAGCGCCGCAAGCCCGGCCACCCGTTCGCCGGTGCCCGCCCCCCGGATGGCTCACAATGGCCTGGTGCACGACCCCTCCACCCCCGGACCGGGCCCGGGCCCCGCACCGGACGTCGGCTCCGGCCCGGCCTCGGGCCCCGGCCCCGCTGACGATCTCGCCGCCTTCGCCGCCCTGCTGACCGACGAGGGCCGCGCGCTCCTCCGTGAACTCCGTGACCACGATCCGGCGCGGGACCTGGCCACCGCCACCCGGCTGCGCCGCGACCACCCCGCCGGACTGGTCTCCGCCGCGCTCGGCCAGGCGGCGCTGCGCCGGCGCGCGGTGGCGAAGTTCGGGGCCGGGGACGCCGCCCGGATGTTCTTCACCCCGGCCGGGGTCGAGCAGGCCACCCGCGCCTCCGTCGCCGCCCACCGCGCGCGCCGCTTCACCGCCCTCGGGGTGCGGCGGGTGGCGGACCTGTGCGGCGGCATCGGCGGGGACGCCATCGCCCTGGCGCGCGCCGGGATCTCCGTCCTCGCCGTCGACCGCTCCCCGCTGACCTGCGCGGTCGCCCGCGCCAACGCCGACGCGCTGGGCCTGTCCGACCGGATCGAGGTGCGCTGCGCCGAGGTGACGGAGGTGGACACCGGCCCGTGCGACGCGGTCTTCGTGGACCCCGCGCGGCGCGGCGGGCGGGGCCGGATCTTCGACCCCGAGGCGTACTCGCCCCCGCTGTCCTGGGCGGTGGAGGCCGCCCGCCGGGCCCCGTACGCGGCGCTGAAGGTCGCGCCCGGCATCCCGCACGAGGCCGTGCCGGAGGACGCCGAGGCGGAGTGGATCTCCGACGGCGGCGAGGTGAAGGAGGCGGTGCTGTGGTTCGCCGGGGAGCCCGGCGCCCGCCGCGCCACGCTGCTCCCCTCCGGCGCCACGCTCCCCGGCCGCGGCCTGCCCGACCCGGCGGCCGGCCCGGTGGGCCGCTACCTCTACGAGCCGGACGGCGCGGTGATCCGCGCCCACCTGGTCGCGGAGGTCGCGGCGGCGGTGGACGGCCGCCTCATCGACCCGTCCATCGCCTACGTCACCGCCGACACGCTCACCTCCACCCCGTACGCGACCGCCTACGAGATCACCGACGCGCTGCCCTTCCACCTCAAACGGCTCAAGGCCCTGCTGCGCGAACGCGAGGTCGGCACCCTCACCGTCAAGAAGCGCGGCTCGCCGATCACCCCGGAGGAGCTGCGCCGCCGCGTCAAACCCCGCGGCCCGAACGCCGCGACGGTCTTCCTCACCCGCATGGCGGGCGCACCGGCGATGCTGCTGGGCCACCCGGCGAGCGACTGAGCCGCCGGGCAGCAGAGGCCGGCCGCGCCGGCAGTCCGCGCGAACCGATCCGCCCGGACCTCCCACGGGACGGGTTCGGGGGCCTCCACACGAGCCGCGGACGCACGGCCACCGCCCCTCCGATTCCTCCCCCGCTCCCGCCCGGGAACCGTTCCCGGCGGGGACGCGCCACCGGCACGCCTGTGTGCGAAAGCAATGGCGGGATGCGCGGCGCACATGAAAACCTGGGCTCGAAC